>CAVQLU010000010.1:0-205513 GCA_963713435.1 uncultured Actinomycetes bacterium
CAGCGCGTGATCGCCGCGCGGATCGCCGACGCGGTCGCCTCGACGGGAGCGCCGGGCTTGCGCACGACGTACAGCGACGTGTCGGTCGTGCTGGGCCGAACACCGAGCGCCAGGTGGGAGATGGGGAACTCAGGTACCCGGCCGCGAACGCGTCGTCCCTGTAGGTGCCGCGCAGCGTGAGGGTGGTCGTGCTGCCCGGTCGGCGTGACGACCGGGAACTGCTCACCGACCTGGAGTCCTTCGGCCGCTCGCGATCGACTGCTCCATCACGGCGTCCCTGGGGCCGAGATCGGCCAGGGACGGCGTTCGAGCCCTCCCGCCAGTCGAGGTTGTAGGCGCGGCCGAACGTTGCGGGATCGACGCCCATGGCGATGTGCGCGCCCTTGCCGGCCTTGCTGATCTCGTCGGCCTCCTCGGCCACGGCGGCGACGCCGGGGACGCTTGCGATGTGGCGTGCCACCGCGCGGTCGAAGGGGGCGTAGTAGGTCGTGCTGGAGACGACGTAGTCGGCGGCACCCGCTTTCGAGCTGGTCGGTCGGCGAGCCGGCGATGACGTTGGCGAAGATCGCCATGAACGAGGCCAACGCGACGCCGATCATGAGCGCGGCGGCCGTCGCGGCGGTGCGGCCCGGAGCCGGTCGCGTTGTCGGTCGCGAGCGAGCCGGGGACGCCGGCGATGCGGCGCAGCGGCCACCCGATGACCGCGACCAGCACCGGCACGAGCCTGCTCGCGAGGGCGGCGATCGAGCCGAACAGCCCGAGCGTGCCGACGGCGATCAGGAACAGCCGCGCCCCGACGCTGCCGGGGTCGCCGAGCATTCCGAGCGACAGGGCCGTGGCCGCCAGTGCGAGCGCGGCGAGCCCGGCGATCAGCGAGCGGCGGCCGGGATGGTTGCGCGGTGCCACGGACTCGCGCAGGCTGACCGCCGGAGCGACGCGACCTGCGCGGGCCGCCGGGACGAGCGCCGCGACCAGCGTGACGCCGATGCCCACGATCACGCTGGGCAGGAGCGTCGCGGGCGTGATCGCGATCGGCACCTCGGGGATCGTCATCCCGACCGCGTTGAACAGCGCGATCAGGCCGGCGCCCAGCGCGATGCCGAGTGCCGTGCCGATGAGCGAGGCGACGGCTCCGACGACGAGGCCCTCGGCAGCACCGAGACCAGCGCCTGGCGCCGGCTGGCGCCGAGGCAGCGCAGGAGCGCGAGCTCCCGCACACGCTGGGCGACGGTGATCGCGAACGTGTTGTAGATGATGAAGGCGCCGACGAGCAGGGCGACGCCGCCGAACGCCAGCAGGATGTAGCGGAAGATGTCGATGAAGCCGAGTTGCTCGTGCATCGTCCGCTCGACGTGATCGGCGGCCGTCTCGACCCGGAGGGTCACGGGCGACTGCAGGTGCGCTGCCTGGATGCGGCGCGCGAGCTCGGCCGGCGAGACCCCGTCGTCGGCGCGCACGCGGATCGTGTCGACCTGGCCCGGGCGGTCGAGGATGGCCTGCGCGGTGCGCAGGTCGAAGACCGAGATCGTCGCGCCGACGCGCCGACGTCGCCGAGTTGCACGAGGCCGACGATGCGGAAGCGCGCGGTCGGGTGGTTGGTGGAGACGTCGATGCCGTCGCCGACGCCGAAATGCGCGTCGGCGGCGGTGAAGCGGTCGATGGCCACCTCGCCGTGTGCGGCCAGCGGCCGGAGACGAGGCGCAGGCCCATCAGGCCGGGCTGCGGGACGGAGACGCCGATCTTGGCGGCCCGTCGACGCCCAGCGTCTTGCCGTTGCGATCGACAGGGTGGCGGTGCCCTCCACCTCGCCGCCACCGCGGTGACGCCGGGGACGCGCGCGATGTCGCTCACGAGGCTCGCGGGGATGGCCGGCGCGGCGGTGTCGCGGTCGGCCGAGCGCACCGCCAGCTTGCCGCTGACGATCACGTCCGAGCCCCGATCTGCCTCGGTGTACCAGCTCTCGAAGCCGCGGGTGGCCGTGGAGGTCAGCACGAGCGTCGCGCACACATGGCGGTGCCGAAGACGATCGCGAGCGCGGTGAGCACCGTGCGGAGCTTGCGCGAGACGATCCCGCGCAGCGCGAGGCGGTTCACGTCAGCTCCTTCATCCGGTCGAGGATCTCGCCGGCGCTGAGGCGCGGCTCGTCGGCGACGACGGCGCCGTCCGCGAGGAAGACCACGCGGTCGGCCGTGGCTGCGGCCACCGGGTCGTGGGTGACCATCGCGATCGCCTGGCCGCGATCGTCGGCGGCGCTGCGCAGCAGGCCAGCACGTCGGCTGACGCGCGCGAGTCGAGGTTGCCCGTGGGCTCGTCGGCGAACACGATGGCCGGGTGCGTGGCCAGCGCGCGCGCGACCGCGACGCGCTGCTGCTGGCCGCCCGAGAGCTCGGACGGACGGTGGCCGGCGCGATCCGCGAGGCCGACCATGTCGAGCAGCTCGGCGACCCAGTCCTCGTCGACGTCGCGGCCTGCAAGACGAAGCGGCAGCGCGACGTTCTCGGCGGCCGAGAGCGTCGGCAGCAGGTTGTAGGCCTGGAAGACGAAGCCGACGCGATCGCGCCGCAGCTGCGTGAGCTCGCGCTCGCGCAGACCCTCGAGGGCGATGCCGTCGATGGCGCGCTGCCGGCGGTGGGCTGTCGAGCCCGGCCATGATGTGCATGAGGGTCGACTTGCCCGAGCCCGACGGGCCCATGACGGCGACGAAGTCGCCCTCGTGGAGCGCGAGGGACACGCCGCGCAGGGCGTCGACGGCGGCATCGCCGCTGCCGTGACGCCGGGTGACGTCACGGGCAGCGGCGATCGCGATGGCGTCGTCGCCCAGGCGGCATGCGGTGGTGGCGAGTGGCGGACATGAGGGCTCCTTGACGGGTCGGCGGATGTCAGGCGAGCACCGGCTTGACCGGCTGGTAGGCGGCGCCGTAGCCGGCGAGCCGCGCGAGCGGCATGGCGCTGAGCGTGCCGAGGTCCTGCAGCCAGGCCGGGACGCCGGGCAAGCGGATGACGTCGCGATGCGCGCGGGCGATCGAGGCCATGCGCACGGGGTTCGGCATGCCCTTGCGGTTCGTCTTGCCGTCGCGGGCGAGCCCGAACATCGTCTCGATCAGCGACTCGAACTGCAGCGCCGGGCTGACCTCGCAGTGGAACATGACGGGCTCGTCGCCGTCGTTCCAGAACTTGTGGGCGGTGCCGGCCTCGACGACGGCGCTCTCGCCGCGCTCGAGCGCGCAGGCGCTTGCGGCCGACGCGCAGGTCGAGCGTGCCCTCGATGGCGGTGAACGTCTCGGTCTGGTTGGGGTGCACGTGCGCGGCGGCGACGGAGCCACCGGGCTGGACGACGGCGACGACCTCGACGTACTCGCCGTTGGTCGACGCGGCGGTCTGGAGGAAGGTCAGCTCCTCGCCCGTCACGCTGTTGACGAGGGTGTCTCCGGGGTTGATCACGATCTGGCTCCTTTCAGTGGTTGTCGCAGCTGGTTGCTGCACCACTGATGCTGCGCGGGGGCATGTCCGCCGCGCATGAGGCAGAAGTCGTCTCGGTGTCCCGACCGGGTGTCCCGGGTCAGGTGCGGTAATCCGCACCTCCGCGGCCGTCAGCCGTAGGCGTCGGACTCAGGCGTAGCGCGCGCCGACCGGCGGGCGGCAGCGCGTCGAGCTCGGCCAGCGCCTGGGCGTCCAGGGCGAGCGTCCCGCCGCCCAGGTTCTCCTCGAGGTAGCGCGCTCGCTTCGTGCCCGGGATGGGCAGGACGTGCTCGCCCTGGGCCAGCACCCAGGCCACGCAGACCTGCGCCGGCGTCGCGCCCGAGGCGCTCGGCGACGCGCCGGACGCCGTCGACGATCGCGACGTTGGCGGCCATCGCGTCCGGCTGGAAGCGCGGGTTGGTGGCGCGGAAGTCGCCGCTCGGGAACTCCTGGTCCGGGCGCAGCGCGCCGGTCAGGAAGCCGCGCCCGAGCACGCCGAAGGCCACGAAGGACGACGCCGTTGGCGCGCGCACCACGGGATCACGTCCGTCAGCGGCTCGCGCGTCCACAGCGAGAACTCGCTCTGCAGCGCGCTCACCGGGTGCGTGGCGTGGGCGCGCGCGAGCTCGTCGACCGTGCACTCGGAGATGCCGAGGCGCCGGATCTTGCCCTCGGCGACGAGCTCCGAGAGCGCGCCGAAGCTCTCCTCGACCGGCACGTCCGGATCGACGCGGTGCAGGTAGTAGAGGTCGAGCACGTCGAGCCCGAGGCGCGCGAGCGAGGCGTCGCAGTGCCGCCGGATCGTCTCCGGGCTGGCCGTCGCGCATGGTCTTGCGCCGCGGGAAGCCGCGGTTCTCGAGGCCGCACTTGGAGGCGATCAGCACCTCGGGCGGGCGGTTGCGCAGCGCGCGGCCGACGAGCGTCTCGTTGTGGCCGCGGCCGTACAGCGACGGCCGTGTCGAAGTGCGTCACGCCCAGCTCGACCGCGCGCTGCAGCGTGCGCTCGGAGACGCGCGTCGTCCTGCGGATCGAGGTAGTAGCCCCACGATGCGCTCATGCAGCCGAGGCCGACGGCGGAGACGGCCGGGCCGTCGGCGCCGAGCCGGCGCTGAGGCAGGTCGCTCACGCGCGAACCCTATGCGGACGCCGCTGCGAATGAGCGGTAGCATGTAGCCGAACCCTTCGAAGGGAGTGTCCGTGGGCAATTTCGGCATCCAGGAAATTCTGATCGTCCTCGTGGTCATCGTGTTGCTGTTCGGCTCGAGCCGGCTTCCGCGCATCGCTCGCGGCACGGGCAAGCACCTGCGCAAGACCAAGGACTCGGTCGGCACGTTCAAGGACGAGTTCGAGAGCGGCATGCGCGAGATCGATCCGGTCGCGCCCATCAAGGAGACGATGGCGCGACGCCGAGCGCGCAAGGCCGCGACTCCGAAGGACGCGAAGACCGACTGAAGGCGCTGACGGGCGTCAGCGGCTCCTCGCCGCTGCAGCACCGCGGCGGCGTTGCGCGCCGCCAGCACGGCCATCGCCGTGCGCGTCTCGATCGTGGCCGAGCCGAGGTGCGGGATCAGCACGGCGTTCTCGAGCTCGAGCAGGCCGGGGTGCACCTCGGGCTCGTGCTCGAACACGTCGAGGCCGGCGCCCGCGATCACGCCCGAGCGCGAGCGCCTCGGCGAGCGCGCGCCTCGTCGACGACGGGCCCGCGCGTCGTGTTGACGAGGTAGGCGTCGCTGCGCATCTGCGCGCAGGCGCTCGGCCGTGATCAGGTGGTGCGTCTCGGGCGTCAGCGGGCAGTGCAGCGAGACGACGTCGCTCGTCGCGAGCAGCTCGTCGAAGCCGATGAAGCGCGCGTCGAGCTCCGCCTCGACGCGCCTCGTCGGCGCGCCGCCGGCCGCTGTAGGTGATCTGCATGCCGAACGCGCGCGCGCGGCGCGCCGTGGCCGTGCCGATCTGGCCGAGGCCGACGATGCCGAGCGTCTTGCCCTGCAGGCCCGTGCCGAGCAGGTAGTGCATGTGCCAGCGCCAGCCGGCGTGCGGCTGCGGATCACGCGCTCGCCCTCGCCGAGCCGCCGCGTGACCATCAGGATCAGCGCCATCGCGATGTCGGCCGTGGCGTCGGTGAGCACGCCGGGCGTGTTCGTGACGAGCACGCCGCGCGCCGCGCAGGCCGCGACGTCGATGTTGTTGTAGCCCACGGCGACGTTCGCGACGACGCGCAGCTGCGGGCCGGCGGCGTCCAGGAAGGCCTCGTCGACGCGGTCGTGCAGCAGCGTCACGACGGCGTCGGCGCCCGCGATCGCCGCGTGCAGCTCGTCGACCGGCAGCGCCGTCTCCTGCGTGTGCGCGTCGAGCTCGCCCGCCTCGCGCAGGATGTCGAGGGCCGGCTCGGGCACGCGGCCCGTGACCACGATGCGCCCGGCCATCAGGCGGCCGTCTGCGCCAGCAGGTCGCCCATCTTCTGCCAGGGCTTCCTCGATGTTCTCGAGCGAGTTCGCGTAGGAGACGCGCAGGTAGCCCTCGCCGTACTCGCCGAACGCCGTGCCCGAGAGCAGCGCGACGCCGGCCTCGTCGAGCAGCCGGTTGGCGAGCTCGCGCGTGTCGAGGCCCGTGCCCTTGACGTTCGGGAAGGCGTAGAAGGCGCCGTTCGGGACGATGCAGCTCACGCCCGGCAGCTTGTTGAGGCCGTCGACGACGAACTCGCGGCGCTTCGTGAACTCGGCCATCATCGCGTCGACCTCGTCGCGCGGGCCCTCGAGCGCGGCCACGCCGGCCAGCTGCACCGCGGGCGCCGTGCACGAGACCGAGTTGATGATCAGCCGCGTGATCGGCTCGACGAGCGGCTTCGGCAGCGCCGCGTAGCCGAGGCGCCAGCCGGTCATCGCGAACGTCTTCGAGAAGCCGTCGAGCAGGATCGTGCGCTCGAGCAGGCCCTCGTGCGAGGCGATCGTGTCGTGCGCGCCCTCGTAGAGCATCTCGGAGTAGACCTCGTCCGAGAGGATCCAGCAGTCGTGGTCGGCGAGCAGCCTGGCCATCTGCACGTTGAGCTCGCGCGGGACGATGCCGCCCGTCGGGTTGGCCGGCGAGTTGAGGATCACGAGCTTGGTCTTGGGCGTGAGCCGCTCGGCCAGGTCGTCGACGCTGAAGGCGAAGTCGCGGTCCTCGGTGATCGGCAGCGGCACCGGCGTGGCGCCGGCCCAGTTGATCACGGACTCGTAGATCGGGAAGCCCGGGTTCGGGTAGATGACCTCGTCGCCCGGGTTGCAGGTCGCGAGCACGCCGAAGAACAGGAACGGCTTGGCGCCGGGTGCGACGACGACGTTGCCCGGGTCGATCTCGAGGCCGCGGTGGCGCGAGAGGTGCGCGGCGCAGGCCTCGCGCAGCACCGGCAGGCCGGGCGCGGGGCAGTAGTGCGTCTCGCCGTCGGCCCAGGCCTTGCGGCCGGCGTCGATGATGTGGCGCGGCGTCGTGAAATCGGGCTCGCCGATCTGCAGGTGGATGATCCGGCGGCCCGACGCCTCCAGCGCCTTGGCGCGCGCCAGCACCTCGAAGGCGGTTTCCGTTCCCAGGCGGTTGAGGCTGTCGGCAAGCTGCATCAGGCGACTCCGTGAATGGTTGAACCTTTCTGAAGGCACGGTACGCTGTCGCCCTGGAGCCGTCAAGCCGTGACCGACACCGTCCCCACAACCGCCGCCTTCGTCCCCGCGCAGCGCGTGCGCTCGTTCGACCACATCGTCGGCCAGATCCGCGATGCGATCGCCTCCGGCGGGATCGCGCCCGGGCGAGCGGCTGCCGAGCGAACGCGACCTCGGCGTCGACCTTCGGCGTCTCGCGCACGACGCTGCGCGAGGCGCTGCGCGCGCTCGAGGCCCAGGGCGTGATCGAGATCCGCACCGGCTCGCGCGGCGGCGCCTTCGTCGCCGAGCCGAGCTCCGAGCTGGTCGCCGGCGCGCTCGGCGCGCTGCTGCGCTTCCGCTCGGCGACGGCGCGCGAGCTGGCCGAGTTCCGCGTGCCCTTCGAGGCCGAGAACGCGGCCTGGGCGGCGCGCCGCGCCGACCCGGCCGCGCTGGCCGAGCTCGAGCACATCGTCGGCGACGTGGCGGCCCGCGCCGGCGACGCCGGCGTGCCGTGGCCCGAGGTCGCCGCGCTCGAGGTGCGCTTCCACGACGCAGTTGCCCGCGCAACCGGCAACTCGGTGCGCGCCGCGATCATGAGCGCGATCCTCGACGCGCTGCAGCGAGCCTTCACGGCCGTGCCGGTCCCCGCCGGCTCACCGCTGCGCGGCGACCTGGCCCGCGAGCTCCACGCGATCGTCAACGCGATCCACGCCGGCGACGCCGAGGCGCGCGGGCGAGGCGATGCGCGACCACGTCGCCCGCTGGAGCGACCTGGAGATCGAGCACTCCCGTAGCTAGCCTGTGCGGCGTGGTCGGACCGCACGTTGCGACTCGCCGAGGTTGCCCAGAGGCCGAGCTGAAGGCCACCCGGCTGCTCGCGAGTGCCGCCCGACGGCCGGACCGGGCTGGTTCGTGCTCAACCTCCGCGAGAGCCGCCTGGCGTGGGACGCCGGGCTGGGGGCGCTTCTCCGACATCGAGCCGGGCGCCGCCGGATTCGAGCAGGTCGGGATCAACGTCCACGTGCTCGATCCGGGCGAGCGCAACGGCCTCTACCACGGCGAGGGCACGCAGGAGGGCTTCCTGGTGCTGTCCGGCGAGTGCCTGCTGCTGATCGAGGGCCGCGAGCGGCGCGCTGCAGGCAGTGGGACTTCGTGCACACGCCGCGTGGACGCGGCACATCTTCGTGGGCGCCGGCGACGGCCCGTGCGCGATCCTGATGGTCGGCGCGCGCGGCGGGGAAGAGTCGTTCGAGTACCCGGTGGACGAGGTGGCGCTTCGCCACGGGGCGGGCGCGGTGCGCGCCACGACGTCCCCGGAGGAGGCCTACCGCGAGGCGCGCGCCGACCGAGTTCGAGCCCCAGCCGTACCGGCCGGGCGACCTCGGCGAACCGGCCTGAGGCGCGCCCGGCTCTACGGACCCAGCCGGGCAGCTCCGCCGCCTGCCTGATCCAGCTCGCCAGGAGCTGCTCGTCGAGCTCGTCGGCCTCGTAGATGTCGAGGTAGCGCGTGTCCTCGCTCTTGGACTCGCCGGGAGGGAGCGGCTGCAGCGACGCGCCGCGGAAGAACGCCAGCTTGACGTACTTCTTGAAGCAATGGAAGCAGAGGAACCAGCCCTGGCCCTCGATGCCGTAGAAGGGCGAGTTCCACTTCACGGCCTTGCTCACGCCGGGCACGGTTCGCACGATGAGCGCGTCGAGGCGTTGCCCGACATCCTGTTTCCAGCCCGGCATGGCCGCGATGTAGGCCTGCACGGGGCCGTCGCCGTCGCCCTTCGCGATCTGCGGGTTGCCGCCCGCGAGGAGGGCCGGCTTCGCTGTGGGCTTCTTCTCGGCCATCGGGTCAGTCGCCGAGCTCGGTCCGGCGGCGGGTCACGTACTCGTCGAGCTCGCTGCGGATGGCGGCGTCCATGCGGCGGCTCCTCGTACTCCTCGAGCGTCTTCGTGTAGATCTCGGCGGCGCGCTCGGTGGCGTCGCGGCCGCCCAGGCGCTCCCAGCGCTGGAAGTTCTCGGTCGAGGAGAGCAGCGGGCGGTAGAAGCACTCGCGGAAGCGCTCCAGCGTGTGCACCGCGCCGAGGAAGTGGCCGCCGGCGCCGACCTCCTCGTGGGCGCCGAAGGCCAGGCTCTCCTCGTCGATCTCGAGCGGCGTGAACTGCACCTGCAGCATGCGCAGGATCTCGATGTCGACGATGAACTTCTCGTAGCAGGAGACGAGGCCCGCCTCCAGCCAGCCCGGCCGCGTGCATGACGTAGTTCGTGCCGGCGAGGAACGTCGGCGTCATGACCATCATCGCCTCGTAGGCGGCCTGCGCGTCGCACGTCTGGCTCGAGGTCAGCCCGCCGCCCGAGCGCCAGGGCAGGCCGTAGCGCCGCGCCATCTGGCCGGTGCAGAGCAGGCCGATCGCCGACTCGGGCGTGCCGAGCGCGGGCGAGCCCGACTGCATGTCGGTGTTCGAGAGGAACGAGCCCAGGATCACGGGGCAGCCGGGATTGACGAGCTGCGTCAGGGCGATGCCCGTGAGCGCCTCGGCCAGCTGCTGGGCGAGCGTCGCTGGGATCGAGACCGGCGACATCGCGCCCATCAGCAGGAACGGCGTGACGATGACCGGCTGGTTGGCGCGGTTGTACTCGAACATCGCGGCCAGCATGCGGTCGTCGAAGCGCAGCGGCGAGTTGACGTTGATCAGCGAGATCACGGCCGGCGTCTGCTCGATCGCCGCGCGCCCGCCGAACAGGATCTCGGTCATGCGGATCGTGTCGGCCGCGTTCGGGCCGGACGTCACGGAGCCCATGTAGGCCTTGTCCGAGAGCGTCTGCAGCGCCAGCACCATGTCGAGGTGGCGCGAGTCGAGCGGCGTGTCGTTCGGCTCGACGATCGTGCCGCCGGTCATGTCGAGCTCGGGGAACGACTGCGCGAGCTTCACGAAGTTGCGGTAGTCGTCGATGCGTCGCGTCGCGGCGCACGTCGCCCTGGCGCACGAAGGGCGGGCCGTAGACCGACGAGAAGACCATGCGGTCGTCGCCGATGTGCACGTTGTTGGCCGGATTGCGCGCCTGGACGTCGAAGTTGCGCGGTGCCTTGGCCACCTGCTCGAGGATGAAATCGGGATCGAGCCAGACGCAGTCGCCCTCGGTCCGCATGCCCTGCCGCGGCGAACAGCTCGACCGCCTCGGGGAGCAGGAACTCCACTCCGAGCTCGCTCACGATCCGCTTCCAGCCGCGCTCGAGCGTCTCGACCGCGTCGGGCGAGAGGATCTCGTAACGCGGCAGCTTGTTGACGAACATGCGGCCCCCGGTCTGATGGGTGATTGACGGAACCGGCAAATCGGCGCTAGATTCCACGATAGGAAACATGAGTCCCACGTGCTGAGTCAAGGCGAGACAACTCGCCCGAGCGGTTCCCAGGCCATCGAGCGCGCCGCGCAGCTGCTCGTCCTCGTGCTGGACCAGGAGCAGCCGACCACGCTCGGCGAGCTCGCGCGCCTCTCCGATTTGCCCAAGAGTACGGCCTCGCGCCTGGTCGCCGCGCTCGAGCGCAACGCGCTCGTCCAGCGCGATTCGGCGCGCGGTGCGATCCGGCCCGGCCCGGCGCTGCTGCGCTTCGCGCAGCGGGGCGTCGACGACACCGATCTGGTCGAGCTGGCCAATCCCGTCCTGCTGGAGCTCGCCGCCCAGAGCGGCGAGACGATCAACCTCGCGGTGCCGGCCACCACGGGCGTGAACCACCTGGCCCAGGTCGACTCGCGCCACATGATCGGCGCCGCCAACTGGGTCGGCCGCGCGGTGCCGTTCCACGCCGCGGCCAACGGCAAGGTCTTCCTCGCGAACGGAGCCGCCGAGCTGCCGCCCGGCGAGCTCGTCCGCTTCACGCCGCACACGATGGTCGACCGCGAGCACCTCGTCGCGGCGCTCGACACGATTCGCGCAGTGGGCTACGCGACCGCGATCGACGAGATCGAGGTCGGCCTCTCGGCCGTCGCCGCTCCCGTGCGCGGCGCGAACGGCGCCTGCGTGGCCGCTCTCTCCATCTCCGGCCCGAGCTTCCGCCTCGGGTCGTCGCAGCTCGATCACATGGGTGCGCTGCTCATCGAGCAGGCCGCCGTCCTGTCCACCCGACTCGGGTACCCGACCCTAGAGCGAGGATGACGATGACGCACGACGAGATCCTGCAGGGCCTGTTCGACAACACGCTGATCGGCAACAAGCCCGAGGTCGCCGACCTCGTCAACAAGGGCCTCGAGGAGGGCATGGAGCCGAGCTCGATGCTCTTCGACGCGCTCATCCCGTCGCTCGAGGAGGTGGGCGCGCGCTTCGAGCGCGGCGACTACTTCGTGCCCGAGATGCTGATCGCCGCGCGCGCCATGCAGGGCGCGCTCGACATCCTCCGCCCGCTGCTCGTGGCCGAGGGCGTCCAGCAGATCGGCACGTTCGTGATGGGCACGGTCAAGGGCGACGTGCACGACATCGGCAAGAACCTCGTGAACATCATGCTCGAGGGCGCCGGCTTCACGGTCATCGACCTCGGCGTGAACGTGCCGCCGGAGAAGTTCATCGAGCAGATCGAGGAGCACAAGCCCGAGATCGTGGGCTTCTCGGCGTTCCTCACGACGACGATGCCGATGTTCAAGGCCAACATCAACGCCATCGAGAAGGCCGGCCTGCGCGACAAGGTCATCATCATGGTCGGCGGCGCGCCCGTCACGCAGGAGTACGCCGACGCCGTGGGCGCCGACGGCTACGCGGCCGACGCCTCGACCGCCGTGCGCCTGGCCAAGGACCTGATCGAGAAGAAGCGGGCACTCGTCCCGGCGTGAAGCCGCTGGCCCTCATCGAGAAGGCGTTCAAGGGCCCGATCTGGGGTTGCCAGATGTGCGGCCAGTGCGTGCTGCACTCGACGGGCATGACGTGCCCGATGAACTGCCCGAAGACGCTGCGCAACGGCCCCTGCGGCGGCGTGCGCGCCAACGGGCACTGCGAGGTCAAGCCCGAGATGCGCTGCGTCTGGCTGAAGGGCTACGACCGCGCCGAGGGCATGCCCGGGCTGCCCAAGACCTGGCGCGAGGAGTACAACCACATGCGCCCGCCGGTCGACAACCGGCTCAAGAACACGTCCTCCTGGGCCAACTACCTGAGCAAGCGCGACCGGCAGACGCCCGCCGGCTGGCAGCCCGGGGACGACGAGTAGCCGACGTGTCCGAGCTCGAGCGCAAGCTGGCGGGGCCCGGTGTCGTGATCACCGGCGAGCTGCCCGTGGTCGACGGCGGCGGGCTCGACGCCGTGCGCGCCAAGCTGGAGCAGTACGCGCCCTGGGTGGATGCCGTCAACGCGACCGACAACACGGCCGCGCACGCGCACGCCTCCAACGTCGCCGTGGCGATCGCGCTGAAGACGCTCGGCGTCGAGCCGATCATGCAGGTCGTCTGCCGCGACAAGAACCGCCTCGCGATCCAGGCCGACATCGTCGGCGCCGCGCTGCACGGCATCGAGAACATCTCCTGCCTGACCGGCGACGACGTCACGGCCGGCGACGAGAAGGAGACGCGCCGCGTCTTCGACCTCGACGGCCCCCAGGTGATCGTCACGGCCGCCGCGCTGGCGCGCGGCGAGTATCTCTCGGGCCGCAAGCTCGAGCCCGCGCCGCACCTCTTCATCGGCGCGGTCGAGAACCCGGGCGCTCCGCCGCTGGCCTATCGCGCGCAGCGCGCGCTCAAGAAGGCGCGCGCGGGCGCGCGCTTCCTGCAGCTGCAGATCTGTTACGAGCCCGCTCACCTCGAGGCGTTCTGCGCCGAGGGGGCGCGCATCGGGCTCTTCCAGCACACGGCGCTCCTGCCCTCGATCTGCCTGGTCGCCGGTGCGCGGCCGCTCGAGTTCATGGACGCCGACGTGCCGGGCATCTCGGTGCCCGCCGCGACGATCGAGCGGGTCAAGAACGCCGCCGACCCGCGCGCCGAGGCGTTCGAGCTGGCGGTCGAGCAGGCACGACACGCCCTCGCACAACCGGGCGTGCGCGGATTGCACCTCATCTCGTTCCGCAAGGACGACGCAGTCGGGCGCCTGTGCGAGCGCCTGGGCATTCCCCAAACGAAGGAGCGAGACGCGAGTGGACACGGTTCTGCAGTCACGGTCTAGGACCGTCACGATCGCGATCGACAAGCCGTTCTGCATCATCGGCGAGCGGATCAACCCGACCGGGCGCAAGGCCTTCGCGCAGGAGTTGCGCGACGGCAACCTGGAGCGCGTGCTCGAGGACGCGGACGCCCAGATCGCCATGGGCTGCGACATGCTCGACGTCAACGCCGGCATCCCGCTGGTCGACGAGGCCGAACTGCTCGCGCAGATGATCCGGCTGCTGCAGGATCACACCGACACGCCGCTCTGCATCGACTCCTCGGTGATCGAGGCGCTCGAGGCCGGGCTCGACGCCTACGAGGGCAAGGCGCTCGTCAACTCCGTGACCGGCGAGGACGACCGGCTCGAGGTCATCCTGCCGATCGTCGCCAAGCACGGCGCGGCCGTGATCGGCCTCACGAACGACGAGACCGGCATCCCCGAGACGGCCGAGAAGCGCCTCGAGATCGCGCGCAAGATCGTCTCGGTCGCGGGCGACCACGGCATTCCGCCCGAGGACGTCGTGCTCGATCCGCTCGCGATGACGGTCGGCGCCGATCCGCAGGCCGTGCGCATCACGCTCGACGCGATCGAGATGATCCGCGACGAGCTCGGCGTGAACATGTGCCTGGGCGCCTCCAACGTCTCGTTCGGCCTGCCCGAGCGCCACACGCTGAATGCCGCGTTCCTGGCCATGGGCGCCGCCCACGGCCTCACCAGCGCGATCATGAACGGGCTCTCCGAGGAGTGCGTGCGCAGCGTGCGCGCGAGCGATCTCATGCTCGGCAAGGACGAGTGGGGCGCCAACTGGATCTCGGCACACCGCGCACGCCAGGCGGCCGTGCCCTCGTGAGCGTGGCCTCTCAGGAGGCGATGACCGGCGAGGGCGTCGGCCGCGTACGGCTGCGCTTCCTGCCCGACGGGCCGGAGGTCAAGGTGCCGCCCGGCGTCAGCCTGTTCGATGCCGCGAGCTGGAACGGGGTCGCGATCGACTCGACCTGCGGCGGCTACGGCACGTGCAAGAAGTGCAAGGTGCGCATCGTCGAGGGCGAGCTGCCGATCAGCTCGGTCGACCCGCGCGCGTTCACGCCCGACGAGCTGCGCGACGGCTGGCGCCTGGCCTGCCGCGCGCAGGCCTCGCTGCGACCTCGTGATCGACGTGCCGCCGCTGCAGACGCGGCCCAAGGCCGCGACGGTCGGCGTCGGGCGCCAGGTGATCCTGCGGCCGAGCGTGCAGAAGCGCTACCTGGAGCTCGCCGAGCCGACGCTGCAGGATCAGGCCAGCGACCTCGAGCGCATCCTCGCCGCCATGGACGACCTCGAGCTGCGCGTCGGCGTCGATGTCGTGCGCACGCTGCCGAAGCTCGTGCGCGAGTGCGAGTGGAAGCTCACGGCCGTCGTCGTCGACGACGAGCTGGTCGGCGTCGAGGCCGGCGACACGACGGCGCGGATGTTCGGCATCGCGTTCGACCTCGGCACGACGACCGTCGTCGCCACGCTGCTCGACCTCTCGACCGGCACGCCGGTCGCGGTGCGCTCGATCCTCAACCGCCAGCAGCCCTACGGCGCCGACGTCATCCGCCGCATCTCGGCCACGATGATGGATCCGACCGTGCTGCCCAAGCTGCAGGAGCTCGCGCAGGGCACGCTCGCCGACCTCGTCGCCGAGGTGCTCGAGCAGGGCGAGGTCGTCGCCCGACGAGGTCTACGAGGTCGCGCTCGCCGGCAACGCGACGATGACGCAGCTGCTGCTCGGCATCGATCCCGAGCCGGTCGGCGTGGCGCCGTTCATCATGGCCGCCTCGAGCTACCCGCTCATGCGCGCCTCCGACTTCGGCGTGACCGTGCACCCGCGCGCGCACGCCCACGTCTTCCCGGCGCTCGGCGCCTACGTCGGCGGCGACATCGTCTCGGGCCTGCTGGCCTCCGGCATGACGCGCGACAAGCGGCTGCGCCTGTTCATCGACGTCGGCACGAACTGCGAGATCGCGCTCGGCAACGTCGAGCGCCTGCTCACGACGGCCGCGCCCGCCGGGCCGGCCTTCGAGGCGGCGCAGATCCGCTGCGGCATGCGCGCCGCCGACGGCGCGATCGAGACCGTGCGCATCGCCGACGACGAGGTCGACGCTCGGCGTGATCGGCGACGCGACGCCCGTCGGCATCTGCGGATCGGGCCTCGTCGACGCGGTCGCGGAGCTCGTCAAGTGCGGCCTGCTCGACTCCTCGGGGCGCTTCATCCCCGACGAGAAGGCGGCCGAGCTGCATCCCGTGCTGGCCGAGCGGCTGGTCGCGATCGACGCCGAGCGCATCTTCGTGCTGGCCTGGGCGGGCGAGCCCGGCGACCCCGAGGGCGCCGTCTACCTGTCGCAGCGCGACGTGCGCGAGCTGCAGTTCGCGAAGGCCTCGATCGCGACGGGCTGGGCCCTGCTCGTCGAGGAGCTCGGCGTCAAGGTCGCCGACATCCAGCAGGTGCTGCTGGCGGGCTCGTTCGGCTCGTATCTCTCGCCCGCCTCCGCCGTGCGCATCGGGCTCGTGCCCGAAGCTCGCGCTGCCGCGCATCGTCGCGGCCGGCAACGTCGCCGGCGAGGGCGCGAAGATGATCCTGCTCTCGGCCCAGGAGCGCGCCGCGGCCGCTGCCCTGGTGCACGAGGTCGAGTACGTCGAGCTCTCCGACCGGCCCGACTTCAACGACCTCTTCATCGACCAGCTCGCGTTCCCGGCATGACGGTCGGCGTCGTCGCCTGCGGGGCCCTGGCGCTGCACGTGCGCGCCATCGCGCGCCGGCGCGGCCTCGACGTCGACGTGCACGCGTTGCCCCCGCAACTGCACAACCGCCCCGAGCGCATCGCACCCGCGGTCACGGCCAAGCTCGCCGAGCTGAGCGGTCGCCACGGGCGCGTCGCCGTGGCCTATGCCGACTGCGGCAGCTACGGCGCGCTCGACGCCGCGCTCGCCGGCACCGGCATCGAGCGCCTCGCGGGCGACACGTGTTACGACCTCTTCGGCCTCGACGAGGTGCGCGAGGCGCTGGCCGAGGAGCCGGGCACGTATTTCCTCACCGATTTCCTGGCGCGCACGTTCGAGCACACCGTCTGGCGCTCGCTCGGCCTCGACCGCTACCCCGAGCTGCGCGACGACTACTTCCACTCCTACCGCCGCTGCATCTGGCTCTCGCAGCGGCCGACGCCGGCGCTGCGCCGAGCGGCCGAGCACGCCGCCTCGCTGCTCGGGCTGCCGCTGAGCGAGCGCGAGGTCGGCGAGAGCGGGCTGGAGCGCGAGCTGGTGCGCATCTGCACCGCCCCGGCTGCATGAAGGAGCGCGCGGACGTCGTCGTGATCGGCGCCGGCATCGTCGGCTGCTCGGCCGCGCACTACCTCACGCAGGCCGGCGTGCGCAACGTCGTCGTGATCGACCAGGGCCCGATCGGCGACACGGGCGGCTCGTCGTTCCACGCGCCCGGCCTGTGCTTCCAGACCAACGGCTCGAAGCTCTCCTGCACGCTCGCGCAGTGGTCGAGCGCGCTCTACCGCGAGCTCGACACGCCCGAGCGGCGCACCTGGTGGGAGGTCGGCTCGCTCGAGGTCGCCACCACGCCGGAGCGCCTCGGCGAGATCCGGCGCCGCCACGCCTACGCCACATCGTGGGGCCTCGAGAGCCACGTCATCGGCCCCGACGAGGCCCTGCGCCACAACCCGCTGCTCGACCGCGCGCTGCTGCACGGCGCGCTCTACGTGCCGAGCGACGGCATCGCGAAGGGCGCCAACATCTGCCAGGCGCTGCAGGAGCGCGCCGAGGCGCGCGGCGCGACGTTCATCGGCACCACGCGCGCGACCGGCATCGACATGGCCGGCGGGCGCGTGCGCGCGGTCGAGACCGACCAGGGCGCCATCGTCACGTCGACCGCGCTCGTCTGCCTCGGCCTCTGGGCGCCCGAGTTCATGCGCTCGCTCGGGCTGCCCGATCGTCGCGATGCAGCCGATGCAGCACCTCTTCGCCTGGACCGAGCCGCTGCCCGAGCTGGCCGGCGCGGCGGTCGAGATCGAGCACCCGATCCTGCGCCACCAGGATCGCGCCATGTACTTCCGCCAGCGCGGCGAGGGCTACGGCATCGGCGCCTACGGCCACGATCCGATCACGATCGAGCCGCACGAGCTGGAGCGGCACCCCGACGGCCACCAGATCGCGACCGGGCCGTTCTCCGAGGAGCACTGGCCCGAGTCGCTCGGCCTGGGCGCACGAGCTGCTGCCGCCGCTCGCGGGCGTGGGCATCGCCGAGACGTTCAACGGGCACTTCTCGTTCGCGGTCGACAACAACTCGTTCGCCGGGCCGTCCACGCAGGTCGGCGGCCTCTGGCTGGCCGACGGCATCTGGGTCACGCACGGCGGCGGCACCGCCAAGGCGGTCGTCGACCTGATGACGACCGGCCGCTGCGCGCTCGACCTCGGGCCGATGCACCCCGACCGGCTGCACCGCTTCCAGCAGAGCCCGCTCTACGTCACGGCGCGCGGGCGCACGCAGTACGACGAGGTCTACGACATCATCCACCCCGGCCAGGTGCTGGCGCACCCGCGCGGCGTGCGCACGACGCCCTGGCACGAGCGCTTCCTCGACCACGGCGCCGAGCTCACCGAGAGCGCCGGCTGGGAGCGCGCGCAGTGGTTCCGCGCCAACGACGCGCTGCCGCTGCCCGACGTCATGCCGGAGCGCTCGGCCTGGGCGCAGCGGCACTGGTCGCCGACGATCGGCCGCGAGCATCACGCCACGCGCACCGGCGTCGGCGTCTTCGACCTGACGCCGTTCGTGAAGGTGGAGGCCGAGGGGCCCGGCGTCGTGGAGTGGCTCAACCGCGTGTGCGCGAGCGAGATGGACCGGCCGGTCGGGCCGCATCCTCTACACGACCGTGCTCGATCACGACGGCGGCTGCGTCTGCGACCTCACGGTCACGCGCCTGGGCGACGAGCGCTACCTGCTCGTCACCGGCGGCGGCTCGGGGCCGCGCGACGTCGCGTGGCTGCGCAGCGAACTGCCCGAGGGCGACTCCGTGCGCCTGCGCGACGTGTCGTCCTCGCTGGGCGTGCTGGGGCTGTGGGGCCCGCGCGCGCACGAGCTGCTCGCGCGCGTCAGTCCCGACGACCTCTCGTTCCCCTATCTGGCGGCGCGTGAGATCTGGGTCGGCGCCGTGCCCGCGCTGGCGCTGCGCATCTCGTACGCCGGCGAGCTGGGCTGGGAGCTCTACACGCCGACCGAGCACGGCCGCTACCTCTGGGATCAGCTCTTCGACGCGGGCGCCGACCTGGGCGTCGTGGCCTGCGGCACCGGCGCCTTCAACTCGCTGCGCATGGAGAAGGGCTATCGCTTCGCGGGCGTCGACATGACGCGCGAGCACACGCCCTTCGAGGCCGGCCTGGGCTTCACCGTGCACTTCACGAAGCCGCGCTTCAACGGCCGCGAGGCCGCGCTCGCCGCACGCGCGCGCGGCCCGCGCAAGCGCCTCTGCTGCCTCGTGCTCGACGACGTCAACGCCACCTGTTACGGCGGCGAGCCGCTGATCCGCGACGGCCATGCCGTCGGCTACGTGACGAGCGCCGACTTCGGCTACACGGTGGGCCGCCACATCCTGCTCGGCTGGCTGCCGCCCGAGCTCGCGCAGGAGGGCACGGAGGTCGACATCGACATCTTCGGCGAGCACCACGGCGCCACCGTGACCCACGAGCCGCTCTACGACCCGAGCGGCGAGCGCCTGCGCGCGTGACGATCGTCACGAAGCTCCCCTTGCGTTGAGTCGGCCCGCGTGAGAGAGTCGCACGCGCATTCTTTCCCGACCCGGCTCACGCACCCAGGAGGGCTCAATGAGTCAACCGGCACAGACCGACGCGCAGGATCTTGCGTCGCTCGGATACAAACAGGAGTTGAGTCGTTCGCTTGGCTCGTTCTCGAGCTTCGCCGCGGGCTTTTCGTACATCTCCATCCTGACCGGCATGTTCCAGACCGCGGCTCTGGGCTTCTTCTTCGCCGGTCGTGCCTTCATCTGGGCCTGGCCGATCGTCTTCATCGGCCAGATGACCGTCGCACTGCAGTTCTCCGAGCTGGCGGCTCACTATCCGCTGGCCGGATCGGTGTACCAGTGGTCGAAGCGGCTGGCGGGCAAGTCGTGGGCCTGGAACACCGGCTGGATCTACCTCTGCGCGCAGATCGTCACGATCCCGGCGGTCGCGCTCGCCTGGCAGGTGATCCTGCCGCAGATCTCGGACAAGTTCCAGATCGTGGACTGCACGGCGGGCGCAGCCGACAGCTCGCACAACTGCGCCTTCCAGGATCCCGCGTTCGCCAAGAACGCGTTCATCCTCGGCGCCGATCATGATCCTCCTCACGACGACGGTGAACCTGCTCGGCGTCAAGCATCATCTCGACGGTCAACAACATCGGCGTGATCGCCGAGTTGATCGGCGCCGTCGGCCTGATCATCATCCTCGCGGTCAACATCCAGCACAGCCCCTCGGTGCTCTTCAAGACCGACGGCACAGGCGCCGGGCACGAGCTGGGGCTACTTCGGGGCGCTGCTGCTGGGCGCGATCATGCCGCTCTACGTGATGTACGGCTTCGACTCGGCAGGGTCACTGGCCGAGGAGACCGATGATCCACGGCGCACGGCGCCGAAGGCGATCTGGCGAGCGCTGCTGACCGCCGGACTGCTCGGCTTCCTGCTGATCGGCTTCGGCACGATGGCCGTCGATCAGCCGGCCACGGCCGGCGGGCTCACGTCCATCACGAAGGACGTGCTCGGCGATTCGTGGGGCAATCTCTGGCTGGCCGACGTCGCACTCGCCATCTTCGTGTGCTGCCTCGCCATTCAGGCGATGAGCATCCGCATCCTGTTCGCGATGGCGCGCGACAACAACCTGCCGTTCGCACGCGGGCTCGCGAGCGTCTCGGCGAAGCGCCGCGTGCCGGTCGCGCCGGCGCTGACGTCCGGGATCATCGCCCTGATCATCCTGGCCTTCAACATCCAGAACCCGTCGGCCTTCACGATCATCATCTCGATGGGCATCATCCTGATGTACCTGGCCTACCTGGGCGTCACGATCCCGCTGCTGAAGCGCCGCTTCGAGGGCTGGCCGGGCAATCTCGACGACGCCAAGGACAACCTCTTCAAGCTCGGCGGCTGGGGGAAGCCCCTCAACATCATCGGCATCGTCTACGGTGCCGCGATGGTCATCAACCTCGAGTGGCCACGCGTCGCGCTCTACATCGACGACACCTACAAGTGGGGCCCGATCGTCGCGACGATCTTCCTGCTCGGCGTTCGGGATCATCTACTACTACGCCGTGCAGCGGCACAAGGGCGGGGTGCTCGAGGAGCACCGCGCCGAGGCTGCGGCGGGCGACTGATCTGCGCGGGGTGGGCGGGCGTGTCCCGTCCACCCCGCAGCGCTTCATGGAGGATCAGCTACGAGAACTCGCCCGGCGTGACGCCAAGGCGATCCGGGGCGGCATCGTGCTCGCCTGCATCGCTCTCGTCCTCGGCGTGCTCGGCCTCTTCACGAGCGGGCTGATCGGCGGCTTGGGTGCTGCCATCGGACTCGTCGTGCAGGCCAACGCCATCGCGGCCTGGCTCGCCGGGCCGCGCTGGATGCCCGAGCGGCGTCTCGTGCTGGCCCCCGGCGTCGTGGCGGGCATCCCGGTCGCGCTGGGCGCCTACGCCGCGTTCGGCGCGGGCGTCGGCCTTCCTGTGCTCCGTCCTCACCGCAGTGCTCGTGACGATCGTGCTCGGCATGACGATCGCTGCGCGGCGGCAGGCCTGACGCCATGGCCACGATCGTCTTCTTCCCCGAGGGCGCGCACGGGCCGACCAACAACTGCGCGGGCATCGGCGCAGATCCTGCGCGAGCGCGGGCACCGCGTCGTGTTCATCATCGAGGAGTCGTTCGCCGGCACGCTCGAGGCGCGCGGCTTCGAGGAGCGGCTGATGCGGCTCGGGCCGCCGCCCGAGCAGGAGGAGGCGCCCGGGCAGTTCTGGATCGACTTCATCCACGACACGGCGCCCGTCTTCCGCAAGCCGACGATCGAGCAGCTGGGCGAGTTCATCGCGCCGACGTTCGAGGCGCTCTGCGACGGCGCGCGCTACGTCCACGGGCGGCTGCTCGAGATCATCGACGAGCTGAATCCCGACGTGATCGTCGAGGACAACGTCGTCTCGTTCCCGGCGCTCGCGGCGAGCGGGCGGCGCTGGGTGCGCATCGTCTCCTGCAATCCGCTGGAGGTTCCCGATCCGGCGCTGGCGCCCGTGTTCTCGGGCTATCCCGCCGACGACCGCTCGGCCTGGCCGGCCTTCAGCGACGAGTTCCGGCGCACGCACGCCGAGCTGCACGCCTCGTTCGACGAGTTCCGGCGCGAGGCCGGCGCGCCGCCGCTCCCCGGGCTCGAGTTCATGGACACCTCGCCCTACCTGAACATCTACGGCTACCCGGACGAGGTCGACTACGCGCGCTCGCCACGCGCTCGACGCGAGCTGGCACAACGTGCAGACGAGCGTGCGCTCGGACGACCCGTGGGAGCTCCCGGAGCATCTGCGCGAAGCGCCCTGGGTCGCTGCTCTACCTCTCGCTCGGCTCGCTCGGCTCGGCCGACGTCGAGCTGATGCAGCGCCTGGTCGACATCCTCGGCGCCACCGAGCACCGCGTGATCGTCTCCAAGGGCCCGCTCGCCGAGCAGATCCGGCTGCACGACAACATGTGCGGCGAGGGCCACCTCCCGCAGCCGTCGATCCTGCCGCTCGTCGATCTCGTGATCACGCACGGCGGCAACAACACGACCTGCGAGGCGCTCCACCACGGCAAGCCGATGGTCGTGCTGCCGATCTTCTGGGATCAGTACGACAACGCGCAGCGCATCGCACGAGACGGGGCTCGGCGTGCGCCTCTCGACCTACGGGTGCGAGGCCGCGGAGCTGACCGGCGCGGTCGACCGGCTGCTGGCCGACTCGGCACTGCGGGCGCGGCTCGGCGCGCTTGCGGCGCGTCTGCAGAGCAGATCGGGCACGGTCGCGGCGGCCGGCCTGATCGAGCGGCTCGCTACCGACTCAGGACACTAGTCCTCCGGAAGCCAGACGAGGCAGGGCGTGTCGCGGCGCACGCGGCGCGACCACGCGCGGTAGCGCCAGCGGCCCGCCGCCTTGCGCGAGGGGCCGAACACGAGCAGTCCCACGCCGCGCTCGGCGCACAATGCGGTGGCGGCTGCGACCGGGCGCGGGCTGTGGAAGATCAGCTCGTCGACCTGCACCCCGAGCGAGCGCGCCTCGCCCGCGGCGGCGCGCAGCGAGGCGTCCGCCTCGGGCCGGCCGCGCATGCGCAGCACCGACGCCGCCGAGTGGGGCCCGACCGGCACGGCGTCGCAGAGCACGAGCGGGCAGCCCGCCCCGAGCGCGGTCTCCAGCGCGAAGCGCTGTGCACGCTCGTCGAGCGGCACGTCCAGCGTGAGCAGCATGACGGGCCGGCCCGTGGTGGCCGACGTCACCTCCGCGCGCGGCGCCCGCGTGCCGGGGGCGTGCGTGCTCACGACCCGACGATACCCAGGCGCTCCGGCTAGGGCAACTCGACGCGGGTGAGGCGCCGGCCGCACCACCAGGTCGTCACCGCGGCCACGGCGGCCAGCACGGCGAAGGCCGCCGCAGCGCCGATGGCGGGGACGTTCGTATCGGTCGACGACGGCAGCCCGCCCGCGGTCACGGCGCGCGCGTAGGCGCCGAGCGAGAACCAGCGCGCACTCGGTGCGAACGTCCCGATCGAGCCCTCCCAGAAGAGCACGTAGATCAGCCCGATCACGACGGGTCGTTTCACGAGCAGGGAGAGCGCGCCGAACAACCCCGTGTAGGCGCAGGCCCCGCCGACGACGGAGGCGAGCGCCCAGGCGGTGGTGGAGAGGCTCGCGTCATCGCCGGGCGCGAGCGCGATCACGATCAGGAGCCCCGGCAGGCAGACGACGATGGTCGTGAGCGCCGCGGCGGCGAGCGCCGGGAGCACGATCGCGAGCCGCGAGAGCGGCGTCGACGCGAGATACAGGATCGTGGCGTCGTCGCGTTCCTCGCCCAGGGCGCTGGCACCGATCACGAGCGCCAGGAACGGCAGGATCGTCGGCAGGAAGAGCGCCTCCATGAGGTCGGCGAACGACTGCGCATCGGCCGTGCCCTCGCCCGCGTCGATGGCTGCGATGAGCGCTGCCAGCAGCGGCGCCAGCGCCAGCAGCACGGAGCGACGCCGCAGCAGCAGGCGCCTGCAGCGCCAGGCGGAAGAGCGCGAGATTCACCTCAGCGGCCCCGTCCGCGCGCGTGCTCGGTGAGGTACGTGTAGACGCTCTCGAGATCGTCGCCGAGCGGCTCGACTCGTCTCCACCGTGGCTCCGAGCGTCGCGCGCCAGCGGCATCAGCCGGCGGCCGAGCGCGTCCATGTCGGCGGTCTCGACGACGAGCACGCCGGAGTCGAGACGGACACCGCTCGCGAGGCCCTCGCCGACCAGCTCGCGCGCGAGCGCCTGTGCCTCGCCGCCGGCTGCGATGCGCAGCGTGCGCGGGCGGTCGCGGATCAGATCGCGGATCGCGCCCGTCTCGCCCTCGGCGACCAGGCGCCCGTTGACGAGCACGACCACGCGCGGCGCCATGCGCTCGACCTCGTGCAGCACGTGCGAGGAGACCAGAACGGTGCGGCCTTCGGCGCCGAGCCGCCGGATCAGCTCCACCACGTGGCGGCGCTGGACGGGATCGAGGCCGTTCAGCGGCTCGTCGAGCAGCAGCAGCTCGGGCGAGTGCACGAGCGCCTGGGCCAGCTTGACGCGCTGGCGCATGCCCTTCGAGAAGCCGCCCACGCGACGCTCCGCCGCGTCTTCCAGCCCCACGGTCGCGAGCGCCTCGGCGGCCGCCTTGGGAGGGTCGGCGACGTCGCGCAGACCCGCCATCAGCTCGACCAGCTCGCGTGCCGTGAGGAACGGCCAGAGGCCGTCGCGGTCGTGCACGATGCCGATGCGCTTGTAGACCGCGGGCTCGCGCCGCGGATCGTGACCGAGCACCCGCACCGTGCCGGTGCTCGGATCGGCGAAGCCGGCGCAGAGCGCCAACGCGGTCGACTTGCCCGCGCCGTTGTGTCCGAGCAGCCCGGTCACGCCGGGAGCCAGCTCGAACGACACCTCTGCGAGGGCCACCGTGTCGCCGTACCACTTCGAGACGCCTGCGAAGACCAGCGTCAGGCGTCTGCCCTCCGGTAGCGCCACCACAGGCAGCCGGCGGAGATCGCCATGACGACGCCGCAGGCGCTCCACCACCACCAGCCGGAGAGCGCCTGATCGGGGTTGTCGCCGGGATAGATGGAGCGCGCGGCCGCGATCGGCAGCCGGCCGAGCATGATCAGCTGCCAGTGGCGATCGAGCTCGGCGCCGAAGACCAGCGCGCCGCCGACGTACGTCGGGATCAGCATCAGCGCCGCGTAGCCGCCCAGGGCGAAGGCGCGGCGGCTCGTGAACGACGCGACGGCGAGCCCGAGCAGGCTGACGTACGAGGCCAGCAGCAGCCCCGAGGCGCAGATGCGAAGGAGATCGGTCCAGTGGTCGCCCAGGTACCCGAGCGCCGAGTCGGCGAAGAACGTGTTGCCGAGGAACAGCAGCAGCACCGGCCGCGAGCGTCAGACCGAGCAGGGGCACGAGCGCTGCGATCAGCTTGCCCACGACGTACGTGAAGCGGCTGACGGCCGTCGAGAGGTAGAGCGAGAGCACGTTGTCGCGCCGATCGGGACAGAGCAGCTCGGGACACAGGATCGCGGCGAAGATCGTCACGTCGAGCCCGATCTCGGTCAGGTACTGGCGGTACGGGATCAGCTCGGGGAAGCGGTCGGCGAAGCTCTGGCCGACGATCGCGCGAATCGCGAGCACGGCGAAGGCGGGGAGGAACGCGATCAGCGTCAGCGTCACCGGCAGGAACTTCGCACGCCAGCTCTTGCGTGCGCCGAGTGCTCCGAATGCGCTCCAGCGCGCGAGCGAGACGACCGCCAGCCAGGGCGCCCTGCGCACGCCGTCGTAGCGGGCGTAGCGCGTGTCTTCGAGCCGGGCGCTCAGGCGATCGCCCCGATCACGGCATCTTCGAGCGTGCGGTCGCCCGGCAGCAGCGCGCGCAGGCTCACGGCCGTCTCGGCGCACGAGTCGCGAACGGCGTCGGGCAGCAGGCCCGGCTCGCCGTGCACGGTCATCCAGCCGTCCTCGCCGTCCTCGACCTGCAGCCCGCGCGCGAGCAGCGCCGCGCGCAAGGCGGCGAGATCGCCGACGGCGCTCAGCCGCGCACTGCCGGCCTCGCGGCCGCGCAGATCGGAGATCCGGCCCTGCGCGGCGACCCGGCCCTCGCGCAGCACGACCACTGCATCGCAGGTGCGCTCGACGTCCTCCAGCACGTGCGACGAGAACAGCACGCGGATGCCGAGATCGCGCGAGAGGCGCCGCACCAGCTCCAGCATCTCGTCGCGGCCCTGCGGATCGAGGCCGTTGGTCGGCTCGTCGAGCACCACGAGCTCGGGTGAGTGGACGAGGGCCTGCGCCAGCTTGACCCGCTGGCGCATGCCCGTGGAGAACGTCCCGATCAGGCGCAGGCGCTCCTCTTCGAGGCCGGCCTGGAAGAGCACCTCGCTCGCCCGCAGGACGGCGATGCGCCGTGGCAGGCCCCGCAGCTCGCCCAGGTGCACCACGAGATCGCGCGCCGTCATCCAGCTGGGCAGGCACTCGTGCTCGGGCATGTAGCCGATGCGGCGGCGTAGCTCGAGACCGCGCGCAACGGCGTCGATGCCGAGCAGCCGCGCGCTGCCTGCATCCGGCTCCACGAGGCCGAGCAAGGCGCGCATCAGCGTCGACTTGCCGGCGCCGTTGGCGCCCAGCAGGCCGATCGCCTGATCGGCCAGCTCCACGCTGACATCGTCGAGCGCGACGACGTCGTCGTAGCGCTTGGTCAGGCCGGTGGTGGCGATCGTCGTTCGCTCGGCGGTCGCTGCCACGCCCTGAACACTAGACGTACTACCTGAATGATCCGTGGTGCCTGGCGGCACCGAGCGGGCGCCTGGAACGAGATCGACCCTTGCGAGATCGTCCTGATCGAGCCGCGGGCCGATCTCGTCCCAGCACGACGCTCGTCACGCGCCAGACCCTCACGTTCGTTCAGGCAGAACGTCTCAGACGTCACCCCGTGACCCGGGGCGGTCAGCCCTCGAGCAGGTCGAGCAGCGTCGGTCCTTCCTGCTCCGGCGCCGCCGACGCGACGGCCAATCGGCGCGGCGGGCGCTGCACCACGACGCCGCCCGGGCCGGCCAGCTCGATCACCCGCGCGCCGCACGAGCGCTCGAGGCGGTCGGCCAGCGCTGCGTGGCAGGTCGAGACCACGACCTGGCGGCCCTCGACCGCCCCCAGCACGCGCACGAGAGCATCGAGGCGGTGCGAGTCCCAGTGCGCGAAGAGCTCGTCGAGGAACATCGGCAGCCGGGCATCGGCGTCGATCGCGTCGACGAGCGCGAGGCGCACGGCCACGTAGATCTGCTCGAGCGTGCCGCGCGAGAGCGGCGGGCCGACGCGCACGGGCATCGCCTCGCCCGCCCGGGTGACCTCGAGCACGGGCTCGCCGCCGGGCGTCTCGATGATGGCGATGGCGCTGTAGCGCTCGTGCGTGATCGCCTCGAGGTAGCGGCTCGCCGACTGCAGCCAGGCCGGGGCATAGCGCTCGCGCACCTCGCGCTCGGCCCTGCGCACGATTGCCGCCGCAAGCACCAGCCGATCGCGCTCGCGCTTGACGTCGGCGAGCTCGGCCTCGACCGCACGGAGCTCGCCCTCCACATCTCCGACCGTGCGCGCCGCGCCCAGGCGCTCGAGCTGGGCACCCAGCTCCTGCTCGCGCAGCATGAGCCCCTCGGCCCGCGCGCGGGCCTCGCGCAGCTCGGCCACGAGCGTCGCGTGCTCGTCGTCGGTCAGCACGAGCCGCTCGCCACGCTCCTCCCGCTCGCGCGCGGTGGCCAGCAGCGCATCGAGCTCGGGCACGCCCTCGACGAGGCTGCGCTCGCGCTGGTCGGCCGCGACGCGACGGGTGGCGGCCGCGTGCAGGCGCTTCAGCGCATCGGCCTCGTCGCCCGTCGGCGAGGCGCCTCGCACCAGGTTCTCGAGCTCGGCCAGACGTTCGGCGATGCGCGCGACGCGCTCGGCACCGGCCTGTGCGCGCGGCTCCAGCTCGGCGACGCGGTCGCGGGCGACGTGCGCCTGCGCGTCGCGGCGCTGGGCGGCCTCGAGCTCGCCCGCGAGGCGCTCGGGATCGTCGGTGCCGAGCACTGCGGCGAGCGTTGCGCCGCGCTCGGCCGCGCGGAGCTCGGCTTCCTCGAGCTGCGCCAGCCGTCGTCCCGTCAGCGCCTGTTCGCGCGTGAGGGCGCGCAGTTGCTCGATGTCGCTGACGAGCGTGTGATCGGGGTGCGCGATGCGCGACTCGGCCACGCGCAGGTCGCCGAGGGAGGCGACCAGCTCGCTGCCGCCGGCCGAACGCTCCGCGAGCGCGGCGCGCATCGTGCGGGCGCCGTGCCGGGCCCGTGCGAGCGCCAGTGCCGCAAGCGCGGCGACGAGCGCGCCCGCCGCCAGCGGTAGGCGGGCGCCGGAGAATGCGCCGGCGAGCACTGCCAGGACGAGAGCGAGCACCGCGGCAGCGCCGACGGCCGCTGCGGGGACATGCGCCACCCGCGCGCTGGCTGCCGGAGCCGAGCGCTCGCAGCGCGCCGCCGCGGCCTGCAGATCGGCCATCTGGACGGTCTCGAGCGCGGCCTCGTCGGCCGTGCGCAGCGGATGGCCGAGGACGCGCTGCGCGAGCTCCTCGCCCCGGGCCGCCTGACTCTCGGCGCGGGCGCGCTCGATCGTCAGCTGATCTCGCTCGCCCTCGTCCCGGGCGCGCGCCAGCGCGGCTTCGCGGATGATCGCCGCGTGCTCCAGCAGTGCGCGCTCGCGCTCGCCGAGCTGCGCCGCAGCCCGCGCCGCCTCGAGCTCGGCCCCGGCGTCGGCGAGCTCCCGCCGGCGCTCCTCGAGCTCCCCGCGCAGGCCTTCCAGCCGCTCTGCCGGGCTGCGCGCCGACGCGCACGGCGAGCGCCTCGGGGACGAGCTGCTCGGCCTCGTCGCGCAGGCGCTCGAGCTCTTGCCAGGCGCGCAGAGCCGGCGCGTGGCGATCGTGCAGGTCGCGGCGTCCCTCGAGCATGCGCTTCGCCGCCGCCGGGCGCCCGCCAGCTCGCTGCGGACGCGCGCGAGCTCGGCGGCCGCCTCGTCGTGGGCCTGGGCCCCCGCCAGCGCCTCGCGCCGCGCGGCGCGCAGCTCCGCGAGCCGCGCCGACAGCTCTGCCGAGCGCGGCTTGCCGCGTCGATCGGCGCGCCAGAGCGCGTCCGCGCGGCCCGAGAGCTCCTGCGCCGCGACCGCCGCCGGACGCAGGAAGGCCGGGGAGGATCCGCCCAGCAGACGCTGCTCGATCTCGCGCCAGGTGGCTGCGTCGAGCCCGCGCAGCTCGTCGGCATCGAACGCGTGCAGCGCAAGGTAGGTGCCGCGCTCGAGCCAGGCGACCTCGGCCAGCGGCCGGTTGGCGAGCTCTTCCTGGGCCTCTCCACGCCAGGCGCGCCCCGTCGGCCGCGCCCGCAGGTGGCGCTCGACGCGCACCCGCGCGCCGTCGGGCAGGGCGAGCTCGAGCTCGCCGTGGGCATGGCCGTCGAGCGGGGTGGCCGGGTGGTCCTCGCGCGCGGCGGGCGAGAAGCCGTAGAGCATCGAGGTCACGAACGCTCGCAGACTCGACTTGCCCGCCTCGTTCGGGCCGTAGACGACGATCAGATCGTTCTCGGCGAGCCCTTCGAGCTCGAGCTCGGCGAGCGGGCCGAACGCGCCGACGCGGATGCGGTCGATCTTCACGGTGCGGCCTCGGCCAGGAGCGACTCCGCGAGCGTCTCGTCCAGCTCGCTCAGCAAGCCCGCGAGATAGACGCGCCGAGCGGCCGCATCGCCGGCTTCGTCCCCGGCGAGCACCGCAGGTGCGAGCTCGTCGAGCAGGCTCTCGTCGCCGGCGGCGCGCTCCGCGAGCTCGAGCGCGGCGCCCAGCAGGTGCGGCTGGCCGCGGTGCCGGTCGAGCTCGAGCGGCGGCCGCAGGTGCTCGCAGCGCAGCTCGACGCTGAGCGCGCCGAGCGCGAGCGCGAGCTCCTCGGCCGCGTTGTCGCGTTCCTCGGGATCGCGCAGGGCGAGCGCGAGCGGCGAGCGCCCCCGCAGGTCGACCCGCACGACGAGCTCCTCGCCCGCGCAGCCGGGGAGCGTTGCCTCGAGCGCGAGCATCGCCGCTCCCGCGAGCCCCGCCAGACCGGAGGCCTCGGCGTCGTCGAGACGGACGCGCTCGAAGCGCACGGGCGCGAGCGGCACGAATTCGACCTCGGCACGACCTGCGGCGTCGATCTCGACGACGAGTGCGCCCTTGGCGCCCGGCTCACCCACGTCGTGCGGCGAGAGACAGCCCGGGTACCAGGCAGGCGGATCCGACCGCACCGGCTGGCGCTCGTGCACGTGTCCGAGCGCCCAGTAGGCGTAGCCGCGGTCGAGCTGCTCGGGCGCGCAGGGCGCGTAGCGCTCGCGCGCGCCCGCCGCGCCGTCGACCTGCGCGTGCAGCACCGCGACCGAGGCCGGGCTCGGCGCCGCCGGGAGCAGCTCGGCGAGATTGGCGCCCTCGGCCGCGTTGGCGTGGCCGATCGCGACGACGTGGCCGAGGGCCGCGCCGTCGGCGTCCGACAGGGGCACGACGACGGGTTCATGGGTCAGCGCGAGCGTGCAGCCCGCCTCTGCCAGGGGAGCCAGCGCCCCGCCCGGATCGTGATTGCCGCTGGCGATGATCACGGCCGTGCCGGCGTCGGTCACGCGCGCGAGCTGGGCGAGCGCGTGGTGCAGGGCAGCGGGCCCGACGTCGCTGCGCTCGAAGAGATCGCCGGCGATCACGAGCGCATGCGCGCCGCGCTCGACGGCGAGCGTGCAGACGCGAGCGAACGCCTCTCGCTCGGCGGCGCGGACGCGGGCTCGCACACCGGCGTCGAGGCTCGCGCACGGGGCGTCGAGATGGCAATCCGCGGTGTGGACGATCCGCAGCATGGGGGTCGCAGACTAGCCCTGCGGTCGGCCGTCGCCGGCCTCGCGAGATCGCGGGCGTTGCGTCACAGGAGTAGGCTGGCTGCGCTCATGCGATGCCCGCATTGTGGCGAGGAGAATCCCGCCGGATTCCGGGTGTGCGGATTCTGCGCAACGCCGCTCGCGAGCGTGCCGGCTCGACCCGAAGAGCGCAAGCTCGTGACGCTCGTGTTCGCAGACGTCAGCGGGTCGACCGCTATCGGCGAGCAGTTCGACGCGGAGGTGGTGCGGCGGGTGATGCTGGAGTTCTTCGTGATCGCGCACGAGGTGCTCGAGCGACACGGCGGCATCGTGGAGAAGTTCGTCGGGGATGCCGTGAAGGCAGCCTTCGGGATCCCTCGCGTGCACGAGGACGATGCGCTGCGCGCGGTTCGCGCGGCGGCTGACCTGCGAGACCGTCTCGGCGCGTTCGGCCGGGAGGTCGAACAGCGCTACGGCACGCCGTTCGGCGTTCGCATCGGGGTCAACACGGGCGAGGTGGTCGCGGGCGACGGCGCGGGTGCGCAGGCGTTCGCCAGCGGTGACGCGGTCAACCTCACGGCGCGCCTGGAGCAGGCCGCACCCCCGGGCGAGGTCCTGCTCGGTGAGAGCACCGTTCGTCTCCTGCGAGGTGCAGTCGCGGTCGCGGCAGTCGAGCCGCTCGCGCTCAAGGGCAAGGCGCAGCCGGTGCCCGCGTGGCGCCTGATCGACGTCCGTAGGGGAGCTGGGCGCGACGCGCACGCAGGATGCGCCGCTGATCGGCCGAGACGACGAGGTCGCGCTCCTGCTGGCAGCGTGGGACAGGGCGCTCCGGGAACCCGGTATCCAACTGGTGACGGTCGTCGCGCCCGCGGGCGTCGGCAAGACGCGCCTGACGGTGGAGCTCGCCGAGTGGTTGCGAGGCGATGCGCGAGGTTCTGACGGGCTCCTGCTTGCCGTACGGCGACGGCATCACGTTCTGGCCGATTGCGCGAGGTCGTGCGACAGGCGGCCGCGCTGGACGCAGATGACCCGCACGACGTTGCGCGCAGCAAGCTCGTGCAGCTCCTGCAGCATGAAGAAGACGCCGAGCTCGATGTGCGCGCAGCTCGAACCGGCTGCTGGGCTTGTCGAGCCGTGTCGTCTCGATCGAGGAGACCTTCTGGTCGGTTCGCACCTTCCTCGGGGCGCTCGCGAGCCGGAGCCCTCTGCTCCTCGTGCTCGACGACCTCCACTGGGCCGAGGAGGCGCTGCTCGATCTCATCGACTACCTCGTCTCCCGAGCAGGAGGCGCTCCGCTCCTGCTCGTCTGCGGAACGCGCCCCGATCTGCTCGAGCGGCGCACGCCGCTCGGTGGTCGCGGAGCCAACGCGGCGACGCTCGCCCTCGAGCCCCTGGGCGCGTACGTCTCGGCCGAGCTCATGCGCCTCCAGCTCGGTGGGGGCGACCTGCCTCGCGACCTCGCGAAGCGGATTCTCGAGACCGCTGCGGGCAACCCGCTGTTCATCCAGGAGCTCGTGAGGATGCTCGTCGAGGATGGCGTGGTCGTGCAGACGGGACGGCGCCTGGAGGGTCACCGCCGATGTTCGCGAGCTTGCGATGCCGGCGACCATCCATGGCTTGCTGGCGGCTCGCCTCGATCAACTCGACAATGGCGATCGCGATGCCGCGCAGCGAGCTGCGGTGATCGGACACGTCTTCTCCGCCGCCGCCGTCCGTGAGCTGTGCGACGAACCGGCCCGCCCGGCCCTCGCCGATGCGCTCGAGCGTCTCGAGCGCAGGAAGCTCATCGCCCAGGAGGCGGGCAGGCTCGCAGGCGGGGATGCCTTTCGCTTCAGCCACGTCCTCGTGCGCGATGCGGCCTACGCGGGCCTCGTCAAGAGCAAGCGGGCCGAGCTGCACGAGCGCTACGCGACGTGGCTCGGGAGCGCGCGCAGCGGAAGCGCACCGGAGCACGACGAGATCCTCGGCTACCACTTCGAGCAGGCTGCCCTGTACCGGCGCGAGCTCGGCGACGTCCTCGACGCCGAGCGGGCCGCCGCGCAGGCGTCGGCACGACTCGCCGCGGCAGGGCGCCGGGCGCTTGCCTCAGGCGACGTTCCCGCGGGTGCCAACCTGCTCAGCCGGGCCGCCGAAATCCTGGCGCCGGACCACCCGGAGCGGCCCCGCATCCGCCTCGAGGCGACTCCGGCGTTGATCGAATCGGGCCGGATCGAGCGGGCCGACGCCGAGTCTCGACGAGATTCTCGCCGGTGCGGGTGAGAAGCTCGACGCGGGGCGGAGCCCGTGTGCAGCTGGCAGCGACCGCATGGCGCGCCTTCATCGATTCCGCGATGTCGCGCGAGACGATGCTCAGCGGCGTGCCCGCGGTCGAGGCCTGGATGACGGCATGCCGCGAGGACGACGATCCAGCAGGCCTGGCCATCGCGCTCGACATGCTTGCCCGCACGCGGGGCGATACCGGTCAGATCGCCGAGGCCGACGAGCTGTGGTGGAGCTCGGCTGAGCAGGCGGTCCGCGCCGGGGATAAGCGGGCCGAAGCTGATGCTCTGTCCTGGCTCCTGGTCTCGGCCGTCGACGGGCCTCTACCCGTGGGTCTGGCGCTCGAGCGCTGCGACGCGATCGCGCGTCGGGCAGGTGGCTCTCGCAAGGTGCAGGCATTCGTCGCGATACAGCGGGGCGTCCTCGAGGCCATGCAAGGTCATTTTGCTCGCGGGCGCCAATCGGTCGCGCAGGCACGACAGGAGCTCGAAGAGCTCGGGCAGTCCCTCTACGCCATCGGCACCGGCAGAGAGGCAGCAGCGGTCGAGACGATGGCACGCGATCCCGAGGCCGCGGAGGCGATCTTGCGCCCTGCGCTCGGTCGGTACGAGGCGATGGGAGAGCACGCCTATTACTCGACGCACGCCGGCTTCCTCGCGCATTCGTTGTGCGATCAGGGGCGCTTCGGTGATGCGGCGGCGTTGGTCACGCGCTGTCGGGAGACGGCCCCCGCCGACGACCTCATGTCGCAGGAGCTCTGGAGAAGCGCACAGGCAAGAATCGCAGCGCGCGAGGGTGACGATTCAACCGCGCTGCGGCTCGCCGAGGATGCGCTGGCGCTACTGGCATCGACTGACTGGCTCGTCGAGCGCGCCGGCAGGTTCGTCGACCTCTCAGAGGTGCATGCGATGGCCCGTCGGGCAGCGGAAGCCGGCGCGGCGCTCGACCAGGCCGACGACCTCTACCGGCGCAAGGAGAGCGTTGCCGGGCTTGACCTGACGCGCTTTCGGCGCGCAGCGCTCGGACTCTAGGACGTACGAGCTAGCGCACGAGCGGCTTGTAGCGCAGCCGCTTGGGCCCCGCTTCCTCGCCCAGCGTCTCGCGGCGCCAGCGCTCGTACTCCTCGAACGAGCCCTCGTACCAGCGCACGTACGAATCGCCCTCGAACACCAGCAGGTGGGTGGCGACGCGATCGAGGAACCAGCGGTCATGGCTGATCACGACGGCGCAGCCTGCGAAGCGCTCGAGAGCATCCTCGAGGGCGCGCAGCGTGTCCACGTCGAGGTCGTTCGTGGGCTCATCGAGCAGCAGCAGGTTGGCGCCCGTGCGCAGCAGCTTCGCGAGGTGCAGCCGGTTGCGCTCGCCGCCCGAGAGATCGCGCACCTTCTTCTGCTGATCCCCGCCGCGGAAGTTGAAGCTGGAGACGTATGCGCGCGAGGACACCTCGCGCGGACCGACGCGCAGGCGGTCGACGCCGCCGGTGATCTCCTCCCAGACCGACTTCTCGCCGTCCAGCGATGCGCGCGACTGGTCGACGTAGGCCAGCTCGACGGTGTCGCCCAGCCGCAGGCTGCCCGCGTCGGGCTGCTCCTGGCCGGCGATCATGCGGAAGAGGGTGGTCTTGCCCGCGCCGTTCGGTCCGACCACGCCGACGATGCCGCCCGGAGGCAGCGAGAAGTCGAGATCGTCGATCAGCAGGCGGTCGCCGAAGCCCTTGCTCAGGTCCTTGGCCTCCACGACGACGTCGCCCAGCCGGTTGCCGGCCGGGATGTGGATCTCGAGGCGGTCGATCTGCACGTTGGCCTCGTCGGCCAGCAGCGACTCGTAGCGCTGCAGGCGCGCCTTGCCCTTGGCCTGGCGGGCGCGCGGCGACATGCCGGCCCACTCCATCTCGCGCGCGAGCGCGCGGCGGCGGGCCGACTCGCCCTTCTCCTCCAGGGCCAGGCGCTCCTGCTTCTGCTCGAGCCAGCCGGAGTAGTTGCCCTGGTACGGGATGCCCTTGCCGCGGTCGAGCTCGAGGATCCAGCCCGCCACGTTGTCGAGGAAGTAGCGGTCGTGCGTCACGGCCACGACCGTGCCGCGGTAGTCGGCCAGGAACCGCTCGAGCCAGGCCACCGACTCGGCGTCGAGGTGGTTCGTGGGCTCGTCCAGGAGCAGCAGATCGGGCGCCTGCAGGAGCAGCCGGCAGAGGGCGACGCGGCGCCGCTCGCCGCCCGAGAGCGTCGCGACGTCGGCCTCGCCGGGGGGCAGTCGCAGCGCGTCCATGGCGGTCGCCAGCGTGCGCTCGAGGTTCCAGCCGTCGATGGCGTCGATGCGCTCCTGCACCTCGCCCATCTCGGCCAGCGTCTGCTCCATCTCGTCGGCGTCGAGCGGCTCGGCCATGCGCGCGGAGATCGCGTTGAACCTGTCGAGCAGGTCGCGCGTGCCGCGCATCCCGTCCTCGACGTTCTCGTAGACGGTGCGCGTCTCGTCCAGCTGGGGCTCCTGGTCGAGCATGCCGACGGTCGCGCCCGGCGCGAGCAGCACGTCGCCGCCGACGTGCGTGTCGATGCCGGCCATGATGCGCAGCAGCGAGCTCTTGCCGGAGCCGTTGGCGCCGAGCACGCCGATCTTCGCGCCATGCAGGAACGCCAGCGTGATGCCGTCGAGGACGGTGCGGTCGGGCGGGTAGCGCTTCACCAGCCGGCGAAGCGTGAGGATGATCTGCTCGCTCACGGCGCGCAGGGTAGCGGCTCCGCGTCAACGCCCCGCCGCATCGGCCGGCGCGGAAACAGCTACAAAGTGAATCCGGCCGAGTGATATCGGAAATGCGCTTTCGCTCCGATAGCAGTGGGCATGGAAGCTCCTCGTCGCCTGTTCGCCCACCTCGCGGTGGGCCTTCTCGTACTGGCGCTCCCGGCCGTCGCCGGAGCCGCCGAGATCGTCGATCGCGGCGTCGCTCACCCGGCCCTGCGGGTCAGCAGCGGCAACGTCGCCCTCGTCACCTACTCGGTGCGCGGAGCCCCGCGCCACGTGCTCTACTGGGGCGCGGTCAACTGGGCCACGAAGTTCAGCCGCGACTACTCGGGCGGCTGGAAGAGCAAGGTCGCCGACTACAAGCGCTTCAGCAACAGCTGCAAGCCCTACACCGGGCCGGAGCTGCCGTTCATGATCGCCGCCTGCGACGCCCCCGACGGCTCGCACTGGGCGCTCCAGCAGTGGCAGCGCCTGTGGCGCAACTACGGAGGCGCCCACGCCGCCAACGAGCTGTACGTCTCGCACTGGAAGGGCGACGCGGCCGAGCTGCAGATCCAGACCGACTACAGCTACCACGGCAAGCATCAGCACCTGTGGGGCAGGTTCACGTTCCACGGGAAGCCCGTCTTCGGGACGCACTGGACCATCAAGGGCGTGCCCACCGACAAGAAGGGCCGCAACATCTACGTCGATTTCCTGAAGGGCTCCGACTGGCACCGGGTCAACAGCTTCCTGACCCATCCGCCGACGGCCGGCTTCTGTTACACGTTCGCGAACCACCCGGCCTCGTCGGCGGCCTGGAACGGCCAGGGGACGGGCGACGCCTACCGCGCCACGGCGATCGGCCCGGGCGTCTCCCCGGTCGTGCAGGTGCACTTCTCGCCGCCGGGTCCGTACGAGACCGCCAGCGACGACGCCGCGAATGCCGAGCAGAAGAACCTGCTCGGCGGCGACTCGCGCTGCCGTATCGACTAGGTGTCAGGGACCGGCGTCGCCGATCCAGGAGCCCCAGTCGGTGGCTGCGGGCGATGGCCGCGCACCGATGCAGAGCACGCGGGTGCCCGGCTCGAGCGCCTCGTGCCCACGGGTCAGCGCCGGATCGCCCACCCCGATCGCAGTCCCGGGGCCGGCGTCGAACGTCTCGTCGCCGACGGTGAAGCGCGCGCGGCCCGAGATCACGACGAAGATCTCCTGCTGGGCCGTGTCGGCCTCGTCGTGGGTCAGCTCGACCGGCTCGCCGGGCGAGGCCTCGCGCAGATTGACGCCGTAGGCGTCCACCCCGAGCTGCGCATTGAGCGCTGCCCACTGGCCGAACTCCGTCGGGCCCACAGGGACGGCGCCGAGATCGATCGCTTGCATGTCCCTCCTCCTCACACGGCGCGGTCGCGCCGCAGCTCCATCGTCGTGCAGTGGATTCCGCCGCCGCCGCGCTGGATCTCGCGATAGGGGATCTCGACGACCTCGACGCCGCGCCGGACGAGCCGCTCGAGTGTATGCGGGTGGCCTTCGCTCAACACGATGCGGCCGGGTCGCACCACCAGCCCGTTGATCGCCCAGCTCTCGGCCGGGTGCACCTCGATCGGCTCGATCCCGAGCTCGCGCAGGCGGTCGAGGAACCAGTAGGGGAGCCGGCGCGGGTCGCACAGGGCCTTGTCGCGGTCGACCATCGAGAGGTGCCCGTCGAGGTGGATCGACCAGCCGGCGAGCGGCACCACGATCAGCTCGACGCCGAGCGGCGCGAGCACCTCGGCGAGCTGGCGCGCGCCCTCCGGGTTGCAGCGGATCGACGCGCCGAAGGCGTAGACGCGCGGCGTGATCTTGACCACGGTGCCGCCCTCGAGCGTGCCGGTGCCGTGGATCGTGCGCAGGATCGGCATGCCGAGCGCTGCGACCGACTGCGTCGCGTAACGCTCCTCGCCGCGGCGCATGAGCGGTCCCATGCGGCCGATCACGGCGCCGCCGCGCACGACGCACATCGGGTCCCGCACGTAGACGGCGTTCATGAGCCGCGCCGGCATGGGCCCGCCGTCCACGACCTCCACGCCCTCGGCACGCAGTGCCGCGACGAGTCCGTCGTGCTCGGCCTGCATGCGCGCCACGTCCGGCAGCTCGCGCGACTCCCAGAACCACGTGCGCCCGGGATCGACGAGCGAGCGCGAGCCCTCGTCCCAGCAGTCGGCGCGGACGCCGTTCCACTCCTCCCCGGGGCGGCGCACGAGCAGCGTGCGCAGCGGGCTCACGTCGTCGTCGCAGCCCCAGTCGGAGTCCCAGTCGCGCGCCAGCGAGGCGGCCTCGTGGAAGGGCGGCTCCGGACTGGCCGGGAAGAGGCTCTGGACCTGGTGGTCGGGCGACCGCTCCTCGCTCACAGCAACTCGTGGGGCTGGGGGGGTCCGCCGCCGGCCGACGGGGGGGCGAGCCCCGGAGCCGTGGCCGAAACTGACGGGCCGAGGTAGGGCGCCGGCCTGTTGCCGCGACGGTAGCGCAAGTAGTCGGCGAGCGCGAAACCGAGGGCGAACAGGACTGCGAGGCCCATCATCCAGTTGCGGAGGCTCAGGATCGTTTCCTTCGCACTCTGCTCCCACTCCCCGCGATCGAGGAGGTTCGTCGACCACGCGTCCCGCTGGAGATCCTGGCCGCGCGGATAGCGCAGCTCGTGATGCCGCATCCAGACGCTGAGCCTGTGCGGCAGCACCGCCGCGATGATGAACATCGCCAGACACACCAGGTAGACGCCACGGCGGATGAAGACCGCCGCCAATCCGACGCCGACGATTATGGCCGACGGGATCAGGGCGACGAGCCAGATCTTCGCCTCCTGCGAGGCGGCCGTATCGTGGAAGTGCACGACCAGGTGCCCGTTGTGAGTCCAGGCCACCAGTCGCGGCCGGTCCATCGCCAACGAGGCGAGCATGAGCGAGAGGAAGTAGATCGCGGTCGCGAAGATCCACGCGACGTTCAGCGGCGTGCGATCGCGCGCCGCGAGGCGCGTGAAGAAGGCGCTCACAGCCGGCCCGCCGCCAGCACGCTGCTCAGGAACGCCTTCGTCCGCTCCTCCTGGGGATCGCCAAAGATCTGGCTGGGCGGCCCCTCCTCGAGGATCACGCCGGAGTCGAGGAAGCAGATCTTGTTGGCCACCTCGCGCGCGAAGTTCATCTCGTGCGTCGCGATGATCATCGTCATACCGACCTCGGTGAGGTCGCGCACGAGCTGCAGGACCTCGCTCACGAGCTGCGGATCGAGCGCGCTCGTGATCTCGTCGAGCAGCATCAGCTTCGGGTCCATCGCGAGTGCCCGCACGATCGCGACGCGTTGCTGCTGGCCGCCCGAGAGACGATCGGGGAACTCCTCGGCTTTCTCGAGCAAGCCGATGCGGTTGAGCAATTCGTAGGCGCGCGCCTCGGCCCGGCTCCTCGAGTGCCCGAGCGTCTTGCGCGGTGCGAGCGTGACGTTCTGCAGCACCGTCATATGCGGGAACAGGTTGTAGGACTGAAAGACGATCCCGATCTGCTGACGCAGCTTGTTGACGTTCGGCTTCTCGACGGTGAGGTTCTGGCCGTCGAACGTGATCGAGCCGGAGTCGATCGTCTCCAGGAGGTTGATGCAGCGGAGCAGCGTCGACTTGCCCGAGCCCGAGGCGCCGATCAGGCAGACCACTTCGTGCAGGCCCACCTGGAGGCTCACGTCCTTGAGCACCTGGTTGTCGAGAAAGGCCTTCCAGACGTGATCGACGTCGACGAAGGCCTCGTTCATGCCGCTGCCCGCTCGCGAGCCTCGCGCTGCTTGATGAGGCTGTCGGTGAAGCGCGCCAGCGGGATCGTCAGCAGCACGAAGAAGATGGCGGCCAGTGTGTAGCCGGTGAAGTTGGTGTACGCCGTCGAGTAGTTCTGCGCCGCCAGCACGGCCTCGCCGATGCCGATGATGTAGACGATCGCAGTGTCCTTCTGGAGACCGATGAAGTCATTCAGCAGGGGCGGGATCACGCGCCGGATGGCCTGCGGCAGCACCACGTAGCGCATCGTCTGCGCGTAGCTCAGACCGAGCGAGCGCGCGGCCATGCGCTGACTCGGATGGATCGACTCGATGCCCGCGCGGTAGACCTCGGCGACATAGGCCGAGTAGATGATGGTGAGCGAGGCGATGCCGTAGGTGACCGCGCTCTGCTGGGAGATCCAGCCCGCGTCGGCCGACGGCACGCCGACGCCGATCACGAGCGCGACGATGATCAGCGGCGTGCCGCGGAAGAAATCGACGTAGAAAACGGCCAGGGCGCGCAACGGCATCGCTGCGCGCCCTGGAAGTCCTCGTATCACTGCGATCCCCAACGCGATGATCAGCACCAAGATCTCCGCGACGATCATCATGTGGATGTTCGTCTGGAATCCCAGCCAGATGTCCGGCAGCACGTCCCGCAGGTCGTGCGGTGAGAAGAACAGGTCGAGGATTCGCTGCATGTGCCGCGCGAATCTACTTGAAGCCGCGCATTCGGGCTATTTGAAGCTGGGCAGATCCGCGAAGTTGACGGTCAGCCACTTCTTCGTGAGCTTGCCGACGGTGCCGTCCTTGATCAGGCCCTTAAGAATGGGGTTGACGACCGCGCGCAGCTTGCTGCCCTTCTGGAACACGATCCCGTACTGCTCATGAGTCACGAGGCGGCCGACGATCGGCCCGTACTTGCCCGGCTTCGAGGCGGCCTCGGAACCGAGGATCGGGATGTCGTAGATGGCGACGTCGCACTGCTTCGAGACCAGCTGCTGGAACATGATCGCCGTCGTGCTCGGGTAGAGCGCCTTGGAGGGCTTGATGTGAGCCTTGATGTAGGCGGCGCCCGTGGTGCCGGCCTGCGCGCACAGCGTCAGGTTCTTGAGGTCGGCGACCGACTTCGGCGTGGGCGAGAGGCCCTTGCGCACCATCGCGCCCTGATCCGCATTGATGTAAGGGATCGAGTAGTCGACGTTCTTGGAGCGCTCCGGCGTGATCGTCTCTTCGCCGAAGTAGAGGTCGTACGGCTTGGGGCCCGGGGCATACGACTTGGCGAACGACGACTGGTTGTACCAGACGATCTTCTTCAGCCCGAGCTTCGCCGCGATCGCCTTGGCGAGGTCGATCTCCATGCCCTTCGGATTGACGACCGACGTGCCCTTGAGCGTGCCGACCTGGAAGCCGGACGCGGGCGGAGTCAGGCCGACGGTGAGCGTGCCAGGCGTCATGACGGGCGGCGCGGCGGTGGGCTTGGCCCCGGCCACCGCGGCCAGCAGGCTGACGACGAGAACGCTGCCGATCAGCGCAAGAGCGATTTTCTTCACGTGGTACCCCGCAATGTGGTGGTTGGCGACGAGCGTGAGGAGACGTCGGGGCCTCGCCTCGTCGCGCTCGAGAGCTGCGGGGCCCTGAACGCACTTGGACGCCGCCGTCGGCTGCGGGTTAGCGCAGCGTGGCGGCGGGTGCAGTGGGCAGTCTGACAGAATCGACCGCGTGTCCCGCGTGCGCTCGTCCATCGCCGAGCTGGATCGCGTCCGGCTCTGGCATCCGTTCACGCAGCAGGCCGAGTGGGAGCCGCTCGTCGATCGCCGCGGGCGAGGGCTCATGGCTGATCGACGAGCACGGCACGCGCTATCTCGACGGCAACGCCTCGTTGTGGGTCAACGTTCACGGGCATCGCCGGCCGGAGATCGACGCCGCCATCCGCGAGCAACTCGACCGCATCGCCCACACGACGTTTCTCGGGCTCACGAATCCTCCTGCGGTGGAGTTCGCCGACGCGCTGCTGCAGACCGCTCCGGCCGGCCTCACGCGCGCCTTCCTCTCGGAGAGCGGCTCGAGCGCCTGCGAGGTAGCCATCAAGCTCGCCCTGCGCTACGCCCAGTTGCGCGGTGAGTCGGGGCGAACGCGCATCGTGGGGTTGCGCAACGGCTACCACGGCGACACCCTCGGCGCCGTCGCGGCGGGCGGCATCGACGCGTTCCACGCCGCCTTCGCCCCGCTGCTCGGGCCGGCACTGCATGCACCGAGTCCCATCGACGACCCCGACGCGGACGGCCTCGCCGAGCTGCTCGCCGAGCACGGCGACGAGGTCTTCGCGCTGATCGTCGAGCCGCTCATCCAGGCCGCCGCGGGCATTCTCGTCGCGCCCGAGGGGTGGCTGGCGCGCGCGCGCCAGTTGTGCGACGCAGCGGGCTGCCTGCTGATCTGCGACGAGGTCGCCGTCGGCCTGGGACGCACCGGGACGTTCTGGGCGTCCGAGCGCGAGGGCGTCGCGCCGGACATCCTCTGCTGCGGCAAGGGACTGACGGGCGGCTACCTGCCGCTCTCGGCCACGCTCGTGCGCGAGGAGCTGTACGAGAGCTTCCTGGGCGGCTCCGAGCGTACCTTCTACCACGGGCACTCCTACAGCGGCAATCCGCTGGCCTGCGCGGCGGCCTGTGCCTCGCTCGCGCTCTACGAGCAGGACGGCACGCTCGCCAACGTCGCCCGCCAGTCGCAGCGCATGCGCGCGCGGCTGGAGGCCGCGCCCTATCCCGTGCGCGGCCTCGGCCTGCTGCTCGCGGTGACCGGGGGCGGCGCCGAAGTGTGCCGCGCCGCACGCCGCCACGGGCTCGTGATCCGCCCGCTCGGCGAGGCCGTCATCGTCTGCCCGCAGCTTGCGATCAGCGATCAGGAGACCGATCTGCTCGCCGATGCGCTGCTCGCGGCGTACGCCGACGTGGCGTGAGCGCTCCCGAGCTTCCGCCGCTCGCCGACGTGCTCGTCACCGGCACCGACACGGGTGTCGGCAAGACGTACGTGACGGCGGCGCTGGCCGCGGCGTGCGCCCGCAGCGGCAGGCGCGTGGGGGTGCTCAAGGCCGCGCAGACCGGGCCCGACGACGACGCCGGCTGGATCCGCGCGCGCGTGCCCGGAGTCGTCGTCCGCACGGTCCTGCGCTACCAGGCGGCCGTCGCACCGGTCGTCGCCGCACGCCTCGAGGGCAAGCCCGACCCGAGCATGGGGGCCATCGTCGCGGCGGTGGCGGAGCTGCGCGCGTCGGGCGACGGCATCCTCGTCGAGGGCTCGGGCGGCCTGCTCGTGCCGATCAACGAGCGCGAGACGTTCGCCGACCTCGCCCTGGCCCTCGGACTGCCGCTGCTGATCGTGGCGCGGCCGGGCCTCGGCACGCTCAACCACACGGCGCTGACCGTCGAGGTCGCGCGCTCGCGCGGCATCTCGGTGGCGGGGGTCATCGTGTGCGGAACGAGCGCCGACCCCGACGTCGCGGAACGCACGAACATCGTCGAGTTGCAGCGCATCGCACCCGTGCTCGGCACCGTGCCGCACGACCCGGAGGGCTGGCCGGTCCCCGCTATGGTTTCCGCGTGATCGATTTGCAGGCACTCGAGGAGCAGATGCTCGCCCGCGGCGAGCCGCTGGCCCGCGAGGACGCACTGCGCATCGCCGAGCTGCCGCCGGAGCGCGTGCCGGAGTTGTGCGCGCTCGCCCACCGCGTGCGGCTGGCCCATTGCGGGCCGGAGGTCTCGGTCGAGTCGATCGTTTCGGCCAAGACCGGCGGCTGCAGCGAGGACTGCGCGTTCTGCTCGCAGTCGGCCCGCTTCCCCACGCCCGTGCGCGCCGCGTGGCTCGACGTCGACGGGATGGTCGAGGCCGCCCGGCGCTCGCAGGCCGCGGGCGCGACCGAGTTCTGCATCGTCGTCGCCGTTCGCGGCCCGGACGAGCGCCTGCTGGCGCGCACGATCGAGGCCGCGGGCGCCATCAAGCGCGAGACCGGCATGCAGGTCGCGTGCTCGCTCGGCCTGCTCGACGACGATCAGGCGCGCCGTCTGTCGGAGGGCGGCATCGACCGCTACAACCACAATCTCGAGGCCTGCGCGCTCGTTCTTCCCGGAGATCTGCACGAGCCACTCCTTCGACGATCGCTACGAGACGTGCCTGCGCGCGCGCAGCGCCGGCATGGAGCTCTGCTCCGGCGGGGTCGTGGGCATGGGCGAGACCTGGGAGCAGCGCGTCGAGCTCGCCTACGATCTCGCATCGCTCGATCCCGACGAGGTGCCGCTGAACTTCCTCAACCCGCGGCCCGGCACGCCGCTCGAGGATCGTGAGCTGGTCGAGCCGCTCGAGGCGCTCAAGGCGATCGCGCTGTTCCGGCTGGTCTTGCCGCGCGCGACGCTGCGCTACGCCGGCGGCCGCGAGGTGACGCTGCGCGAGCTGCAGGCGCTCGGACTCGTCTCGGGCATCAACGCGCTGATCGTCGGCAACTACCTCACGACGCTCGGCCGCAGCGTCGAGGACGACCTGCAGATGCTCGAAGACCTGCGCATGCCGCTCCGTCCGCTGGCCGAGGCCCTATGACCTTCTGCCCGCGCTGCGGCGGTGACGGGCATGCACGGTGCGATCGCGGCGGCCCGCTCGACCCCCCGCGCTACTGCACGCGAGTGCGGGCGCCGGCTCGAGGTGCAGGTCTTCCCCGACGGCTTCACCGCGCGCTGCCGGGTGTGTGACGCCGCCCGAACGGCCGACGCCGGGGCGCTCCGCGCGAGCTAGGGCCGCTCGTCGGCGGGCTCGGTGTCCTCGCCGTCGTCCGGGACCGCATCGCGCGCGGCCCCGTGCACGCGCTCGCGCGCGGCATCAATAGCCGAGCGGAAGCTCGCCCCTTCGCTGGAGAAGGGCCGTGGGGCCGGCGGCGGCGGTGGCGCTGCCGGTCGCAGTTCGGTTGGCGGCGCCAGCGGGGCTTCGGCGGCCGCAGGCTCCCAGGCGCTCACCGGCGGGAGCGGCTCGATCTCGTTCGTGTCCTCGCCTGCCACCGCCGGGGGATCCGGCTCGGGCGCAACGGCGGGAACCGACTCGTAGGCGAAGGGCTCGGGCGCCGGCGGGGGCGGCGGCGGGGGCGGCACGGCGGGAGCGGGAGGAGCAGGCGGCGCCGGCGGAGGCTCCCACGCGCGCACCGGCGCGGGCGGCGGAGCGACCGGGGGTGGCGCGGGCGGCGGGGGGACCGCGGCGGCGGGCTCGATCGGCTGCGGCGCGGCGGTGAAGGCCGGCGGCGGCGGGGGAATCACGGGCTCGGGCGGAGCGGGCGGCGGCTCGTAGGCAGGCGCGGGCGGCGGCTCGTAGGCCGGCGGCGGCTCGTAGGCGGGCGCCGGCTGCGGGGCCGGTGCGGCCACGGGCGGCGCCGGCGGAGGTGGGTAGACGGGCGCTGCCTGTGGCGGAGCGGGCGCCGGCGGGGGCGGTGGGGCCGGGGCAGCCGCGACGGGCGCCTCCTCGACGGCGGCCGGCGCGCCCTCGGCCGCGCTCTCCTCCGCCAGGCGGGCGGCCAGGGAGAAGCGCGCCTCGCGCGTGTCGAGCGGCTCGTCGCCCTCGTGCTCGGCGGGCTGGCCGTTCTCGTCCTCGAACCAGCGACGATCCTCGGCCTCCAGCCCGAGACGACGGCGCAGCCATGTGCGCGAGTCGGGCACCAGGACGAGGGCACCCAGGCCAACGGCTATTCCTCCGATCACCCACAGTCCGCGACGCGCCATCTTCTCTGCTCCTCGCTTCGATTCGGTCTCAGCCTAGTCGATGCCAACGGGGCCGTTCGAGGTCGCGATCGGCTATCCTCACCGGCGACAACTACGCCTTCTGCTGTGGCGTCGCCCCTGTCTCCTGGCCGGGGGCGAGAGCGGTACTTCCACCGTACGTCACAGCCGTCTGAGTCCGGAGAGGGGAGACAGGAGCCGTGCACCCGTACGAGGTGATGCTGATGCTCGATGCCGACGCTGACGAGGCGCGGCAGAACGAGGTCATCGAGCGCACGCGCCAGATCGTCGAACAGGGCGGCGGCACGTTCGAATCGGTCGACGCGTGGGGCCGGCTCAAGCTGGCCTACGAGATCGACCACAAGGGCGAGGCCTTCTACCACATCGTCAATTTCACGAGCTCGACCGAGACGCTCGACGAGGTGACGCGCGTGCTGCGCATCACCGACGACGTCATGCGGCACATGGTCGTCCGCCGCACCGGCCGCTCGCACGGCAAGCAGGCCGAGGATCAGGCGCCCGTGTCGTGACTGTCACAGCCGGTAACGCATCTGTGCCGGATCGGCTCTTCGCCTGGCATCCCGGCGACGGCGCTCGTAGACTTGCGAACACACGTTCGATGACGATCTGAGAGGTAGACGATGGCGAATATCAACCGCGTCGTGCTCTCCGGCAACCTCACCAAGGACCCGGAGCTGCGCCAGTTGCCCAGCGGCAACTCGGTGTGCAAGTTGCGCATGGCGGTCAACACGCGCGTGAAGGACCGCGACAGCGGTCAGTGGACCGATCGGCCCAACTACTTCGATGTGACCGTCTGGGGCGCCCAGGGCGAGAACGTTGCGAAATACCTGCAGCGCGGCTCGGGACTGCTCGTGGACGGCCGGCTCGAATGGCGCGAATGGGATGCCCAGGACGGCACCAAGCGCCAGGCGGTCGAGATCATCGCCGAGAACACCCAGTTCGTCGGCGGCCGTGACGGCGGCGGTGGCGGCGGTGGCGGCGGCGGCGAGCGCCCCTCCGGCGACTTCGCGCCCGCGGGCGCCGCGCCCATGCCGACGTCGGCGCCGATCGCCGACGACGATGACATCCCGTTTTGAGTAAGGACTGAGCGACGTGGCCCGAGCCCGACCCACAAGCAAGACGAGCACGAAGCGCCGCGGCCCCGGTGGCGACAAGACCGGCGGCAAGCGCAAGATCTGCCACTTCTGCAAGGACAAGGTCGAAGAGGTGGACTACAAGAACGCGAACGCCCTCCGGCGCTACATCTCCGAGAAGGGCAAGATCCGCTCGCGCCGCATCACGGGCGCCTGCCGCCGTCACCAGAACCAGGTGGCGGTGGCGATCAAGCGGGCCCGCGAGATGGCGCTGCTGCCGTACACGGGGGCCTGAGGCGATGGCCCGGAAGCAGCACAGGGCGATCCTCCTGCAGGACGTCGATCACCTCGGCGCACGTGGTGACGTCGTCTCCGTCAAGTCCGGTTATCTGCGCAACTACCTCGTTCCGCGGCGACTGGCGGAGCAGGCGACCGAGGCGCGCATCGCCGAGATCAAGCAGACCGAGTCGGTGCGCGCGCGCCAGCAGGCCCGCACCACCGATCAGGCGCAGGAGATCGCGCGCACACTCACGACGACGATCCTCACGATCCCGGTGCTTGCGGGCGCGGGCGACCGGCTCTACGGCTCGGTCACGCCGGCCGACATCGCCGACGAGATCTGGCGCGCGCGCAAGATCCGCGTCGATCGCCGCAAGGTGCAGCTGGACGAGCCGATTCGCCGGCTGGGCACCTACCAGGTCGACATCGAGGTCTTCCCCGAGGTCGTCGCGACCGTCAAGACGATGGTCGTGCCGGCTGAGGGCTCGACGTTCGACCTGCCCGTCCCCGAAGACTGACCGGGGCATGACACGGCAGACGCGGGTTCTCGCCGCAAAGAGCGGATATGCGTTGCGCGCCGCACGCCTCGGCGTGCGACGGCACGGCTAAGGTGCGCGCCGTGGAGCGGCGAGGAGGAGACAGCGTGCCCGAGCGGGAGGATGTCGCAGGGCGCCTGCCGCCGCAGGATCTCGACGCCGAGCAGTCGGTTCTCGGCGCGATGCTGCTCGCCGAGGCGGCCGTCGCGGAGGCCACCGAGCTCCTGAAAGCGGAGGACTTCTACCGCGGGGGGCACGGCGAGATCTTCGCGGCGATGCTCGACCTGTATCAGGGCTCCGAGCCCGTCGACCAGGTCTCCGTGTGCGACCGCCTCGATCAGCGCGGCTCGCTCGAGCAGGTCGGCGGCCGGCCCGCCGTGTTCGCGCTGGCCGAGGCCGTCCCGGTCGTCACGAACGCCCGGCGCTACGCCGAGATCGTGCGCGAGATGGCCATGCTGCGCGGCCTCATCCGCGTGGGCACCGAAGTCGCGCAGCTCGGCTACGACCGGCCGGGCGATACGCGAGAGCTGCTCGACATGGCCGAGCAGAAGGTGTACGAGATCGCGCAGACGGGCAACAGCGGTGAGGACTTCACGGCCATCAAGCAGCCGCTCGACGAGGCTTTCCACCGGCTCACGCTGCTGTTCGAGAGCGGCGACGGCAGCGGCGTCACCGGCCTGCCGACCGGATTCGGCGAGCTCGACCGGCTGACTTCGGGCCTGCAGAAGTCGAACCTCGTGATCCTGGCCGCGCGCCCGTCGATGGGCAAGACCAGCCTCGCTCTCAACATGGCCGAGCACGTCGCCGTGACGCTGCAGAAGCCGGTCGCGCTCTTCTCGCTCGAGATGTCGAAGGCCGAGATCGCGCAGCGCCTGCTGTGCTCGGTCGGCAAGGTCGATCAGAGCCGCCTGCGCATGGGCCAGCTCGAGGACGGCGACTGGATGCGCGTCACGGGCGCCATGGAGTCGCTCGGCAGCGCGCCGCTCTACATCGACGACTCGGGCGCGATGACCGTCATGGAGATGCGCGCCAAGGCGCGGCGCCTCGCGGCGCGCCAGAAGGGCGGGCTCGCGATGATCGTCGTCGACTACATCCAGCTGATGCAGGCCTCGATGCAGACCGACAACCGCGTGCAGGAGATCTCGCAGATCTCGCGCTCGCTCAAGATGCTCGCCCGCGATCTCGACGTCCCCGTGCTCGCGCTCTCGCAGCTCTCGCGCGCGGTCGAGCAGCGCCAGGACAAGCGGCCGGTGCTCTCCGACCTGCGCGAGTCGGGCGCGATCGAGCAGGACGCCGACGTGGTCATGTTCATCTACCGCGACGCCTACTACCGCAAGTCGGAGGGCGAGGAAGTGCGCCCGGACGATCCGTCGAACGACCTCTCCGAGGTGCACCTGGCCAAGCACCGCAACGGGCCGGTCGGCACGATCAACCTCCGCTTCCAGTCGCGCTACACGCGCTTCGTCGACGACTACGCGCCTGCGCGGACGTGAGCGGGCGGTGCGACGCCAGCCACGCTGATTTCGCAACGCGCGCTTGTCCGACTACCCTGGCGCGGTGAGCACGGGTCAAGCGACAGCGACGGTCGTCGTCGGCGCCCAGTGGGGCGACGAGGGCAAGGGCAAGATCGTCGATCTGCTGGCCGAGTCGTTCGCCGTCGTGGCCCGCTACCAGGGCGGCAACAACGCCGGCCACACCGTGCAGGTCGGTGACGAGACGTTCAAGTTCCGGCTGCTGCCGAGCGGCATCCTCTTCCCCGGCAAGCGCTGCGTGCTCGGCAACGGCGTCGTGCTCGATCCCGAGGTGCTGTGCGAGGAGCTCGACGAGCTCGGCTCGCGCGGCCGCTCTGCTGCCGGTCTGCGCATCTCGGGCAACGCGCACCTGGTCATGCCCTGGCACCGCGTGCTCGATCAGGCCTCCGAGGTGCGCCTGGGCGCGCTGCAGATCGGCACCACGCGGCGGGGCATCGGCCCGGCCTACGCCGACAAGGCGGCGCGGGTCGGCATCCGCGTGCAGGACCTGCTCGACAGCAAGATCCTGCGCGAGAAGATCGACACGGCGCTCGAGCTGAAGAACGAGCAGCTCGGCTTCATGTACGGCATCGGGCGGCTCGACGCCGAGGCGATCCAGACCTCCGCCGCGCGCCATGCCGAGCGCCTCGCGCCCGTTCATCGCCGACGTCTCGCTGCTCGTCAACGAGGCGCTCGATCGCGGCGAGGACGTGCTCTGCGAGGGGGCTCAGGGCACCTTGCTCGACCTCGATCACGGCACCTATCCGTTCGTGACCTCGTCGAACCCGATCGCGGGCGGCGCCTGCGTCGGGCTCGGCATGGGCCCGACGCGCGTCGGCGCGGTGGCGGGCGTGGCCAAGGCCTATCTCACGCGCGTGGGCGAGGGCCCGTTCCCGAGCGAGGCGGAGCCGGCGGCCGCCGAGGCCCTGCGCGAGGCCGGTGGCGAGTTCGGCACGGTGACCGGGCGCCCGCGCCGCTGCGGCTGGCTCGACCTCGTCGGCCTGCGCTACGCGGCCCGGGTCAACGGCTTCACCGAGATCGTGCTGACGAAGCTCGACGTGCTCTCAGGCGTGCCGGAGATCCCCGTCTGCGTCGCCTATCGCTTCCGCGACGGCACGGTCAGCGAGCACTTCCCCGCCCACCAGTCCGATTTCCACCACGCCGAGCCGGTGTGGGAGACGCTCGCAGGCTGGTCCGAGCCGATCGACGGCGCGCGGCATTTCGCGGATCTGCCGCCGGCGGCGCAGCGCTATGTGGCCTTCGTCGCCGAGCGCCTGGGCATTCCGGTCGGGCTCGTCAGCGTCGGCCAGCGACGCGATCAGGTACTGACCGCGGAGGGCTCGACGACGACCGCCCGCGCACTCGCCTCGATATAGGCGCCGAAGGCGGCGCGCGCGAGCTCGGTCACGGGGCGCGCGGGGGGCAGCAGGCGTCCGTCGATCTCGCAGACGGGCACGATCTCGGCGCCGGTGCCGGTCAGGAACAGCTCGTCCGCCGTCCAGGCGTCGGCGGGCGTGAGCGCGGCCTCGGCCCATTCGATGCCCTGCTCGCCGAGCAGGCGCAGCACGAGCGCGCGCGTGATGCCCGCCAGGGCGCCGCTCGCCACCGACGGCGTGAGCACGCGGCCGCGGCTGACGAGGAAGAGGTTGTCGGCGGTGCACTCCGCGATCAGCCCCTGCGCGTTCAGCAGCACCGCCTCATCCGCGCCCTGCCTCCGCGCCTCGATCGAGGCCAGCACGCTCGTGAGGTAGTTGAGGCTCTTGACCTGCGGCGGCAGCGCATCGTGGGCGCTGCGGCGCAGGCTCGAGGTGACCAGGCGCACGCCGTCGCGGTAGCGCTCCGGCGGATAGAGCGCGAGCGGAGCCGCGATCACGATCAGGCTGGCCCGCGGGCACGTGTGCGGCGAGACGCCGAGCGCACCGACGCCGCGCGTCACGACGAGGCGCAGGTAGCCCTCGCTCAGGCCCGCCCGCTGCGCCGCCTCGTGGCAGAGCGCCGCAATCGCGGCGCGCTCGGCCGGGAGCTCGAGGACGATCGCTCGTGCGGAGGCCTCCAGCCGCTCGAGATGCTCATCCAGGAGGAACGGCCGGCCGCCGTAGACGCGGATGCCCTCGAAGACGCCGTCGCCGTAGAGCAGGCCGTGATCGAGCACGGAGACACGCGCATCTTCGGCCGGGGTCCACTCACCGTCCACGTACGCGATCACGACTGCTCCTCAGAGAGACTAGACAGAGTCTAGTGACTATACATTGTATAGTGACCGCATGTCCACCTACCCCGCCGATTGCCCGGTCGCCGCGACACTCGATGCCGTCGGCGATCGCTGGACGCTCCTGATCGTCCGCGATCTCCTGCGCGGCATCACGCGCTACGGCGATCTCGCGCGCTCACTCGATCCGATCGCGCCCAATCTGCTGGCTGGGAGGCTGCGCCGGCTCGAGGATCTCGGGCTCGTGACGCGCGAGCGCTACAGCGAGCGCCCGCTGCGCGCGAGCTACCAGCTGACCGAGAGCGGGCGCGCCCTGGCCCCGGTGATCATCACGCTCGGGCGCTTCGGCATCGACCACCTCGGCGCGCAGGAGCCCGACTACCTGGCCGCGCACATCGATTGCGGCGGCCGCGTGCCGCCGACCGCGTGGCGCTGCCTGCTCTGCGGCGACGACGTCACGGCGGGTGAGCTCGAGCTGCTTCCGCCGGCCGAGATCGCGCCGTCCGCCGCAGCCGCCGCGACCGTCTAGACTCGCCGCGATGAGGATCCTGCTCGTCGGCTCGGGCGGGCGGGAGCACGCGCTTGCGCAGGCGCTCGCCGCGAGCCCCACCTGTCGCGAATTGCACTGCGCGCCCGGCAACCCGGGCATCGCGCAGCGTCGCCACCTGCCACGACGTGGCCGTGGACGACCTCGGCGGCCTCACGGCGCTGGCACGCCAGCTCGAGGCCGATCTGGTCGTGATCGGTCCGGAGCTGCCGCTCGTGCTCGGGCTCGGCGACGCGCTGCGCCGTGCGGGGATCGCCGTCTTCGGCCCGTCGTCGGGCGCGGCGCTCGTCGAGGGCTCCAAGGCCTTCTCCAAGAAGCTGATGCGCGCGGCGGGCGTGCCGACCGCGGCGCTACGTCGCCGCCAGGGACATCGAGTCGGCACGCCGGGCCGTCGACGAGCTGGGCGGCGCCTGCGTCGTCAAGGCCGACGGACTGGCCGCCGGCAAGGGCGTGGCCGTCTGCCCCGATCGCGAGAGCGCGCTGGCCGCCGTCGAGGCGTGCCTGCTGGGCGGCGCCTTCGGCGAAGCGGGGAGCACCGTCGTGATCGAGGAGCTGCTGGTCGGCGAGGAGGTCTCGCTGCTCGCTCTCTGTCACGGCCAGGCGGCGCGGCCGCTCGCAGCCGCCCAGGACTTCAAGCGCGTCGGCGACGGCGACACGGGCCCGAACACGGGCGGCATGGGCGCATATTCGCCGGTGCCGTGGTTCGACTCGGCAGCGACGGCGGAGGCTGCGCGGCTGGTGCACAAGCCGTTGCTGGCCGAGCTCGCCAGTCGCGGCATTCCGTTCTCGGGATGCCTCTACGCCGGTCTGATGCTCACCGCCGACGGGCCGAAAGTGCTCGAATACAACGTGCGCTTCGGCGATCCGGAGACCCAGGCTCTGGTAGCGCGCCTCGACGGCGACCTGGCAGCGGCGCTGGCGGCAATCGCCCACGGCGCGGCCGACGAGGTCGAGCTCGGAGTGCGCGGAGGAAGCCGCCGTCACCCTCGTGATGGCGGCCCCCGGGTACCCCGAGGCGACGCGTACCGGCCAGACCATCGAGGGCATCGAGGCCGCGGAGGCGCTCGCGGGCGTGAGCGTTCAGCACGCCGGAACCGCATTGCGCGACGGCCGCCTCGTGGTCGCCGGAGGCCGTGTGCTCGGCGTGACCGCGACCGCGCCCACCCTGCGCCTCGCGCGGGAGCGGGCGCAGGCGGGCGCCCGGGAAATCGCATTCGAAGGCAAACACGTGCGCAGCGACATCGCCCTGCGCGCGGCCCAGGAGGAGGAACGTGTCCAGGCCTGAGTCTCCCACCCCGACGCCGGCCGAGATGGCCGAGTTGATTCCCGGCCTCGAGTCCGACGGCCCGCTGGTCGGCATCCTCATGGGCTCGGAGTCCGACCGACCCGTGATGGAGAAGGCCTGCGCCGAGCTCGAGGCGCGCGCACTCTCCTACGAGCTGCGGGTGATCTCCGCTCACCGCAACCCGAAAGAGGTCGCGGCCTACGCCGAGGGCGCGGCGCTGCGCGGCATCCGCGTGCTGATCTGCGGCGCCGGCATGGCGGCCGCGCTGCCCGGCGTCGTCGCCGCCTACACCGAGCTGCCCGTGATCGGCGTGCCGATCGCCTCGGGCGGCCTCGGCGGCATGGACGCCCTGCTCGCGATCTCTCAGATGCCGCCCGGCGTGCCCGTCGGCTGCATGGCGATCGGGGGAGCGCGGAACGCCGCGATCTTCGCCGCGCGCATCCTGGCGCAGGGCGGCACGCCGATCGTCGACGGCGAATGAGCGCGTTCGGCACCCCCGAGGAGGCCGCGCGCGCCATCGCCCTCGCGGGTGAGCGCGCGGCCGCGTTCCGCCGCGATGTCGCCGACACGCCGGCGGCCGTCGTCCTCGAGCGAGGAAGAGCGCGCGAGCTTCCAGGTGCCGTTGCCGCGCACCGGCGTGGGACTCGAGGCCGCGATCGAGCGCGTCTCCCAGGATGTCCTGCCGCGCTCGCTGGCGCACTCGCACCCGCGCTCGTTCCCGTTCATCGACGGCTCGGGGCTCGAGGCGGGCGTCGCAGCCGCCGTGCTCGCCGCCGCGCTCGACGCGAACCTCGGCGGTGGGGCGGGCGCCGCCTCGGTGGTCGAGGACGTGGCCTGGCGCTGGCTGGCCGAGCTGATCCGGTTCCCGGCCGGCATCGGTCACTTCACCAGCGGCGGGACGCACGCCAACATGACCGGGCTGGCGTGTGCGCGCGCCCGGGCGCTGCCGGAGGCCCGCGAGCTGGGCGTGGCGCCCGGCTCCGCTGCCGTGTACGCGTCCGAGCAGGCCCACAACTCGATCGCTCGCGCCTGCGACGTGCTCGGGCTCGGCCGCCGGGCGCTGCGCGTGATCCGCACCGACGACTCCTTCCGGGTGCGTCCCGACGAGCTCGCCCGCGCGATCGAGACCGATCGCGCTGCCGGCGTGACCCCGGTCGCGGTGGTCGGCGCGGCCGGCACGACGAGCACGGGCGCGGTCGACCCGCTCGACGCGCTCGCCGACATCTGCGCCGAGCACGGCGTGTGGTTCCACATCGACGGCGCCTACGGCGCGCCGGCCGCCGCCGCGCCCAGCACGGCCGAGCTCTTCCGCGGTCTCGAGCGCGCCGACTCGGTCGCCATCGACCCGCACAAGTGGCTCTACCTGCCCAAGGCCGTCGGGTGCGTCCTCCTGCGCGACGGCACCGTCCTCAACGATGCCTTCGCCGACTCGCCGGAGTACCTCGAGAACGTCGGCGACGGGCCCTACGCCGGGCCCGTGTGGCCGGTCTTCCAGGGCATCGAGGTGACGCACCCGTTCCGCGGCCTGGGTCCCTGGATGGCATTCGTGGCCTACGGCGCCGATGCGATCGTGGCCGCCGTCGAGAACGACGTGCGCCTCGCGCGGCTGCTCGCCGACGAGGTGCGAAACGCTCCGGATCTCGATCTGCTGGACGAGCCGCAGCTCTCGGTCGTCGTCTACCGCCACCATCCGCCCGGCCTCGACGACCCCGCCGCGCTGGATGCGCACAACCGCGCGCTGCTCGACGCCATGCAGCGCGATGGCCGCGTGCTGACCTCGGGCACGACGATTCGCGGGGTGTTCGCCCTGCGGCCCTGCATGACCCATCACCGCTCGACCGACGCCGACGTGCTCGCGTTGGCAGAGGTCGCGAGCGAGCTGGGGACGAGGCTCGCGGGCGCGGCGCCTATGCTGCCAAGGTGATCGCCCGCTACTCGCTCCCCAGGCTTGCAGCCATCTGGAGCGACGAGGGGCGCCTGAGTTGCTGGCTCGAGGTCGAGCTCGCCGCGCTCGGGGCCTGGCAGCAGCTCGGAGTCGTGCCCGAGAGCGCCGTCGCCGCCGTGCGCGAGCGTGCCCATGCCGACGCCGCTCTGGTGGAGCGCGCGAAGGAGATCGAGAAGCGCACCCATCACGACGTGATCGCGTTCACGGAGGCGATCGCCGAGCAGGTCGGCGAGGAGTCGCGCTGGTTCCACTACGGCCTGACGTCGTCGGATGTCGTCGACACGGGGCTTGCGCTGCAGCTGCGAGCGGCCGGCACCGAGCTGCTCACCGGGCTCGACCGCGCGCTGGCGGCCGTGCTCGAGCGCGCAGTCGAGCACCGCGGCACTCCCTGCATGGGCCGCACCCACGGCGTGCATGCGGAGCCGACGACGTTCGGGCTCAAGCTGCTCGGCTGGTGGTACGACCTGCGCCGCAGCCGCGAGCGCGTCGAGCGGGCGTTCGAGGGCGTCGCGGTCGGCAAGCTCTCGGGCGCCGTCGGCGCCTACGGCAACGTCGATCCACGCGTCGAGGATCTCGCCCTCGCCGAGCTCGGGCTCGGCCGCGAGGATGTCGCCACGCAGGTGGTCGGCCGCGACCGCCACGCCGAGCTCCTCGCCGCCCTGGCCATCCTCGGCAGCTCGCTCGACCGCTTCGCGACCGAGATCCGGCATCTCCAGCGCAGCGAGGTGCGCGAGGCCGCCGAGCCGTTCGCGCGCGGCCAGAAGGGCTCCTCCGCGATGCCGCACAAGCGCAACCCGATCACCTGCGAGCGCATCAGCGGGCTGGCGCGCGTGCTGCGCGGCAACGCCGTCGCAGGCTTCGAGGACGTGCCGCTGTGGCACGAGCGCGACATCTCGCACTCCTCGGCCGAGCGCGTCATCCTGTCCGACTCGACGACGCTCGCGCACTACCTGCTCGATCGTTTCGCCTGGGTCATCGAGGGTCTCGAGGTCTATCCCGAGCGAATGCGCCGCAACATCGACGCCGCGCACGGGCTGACGTTCTCGGGCAGCGTGTTGCTCGCGCTCGTCGAGGCCGGCCTGGCGCGCGAGGAGGCCTACGCGATCGTGCAGCGCAACGCGCTGCGCGCCTTCGACGAGGAGCTGCCCCTGCGGCAGCTGCTCGAGAACGACCCCGAAGCGGCGGCGCTGCTCGATGCCGCTACGCTCGACCGTATCTTCGACCTGGACTCGGCCCTGCGCAATGCGGGCGTCGCGTTCGACCGCCTGGAGGCAGCCCATGTCTAGCTCGCTCGCCCTCGACCACGTCGCCTCCGGAAAGGTGCGCGAGATCTACGACGCCGGCGACGGCCGCCTCCTGCTGGTCGCGTCCGATCGCATCTCGGCCTTCGACGTCGTCCTGCCGACGCCGATCCCCGACAAGGGCCGCGTGCTGACCGCGCTCTCGCTGCACTGGTTCGCGCTGACCGATGACATCGTGCGCAACCACGTCATCTCGGCGCAGTTGAGCGACTTTCCCGAAGGCGCCCGCGATCCCGAGCTGGCCGGGCGCGCGCTGCTCGTGCGGCGGCTCGAGATGCTGCCGCTGGAGTGCGTCGTGCGCGGCTACCTGGTCGGCTCGGGCTGGAAGGACTACGGCCGCACCGGCGCCGTCTGCGGCATTCCGCTGCCGGAGGGCCTGCGCGAGGCCGACAAGCTGCCGCGCACGCTCTTCACACCGTCCACGAAGGCCACCGAGGGCCACGACGAGAACATCACCGAAGAGCAGGGCATCGCGCTCGTCGGCGAGCAGCGCTATCGCGCGGTCGAGCAAGCGTCGATCGCGCTCTACGAGCGCGCCGCGACTGCCGCGCTGGAGCGCGGGATCATCCTGGCCGACACGAAGTTCGAGTTCGGGATCGACAGCGACGGCTCGCTGGTGGTCGGCGATGAGGTGCTGACGCCCGACTCGTCGCGCTTCTGGCCGGCCGAGAGCTATGCGCCGGGATCGTCGCCGCCGTCCTTCGACAAGCAGTACGTGCGCGACTGGCTCGAGACGCAGTCCTGGGACAAGACGCCGCCGGGGCCGGAGCTGCCCGACGAGGTGCGCGACGGTACGGCCGCGCGCTACCGCGAGGCCTACGAGCGACTGGCGGGCCGGCCGTGGTCGGCCTACCGCGAGGAGATGGGGGTGCGCGACGCGTGAAGGTCACCGTGCTGGTACGACCCAAGGAAGGCATCCTCGATCCGCAGGGCGAGGCGATCCGCCAGGCGCTCACGACCCTCGGCTATCCCGCGAGCTCGGTGCGGGCCGGGCGGGTGTTCGACGTCGAGCTCGACGTCGCTGACGCCGCCGAGGCCGAGCGCGTCGGCCGCGAGGCGGCCGACCGCGTGCTCGCCAACGGCCTGATCGAGGGCTTCGAGGTCGTCGTCGAGGGTGCCGAGGCCGCGGACGTCAGCGACGCGGCTGTCGCTGCAGAGGAGCCCGAGGCCGACGCCCCGGCCGAGGGCGAAGAGGTCGCAGCCGAGTGACGCGCATGCCGCGCATCGGCGTGATCACCTTCCCCGGGTCGTGCGACGACCGAGACGCGCTACGCGCGGTCGGGCTTGCCGGCGGCGATGCGGTACCGCTCTGGCACGCCGACACCGATCTCGACGGCTGCCGCGGCGTGATCGTCCCCGGGGGATTCTCGTACGGCGACTACCTGCGCGCGGGAGCGATCGCCCGCTTCGCGCCGATGATGCGCGAGGTCGAGGCCTTCGCCGCCGCCGGCGGCCCCGTGCTCGGCATCTGCAACGGCTTCCAGGTGCTGTGCGAGGCCGGTCTGCTGCCCGGCGTGCTCCGCCTCAACCATCACGGCCGCTTCGTCTGCCGCGACGTCGACCTCGTGGTCGAGCACTCCGGCTCGCCCTGGCTCGCGGGCCTCGAGCCCGGCGCGGTCCTGCGCATCCCGGTCAAGCACCACGAGGGCGCCTGGTACGCGCCGCCCGAGGAGCACGAGCGCATCGAGGCCGCCGGCCAGGTGGCGCTGCGCTACGCCGACAATCCGAACGGCGCGCTCGCGGACATCGCCTGCGTGACGAACGCGGCCGGCAACGTGTGCGGTCTCATGCCGCATCCCGAGCACGCGATGGACGAGGCGCTCGGGCCCGTGGGCGGCCGCCCGCTGCTCGAGGGCCTGGTGGCGCTCGCCCGCGCTCACCGCGCCGGCGACCGCAGTGCCCGCCTGAGCTGACTTCCGTGCGCGGAGCCACGAGGTCGAACGAGTCCTCGATCAGCTCCTCGATCGAGCGCGTCCGGCAGGCTGCCGTCGAGCGTGACCGTGATCCAGTGGCGCTTGTTCATGTGGTAGCCCGGGCGTGATCGCGGCGTGCTCGGCACGCAGCGCCTCGCCGTGCTCGGGGTCGCACTTGAGCGTGATCTGCGCCGGGCGAGTGCTCGAGGCCGGAGATCGCGAAGATCTTCCCGCTCGACCTTGTAGACCGCGGTGCCCTCGCCGAACGGATACGAGAGCTCCGCGCCGTCTTGCCTCGCGCAGGCTGCCAGCGCGGCGTCGCGTCGCGCGCTCACCGGCCGATCCGCGCCAGATAGGCGCGCACGATCGAGGCCGCGTCCTCGTCCCGCGGCAGGCCGAGCGCGTCGGCCCGCGACGAGCGCCAGTCGGTCGCCCAGGTGCGCACGATGGCCTCGGTGGCCGGGTCGGGCTCGACCGTCACGGGTGCGAGCGTTCCGGGATCGACGAGCTCGTGCAGCGCGGTCTGGCAGCTCGCGCGGCGTGAGCAGGAGCCCGGGGAGATTGAGCGCGCGGCCCGTGCCGATGGCCTCGCCGTCGACCTCGAGCAGCCGTGCCAGGCAGCCGATCGTCGTGTCGACGCCGATCACCACGGCCGGCTGGTCGAGGCTGACGGGCAGGGTCGTCGGGCGGCCGGCCAGAGGCTCGCGCACGATCGCGCTGGCGAAGCCCGAGGCCGCCGCGTTGGGCGCGCCGGGGCGCACGACCACGGTCGGAGGCCGCGCCGAGCGGGCGTCGAGGAAGCCCTTGCGCGTGGCGTCGGCGAAGAGCAGCTCGAGCATCGCCTTGGTGGCGCCGTAGGTGGTCAGCGGCGTCTGCCGCGTGCCGTCGTCGACGGTCCCGAGCGCGAGCTCGCCGCCGAACGTCGCGAGCGAGCTCGTGAACACGAGCCGCGGCACGCCCGCCGTGCGCCCGGCAGGCCTCGACGAGCGCCCGGCCGCCGTCGAGGTTGACGTTCAGCGCCGCGTCGAAGTCGCGCTCGGCGCCGCCGCTCACGATCGAGGCGAGATGGACGACCGCCACCTCCGGGCTGTCGAACGCGCTCTCGAGCAGCGCCGCGTCGCGGATGTCGCCGCGCAGCACGATCGCATCGGCCAGATCGCCGGGCGGGGCGAGCGCCGTGGGAACGTCGAGCAGGAGCAGCTCGTCCTCGGGTCGCGTCGCGCGCAGGTGACGCGCGAGCTCCGTGCCGAGCATGCCCAGTCCGCCCGTGATGACGATGCGCATCGCTCTATGATCGCCGCTCATGGATGTCGTCGTCGTCGGTGCCGGGCTGATGGGCTCGCAGATCGCAGTCGAGTACGCGCTCGGGGGCCATCGCGTGCACTGCTTCGCGCGTCATCCCGATGCCACGCCGGGCGCGCGTCGACGAGGCGCTCGCCACCGTGCGGCGACTCGGCCTGCGCGACGACGGCCACGATCGACGCGGCCGCCGCGCGCCTCTCGGTGGTCGACGCGCTGGACGCGGTCGATCGCTGCGACCTCGTCGTCGAGTCGGTGCCGGAGGATCTCCCGCTCAAGGGCCGGGTGCATGACGCCGGTCGCCGCGCATTTCCCGGCCGCGGTGATCGCCAGCAACACCTCGTCGCTCTCGATCGGCGAGATCGGCGAGGCCTGCGGCGCGCCCGAGCGCACGGTCGGGACGCACTACTGGAATCCGCCCTTGCTGATGCCGCTCGTCGAGGTGATCGCGGGCCCGAAGACCCGGCCCGAGGCCGTCGAGCTGGCGCGCGCCGCCGTCGAGAGCTGCGGCAAGCGACCCGTGCTGGTGCAGCGCGACGTTCCCGGCTTCATCTGGAACCGCCTGCAGCACGCGCTCCTGCGGGAGGCCCTCTGGATCGTCGACAACGGCGTCGCAACGCCCGAGGCGGTGGACGAGGTGGTGCGTTACGGCAACGCGCGCCGCTGGGAGCACGTCGGGCCGTTCGCGGCCGCCGCGCTGGGCGGCATCGGCACCTGGCAGCGCGTCGCGGGCGAGCTCTGGCCGGTGCTCTCGAACGCCGACGACGCGGGCGATCTCGGACGCGCACTGTGGGCCGACGCCGAGGAGCTCGCGGCGATCGCCGAGGCGCGCGACGCCGGGCTCGCGCGCGACCTGCGCGAACCCTGACGCGAACGCCTCACTTGCCGAGTCCCGCGACGAGCCGGCGCAGTGCCGGCTGCTTGCGCAGCTCCTGGGCGAGCGCCGCGACCTCTGCCGGCCGCAACGTCAGCGGTCCGCGGACCGTGCGCCCGTCGGCCCGGTAGAAGAAGCGCAGCATCTGCTCGCCGTCGCTGCCGCTGAGCCGGGCGACGCCGAGCTCGATCGGCCGCTCGCCCGCACTCGCGGGAATCGTCGCCTCCTCCTCGACGGTGGCCTTGCCCCAGGGCAATTGAACCTTCTTGCCTGTCACTGCCGCACCCCTCTCGCGCCGTTTTCAGCCGGATGGCCAGCGTGGCAGGGGCGAGGTGACGCGTCTGTGACGGAACGTGCCGAGACGGTGCCAACAAGGGGTCGCGCCGAGAGGGTTCGATAGCATCCCTTGAACGCGTGACACAGGCGACCCAGCAGCCGCTCCATCGTGCCCTCGGGCTGACGGACGCCGAGTACGCGCAGATCGAGAAGAGCGCTCGAGCGAAGCCCCGAACGACTTCGAGCTGGCCGTGTTCTCGCTGCTCTGGTCGGAGCATTGCGGGTACAAGCACTCGCGTCTCGAGCTGCGGCGGCTGCCCACGCACGGCCCCCGCGTGCTGCAGGGCCCGGGTGAGAACGCCGGCGTGATCGACGTCGGCGACGGCCTCGCCGTGGCCTTCAAGGTCGAGAGCCACAACCACCCCTCGGCGGTCGAGCCGTACCAGGGCGCGGCCACCGGCGTGGGCGGGATCCTGCGCGACATCTTCGCGATGGGCGCGCGGCCGATCGCGCTCGGCGACTCGCTGCGGCTCGGCCCGCTCGACGAGGAGCGCCCGCGCGAGCTGTTCCGCGGCATCGTGCGCGGCATCGGCGGCTACGGCAACTGCGTCGGCGTCCCGAACGTCGCGGGCGAGACGGTCTTCGACGCCGCCTACCGCCACAACCCGCTCGTCAACGCGCTCTGCATCGGCCTGCTGCGCGCCAACGAGCTCGTGCGCGCGAGCGCCGCCGGCCCGGGCAACCTGGTCGTGCTCTTCGGCGCCACGACGGGCCGCGACGGCATCGGCGGGGCGAGCGTGCTGGCCTCGCAGGATCTCGACGAGAGCGATGAGGACAAGCGGCCGACCGTGCAGGTCGGCGATCCGTTCACGGGCAAGAAGCTGATCGAGTGCACGCTCGAGCTGGCGGCCTCGGGACTCGTCGTCTCCGTGCAGGATCTGGGCGCGGCGGGCCTCGCCTCGTCGACCTCCGAGATGGCGGCGAGCGGCGGCGTCGGCATCGAGCTGGAGCTCGACCGGGTGCCGCTGCGCGAGCAGGGGATGCAGCCGTTCGAGATCATGATCTCGGAGTCGCAGGAGCGCATGGCGGCGATCGTCGAGCCGGCGCGCTTCGCCGAGGTCGAGGCCGTGTGCGCGCGCTGGCAGCTCCCGTGCACGGCGATCGGCCAGGTCACCGCCGACGGGCGCCTGCTCTGCCGCTACGACGGCGAGGTCGTCGGCGACATGCCGGCCGAGGCGCTCGCCGACGCGCCGCGCTACCCGCTGCACGCGGAGCGCCCGGAGACGCTCGCGCGATCACGTCGCTCGCGGCCGCCGACGTGCCCGCCGTCGCCGATCCGGCGGCTCTGCTGCTGCGGCCTGCTGGCCGCGCCGAACATCTGCTCCAAGGCCTGGGTCTACGAGCAGTACGACCAGGTCGTCGGGTCGGGCAGCGTCGTGCGCCCGGGCGGCGACGCCGGCGTGGTGCGCCTGACGCCGTCGCAGCGCGCGATCGCGGTGGCGCTCGACGGCGACGGCGCGCGCGTGGCGCTCGACCCGCGCCGCGGCGGCGCGGAGGCGGTCGCGCAGGCGGCGCTCAACGTGGCCTGCAGCGGCGCCGAGCCCGCTGCGATCACGAACTGCCTCAACTTCGGCAACCCCGAGCGCCCGGGCAGCGCCTACGCGCTGCGCGAGGTCATCACCGGCATGGCCGAGGCCTGCGAGGTGCTCGGCACGCCGGTCGTCTCGGGCAACGTCTCGCTCTACAACGAGAGCGGCGGGCGGCCGATCCACCCGACCCCCGTCGTCGGCTGCGTGGGCGTGCTGGAGCGCGCCGAGCTGGCCGTGCGGGCGGCGCCGGCCGGCGGCAGCGGAGCGCTCTTCGTCCTGGGCACGGCCGTGCCGGCCTACGACGGCTCGGAGTGGCAGGCGCTGGCGGGCGGCGGGGCTGCGGGGCGCATTCCCGAGGTCGATCTGCCGGCGCTGCGCTGGCTCTGCGACCTGCTCGTCGAGCTCGCGCGCGAGGGCGTGCTCGGCTCTGCGCACGACGTCTCCGACGGCGGGCTCGCGGTCGCCCTGAGCCGAGGTGGCGCTCGCCGCCGGCGTCGGGCTCGAGGCCGACGCTCGAGCCGGGCGAGGGCGCGGCGGCGACGCTCTTCGGCGAGAGCTGCGGACTCGTGGTCGCGACCTGCGCGCCGGAAAACGAGGAGCGCCTGGCCAAAGCCTGCGATGCTGCCGAGGTGCCGCTCGAGCGAATCGGTGCGCTGGGCGGGGCGAGCATCGCCCTGCGCTGCGGAGAGCTCGCGTTCGACGTCTCGCTGGACGAGGCGCGCGCGGCCTACGACGGCGCCCTGCCGCGGGCGATGGAGGCCGTCTGATGTGCGGCGTCTTCGGCATCCACGCGCCCGGGCGCGACGTCGCCCGGCTGGCCTACTTCGCGCTCTACGCGCTGCAGCACCGCGGGCAGGAGAGCGCCGGGCATCGCCGTCTCCGACGGCCGCCGCGTGCTCACGGTCAGGGACATGGGCCTCGTCGCGCAGGTCTTCGACGAGGGCAAGCTGCAGGCGCTGCCCGGGCGTGCGGCCATCGGCCACGCGCGCTACTCGACCACCGGCTCGGCGCACTGGATGAACTCGCAGCCGATCGTCGCGCACCGGCCGGGGCGCACCGTCGCGCTCGGCCACAACGGCAACCTCACGAACACGAACGAGCTGCGCGCGGAGCTGCAGGAGCAGGGCGTGCGGCTCGCGTCGACGTCGGACACCGAGGTCATCTGCGCGCTCATCGCGCAACCATCCGGGCACGCTCGCCGAGGGCGCCGTGCACGCGATGGAGCGCATCACCGGCGCGTTCTCGGCGGTCGTTCTGAGCGAGGACACGCTGCTCGCCTTCCGCGATCCCGACGGCATCCGGCCGCTCGTGCTGGGCGATCTCGACGGCTCGCCCGTGGTGGCCTCCGAGACGCCGGCGCTCGACATCATCGGCGCCGAGGTCGTGCGCGAGCTGCAGCCGGGCGAGCTGCTGATCTGCGACTCGCAGGGCTTCCGCGTCGAGCAGGCCGTGGCGCCGCGCCGCCGCGAGACGATGTGCGTGTTCGAGCACATCTACTTCGCTCGCCCGGACGCCCAGATGGACGGCCAGACGCTGCACGCCGAGCGCGAGCGCATGGGCGAGCGCCTCGCGGTCGAGGCGCCGGCCGACGCCGACGTCGTGATCGCCGTGCCCGACTCGGGCACTCCCGCGGCGCAGGGCTACGCACGCGCGTCGGGCCTCCCGTTCCGCGACGGCCTGATCAAGAACCGCTACGTCGGGCGCACGTTCATCCAGCCCGACCAGGCGCTGCGCGAGAACGGCGTGCGCCTCAAGTTCAACCCGCTGCCGCACGCCATCGCGGGCAAGCGGCTGGTCGTCGTGGACGACTCGATCGTGCGCGGCTCCACCACGCGCAAGATCGTGCAGATGCTGCGCGAGGCGGGCGCGCTCGAGGTGCACCTGCGCGTCTCGGCGCCGCCGATCATCTCGCCCTGCTTCTACGGCATCGACATGGCCAAGCACGAGGAGCTGATCGCCGCCGGGCGCAGCCTCGAGGAGATCCGCGAGCACCTGGGCGCCGACTCGATCGCGTACCTCTCGCTGGAAGGCCTCCAGCTCGCCATCCAGCGCCCGGCCGACCGCTTCTGCCGCGCCTGCCTGACGGGCTCCTACCCGTTCCGGTGCCCGAGGCGGCCGGGGGCGGCAAGCTGCGCTTCGAACGCGAGCCCGCGCGGGCATGAGCGGCCCCGAGCCGCTCTCCTACGCCCAGGCGGGTGTCTCGCTCGCAGCCGCCGACGCCGTCGTCGGGCGCCTGCAGCGCGCCGTCGCGTCGACCCGCACGCCGCGCGTGCTCGGCGACCTCGGTGGCTTCGCCGGTCTCGTCTCGGCGGGCGGCTACCGCGATCCGGTGCTCGTCGCCGGCACCGACGGCGTCGGCACGAAGCTGCTCCTGCAGCGCGAGACCGGGCGCCTGCGCGATTCCGGCATCGATCTCGTGGCGATGTGCGTCAACGACGTCCTCACCTCCGGTGCCGAGCCGGTGCTGTTCCTCGACTACATCGCGGTCGGCCGGCTCGACCCCGACCGCGTCGCCGACGTCGTCGAGGGCGTCGCGGAGGGCTGTCGCCAGGCGGGCTGCGCGCTGCTCGGCGGCGAGACCGCCGAGCTGCCCGACATGTACGGCGCCGGACGACCTCGACCTCGCGGGCTTCGCGCTCGGCATCGTCGAGCGCGACGGCATCGTCGACGTCGCGCAGCGTCGACCGCCGGCGATGCCGTGATCGGGCTGGCGGCGAGCGGCGTGCACTCCAACGGCTTCACGCTCGTGCGCCGCCTGCTCGAGCGCGCGGGCCTCTCGCCCGGCGACGCGCCCGGCGACCTGCTCGCGCCCACGCGCATCTACGCGCGCGCGGCCGCGGCGCTGCGCGGCGCCTGCGAGGTGCACGCCATGGCGCACATCACCGGCGGCGGGCTGCCCGGCAACCTGACGCGCGCGCTGCCGGAGGGCCTCGGCGCGCGCGTCGACGAGCGGCTCTGGCAGGCACCCGCCGGTGTTCGAGTGGCTGGCCGGGCTGGGCGTCGAGCGCGACGAGATGCGGCGCGTCTTCAACGGCGGCCTCGGCTACGTGGCGATCGTCCCGCCGGGTCACGTCGCGACCGCGCTCGAGGCCTGCGAGGGCGCCGGCTGCGAGGCCTGGCTCGTGGGCGAGGTCGTGCCGGGCGAGGGCGTCGACTACCTGGAGGACGTCTAGCTCCGTGCGGCTCGGCGTGCTGGTCTCGGGGTCGGGCTCGAACCTGGGGGCGCTGATCGAGCGCGTGCACGGGCGCTCGGCGACGATCGCGGGCGTGTGCTCGAGCAACCCGGACGCCTTCGCGCTGGAGCGCGCGCGCGCGGCCGGCATCGAGTCCGCGGTCTTCGCGCTGCCCGGCCACGGCGGCGACCGCGAGCGCCGCGACGGCGCGATGGCGGACTGGCTGGCCGAGCGCGACGTCGAGCTCGTCGTCTGCGCCGGCTTCATGGGCGTGCTCACGGCGCCGTTCCTGACGCGCTTCCCCGACCGCGTGCTCAACCTGCACCCCTCGCTCCTGCCCGCGTTTCCCGGCGCGCACGCGATCGAGGACGCGCTGCGCGGCGGGCGTGGCCGAGACCGGCGTGACCGTGCATCTGGTCGACGAGGTGCTGGACGGCGGGCCCGATCGTCGCTCAGGAGCGCCTGCCGGTGAACTACCATGAGATTCCGGAGGGTCTGCGCGCTCGTATCCACGCGGTCGAGCACCGGCTCTTGCCGGCCGTCGTCGAGGACGTCGCCCGCGGCGCCCTCGATCTCGACGCCATCGCCAGGAAGGCACGCACGTGACGGACAAGCGAGCGCTCATCTCGGTCTCGGACAAGACCGGCCTGCTCGAGCTCGCTCACGGACTGGTCGAGCTCGGCTTCGAGCTGATCGCGACCAGCGGCACCGCGGCCTATCTCGAGCGAGCACAACCTGGCCTCGACGCGCGTCGAGGACCTGACCGGCGTCGCGGAGATGCTGGGCGGCCGCGTCAAGACGCTGCATCCGAGCGTGCACGGCGCGCTGCTCGCGCGCCGCGACGACGCGGGCGACCAGGCCTCGCTGGCCGAGCACGGCATCCAGCCGATCGATCGTCGTGATCGTCAACCTCTACCCGTTCCGGCACGTCGCCGCCCGCCGCGAGTCGAGCGAGTCCGACGTCGTCGAGTCGATCGACATCGGCGGGCCGGCGATGGTGCGCGCGGCGGCCAAGAACTTCGCCGCCGTCGCGGTGCTCGTCGATCCCGAGCGCTACGGCTTCGTGCTCGACGAGCTGCGCGAGTCCGGCGGCGAGCTCAGCCTCGACACGCGTCGCGAGCTGGCGGCCGAGGCGTTCGCGCACACCGCCGGCTACGACATCGCGATCGCCAACTGGTTCTCCGACACCGAGTCGTTCCCCGAGCGCCATCTGAGCGAGCTCGTCAAGGTCACCGACCTCGCCTACGGCGAGAACCCGCACCAGCGCGCCGCGTATTACATGGAGGCCGGCGCGCGCCGCCACCTGCTCTCGATGGTGACGCAGCACGGCGGCAAGCAGCTCTCGTTCAACAACCTGCTCGACCTCGACGCCGCGACGACGCTCGTGCAGGAGTTCACGGTGCCGGCCTGCGTGATCGTCAAGCACGGCAATCCCGTGCGGCTGCGCGCTGGCATCGACGCCCGAGGAGGCCTACCGCAAGGCGCTCGCCGCCGATCCGTCCTCGGCCTTCGGCGGCGTCGTGGCGGTCAACCGCCCGCTCTCGCGCGAGCTCGCCGAGCTCGTCGCCGCAGCAGTTCGTCGAGGTGCTGCACGCACCCGGGCTACGGCGAGGGCGCGGTCGACCTGCTGCGCGAGCAAGCTGCAAGAACCTGCGCCTGCTGGAGTCGGACGAGCGCCGCCGCCCGACGCCGGGCGAGCGCGACGCCCACCGCGTGCTCGGCGGCATGCTGATTCAGGATCGCGACACCGAGTCCGAGGACCGCGACACGATGGAGGTCGTTGCGGGCGCGCCGCCGACCGAGCGCGAGTGGGGCGACCTGCATGTTCGCCTGGCGCGTCGTCAAGCACGTGCGCTCGAACGCCATCGTGATCGCCCGCGACACCGCCACCGTCGGCATCGGCGCGGGGCAGATGTCGCGCATCGACTCGACGCAGCTGGCGCTCGGCAAGGCGCTCACGCCGGTCGCCGGCGCCGTGCTGGCCTCCGATGCCTTCTTCCCGTTCGCCGACGGCGTGCAGGCGGCGCTCGACGCCGGCGTGCGCGTGATCATCGAGCCGGGCGGCTCGAAGCGCGACGCCGAGGTCATCTCCGCGGTCGAGAAGCCGGGCGGCACGCTCGTCTTCACGGGCCGCCGCCACTTCACGCCACTAGCGCGGCGGGCCGCACGGCTACGATCCCGGCCGTGCGCGAGTTTCCCACGATCCTCGGCCTGGTCGGGGGCACGCCGATCGTTCGGCTGCCCCGCATGCAGCCGGCCGGCGGCGCGCGGGTGCTCGCGAAGCTCGAGTACATGAACCCGGGCGGCTCGATCAAGGATCGCATCGGGCTGCCCATGATCGAGGCGGCCGAGCAGCGCGGGTCTGCTGCGCCCCGGCGGCACGATCGTCGAGCCGACCTCGGGCAACACGGGCGTCGGGCTGGCGATGGTCGCGGCGCAGCGCGGCTACCGCTGCGTGTTCGTGATGCCGGACAAGATGTCGCGCGAGAAGATCGCGCTGCTGCGCGCCTTCGGAGCGGAGGTCGTGGTCTGCCCGACCGAGGTCGAGCCCGAGGATCCGCGCTCCTACTACTCGGTCTCGCGCGCGCCTGGCCGAGGAGACGCCGGGCGCCTTCAACCCGAACCAGTACTCGAACCCGGCCAACCCGCAGGCGCACTACGACACCACCGGGCCGGAGATCTGGGAGCAGCTCGGCGACGAGCTCGACGTGCTCGTCACCGGCGTCGGCACGGGCGGCACGGTCTCGGGCACGGGCCGCTTTCTGAAGGAGAAGAAGCCCGGTCTGCAGATCGTGGGCGCCGACCCGATCGGCTCGATCTACTCGAGCAAGGAGGTCCACTCGTACCTCATCGAGGGCGTCGGCGAGGATTTCTGGCCCTCGACGTTCGACCGCGAGATCGTCGACCGCTGGATCCGCGTCTCCGACCGCGACGCGTTCGCCGCCACGCGCCGCGTGGCGCGCGAGGAGGCGATCCTGATCGGCGCCTCCGGCGGCATGGCGCTGCACGCCGCGCTGATCGTCGCCGCCGAGCTGCCGCCGGACAAGACGGTGCTCGTGATGCTGCCGGACGGCGGGCGCCCCTACCTCTCGAAGGTCTTCAACGACGACTGGATGCTCGTGCACGGCATGTTCGACGACGCCGCGCGACCGCCCACCGCGGGCGAGCTCGTGGCCGCGCGCAGCGGCGAGGTGCCGGCGCTCCTGAGCGTCGACCCGCAGCAGCCGGTCGCGGACGCCATCGCCCTGCTGCAGCGCTTCGGCGTCTCGCAGCTGCCGGTGATCTCCAACGGCGATGTGGTCGGTTGCGTGCACGAGCGCACGCTGCTCGACCGCGCGATGCGCGACGGGCGCGGAGCGCTCGAGGCTCCGACCTCCGAGCTGATGAGCGATCCCGCTGCCGATCGTGCAGTCGGCGCGCCGCCTCGACGACGTCTACCTCGATCTGCAGTCGAGCCCGGCCGTGCTCGTCGCCGACGGAGCCACGCCCGTCGGCGTGCTCACGCGCGCCGACGTGCTCGAGTGGCTCGCCCACGCCTGAGCTTCGATGATCCTGCTCTGACGTGAGGGAGATCGCGCTCGCAGCCGCTCGGCGCCATGCGGTCGGGACGCAGCGTCTGGCGTCGCGCCGGCGGCGTGCGGCCCGCAACGAGATCGTGGCCTGCATCGAGCGGCTGGGCTGCGTCCAGATCGACTCGATCTCGGTCGTCGACCGCTCGCAGCGGCTGGTGCTCGCGAGCCGCTGCGGGAAGCTCGCGCCGGACACGCACGACGCGCTCCTGCGCAGCGGGCGCGTGTTCGAGTACTGGGCGCACGAGGCCTGCCTGCTGCCGGCCGTCGACGAGCCGCATTTCCGCCGCGACAAGCGCGAAGGCGGCCGGTTCCACCGCTGGTTCGGGCCGATCCTGAGCGAGAACCAGGAGCTCGCCGACGAGGTCATGGCAGTCGCCCGCGAGCGCGACGAGATCTCCGCGCGCGACTTCGGCGGCGCCGGGCAGGGCTACTGGGAGTGGACGCCCGCCAAGCGCGTCCTGGAGGCGCTCTGGACGGCGGGTGAGCTCGCGATCGCCGGACGCGTGGGCATGGAGCGCCGCTACGCGCTGCCCGAGCGCGTCCTGCCCGAGGAGATCCTGGGGGCGCCCGAGCCCTCGCTCGAGGCCACGCGGCGCATGCAGGTCGAGCGCGCCGTGCGAGCGCGGGGCATCGCCAGCGAGGCGCGCGTCTCCGACTACTACCGCGTCAAGGGCAAGCGCCGCACGCTGGCGCCGGCCATCGAGGAGCTCGTCGACTCGGGCGTGCTGGAGCGCGCTGCGGATGAGCGAGCTCGGCGACAGCTGGCTCGTGCCGGCCGAGGACGCCGAGCGCGCGATCGCGGGCGACGAGAAGCCGACCGGCGCCTTCCTGCTCTCGCCCTTCGACAACCTGATCTGGGATCGCTTCGAAGCCGAGCACCTGTTCGGGTTCGAGCACCGCCTGGAGATCTACAAACCGGCCCCCACGCGCATCTACGGCTACTACGTGCTGCCGCTGCTCGACGGTGCGGAGATCGTCGGCCGGATCGACGTCAAGGCCGACCGCAAGGCCGGTACGCTGCGGGCGCTGGCGGTGCACTGGCAGAAGCGGCCGAGGCCGCGCGCGCTGCGCGAGGCGCTTGCGCGGCTCGCCCATGTGCTCGGGCTCGAGAGGAGCGAGATCGAGAGTGGAGTTTGAGACGCAGGCGATCCACGCCGGACAGGAGCCCGACGCGCTGACCGGCTCGGTCAACGTGCCGATCTACCAGACGAGCACCTACGCCCAGGACGGCGTGCTGCAGATGCGCGGCGGCCACGACTACGCGCGCACGATCAATCCCACGCGCACGGCGCTGGAGGCCTGCCTGGCCGCACTCGAGGGCGCCTCGCACGGCATCTGCTTCTCCTCCGGCATGGGCGCGACGACGGCGGTGATGGAGCTCTTCTCGCCGGGCACCCGCACGGTTGCGATCAACGACGTCTACGGCGGCACCTATCGCCTCTTCTCGAAGCTCTACGAGCCGAAGGGCTACGCCTACGAGTTCACCGACCTGACCGACGAGGGCGTGCTGCGGCAGGCCTTCGAGCAGCCGGCCGATCTCGTCTGGCTGGAGACGCCGTCGAACCCGCTGCTCAAGATCGTCGACATCGCGGCCGTCGCCGAGCGGGCGCACGCGGCCGGCGCGCTCGTCGTGGTCGACAACACGTTCGCGAGCCCGTATCTGCAGCAGCCGCTCGCGCTCGGCGCCGACATCGTCGTGCACTCGACCACGAAGTACGTCGGCGGGCATTCCGACTCCGTCGGCGGCGCCGTGCTGACGAACGACGCCGCGATCGCCGAGCGCCTGCACTTCATCCAGAACTCGATGGGCGCCGTGCCCGGGCCGCTCGACTGCTTCCTCACCCTGCGCGGCGCCAAGACGCTGGCCGTGCGCATGGAGCGCCACTGCGACAACGCCGAGCGCATCGCGCGCTGGCTCACGGAGTCGCCCGCCGTCAGCGAGGTCTTCTACCCGGGTCTCGAGTCGCATGCTGGCCACGAGACGGCGAGCCGCCAGATGCGGCGCTACGGCGGCATGATCGCGTTCCGCGTGCACGGCGGTCGCGCGGCGGTCGATGCCGCGCTCGCCGAGACCGGCGTGTGGACGCTCGGCGAGAGCCTGGGCGGCGTCGAGAGCCTGATCGAGCATCCGGGCGCGATGACGCACGCCTCGCTCGCGGGCTCCGGGTTCGAGGTGCCCGACGACCTCATCCGCCTCTCGGTGGGCATCGAGCACGTCGACGACCTGATGCGCGATCTCGTCGCGATGCTCGTGCGCGCGACGCACTCCCGGCACTAGTGTCGGGTTAAACACCCGCGCCGCATCTGCCGATGACGAGAGGGTGGCGCAGGTCGCACCCTCCAACCCGCTGGCAGGCTCGCTCACGGCAGCTCGCCGCACGGGCGAGATCCTGCTGCTGGCCGTGCTTCCGGTCACCCTCGCGCTGTTCATCATCATCGGCGCGATCGGCAACCGCTACGCGTTCGACTTCCACGGCTCGCTCTGGCAGGCGGCGCGCGACGTGCTCGACGGCCGCAACCCGTATCCGCCGCCGACGGCCGCCGGCGTCGCACCCGGCGATCGCTTCGTCTATCCGCCGCCGGTCGCCCTCCTGCTGATCCCGCTCGGCGCGCTGCCGTTCCCGCTCGCGGCCGGCATCGTCACGGTCGCGCTGATCGCGGCGGTGGCGGCCACGCTGGCCGTGCTCGGCGTGCGCGATTGGCGCTGCTACGGCGCCGCGTATCTCTCGATCGTCGTCCTGCACGACATCCGTCTCGGGGCTCTGACCCCGCTTCTGGCGCTCGGGCTGGCGCTCGTGTGGCGCTGGCGGGAGCAGGCGCGCGCGGCCATTCCACTGGCGCTGATCGTCGTGGCCAAGCTCTTCCTGTGGCCGCTCGGGGTCTGGCTCATCGCCACCGGCAGGACGCGCATCGCCGTGCGCGGCGCGCTGCTCGCACTCGTCGCGAGTGCGCTCGGGTGGGCCGTCATCGGCTTCGCCGGGCTCGCCGACTATCCGCAACTGCTGCAGGTGCTGGCCTCCGAGGAGCAGTCGCGCGGGTATTCGCTGGTCGCCGGCGGACTGGCTCTGGGGTTCGGGCCGGCACTCGCGCGTGCGCTCGCCGTCGGCATCGGTCTGGTGCTGCTCGCGTTCTGCTGGCGCGAGGGGCGCCGCGGCTTCGACGAGCGCTCGCTCGCGCTCTCGCTGGCAGGCGCACTGGCGCTCTCGCCGATCGTCTGGCTGCACTACTTCGTGCTGCTCCTCGTGCCCATCGCGCTGGCGCGGCGGACGTTCGGGTGGATCTGGATCGTCCCCGCGCTGTTCTGGTTCATCCCGTACGAGGAGAATTTCGAGGAGCACTGGCGCATCGCCGTCGGCATCGGGCTCGCCGCCGTCGCGCTCGTCGCGGCGGGGCGGGTGCAGGGGCAGGCGCCCGCTCGAACGTCCTAGGATGCAGCGCGATGACGCGCTCCTGGAACCCTGCGAGCCCCCCTGGCGGCGGGCTCGACATCCCGTACTCCCCGGCCGCCGTTTCCGCCGGCTACGTCCACCTCGCCGGCGTCATCTCGACCGACGAGAGCGGCGAGATCGTCGCCGACGACTTCGCCAGTCAGGCCCGGCGGACGTTCGCGAACCTCGTGAAGGCGCTCGAGGCGGCGGGCTGCTCGGCCGCCGATGTGGTGCACGTCACGACGTACCTGACCGATCGCGCCGACTTCGAGGCCTTCAACGAGGCCTTCGTGCGCACGTTCTCCGATCCGTACCCGGCGCGCGTGACGGTGCTCGCGCAGCTGATCGTGCCGGACCTCTCGATCGAGGTCACGGCGGTGGCGGCGCGTCCCTCCGGCGGCTGATGATTTTCGACACGTGAGCACGTAGGCTCCACCACTATGCGTATCCCCCAGATACTCGGAGCGCTCTGCGCCATCGCGCTGGGCTTGACCGCGGTCTCGCCCGCCTCGGCACAGCCGCCGATCGCGCAGATCATCGGCGGCACGACGGTGCCGGATGGAGCGGCGCCGTACGCCGCCTCGATCACCTACGTGGGCGCTGGCGGATTCCTCTGCTCGGGCTCCCTCGTGGCCCCGCAATGGATTCTCACCGCCGGCCATTGCTCGGTCGACGAGAACGGTGGCACTACGCCCCTCGACGCTGGAAGCTATCGCGTGACCGTCGGCATCTCCGACAGGACGACGCTCGGCGCGCAACTCCTGGTGAGCACGGTCGTCCCGTACCCCTACTACAACCCCAGCACGTTGCAGGGTGATGCGGCCCTGCTCAAGCTCTCGGCGCCACTGGCGGCGAATGCGCCGACGATCCCGCTCGCCACGCCCGCTCAATCGGCGTTGTACGCGGCCGGGCAGCAGGCCACGGCGATGGGCTGGGGCGTGACATCGCCTGCGTCGGGCGCCACGGCGTCGACGACCCTGCAAGCGGGCATCGTCACCGTGCAGTCGAATGCGACGTGTGCCGCCGGGTCGTTCGGCGACCCGTTCTACCCGGGCTACGACATGTGCGCCGCGGCGCCCGGGTTCAACCCGTCGACGTGCAATGGCGACAGCGGCGGGCCGCTCGTCGAGAACACGGCCAGCCGGCCCGGTCGAGATCGGGATCGTCAGCTACGGCTACCGGCCGTGCAACGCCGCGGCCGGCTTCTACACGCGCGTCTCGTCGATCCAGTCGTGGGTCGCCGGCGTGATCGCCGGCAATCCTGCGCCCCCGCCTCCCTTCACGCCGCCGTTCGCAGCTCCGACGGTGACCGCCTCTCTCAGCGCCGATGGCATCGTCGCAGCGCTTGCGACGCTGCCCGATCCGGCGACCCTCGCGACGGGCCTCACCGCGGTGCTCGTCAACAGCGCGGGCACGACGGTGTCGAGCCAGACCCTGGCACCGGGCACGACCTCGGTCTCGTTCCCGCACTTGCAGCCGGGCAGCTACGCGGTCGGCGTGTATGCGACCTACAGCGAAGGCATCAGCGCGCCCGGCACCTCGGCCGGGGTCACCCTGGCGCCGCCCGTGAATGCGACGAAGCCCGCCGTCACCGGCACGGCTATCGTCGGCTCCACTCTCACCTGCCACAGCGGGACCTGGACGTGGCCCGGCACCTCGACGCTCGCCCTCGCCTGGCTCCGCAGTGGCATCGCGACCGGCACGACGACCTCGACCTACCGGCTGACCAGGGACGACGCCGGCAAGAGCATCACCTGCCGCGTCGTGCTCACGGCGAGCACCGGTCCGACCGCCACTGCCGAGAGCGCGGACGTCCTCGCCCACGCGAAACTCGGCGTGCGCGCCGCCCCGCGCGTCACGGGCAGCCGGGCTGCCGGAACGAAGCTCGTGTGCCACCCAGGGACGTGGAACCACACGGGCGCGCTGAAGCTGAGCTACCGCTGGCTGCGCAACGGCAAGCCGCTCGCCGCGCGTTCGCCGCGCCACACCGTCGTGGCCGCCGATGCGAACCACCGGCTCTCGTGTCGCGTGACGGCGTCTGCGCCCGGGCAGAGCGCCTCGGCGACGACGAAGCCCGTGCTCGTGCCCGCTTAGCCGCGCCCGTGGGGCGCGGTCAGGTCGAGCGCCGGGCCGACGGGCACGATCCTGAGCGGGTTGAGCGAGGGATGCGTGCGGTAGTAGTGGCGCTTGATGTGATCCATGTCGACGGTCGCCGCGATGCCCGGCTGCTGGTAGAGATCGCGCAGGTAGCCCGAGAGCTGCGGGTAATCGACGATGCGCCGCAGGTTGCACTTGAAGTGGCCGACGTAGACCGGGTCGAACCGCAGCGAGGGTGGGGAAGAGGCGCCAGTCGGCTTCCGTGATCGTGTCGCCGAGCAGGTAGCGGCGCGTCGAGAGCCGCGCGTCGAGCTCGTCGAGCGCGTCGAAGAGCTTCCCGAACGAGCGCTCGTAGGCGGCCTGCGTGCGGGCGAAGCCGGTGCGATAGACGCCGTCGTTCACGTTCTCGTAGACGAACGCGTTGATCTCGTCGATCTCCGCGCGCAGCTCGTCCGGGCAGTAGCGCCGCTCGGGATGCGTCGCGAGCGCATCGAACTCGCGGTCGAGCATGCGGATGATCTCGCTCGACTCGTTGTTGACGATGCGGCCGCCCTGCTTGTCCCACAGCACCGGAACCGTCACGTGCCCGTCGAAGTCGCTGTCGCTGACGACGTAGGCCTCGCTCAGGAACGAGAAGTGGTTGACCGGGTCGGGCGTCGTCCCGCGCGTATCGGTGATGGCCCAGCCGCGCTCGTCGCGCTCGGGGTCGACGACGGTCATCGAGATGACGTCCTCGAGACCCTTGAGGTGCCGGTAGATGATCGTGCGGTGCGCCCACGGGCAGGCCAGCGAGACGTAGAGGTGGTAGCGGCCGCGCTCGGCGGGATAGCCCGTGCTGCCGTCGGCGCTGACGAACTCGCGGAAGCGCGACTCGCGCCGGCGGAACGATCCGTCGTCTGCCCGTTCGGACGGAGCCGCCTCGCGCGTGTCGATAGATGTCATACGCAGGTCAACGGTACGCGATGTGAGGACATTCCGGCTGCCTGACGGGCAAGCGGCGGCTGCGCGTTGTAACGTCGGCGCGCCGATGGAGACTGGGGACCGTGAGCACGTGCGCGCGAGTGAGCAGGGGGAGCGGAGGGGCGAGGCCGCCCTGCTGGCCGCGCTGCGCGCCGGCGACGAGCGCGCCTTCGCCGAGCTCGTCGATCGCTACCACGCGTCGCTCGTGCGCGTGGCGCGTCAGTACGTCTCCACCCAGGAGAGCGCCGAGGAGGTCGTCCAGGACGCCTGGATCGGCCTGCTGCGCGGTCTCGACAGGTTCGAGGGGCGCTCGTCCCTGCGCACCTACCTCTTCCGCATCGTGATGAACCTGGCCCGCACCCGCGGCGTTCGCGAGGCGCGCTCGGCGCCGTTCTCGTCGCTCGTGCGCGACGACGAGGACGGCCCCGCCGTGGATCCCGAGCGCTTCGTGCAGGCACCCGATCCCGGCGCAGGCCACTGGGCATCGCCGATTCGCCCGTGGAGCCGGAGTGCCGAGCAGCTCGCGCTCTCGAGCGAGGCGATCGAGAAGGTCTACGAGGCGATCGAGGAGCTGCCCGAGGTGCAGCGCCGCGTGGTCACGCTGCGCGACGTCGAGGGCTTCGGGGCCGATGAGGTGTGCGATCTGCTCGACCTCTCGGAGGGCAACCAGCGCGTGCTGCTGCACCGTGCGCGCACGAAGCTGCGGCAGGCGCTCGCGGAGTACTACGCATGACCGACTTCAGCACCCAGGAGCCCACCTGCCAGGAGCTGGCGGAGTACCTCACGGACTACCTCGAGGGCGTCCTGCCGCCATCTCACCGCGTCAACTTCGACCGGCACATCGCCGACTGCGCCGACTGCACGCTCTACATCGAGCAGATGCGCGCGACGATCGTCGCGACGGGTCAGGTCCGCGTCGAGGAAATCGCCCCGGCGGTGCGTAGCGAGCTGCTCGCTGCCTTCCGCGCGTGGGCCGCAGAGACCGGCTAGCGCCCGAGGTAGGCCTTGCGCAGGCCCTCGTCGTTGAGCAGGTCGGCGGCCTTGCCCTCCAGCACCAGGCGGCCGGTCGAGAGCACGTAGCCGCGGTCGGCGATCGAGAGCGAGACGTTCGCGTTCTGCTCGACGACGAGCACGGCGACGCCCGAGTCGTGCACCTGCTTGATGATCTCGAAGCTGCGCTCCACGAGGATCGGAGCGAGGCCCATCGAGGGCTCGTCCATGAGCATCAGCTTCGGGCGCGACATGAGCGCGCGCGCCATCGCCACCATCTGCTGCTCGCCACCGGAGAGCGTGCCGGCGAACTGCCCGCGCCGGTCGTAGCAGAGGGGGAAGAGCGTGTAGACCCGCTCGTAGTCCTCTTTGCTCCCCCCGCCGTGCAGGTAGGCGCCGAGCTCGAGATTCTCCTGCACCGTCATCGGGCCGAACAGGCGCCGGTTCTCCGGCACGATCGCGAGGCCGCGGCTGATGCGGTGGCTCGTGGTGCGCGTCGTCACGTCCTCGTCGGCGAACGTGATGGTGCCGGTGCGGGAGCGGACGATGCCGAGGATCGTCTTGAGCGTCGTCGACTTGCCGGAGGCGTTGCCGCCCAGCAGGCACACGAGCTCCCCCGCGTTCACCTCGAGGTTCAGGTCCTGCAGGATGTGGATCTGGCCGTAGTAGGTGTTGATGCCCTCGAGCTTCAGCAGGCTCACTTGGTCACCGCGGCCTTGGTGCCGAGGTAGGCCTCGATCACGCGCGGATCGGTCGCCACCTGCTCGAACGAGCCCTCGACGATCTTGACGCCGTGGTCGAGGGCGACGACGCGGTCGGAGATGCCCTCGACGACGTGCATGTCGTGCTCGATCACGAGGATCGTGTAGCCGCCCTCGCTGCGCAGCTGGCCGATCAGCTCGGTGATCTCGTGCGTCTCGACGGGATTCATGCCGGCGGCAGGCTCGTCCAGCAGCAGGATCTCCGGCCCGGTCGCCATCGCGCGCGCGATCTCGAGTCGCCTGCGATTGGCGTAGGAGAGGCTGTAGGCGGGCTGATCCCAGCGATAGCCCTTGAGCCGCTCGCCGAAGAACGAGAGCTTCTCCTCGGCCAGCGCGCGGATCTCCGCCTCCTCGCGACGCATCCCGGGCGTGCGCAGCATGGAGCGCAAGACGCCGGCCTTCGTGCGCCCGTAGGCCGCGGCCATCACGTTCTCGCGCACCGAAAGGTTGAGGAAGAGCCGCAGCGTCTGGAACGTGCGGGCGACTCCGAGGCGGTTGATCTGGTGCGGTTCCATGCCGACCACGTTGCGCCCGTTGACGAGGATCTCGCCCTCGTCCGGCTCGTAGATGCCGGTGACGAGGTTGAAGAGCGTCGTCTTGCCGGCGCCGTTCGGGCCGATCACGCTCACGATCTCGCCCTTGTTCACCGTCAGGTCGAGGCCCGACACGACCGTGAGGCCGCCGAACGCCAGGGAGACCCCGCGCAGCTCGAGGAGCGGCTCGGCCATCAGACGATCTCGACTCTGCGCTCGCCGAAGAGGCCATTCGGCCTCACGATCATGAGCACGATCAGCATCACGCCGAGCACGATGTAGCGCGTGGCGTCCGGCTGCGCGAGCAGGACGTTCTCCCACACGAACGTGCCCAGGTAGACCGTCGGCACGAGCAGGGCGTACCGCACCCAGCCGTGCACGAGCGTGAGCACCAGGATGAGCGCGATGAGGCTGATGTAGCTGACCGGCCCGAGCCAGTTGACCATGTGGGTCGGGATGATCAGCCAGTGCGAGAGCACGCGGTCGAGGCCGCTCGACGAGGGCCCGGAGATCCAGTCGTTGTCGATCCCGCCCGCTATCCAGTGCGCTGCGAAGCCGAACGCGACGATCGCGCTGAGCACCAGGGCGAGCTTCCGCGTCTTGCCGAAGGAGAAGAGGATCGCGAGCAGCCCGAAGAGGTAGAAGAGGATGCGCGCATCGCCCGGATCGCGCAGGAGCTCGAGAAGCACGCTCACGAGCACCGCGCCCACCGTGACGCCGGCCATGTTGCCCTGTCCGCCGAGGATCACCATCGTGTAGACGGTGATCAGCAGCGGGAACGAGAACGTGAGCGGGAAGACGCTCGCGTTGAGCGACGCGAAGAGCGTCCCCGTGAGCGCTGCGATGCCCGCGCCGAACGCGAACGCCATCAGCTTGATGAGGTTGACCGGCATGCCCATCGCCTCGGCCGCGAGCGGATCCTCGCGCTGCGAGCGCCAGGCGCGCCCCGTACGCGACTGGTTGACGAAGTGCAGCGCGACGTAGACGACCACGAAGATCGCGACCGCCACGTAGAGGTAGGAGAGCGCGAAGGCGCCCTCGTGCTGGACCACGAGGTCGTGGCCGAAGAAGTGCAGCGGGTCGACGTTGAGGATGCCGTTGGCGCCGCCCGTGAAGTCGTGGCCGAACATCTGGTCGCCGTTCGTGGCGAGCGTGAGGAAGATCTCGAGGAAGAACAGCGAGACGATGGCGAGGTAGTCCCCGCTCAGCCGGCGCGATGGCAGCCCGACCAGGAAGCCGGCGGTCGCCCCGATGATGATCACGCAGGGGATGACGACGAACGTCGGCGCGTGGATGCCGAACTTGTCGGAACTGAGCATCGCGTACGAATACGCGCCGATGCCGTAGAAGGCCACGAAGCCGAGGTCGAGGAGGCCACCCCAGCCCACGACCACGTTGAGGCCGAGCGCCAGCAGCATGTAGAGCACCGTGTCGAACGCCACGCGGTGGACGTAGGTGCTGTGCGCCACGGCCGGCATGAGCGCGAAGGAGGCGACGAAGAGCACGAGCCAGCCCCACCAGGGGACCCGGTGCAGGCGCTCGTTGATCGTGCCGATCAAGCCCGCCTGCTGCGAGCTTCGCTCGCCGTGGCGGGCGACCCACTCGTCCTGCCCGATTGCGGGGCCCGACGGGGTCGGCGGCTCGGTGGGGTCGGCGGGCTCGCTCATACCTTGGTGATGCCCTCCTGGCCGAGCAGGCCGCGCGGGCGGAAGAGCATGAACACGATCAGCACGGAGAAGATCACGAGATCGGACCAGCGCGTGGTCCAGTAGCCGGCAGTGTAGGCCTCGGCGAAACCGAGGATCAGCCCGCCGAGCATGGCCCCGGGGATCGAGCCGATGCCGCCGATCACCGCTGCAGTGAAGCCCTTGAGGCCGATGATGAAGCCGATCGAGGCAGCGGTCGGCACGCGCAGGGCGAACATCACTCCCGCCGCGCCCGCCAGCGCCGAGCCGATCACGAACGTGAAGACGATCACGCTGGTCGATGTCGATGCCCATCATCGCCGCCGCCTCGCGGTCGAACGACGTGGCGCGCATGGCCTTGCCCGTGCGCGTGCGCGTGACGAGGAACCAGAGCACGACCATCAGGACGAAGGCCGAGACGATCGTGATGATGCGGATGAGCGGGATGTGGACATCGCCGATCGAGAAGCCCCGGAAGAAGAGCGAGCCGCCGTCCAGATTGAAGATGCCGTAGTCGTACTGCTGCGCCCCGAACATCAGCTGCATGGAGTTCGCGAGAAAGAACGACACGCCGAGGGCGCTGATCAGGGGAGCGATGCGTGGCGCGTCGCGCAGGGGGCGGTAGGCGAAGCGCTCGATGCTCACGCCGAGCACGGCACAGCCCGCCATGGAGCCGGCCATCATCAGCGTGAGCAGGAGCCAGACCGGCACGGCGGGGTCGCTCGTGCCGCCCAGCACCTTGAGGATGCCGAAGCCGATGAACGTCCCCACCATGAAGACGTCGCCGTGGGCGAAGTTGAGCAACTTGAGCACGCCGTAGATGAGCGTGTAGCCGAGCGCGATCAGCGCGTACGTGCTGCCCTCGGTCAGGCCGTTGAGCGTGAGTTGCGTGAAGGTGTCCAAAGCGCAGCGCCGAGTCTAAGGCGTTCTCGACCCGTGCGCGTGGGTGGCTCCAGCGCCGCAGTTATCGGCCTGAAACGCCGAAGGGCGGCCCGGCATCAAGCCGGACCGCCCTCTGGACGAACGTCGTTGTGCTCTCGCCTAGTTGACGAGCTTGTACGAGCCGTTCGGCTGGATCTGCATGATGTAGAACTTGCTCGTGTTGGGGTCGTTGGTGTTGACCTTCGACCAGGCGAACTTGCCGCCCAGGATCCAACCCGTGTTGATGCTGACCTTCTTGATGGAGGTGATCAGCGCGGAGCGCTTCGCGATCGAGCCCTTGCCGGCGTCGCAGGACTTCTTGAGCGCCGAGAGGATGACCTGGACCGCGCCGTAGGTCGGCGGGCCGAAGGAGCCGACGGCCTTGCCGGGGTTGTCCTTCTTCCAGGCGTCGATGACGGCCTTGTCCGCAGCGATGCTCGTGATCTGCGGGGCGAAGTTGGAGACGTACGAGCCGGCGGCCTTGAAGGACGACGGGTCGTTGGTGCCGTCGCCGCCGAAGACCTTGGCCTTCTTGCCCTGCTCGGCGAGCTGGCTCGCGAACGTCTGCGCGTCGCCCGGCTTCTGCGAGGGGAAGAACACGACGTCGGCGTCGCTCGGCACCTTGGTCACGTAGGACGAGAAGTCGGTCACGGTGTTCGGGACGGACTGATGGCTCGTCGTCACGCCCGCTGCCTTCAGCACCTTCTCGGCCTCGCCGGAGAGACCCTGGGAGTAGGGCTCCTGGAAGTCGAAGAGCACGACGTTCTTCGACCTTCAGCGTCTTGATCATGTAGTTGGCGTCGGTCGGGCCCTGGTAATCGTCGGCCGGGACGACGCGGAAGAAGGCCTTGGTCGCCTCCTGGTTGTCGCCCTTGGTGAGCGTCGTGCGCGTGGCGGACGACGAGACCTGGACGAGGCCGGCCTGCTGGAACGCCTTGCTCGTCGCGGCGACCGAGCCGGAGGTCGAGCCGCCGAGGATGGCGACCATGTTCTTGTCGGCGATGAACTTCTGGGCGACCGACTGCGCGGCGGACGGGCCCTGCTCGACCGGTGCATCACCGGGGACGAGCTTGACCTTCAGGCCCATCGTCTTGGGGAGCGTCTTGACCGCGAGCTTGGCCCACGAGAGCTGCTCCTGGCCGATGAAGCCGGCGCCGCCCGTGAGGGGAGCGAGCATGCCGATGTCGAGCGTCTTGTTGCAGCTGAGCGCGGACGCGCGCGTCGACTGCGCGCTGGCCGGCGCAGCAGTGACGGTGGCCGCCAGCGCGGTGGCCGCTGCCATCGCTGCGATCAGCGGAAGCTTGGTTTTCTTCATGTACGAGCTCCTCTTCGAGGTTGAAACGCGGATACGTAGTCTCGGCCTGCTAGGACGAGGGAAAGGTGCCGAATGTTGGGGTGCGCCGGGCCGGCGTCAGGTGGTGAGCGCCTCGACCCAGCCGCGCGTGTCGGTGAATTGGTGGAAGCGCACGGCCTTGCCGCCGGCGAACTTCCAGACGTGCGCGAACGGGACGTCGAGCGGCTTGCCGCTGCCCTTGGCCCTCGCGGTGTAGCGGCCGAGCACGACGACGTGCTCGTCGCCGGCGAGGATCTCGTCGGGCGTCGCGTCGAAGTCCTCCCACCACTGCTCGTCGAGCGGGTCGAAGACGTTCGCGCGCACCGCGGCGAGGCCGTTGTAGATGCCGCCGTGGTCGAGGCCCTGCGCCTGGTGCCAGACGATGGAGTCGTCCATCATCGCCGTGGCGCCGTCGAGGTCGCCGCGTCCGAATGCCTCGTACGAACCGCGAACAGCGGCGAGATTGTCTGCGTTCGCGGACAAGGTCGCCGAGTCTACGCGCTTTCACGCAGCTGTGATCAACTATCAACCCGCTCGGGCCTTCGACGCGCGGGGCGCGCCAGCGGCGCTCGCCCGGCAGCACGCGGGTCGCCTCTTCCGGCCCCCAGGAGCCGCGCTCGTAGGGCAGAGCCGGAGCGTGCTTCTCGAGCACGGGGTCGACGACGCGCCAGGCGGCCTCGACGGCGTCCTGGCGCGCGAACAGCCGCGGGTCGCCGGCGAGCGCATCGCCCAGCAGGCGCTGGTAGGCCTCGGGACCCTCGCCGCCGAGCGCCTCCTCGTAGGCCACGTCGAGGTCGACCCGGCGGCTGACCATCTTGCTGCCCGGCTGCTTGGCCTGCATCTCGAGCGTGATCGTGTCGTCGGGCTTCATGCGGAAGCGCAGCACGTTCGGCTCGGGGTGGTGATCGTGGTCGGCGAAGAGCAGGCGCGGCGGCTGCCGCAGCTCGACGACCGCCTCCTGCACCGTCTCGGCCATCGCCTTGCCCGCACGGATGGAGAACGGCACGCCGGCCCAGCGCCAGCAGTCCAGGTGCACGCGCAGGGCGCAGTAGGTCTCCGTGTCGGAGTCCGGCCGCCACGCCCGGCTCGTCGCGGTAGCCCGCGTACTGGCCGCGCACGTAGTCGGAGGACTTGAGCGGCCGAATCGTCTTCATGACCTTCACGGTCTCGTCGCGCAGCGCGTCGGGCTCCGAGGAGATCGGCGGCTCCATGGCGAGCAGGCAGACCATGTGCAGCAGGTGGTTCTGCACGACGTCCCGCAGGCAGCCGACGCCGTCGTAGAACGAGCCGCGCCCCTCGACGCCGAAGGACTCGGCCATCGTCACCTGCACGCTCTGCACGTAGTGGCGGTTCCAGACCGGCTCGAGCAGCGTGTTGGCGAAGCGACGACCATCAGGTTCTGGACGGGCTCCTTGCCGAGGAAGTGGTCGATGCGGTAGATCGCGTCCTCGGAGAAGTAGCTGGTGGAGCAGCGCGTTGAGCTCCTGTGCGCTCGCGAGGTCGCGCCCGAACGGCTTCTCGAGCACGATCCGCCCGCCGCGCTGGACGTCGATGCCCGGCCAGCCCCTCGCGCGACGTCGTCGAAGAGCGAGGGCGGGATGGCGAGGTAGCAGACGGGATGCTCGGCGCCTCCCATGCGCGTCGCGCAGCGCGCGGTAGGTCGCGGCGGTCGCTGTAGTCGCCCTTGACGTAGCGCAGGCGTCCGCAGAGGCGATCGACGACGGCGGCGTCGACGCTCGCGCCGAGCACCGTGCGCACCTCGGCGCGCAGCTTGTCGTCGTCCCAGTCGCTCGAGGCCACGCCGATCACCGGCACGTCGAGCGCGCCGGCGGCCTCCAGTCCGGCCAGCGCGCCGTACAGCTTCTTGTGCGCGAGGTCGCCGGTGATGCCGAACAGGACGAGGGCGTCGCCCTTCACGCCGGCGGCTTCTGCTCGTCGTGGCCGCCGAACTGCTTGCGCAGGGCCGACAGGAGCTTGTCGGCGTAGTCGGCCTCGCCGCGCGAGCTGAAGCGCTCGTAGAGCGCGGCGGCGAGCACGTGCGCGGGCACGCGCCTCCTCGACGGCCGCGAGCGCCGTCCAGCGACCCTCGCCCGAATCGGACACGTGCCCGGAGAAGCCGCGCGAGCTCGGGATCCTCCTGCAGGGCCGCCGCGGTCAGGTCGAGCAGCCAGGAGCCCACCACGCTGCCGCGGCGCCAGACCTCGGCGACGTCGGGCATGTCGAACGGTACTGGTAGTACTCGGGATTCCGCAGCGGCGCCGTCTCGGCGTCCTTGGCGTGCTCCCGCAGGCCGATGTCGGCCTTCTTGAGGATCGCCAGGCCTTCGGTGTAGGCGGCCATGATCCCGTACTCGATGCCGTTGTGCACCATCTTCACGAAGTGCCCTGCGCCGTGGCCGCCGCAGTGCAGGTAGCCGTGCTCGGCGGGCGTCGGCCGGGCCGCTGCGCCCGGGCGTGCGGGGCGCGCTGTCGACGCCGGGCGCGAGCGTGCGGAAGATCGGATCGAGGTGCGCGACGATCTCGTCCTCGCCGCCGATCATCATGCAGTAGCCGCGCTCGAGGCCGAACACGCCGCCGCTCGTGCCGACGTCGACGTAGTGGATGCCGAGCGGCTCGAGCCGCTTGCCGCGGTCGATGTCGTCGCGGTAGTAGCTGTTGCCGCCGTCGATGATGATGTCGCCGCGCTCGAAGCACCGCCGCGAGCCCCTCGACGGTGCCGCCGCAGATCGCCGCGGGCACCATGATCCAGGCCGCGCGCGGGGTCGTCAGCTTGGAGGCGAACTCCGCCAGCGTGCGCGCGCCGATCGCGCCTTCGCTCTCGAGCTGCGCGATCACGGCCTCGTTGACGTCGTAGACGACGCATTCGTGGCCGTCCCGCATGAGACGCCGCACGATGTTGGCGCCCATGCGACCGAGGCCGATCATTCCGAGCTGCATGTCGCAGGTCCTCCGGCGGTGGATTGAGTGGCGGCTCGGGGCCTCCAGTCTCGCACGCGCCCGCCTCGGATCCGAACGGCCATCCGCACGGCCGCCGGTGCGCGTAACGTGCGGTGAATGGAGATGATCGGTATCGATGTCGGCGGGACCGGCATCAAGGCCGCGATCGTCGAGACGACGAGCGGCGAACTGAAGACTGACCGCGTCCGCGTCGAGACTCCCCACCCGGCCACGCCCAAGGCCGTCGTCAAGGCCACTGCCGGGCTCGTGGCGGACCTGCCGCGCGAGCTGCACGCCGGCATCGGCTTTCCCGGCGGTGATCCTCGGCGGCGTCGTCAAGACGGCCGCCAACATCGACCACTCGTGGATCGACACGCCGGCCGACACGCTGTTCGCCGACGCGCTCGACCGCCGGCTCGTGATCGGCAACGACGCCGACGCCGCCGGCCTGGCCGAGATGCGCTTCGGCGCCGGGCGCGGCCAGGGCGGCACGGTCCTCATGCTGACGCTCGGGACGGGCATCGGCTCGGCGATCTTCCTCGACGGCGCGCTCGTCCCGAACACCGAGCTCGGGCACCTGCAGCTGCGCGGCAAGGACGCCGAGCGCCGCGCGGCCGCATCGATCAAGGAGACCAAGGGCCTGAGCTGGCACGCCTGGAGCAAGCGCCTGGCCGAGTACGTCGACGAGATCGACGCGCTCTTCTGGCCCGATCTCGTGATCATCGGCGGCGGCATCAGCAAGGACGCCGACAAGTTCATCCACGAGCTGCCCTCGCGCGTGAAGTGCGTGCCGGCCGAGCTCAGGAACCAGGCCGGCATCGTCGGCGCCGCCATGCTGGCGGCGGAGGCGGCGCGGCTCACGGCGCCCGAGGCCGTCGCCGGGGCCGCCTAGATGGCGCGGGTGGCGCCGGAGCACCGGCGCGAGCAGGAGCGCTCCGCCGACGGCTACCTGCCGATCGAGCACCACGGGATCATCGGCGACCTGCACAGCGTCGCGCTGGTCGGCAACGAGGGCACGATCGACTGGTTCTGCCCGGAGCGCTTCGACGCGCCGAGCCTGTTCGGAGCGATCCTCGACGCCGAGATCGGCGGCAGCTTCTCGCTGCAGCCGACGGGCGAGCAGTTCACGACCAAGCAGCTGTACCTGCCGGGCACGGCCGTGCTGGTGACGCGCTTCTTCACCGAGAGCGGCGTGGGCGAGGTCGTCGACTTCATGCCGCTGGGCGGCGCGAACTGCTCGATCGTGCGGCGCGTCGAGGTGGTGCGCGGCTCGCTGCGCTTCCGGCTCCGCTGCGCCCCCGCCTTCGACTACGCCCGCTCGCCGCACCGGCTCTCGATCGACGGACGGCCTGGCGACGTTCACGGCGGCCGACAAGATGTGCGAGCTGCGCTCGCCGCGCGATCGCGCTCCAGGCCGAGGAGGGCGCCGCCGTCGCGGAGTTCACGCTCTCGCGCGGCGAGCGCGCCTCATTCGTGCTCTCCGGGCACCTCCCGGGCCCCGCCTGGGATGCCGATGCGGTCGAGCGCTCGTTCCAGGAGACGGTCGAGTTCTGGCGCGCGCTGGATCGGCCAGAGCCGCTATCGCGGCCGCTGGCGCGAGATGGTCGACCGCTCCGCGATCACGCTCAAGCTGCTCACGTACCTGCCGACCGGCGCGGTCGTGGCGGCGCCGACGACGAGCCTGCCCGAGCACATCGGCGGGCCGCGCAACTGGGACTACCGCTACTGCTGGCTGCGCGACTCGGCGTTCACGATGTTCGCGTTCCTGCGCCTGGGCTTCCGCGAGGAGGCGCTCAGCTACCTGGCCTGGCTGCACGAGCGCGGCAACGTGCGCGAGAACGGCGCGCCGCTGCAGGTCATGTACGCCATCGACGGGCGCAGCGACCTCGCCGAGGAGGAGCTCCCGCACCTCTCCGGCTATCGCGACTCCCAGCCGGTGCGCATCGGCAACGGCGCAGCCGATCAGCTCCAGCTCGACGTCTACGGCGAGGTCGTGGACGCCATCTACCTGGCCGAGCGCGGCGGCATGCCGATCTCCTACACGCTCTGGGTCAAGATGCGCACCGATCCTCGACTGGCTGGCCGACAACTGGGATCAGCCGGACGAGGGCATCTGGGAGGTGCGCGGCGGCCGGCGCGACTTCACCTACTCGCGCATCATGACGTGGGTCGCCTTCGACCGCGCGATCCGCATCCAGACCAAGCGCGGCCTGCCCGCCGACACGATCAAGTGGCGCGCCGCGCGCGACGCCGCCTACGAGTGGGTCATGACGCACGGCTGGTCGGAGGCGCGCCAGGCGTTCAACCAGTACGGCGACAGCGACGTGCTCGACGCGAGCGTGCTGATCCTCCCGCTCGTGCTGATGATCGCGCCCACCGATCCGCGCATGCTCTCGACGCTCGATGCGATTCGCGACGATCTCGTGAGCGACAGCTTCGTGTTCCGCTACGACACCGAGGAGGCCGCCGACGACGGGCTGCCGGGCCGCGAGGGCTCGTTCTCGCTCTGCAGCTTCTGGTACGTCGAGTGCCTCACGCGCGCCGGCCGGCTGGACGAGGCGCGCCTCGTGTTCGAGAAGATGCTCGGCTACGCCAATCACCTCGGGCTCTACTCCGAGGAGATCGGGGCGAGCGGCGAGGCGCTCGGCAACTTCCCGCAGGCCTTCACGCACCTCGGCCTGATCTCGGCCGCGTACGACCTCGACCGCGCGCTGGGCTAGCGCTGCTCAGCGCGCGATCGTGAACGTGCGGGCGAGCGCGCCCGACGCCGTGATCTTGGCGCTGCGCAGGCGCGTCGTGCGGTTGCGCTCGAAGCACACCCAGGCGGCCGTCGCAGGGCCGCCGCCCGCGCTCAGCTCGGGGGTGAAGGCGCCCGGGCAGGCGCTGCCGAGGGACTGGCTGGGAGCCGTCCAGGCGCCGGCGCCGGCCGCTCGCGCTGCGCCGAGCAGCACGTAGCTCCGGCCCGTGGCGCTCGCGCCACACCGCGATCGCCCGGCCGTCGGGGGCGACGGCGGCCTGCACGACGGCGCGCACGCCCACGCCCGCCGGGCCGGAGATGCGCACCGCCGGGCTCCACGTCGTTCCCGGCAGCCGGGCCGTGCGCGCCCAGATCGTCGACGTCGCTCCGATGCGGCGCTCCCAGACCAGCAGCGCCAGCCCGTCGCGGCCCACGGCGAGGCTCCAGTAGCCGACCGGGAAGTTCATCTTGCACGAGCACCTGCGACGGGCTCCAGGCGCCGGCGCCGGCCGGCTTGCACGGAGGCTTCGATGCTCGTTCCCGCGCGTCCAGGCGGCCAGCGTGTCGCCGGCATCGTCGCTGCCGATGTGGGTGTCGCCGATCTTGGGCGGGGCGACCGCGCGTGCCTTGGCAGCGCTGCGCTGGGCGACGGGAGCCGCAACGGCGACAGCGCCCGCGGTGAGCACGATGAAGGCCAGTGCGATGAAGGCGGGGCGCGAGCGGCGGCGCAGGCGATAGTTGTGCATGAAAGCGAGTCTCGCAGACGGCTGTCAGCGCTCTGCAAGCGTTCTGCAAAGGCTTGCGCAGGCTCGCTATGCTGAAAACACACGATCGCGATGGGGCTCGCGGAAACCGCGCCGACGGCGCTGATGGCTCCTAGTGTCCTGAGTCGCGACTTCCGACTCAGGACACTTGCTGGCTCTCAATGCGTGAGGTCGGAGGTGGTCGTGGTGGCGAGTGAAGCGGTGGCGGCGGGCGAGAGCCGGGCCCCCGCGCACGGGCATGTCGTGGCTGCGATCGCCGCGGGCGGCGCGATCGGCGGTCTGATCCGCGGGCGGCGCCGTCAAGCTCGCACCGCTGCACGAGGGCAGCTGGCCGTGGGCCACCTTCTGCGTCAACATCGCCGGTTGCCTGATCCTCGGCTTCGCCGTCACGCTCCTGCTCGGCCGCCGCCGTCCGCCGCTCCTGGCCCTCGCGTTCGTGGGCGTCGGCATCTGCGGTGCGCTCACGACCTTCTCGACGCTCGAGCTCGAGCTGGCGCGCATGATCCACGATGGACACGGCGGGCTCGCGCTCGCCTATGCGGGCGCCACGCTGGTCGCCGGGCTCGCAGCGGTCGTGCTCGCGAGCGCGGTCGCGCGGCGGAGGGCGGGCTGATGGGGACCGCGTTCTTCGTGCTCGCCGTCGCCGCGGCCTCGGCGATCGGCGCCCTCGCGCGCTTCGCGGTGCACGAGTGGTTCCGGCTGCGGCACGCGACGACGTTCCCGTACGGCACCCTGGTCGTCAATCTCAGCGGCTCGCTGGCGCTCGGCTGGTTGTTCGGCCGCGGCGTCGGCGGCGACACGGCGTTCGTTCTCGGCACGGGCGTCCTCGGCTCGTACACGACGTTCTCGACCTGGATGTTCGAGAGCGAGCGGCTCGTCGAGGCGGAGCAGGCGCGCGTTGCGGCGGCAAACGTCGGAATCAGCCTCGTCGCCGGGCTGCTCGCGGTCGCCTGCGGCTGGGCACTCGCGGCGCTGTAGGGAACGCGCTCGGCCCTTACGGAACCCTGACGAGATGGTGAGGGTCTGTTCGCATCTCGGCGCAAGGGTGTACGAGACCACCCATTTCTGCCCGGAGGTTCGACGATGAAAGCACGACGTCATAAGCGAGCGGTGGCACTCGTGCTTGCCGCCGCACTCGCAGTTGGGGCCGCGGCGTTCAGCGCCAGCGCAACAGGCGCAGGAGGCCCGGCGATCGTCACCGCCCCGGCCGTCACGGGCACACCGACCGCCGGCCAGACGCTCACGGTCACGCCCGGCACATGGGCCACTCCGCCGACCGGGGTGACGTACCAGTGGCAGCGCTGCAGCGACACGGGCACCGCGTGCGCGAACATCGACGGCGCGACGGCCACGACCTACGTGCCGACCTCGGCCGACGTCGGCCAGACCGATCGCGTCGTCGTCGACGGCGACCGATGCGGGCGGCACGACCGATTCGCCTTCGGCGGTCACCGCCGGTGATCCAGTCCGGCGCCGGCCCGCAGAACAGCGTGCCGCCGACCGTCTCCGGCACGCCCACCGAGGGCCAGACCCTGGTCGGCCGCCAACGGCACCTGGGCCGGAGCGGCTCCGATCACGTTCACCTACGCCTGGTCGCGCTGCGACACCACCGGTGCGGCCTGCGCCGCGATCACCGGCGCGACGAACAACACCTACGTGCTCGCAGCCGCTGATGCCGGGAAGACGATCCGGCTGGCCGTGACGGCCAAGAACGCGCTCGGCAGCCAGACGCAGATCACGGGCCCGACGGCGACGATCGCCGCGCTCAACCCGCCCAGCCTCGTCGTCCTGCCTTCCGGCGCCAAGTCGATCGACGTCAGCGACGTCTCGCTGCCCGATCAGCTGATCATCGACAAGGTGTCGTTCTCGCCGAACCCGCTGCGCTCGCGCGCCGCATTCACGGCCAAGGTGCACATCTCGGATTCGCGCGGCTACGTCGTGCGCAACGCCATCGTGTTCATCGAGGGCCTGCCCTTCGGCCGGGCCTCGCAGCCGCCGGAGAGCAAGACGGGCTCCGATGGCACGGCGACCCAGACGCTGCACCCGACGAGCAAGCTGCCGTTGCAGAACGGCGCGACGCTCGTGATGTTCATCCGCGCACGCAAGCAGGGCGATCAGCTGATCGCGGGCGTGTCGGCCCGCAGGCTCGTCAACCTGCGCGTCGTGCCTGCCTGACATTCCGTCAGAACGTCTGGCCCCTGCGGTACAGCTCCAGGGCGCGGTCGATGAACGCATCGGCCGCGCCCACGTACGTCTCGGGGGCGAACAGCTCGTCGAGCTCGGCCGTCTTGAGCGGCAGGCGCGCGTCGGCGACCAGCTCGTCGCGCAACTCGGTGCGGTGGTCGGCGGCGCGTGCCACGGCCTGGCTCACAAGCGCCTTGGCATCTGCCGGCCCGAGGCGGTCGGCGAGGGCGAACACCAGCCGCTCCGACATGATCAGACCGCGCGTGGAGGCCAGGTTGAGTCGCATCCGCTCGCTGTCGACCTGCAGGCCGGCGAGCACCTCGGCCATGTTCGAAGCCGCCCCGCCCGCTGCCGCCAGCACGCCGGCGATGGCGTCCCATTCGGCCTGCCAGGCGCCCGCCGCGCGTTCATGCTCCTGCACGAGCGTGCCGATCAGGAGGCCTGCCTCGGCCTGCGCGCGTCGCGCGCAGGCCAGCGTGAGAGTCGAGCCGACCGGGTTGCGCTTGTGCGCCATGGTCGAGGATCCGCCGCGTCCCTCGCCCGCGGGCTCGCTCACCTCGCCCACCTCGGTCTGCGCCAGCAACACCACGTCGAGGGCGATCTTGCCGAGCGCCCCGGCCAGCGTCGCGAGCGCCGATCCGAGCGCGGTGACGCGCACGCGCGAGGTGTGCCACGGGAGCACCGGCTCGGCCAGGCCGAGGTCGCCCGCGACCCGCGTGACCACCTCGGGCCCGTAGGCCCCGAGCGCCGCCAGCGTGCCTGCCCCGCCGCCCAGCTGCAACGCGAGCGCGGCGCGCGCGTCCAGCACCAGCTTCTGCGCCTCGAGCACGCCGGCCAGCCAGGTCGCGGCCTTGAGCCCGAACGTCGTCGGCAGCGCCTGCTGCATGCAGCGTGCGCGCGACCATGGGAGTCGCGCGATGCGTCTCGGCGAGCTTCGCGCAGGCCGCGGTGACCCCGGCGACGTCCGCCAGTACGAGCTCGAGCGCCCGCCGGCAGACGAGCATCGCGGCCGTGTCGACGATGTCCTGGCTGGTCGCTCCGTAGTGCACGTAGCCGGCCGCATCGCCGCCGACGGCGGCGCGCAGCGCACGGACGAGCGGCTCGGCGGGATTGCCGACGCGCCGTCCCTCGCGTGCGATGAGGTCACTGTCGAAGAGCTCCGCGCGACAGGCCGCGGCGATCGCCCCGGCTGCCGATGGCGGGATCACCCCCGCGGTGGCCTCGGCCTCTGCGAGGGCGCGCTCGCAGTCGAGCATGGCCTGCAGCCAGGCGCGGTCGCCCAGCTCGTCGAGCAGTGCCTGCGGGGCGAAGATCGCGTCGAACACCGTCAGACCTGCTCGAGTCCGACGTAGTTCTCGGCCAGCATCGTCGCGGTCGCCTGCGAGGCGACGACGTTGCGCAGCTGCGAGACCTGCAGCCGCCTGCTCGAACGGATCGCCGTCGGGCGAGCGGTGCAGCATGGAGGTCATCCACCACGAGAAGTGCTCGGCGCGCCAGACGCGGCGCAGGCAGGTCTCCGAGTACGCGTCGAGCAGCTCGCCGCTGCCCGTCTCGTGCCAGTGCGTGAGCGCCTCGGCCAGCACGCGCACGTCCGCGATCGCGAGATTGAGGCCCTTGGCTCCCGTCGGCGGCACGATGTGCGCGGCGTCCCCGGCCAGGAAGAGGCGCCCGTAGCGCATCGGCTCGACCACGAAGCTGCGCATGCCGGTGACGCCCTTCTCGAGCATCTCGCCTTCGGCCAGCGTCCAGCCGTCGAGCCCGAGCCGCAGCTGCAGCTCCTCCCAGATGCGGTCATCGGGCCACTCGCCGATGATCCTCGTCGGGCCGGCACTGCACGTAGAGCCTGCTGAGCTCGGGCGAGCGCAGGCTGTGCAGCGCGAAGCCGCGCTCGTGGTGGGCGTAGATCAGCTCGTCGCTCGACGGGGCCACGGCCGCCAGGATCCCCAGCCAGCCGAACGCGTAGTCGCGCGAGAACGTGCGCAGCACGCCCTCCGGAATGCTCGCGCGGCAGATTCCGTGGAATCCGTCGCAGCCCGCGATGACGTCGCACTCGAGCTCCTGCCGGCGGCCCTCGTGCTCGAAGCGCAGCGACGGACGCTCGCCGTCGAGGCCGTGCACGCTCACGTCCTCCACCTCGAAATGCAGTGGCGCGCCGCTTGCCAGGCGCGCGGCGATGAGATCCTTCACCACCTCGGTCTGGCCGTAGACGACGATCGTGCGACCCCCGGCGAGGTCGCTCAGCGGGATGCGGTGGCGCTCGCCCTCGAACTGCAGCTCGATGCCGCGGTGGACGAGTCCCTCGCGGCGCATGCGCTCGCCCACGCCCGCACGCGTCGAGCAGGTCGACCGTGCCCTGCTCGAGCACGCCCGCGCGAATCCGCTGCTCGACGTGCTCGCGGCTGCGCGACTCCAGCACGACCGATTCGATGCCGGCGATCTGCAGCAGATGCGCGAGCATCAGGCCCGCGGGCCCGGCGCCCACGATGCCGACCTGCGTGCGCATCAGCGCCCGGCCGTGCGCTCGAAGAGCGCAGCCTGGCCCTGGCCGACGCCGACGCACAGCGTGGCGAGGCCGTAGCGGCCGCCGCGGCGGCGCAGCTCGTGCGCCAGCGAGACGACGAGGCGAGCGCCGCTCATGCCGAGCGGGTGTCCGAGCGCGATCGCGCCGCCGTTGACGTTGACGCGCTCCTCGTCGAGTCCGAGATCGCGCACGACGGCCAGGCTCTGCGAGGCGAAGGCCTCGTTCAGCTCGACCAGGTCGAGCTGCTCGGCGGTCACGCCGGTGCGCGCCAGCAGCTTGCGCACGGCGGGGATCGGCCCGATGCCCATGATGCGCGGGTCGACTCCTGCGACCGCGCTGCCCACGAAGTGCGCGAAGGGCTCGGCGCCGAGCGCGGCCGCCTTCTCCTCGCTGGCGATCACGAGCGCGGCCGCGCCGTCGTTGATGCCGCTCGAGTTGCCGGCCGTGACCGTGCCGCCGGGGCGGAACGCCGGGCGCAGCTTCGCGAGCGCCTCGGGCGTGGAGTCGGGGCGGGGGTGCTCGTCGACATCCACATCGCCGACCGGGATCAACTCGTCGGCGAAGCGCCCGGCGGCCTGCGCCGCGGCCCAGCGCTGCTGGGAGCGCAGCGCGAAGGCATCCTGATCCTCGCGCGTCACGTCGTAGCGCTCGGCCACGTTCTCGCCCGTCTCGCCCATGCTCTCGAGCGGGAACATCGCCTCCATGGCCGGATTCGGGAAGCGCCAGCCGAGCGTGCTGTCGTAGAGCACGCGGTCGCCGCGCGGGAAGGCGCGCTCGGGCTTGCCCGTCACCAGCGGCGCGCGGCTCATCGACTCGACGCCGCCGGCCACGAAGAGCTCGCCGTCGCCTGCGATCACGGCATGGCAGGCCGCGGAGATCGCCGCGAGGCCCGACGCGCAGAGCCGGTTGAGCGTCACGCCGCCGACCGACTGCGGCAGGCCCGCGAGCAGCGCGGCCATGCGCGCGACGTTGCGGTTGTCCTCGCCGGCCTGGTTGGCGCAGCCGAAGTAGACGTCCTCGATCTCGGCCGCGTCGACGCCGGCGCGCTCCACCGCCGCCTTGATCGCAATCGCGGCGAGGTCGTCGGGCCGTACCTGCGCCAGCGCGCCGCCGTGACGGCCGATGGGCGTGCGCACCGCCGACAGCAGGACGGCGCGCGTCACAGCGGCGCCTTCCTCTGCGAGCACCGCCTGGGCGATCGCGAACGCGCCGTTGGCGGCGGGAACGCCGCAATATGCGCCTGTTTGCAGGAGGATCTCCTTGATCTCGTCGACCGTCAGGCCGTTGCGCAGGGCCGCGCGCACGTGCATCGCGAGCTCGCCCTCGCGGCCCAGCGCGATGAGCGCCGTGAGCGTGACGGCGCTGCGCATGCGGCGATCGAGGCCGGGGCGGCCCCAGATGTCGCCCCACACGTTGCGCGTGATGTACTCCTGGAAGTCGGCCGTGAAGTCGGTTGTGCGCGCAACGGCGGCATCCACGTGCGCGTCCCCGAGCACCTCGCGGCGCGCCTTCATGCCGCGCTCGTACCTCTCGTCGTCCGGGCTTGCGCTCATGCGACCTCCACCGCGGGGCTGGTCGTCAGATGATCGAGCAGGAGCTGTGTGAACGCAGCGGGCTGCTCGAGATTGGCCAGGTGACCGGCGCCCGCCAGGATGCTCATGCGCGCTCCGGCGATGCGCTGCCGGATCGCCTCGCCCTGCTCGGGAGGCGTGGCCGGATCCTCGCTCCCGGCGAGAACGAGCGTCGGCGCGCGGATCGCCCGGATCGAGTCGCCCGGGTCCCAGTCGGCGAGCGCCTCGCAGCAGCCGGCGTAGCCCTCGCGCTCGGCCGAGACCATCATCGCGCGGTAGTCGCTCACGAGCGCGGGGTCCGTTCGATGCGTCCGCGGCGTGAACCAGAGGGCCAGAACGGCGTCGGCGATCGCCTCCATGCCGCACGATCGCACGGTGGCGGCACGCTGCAGCCAGTTCTCGCGCGTGCCGAAGCGCGCGGAGGTGCAGGCCAGCACGAGGCGGTCGATGCGCTCGGGCGCGTTCATCGCGAGCCACATCCCCACCGCGCCGCCCAGCGACAGCCCGCAGAACGAGACGCGGGAGATCTCGCGCTCGTCGAGGATCGCAAGCACGCCGAGCGCGAGTCCCTCGACGGAGCGGACGGGTGCCTCGCCGCGACCCTCGCCGTGTCCGGGATGGTCGTAGCGCAGCACGGCGAAGTGCTCACGGAGCGCGGGTACCTGCGGATCCCACATCGCGTGCGTCGTGCCGAGCGAGTTCGACAGCACCACGACCGGCGCTCCGGCGGAGCCCTCGAGGCGGGAGTACGTCACAGGCCCGACGGCGGGAGTCGTGAAGAAGACGGTCTCCCCGTCGCCCTGCAGCTTCACGTCGAAGCGATAGCGCGGCGGGGCCGCTCTGTCCGGCGATCAGCGTCGCCCGCTCGCCGTCGTCGGCAATCGCCCGCAGGACGCGATCGCGCGGCATTGGCCTCCGCCTCGTCCGCGAAGTAGATACGCGTCAACACGGGCTTCAGCAGGCCGCGCGCGAAGCAGAGCATCGTCACGTGGGGCGCCTGGATGCTGCCGTCCGGCTCGCGCACGGCACCCGGCTTGACGGTCGTGAAGGCGAAGTGGCCGTCGGCGTCGGTGGCGCAGCGTCCCCAGCCCCAGCCGCCGTCATAGCGCCCCTCGGCATCGGCCTGCCAGATCTCGACGAGGCCGTCCGGCACGGGCGCGCCGGCGCTGTCGAGCACGCGGCCCTCGATGCGGATGGCGCCGGCCGAGTCCGCCGCCGACGAGATCGGCCTGGTGCGGACGCGACGAGAGCCCGAACTCGAAGAACGGCCCGACCGTCTGCGACGGCGTGCGCGGGAGGCTCACGCGTTCTCCAGCGGTGTCGCGCCGCTGCCGCCGAGCACGACGTCGAAGGAATAGGCGAGCGCCCACTCCGGCTTCGTGTTGGCCAGGTCGAACGCGCTGATCATGCGCTGCTGGGCCGCCGGGTCGCGCACGGACTGGTAGATCGGGTCGTAGGCGAAGAGCGGATCGCCCGGGAAGTACATCTGCGTCACGAGCCGCTCGGTGAAGGCCCGGCCGAAGACGGAGAGGTGGATGTGCGCCGGCCGCCAGGCGTTGTCGTGGTTGCGCCAGGGATAGGCGCCGGGCTTGATCGTGATGAAGCGGTAGCGCCCGTCGTCGTCGGTCATGCAGCGGCCGCCGCCCGTGAAGTTGGGGTCGAGCGGCGCCGGATGCTGATCGACGTGATGGCGGTAGCGACCGGCGGCGTTGGCCTGCCAGATCTCGATCAGGGCGTTGCGGACGGGCCGGCCGTCCGCGCCGAGCACGCGTCCGCTGACGATGATGCGCTCTCCCAGCGGCTCGCCCTCGTGCTGGGTGGTGAGGTCGCTGTCGCCCTCGCTCACGTCCTCGTGCCCGAAGGCGGGGCCGGTCAGCTCCGAGAGCGTCTGCGGCAGCAGGAGCAGGGGCCGCCGCGGGGCTCGCAGGCGGGTGCCGACGTATTCGGGGGTGAGGTACGCGGGATCGGCATCGCGAGTTGCGCGCTCGTCGTCGTCGATGCGCTGCAGCTCGGGAGCGGGTTCGCTCACGCGGCTCCTTCCTCGTCGGTGGCGAACTTGAGCGCGCGCAGCGCCTCGAGCTCGGCGGCGGTGGGCGGGTCGTTGACGGCGAGGGTGCCCGCGCTCTTGAGCGGCCAGGCCGTCGCCTCGAGGGCCTGCTCGACGGTGACCCCGGGATGCAGGCTCGTGAGCGTCAGCTCCTCGCTCTCCGGATCGGGCTCGAGCACGCCGAGGTCGGTCACGACGACGGTCACACCGGCGCCGTGCAGTCCGAGCTTCTCGCGCGACCCCGGCCCGTCGCCCTGGCCGACGGTGGAGCGGAAGTCGAGCTCCGCCACGAAGGTGCGCGGCGTCTGGCGCAGCATCACGATCGTCTCGCCGCAGGAGGCGGCGATCTCGGGCGCGCCACCCGCGCCCGGGAGGCGCACCTTCGGGTGGTCGTAGGGGCCGATCACGGTGCTGTTGAGGTTGCCGTGCCGATCGATCTGCGCGGCGCCCAGGAAGCCCACGTCGATGCGCCCGGCCTGCAGCCAGTAGCTGAAGATCTCGGGTACCGAGACGACGGCGTCGGCGGTCTCGGCGAGCTCGCCGTCTCCGATCGAGAGCGGCAGGTGCTCGGGCTTGGCGCCGATCGTGCCGCTCTCGTAGATCAGCACGCACTTCGGCGCGTGCGTGGAGCGGGCGAGATTGGCGGCGCGGCTCGGCAGCCCGATGCCGACGAAGCAGACGGCCCCGTCGCGCAGGCGCCGTGCGGCCGCCACCGACATCATCTCGTCGGCGGTGTAGTCCCCTGCCGCTTCGTCGCTCACCCGGCCGGAACCTCGGCGTCGCCCAGGCTGCGCAGGTACTCCTGGCTGTCGCGCGTGTCGAGCACGTGGCGCTGCATCCAGGCAGCGAAGGTCTCGCGATCGCGGCTGATCGCATCCCACGCGACGTAGAAGGCGTTGTCGCGGTCGTAGAAGCCGTGGGCGTAGGAGGGATGCGCGCCGCCGGGCGCGAGCGAGACGGCCGTGATGGCCTGCGCGGGCAGCACGATTCCGCCGGGCCGCTGGACGAGCCGCGGCACGATCTCCTCGACCGTCACGAGCGAGCGGCGCGAGGCCAGGACGGCCTCCTTCTGCACGCCCGTGATGCCCCAGATCTGGACGTTGCCGGCCTCGTCGGCCTGCTGCGCGTGGATGATCCCGACGTCGGGCCGCAGCGCGCGTATCGCGGCGAGCTGCTCGCCCGTGAACGGGCAGGTGATCGATTTGACCGCGCCGTGCAGGCCGAGGTCGGTGCCCGCATAGCCCCGCAGCACGCCGAACGGCAGGTTGGACGCGCCCGCCGCGTAGGCGGCCGCCATGCCCGCGTGCGACTGCTCGTCCAGCTCGAGCGGTGCGGGCCAGTCGCGCTCCACGGCTTCACGGAAGCGGTGGAGCGAGCCGACGCCGGGGTTGCCGCCCCAGCTGAAGACGAGCTTGCGCGCGCAACCCATGCCGATCATCTGGTCGTAGATGACATCCGGCGTCATGCGGATCAGCGTCAGCTCCTTGCGTCCCTGGCGCACGATCTCGTGGCCCGCGGCGTGCGGGATGAGATGCGTGAAGCCCTCGAGCGCGACGGTGTCGCCGTCGTGCACGAGGTCTGCGATCGCCTCGGGCAGTGGGAGCAGTTCGGCCATGAGGGGCTAGAAGGGGAAGTGCCTCGTGCCTGCCTGCACGGTGATCCAGTGCAGCTCGGTGAACTCGTGCACCGCCGCGGTGCCGCCGAAGCGGCCCCAGCCGCTGTCCTTGACGCCGCCGAACGGCATCTGCGGCTCGTCGCCGACCGTCTGGTCGTTGATGTGGACGATGCCGGAGTTGATCTGGCGCGCGATCGCCATGCCCGCCTCGGGGTCGCTCGTGAGGACGCCCGCCGAGAGGCCGTACTCGGTGTCGTTGGCCTCGCGGACGGCCTGATCGGCGTTGTCGACGACCACGATCGAGGCGACCGGTCCGAAGGTCTCGTTGCGGGCGAAATCGGAGTCCGGTGGCACATCGGCGAGCAACGTCGGCTGGTAGCACACGCCCTCCATCGCTCCGCCGGTGAGCACCCGTGCGCCGCCCGCGACCGCGCCGTCGACGCGGCCCTTCACGCCTGCCGATGCCTCGGGGGTGATGAGCGGCCCGATGATCGTGTCGCGCTCGCGCGGGTCGCCGACCTTGTAGCTCTCCGTCTTCGTCACCAGGCGCGCGATGAACTCGTCGGCGATCGGCCGCTCGACGATGATCTTGCGCGTCGACATGCAGATCTGGCCCTGGTGCAGGAAGGCGCCGAAGGCGGTCGCGTTGACGGCGTATTCCAGGTCCGCGTCGCGCATGACGATCAGCGGGTTCTGGCCGCCGAGCTCGAGCACGACGCGCTTGAGATGTCGCCCGGCCGCCTCTGCGAGCTTGCGGCCGGTGCCGGTCGAGCCCGTGAAGTTGATGCGTCGCACGTGCGGGTTCGAGACCAGCTCGTCGCCGATCGGAACGGCCTCGCCCGGCCCGTGCGTGACGATGTTGAGCACGCCCGGCGGGAGGCCGGCGGCCTCGAAGATCTCGCCCCAGATCAGGCCGCCGACGATCGGCGAATTCTCCGAGGGCTTGAGCACGACCGTGTTGCCGAGTACGAGCGGGGCCGCGATGGAGCGCGCCGAGAGGATCAGCGCGGCGTTCCACGGGGCGATCGCGCCCACGACGCCGACGGGCCGGCGCATGCCCATCGCGAACGCGCCGGGGATGTCGGAGGGGAGGATCTCGCCCGTCGGTGCATACGCGCTGCCGGCGGCCTGCCGGAACAGCCCGGGCACGAAGTGCATCTGGAACATGCCGAAGCCGAAGCTCGCGCCGGTCTCGCGGGCCAGCAGCCCGACGACCTCCTCCATGCGGCTCTCGAGGATGTCGGCGGCACGCAGGAAGATGCCCTGCCGCACGGCCGGCGGCGCCTGCGACCATTCGGTGAACGCCGCGGCTGCGGCGTCGATCGCCGCGCGCGCGTCCGCGGCGGTGCCGGCGGGCACGCGCGCCACGACGTCGCCGGTGAAGGGATCGATGTCGTCGAAGGTGCGACCGTCTGTCGCCGCCACCCATTCGCCCGCGATGAACTGGCGAGGCTCGAGCACCTCACTGGTCGTCGTGCTCACGTCGTGCTCCTCTCCTGCGTGCCCATGCGCAACACGGGCTGTCGACCTTGTCGTCCCTTCGCTTGCGTCACGCTATCGCTCTCGACGATACCCCGCGTGGCGCATCGGGCGGTGAGGATCTTGTCTTCATGACGAGGGAAACCGCGGTGTCGTCCTCCGGGGCCGGCACCGCAGCGCGTCTGGAACGTACGCCGTGACGTTTCCAAATGTCAAGACGATGTTCTAATATGCGGGACATCGAGCCGGCCTCCCCAGCCCCGCCCGGTCGCTCGTCCAGCGATGCGGGATTTTCGCAGTCGCTCGAGCGCGGCCTCGCGATCCTGTCGGCCTTCAAGCCGGGCCGGCCCCTGCTCGGCAGCAGCGAGCTGGCGCGCGAGATCGGCCTCAGCCGCAGCACGGCGCACCGCTATGTCGCGTCGCTCGCCATGCTCGGCTACCTGCAGCAGGATCCGCTCACGCGCAAGTACCGGCTCGGCCCGCGCGTGCTCGACCTCGGGTTCTCCGCCATCAACTCGATGGAGATCCGCGAGATCTCGGCTCCCTACCTGCAGCAGCTGAGCGACGAGACGGGTCACACGGTCAACATGGCCATCCTGGACGCCGAGGACATCGTCTACGTCGAGCGCTGCCGCAGCTCGCGCCAGGGCCAGCGGGACATCGATCTCAACCTGCACGTCGGCTCGCGCCTGCCGGCCTACTGCACGTCGATGGGCAAGGTGCTGCTCGCGTACCTGCCCGACGAGGAGCAGACCGCGCTGCTCGACCGCATCGAGTTGTCGCCGCGCGGCCCGAACACGCTCACGGCGCGCCGCTCCCTGCTCGCCGAGCTCGCGCGCGTGCGCGAAGCCGGGCTGGCGATCAACAACGAGGAACTGGCCTACGGCCTGCGCTCGATCGCCGCGCCGGTGCGCTCGCGCAGCGGCGAGGTGGCGGCTGCCATCAATCTGGCGGCGCACCGATCGATGGTCTCGATGGAGGATCTCGTGGCGCGCCTCAGCCCGGCCGTCAAGCGCACCGCCGAGCACATCTCCGAGCGCATCGGCTATCGCCCGGGGGGCTAGCGCGGCTTCTCGGCGAGGTAGGTGAAGCGCGAGACCCGGCGCTCGTCGGCGAGCGTCGTGACGATCCCGAGGAACCGCTGCCGGCGCTCGAACGACTCGTCGCCCTCGATCCGCCGGAGCGCGTCGGCCCGCTCGGCGCGCACGTCGCGCCGGCGCCGCGCGACCGCGGCCATGCTCGCCGTCGTGTCCTCGACGGCGATCGGGCTGAGGCCCGCCTCGCGCAGCAGTCGTTCGTCCACGCCGAGCGGCGCGAAGTCGAAGTAGCCGATCGCGCTCCTCCCCTGCAGCTCGGTGGCGCCGACGAGCCCGGTGATGGTGACCGCGTCGGTGAAGAGCAGCCGGCCGCCCGGCGCGAGCAGCCGCGCCCAATCGGCGAAGACGGCGGCGCGGCCGGGCAGGTGGTTCATCGCGTCGAGGCAGAGGATGGCGCCGAAGGAGGCCGTCGTCGAACGGCAGCCTTCGGCTCGCATCGGCCTGCGCGAAGTGCGCCCGGTCCGCGAGGCCGGCCTCGGCGGCGATGCGCGTGGCGTTCGCGATGCCCGTCTGCTCGAGGTCGACGCCCGTGACGCTGCATCCGGTCAGCTGCGCGAGATGCAGCGCCGGCCCGCCGGCGCCGCACGCGATGTCGAGCAGGTGAACGCCGCCGCCGAGCGCGAGCTTGTCTGCGAACCCCTCCAGCTCGGGCAGCGTGAGCCAGTTGTTCTGGCCGAAGTCGTCGCCGAACTCCGCGCGGCGCAGCTCCGAGTAGACCTCATCCGCGAACTCGCGGTAGTGCGCCCCGTAGTGGCTGGCGGCAGCGGGCGGCTCGGACACCTATCCGCGCACCTTCGTGAAGTAGTCGCGCGTGCCCGCGGCGAGCAGCGACTCGAGCGGTGTCGTCACGTAGGTCGCTCCGCGCTCGATCCAGGCCCGCGCTGCCTCGGCGTCGGGGACGATCACGCCCAGCGCCTTGCCCGCCGCGAGCGTCGCCTCGGCCACGCGCTCGAGATGCTCGAGCACGACCGGATGGCGCATCTCGCCAGGCACTCCGAGCGACTGCGACAGATCGGCGGGCCCGAGGAAGACGACGTCAACGCCGTCGACCGCGGCGATCTCGTCAACCTGAGCGACGGCGCTCGCCGTCTCGACCTGGACGACGACGAGGGTCTCCTCGTTGGCCTTGCGGACGTATTCGCCCAGGGAGCTGCGCTGCCCGTAGCCGGCCGCCCGCGCGTTGGCCAGGCCGCGCTCGCCGCGCGGCTCGTACTTGACGGCGCGTACCGCGGCGTCGGCATCGGCCGCGTCGCGAATCCAGGGCACGTGGCACCCCTGCACCCCGGTGTCCAGGAGCCGCAGGATCAGGTGCGGCTGATTGGCGGGCACGCGGACCATCGGAGTCACGTCGAGCAGCTCGGCCGAGCGCACGAGGTTCTCGCACTCCCGCGGCTCGAGCGTGCCGTGCTCACCATCGAAAACGATGAAATCCCAGCCCTGGTAGGCAACGACCTCAACGAGCGTCGGATCCGGAAACCGCACCCAAACCCCAAAAACCGTCTTGCCGTCGCGCAACGCGCGCTTGGTGAGATTGTCTCGCATAAGCCGTCGAGGATACCGCCGAAAGACGCCCGGCCCGCTCAAACGGGGTCTGGCGCGTCCAGGCGGGGTCAGACCCCACCTGGACGGGCCTGACCCCACGTGGACGGGCACGCAACCAGGCCGTTTCCGGGACTTCGGGTGCGCCAGCCGTCTGCACAGACGATCTCGGCCCGCGGCAGGCGAGCGCCGATTTCTCCCATGTCTAGTGGCATCGACTCCCAAACGGCCACCTGGGGTCAGACGCGTCCACCTGGGGTCAGACCCCACCTGGACGCGCCAGACCCTTGATGTGCGCGCTGGAATTTGCGCGGCGGGCTTTGAGCTCGCTCAGGCTAGGAGGGTTCGGTGGCGCTTGAGGGCGCTCAGGAGCGTTTCGATGTCCTCGTGCGTGTTGTAGCAGTGGGCGGAGATGCGCAGGTTTCCGTCTCTCGAGGAGGTCAGGATGCGTTCTTCGGCCAGGGCTCCGACCAGGGCGTGCTCGTCGGTCGAGCGGATTGCGACCAGGGCTCCGCGGGAGGCGGGGTCGCGGGGGGTCACGACCTTGCCGCCCAGTTCGTCGACTCCGGCGATCAGGGTCTCGTTGAGCTGGGCGACGTGCGCGCGGGTCTCGGCGATGCCGATCTCCTTCATCAGCTCGATGCCCGCGATGCCGGCGTAGATGCTCGGGATCGGCGGCGTGCCGGCCTGGAAGCGGCGGGCGTCGCGGGCCGGCGAGTAGTCCTGGATGTCCATCGCGAACACGTCGGCGTCGGCGAACCAGCCCGTGGCGGTGGGGCGCAGCTGCTCGAAGAGGTCGCGACGGCAGTACAGGAAGCCGAGGCCGGCGGAAGCGAGGAGGTACTTCAGAGCGCCTGCGACGAAGCAGGTCGACATCGAGCGCCTTGACGTCGATCGGCATCGTGCCGATCGCCTGATAGCCGTCGACGAGCACCAGCGCGCCGCGCTCGTGCGCGAGCTTGATGACGCCCTCGAGGTCGATGCAGGCGCCGTTGCGGTAGCACACCTGCGTGACCGCGACGAGCGCCGTGCGCTCGTCGATCGCGGCGTCGAAGGCCTCGAGCGGTACGACGGGGGCATCGCCCTGCGGCACGTGCCTGATCGTGAAGCCGCGGTCTTCCTGCGCGTGCCAGATCTGGCCGACGGTCGGGAACTCGAAGTCGGAGACGACGATGCGGTCGCGCCCGGCGTTCGCGCGCAGGCCGCTGGCGATCGCGTTCACGCCCGCCGAGACCGACGCCGTGACGGCGACCTCGTCGTTGTCGGCGCCCACGAGGCCGGCGAAGCTCGCGCGCGCCGACTCGGTGCGCTCCATCCAGTACTCCCAGGGCGCGCCCTTCTCGTCCCAGTCGCGCAGGTAGTCGGCGTAGGCGCCGCGCACCGCGTCGGAGAGCACGCCCTGCGAGCAGCTGTTGAGGTAGACCTGATGCTCGAGCAGCGGGAAGCGGTGGCGGATGGCGTGCGGCAGCGCGTCGCGGCCGGTCGCGGTGGCCATCACGACTCCTCGGCGTAGCGCGCGGCCGGACTGCCGGCCGGCTGGAAGACGCCCAGCACGCGCATGCGATCGCTGCCGGCGTTCTCGAGGCAGTGCGTGTGCAGCGGCGGCAGGTAGATGCACGAGCCCGCCGCGATCGGCCGGGTCTCGCCCGCCATGTGCAGGAAGCCCTCGCCCTTGACGACGTAGACGACCTCGTCGTAGGTGTGGCTGTGGTCGGGCGCGCGGCCGACCGGGATCTCGCCCATGAACTGCGTGAAGCCGGAGCAGCCGACGTCGGGGTCGACGAGCAGGCGGAACGTGCGGCCGATGCCGGCCTCGAGATCGGGCTGCGTCGCGAAGCTCACCGTCACGCGCCGGGTGCCGAGCGCGGGCGCGTCGGCGTCGGCCGGCGTGGGCGCGTCGACGACCAGCGCGACGAGCGGATCGGGGCCGTCGTTCTCGATCGAGTACGACTCGCCCGAGGCGATGTAGGCCGCGGTGTCGGGCTCCAGCTCGTGGTGGCCGTGGCCGTCGAGGTAGAGCGTGGCCGTGCCCGAGAGCACGAACAGCGACTGCTCGTGGCCGGCCATGGCGGAGCGCTGCGAGCGGCCGATCGGGAACGACACGACGCTCTGCACGAGCGCCTGGCAGCCGCACGAGCGGTCGATCGTGATGCGCGTCTCGACGCCGTCGTTGTCCACCTTCGGCGCGCACGTCGGACTGCTGCACGAGGTGCCCGGGCATCAGCTCGCCTCGAGGGCGCGCGCGGCTGCGAGAACCTGCCCCGGGTGATCCTTGAGATCCTGCTCCTCGGGCGACCAGGTCTCCGCGCACGATCGCGTCGCGGTCGAGCAGGAGCGTCACGCGGCCCGCGAGCTTGCCGTACTCGCCGTAGTCCTTGATCAGCCCGAGCCTTGTCCGGTCAGCTCGCCGCCGTCGTCGGACACGAGCGGGAAGCGCAGGCCCTGATCGGCCGCGAAGCAGCGGTGGCTCTCGTCGTCGTCGACGCTGACGCCGACGAGCGCGACGTTGGCCGCCTGGTAGTCGTCGACCGCGCGGTTGAACTCGACGGCCTGCAGCGTGCACGTCGGCGGTGCCGTCGGCCGGATAGAAGTACACGACCGCCGGGCCCGCGAGCGCATCGAGGTCGAGCCGCTGCCCGTCGCTCGCGACCAACTCGCTCACCGGAAACTTGTCGCCGACCTTGACGGACTGCTCCACGGACGCCCCCTTTTGATCAAATCTGCCTGGAGCCTGATGGTACCTGCGATCAGGCGGGCGTCTCGCCGTCCAGGATCGCGACCAGGCGCGAGGCGTCGATGTTGCCGCCCGAGACGATGCAGACCACCTTGCCTGCGCCTCCGTGGCCCGCGCGCGCGGCGGCCAGGGAGAGCGCGCCGGCGCCTTCGGCCACGACGCGGGCGCGCTCGGCGAGCAGCCGCACCGCGGCCGCCGTCTCGTCGAGCGACACCGACGCGGCGCCGTCGACGAGCTCCTGCGCGAGCCCCCACATCTTCGGCAGGAGGGCGCGGCTGCCCGAGCCGTCCACGAACGAGGCGGAGTACTCGACCGCGAGCGACTCGCCCGCCGGCAGCGAGGCCGTCAGCGGCGCGCCCGTCTCGGGCTCGACGGCGATCACGCGCGTACCGGGCTTCCCCTGCTTGAGCGCGCTGGCGATGCCGCTCGTGAGTCCGCCGCCGCCCCAGGGGACGAGCACGGTGTCGACGCCGGGCAGGTCTTCGAGGATCTCGAGTCCGATCGTGCCGTTGCCGGCCATCACGCCGTCGTCGAGCACGGGATGCACGAAGTAGCCCTCGGCCCCCGGGTGCTCGCGAGGTCTCGATCGCGCGCCACCAGTCCTCGAACGGCACCGGCAGGACGCGCCCGCCGAGGCGCTCGATCGCGTCCAGCTTCGTCTGCGGCGCGTGGTCGGGCACGACGACGGTGCAGGGCATGCCGCGCTCGCGCGCGCCCCAGGCCACGCCCTGGGCCATGTTGCCGGCGCTCGCCGTGACGACGCCGCGCTCGAGCGCGCCGGGCGGCGCCTCGGCCATCGCGTTGATCGCGCCGCGGATCTTGAACGAGCCGATGGGCTGCAGGCACTCGAGCTTGAGGTAGATCTCGGCCGGGGCGTCGTCGAGCCGCAGGCGCACGAGCGGCGTCCGCACGGCGACGCCCGCGAGCGTCTCACGCGCGCGCGTGATCGAGGCGAGCGGAATCACAGCGCGACCTCGGCGCCGAGCCCGGCCGCCTCGGCGGCGCGCAGCGTCAGCTCGGCGGCGGCGAGATCCTCGACGGCCAGCCCGAGCGAGACGAAGACCGTCAGCTCCTCGGCGTCGGCCCGTCCCGGCGCGCGGCCGCTCAGCACCTCGCCGAGCTCGACCAGCGCCACGTCGTCGGCGAGCGCTCCCTCGCGCACGGCGAGCAGGATGTCGCCGGACTCGTTGAGGGCGGACTCGCGCGCATCGACGACGATGCGCGCCGCGGCCATCGTCTCGCCCGACGAGCTCCCGCGTCGTCGGGATGCTCGATCCCACGGCGTTCACGTGCGTACCCGGCGCCAGCCAGCCGCGCTCGACGATCGGCTCGCGCGCCGTCGTCGTGGTGCACGACGACGGCGGCATCGCGCAGCGCCTCCTCGACGGAGGACGCCGCTACGGCGTCCACGCCGTAGCGCTCCGCGGTCGCCGCCGCGAGCTCCTGCGCCGGCTCGGCGCGGCGCGCGTAGATGCGCACGCGCTCGAGCGGCATGACGTAGGCCATCGCCTCGATGTGCGCGGCGGCCTGCACGCCCGCCCCGAGCACGGCCAGCGTGCCGGCGTTCCCGATCGAGAGCGCGCGGGTCGCCACGGCGCTGACGGCCGCGGTGCGGATCGCGGTCACGGCGGAGGCATCGATGATCCCGCGCACGCGGCCGTCCTCGCCGTCGAACACGACGACGACGCCCTGGTGCGCATCCAGGCCGCGGCGGGGGTTCTCGGGGAAGATCGCCACGGCCTTGAGCCCGAAGGCGGGGGCGTCGCCGGCGCGGTGGGCCGTCATCAGCCCCATCAGGCCGGGCGACTTGGGCGGGCGCACCACCGAGCGCAGCGGCAGGTAGAGGTCGCCGGCGGCGAACTCCTGCAGCACGGCATCCATCGCCTCGATGCAGTCGGGCATCGTGAGCGCGCTGCGCACGTCGTCACCGCTGAGTACGCGCACGCTCATGAGGCAGCTCCGAGACGGGTCGGGAAGAGGGCGGAGATCTCGTCGCGCTCCGCGACGCCGAGCTTCAGCTCGAGCGCGGCGAGCGCGGGCTGCAGGTGCTCGGCACGGCGCGGGCCGACGACGACCGGGTTGACGAGCGGATGCGCCAGCAGCCAGGCCAGCGCGAGCGTCGATGCATGTCGACGCCGCGCTCCGCCGGCCATCGCCTCGAGCGCCTCCAGCGCATCGAAGACCTCGGGCCGCTGCAGGTGCTCGTAGGGCTCGGAGCGCAGCGTCATGCGCGAGCCGGCGGGCGGCGCCTGGTCGCGGCGGTACTTGCCGGTCAGCCAGCCGCCCGAGAGCGGAGAGAACGGCGAGAAGCCGAGGCCCTGATCGGCGCACAGCGGCAGCACCTCGGCCTCGGGCGAGCGGTCGAGCAGGCTGTAGCCCGACTGCACCCACTCGAAGCGCGCGAGGCCGCGGACGTCGCTGATCCAGAGCGCCGCGCGCCAGGCGCCAGGCCTCGATGTTGCTCGCGCCGATGTAGTGCAGCTTGCCCGCGCGCCGCAGGTCGTCGAGCGCGCCGAGCGTCTCCTCGAGCGGCGTCGCCGGGTCGGGCTCGTGGCAGAGGAAGAGGTCGAGCCGCTCGGCGCCGAGCCGGGCGAGGCTCGCGTCGACGGCGCGGAAGAGCGCCCGGCGCGAGAGCCCGCGGTCGTTCGGGCCGTCGCCGACCGGGTTGAAGGCCTTGGTGCTCAGCAGCACCTGATCGCGCACGGCCGAGCCCCGCTTGGCGAGCCACTTGCCGATCGCCGTCTCGCTGCGCCCGCCGCCGTAGGCGTTGGCGGTGTCGAACACGTTGATGCCGAGCTCGAAGGCGGCGTCCATGAGCGCGAACGCCTCCTCGTCGCTCTCGCCCTGGCCGTAGAACTCGGGGGCGGATCCGATGCCGCCGAAGTTGCCGCAGCCGAGTGCGATGCGCGAGACCTGAAGCCCGGTCGTGCCGAGCGCGCGAAAGTCCATGGCGCTCATGATTGCGCGATCAGCGAACGCCCCGCGGCGGCTGCGCGCGCGGCCGCCTCCTCGACGGGCAGTCCCCAGAAGGCCTCCGGCGTGGAGAAGATCTCGATGTCGAGGTAGCCGTCGAAGCCCGCCCCGCCCAGGAGCCCGACGAGCAACTCGGGGTGCGTGACGCCCTCGCCGGGGAGCACGCGGCCTGGAGCGCCGGGGGCGAGCTTGTCGGCCACGTGCAGGCCCGTGATGCGCGAGGCGTGCAGCGCGATCTCGGCGGCCAGGCCCGGCGTGTCCCAGACGTGCACCGAGTCGACCATCACGCCGACGTCGTCGAGACCCGCCTCGTCGAGCAGGGCGATCGCCTCGCCGATCGACGAGAGGAACGACGTCTCGCCCGACTCGGAGAGGTGCGTGGGCTCGAGCCCCAGCCGCACGCCCGCGGCGCGCGCCGCGGCGGCCACCTCGCGCAGCCCGTCGCGCACGAGCGCGCGCGCCTCGTCCTCGGAGCGGTTGCCGACCGGGCCGCTCAGGCAGATCACCGAGGCCGGCTCGAAGCGCGCCAGGCGGGCCACGCTCGCGCACAGCGCCTCGACGCGCTCGGCCGGATCGGCCGGGCCCTCCATGCCTGGCAGCGCGAGCTGCAGGAAGGAGGGGATCGCGGGCACGCAGTTGGCGACGCCGAGGCCGCGTCTCGCGCAGCAGCCGGATGCTCGGCGTCATCGTCCGCGGCGAGCTTGAACTCCCAGATGCCGATGCCGTCGAAGCCGGCGCCGGCGTAGGCCGCGACGTCCTCGGCGAACGAGGCCCCCGGCGTCGAGATCTCGCTCAGGGCGAGTCTTCACAGCGGCAGGCGCGCGCGCAGCTTGCCCGCGGCGTCGCGTGCCGCGCTCGAACACGCGCCGCGGCAGCGGCGGCTTGCAGCAGCTGCTTGGCCACGAGATAGCCGGAGCCCGCGCCGAGGCCGGGCCCGGGGTGCGTGGACGCGCCGATCTGCCAGAGCCCGTCGACCGGGGTCGCGTGGCCCGGGAGCTGCCCGCTCGGCCGCCACAGCAGGTTCTGGTCGAGCGCGCAGGAGCCGGCGTAGATGTCACCGCCGACGAGGTTGCGGTTGAGCCCCTCGAGGTCGGCCGGCGAGAGCACGACGCGCTTGAGCGTCGCGCGCGCGAGATTCGTGATCTGCGAGCCCAGGCGCTCGACGATGCGATCGGCGTAGGCCTCGCGCAGGCTCTCGGTCCAGGTCCCGTCGCCCACGTCGATCTCGCCGAGCGCGTCGCCGGTCGGCCGCCGCGGCAGCTCCTGGAGCTGGATCCAGATGACCGACTTGCCGATCGGCGCGCGGCTGAAGTCGACCGCGCAGGGCTGGCCGACGACGATCGTGGCCTCGGCCGGCAGCAGGCCGCGCTCGGCCTCGTTGACCGCGCGCGAGACGCCGTCGAGGCCGGGCGTGACGTGCACCATCGGCGTGCGCGCGAGGCGCTCGGCCTCGGGCGAGACCCACTGCGGGAGCTCGTCGAGCGCGAGGTGGATCTGCATGCCCGCGCGGCCGTAGCGGAAGTCCTGCGCGGCCTGCCAGACGGTCGGCGGCGTCTCGTTCTCGCGCAGGAGCTCGCCGTAGAGCTGCTGCGGCGTGACGCTCGCGATCACGGCGCGCGACGCCGGGACGATCTCGCCGCCGGCCAGGCGCACGCCGGAGGCGCGGCCGCCGGAGACGAGCACGCGCTCGACATCGGCGCCGGTGCGCAACTCGCCGCCGTTCTCGCGCACGACCGCGGCCAGCGCCTCGACCAGCCGCACGCCGCCGCCGCTCGGCACGGGCATGCCGAGCGAGCTGGATGGCGCACGCGATGACCTGCGTCATGAAGCCCGAGACGGCCTGCTCCGGGCCGAGACCCGTGTGCAGCACCCAGGGGGCGAGCAGCCCGTGGGCGCGCTCCGACTCGAACGTCGCCTCGAGCCAGTCGCGCGCGCTCACGAGCGCGCTGCCCGCGAAGGCCAGCAGCCCGCGCCGGCCGAAGCTGCTGGTACGCCTTGCGCGCGAGGTCGAGGCCCTGCAGCGACCAGAGCTCGGCCGAGAGCACGCCGAAGCTGTGATCGGCCGAGGCCATGAACTGCTCGAACTGGCGCTGCCAGGCGGCGCCGTCGGCCGTCGCGTGGCGCGCGAACTCGGCGACGTTGTCCTCGAGCGACGTGGTCACGAACGCGGCCCCGCCGTCCGGGAAGAGCGCGCCGGTCGGCAGATCGGTGTTGAGGTACTCGAGGCCGTGGCGCGTCAGGTCGTCGCCCAGCTCGGCATAGGCCGCGGAGCCCGCGAAGAGCGGGTGCCAGGCCGCCATCAGCTCGTGCGTGAAGCCGGGCGCCGTGAGCTCCGAGGAGGTGTGGATGCGCGCCGCCGAGGCGGTCGTTGCGCTCCAGCACGCAGACGCTCCATCCCCCGCGCGCGAGCAGCGCCGCGCCCGTCAGCGAATTGACGCCGGAACCCACGAAGACCGCGTCAAAGCCCGCCACGGCGAGGAAGATACCACCCGCCAGCCGCCTGTGTATATGATCAAACGCATGCTGTTGCGAGAGGTCGAGTACGCCCGCCCCGGAAGCATCGAAGAGGCGGTTCGCCTCCTCGGAGCGCATGACGGCGCGCGGGCCCTGGCGGGCGGACAGACGCTCGTCAACGTCATGAAAGCCCGCGCCGCCTCGCCCGAGGTGCTCGTCGATCTGGCCGATCTCTCCGAGCTCCGCACGATCGAGCTCTCGGCCGACGGCAAGGCGCTGGAGATCGGCGCGATGGTCACCTACAGCGAGCTCGCCCGCTCGCCCGAGGTGTCGGCCTCGCGGCCGGTCCTGGCCGAGGTCGCGGTCACGATCGCCGACCGCCAGGTGCAGAACCGCGGCACCGTCGGCGGCAACGTCTGCGTCAACGACCCGACCAACCACCTGCCGCCGCTCCTGGCGGCCATCGGGGCGACGCTTCACGATCCTCGGGCCCGGGGGCGAGCGCGACGTCTCGGCCGAGGACTTCTTCCTGGGCGTCTACATGACCGCGGTGGGCGAGGGCGAGCTGCTCACGCGCGTCAACGTCCCGCTGCTCGCGCCCGGGAGCGGCGACGCCATGGACGGCGTCACGCTCGGGCGTGCACGGCACCTACATCGTGAGCGCGGCCGCGACGGTCGCGCCCGGCGTCGGTGCGCGTCGCGATCGGCTGCGTCTCGTGCGGTGCCCGAGCGCGCCACCGTGCTCGAGGAGCGCCTGAGCGGTGCGGAGCTGACGCAGGAGACCGTGCACGCGGCCGTCGCGGGCCTCGGCGATGCGCTCGATCCGCCCGCCGACGTCCACGCACCCGCCGACTATCGCCGGCGGCTGGCCGAGATCTGCTGCGAGCGTGCGGTGCTGACCGCTGCGCAGCGAGCGAAGGGATGAGCTTGAGCGAGCCGAGTGACAGCCGGTCGATCTCCGTCGAGGTCAACGGCCAGACGTACGAGCGCGAGGTTGCGGCACGGCGACTGCTGGTGCACTTCCTGCGCGACGATCTCGACCTCACGGGCACGCACATCGGCTGCGACACCGGCAACTGCGGCGCCTGCACGATCCAGCTCGACGGCCAGGCCGTGAAGAGCTGCATGATGCTGGCCGTCCAGGCCGACGGCGCGCGCCTGCGCACGGTCGAGGACCTGGCCTCGGACGACGGCGAGCTGACGCCGCTGCAGCGCGCGTTCTCGACCCACCACGCGCTCCAGTGCGGCTACTGCACGCCGGGCATGCTGATGAGCGCCACGGCGCTGCTGGAGCAGAACCCGAGCCCCTCCGAGCACGAGGTGCGCGCGGCACTGCAGGGCAACATCTGCCGCTGCACCGGCTACTGGAACATCATCGAGGCCGTGCAGGCCGCCGCGCAGGAGGTGTCCGCCAAGTGAGCAGCGTCGCTCCCGAGCGCACCGAGAAGGGCACGTTCGTCGGAGAGAGCATTCCCCGCAAGGAGGACGGCCGCCTCGTCCAGGGCCAGGGCGTCTTCGTCGACGACATGAAGCGCCACAACATGGGCTTCGTCCACTTCGTGCGCTCGCCCTATGCGCACGCGCGCATCCTCTCGGTCGACGTCAGCGCGGCGCTCGAGGCGCCCGGCGTGCTGGGCACGCTGACGGGCGACGAGGTCGCGATCCTCACCGAGCCGTTCTTCCAGATCGCCCCCGCTCCCGGCGGCCAGCTCAAGGACTACGCGCTGGCCGTCGGCCGCGCGCGCTTCGTCGGCGATCCCGTGGCCGCCGTGGTCGCGACCACGCGCGAGCTCGCGCGCGACGCCGCCGAGCTGATCGAGGTCGACTACGAGCCGCTGCCCGCCGTCGTCGACGCGCGCGTCGCGCGCGACGCCGAGACGCCGCTGATCCACGAGGAGATCGGCAGCAACGAGAGCTGGGCCGGCGTGTACGAGTGGGGCGACGTCGACGCCGCCTTCGCCGAGGCCGACCACGTCGTCGAGATCGGCGAGCTGCACTTCGACCGCTTCAACTCCACGCCGCTCGAGCTGGACGCGGCGCTCGTCGAGTACAACCGCGGCACCGGGCAGTGGACGATCTACTGCAACAACCAGTTCCCGGGCTTCGCGGTGATCATGATGGGCCCGGCGCTCGGCGTCGGCCTCGACAAGCTGCGCATGGTCACGCAGGACATCGGCGGCGGCTTCGGCAACAAGATCACCTCGCACCCGCAGCTCGTCGCCTGCTGCCTGCTGGCGCGCAAGCTCAACCGGCCCGTGCAGTGGACGGAGGCGCGCACCGACTTCCACCAGTCGATGTCGCACGGCAACGAGCGCTGGTTCCAGAACGTCGAGGTGGCGGTCAAGGCCAGCGGCGAGATGCTCGGCTTCCGCTGCAAGGCGCTCGACGACGCCGGCGCGTTCCTGCGCTACGAGCCGCTCGGCGGGGCGATCTGGGTGCAGGTCGCGCCCGGCATGTACCGCTGGCGCAACATCCGCGTCGAGTACTCGCAGGTCATCACCAACAAGGCGCCCGTCTCGCCCAACCGCGGCTACTCGCGCATGCAGCACCTGTGGCTGACGGAGCGCATCATCGACATCGTCGCGCACGAGCTGGACTTCGATCCGATCGAGCTGCGCAAGCTCAACTACGTGCAGCCCGAGCAGATGCCGTACCAGACGCCGAGCGGCTGCGTCTACGACTCGGGCGACTACCCGCGCGCGCTCGACACGCTGCTCGAGCTGATCGGGCACGACGCCATCGAGGCGCGGCGCGCCGACGCGAGGGCGCGCGGCAAGCTGCTCGGCTTCGGCATCGGCTCGACGCTCGATTCCGGCACGAACAACTTCGCGCAGTCGACCTACCTCAACCCGGAGCTGCAGTTCTCGGGCAACAGCGAGGTCGCGACCGTCAAGCTCGACATCTTCGGCGAGATCGTCGTCACGCTGGGCACGACGCCGCAGGGCCAGGGCCACGAGACGACGACCGCGCAGGTCGTCAGCCGACATCCTCGGCTGCACGCCCGACATGGTCAACGTGCGCGTCGGGCACGACTCGTACTGGAACTCGCACGCCGGCTTCTCGGGCACCTACGCCAGCCAGTTCGCGGTCTCCGGCCTCTCGGCCGTCAAGGGCGCGGCCGACGGCCTGGCGGTGCAGATGAAGGCGCTCGCCGCGCTCGTGCTCGGGCGCCACGCCGGACGACATCGAGCTCGCCGGCGGCTTCGCGCGCCTGCGCGCGAACCACGAGGTCGCCCTGCCGTTCATGGCGCTCGGCGCGATCATCAACGTCAACAACGCGAGCCTGCCCGAGGACTTCGACGCGACGATGAACGTGCGGTACGTCTACCGCCCGCACTTCGAGCCGCTCGACCTCGAGCGCAAGTTCGGCAACCTGACGCTCACCTACGCGATGCAGATCCACGCCTGCGTGCTCGAGATCGACCCCGAGACGGGCGTCTACGAGATCGTCGACTACGCCGTCGTCGACGACTGCGGCAAGCGCATCAACCCGCAGATCGTCGAGGGCCAGGTCATGGGCGCCACGGCGCACGCGCTCGGCGCGGCGACCTGGGAGACGTTCGCCTACGACGAGGAGGGCAACCTCCTGACGCCCAACTTCTACGACTACCACGTGCCGCACGCGCTCGACATGCCGCCGCTCAAGACCGGCGCGATCGAGTCGCCCTCGCCGTTCTCGCCGCTCGGCACGAAGGGCATGGGCGAGGGCGGCGGCGCGGGCATCCACGCCGTCTGCGCCGCGCTGCAGGACGCGCTGCGCACGGCCGGCGGCGCCATCATCCACGACAGCCACAACCCCTACCACCGGGTCTTCTCGATCCTGCGCGATCCGGCTGCGACGCGGGCCGACGTGAAGGTCGAGAGCGCATGAAGGTCGATGGCACCAAGGAGTTCGACGCCTCGCGCGACCGCGTCTGGGCGATCATCAGCGATCCCGCCGGCATGGCCGGCCTGATGCCCGGCGTCGAGGGCTTCGAGGTCATCGACGACACGCACTGGCGCGCCAAGGTCAAGGTGCCGCTCGGGCTCGGCGGCATCAAGATGGCGATGGAGTTCGAGCAGCTCGAGGAGCGGCCGCTCGAGTTCGCGTCGATGCGCGGCAAGGGCAAGGGCATGGGCGCGATGATGGACATGACCACGTCGTTCACGCTGAGCGGCGAGGGCGACCACACGCACATGGCGTGGGAGGCCGACGTGAGCCTCGCCGGCGTGCTCGCTTCGATGGGCCAGCGCGTGCTGCAGCCGATGATCAACCAGCAGGTCGAGGCCATCATGACCGCGCTGGAAAAGCAGCTCGAAGGCCCGGCATGACCGTTCCGTTCCGCGTCGGCGTGATGCAGCTGACGATGGAGCCGCTGGAGGAGATGCTCGAGTCGGCGCGCGTCATGGACGAGGCCGGGCTCGACACGATCTGGCTCGCCGAGGCCTATCCCTGGTGGCGCAAGCACGGCATGGAGGCCAAGTCCTCGACCGTGCTGGCCGGCATCATCGCGCGCGAGACGAAGAGGCTGACGGTCGGCTGGGGGATCATCTCGCCGTACACGCGCCATCCGGTGCAGGTCGCCATGGACGCGCGCCTCGTGCAGGAGGCAGCCGGGCCCGGGCCGCTTCATCGCCGGCTTCGGCACCTCCAAGATCTTCCTCAACAACACCAAGCAGGGCGGCCCGCCCAAGGTCACGAAGCCGCTCGCCACGATGCGCGACTCGGTCGAGATCCTGCGCGGCATCCTGGGCGGCGAGCGCTTCGAGTACGACGGCAAGGTGTTCTCGGCCGACATCCCGGCGCTCTCGCCGGACGCGCACGTGCCGCGCTGGGACGTCCCGGTCTACGTGGCCGGCACCGCGCCGCTGATGCAGCAGCTCGGCGGCGAGATCGGCGACGGCCTCCTGACGCCGTCCATCACGACGCCCGATTTCGTGCGCTACACGCTCGGCAACGTGCGCATCGGCGCCGAGAAGGCGGGCCGCGACCCGGCCTCGGTGGACGTCGGCTGCACCGTCGTCGCCTCGATCCACGAGAGCGATCGCGACGCGGGCCGCGACGGCGCGCGCGAGATCGCCGGGATGTACCTCGCCAACAAGGTGCAGAACATCCAGGGCTCGGCCGACACGCTGCTCGACCTCGCCAAGATCGATCCCGAGGAGATCCGCCCCGTCGCCGTCGCGATGGAGGAGGGCGGGCGCCTGGCGGCGAAGGCCAAGGTCACCGACTCCATCCTCGACCGCTGCAAGCCCATCGCCGGCACGCCCGACGACTGCGTCGCCGCGATCGAGGAGTACAAGGCGGCCGGCTGCACGCACGTCATGCTGGAGCTCTGGGGGGCGAACCGGCACGAGCAGATCCGCCTGTTCGGCGAGAAGGTTCTCCCGCGCGTGCGCGCGTGAGCGCGACGATCGCAATCGACCGCGACCGCCTCGTCGCCTGGGCGGGCCGCGCGATCGACACGCCGAGCTTCACCGGCGACGAGCAGGCGATGGCCGAGCTCATGCGCGAGACGTTCCTCGAGATGGGCCTGAGCGTGCAGTGGCAGCAGGTCGAGGACGGCCGCGCCAACGTGCTCGGCATCCGCGAGGGCTCGGGCGGCGGGCCGAGCCTGATGTTCAACGGGCACATGGACACCTCGTACTCCGGCCGCGAGCCCTGGCTGACGGGCGTGCCGGGCTTCCAGCCGAAGCACTTCGTCGAGGGCGGCAGCCTCTACGGGCTCGGCATCTCGAACATGAAGGGCGCGCTCGCGTGCTACGTCGAGGCGCTGCGCGCGCTGGCCGACGCGGGCGTGACGCTGCGCGGCGACTGCATGATCGCGGCCGTCTGCGGCGAGATCGAGAAGACGCAGTACGGCGACGCGCAGGGCGCGCAGTACCGCGGCTACGCGGCCGGCTCGCGCTACCTCGTGAGCCACGGCGGCGTCGCCGACATGTGCATCCTCGGCGAGCCGACCGAGGGCAAGGTCGTGCTCGGCCACTTCGGCTCGCTCTGGCTGCGCATCGGGACGCAGGGCAACTTCATCCACACGGCCTTCTCCGAGGGCCTGCGGGACCGCAACTCGATCCTGCGCATGCACGAGGTCATGGGCGCCGTGCTGGAGTGGATCCCGACCTGGGAGAACGATCCCGAGAACGCCTATCGCGGGGCCTCGGCGCTCGTCAACGTGGGCGCGATCTCGGGCGGCTTCGGCTGGCGCGTCTCGCGCACGCCGCACCACACCGACCTCTTCCTGGACGTGCGCGTGCCTCCGACGAAGCCCATGGCGGTCGCGCGCGGCCAGGTCATGGACATGGTGCGGGGCCTGCGCAGGCGCTTCCCGGACTACGGCATCGAGGGCGAGATCTACGTGACGGCGCCCGGCGCCGAGATCGAGGAGGACCACGCGCTCGTGGCCGCGGTCGACGCGAGCCACGCCGAGGTGTTCGGCTCGACGCCCGAGCGCGACGTGACGCGCTGGTTCTCGGATGCCTCGGCCCTCACGCGCTACGGCGTGCCGACGGTCAACTACGGCACGTCGACGGGCCTGATGGACACGTCCATGGGCGAGAACCTGACGATCGAAGGGCTGGCGCAGACCGCCGAGGTCTATGCGCGCGCCGCCCTGCGCATTTGCGGACGAGACGGAGACACCACGTGAAGCTTGTGACGTTCGAGCACGCCGAGACCGGCGTCGCCGTAGGCCATGTCGTCGGCGATGAGATCGCGCTGCTCGCCGTTCCCACGATGCGCGAGTACTTCGAGCGCGGCGGCGCCGAGGAGAGCGGCCGGCGGGTGCCGCTGGCCGAGGCCAGGCTGCTGCCGCCGATCGTGCCGAAGAAGTTCTTCCACACGGCCGGCAACTTCCGCGAGCACGAGGAAGAGAGCAAGCAGGTCGACTGGGATCACGAGATCGCGCCGTGGATCGTCTTCTTCCAGAACGTCGACGCGCTGGTCGGCCAGGACGACCCGGTCATCTACCCGGAGCACCTGACCGAGGAGCTCGACTACGAGCTCGAGCTGGCCGTGATCCTGAAGCAGTCGGGCAAGTGGTTCTCGCCCGAGCAGGCGGCCGACTACATCGGCGGCTACGTGATCTTCAACGACATCACCGCGCGCGACATCCAGCGGCGCGAGATGCGCTCGGGCGTGTTCTCGTTCTGCAAGGCGATCGACACGTTCTGCCCGCTCGGGCCGTGGATCGTGACGCCGGACGAGATCGCCGATCCGCACAACCTCAAGATGGAGCTGCGCGTCAACGGGACGCCGCGGCAGGAGTCGCACTCCTCGCGCATGTCGGTCTCGATCCCCGAGATCCTCAGCCACTACTCGGCGCTCGGCTACTCGGCCGGCGACGTGCTCTCGACCGGCACCGTCTCGGGCGTCGCGGGCTTCTCGCCCGACGCCGCCTCGCTCTATCTCAAGCCCGGCGACGTGATGGAGTGCGAGATCGAGGGCATCGGCGTGCTGCGCAACCCGGTCATCTCCTGGCAGGAGGGCCACGGCGAGCCCGCGCCGCCGCGGGTGCGCTGGTGACCTGGCCGCGCGACGACGCGAAGCTCGAGCGCGTGCGCGCGCTGATGGCCGAGCGCGAGCTCGATGCGCTCGTCGTGCGGGCCCCCGATGCGATTCTCTACCTGACGAACTTCTGGGGCATGAAGGGCTACGACGCGTGCGTCTTCCCGCGCGAGGGCGAGCCCGTGCTGATCTGCCTGGAGGCCTCCGCCGCGGATGCGGAGCGCACCGCCTGGACCTCGGACGTGCGGCTCTTCCCGGGCTACAGCGCGACCGATCCGCGCCCGCCGAGCCTGCTGGCGCTCGAGCTCGCCGCGCGGGTGGCAGGCGACTACGGGCGCATCGCGATCGAGCTGAGCGGCGGCACGCAGGCCTCCGATCGCATGGTCGGCGAGCCGACCACGTTCGGCCGTGCCTGGTTCGACGCGTTTCCCGAAGCCGAGGACGCGACGCCGCTGCTCGTGGCGGCGCGCTCGCTGAAGACCCCGCAGGAGGTCGAGCGCATGCGCCTGGCCAACGAGATCGCCGCGGCCGCGATGGAGCACATGCGCGGCGTGCTGCGCCCGGGCATGACGTGCGCGCAGGCCGCCGCGGCCTGGCAGGGGTTCGTGCACGGCGAGGGCACCGGCTGGAAGGGCAAGGTCGAGCTCGCGCTGCCGTTCTCCCTGATCTGGTCGGGGCCGTCGATCCGCACGTTCACGGCGACCTCCGCCGCGCCCGTGCAGGAAGGCGAGCCGACGCTCTTCGAGATCTGGGTGTGCGCCGACGGCTACTGGGCCGATCACACGAAGAACCTCGTGTGCGGCGAGCTGAAGCCGCGCTATCGCGAGCTCGAGCAGGGCCTGCTGGCGGTCTACGACGAGGCCGTCGACTCGGCCCGGCCGGGCGGCAGCTTCGCGTCGCTCGACCGGCGCGTGCGCGAGGGCATCGACGCCCTCGGCTTCCCGGGCCAGCCCACGCACCCGATCCTGCACGGCATCGGCGCGCGCGCGCACGAGCCGCCCTACGCGCACCAGGCGGTCGAGTCGGAGATCCTCGAGGGCATGGTGCTGGCGATCGAGCCCGGCTGCTACTGGCCGGAGGGCGGGGGCCTGCGCGTCGAGGACAACTTCCTCGTCACCGCGGCCGGGCCCGAGAAGCTCAGCCCCTTCCCGGATGGGATCGTGCATGTCTGAATCCGACGATCCGACGGTCGAGGACGCGACGGCCAAGGAGGTGCTCGGGCACGGCGAGCTGCTGCCCATCCTCCCCGGGCCCGGCGACAGCGACTACGAGCGCTACCTGCGCACCGACGAGCTGCTCGCGCTGCAGAAGACGCCCGAGGAGATGCTGCACCGCGACGAGGCGCTCTTCCAGACCGTGCACCAGACCTCGGAGATCTGGCTCAAGCTGGCCGTCTTCGAGACGGAGGAGGCGATCGCGCGCATCGGCGCCGACGAGCTCGTGCTCGCCGTGCGCCTGCTCGGCCGCGCCAATCACTGCGTGATCCTCGTGACCGACGCGCTGCACGTGCTCGAGCGCCTCTCGCCCTGGGAGTACCACGAGCTGCGCAAGGCGCTCGGCCACGGCAGCGGCTTCGACTCGCCGGGCTGGCGGCAGCCTGCGGCGGCTCGCCCACCCGCTCTGGGAGGCGTTCACCGCGCTGCTCGAGCGCCGCGGCCTGGAGCTCAGCGACGTCTACGTGCGCGAGCCGGCGCACCCCTCGGTCTACGACCTCGCCGAGGCGCTGATCGAGTTCGACGAGCGCATCGCGATCTGGCGCTCGGTGCACGTCAAGATGGTGCAGCGGGTGATCGGCGGCGGCGCCGTCGGCACGCAGGGAACGCCCGTCGCGGTGCTCGCGGGCATGACCACGAAGGAGCTGTTCCCGCAGCTCTGGGCCGTGCGCAACCGGCTGACCGAGATCGCCGGGAACTGACGTCGGAGCGGCCGCCTCGGGCGCTGCGTTGACGCGGCTCTCCGCAGTCGCGATACTTGATCAAATCACGGCCGGCCGGAGGGAACGACGGCACGGATGGAGCGGGTGTGCGTCATAGGCGCAGGTGCGATCGGCAGCCTCTTTGCCGGCCATCTGGCCGCCGTCGCCGACGTCTCGGTGCTGACGCGGCGGGAGGAGCACGCCGAGGCCCTGCGCCGCGACGGACTGCGCATCAGCGGCCGCAGCGAGCGGCATGCGAGCGTGCACGCCTCCGCCGATCCCGACCAGATCGCGCCGTTCGACCTCGGCATCGTCGCCACCAAGGCGGCAGGGCTCGAGGGCGCCGTCGAGTCGCTGCGCGGGCGCTTTCCCGAGCGCGACGATCATGACCGTGCTGAACGGCCTCGGCGCCGAGGAGGCCGTGCGCTCGGCGGGTGCCTGGCCGATCATCTCGGGCGTCACGTTCATGAGCGGCACGCGCCACTCGGACACGCACATCGAGTACGTGCTCGACACCGAGACCTGGCTCGGGCCCTACGAGGACACGCCGTTCGCCGTCGTCGAGGAGGCCGCCGCGCTGATCGCGAGCGCCGGCCTGCACGTCGAGGCGCTGCCCGACCTGCTGCCCGCGCAATGGTCGAAGCTGATCTTCAACGCGACCGTGAACTCGGTTGCGGCGCTCACGGACCTGCCGCACGACTGGCACTTCGCGGCGCGCGATCGGCCGACCGACCTCGGCTTTCTCGTGCACGACCTGATCGAGGAGGGCAAGGCGGTCGCCGCGGCTGCGGGAATCGAGCTGCACGACGACCCCTGGGAGATGAACGTGCTCGCAACCCAGCGGGGCAGCGCGCACTATCCATCGATGCTGGAGGACGTCCAAGCTCGCAGGCGCACCGAGATCGATCTGATCACCGGCGCGCTCGTGCGCGAGGCCGCGCGCCATGGCGTCGACGCACCGCTCCACACGGCGCTCTGCCGGCTCATCAAGGCGAAAGAGGAGTCCTATTCGTGACTCCGACCCCGCTCGTGAACGCAACGCACAGGAGGTAGTTGTGAAGGTGAAGAGGAAGGGAGTGCTCGCTGCGCTCCTCGCGACAGTGGCGGCGCTGGGCGTCGGCGTCTCGCTCGCCGGAACCGCTTCGGCCGCCGGCAAGACGGTCACGATCGGCTGGGCCTACGACAGCAAGGGCAACATGTCGCCCTTCGACGATCCGGCCCTGGCTGCTGCGCAGGCAGCGCGTCAAGCAGGTCAACGCCCGTGGCGGCGTGCAGCTCAAGATCATCACCTGCGACACGCAGAACAACAATCCCGGCCAAGGCCAAGTCGTGTGCGCTGAGCCTGCTCGGCCAGGGTGCGCAGATCATCTTCACGACCTGCGACGTCGACTACGCGACGCCGGTCGTGCAGGAGGCCATCAACCGCGGCGTCCTCGCGATCGCTCCCTGCATCGGTACCGATCAGATGGGCCCGAAGCGCTTCGGCGCGAAGGGCGCCCTCGCGTTCAGCTTCGGCAACGTCGCGCAGGACGAGGGCTCGGCCATGGCGCAGCTCGCCTACGCCAAGGGCTGGCGCACGGCCGGCACCGCGACCAACACGCTGCTCGTCTACTTCAAGCAGGTCGTGCAGGCCTTCGAGGCCCGCTTCAAGCAGCTCGGCGGCAAGATCGTCGATCACGAGAGCGTACGCGACGGGCGCCAACAACGTGCAGTCGGCCGTCAGCCGCCTGAACGCCAAGGACGCCGACGTGTACGTGACCGTGACGTCGTTCGGCGAGCTCCCCGCGTTCGTGACGGGCATGCGCGCGCTGGGCAACAACACGCCGATCCTCAACTCCTGGGCCGGCGACGGCACCTACTGGGTGCCGAAGGACGGCGTCACGAACTACTACGCCGTGACGTACGCCTCGGCGTTCGGCGATGACCCGATCCCGGCCGTCAACAGGCTCGCCAAGGCCGTCAAGGCCGGCACGGGCGGCTTCGTCACCGGCGCCGCCGCGATCGACGGCGTCGTGACCGCGATCGCGCGCGCGGGCGGCTCCACCAACGGCGCGGCCCTGGCCGCCCAGATGGTGAAGTTCAAGAAGGTGCCGACCATCTCGGGCCTCGTCAGCTTCTCGCCGGCGCTGCACAGCGTCTCCGGCCGGAAGTACCGCGTGATCCGGATCACCGGCACGAAGGAGAGGGTCGTCGGCTCGGTCACCGCAAAGGTCGTACCGAAGATCTGAGCGGCATGGCACGATCCGCGGTGGTCCCGGGCGACGCCCGGGACCACCGCGGGCCGCGCCATGGAAAGAGCCACCCTGCCTACGACCACTGACCCCGCCCCGAGCCCTGCGCCGCAGGGATCTCTGCGGGCGCTCGCGGTCTCTCGCGCGTTCGAGGGCGTGCATGCGGTCGACGGCGTCACGCTCGAGCTGCGACAGCACGAGGTCGTGGGCCTGATCGGCCCGAACGGCGCGGGCAAGTCGACGCTCGTGAACCTGATGACCGGGTTCGACCTGCCCACGTCGGGGCGCGTCGAGCTCGACGGGCGCGAGATCACGGAGCTGGAGCCCGCACCGGCGGGCGCGCGCCGGGCTCGCGCGCACGTTCCAGCACTCGAAGTCGTTTCGCGACCTGACGGTGCGCGAGAACATCGAGGTCGCCGCCCTGGGAGTGGGCGCAGGGCCGCGCGAGGCGCGCAGGCGCTCGGACGAGCTGCTGCCGCTGCTCAGCCTGACCGCCCAGGCGGACACGCCGGCGGGCGCGCTGGCGCATGGCGACGAGCGCCGGCTGGGCGTGGCGCGCGCGCTCGCGATGGGCCCGAGCTTCGTGCTCATGGACGAGCCGGCGGCCGGGCTGCCCGAGGCCGAGGTGCCCGAGTTCGCGGCCGTCGTGCGCGCCGTGCGCGACGACCACGGCGCGGGCGTGCTCCTGATCGATCACAACATGGCGCTGATCATGGACGTCTGCGATCGCATCCACGTGCTCGATCAGGGCTCCACGCTCGCCGAGGGGCGCGCCGAGCGAGATCCGCGCCAACATCGACGTCGCCTCCGCCTATCTCGGCGAGAGCGCCGTGCGCGAGCAGGGCGACGGGTGAGCGCCATGCTCGAGATCGCAGGGCTGGACGTCAGCTACGGCGGCGTCGCGGCCGTGCGCGACCTCTCGCTCGAGGTCGGCAAGGGCGAGATCGTCGGCCTGATCGGCCCCAACGGCGCGGGGAAGTCGACGACGCTCCACGCGATCATGGGCCTGGTCGAGCCTCGCGGCGGGGAGATCAGGCTCGCCGGCGAGTCGCTGCGCGGACGCTCGCCCGAGGCCGTCACGCGCTCGGGCATCTCGCTCGTCCCGGAGGGGAGGCGCATCTTCGCCGACCTCACGGTCGAGGAGAATCTCCGACTCGGGCTGTCCGGGCGCCGCTCGCGCGAGGGCGGCGCCGAGGACGTCGAAGCCGTCTACGCGCTCTTCCCGATCGTCAAGGAGTTCCGGCGCCGGCGGGCCGGCGTGCTCTCGGGCGGCCAGCAGCAGCAACTCGCGATCGCGCGCGCGCTCGTCGCCGGGCCCGACGTCCTGCTGCTCGACGAGCCCTCGCTCGGCCTCGCGCCGAAGATCGTCGACGTGGTCTTCGAGACGCTCGGCGCGATCCGAGAGCGCGGCATCACGGTGCTGCTCGTCGAGCAACGCGCCCAGCGCACCGTGGCGTTCGCCGATCGCACGTACCTGATGGCGAACGGGGCGATCCGGCTGACGATGACGCCCGCCGATGCGGGCGACACGCAGACGATGGTGGCGGCCTACCTCTCGTGAACGCGCTCGCCGCACCGGTGCTCGCCACGATCAACGCGCAGGTCGTCGTCGACGCGATCGGCCTCGGCGCGACCTATGCGCTCATGGCCGTCGGCATCGGCCTCGTCTTCGGCGTGCTGCGCCTCGTCAACTTCGCGTACGGGCAGCTGATCATGTTCGGCGCCTACGCGCTCGCGTACACGTCATCGTGGCCGCTGCTCTGGAGCATCGTGGCCTGCTTCGCGGTCGTGATCGCTCTCTCGCTGGCCATGGAACGCACCGTCTTCCGGCCGTTGCGCGAGCAATCACCGACCGTGATGCTCGTCGCCACGTTCGCCATCTCGTTCGTCCTGCAGAGCGTCGCCCTCCTGATCGACATCCGCGACGACCAGATCGGCGAGCCGGTCGCCTCGCTCACGTCGCTCAACAAGGCCATCACCATCGGCGGCGTCGACGTTCGCAAGGTGACGATCGTGGCGGTCATCGTCGCGCTCGGCGCGCTCGGCGCGCTCGCGCTGCTGCTCAGCCGCACCGACATCGGGCTGCGCACGCGGGCCGCGGCCGCCGACTTCCGCACGGCCCGGATGCTCGGCGTCAAGGCCAACCAGGTGATCGGGCTCGCCGTCGTGCTGTCGGGCGCCCTGGCTGCGATCGTGGCCGTGATCCTCACCGTGCAGACGCCGTTCGTGACGCCCGACTTCGCGCTCCAGGACACGATCATCGTGCTCGTGGGGGTCGTCGTCGGAGGCATCGACCGCCTCTGGACGGCCACGCTCGGCGGCTTCCTGATCGGCTTCACGTCCGGCATCGTCAACGGCGCGCTGCCGACCGACAGCACCGTCTACCTGCCGTCGGTCGTGTTCGCCCTCGTGATCCTCGTCCTGCTGCTGCGCCCGGCCGGGCTGTTCGTGCGCGGGCGCTCCTCGGTGGTGGATCGCGTATGAGCCGCAGCCGCACCGCCCTGCTCGAGTTGCTCGGCCCCGTCGTGCTCGTCGTGATCGTCGGCCTCGTCAGCACGCGGCTCTCGCTCTCCAACGAGCTCTACTTCCTCAATGCGATCGTCGCGGTCGCGATGGTCGTCGCGGTCTACGTCTTCGTCGGCAACTCGGGCGTGCTGTCGTTCGGGCAGATCAGCTTCGTGGCCGTCGGCGGGTTCGCCTCGGGGCTGATGACGATCCCGGTCGAGTCCAAGACCGGCGTCCTGCCCGATCTCTTCCCGATCCTGCGCGATCACACGCTCGGCAACGTCCCCTCGCTGGTGCTCGCGGCGCTGGTCGGCGGCGTCATGGCGCTGATCCTGGGCATGCCGCTGATGCGGCTCTCGGGGCTGGCGGCGGGCATCGCGACGCTGGCCGTGCTCGAGATCACGCACAACGTGCTGCGCGAGTGGACGAAGATCGGCCCCGGCGCGACGACCCTCGCCCTGATCCCCGAGTCCTCGGGTCCCGCACAGCCGGTGATCGGCGCCGTCATCATCATCGGCGTCGCCTTTGCCTATCAGCGCTGCCGCCTCGGGCGAATGCTCCGCGCCTCGCGAGAGGATGCGGCGGCGGCCGAGGCCGTCGGCGTCAACGTGCATCGCCAGCGCCTCTGGGCGTTCACCCTCTCGGGCGCGCTCGCCGGCTTCGCAGGCGGCCTCTACGTGCACATGCTCGGCTCGATCACGACCGATTCGGTCTATCTCGAGCTGACGTTCATCACGCTTGCGATGCTCGTCGTCGGCGGTGTCACGAGCCTCTGGGGAGCCGTCGTCGGCGCGCTCGTCGTGAGCGGCCTGGACTCCTTCCTGAGCCAGGCCGAGCAGGGCATCGACGTCGGCGTCAGGCTCGATCTGCCGCAGGGCACGACGCTCATCATCCTCGGCGTCATCATGGCTACGATGCTGATTCTGCGGCCGTCCGGCATCACCGGCGGGCGCGAGTTCTCACTCCCCCGAGCATGGCGGCCGGCCGAGCGCCGGTCATCGTCGACTCCGGAAGGCACGCCTCCATGAGAATCTGCATCGTCGGCTGCGGCGCGGTCGGGTCGCTGTTCGCGGCCAATCTCGCCACGCTCGACGACGTCGAGGTGTGGGCCTTCGACCTCTCGCAGCCGCATGTGGACGCGATCGGTGAGCGCGGGCTGCGGCTGTGCGGGGCGGGCGACGTCCACGGGCACCTGCACGCCACGAGCGACCCGGGGGCGCTGCCGCCCTGCGATTTCGGCATCGTCGCCACCAAGGCCATGCACGCCGAGTCCGCGATCTCGGCGACCGCGCACGCCTTCGCCGGCGGGGCCGTGGCCTCGGTCATGAACGGCGTCGGCAACGAGGAGGTGCTCGCGGGCCACGTCGAGCGCGTCATCCGGGGCACGACCTTCCCGGCCGGCAAGCTGCTCGAGCCGGGGCTCGTGCAGTGGGACGTCAAGGGCGACACGACGTTCGCGCCGTTCGAGCCGCAGCCGGCGTCGCCGGCCGAGGTCGAGCGGCTGGCCGAGGCCTGTACGCGCGCGGGCATGCCGGCCCACGCCGTCGCCGACGGCCGCCCGGCGCAGTGGCGCAAGGTCATCTTCAACGCGGCCTCGAATCCGCTCGGCGCGCTGACCGGCCTCACGCACGGCCGCGTCTGCGAGCGGCCCGACCTGCGCGCGCTCGTGAGCGGGCTGATCGACGAGGGCAAGGCGGTCGCGAGCGCCCAGGGCATCACGCTCGACTCCGATCCGGAAGCCCTGATCGACCACGCGGCCAAGCGCGAGGTGGCCTACAACCACAAGGCGAGCATGCTGCAGGACATCGAGGCTCGCAGGCGCACGGAGATCGACTACCTCAACGGCGGCATCGTCAGCTTCGGCAGCCGTCTCGGCGTCCCGACGCCACTCAACGAAACCATCGCCGCGCTCGTACGCGGCATCGAAGCGTCATGGACGCAGGAGACGACGACCTGATGGATCTCGCCCGCGAGCTCGAGCGCCGCTACGCCAACGTCCGCGCCGCCATGGCGCAAGCCGACCTCGACGCGCTGATCGTGTCGGGCAGCGAATACAGCGGCTTCGAGGGTGGCGTCACGTACCTCTCCGGCTTCCAGATCGTGCACCGCTACGCCTACGTGATCGTCCCGGCCGACGGTGAGCCCTTCGTCGTCTTCCCCACCGAGGCGCGCTACGTCGGCGAGCACGGCACGACGACGCTGGAGCAGGTCTTCGCCGACCGCCCGGGCGCCGAGATCGCGGCGCGGGCGCAGGCGGCGGGCTGGAAGCGCGTCGGCGTGTTCGGCCTCGACTACATCATGAACGTGCGCGACCACTCGGCCCTCTCGGGTCTCGAGCTGGTGCCGTTCGAGGTCGAGTTCGACCTCGCGCGCGCCGTCAAGAGCAAGGCCGAGCTCGAGTCGGTGCGCGATTCGGTGCGCATCAACCAGCGCGGCTTCGAGGTCTTCTTCGACGCCTACGAGCCGGGTCGCAGCGCGGCCGAGGTGATGGGCGCCGCGGAGGGCTACTTCGTGAGCGAAGGCTGCGGGCGGATGACCATGAACATGGTCCTGACCGCGCCGGGCCGGCACGGGCTGGCGCTGCCGGAGTTCAAGATCGCGCGCAAGGAGGAGATCCTCGGCGACTTCCTGCTGCCCTCGCTCGAGGTCGCGGGCCCCGGCATGCACTGGGTCGAGGTCTCGCGCGCCGTCGGCAGCGCGTCCGCCGTGCTCTCCGATCACACGAAGCGGCAGATGGAGGCCTACTCGGAGTACTACGAGGCGGCCCGGGGTGCGCTGCGCGCCGGCGCGACCTGTCACGACGTGCACCGCGCGGTCTCGGCGGGCTTCTCCGCGCGCGGCTATCAGCTCGGTCACGTCACGGGCCATTCGATCGGCATGACGATGATCGAGTTCCCGAAGATCGGCGAAGGCGTGGAGACCGTGCTCGCCGAGGACATGATCTTCTCGATGCACCCGCACGCCATCGCCGACAGCGGCGACTGCCTCTACATGCAGGACACCTGGCTCGTCACGGCCGGCGGCGGCGAGCCGCTTGCGACGTTGCCGATGCAGATCTTCCTGAAGTGATCAGGCGGTAGTTGCCGGCGCGACGATCGCCGCCGACGTGAGCTGGGTGAGAACCAGATCCGCCGTCACGGTGAGGTGCCGGCGCACTTCCTCGGCGGCCGTCTCTCCGTCGCCCGCCGCGCAGGCCGCCAGAATCCGCTCGTGCTCTCGCTGGCGCTCGCGCACGATGCCCGGGCTCGGAAACGAGAGCTCGCGGTAGCGCTCGCTGTTGTCCCAGGCCGGCCGGATCAGCCGCACGAGCCAGTCCGAGCCCGACGCGGTGTAGAGCGTGAAGTGGAATGCGTCGTGCGCGGCGCGCGCGGCCGGCCGGTCGCCGCGCTCGCGATACAGCGTGTAGCTCTCCAGCGCCGCCTGGGCGCGCTCGACTTCGGCCGGTGCGATGCGCCCGGCGGCGCGCTGGACCGCGACCGGCTCGAGCGCGAGCCGCGCTTCGTAGGTATCGCGGAAGTCGTCGACGTCGAGCTCCTTGACGCGCGAGCCGCGGTGCGCCACGTGCACTGCGAGGCCCAGCGCCTCGAGCTTGCGGACGGCCTCGCGCACCGGCGAGATGCTCGTGCCGAGCGAGCGCGCGAGCTCCTCCAGCCGCAGCGGACTGCCCGACTCGAGCTCGCCCGAGAGGATGCGCTCGCGCAATTCGGCCGTCGCCGCATCGGCCAGTGTCGCGATGCCGGATTGCATATTCAGGCTGGCTGGCACGGAACCGCAATCGTAGCCGCTTGATCATGTGTCACAGCTGCGGAGGGGAAACCGCTCCGAGCCGCTGTTCGTAGCCGGAGGGTCTGGGCCGCTGCGCTCCTGCGCACGACCACCACTACGACCGTCTTGGAGTTTCCATGACCCGCACGCCCCTCCTCACCGCCGCCGCCCTCGTCGCCGGCCTTGCGCTCGCGGCTCCCGCATTCGCCGGATCCACGGCCACCGCGACGCCGCTCGCCGGCACCGTAGGCCCCGGCTTCACGATCACCCTGGCCAAGGCAGGGAAGCCCGTGAAGACCCTCAAGTCGGGTGCGTACAAGATCACCGTGGCCGACAAGTCGGCCTCGCACAACTTCCACATCCTGGGCCCTGGCGTCAACAAGGTGATCACCACGGTGCCGTTCAAGGGCAGCAAGTCGGTAACCGTGACGCTCAAGAAGGGCAAGTACACGATTCAGTGCGACCCGCATGCCGCCCAGGGCATGAAGTCGACGTTCACCGTGTCGTAGCTCGCAGGCGAGCGGGGGCGATCGCCGGAGCGGTCGCCCCCGCGGCGCCCGCTTGCCCACCCCAGGACGGTCGCGTACGCTCCGCGACATGCCTGACGAGCCCTACGAGTTCTTGCGCGGAGTCGACCTCTTCAGCGATGTCTCCGACAAGGATCTGCGTTCGATCGCCGTGTCCATGCGGCGCCGGGCGTTCGCGCCGGGTGACCGGATCGTCTCGGAAGGCGAGGGCGGCGTCGGCTTCTTCTTCGTCGAGACCGGCTCGGCGGCGATCACGAACGACGGCAAGCTCCTCGCGACCATCGGACCGGGCAGTCACTTCGGCGAGATCGCGCTCCTCTCCGGCGCCGAGCGCACGGCGACCGTGAGCGCAGAGACGGACGTGGTGGTCTGGGGCATGCCGGCCTGGAACTTCAGGCCGCTGGTGCGCGAGCAGCCGAGCGTGACGATCAAGCTGCTCGAAGGCATGGCCCGGCAGCTCGCCGGCGTGTCGCGCGACGGCTAGAACATCCCGCCTCACGAGGAGTTGTCGATGATCCGTCACACGGTGGTCTTTCGCCTGCGGCACGCACCGGGCTCGGCGGCCGAGGCCGATTTCCTGCGCGCGGCGCGCGAGCTCGAGAGCATCCCGGGGGTCGAGCGCTTCGAGGTGCTGCGGCAGACCGGAACGCAGAGCGAGTACCGCTTCTCGCTCTCCATGGAGTTCGCCGACGCCGCCGTGTACGCCGGCTACAACGAGCATCCCGATCACACGGGGTTCGTCCAGGGGCGCTGGATTCCCGAGGTCGAGGAGTTCCTCGAGCTCGACTTCGAGCTCTACGACGGGGCGAGCGGCTGACGGGCGCGCCCGAGGCGGGAGTTCTCGGCCAGATCGGCAACACGCCGCTCGTGGCGCTCGGGCCGTTGGCGGCCGGGCTCGCCGTTCCCGTGCTCGTGAAGTGCGAGCATCTCAATCCCGGCGGCAGCGTGAAGGACCGCATCGCGCTCGCGATCGTGCTCGCTGCGGAGCGCCGCGGCGTCCTGCAGCCCGGCGACACGATCGTCGAGGCCACTGCGGGCAACACCGGGGTCGGTCTCGCGCTCGTGGCAGGCGCACGCGGCTACCGCCTGGTGTGCGTGATGCCCGAGAAGATGTCGGTCGACAAGCGCGCCTCGCTGACTGCGCTCGGAGCGCGGCTCGAGATCGTGCCCAACGTCCCGGTCTCCGACCCGGACAACTTCCAGCAGGTGGCGCGCCGGCTGGCTGCGGAGCAAGGCTGGTTCCTGGCCGATCAGTTCTGCAACCCCGCCAATCCCCTCGTCCACGAGCAGACGACGGGGCCCGAGATCCTGGCCCAGTGCGGCGGGCGCGTCGGGGCCTTCGTGGCGGGGGCCGGCACGGGAGGGACGCTCACGGGCGTCGGCCGCTTCCTGCGCCGGGAATGCCCCGGAGCGCGCGTCGTGCTCGCCGATCCCGTCGGTTCCGGCCTGGCGGACTGGGTCGAGAGCGGCGTGGCGGGGCCCGACACCGGCTACCTGATCGAGGGCATCGGCGCGGGCGCGCCCCCGGCCGTGATGGATCGCTCCGTGATCGACGCCGCCGAGCGCATCCCCGACGCCGAGAGCTTCGCGACGGTCGGGCGCCTGCTGCGGGAGGAGGGGCTGCTGGTCGGCGGCTCGGCCGGGACCGCCGTGGCCGCCGCGCTCCGTGTGGCGCGCGCGGGCGGTCTGGACGGGCCGGTCGTCGCCCTGCTCCCCGACAGCTGGGATCGCTACCTGTCGACCGCATGGATGCGCGCCTTGTAGGGGCTCCATCCTCGAAATCGAGGATGCGATTGGCTGGAAAGCTCGGATCGCCGCAGCTCGGGAGGGTCCCGATGCAGGTGGTATGCGCAAGATCCTTCAGAGCTCCCTCTTCCTGCTCGTCGCCCTCGCGATGTGTTCCGGCGGCGGGCCAGGCAGCGAGCCGGGCCTCGTTCAGCAGCAGCTCGGAGGGCCAGGTGCTGGTGCTTCTGAACGACATTCGCCACGAGCACGGCCTGGGCACGCTGGCCGGGAGCGCAGCGCTGCGCGGAGCGGCTCGCGAGCATTCGAGCGACATGCTGAAACGCGGCTATTTCGCACACAACTCGCCCAACGAGAGCTTCGACAAGCGCATCCGCCGCCACCTCGCGAGCCCGCTCGTCGGCGAGAACATCGCCTGGGGCACCGGGTCGTACGGCACGCCGGCGGGCATCGTCGGCATGTGGATGCACTCGCCCGCCCACCGCCACATCATCCTGATGCCGACGCTCCATCGCGTGGGCCTCGGCGTGGCGACGGGCAGCTTCCACGGCTCCGACGAAGCCGTCATGGCCACCGCCGACTTCTCCTCCTGAGGGCACCGTGAACTTCCCCGAATCGCCGATCCGAGCCGCAGTGACCCGCGCCCGCATCGACCGCGTGATGGCAGCACTCTCCGCCCTCCCCGACGATCGCCTGGAAGCAATCGAAGCCACCCTCTTCGAAGCCGGCGAGCTCCGCGCGGCGTGCAGCAAATGCGGGCATCTCTACCGCCCGTATCTCGAGCGCTGCGCAACCTGTCGCCGAACCTAGCCCCCGTACAGACGGGGTCTGGCGCGACCAGAGCGGGCCTGACCCCACCTGTACGGGTCTGACCCCACGTGGTCGAGCGCCTATTCATGCGGTTTCTGACCCGTTGGGCCCCGCGAGCAGTCCGACGAGCGATCTCTCCTCACGAGGTCGCTGCGAGTCGTTTTCGACATGCCTAGGGGCTTTGCGTCCGAAAACGGACAGCTGGGGTCAGACCCGTACAGGTGGGGTCAGACCCCACCTGTTCGCGCCAGACCCTCGATGTGCGCTTCTTGCGTGACGGAGTTCTTGCGAATCGTTCTTTTTGCTCTGATTGCTGCTAGCGTCGGATGTAGTGAGTCGTCCATCCCGTATTCGTGTGCTCATCGCTGAGGATGATGTTGGTGTTCGGGAGGTGCTCGCGAGTGTTGTGCGCTCGGAGTCCACGTTCGAGTTGGCGGGGGCGGTCGAGAACGCCGACGAGGCGATCAAGGCCGCTCAGCGGGATTTGCCGGATGTGGCGCTCGTGGACGTTCGCATGCCGGGCGGGGGCGAACGGGCCACTCGGGGCATCAAGCGGGCCTCGCCGCATACGCGCGTGATCGTGTTCTCTGCGCAGGACGACCCGCCGACGCGGCAGGCGATGTTCGATGCCGGCGCCGACGGCTATCTCGTCAAGGGCAGCCTCGTGACCGCGATCATCGCGTCGATTGAGCGTGCGGGCATTGCCTCGGCCAATGCGCGCGAGTCGCGCGCGGCCTGAGCTGACGGCTCCGCCGGCCTCAGCCGGTCTCGGCCAGGCGCGCGAGCTCGGCGCTCGCCTCGGCCGCGTTCCGCTCCAATTCGGCCAACAGGGGCGCGAGCTCGCCTGCGTCAGGGGCGCCGGCGAGGCCCTCGAGTCGCTGACACGTGGCGACGATCTGCTCGGCGCCGAGATTGGCCGCGCTGCCCTTGAGGGTGTGCACGTTGAACGCCACGGCGTCGCTGTCGCCCGCACCGACGGCTGAACGCAGAGCGGCCAGCCGGACGGGCGTGTCCCTGGTGAACGACTCCTGCAGCTTGTAGAGGAGCTCCGGGTTGCCGGCCTGCGTGAGAGAGCGCAACTGGTCGACGACGACCGGGTCGAGGACGCTCGCGGGAGCAGGCGCGGTCTCGGTCGGCTCGGCGCGGCTCAGTGCCTGTGCCAGCGCGTCGAGAGCGAACGGCTTCGCCAGATGATCGTCCATGCCGGCCTCGAAACAGCGCTGCCGATCCGTGTAGGCGGACAACCCGATGATCGGAACGTGCGCCTCGGGCGCCTCGCGATCACGAATCGCGGTCGTCGCCTCGTAGCCGTCCATGACGGGCAGGTGGCAATCCATCAGGATCGCCGAGTAGGCGCCCGCCGCCGCCGCCGTGACCGCGGCGGCGCCATCGGACACGACGTCCACCGTGAATCCAAGCCGCTCGAGCATGAGCGACTCGATCTCCCGATTGACCTCGTCGTCCTCCACCAGGAGGACGCGCATTTCCTGTCGCTCGGCGGCTTCCGTCACGCCCGTTGCCGATCCAGCATGTAACCCACGCTACATGGCCTCACCGCGCGGCGACCGCCGGCATCCCCGGAAACGAGGATGCAATTGGCTGGAAAGATCGGATCGCCGCGCATCTCGCCGGCCCCGATGCAGGAGGTATGAAGCCCGTCGCCAGAACGCCGGAGCCGCACATCATCCGTGCGACGACGCTCGCCGCCGCGGGCGAGGAGGCGCTCGAGCGCGTCGCGAAGGCGTTGCGGGGCGCGCGGGCGCGGACCGGTCTGAGCGAGGGCCACATCGTCGCGCTGCTCACGGCGCGCGGCATCGCGATCAACATCGCGATGCTCCGCCGCGCCGAGCGCACGGGCGTGATCGATCTCGCTCTCGCCGTCTCGCTGGCAGATGCCTACGGCACCACCACCGACGGCCTCGCCGGACGCCGCCTGTACGGGCGACGTCCTCCCGGATGCCAGCGCATCTGAAGGTTATGTCAGTTCCCGACTAGAGTGAGGTCTGGTTGTGCGTGATGGCACGTATGCCTCCGGTGCACCGCAACTGCAGGTTGCTCACGCATGACTGAACGCTCCTCGCCACTCTCTCCGGCTCCGTCGGAGACATCCGTCCCACTCGCAGAGGCCGGCGCCTGTGCGCAGCCGGACGCCGCGCCGACCCGCCACGAGCTCGTGGTCGAGTTCGTCGGAGCCGGTGAGCACGAGCGCCGGCGCATCGCCGAGGACATCCACGACGACTCGATCCAGGTCATCGCCGCCATGGGCATGCGCCTGCAGCTGCTCCGGCGAACGCTCCGCGATCCCGACCAGCTCGGCATGCTGGCCGATGCCGAGCTCGCCGTGCAGGTCTCGATCACCCGCCTCCGGCAGCTGGTCTTCGACCTGCACCCGCCCGGCCTCGAGCAGGAAGGCCTCTCGGTTGCGCTCGCAATCGCCGTCGACATGGCCGATGGCGAAGCCGCCGCGACCTACCGGCTCGACGACCAGCTCCCCTCGCGGCCCTCGAACGAGATCAGCGTGAATCTCTTCCGCATCGCCCAGGAGGCGCTCGCCAACGTGCGGGAGCATGCCCAGGCCTCGCGCGTCACCGTGACCCTGCTCGCACGCGACGGGGGCTTTGCGATGAGCGTCACAGACGACGGCTGCGGGTTCGAGCCCGCGCTCACGGCGCCGGGCGCGCCCAGCGCAGGCTTCGCGAACATGCGCTCGCGCTCGCGCCTGAGCGGAGGCAGCCTGCGCGTCGACACCGCACTCGGGCGCGGCACGACGGTGGAGGCCTGGCTTCCCATCGAGCCTGTGCCCGTCCTCGAAAGCGGGCCTGCGTGAGCAGTCGTCCCATCCGCGTGCTGATCGCCGAGGAAGACGCCGCGGCACGCCCCGCGCCGCTGCCGCTGCCGCTGCTGGTGGGCGCGACCTCCGCCGACTCGGACGCACGCGCATGAGCGGCACGAACGGCAAGGCGATCGTCGCCTCCACTCCCATCCGCTGCGTCGTGGCCGACGATCATCCCGCGATCCTCGACGCCGTCAGCCGCTTTCTCGAAGGCGAGCGCGGCTTCGAGTTGGTCGGCCGCGCCGGCGACGGCGAAGCCGCCCTGCAGCTGATCCATGAGCTGGAGCCCGAGATCGCGCTGCTCGACATCCGCATGCCCGGCTTCGGCGGTATCGAGATCGCCGCGAAGCTCGCCGCCTCGTCTGCCACGACGTCGGTGGTGCTCTTCACGGCCTATCCCGAGCGGGCCCTGCTCCTGGCTGCGCTCGACGTGGGTGTGCGCGGATTCATCCTCAAGGAAGCGCCGCTCGACGAGCTCGCACGCGCGCTCCGCATCGTGGCCGGCGGCGCCAGCTACATCGATGCCTCCCTGGCGGGCGTGCTCGCCGGGCCGGCTGTCAACGACCGCATGCTCACGCTGACCAAGCGGGAGCGCGATGTGCTGCGCCTGCTGGCGCAGGGGATGCGCGACGAGCAGGCCGGGCGCACCCTTTCCATCTCGCCGCTGACCGTGCGCACGCACGTGCAGCACGCGATGGCCAAGCTGAGCTGCGACACGCGCACGCAGGCCGTGGCCGTCGCTCTGCGCGAGTCCCTGATCGACTGACGTGCTCGAGCGCCTCTCCCGCCGGGCCTGCGCGCTGCGCGGCGGGCACGACGACGTGGGAGTCTGCCCGGGACATCCGCGCGGCATCAACCGCCGGCGGACGCCGGCGGAGACTCAGGCAGCGGCGGCGCCGGCCTCGGCCGCGGGGCCGCGGCCGATGGGCTGCTCGCCGGCGACGGGCGAGGGCCTGGCCGCCGCGGGCTGCACGAGCGTCGCGTGGTCGAGCCGTGCGAACGCCTCGGTGACATGCGGATCGAACTTCGTGCCGGCCTCGCCGATGATCTCGCGCACGGCGACGGAGATCGGCCACGGCTCCTTGTAGGGGCGCCGGTGCGTGAGCGCGTCGAACACGTCGGCGACGGTCACGATGCGCCCCGGGAGCGGGATGGCGTCGCCGGAGAGCCCGCTCGGGTAGCCGCGCCCGTCCCAGCGCTCGTGGTGGGTCAGCGCGATCTGCTCGGCCATGTTGAGCAGCTCGTTGTGGCTGCCCGAGAGGATGCGGGCCCCGATTTTCGGGTGCAGCTCCATGGCCGCGATCTCCTCGACCGTGTACTTGCCGGGCTTGAGCAGGAGCTCGTCGGCAATGCCGATCTTGCCGATGTCGTGCAGCCGTGCCGCGTGCCCGATGAGCGTCGCCTCGGTCGCGCCGAGGCCGATCTCCAGTGCCAGCAGCTCACTCGTGCGGCCGATGCGGGTCGCGTGTTGGCCGGTCTCGTCGTCGCGGTACTCGGCCGCCAGTGCGAGGCGGTCGAGCATCTCCAGCTTGGCGTCCTCGAGCTCGAGCGTGCGCTGGGCGACGCGTTCGTGCAGCAGGTCGTTGTTGCGCTGCAGTTCGACGCGCAGATAGCGCGTCTGCAGCAGATTGCGCACTCGCAGGAGCACTTCGGGCACGTCGATCGGCTTGGTCAGGAAGTCTCGGGCGCCGAGCGAGAGCGCCTGGCGCTTGGTGTCGGGCGCGATATCGGCCGTCAGCACCAGGACAGGCATCCAGCCCGGCTCGTCGGTGAGGAAGTGCAGCTGCTCGAGGATCTCCGGGCCGCTGCAGCCAGGCATGTGCCAGTCGAGCAGCAGGAGGTCGGGCGGCGCCTCCGTGCAGCGCGCGACGACGGCCATGGGGTCCGTCATCGTCTCGACGGCGATGTAGCCGGCGCGCGTGAGGACCGCCTGCAGGAGCAGGGCATTGGCCTCCTGGTCATCGACCACGAGAATCCTCGACGGGTGGAGCAGTTGATCATCCATTGCTCACACCGTCACCTGATTGGCTTGATTCGGAGGGGCCGCCTCCATACGGATGCCATCGGCGGTGGAGCGCGGGGCCTTGAGCGCCAGTCACCCGATCAGGGGTTCTCCACATCCCTCTCCGGGATGAGAATCGAGCGCACCCAGGCCAGCGCGAAGCGCAAACGCTCCCCGCGCGGGGCCGTTCGCCAGACGTGGCGCAGGCCCAGCGCAAGGGCTCCGACGACCGCGACCGCACCGATGCCGAGTCCGATCGAGTGGGTGATGTCCGCCAGGCGGTCGAGGCTCGCGGCGACCAGGTAGCCGATGCCCAAGAACGCTGCCGCCCAGGCCGCGGCGCCGACGATGTCGAACATCAGAAAGCGGCGATAGGGGATGTGGGAGGTGCCGGCCAGGAACGGCGTGAGCGCCCGCGCGAAGCCGATGAAGCGGCCGATCACGATGGCCTTGCCGCCGTGCGCGTCGAAGATCGTCTCGACGCGGGCGATTACGCCCGGCGTGATGTGGAAGCGCGGCCCGTGCTGGATGAGAAAGCCCCGTCCGAGCTTGCGACCCATCAGGTAGCCCGTCGAGTCCCCGGCCACGGCGGCCCACCAGACGAGCAGGAAGAGCCACCAGATCGAGACCGCGCCGTCGCGCGCGATCGCGCCGCCGAGCACCACGGTCATCTCCCCCGGGACGAACAGGCCCACGAAGGCCGCCGACTCGAGGTACGCGAGGATCGGGACGACGACGTAGGTCCAGTTGCCGAGCGCGGGCGCGAGTCGCGTGAGGGCCTCGTTGAGGCTGGGCAGCGTGACGGCGCCGAAGCCGTAGGCCCCGAGCGCCACTACGGCGAGAAACCCGGCGGCAGCCGTCGTCCGGCTGAGCGTGCGGTACCGGAGCGCCAGGAGGAGGACGATCGCTGCGGCGGAGATGAGCGGAATGGGTCGCATCGTTGATGTGACCCTCGCTCGGTCGCGGGCCAGCCTGCAGCGTATGGCCAGGTGGTGCCGGCGGTGGCGCCGGAGGGCGCCACCGCCGGAGGCGGATCAGCTTGCGATGTCCTTGGCCTTGTCGCGGACGCGCCCCGCGAGGTCGCCGGCGGCATCGGTGTCGACGTGCTTGACGGCCGCGTCCTTGGCGTCCTTGACCGCTCCGTCGACGCGCTCGGCGAACTCGGGGTTGCGGCGGCGCAGCACGACGAACGTCGCGAGCCCCAGGGTGGCGATGATGATCAGCAGCTTCATCTCAGAACTCCTCGGTGGTGGTTGCCGCTGCCGCGCAGGATCAGGCGATACGCGGCGAGCAGGATCAGCGAGCCGACGATCGCGGTCAGCCAGGTGGAGATGTCGAAGAACTCGTCGAGCGGATGCGCGTCGAAGAGCGCAGCCGCGAGGAACCCGCCGACGATGGCGCCCGCGACGCCGATCAGCATGGTGACGATGATCCCGCCGGGGTCTTCGCCCGGCGCAATGGCCTTGGCGATTGCGCCCGCCAGCAGGCCGAGAATCAGGAACGCGATGATGCCCAATCGGGGCCTCCAGATCGTGGTTCACGAACGGCCGGCCGGCCGTCGCGAGTGGTTGTCAGTGGTCGTCCGCAGCCATATCCCCGCGTGTGCCGGCAGCAAACTCCGACCTGTCGCCAGTCGTTTGCCAGCGGTTCTCCAGCGCCGGCGGGCAGCCTCCTCCCATGACGTGACGGTGGGTCGCGTCCGGATCGGGAGGTCGCTCGACATGTTCAAGCAGCTGAGCTGGATCGTCAGTCTCGCCGCACTGACAACCGTCCTCGGCGTCGCGACCGCAGGCGCGACGAACGCGCCGCCGGTGTCCGTCTCGCTCAAGGGCACGCAGACGGTCGTCGATGAGGCCGCGGGAACCAGCGAGATGCACGGCAGTCTCATCGGCATCTGGCAGATCACGAAGTTCGTGCCGCGCTACGCGTCCGCCTCGCAATTCGTCGGGACCGGCAAGGAGCTGTTCGACGGCTGTCTCGACTCGAATGGGAACGGCGCCTGCGATCCCAAGGATCCGGCCGGCACGCTGAAGATGACCTTCATGTACTGGGCCTCGTTCGATCCTGCGACGGGTGCTCTCATCCACGGCAACTGCGTGCACCCGATCGACAAGGGCACGGGCAGCTTCAAGCACGCCTCGGGCGTGGTCTTCATGGAGGACACTCCCGTGAACGGCGAGGTCGTGACGACCTACACGGGCACGCTCGACTACCAGGCGCCGAAGTCCGGGCAGGCCATGGGCCACCACCGGACGCTCGCGTCGGCGAGCAAGAGCTCCGCAGGGCACGGCGGGGGCTGCGGCGCTGCCTGAGCGCCACGGGGTGAGGGGAGCGGGCGGCCCGCCGCAGGCCGCCCGCTCCGTCGTTCCTCGCCGCGCTAGGCTTGGCGCCCTGGCGCGGAGGGGACGTGTTCGACTACCGGATTCTGGGGTCGCTGGAGGTGTGCGACGGCGACCGTGTCGTCGCTCTCGGCGGTGCGCGCTGTCGCGCCGTGCTCGCGGTGCTCGTCGTAAGCGCGAACCGCCCCGTCTCGGTCGGCCGCCTGATCGACGAGGTGTGGGGCGACCCCGCACCGCAGAGCGCGGGCAACGTGGTGCAGGGACACGTCTCCGATCTGCGCCGCGCGCTCGGCCGTGATGCGATCGAGACACGTGGCGACGCCTACGTGCTGCGCGTCGAGCGCTCGGGCCGGGACGTGGATCGCTTCGAGCAGCTCGCGTCCTCCGGCTCCGAGCTCTTGCGCGGCGGCCGGCCGCAGGAGGCATCTGCGTCGTTTGCCGAGGCACTGGCGCTGTGGCGCGGCCCCGCGCTGGCCGACATCGCGGAGGGCGGGCTGCTGGTGGCCGAGGCGCTCCGGCTCGACGAGATGCGGCTGCACGCCGTCGAGCGGCGCATCGAGGCCGAGCTCGAGTGCGGCCACCACGCCGAGCTGGTCGGCGAGTTGCGCGCGCTGGTGGCCGAGCATCCCCTGCGCGAGCCGTTGCGCGCGCATCTGGCCGTGGCGCTCTACCGCGCGGGTCGGCCCGTCGAGGCACTCGAGGTCCTGCGCGAGGCGCGGCGCTCGCTGGCCGATGAGCTCGGGCTCGACCCGGGCCCGCGCCTGCAGGAGCTCGAGCGCGCGATCCTGCAGCACGATCCGGCGCTGGCGATGCCCGTGGGCACGGCGCCGGTCGCGGCGGCGCTGCCGGGCCTGCAGCGCTCGATCATGCTCGCGCAGCTCGGCGAGGGCGGCCTCGATGCGCTCGTCGGGCTGGCTGCTCCGCTGGCCGCGCGCAGCGGGCGCGAGCTGCTCGTCACTGCCCTCGTGGACGATGCCGGGCGGCTCGTCGAGGCGGCCCGGGAGCTCAACGAGCGCCGTGACGCGCTGCTGCGCGACGGCGTTGCCGCGCGCTCCGCGTCGTTCACCTCCGCCGACGCGGGCGAGGACATCGTCCGCCTCGCGCAGCAGCAGGACACCGACCTCCTGCTCGTCGAGGCGCCGCCGGGACTGCTGGCCGATGACCACCTGGTGACGATTCTCGCCGGCGCCGCTTGCGATGTCGGTGTGCTCGTCGGCGAGCCGGCGGATGGCCCCGTTCTGGTCGCGTTCTCGGGCGCCGAGCACGACTGGGCGGCGATCGAGCTCGGCGCCTGGCTGGCGACGGCGCGGGACGGCACGCTCGTGCTGGCGGGTTCGGCGGGCGACGGGACGGGGCGCGACGCGAGCCGCTTGCTCGCCAATGCCTCGCTGGCGGTGCAGCGCACCGTCGGCGTGGCCGCGGAGCCGTTGCTCGTGGCTCCGGATCCGGGTGCGCTGGCCGCCGCCGCGCTGGGCATGGGTCTCGTGGTCGTCGGCCTCTCGCGCCGCTGGCAGGCCGAGGGCATCGGCCCCGCGCGCAGCGCGCTGGTGGGGCGCGAGGCCGGTGCAACGCTGCTGGTGCGCCGCGGCCTGCGTCCCGGCGGCCTCGCGCCCGCCGGGCACGAGACCCGCTTCACCTGGACGATCCAGCCTCCGGGGAGCTGACGCTCAGCGCGCCCAGGGCGGTGGCGTCGCGCGCCGGCACCCCGGGCTGGCGAAGCTCGGAGCGACGTCCGGCGCGAGCAGTCCACCGAGCGTCTCGTCGACTGCCGCGATTCGACGCACCGGATGGAACGAGGCCGATCCCGTGGCGGTGCCGTCGAACTGGTCGAGCGTGGCCGGCACGATGGCCTGTCGGTTGTGGTCGAGCCGCACCGTGCCCTCCGGTGTCGCAAGCCGGAGTGACGCGAGTGCCGCTCGCAGCTGCGCGCGATCCTCCCCGGCCTCGCCGTTCGTCTTCTCCAGCGACTGCACCAGCGCATCGACGGCGGTGTAGTACGGGAGTACCGAGAAGTTGCCCGCCACCTGCGGCGGCAGCCCCGGAAACGCCTTCGCGAAGGCTTTGCGGTAGGCGGCATCGGAGGGCGAAGCCTGACCCGGGAGTCCGGCGAGGTGCCCGACGACGCCCCGCAGCTGCGGCCAGAGTCCCGCATACGCGGCCAGCTCGTCGGGTGCGTAGAGCCGCAGGTCGAGCATGAGCGAGCGTGCGGCATCGGGATGGCGCGCGACGTAGGCGCGGAGGAGCGGCGCGAATCCGTAGCGCGCCACCACCATGACGCCGTCGGCCGAGGCCGGCACCTGGCGCAGGAGCGCCGCGTCGGCCGCGAAGGGCGGCGTCCAGATCCGTTTCACGCTGCCGCCGAGCGCACAGAACTCGGCGGTGAACGCAGCAACTCCGCCCCACCCGTCGGGCGAGACTTCGGCCACCGTGGCGGCGCTTCTCCACCCGAGTGTCCTGTAGGCATACGCTGCGAGCCCGGCGGCCTCCTGCTCGGAGTCCGGGCTGAAGCGGTACAGATTGGGCGCCGGGTCGTGCACGGTCGCCTCGCGCGCGAACGAGCCGGCGACAATGAAGGGCACCGTGGGATAGCGCCGGGCGAGCTCGCGGAAGACCACTGCGTCCGACCAGCCGTAGGCGCCGACGACCGCGTCGACGTGCTCGATCTCGACGAGCTGCCGGGTCTCGGTGATCAGCCTGCCGAAGATGCCCGTCTCCGAGCAGGCCTCGACGATCTCGACCGGGCGCCCGGCGACCGTCGCACCGCGTCACGCCGCCCGCCGGTCCCTTGCCTGCGAGCCGTCCGCCGTGTTGCAGCAGCGGCAGTTCGGCGGCGGCGAGCGACCAGTCGTGCGACTCGGCGCTGATGCCCGTGCAGTCGGCCAGGACGCCGATCCGGAAGGGCGCCTTCGCCGATTGCGCCACAGCCCGCGGCCGCGGCCACGCTCGCGAGCACGACGATTCCCAGCGCGCAGCGGCGGAGGCTAGAGCGCATCGCGCGTCACCCAGACGCCGCTCGGCCCAGCCGCGACCTCGCGCAGACCCGGGCCGACGGCGATGCGCTTGACGATGCGGCCGCTCGCCGGATCGATGCGCATGACCTGCCCGTCGATTGCACAGACAACCCACACCGAGCCGGCGCCGACTGCCACGCCGTCGGTCCCGCGGCAGGTCGCGATGCGGTGCACGACCCGGCCGCTCGCGGGATCGACGGCGATCAGCGCGTCATGGATCGCATCGGTGATCCAGACCGCGCCCGCTCCCGCTGCGATTCGCTGCGGTGTGATCGGCAGCGGGAACGTCGCGAGCAGCCGGGACGAGCGCGGAGCGATCTTGAAGAGGCGGCGGTCGAGCGCGTCGCCGATGGCCCAGACGGCGCCCTCACCGATGGCCAGACCGAACAGCGTCTGGCGGAAGTTCTCCGCCGTCAGCGGCTCGGAAAAGGGGATCGGCCGCTCGTGCACCCGGTGCAGCCTGGCGCTGTCCGTGCTCAGCCGGTCGATGTTGGGACAGCCGGCGGCATAGGCGACTCCGTCGCCGGCGGCGACGCTGCAGGGCACGACGTCGACGCTGTCGATGCGACCGCCGGTGAGGGCGAAGTAGCGCGTGACGTTGCCGCCGAGCAGTGACGGGCCGTCGCTCCCCACGTAGACGCGGCCGCCGAGGATCGCGAGCGAGCGGGGACTGCCGTTGGCCGAGATGCGCGTGACCGCGCCCGTGACCGGATCGATGCGCCAGAGCGTGCCCTGGCGGTAGTCCGCGGCCCACACCTGCGGTCCGACGGCGACTGCGGATGGATGCGCGGACAAGGGGTAGCGCGCGGTCACCGCTCCGCTCGCCGGATCGACCCGGACGACGGAGCCCGTGCGCGTCTGCGGGGCATTCGAGCCCGAGCGAACGACGATGGCGATCGCGGCGAGGGCCACGGCGAGCACGGCGACGATCAGCGCCGCGGTGATTCCCCGCCGCGAGCGCCGCGGCTCGTCCAGCGCGAGCGCGCGACGAGCGTCCTCGACGAGTTCGCCGCAGCTTGCGTAGCGATCGTCCGGTTGCTTGGAGAGGGCCTTGCCGATGACGGCGTCGAGCTCGTCCGGCAGGTCCGGCACGCGCTCGCTCGGCCGCGGCGGCGGCTCGTCGAGGTGCGCGAAGACGACCGCGATGTCGGAGTCGCGGACGAACGGCACCTCGCCGGTGAGGCACTCGTAGAGCAGGCAGCCGAGCGAGTAGACGTCGGCGCGGCCATCTACCGGGTCGCCGCGCACCTGTTCGGGCGCGACGTAGGCCAGCGTGCCGAGCAGCCTCTGCGAGACGTCGACCGACGGCCGGTCGCCGGCGCTCGTCGTGATGCCGAAGTCGGCGAGGTAGCAATGCTCGCGCCCCTGCTGCTCGTCGATCAGGACATTGCTCGGTTTGACGTCGCGGTGCACGAGCCCGCGCGCGTGTGCGGCATCGAGTGCGGAGGCCACCTGCGTCGCGAGCGCGATCGCGCGCACGGGAGGGAGGCGCCCGTCACGCCGCAGCACGCTGCGCAGGTCGCTGCCCTCGACCAGGCGCATGGCGATGTAGACGTGACCGTCGGCCTCGCCCGCCGCATAGACCGGGATCACGTTCGGGTGGTCGAGGCTGGCCGCCAGCTGCGACTCGCGCAGGATGCGGTCGCGCGACGCCTGGTCGTGCACGAGCTCCGGCGCGAGCACCTTCAGCGCGACGGCGCGTGCCAGGTGCCCGTCGACCGCGCGGAACACCTCGCCCATGCCGCCGCGCCCGATCTGGCTCTCGAGCGTGTATCCGGCGATCTCATCGCCCGTGCTGAGGTGCAGTTCGCTCGCCACTTCGGCTCCTTGCGGGGGACATTGCAGCGCGGCGGGCCGCAATGCAACTCCCCGCACGATCATCGGCGGCGCTGGCGATCCGCTGGCGGCTGACTGGCGCCGCGCGGGCATGCTGCCCGGCACCTCCCTCCCTGGAAGGGGATCTTCCGGATTTCGTGCCTTTTGGCTCAAGTCCGAGGCGCCGGCGTCGCTGGGCTCCTGGGCCCATACCATGTCCGAACGGCCGCGAGAGGTCCGCGGCGTCACTGCGCCCGCGGCTGCGCTACGAGCGCGCTGCGAGGTACTCCGCGATGCCCGCCTTGCGCTCGTCCGCGTTGTAGTACGCCACCTCGACGAGCTCGAGCGGATACCCGTCCGGATCCTCGAAGTAGACCCAGCGCCAGCCGGCCAGCACGCCCTCGTCGACGACGTTGACGTCACTGAAGAACTCGATGCCCTTCGCCTCGAGCTCGGCCTTCTTGGCGTGGATGTCGTCGACGAGGAAGCCGACGTGGGAGGCGCCGAGGCTGTTCGACATGAGCGGGCGCTCGGTCTGGCTCGGCGGGCTCTTGTACTCCAGGAGCTCGAGCATCGTGTCGCCGAGCAGCAAGCTCACCTGCCGCAGCGCGCCGCCGGGAACCCCGACGGCCTTCCCGAGCTCTTCGCCGTCGAACCACGGGCTCGGCTCGTTGGAGAACTCGAGGCCGAGGACGTCGTGGTAGAAGCGGATCGACGCCTCGAGATCCTTGACGGTGATGCCGACGTGGTGCAGACCCTTCATTGCTCCTCCGTGCTGTCGTCGTTCTGGCTGGCCGGCCCGAGAAGGTCGATCACCGCCGCGATGTCGGCGTCGGCCAGGCCGTTGCCGATGCGCGTCGTCGAGCACGCCGCCGGCCGCCTCCGTGGACGGGATGCGCAGGCCGAGGCGCGCCGCGAGCTCCTGTGCGAGCGCGATGTCCTTGCGCATCAGCGCGGTCGTGAAGGCGACCGGCTCGCTGTCGAGCTCGAGGAACGCTCCGCGCTTGTAAAGCACGAACGGCGAGGCCAGGGCGCCGCTCGCGAGCACGTCGTAGGCGCGCTCGCGCGCGATCCCGAACCCCTCGGCGAGGGCCAGCGTCTCGGCGATCGACTCGTTGGTCACGGCGATCATGGTGTTGACCGCTACCTTCATCGCCGCACCCGACCCGGACGGGCCGAGCAGGGTGTGCCCCTTGGTCATGGCGTCGAGCACCGGCGTGGCCAGGTCGTAGGCCTCGCGCTCGCCGCCGACCATCGAGAAGAGCTGGCCGGCCTCGGCGACCGTCACGCTGCCCGAGACCGGTGCGTCCAGAAGGCGCACGCCGTGGCGCTTGGCCTCGGCTGCGAGCTCCACGGCGGCGGTGGGGCCGATCGTGCTCATCTCCAGGACGACCGCGCCGGGGGGCAGCGCCTCGAGCAGGCCGCTCTCGACGAGGACGGCGCGCGCCGCTGCGGCGTCGGAGACCATCGTCACCACGACGTCTGCGGCGGCGAGGCCCGCGGGCTCGGCGACGACTTCGGCGCCCGCCTCGGCGAGCGGGGAGCAGCGCTCGGCCGTGCGGTTCCAGACGACCAGCGGGAAGCCCGCCGCGAGCACGTTGCCCGCCATCGCGAGCCCCATGCGGCCGATCCCTGCGAACGCGACGCTTCACAGGCGTCAGACGAGCACCTGGCCGCCGTCCACCATGTACATCTGCCCGGTCATGTAGTCGGACTCGGGCGATGCGAGGTAGACCAGGAACGGCGCGAGCTCGGATGGTGCGGCGGGGCGCCCGATCAGCGTGCCCGTCGCGAACTCGCGCATCGGATCGGCTTCGTCGGGCTGCTCGTGGATCGCCCGGATGTCCTCGTTGAGGCCGACCCACATCGGGGTGTCGACCACGCCGGGAGCGAACGCGTTGACGGTGATCCCGTGCTCGATCAGGCCCCGCGCGGTGGCCTGCGTGATGGCGAGCGTGCCGAACTTCGCGCAGCAGTAGGGGACGAAGTCCCAGAAGCCCTGCCGGCTCGCGATCGACCCGGTGTTGACGATCTTGCCGCCGTTGCCCTGCGCGATCATCTGCTTGGCCGCCTCCTGGGTGCAGACGATCACGCCCCAGGTGTTGACGCGGATGATCTCCTCGAAGTTCTCCTGGTCGACGTCCATGAAGTTGCGCGGGCGGTTCATCCCGGCGTTGTTGAAGATCACGTTGAGCTCGCCGTAGCTGTCGACGGCCTTCCGGACCATGGCCTGCACCTGCGCGCGGTCGGTGACGTCGACGCCGATCGAGGTCGGCGGTGCCGCCGCCGGCGACGATCCTGTCGGCGACGGCCTGGGCCGCGCCCGCGTCGAGGTCGGCGACGACGACCTTGGCGCCCTCGGCGCCGATCGCCTCGCAGGCCGCAGCGCCGATGCCGCCGGCCCCGCCGGTGACGATCACAACCCGGTCCTGTACGCGTCCCATCCCGGCTCCCCCTCGATTGCTCAGATCGTTGATTCCTCGCGCTCGAGCAGATCCGCTCCCCGCACGTATGTCTTGCCGCAGACGAGCAGTTCCTCGGCCGGGAATTTCGTGATGATGCGATGGCCCGTGGCCGTGACGACGATCTCTTCCTCGATGCGGGCAGCCGACTCGCCGTCGCTGGCCGCGCAGTACGTCTCGAGGGCGAACACCATGCCCTCCTCGATCTCGATCGGGTGATCGAGCGAGTGGACGCGGGAGATCATCGGGGCCTCGTACAGCCCGACGCCCAGCCCGTGCCCGAACTGCAGGCCGAAGCAGGCCTGCTCGTCGGGGAAGCCGAGCTCCTGGGCGGTCGGCCAGACGCTCGCGATCTGATCGGTGGTGGCACCCGGGCGTACCAGCTCGATGGCGGTGTCGAGCCACTCGCGGCACTGCTTGTAGGCGTCGATCTGGGAGCGCGTGACACCGCCGACGTTGAACGTCCGGTAGTAGCACGTGCGATAGCCCATGAACGAGTGGATGACGTCGAAGAAGGCCTGATCGCCGGGACGCAGCAGCCGGTCGGAGAAGACGTGCGGATGCGGGTTGCAGCGGTCGCCCGAGACGGCGTTGATCGCCTCGACCTGCTCGGAGCCGAGCTCGAAGAGCAGCTTCATGGCGCTCGCCACGATCTCGTGCTCGCGCACGCCCGGGCGGAGGTTGCGGTAGATGTCCTCGTAGACGGCGTCGACGATCGCGGCGGCATGTTCCAGCAGCGCGATCTCCTCAGGCGTCTTGATCGCACGAGCACGCATCATCACGGGCTGGGCGTCGGCCGTCTCGATGCCCTGGCGGTGCAACGAGTAGAGCGTCTCCATGTCGGTCAGGTCGATGCCCAGCGGCTCGCCGGCGAGGCCGCGGTCGGCGAGCTCTCGGTGGATGCGACCGGCGAGCGCATCCGGCACGCCCGTCTCGCGCGGCATGGCGCCGCGGATCGAGGTGACGCCGGCCTGCCAGCTCGACTCCGGCAGCCAGGGCGCGTAGAGCTGGTGGTGCTTGGCCGCAGAGCCGAAATCCCACAGCACGGGATCGCCTTCGCGGGGAAGCAGCGCGCAGCGAGCGCTCTTGTCGCGAGCCCACTCGCCGATGTGGGTGCTCGTGACATAGCGGATGTTGTTCTGGTCGAAGAGGAGCACGGCGCCGAGCGAGGAGTCGCGCAACGACGCGCGCGCCCGCTCCAGCCGATCGCTCCGTAGCTTGGCGAAGTCGATCCGCTGTTCCCAATCGACCGCCATTGTCGCGCCGCGCGAGGCGACGTTCATGGTCTGGCTCCTCCCTCGTCGTCCGTCAAGTCGCGCCGGGCGTCATCGGTGACGGCAACTGCGCGCGGATGTTCATCGATCGGGGGCCGTGTGTTCGCCTCTGACAAACATGCATCCATTGATGAAGATCTCTCTCGATCGACCTGGCCGGAGCCAGGGAAGCGCATCATACAGAGAGAGCGTGAGCATTTCAGCTTGCTTCGCCTCGCCCTCTGCCATCCGGCCGCGCAGTCACACTTGAACTCAGCGATCATTACTTGTAAACGCTTCGCTTCGTCGCTAGTATCGCCGACCGACGTGACGACGGGACCTCAGATGACCGTCTCGAACGAGCCGAAGGACACCGTTCCGCGCGGGTCTCGGCGCTTGCTGTCGCGCGGACTCGCGACCGTTCTCGTCGCCACGCTCGCCCTGCTCGCTGGCGAGCCTGATCTTCGCACCGACGAGCCTCGACAGGGGCACGCTGCTGACGATGCTGCCGTTCGCCTCGGCGCTTGCGATCGCGTCGCTGGGCCAGACGCTGGTCGTGATGCAGGGCGGCATCGACCTCTCGGTGGCAGGCGGATTCTCGCTCTACGTCGTGATCGTGACCAAGTACCCCGCCGGCGACGACGGGCGGCTCTTGCCGGCCATCGGCATCGCGCTTCTCGCAGCCGTCGCGTTCGGCTCGCTGAACGGCTTCCTGATCGGCCGCATGCGCCTCAATCCGATCGTCGCCACGCTGGGCACGAATGCGCTGCTCTACGGCGCCGTGCTCTGGTACACGGCCGGCATTCCGACCACGACGACCGCCCGCCTCGCCAGGATCGGCGGCGGGCTCTGGTTCGGCATTCCGCCTCCGGTGTACTTCGCCGTCGCCATCACGGCCATCGTCACCGCAGTGGTGAAGCTGACACCGGCGGGTCGTCGCTTCGAGGGAGTCGGCGCCAACGAGACCGCGGCCCGCACCGCCGGGCTGCGCGTGAGGCGTCACCGGTCAGGCGCCTACGTGTGGGCGCAGCTCCTCTACTGCCTCGCGGCGATCCTGCACGCCGGCATCGTCAACCAGCCGACGGCGTACGAGGGCGACAACTACCTCCTGCCGACCGTTGCGGCAGTGGTGCTGGGCGGCACGTCGCTGCTCGGCGGCCGCGGCAACCTCGTGGCAACGGCGCTGGCCGCGCTCTTCCTCTCGCAACTCGACCAGTTCGTGCTCGCCCTCGGCGTGACGTATGCGACCCGCGCGCTCGTACAGGCGGGGGCACTCGCAGTGGGCGTCGCGCTCTACACGATCGACTGGGGAGCGATCTGGAGACGCATCTCGGAACGCCGCCACGCCAGCATCGCGCCTACCTAACCGACCCTCTCGACGGTCGTCATCTCCAGCTAAGGGACAAGCAGTTCATCGACAGGAAGGGAGTACGCGCACGATGACCAAGAAGAGAGGTGGAGCGCTTCTCGCGTTGGCGCTCATCAGTGGAGTGGCGGTCGTCATGGCCGCCGCGACGACATCGTCCGCGAAGTCGTCCGCCACACCGTCGTGGTGTGGCCCGAAGAAGATCAAGCTCGGCTTCACCGACGGGTTCGGCGGCAACAGCTGGCGTCTCGTCACCACCGCTTCGGCCCGCGCCGAAGCCCAGAAGTGCCCGAGCGTGACCTCGCTCGACTACGCCGACGGCCAGGGCAACACGCAGAAGGCGATCTCCGACATCCAGGGCATGGTCGCGAAGGGCGTCAACGCGCTCGTCGTCTTCCCTGATGCCGGCAAGGCGATTCTGCCTGCGCTGACCAGCGCCTACAAGGCCGGCGTCGTGACGGTTCCGTACCGCGTCACGCCGGGCGGCAAGGCCGGTGTCAACTACACCGCGTTCATCGACACCCCGTTCCAGCAGGCCGGCGAGAACTGGGGCCGCTGGATCCTCAAGGTGCTGCCGAAGGGCGGCAACGTGCTCATGCTGAGCGGCCCGAAGGGCAACAGCCAGGGCATCGAGGAGGGCGTGGGTCTGCACAAGATCCTCGACCCCTCGGGCAAGTACAAGTTCATCGGCGAGAAGCCGTTCGAAGTCACGAACTGGGATCCCGCGCTGACGCAGAAGGTGCTCTCGGCGGACATCGCCAAGTACCCGAAGATCGACGTCATCGTGTCCGACTTCGGCCCGTCCCTCGTGGGTGCTCTGCCCGAGTTCAAGAAGAGCGGTCGCACGATTCCGGCGCTCGCGACCTCCGACGGCAACGTCCTCGGCTGCTACTGGCAGAAGAACAAGGCCGCGAACCCGACGTTCAAGCTCTTCACGGTCTCGACGCAGAACGACCACGCGCGTCTCGCCATGGACTACGCGATCGCGGTGGCGACCGGCGGCAAGAAGCCGGGCACGCACTTCCCGTCGAAGGTCTTCGAGGACTCGACGACAGGCAAGCCCAACCCGGTGGAGTGCAAGGCCAACCTGCCGGGCGACATCTATCTCTCCGCCGAGCTCTCGCCTGCGGCGCAGGCCAAGCTGGTGAAGAAGTAGGAACACACACCGGTGGTGCGCGCGGCGGTCGTTCCGGCCGTCGCGCGCACTTCCGGCAGGCCTGGATTCCGCATGCCCAATGAACCCACCGCCAGTGTCGCTCCCGAGATGGTCGAAAGCACGATCCAGCCGACCCTCTCGCTGCGTGACATCACCAAGCACTACGCCGCGATCGCGGCGCTCACGGACGTCTCGTTCGACGTCCTCCCGGGCGAGGTGCATGCCCTCCTCGGGGAGAACGGGGCCGGCAAGTCCACCCTGATGAACGTCGCCTCGGGCGCGGTGGCGCCCGACAGCGGAACGATCACCCTGGCCGGCGAGCCGGTCGAGCACCTCACGCCGGGGACGGCGCAGGACCTCGGGATCGCGATCGTCCACCAGCACCCTGCGCTCCTCCCCGACATGACGGTCGCCGAGAACATGCTCGTGGCGGTCGGGCGAGGGCATCTGCGGCGGCGCGATCCCGACGTCCGGAAGGCGATGCGCGCGCTGCTCGACGACGTGCACTTCGAGGGACACCTCGAGGACCGCGTGTCCTCGCTCAGCGTCGCACGCCGGCACCTGCTCGAGCTCGCGAAGGCCCTCGCCGTCTCGCCGCGACTCCTGATCCTCGACGAGCCCACGGCGCCGTTCTCGCAGGACTCCGTCGAGCTCCTCTTCACCGCCGTCCGCGAGCTCGCCGCGGCGGGCACGGCGATCGTCTACATCACGCACCGCCTGGGCGAGGTTCGCGAGATCGCGGATCGGGTCACCGTGCTGCGCGACGGCAAGTTCCGCGGCACTTCGGTCGTGTCGGAGATCTCCGATGCCGACCTGCTCGCCATGATCATCGGGCGCACGCTCGAGGCCACCTTCCCGCCGAAGCACGTGTTCAGCGGCGACGAGGAGCCCCTGCTGCAGACCGAGGGGCTGAGCGGACAGGGCTTCGAGAACATCTCGTTCAGCGTGCGCCGCGGCGAGATCGTGGGCGTCGCAGGCGTCATCGGCAACGGCCAGCCGGCGCTCCTGCGCGCGCTGGCCGGACGCCAGGGGGCGACCGGATCGATCACCGTCGGCGGCAAGCAGATGTCGCGGCGGGCGCTGCTCGAGAAATCGGCCTACATGCCCGCCGACCGCCTGACCGAGGGCCTGATGACCGGCCTCAACGTGCGCGAGAACAGCGCGCTGACCGCGCTCGACTCACTCAAGTCCGGGCCGTTCATCAGTCGCGGCCGCGAGATCGAGGTCGTGGAGCGCGAGCTCGCCGAACTGGCCGTCAAGGCGCCGTCGCTCGAGGCTCCCATCTCGGCGCTCTCGGGCGGGAACCAGCAGAAGGTCGTGATGGCGCGCGCCATGATCTCCAAGCCGGCGATCCTGGTCGCCGACGAGCCGACGCAGGGCGTGGACGTCGGCGCGCGCGCCGAGATCTACCGCATCCTCCGCGAGGTGAGCTCCGGCGGCGTGCCCGTCGTGCTCGCCTCGAGCGATGCGCTGGAGCTCGAAGGGCTGTGCGACCGCGTGATCGTCATGTCGCGCGGCCACGTGGTTGCGACGCTCGAGGGCGACGCGGTCACCGAGGAGAAGATCATCCATGCGGCGATCAGCGCGACGACGCACACCGCCGAGCAGACGGCGCGCGCGCAGAGCGGCTGGTCGAAGCTCGGCCGCTTCATCGAGGGCGACTACGCCCCCGTCTTCATCCTCGCTGCCGTGATGATCGCCCTCGGCGCGTACGTTCTGCACCCAGAACAGCCGCTACCTCTCCGACTTCAACATCACGTCGGTCATGTTCGCGTGCGCGGCGCTCGGCTTCATCTCGCTCGGACAGACGTTCGCGCTGCTGCTCGGCGGCATCGACCTGTCCGTCGGTCCGCTCGCGGGCTTCCTCGTCGTCGCGGGATCGTTCTTCATACTCGACGGCAAGTCGACTGCGGTCTGGGTGCTCGGCTTCGCCGTGATGCTCGCGGCCGCAATCGGCGTCGGGCTCCTCAACGGCGCCCTCATACGCTTTGCCAAGTTCACCCCGGTCGCGGCGACGCTCGTCACGTACATCGCGCTCGGCGGTCTGGCCTTCACCCTGCGCGACGCGCCCGACGGCTACATCGCCGCGTCCGTGACGCAGCGCATCTCCACGAAGGTCGGCCCGGTGCCGATCGCCTTCATCATCTTCGTCTTGGCCGCCCTCGGGCTCGAGCTGATGCTGCGCAAGTCGCGCTTCGGCATGCGCCTGCGCGCCGTCGGATCGGACGAGGAGTCGGCGCGGCGCGTTGGCGTTCCGATCAACAAGATTGCGCTGCTCGGCTACCTGGGCGCCTCGCTGCTCACGCTCTGCGGCGCGATCGTCCTGCTCGCGCAGCTCGGCGTCGGCGACCCGGGGCAGGGCACCGGCTATACGCTGACATCGATCACCGCCGTCGTGCTCGGCGGGACCAGCCTGCTCGGCGGGCGCGGCACCTTCATCGGGACGCTCATGGGTGCCGGGCTCAGCGTCCAGGTGCTCAACGCGACGGTGTTCCTCTCGCTCGACCAGAAGTGGCAGTACATCTTCCAGGGGCTCCTGATCGTCGCCGCGGCCCTCATCTACAGCCAGGTGCGCCGCAGCGGGTCGCTCGCCGGCCGTCAGCCATAGCTCATGTACCAAGAGAAGCCATGAAACCTGTCGACGTCGATCCGAACGAGCCGCTCGCCGATCGGGCGCGAGCGCTCGCCGGGGGCCAACGCCCTGGGCGAGTCGTCGGGGCTCGGGCCGCGCCTGCGCGCGATCCGCCGCAGCCGGGGCCTCAGCCTGCGCGAGCTCGCGCGCCGGCTCGATCTCTCGCCGAGCTCGATCTCGCAGATCGAGACGGGGAAGATGCAGCCCTCCGTGCGCACGCTCTACGCGCTCGTATCGGAGTTCGGGGTCACGGTGGACGAGGTGCTCTTCGACCAGGCCGCGCCGGCGCCGGACGGACCTTCCGCGGCGGTCGTCCGAGCCGGCCGCGGCGGGCCCCGGGCTCGCGGTCCAGCGTGCCGACGCACGACCGGCCATCCAGCTCAATTCCGGCGTGCGCTGGGAGCGGCTGATGTTCTGGGCCGACGAGGATTGCGAGTTCATGGAGGCGACCTACGAGCCCGGGCGGTGCGTCCGGCCCCGCCGACGCGCTCGTGCGCCACAGCGGTCACGAGTTCGGGTTCTTGCTGAGCGGGTCGCTGCGCGTCGTCGTCGGTTTCGACGAGTTCGTCCTCGGGCCGGGCGACTCGATCACGTTCCCTTCGTCCACGCCCCACCGGCTCGAGCAACGAGGGCAGCGAGACGGCGCGCGCCATCTGGGTCGTCCGCGGCCGGCGCGGCGCGAATCCGCATGTCGAGGCGTCCGCGGGTAGCTGGAGCTCGGGCGACGAACGGAGGATCCGATGAGCAGGCGCGCACTCGTCGTCGGCGTGACGGGCATCAGCGGCGGCAATCTCGCACAGCGCCTGCTGGCCGACGGCTGGGAGGTCGCGGGCCTGTGCCGTCGCCCCGACGGCATCGACGAGCGCATCACCCCCGCTGACCGCCGATCTGCTGGACGCCGGCTCGGTCGCCGCAGCCGTGCGCGGCACCGCCCCGACGCACGTCTTCTTCACGACCTGGCAGCGCCGCGCGACCGAGGCCGAGAACATCGACGTCAACGGGCGCATGCTCCAGAACCTGCTCGACGCGACCGGCGCCGAGAAGTCGGTCGAGCACGTCGCTCTCGTCACCGGGCTGAAGCACTATCTCGGCCCGTTCGAGGCCTACGCGCAAGGCCCAGCCGGACACCCCGTTCTCCGAGGATCAGGCCCGTCTGCCGTACGAGAACTTCTACTACGTCCAGGAGGACATCCTCTTCGCCGCAGCCGAGCGCGACGGGTTCGCCTGGTCCGTGCACCGGCCGCACACGCTGATCGGCTGGGCCCTCGGGAACGCGATGAACATGGGCGTGACGCTGGCCGTCTACGCGGCGATCTGCCGCGAGACCGGCCGTGGCTTCCACTTCCCGGGCTCGCGCGAGCAGTGGGAGGCGGTCACCGACATCACGGACGCGAACCTGCTGGCCGACCATCTCGTGTGGGCGTCGACGACGCCGGCCGCCGCGAACCGCGCGCTCAACATCGTCAACGGCGACGTCTTCCGCTGGCGGCGGCTGTGGCCGCGGCTGGCCGCCGCGCTGGAGGTCGAGCCCGTGCCCTTCGACGGCACCCCGCGCCGCTCGAGGAGCAGATGGCCGGGGCCGGTGAGATCTGGCCCGAGATCGTGCGCCGTCACGGCCTGCGCGACCTCAGCGTCGACACGCTCGCCTCGTGGTGGCACACGGACGCCGACCTCGGGCGCACGATCGAGACGTTCACCGACATGGGGCACAGCCGGCGGCTCGGCTTCCTCGGAGTCCGCGACAGCGAGACGTCGTTCACCGATCTCTTCGCGCGCCTGCGCGCCGAGCGGATCGTGCCGTGACCGTCGAGAGGATCTGAGCCGTGCGGGCGCTCCGCTTCCACGCAGCGCACGATCTCCGCATCGAGGACGTGGCCGAGCCGCCCGCGCCGGGTCCGGGCGAGGTCGTCGTCCGCGTAGTGACGTGCGGCATCTGCGGCACCGACCTGCACGAGTACATGGCCGGCCCGATCGTGACGCCCGTCGAGCCGCACCCGCTGACCGGCGCGCAGAACCCGCAGATCCTCGGACACGAGTTCGCGGGCGACGTCGTGGCGGTCGGGGCGGGCGTGACGCGCGTGAGCGAGGGCGATCGCGTCGCGATCATGCCGCTCGCGTACTGCGGTCACTGCGCCTACTGCCGGCGCGGGCTGCAGCACCTCTGCGCGACGATGGCCTGCGTCGGGCTCTCTCACCCCTGGGGCGGCATGGCCGAGCTCGCGACCGTCGCCGAGTATCAGATCGTCCGGCTCCCGGCGGGCGTGACGCACCAGCAAGGCGCGCTGATCGAGCCGACGGCGGTCGCGGCCTACGGCGTCGAGCGCGCGGGCGTCGCCCCCGGCGACAGGGTGCTCGTGACGGGGGCCGGTCCGATCGGCGCGCTCGCCGCGCTCTGCGCGCGCTCGGCCGGCGCCTCCACGGTCTACGTCTCGGAGCCCAATCCGGCCCGCCGCGCGCGGGCCGAGGCGCTCGACGTCGCGACCGTGCTCGACCCGACGGCCGTCGACGTCCCCGAGTTCCTCCGCGAGCAGAGCGACGGCCTCGGCATCGACGTGGCGATCGAATGCTCGGGACACCCGAACGGCTTCGACACGGCCATTCGCTCGCTCCGCCGGCGGGGCACGCTCGCCCAGACGGGCCTGTTCGTCGGCGAGGCGTCCGTCGAGCCGATGCTGTGGTCGCTCAACGACCTCACGATCGTCGGGACGTGGTGCTACTGGGTCTACGACTTCGAGCGGATCGCGGCTCAGATCGCCGCCGGAGACCTGCCCGTCGAGCGCGTCGTCACGAGCAGCGGGGCGCTCGACGACGCGCCCGACGCCTTCGCCTCGCTCGCTTCGGGCGAGGCCGACGAGATCAAGGTGCTGATCAACCAATGAGGAGCCGAGTCGGATGAAGGCACTGGTATTCGAACAGCCGCAGAACGCGGTGATCGTCGATGTCGACATGCCCACGATCGCCGCGGACGAGGTGCTGGTGCGCTCGCGCAACGTCGGCATCTGCCACTCGGACTTCGAGCTCTACGAGGGCCGCTACATCATCCCCGTCTCGTATCCGATCATCCCGGGCCACGAGTGGGCGGGCGAGATCGCCGAGGTCGGGAGCGGCGTGACGACCCTGCGGGAGGGCGACCGCGTCGTCGGAGAATGCGTCGTCAACAACGGCGACGACCACTTCGGCTTCTCGATCAGCGGCGCCGACGCCGAGTACTTCGTGGCCAAGGCGTCCTGGCTGCACCGCATTCCCGACGAGCTCTCGTTCATCCAGGGGGCGTTCGTCGAGCCGTTCTCCGTCGCCTACAGCGCGTCGGTCGCCGCGGGCGGGATCGACGCGAGCGACGAGGTCGCCGTGATCGGCGGCGGCCCGATCGGGCTGCTCTGCGCGCATGGCGGCGGCCACCATGGGCGGCGCGGTCACGCTGATCGAGCCCCAGGCGCACCGCAGGGAGCTCGGTCTCGAGGTCGGCGCCAAGCGGGCGATCGACCCGACCGCGGGATCGCTCGCCGAGCAGGTGGCCGAGGCGACCGGCGGCCGCGGATTCGACGTCGTGATCGAGGCCGCCGGCGCTCCGGCCGCCATGGCGAGCGCCTTCCCGATCGCCGCCCTCGGCGGACGCGTCGTCCTCGTCGGCATCGACATCGGCGGCAGCGCCAACGTCGAGATCGGGCTCGTGCAGTCCAAGGCGCTCGTCAGGTGCGCGGGATCATCGGCTCGGCCGGCCTGTGGCCGCGCACGATCCGCTTCATGGCGACCAGCGGCATCGACCCGACGCCGCTCCTGACGGCGACGTTCCCGCTCGGCGAGGGCACCGCGGCGCTCGCATGCGGCCCGCGACACGAGCCGCAACGTCAAGGTCCAGATCGAGTGCTGAGCGCATGAGGGCGGCCGTCTTCCACGGGCCGCACGACGTCCGCATCGAGAACGTCCCCGATCCGGCCGGGCCGGCGCCGCACGAGGTCGTGCTCGAGGTGATCCGCGCGGCGATCTGCGGGACGGACTCCTCGGAATGGGATCACGGCCCCGTGCTCTGCCGCCCCGGCGTGGTGCTGGGGCACGAGTTCGTCGGGCGCGTCGTCGCAGCCGGCGACGAGGTCACGGCCTTCGCGCGTCGGCGACCGGGTCGTCTCGGGCTCGGGAATCTCGTGCGGTCACTGTGCCTGGTGCCTGCGCGGGCGCACGAACCTGTGCGCCGAGTACCGCACGCTCGGCCTGCAGGTCGATGGCGGCCTGGCCGAGTACGTGACGTCGCCCGCGTCGATCTGCCATGCCGTCCCGGAGGCCTGCGGCGACGATGCGGCGGCGATGACGCAGCCGCTCGCCGTCGCTCTCCACGCGCTCTCGCGCGTCTCGCTGGGCCCGGGCGACGCCGTCGCAGTGATCGGAGCGGGCGGCATCGGCTCGTTCATCCTGGCGGGCGCGGCACGGCGTGCGTCCGGAGGACGCGTCGTCTCGATCGACATCGACGACGAGCGGCTCGCCACGGCGCGCGCGCTCGGGGCCGGCGAGACGGCGAACGCGACCGGCGCCGACCTCGCCGAGCTGCTGCTCGAGCTCACCGGCGGCGTCGGATTCGACGTCGTGATCGAGGCGAGCGGTGCTCCTCACGCACCTGCGGCGGCGATCGCGGGCGCACGCCGTGGAGGGCGCGTGCTGCTCGTCGGCCTGCACGGCGCGCCACGGCCGATCGACCTCACGCCCATGATCCTGCGCGAGGTCGACATCTTCACGACGGTCGCGCACGTGTGCGACTCCGACATCCCCGCCGCGCTCGAGCTGCTCGCGGGCAGCGATGTCGCGGCCGTCACCGCGGGCCCGACGATTCCGCTGGAAGCGCTCGTCGAGGATGGCCTGCGCCCGCTCGCCGAGCGGCGGGCGGCAGGCAAGATCCTCGTCACGCCCAGCAGGTAGCGCTCAGGCCGGGTGGTCGTCGACGTAGCGGATGTAGCCGGCCTCGTCGAGGCTGGCGGCTCCGGCGTAGCCCCAGATCATGACGACCGGCTCGTCGCCGGTGTTCTCGAAGCCGTGGTAGTCGTTCTTGGGCACGAAGACGACCTCGCCGGGCCCGAGCTCGACATCGGCGTCGCCGACGCGCGCGATCCCGTTGCCCGAGATGAGGTATTCCCACTCCTCGGCGTGCGGGTGCCGGTGGATGTCGTGCTTCGAGCCCACGGGGAACTCCGTGATGCCGAAGACCGAGTGCTCGGCGCCGACGAGTCTCGCGCGTGAACAGCCAGCGGACGTCCATGTCGACCCAGCCATCCTCCGCGCGGAGGGCGACGTCCCGGGGCGTCGTCTCGAAGCTCGCCTTCATCGGATGCTCGCTGACACGGCGGATTGTCTCGGACACGTGGGTCACCTCCGGTTCATCACCGCCCATCGTTCATTGGAAGTGAACAAGCGGTGACGTGTGAGAAACGCTGGCACGCAGACCATACCTGGACGATCGAGCGCTGACCAGGGACCCGTGCTGTTCTGTGTTGCTTGACATCATTCCGGTACTTGTTTACAAAGCATGAGCGCCGACGTGCGCTCTCGTGCGGCCACGCCTGCGCCCGCGTCGCCGGCTATCCGATGGTCATGGAGGAGGAAATGCTGTCTCGCCCGCTCGTGACGCACCGCCCCGCGCCCCTTGCCCGGGGCGGCCGCACATGACGTCCACGATCCAGCCGTCCGTCGTCGGCGAGAGCGAGCTCTACCTCGGGCTCTACCGCACGATGGTGCTGATCCGCGGCTTCGAGGATCTCATCCAGTCGCTCTTCCTGCGCGGCGAGATCTACGGCACCACCCACCTCTACACCGGGCAGGAGGCGGTGGCGGTGGGCGTGGCGAGCGTGCTGGAGGAGCGCGATCGCCTGGCGGCGACCTACCGCGGTCACGGGCACGCGCTCGCGCTCGGTGTCGACCCGCAGGGCGTGCTCGACGAGATGCTGGGGCGCGCCACCGGCGTCAACGGTGGCCGCGCCGGCTCGATGAACATCAACTCGCCGAAGGACCGGCTGGTCGGCTCGTTCGGGATCGTGGGAGGGACGATTGCCGCCGCAACGGGCGTCGGACTCGCGCTCAAGCGCGTCGGGGGCGTGGCCGTGTGCCAGTTCGGCGATGGCGCGGTCAATCAGGGCTACTTCTACGAGTGCCTCAACTTCTGCGCGGTGCTGCGGCTGCCGGTCGTCTTCCTGTGCGAGAACAACGGCTATGGCGAGTACACGCCGTTCCAGGACGTCACCGCCGGGTCGCTGCGCGGGCGCGCCGAGGCCATGGATGTGCCAGCGGAGACGGTCGACGGCATGAGCGTCGCAGCCGTGCGGGCTGCCGCCGGGCGGGCGGTGGCGCATGCGCGAGCGGGTGGCGGCCCCGCCTTCCTCGAGGCGATCACGTACCGCTACGTCGGGCACTCCCGCAGCGATCCCGGCGCCTACCGGCCGCCCGGCGAGCTCGACCTCTGGAAGACCCGCGACCCGATCCCGCGCCTGCGCGGAGAGCTCGTGGACGCCGGGGTCGATGCGACCGTCGTCGACGGGATCGACAGCGAGGTTGCGACGCTGCTCGGGGAGATGGAGCAGCGGGGCCTGGCGGCCCCGTTCCCGGATCCCCGGCCGGCAGCGGAGTTCAAGGGGTGAGTCAGAACGTCCTGCGCATGCCGCGCCTCTCGGACTCGATGACCGAGGCAACCATCGTCGGATGGCTCAAGCGGCCCGGCGAGGAGTTCCTGCGCGGCGATCCGCTGGTCGAGGTCGAGACCGACAAGGCGACCGTCGTCTACGAGGCCGAGGCTGACGGCGTGCTCGTCGAGATCCTCGTGCCCGAACGCGGAGTCGCGGCGCTCGGCGCGCCGATCGCGCGGCTGGGCGGGGATGACGGCGAGGACGCGGTGGAGGCGCCGCCCACGGCGGTCGTGGCCGCTGTGGCAGCTCCCGTGGCCGTCACTGCCCAGACCGCGGCAACGACGCGTGCGAGGGCAACGCCCGTCGCGCGCCGGACGGCCGCAGACCTCGGGGTCTCGCTGCTCGGGCTCGACGGCACGGGGCCGGGCGGGCGGATCCGCAAGCTCGACGTCGTGCGGGCGGGCGCGGCGACCCCTGCCGCCGGCCCGGCGCCGACCCCTGCCCCCGTGCCGGGGGCGCTCGACCTCAAAGGTCAGACGACGGTGGTCGAGCTGTCGACCACGGGCCAGACGATCGCGCGCCGCATGTCGCAGTCGCGCTCCGAGATCCCGTCGTTCGACGTCGTGATGCAGGCCGACATGTCCACGGTCGTGCAGCTCCGCCGAGGCGCCCGCGAGCTCGTCGACGCCGTGCCGTCGGTCAACGACTTCGTCGTCAAGGCCGTCGCGCTCACGCTGCGGGAGTTCCCTGCCTTCAACAGCTCGTTCGTCAACGGGCGGAGCGAGCGCCACGGCCGCGTGAACGTGGGGATCGCGGTGGCCACCGAGGATGCGCTGATCGTCCCCGCGGTCGTCGATGCCGACGCCAAGCCGCTCGCGGCGATCGCGGCCGAGACGCGCGATCTCGCGGCGCGCGCGCAGAGCCGGCAGCTCACCCCCGACGAGGTCACGGCCTCGACGTTCACCGTCTCGAATCTCGGCATGTTCGGCGTGCGCTCGTTCACCGCGGTGATCAACCCGCCGCAGGTGGCGATCCTCGCGGTCGGCGCGGTCTCGCGTAGCCCCATCGAGACCAGCGCGGGCGGCGTGGCGTTTCGCGACGTCGCCGAGCTCACGCTGACCGCCGACCACCGCGCGATCTACGGCGCGGACGCCGCGCGCTTCCTCGCGCACCTGCGGCAGCTGCTCGAGAACCCGCTTTCCCTCGTCCTCTGATCGATCGAATCCGGAGCCAACTGATGACGACGATCGACTTCCGCACCGCCGTCCGCGAGGCGCTCGACGAAGAGCTGGCCGCGGATGACCGCGTCATCTTCTTCGGCGAGGACGTGGCGCTCGCGGGCGGTGTCTTCGCCGTGACCCCCGGGCTCTACGAGAAGTACGGCAAGGAACGGGTCTTCGACACGCCGATCTCCGAGCTCGCGCTCGCCGGGGCGGCCTTCGGCGCCGCGGTCTCGGGCCTCCGTCCCGTGCTGGAGATCATGTTCGGCGACTTCCTGACGCTCGTCATGGACAGCCTCGTCAACCAGTCGACGAAGTACTGGTTCCTGACCGGCGAGCAGGTGAGCGTGCCGCTCGTGATCCGCTCGGTGGTGGGTGCCGGCGGGCGCTTCGGAGCGATCCACTCGCAGATGCCCGTCTCCTGGTTCATGGGCGTTCCCGGCCTCAAGATCGTCACGCCGGCCACGCCTGCGGATGCCAAGGGCCTGCTCCGCTCGGCCATCCAGGACGACAACCCGGTGCTCTTCTTCGAGCACAAGCGGCTCTACGGCATTTCCGGCGACGTCAATGGCGAGCTCGTGCCGATCGGCGTGGCGCGCATCGCCCGCGAGGGAACGGACGTCACGATCGTCTCCGCGATGAACGGCGTGCACGAATCCCTCAAGGCGGCCGATCAGCTCGCCGGCGACGGCATCGCGGCCGAGGTCATCGACCTCAGGACGCTCCGTCCGCTCGACATCCCGACCGTGCTCGCCTCCGTCGCCAAGACGAACCGCATCGTGGTGGTCGAGGAAGGGCCGCTCACGGGCGGATGGGCCGGCGAGGTTCTCGCCCGCGTCACCGAGGAGGGCCTCGGCGACCTCGACGATGCCTGGCGCATCGCCACGCCAGACGGCCCCGTGCCGTACTCGCCCCCGCTCGAGGACGCCTTCCTGCCGAGCGCCGAGCGGATCGCCTCGGAGATCCGGAGCCGGATCCGGTGAGGCGCGACATCGAGTTCATGAGCGGTGGCGAGACCGTACGCGGCTGGCTCTACACGCCGGACTCGGGTAGCGGGCCGTTCCCCGCGGTCGTGATGGCCGGCGGCTGGTGCTACGTGAAGGAGCTCGTGCAGCCGCACGTCGCGCAGGAGTTCGCCGACACCGGCCTCGTGGCCATCCTCTTCGACTACCGCAACTTCGGTTCGAGCGACGGGACGCGCCGGCAGCACATCGACCCCAACGCCCAGATCGAGGACTACCGCAACTCCATCTCCTTCGCCGAGACGCTCGCCGAGGTCGACGCCGACAGGATCGGGGTGTGGGGGCTCTCCTACAGCGGCGGCCACTCGCTCATCCTCGGCGCCACCGACCCGCGCGTGAAGTGCGTCTCGGCGCAGATTCCGGTCGTGGACGGCTACCGCAACATGCGTCGCGTTCACGGCACGATCGGCTTCCGCCGCTTCGAGCAGCTCCTGCTGGACGACCGCCGGGCGCGCTTTGCGAGCGGCGAGGACGGCTTCCTGCCCCACGCATCGCCCGATCCGGCCGCGGAAGTCTCGACCTGGCCCTTCCCGGAGACCTACGAGACGTTCCTCGACCTGAAGGCCCGCGAGGCCCCGGCCTACGAGAACCGCAGCACGATCGAATCGGCCGAGCTGCTCATGTCCTACAACGTCGGGCCGTTCCTACCCCGCTTGCTCGACGTGCCGACACAGGTGATCGTGGCGGAGAAGGACGACCTCACGCTGTGGGACCTGGAGATCGAGGCCTACAACCAGATTCCGACGGCCAAGAAGCGACTGGTCGTGATCGGCGGCTCGACGCACATGACGCTCTACAGCGACCGCTCGCTGCTCGGCCAGGCCGCCACCGCGGCGAGCGATTGGTTCGCCATGCACCTGCTCGGGCCGAACGAGCTCTAGAACGGATTGACGCAGCGCAGCGCGCCGAAGAGGGCGGTGGTCTCGCGTCGCAGCTCGCCTGCATGCGGCTGCGTCGCCCGCGTGTTCGAGCGCGTCCGCGAGCTCCAGCTTCAGGCAGGCGCTCTCGTAGGCGAGCCCGAGCTCGTCGTAGCGCGCCGTGGCGGCTGCGAGGTGCCGCACGGCCTCGTCCGCTCGCTGCTCGGCCAGAGCGCGGAGCCCGCTCGCGGCCATGCGCGAGGTAGCTCGTCGGCCGGCCTCGCTGCCTCGCGCCGCATGCTCGAGCGAGTCGGCGATGACGGCCAGCAGCTCGAATTCCTTCGCGGCGAAGAGCGTCCGCACCATGGCATCGACCGACATGACCGCGGGCCAGTGCCCGGCCAGGGCGTCCAGCACCTCCTCGGTGACGGCTCGCAGCTCGGCGCCCCTGCCGGAGACGAGGAGCCAGGGCAGCACGACGCATGCCATCGGCAGGATCCGCTGGGGCTCGCCGCTGGCCATGGCGAGCGGCCTCATGCCCGCCAGCAATTCGCCCGCCCGTGCCAGGTCACCGCGGCGCAGCGCGAGCCCTCCGACCGCGGGCCGCCAGACCAGGGCGCTCATTGCTCCGATCTCCGGTCCGTCGAATGCCCCGAGGAGGGCGTCGGCCTCGTCCCAGCGCCCGGCGGGGACGAGGAGCATCGAGGCAGTCGAGATCTGGAGGTAGGCAGCGATGCTCGGCGGCGGCGAGCGCCCGGCGAGGCCGGATGCGATGACCGACTCGATGCGCTCGACCGGCAGGAAGCCGGGCGCCGACCAGATGAAGTTGGCGACTGCGCGGGCTGCTTCCTCGTGGGCGCCGATCGACGCGGCGGCGTCGGCGATCGCCAGCACCTCATCGGCATCCGGGACTGCGCCCTCGAAGCTGCTCGCGGTGAAGAGGTTGATGCGGGCGTTGACGTTGGCGAAGACGTCTCCGACCCGGTCGGCGACGGCGATCGCTTCGCGCGAGTGCTCGATCGCCTCGTGCCGGTCTCGCAGCATCTCGATCTGGGAGCGGCGCGCGAGCGCACGGGCGAGCTGGCTCGACTCGGGGAGCCCCGCAAGCGCCGTGACTGCCCCGTTCGCGGCCTCGAACGCCTCATCCCACCGGGCGGTCATCCAGTAGATCCTCGAGCGCAGCGCGAGCACCGAGGAGCGCATGCTGGGATCGCCGGCCTGCGCATCGTCGGCACGGGCGAGGCAATCGAGCGCCTCCTCCCAGCGAGCCTCCGCGACGTTCAGCTCGGCGAGGGCCAGCAATGCCGATGCCTTCTGATGGGGCTCGGCGGCCACGGCCGTGGCGTGCTCGAGCTGCGCGCGAGCGGCCACGTAGGCGCCGCGCTGCATCGCCGCCTCGCCGGCGGCGAGCAGCGTGTCGCAGGCGCGGTGGACGACCGCCGGATCGACCTCGCCGTAGGCGATCGCCTCGACGTAGTGGTAGGCCGCGAGCTCGGCCGTCTCGCTTCCGCGGCCCGGTGCGACGCGCTGAATCCACTCCGCCACCTGGCGGTGCAGATCGCGCCGCTCGGGCCGCGGCAGGGAGCCGTAGGCGACGTCGCGCGTGAGCGCGTGCTTGAACGCGTATTCGCGCAGGCCGGCCATCGCCGACTGCGACTGAGGAGACACGAGTCCGCGCCGGCTGAGCGGAGCGACGGCCTCGGCCTCGACCCCGACCGCCGCGGGCCAGAACACGCGACCCACGACCGAGCAGCGCCGCAGAGCGGTGCGCGCGCTCGCATCGAGCAGATCGATGCGAGCGGCGATGACGCCGTGGACCGAATCGGGAATGCGGATCTCCGAGAGTCGCCCGGTCACGGCCCAGCCGCCGTTGCGCCGTTCGAGCGCGCCCTCCTCGATCAGCATCTGGAGCATCTCCTCGACGAAGAACGGATTGCCCTCCGCGCTCGCCAGGATCTGGCTCCGCACATCCTCCGGCGCATGGGCGTCGCCCAGCAGCGACGAGACGAGCCGCCCGGATTCCTCCGCGGAGAGCGGCACGAGGGTGAGAGCCGTCGCGTTCTGCTTGCCGGCGCCCCAGGTCGGGCGGTGATCGAGGAACTCGGGCCGTGCCGTGCAGAGGAGCAGCACCTGCGTCTCGGTGAACGTCTCGGCGAGCTGCTCCAGCAGGTCGAGCAGCGCCGCCGAGGCCCAGTGGATGTCCTCGACCACGAGCACCGTGAGCTGGCGGCGGCCGTGCGCGCTGATGTAGCTCTGCCAGGCGTCCGCCAGCGCTTGCCGGACGTACTCGGGGTCGGCCGTGACGATCGCAGAGCCAGGCACCTCGACGCCGATCGTCCAGGCGATCGCCTCGACCACGCCTTCGCTCTGGGGTTCGGTCACGACAGATGCGATTGCGGTCCGGAGCTTCTCCAGTGCAGCTTCGGCGGAGTCGGTGTCGAGGATCGCGGCCTCGGTCTTGGCGGCCTCGCCGAGCGAGAAGTAGGTGATCCCCTCGCCGTACGGGAGGCACCGTCCCTGCAGGACGCGTGCGCCCGGGACGCGGCCGAGCAACTCGGCGATCAGGCGCGACTTGCCCACACCCGCCTGACCGAACAGGGTCACGAGCTGCGCGACATGCTCGCGGGCGACGCGCGAGGCGACCGCGTCGAGCATCGCGATCTCCTCGTCCCGGCCGATGAACGGCGCCGAGAGTCCACCGCCGCGAGGGCCGGGATCCGCCGGAACGGCCAGGGCCGACCAGGCCGGGAGGATGCCCCGCTTCCCCTTGGCGTCGATCGTTCGCTGCGGCGCATACGAGACGACGCGATTGGTCGCGACCTGGGTGCGCTCTCCGACGAGCACCTCGCCCGGCCCCGCCGCCTGCTGCAGATGCGCCGCGACGTTGACCGCGTCCCCGCTGACCATGAGCTCCCCGCGCGCAGCGGCCTCGCGACTGGCGACCACCTCACCGGTGTTCACGCCGATCCGCAGGCCGACCTCGGCGTCGTGGTCGCTCCGCACACGGTCGGCGAAGGCCGCGAACCGCTCGTGCGCCGAAAACGCTGCACGCACCGCGCGCTCCGGATCATCCTCGTGCGTCTGCGGGATCCCGAAGACCGCCAGGAGCGCGTCGCCGATGAACTTCTCCGTCGTCCCGCCGAACTTCTCCACCTCGGCATGCAGCAGCGCGAACAGCTCGCCTTGCAGGGCGCGGACATCCTCGGGATCGAGGTTCTGCGCGAGCGCCGTCGAGCCGGAGAGATCGGCGAAGAGCACGGTCACGATGCGCCGCTCCGGCGATTCCTCCACCGTTGCGGCGTCGCCGCCGACGTCGCGCTGCAGCGCCAGACCACAGGCCGAGCAGAACCGTGCGGAGGCCAGTTGCTCGGACCCGCAGGCCGGGCAGGTCTGGTGAAGCGCCGTCCCGCACACGCTGCAGAATCGGGCGTCGGCGCGTTGCTCGGCGTGTCCGAACGGGCAGGCGATCGTCACGAGCCGAGTTTATGGCCTGCTTCTTGTTCGGCCCTTCGCGATGTGGTGGCTCGTGGCTGGAGCCGTTGGCGCTCGGAAGGGCGGGTCAGCCCTGCGGCGACGTCTCCCCCGCCGAGTGCTCCTGGACGTCGTAGACGAGGTGCACGGCGCCCGTGCCCTGCACGACGCGAGGCTCGCCGAGGCGGACGGGCTTTGCGCCCTCCAGCCCGTCGAAGAACGGACGGCCCGCGCCGAGCACAACCGGCGCGAGATCGATCACGAGGCCGTCGGCGAGTCCCGCGCCGATGACCTGGCTGCCGACGTTGCCTGCAGCCACGCCGACCGTGCGGTCGTCGCCGGCGATCCCACTCGCGATCTCGACGGCGCGCTCGACTCCGCCTTCCGTGACGAATGTGAACGGCGCGTCCGGATACCGCTCGATCCAGGCTTCCGGTGCTGAATGGGTGACCACGACGACCGGAACACCGAGCGGATGCAGCCCGCTCCACCCGTCGGTGATGTCGAAGAGGCGACGCCCGACGACCAGCGCGCCCAGCTTGCCGTAAAACTCCTCGACGAATGCGGCGTCTTCGGACGACAGCGAGAAGCTCATGTCCTCGCGCGCCGTCTTCCGGACGATGTCGCCGTTGCCGTACCAGCCGAACAACTCGTTGATGCCGTCCTGCTCGTCCGCGACGAACCCGTCAATCGACATCGTCGCGTTCACGACCACGTTGCTCATTGCGCCTCCCTGCACGCTTGCATGACCGATGGGCTTGTCACCGGTACGCGTAGGCGCTAAACGAGCCTCGGGTCAGCTCCTCGCGATTGCTACGCCCACGGGCGGATGGCGGCAGCATCCCACTGGGCCACGAGCGCGCTGCCTTCGACGCCGAGGTTCGCGAAGGTGTTCGTGGTGACCTCGACCTTGCGCAGCGCGCTGCCCTCATGGCCGAGACCTGCGAAGGCGCTCGTTCGCGTGTGCTTGACGAGATGGTGATGCTTGACCGGCGCGCGCTGGCTGCTGGCCTGGGAGGCCGGCACAGCGAGCGCACTCACGAGAAGCGCACAGGCGATGGTGTTGACGCGGCGGTTCATCGGAACTCCTTCTCGCAGAGGGCCATCCAGTACGGCCCTGACGAGAACGAAGCTACGACCGGCTGAGACCTCGCGCCGTGTCCGCGCGCACGCTGTAAACGTAACGGACGTTACAAGTCCGCATCTCGTGGGACTCGACGGCGCCGCACGCGCCATACGAGTTCTCCGTCGCGTCGGCGCTCGGCGTCGAAGCGCACGCTCATGCCGTCATCAGCCACCACTGCCGAGAGCCAGGCGGTGAGGCGTCCGAGGCGGCGGGCGCGGACGATGCCGCGCGCGGGCGCATGGAGCGCAGTGAGGGATTCTGGCCTGGTCACTACCGCCAGCGTGCACCGTGACGGCCGTCGATTCATCGGAGAGCCTGCCCATCTCTGCGTGGCAGCTCTACCTACGCCTTCGAAGCAGGCCGGCGATCGCGATCGTGCTCACCGGCGTCGCGGGCCGGCCGGCGGTGCTCCGCCTCGCGATCGCGGGGACTGCCGCGTTCTCGCTCTGAGGTGGCCAGACCGGAGTGCTCGGCTTGCCTTTCGGCGTCCTGCGCTCGGATCAACCGGGCTCCCCTGCCGCGTGTGAGATAGGTGATGCTCCAGCGCAGGACGACGAGGAGTCGGTTCTGGAATCCGATCAGGTAGAAGAGGTGGATGGTGAGCCAGACGATCCACGCCGGAAACCCGGAGAGATGCAGGCCGCGGATGTCGGCGACCGCGCGAGAGCGGCCGATCGTCGCGAGATTTCCCTTGTCGCGATAGTGGAAGTCGGGCGCACTGCGCCCGTTCAGGCGGCGTGTGATGAGCTTCGCTGCGTAGCGGCCCTGCTGGATTGCGACGGGAGCGAGTCCCGGGAGCTGAGCGGGCGCGCCGTTCGCCGAGTGAACGCTGGCCATGTCTCCGAGTGCGATGACCTCCGGATGCCCGGCGAGCGTGAGGTCGGGCCCGACGGGAACGCGCCCAGCTGGATCGATCTCGACGCCTGCCTCTTGGGCCAGCGTCGCTGCGAGGCTCGAGGCCTTCACGCCGGCGGCCCAGATCACGGTGCGCGCAGCGGTCTCCTCCACATCATCGGCGGGTCCGCGGATCGCGACTGAATCCTCCGCGATGCCGTCGACGTGGTGCCCGACGAGCGGAGTCACGCCAAGACGTTCCAGGTCACGCACCGCCTTGCGCGAGAGAGATTCGGGGAAGGCATGGAGCATGCGCTCGCCGGCCTCGACGAGGAGTACGCGCGCTGCGCGCGGGTCCGCCGACCGGAAGTCGCGTCGCAGCGTCTCGCGGGCGAGTTCGGCGATTTGGCCTGCCATCTCGACGCCCGTCGGGCCGCCGCCGACGACGACGAACGTGAGCCAGCTCTGGCGCCGGGTGGCATCGTCTTCGACTTCTGCCGCTTCGAAGGCCTTGAGAATGCGGGTGCGGATCTCCAGCGCGCCGTCGAGTGATTTCAATTCCGGGGCGTGTGCCTGCCACTCGGGGTGGCCGAAGTACGAGTAGCGCGCGCCAGTGGCGACGACCAGGGTGTCATATGCGAGTTCACGCTTCCCGTGGCCGCTTGGAAGCCCGTCGAGGAAGATCCTGCGGCCCCTGAGGTCGAGTTCATTGACTTCGGCGAGTACGACCCTCGCGTTCGCCTGCCGCTTGACGATCGCTCGCAACGGACTCGCGATCTCGGCCGGTGACAGCGCGCCCGTCGCGACCTGGTACGCCAGCGGCTGGAAGAGCGAGTAGTTCTGGCGATCGACGAGCGTGATTGAGACGGGCGCACGCCGGAGGTGCCGGACGGCCTGGAGACCCCCGAAGCCGCCGCCGACTATGACGACACGATGCAGCATCAGATGCGCTCCGAGACGGTTGCGTCGCGGCTACCGACCTGGGCTCGCGAGGTGTCGGCTGCCCTCTCGCCGGGCAGGAAGCGCGCGACGATCACGGCCGCCATAGCGGTGAGAGCTGCGCCGAGCAGGAGGCCCTGGCCCATGGCCTGTGTGTAGGCATCGCCGGTCGCCGCGAGCAGGGTAGTGCTGGCCTGCGGGGGGAGGTGTGAGGCGATTGCGCTCGCTGCGCCGACGGAGTCCGCTGCTCGCGCCTGGAGCCCTGGCGGGAGACCGTCCAGCGAACCGTCGACGTCGCTCGAGTAGAGCGAGCTGACGATCGAGCCGATGATGGCCACGCCCAGCGCTCCGGAGACCATGCGCGCGACGGTGTTCGTCGCGGAGGCCACACCCGACTTGGACGGCGGCACCGAGCCGATGACCGCGTCGGTTGCGGGCGCCATCACCCAGCCCAATGCCAGCGTCAGCGCGAAGAACCAGAGCATGATCACGAGCGCGCTCGTATCCACCTCCCACAGCGCTGTCAGCCCGAGGACGACTGCGAGGACCGCGAGGCCTGTGGAGATGACTCGGGGCGCTCCGAGGCGATCGGCTGCCTTACTGGAGGAACCGGCGCCGAGCATGAGGCCAAGCGCCATCGGGCTCATGATGGCTCCGGCTTGGATCGCCGTGTATCCGTGCGCGAATTGCAGGTACTGGGTGAGCGCGAAGCTTCCGCCGAGAAGCGCGAAGAAGGCCAGGCTGACAGCCGCCGTGCCGATGCTGAAGGGCGCGCGGCGGAAGAAATCCAGCTCGAGCATCGGCTCGTCGACGCGTCGCTCCCAGAGGAGGAAGCCCGCGATGAGTGCGGACCCCGCGGCGAAGGAACCGAGCACCAGGCCGCTGAGCCATCCGTGGTCAGGCGCCTCGACGATCGCGTAGACGAGAGCCGTGAGGCCCGCCGTGGAGAGGACAGCGCCCAAGAGATCGAACCTTCCGGGCTGCGGATCGCGGCTCTCGGGCACGTAGTGGAATCCAAGGGCCAGGGCCAGCACCGCGAACGGCACGTTGACCATGAAGACCGACCACCAGTCGAACCATTCGAGCAGCACACCGCCGGCCAGCGGCCCCAGCCCGATGCCGACCGCTGCGAATGCGGCCCAGATGCTGATCGCTTTACGTCGCTCCTCGCCGGTGAAGAGGTTGGCAATGATCGAAAGCGTTGCAGGCATGATCAGCGCCGCCCCGACGCCCATCGACGCCCGCACGGCGATCAGTTGCCCGGACGAGCCGGCGAACGGTGCGCAGAGACTGGCCAGTCCGAAGACCGAGATGCCGACCTGGAGGCCGAGCTTGCGACCGAAGCGGTCGCTCAGCGTGCCGAAGACGAGCAAGAGTCCCGAGAACGCGAGCAGGTAGGAGTCGACCATCCATTGCAGCTGAGACTGCGAGGCGGAGAATTCGTCTTGCAAGGTCGGGATGGCGATGCTGAGGATCGTGTTGTCCAGGCCGATGATCACGAGGCTCAGCGACAGGACGGCGAGCGTCTTCCAGCGGCGCTCGTACGTAATTGGGTCGATCGTCATCGGGCTCTCCCCCTTCGATCTTGCTGGTCGTCACGAATGCAGCCACGATCGCTGTGCGAGGGAGGGGCTCGCACCGGCGAGATCGCCGGGTTTCGAAAAATCAACGGCGGTACGATGAACCGCGAACATGCTCTATGGCAGAGATGCGGAATGTGCCCGCATCGGCGAACTGCTCGAGGCGGCCCGGGAGGCGCACAGCGGAGTTCTCGTTCTTCGCGGTGAGGCGGGTGCCGGCAAGACCGCACTTCTCCTGGAGGCCCGGCGTCAGGCCGCCGATATGCAGGTGCTCAGTGGTGGAGGGATCGAGTCGGAGGCCGAGCTTCCGTTCGCCGCCCTGCACCAGTTGTTGCGACCGATTCTCGGATTCACCGATCACCTGCCCGCTCCGCAGGCGGCTGCGCTCCGACGGGCTCTCGGCCTCGAGACCGGAAGTGGTCACGACCGGTTCCTCGTTTCGCTGGCCGTTCTCAGTCTCATCGCCGAGGCGGCGGACCGGCGCCCGATCCTCTGTCTCGTCGATGACGCCCACTGGCTCGACGACGCCTCGGCCGATGCTCTCGTCTTCGTCTCCAGGAGGCTGGAGGCCGAGCCGATCGCAATCCTCTTTGCCGTCCGTGAGAGCGAAGTTCGCCGCTTCGAGCCTCGTGGTCTCCCGGTGCTCGCAGTCGGTGGTCTGGATTCGGCTGCAGCGGGCGAGTTGATCGATCGCCAGGCGAGTCCGCCTCTTGCCCGCGATGTACGCGAGCGGCTGATCGAGGGCTCGCGCGGCAACCCCTTGGCACTCCTCGAGCTGCCTTCGACCCTCACGGCCGGCCAGCGCTCGGGCGCGGAGCCGCTGCTCGACCCGCTGCCGGTCGGAGTGGACGTCGAACGAGCGTTCCTCGAGCGGGTGCGCCGGCTCCCGCGCGAGACGCAGGACGTGCTCCTCGTGGCTGCTGCCGACGACACGTGCGATGTCGCGATCGTCCTGCGCGCCTCGGCGCAGCTCGGTGGGAATGCGCACGCACTCGACGCAGCCGAGGAAGCGGGACTCGCCCGGGTGCGCGGAGGGCGGCTGGAGTTGCAGCACCCTCTTGTCCGCTCGGCGATCTACCAGGGGGCTCCGCTCTCGCAGAGGCGAGCTGCGCACGGCGCAATTGCAAGCGTCCTCGTCGGCGACGAGCAAGCGGATCGGCGCGCGTGGCATCGAGTTGCCGCTTCGGTCGAGCCCGAGCCCGGCGTGCTCGACGAGCTGGAGCAGGCCGGCGAGCGAGCGCGCCGCCGGAGCGCCTTGGCGGCTGCCTCTCGGGCCTTCGAGCGCGCCGCCGCGTTCACCCGAGACGAGCCGAGAAAGGCGCGGCGGCTGACCGCCGCGGCAGAGAGCGCGTGGCTCGCCGGCCGGCTCGACCGCGCCCTGCCACTGCTCGAACGCGCGCGGGAGTTGACGACGGACCCCATTCTTCTGGCCGACATCGACCAGTGGCGAGGCCTCATCGAGTTGAACGCCGGCGTGCCGGGAGATGCCTTCGCGATGCTTCACCGCGCGGCCACCGAAGTTGCTCCATTCGATTCACAACGCGCGCTGGCGCTGCTCAACGTCGCGAGCGTCGCAGCGAGCTTCGCGGGGGACAGCGACGCAGCCATTGCGATCGCTCGCACGGTGCGCGGTTTGCGTGTCGATCAGGCTCCGTTCGCGCTGATGATCCGCGAGAGCCTGCTCGGCATTGGCGCGCTCTCCGAAGGTTCGTTCGCCGAGGCGGCCGCGACATTCCGTCATTCGCTCGTGCTCGAGCGGGAGATCCCCGAGAGGATTCTCGTCGCCGAGCCGTCCGCGCACGTGTTCGCCGCGCGCGCAACGCTCTTCCTCGGCGACGACCGAGGCATGTACCGCCTCCACCAGCGCGCGGCAAGCGTTGCTCGCTCCACTGGCGCACTCGGAACTCTCACCCAGATCCTGCCGCGCCTCGCGCATGCCGAGGTGTGGGCCGGGCATCTGGCTGCGGCGTCGGCCAGTGTGCATGAAGGCATGCGGCTCGCGAGCGGCATCGGCGAGCACGATCTCATCGCTCAGATGCTCGTGCTGCGAGCTTTCATCGCAGGCCAGCGAGGAGACGAGGACGAATGCCGCTCGCTTGTCGCGGAAGGTCGGGACATCGCATCGGCTCGGCGGCTCGAGTTCACGGTCGCCTGCTCGTACTGGGCGCTCGCGCAACTCGAGCTCGGTCTCGGACGCGCGGATGAAGCGTTCCGGTCGGCTCGGGAGATCTCGGGCACGCTCAGTCTGTTCTGGAGTGGACCCGATCGCATCGAAGCGGCGATTCGGGCAGGCGAAGACGACGCGGCGCGCGTGTGGCTCGAGGAGTTCGAGCCGTGGGCGCGTCACAGCGAAGCCGCCTGGGCGCTGGCAGGGATCGCGCACTGCCGCGCGCTGATGTCGGACGACGACGCCCAGACGAACCGGTTCTTCGGCGAAGCGCTTGAGATGCACTTGGCCGCGCTCCGGCCATTCGAGCGCGCCCGCACCGAGCTCGCGTGGGGCGAATTTCTGCGGCGCGCCCGACGCCGCGTCGAGTCACGCGAGCATCTCTACGCGGCGCTCGACGGCTTCGAGCAGCTCGGAGCAGCGATCTGGGCTGCGCGCGCGCGCTCGGAGTTGCGCGCCAGCGGGCAGACGGCCCGCAAACGCGATGCGAGCACGCGCGACGAGCTCACTCCTCAGGAGATGCAGATCGCCGGATTCGTGGCGTCGGGCCTCACCAATCGTGAGGTGGCCGCCCAGCTCTTCGTCAGCCCGCGGACAGTCGACTTCCATCTGCGCAACGTCTTCCGCAAGCTCGGGGTCACGACCCGCACAGAGCTCGCCCGCCTCGATCCGGCACAGAAGGAGACTCGCGGCGGAGCGGCAAACCCGGCGATTTCGCCGGTGCGAGCCTAGACGGCCCTTCGTAGCGTCGTTCTCACAACGAGAACCGCAGGGAACGGAGGCACAGGATGGAACCGCGCAAGCGAATCGCCGTTGCCGGAGCGACGGGCAGGGTCGGCCGTCACGTCAGCGACGTCCTCACCGAACAGGGTCACGATGTCGTCGCCATCGCGCGCGCCACGGGCGTGGATCTGATCACGGGCGAGGGTCTCGAGGCTGCTCTCGAAGGCGTCGACGCCGTTGTCGATGCCGCCTCCTGGCCCACGCCCGAGGAGCAGGCGGCAACATCGTTCTTCACCACCGCAACGACGAATCTGCAGAGCGCCGCCGAGTGCGCCGGCGTCGGCCGCATCGTCGTCGTGTCCATCATCGGAACCGATCGCTTCGCGTCGGGCTACGGCGTCGCGAAAGTCGCTCACGAGCGCGCGATGCTCGCCGGCCCGATTCCCGTCCAGATCCTGCGAGCGGCGCAGTTCCACGAGTTCGTCGCCCAGATGGTCGAATGGGGCACGCAGGGCGAGGTCGGCTATGTGCCGAAGATGCGTACCCAGCTCGTCGCCGCCCGCACGGTGGCAGAGGAGCTTGCCGCTCTCGCCACCGACGCCGAAGCGACTGCGAGCTCGCCGGGATCGGAGTTCCCGGAAATCGCCGGTCCCCGAGCGGAGAACCTCGTCGAGATCGCGAAGCTGTTCGCGTCCAGGCGTGGCGCGCCGATGCGGATCGAGGGCGTGAGCGACCCGGCCGACCCGAACCGAGGCGTCTACGAATCGGGCGCTCTGCTGCCCGGGCCGCACGCCACCCTCGCCGGCCCGACCTACGAGCAGTGGCTCGAATCCCAGCCGGGCGTTCGCAGGGCCGCACACGCCGCCCAGAGGTAGCGCCACACGCCCATTTCCATCATCGCTCTTACCTAGGGAGGATCAATGAGAATCTTCGTCGCAGGCGGCTCCGGCGCAGTCGGCAGTCGCCTCATCCCCCTCCTCGCCGAAGCGGGGCATACGGTCTTCGCCACAACCCGTAGGCCGATCGGGACCCGTCGGCTTTACGAACTCGGGGCGCAGCCGGTGGTCATGGACGGCCTTGATCGCGCCGAGGTCGAGCAGGCCGTCACGCGCGCCGACCCCGAGGTGGTGATCCACCAGATGACGGCGCTGAGCGACTTCGCGGACCTCAAGCACTTCGACCGGGGGTTCGCGGTCACAAACCGCCTCCGGACCGTGGGCACGGACAATCTCCTCGCCGCCGCGGAGGCGACGGGAGTGCGCCGCGTGATCGCGCAGAGCTTCGGCAACTGGAACTACGAGCGCGTGGGCTCGTCGGTCAAGTCGGAGGAGGCCAGGCTCGATCCCGACCCTCCGGCCGCCATGCGCACGAGCCTCGCCGCGATCGCACATCTCGAGTCCGCCATCACCGGATCTGAGGCGCTCGAGGGCATCGCGCTGCGCTACGCCAATCTCTACGGCCCGGGGACATCGTGGAGCGAGGATGGCGCCTACGCCGAGATGGTGCGCAGACGCCGAATGCCGATAGCCGGCGACGGAGCCGGCGTGTGGTCGTTCCTGCACGTCGACGACGCGGCCAGCGCGACCATCGCGGCGGTCGAGCGCGGAGCTCCCGGCATCTACAACGTCGCCGACGACGAACCGGCGACCGTCGCGGTCTGGCTGCCCGAGGTCGCTCGCGCTCTCGGGGCCAAGGCGCCGCGAAGGATCCCGCGCTGGCTGGCGCGTATCGCGGTGGGCGACGTGGGAGTGTCGTTGTTCACGCAGATCCGCGGCGCTGCGAATGCGAAGGCCAAGCGCGAGCTGGAGTGGCAGCCTGCCTACAGCAGTTGGCGCGATGGGTTCCGGCGCGGGCTCACGGACACACCGGCCGAATCGCTCCGGCAACTCAGGACTCCGGATCTCCACACGAGCAGGTGAGCAAGACTCGGCACCTCGTCACACGTCGCGCGGGTGTGCTCACGCGACGCTGCGCAACCTCGCCCTGCTGATGACGTCCTCGATCGCGGCGCTTACGGTGCCGGGCGCCGCGTTGAGGATCCTAGTGTGCTTGTGAGGCGTCGTTGCGAAGACGGACACGCGCCCGTTGCTCGCCACCGCTTCGTCAACGGCGGCGCGCACCGTGCGCATCTCCGCCTCGGTGGCGCCCGAGTGCGCTCCGGAGCCGACCACGAAGACGGTCGGGCACGCGAGCGCCGCGAAGTCGGTCCCGAGCTCGCCGTTGACGGCGTCCATCTCGATCACGACGTCCGCGGATTCCGCGGGAGACATCCGGGCCGAACGGCCGAGAGCCGCCAGAATGCGCATCATCCACCCCAGTCGGCGGAACTGGGTCCGGACCTTCTGCGCACCGGCCTCGTCGAACATGGAAATCGGATACGCGCCGTCGATCAGCACCAGGCCGCTCACCTGCTCCGGCTGCCGGGCGGCGTAGCGCACCGCGATCGTCGCGCCGTAGGACCAGCCCACGAGGATCGGACGTTCGAGATCCGTCGCGTCGATGACGCGTCCCACGTCGTCGACTGCCGCCCTCACGGAGTAGTCGGCCGAGGTCCCCGACTTCCCTCGCGCACGCGCGTCGAAGCGCACCGTGCGGTACCGCTGGGCGAGGCTACGAATGACGCGATCCCAGGTCCGCAGCGTGGCGAAACCGCCGCTGAGGAACAGCAGAGGAGGCGTGCCGCCCGGCGTGTCGACGGCGTACAACCGGGTGTCCGCCGCAGGGATCATCAGTTGCCGGGACATGGCTCCCCTTTCACTCGGGCCGATGTGCAGCTTCCGGTACACCTATCGCACCCGAGAGCGGTGCGCAATCACGTGGTTCTCGCGGCAGAACGCCTGCGCCGGCATTCCACGAATGACGCCGGCGCGGGATCCGGTGGAGACTCGTGTGCCGGCTGCTGCTCAGACCGGCCGAACTTCGGCGAGCCGTCTGACCGCGAAGTCGTCGGTTCCGCTGGGGTCCCAGCAGACGGCGGCTTCCCATGCGGCGCATGCTTGGGCCGCGACGTCGTGCGTGTCGTCGTCGAGATCGGCGGCGTTGTGCGGCAACACCAGGTCGAGATCGGGGACGTCGACGTGCGACTCGTCCCAGTCGATCAGCGCGACCCGATCCGTGGTCATGCGGATGTTGCCCGCGTTCGGGTCGCCATGGACGACGCACCGCTCTCGTCCGCTGAGCCGCGCCCACGCTGCTCGGCAGCGAGCAACGCCCTCGGCGGGCATCGCGCCGAGGTCGATCTTCGTCCCGGTCTCGGCGTGCAGGAGGTCGGTCGAGGATCGCCAGCCCGGGCGCTGGGGCCAGCCGTTCGTCAGCCGGTGCAGTTGGCGGAGTGTGTCGGCGACGCGACGCCAGTCGGCCTCCGTTTCCGGATGTCCGCCCTCCACGTAGGTCATCACGAGGAGCCCTTCGGCGAAGAACCGGCCGTCCATTGTCGGGATCGGCACCGGGACCGTCATCCCTTCACGGTCGAGGTGTCGCAGCAGGTCGGTCTCCCAGGAGAGGTCAGCGTCGCTGCGCTTGCCAAGCCGGCCGACGGCGAGGTGCCCGTTGACGCGCACGCTCCAGACCTCGTTGACGCCAACCCCGCCAACGAGCGGTTCGATGCGGGCGACGTCGTCTCCCCACTGCGCGAGTGCCTCCCATCCCACGGCCGTATCTTCGCGGGAGCTTCCTCGATCGGGCAGCGCCATGGCATGGGGAGCCCGATGCTCGACGCGACATTCGGATTCGCAGGCCTGCCGGGTGGGCCGAGCAGGGCTCGAACCTGCGACACGCTGGACGAAGCGCCCGCGGCGACCGACAAGATCAACGGCACATCCGCGAGATCCTCGACGTACAGACCGAGGACTGGGGAGTCGAGGTCACGCTCGTCGAGCTGAAGGACATCCAGCTCCCGGAGACGATGAAGCGCGCGATGGCCAAGGAGGCCGAGGCCGAGCGCGAGAAACGCGCCAAGATCATCGCCGCAGAGGGCGAGGTACTCGCCGCCGGCGAACTCGCCAACGCGTCCGACACGATGATGACCCACCCGCTGGCCCTGCAGCTGCGCACCCTGCAAACGCTGCTCGACATCTCCGTCGACAAGAACTCGACAATCGTATTCCCCTCGCCTCTCATGAGCACGATCGAGGAACTGGGATCCTTCATCGCACGCGAGCGCGACGCGGCGGACCGCACGCCGGCACGCGCCACGCCGTAGCCGGCCCGGCCGGCATCGCCGTCGGAAATGCCGCAGACCGGAGTCGGGTGCGCCCTGATGCGCCGCGCCAAGACCGCGACGACCATGCGGGGCCGTGCCGATTTCGAGGAGCGATGAGATGGCGCATACGAACAAGACCCCGGGCGTGTCCGTCGGAGACCGGCTCGTCGTTCATGCCCACCACCTCGGGGCCGCCGCGCGAGATGCGGAGATCCTCGAAGTGCTCGATGAAGGCGGGCCGTACCGCGTCCGCTGGCAGGACGACGGGCACGTGAGCATCATCTACCCCGGCTCCGACGTCAGCGTGGAGCATTTCCCGGTTGCGAAGCGCCGGCCTCACAGCGGCGACGGAGCGTGAACGAGAGCGCGACGATCCGACCGGCTGCGGCGGAGGCGCCGAGCGCGGCTCGCCGTGCCGGAGGCCCACTCGCGTCGACGTTCGGCCTGGGTCGCGTCGCAGGAGTCGAAATCGGGCTGAACTGGACTTGGATACTCATCTTCGGGCTGATCGTGTGGTCGCTGGCGGGCGTTCAGTTCCCGGCGGCAGCGCCCGGTCGCGGCTGGCTGGTCTACGCAGTCATGGGAGTCGTTGCCGCGCTGGTGTTCTTCGCCTCCCTGCTCGCTCACGAGCTCGGGCACGCGCTACAGGCGCGCCGTGAGGGTGTGCGCACCGAGGGCATCACACTCTGGCTGCTCGGCGGAGTGGCGAAGCTCGCGGGCGAGTTCCCCTCGGCCGGAGCCGAATTCCGGATCGCCATCGCCGGGCCACTGGTCTCTCTCGCGCTCGGTCTCACGTTCGCGCTCGCAGCGTTCGCGTGGCCAAGCCCGGGAGCCGTGCCTTCCATGTTCGCATGGCTCGGCTACATCAACTTGGCGCTGCTCGTCTTCAACCTCCTTCCGGCACTGCCCCTCGACGGAGGACGGGTCTTCAGAGCGGCCCTCTGGTCACACACACGCAATCTGACCACGGCCACGCACACCGCGGCCCGAGTGGGCGTGGTGATCGCTGCCGCTCTCATCGGATGCGGGATCCTCGTCACCCTGCGCGTTGGCCTCGGCGGGCTCTGGCTCGTGTTGATCGGGTGGTTCGTCCTCGAAGCAGGGCGAAGCGAGGAGCAGCGCGTCATGACGCACGATGCACTCGCGGGCGTCACCGTGGGCATGCTCATGACACGTCAGGTCGTGACGGTTGACGCACGCAGCACGCTGGCCGACGTCGCAGAGATGCTGAACGGGACGGCGCGCCACACGGCATATCCCGTTGTCGACGGCGAGACGATTCGCGGTCTGCTCCCGCTTCACGTCCTCGCGCAGGCACCGCCGGGCGATTGGGCTCTGCGCAGGGTCGACGAGTGCCTCGTCCCGCTGGACGAGATTCCCTGTTTCTCGGCGACGATGCCCGCGGCTGAGGCCGCCGAGGAGATCGTGGAACGCGCATCCGGTCGCGCGCTGATCTTCGACGCCGGGGGTCTGGTCGGGATCCTCTGCCTGAGCGACATCGCCCGCGCGCTTGCATTCGGAAAGCCCGTCTGACGATGCGCGTAGTCATTCGTACGCCCGAGGTGCCTCTCCCCGGCCCCTCTCGAGCCATGAGCTGGATGGGCCGTGTCGCACTCTCGCTCGCGAGCCTCGCCACGATGGTTATCGGGCTCATCGCGCCTGCGTCGGCGTTCGCGAGAACGCCTGCGCAGATCGCCGCGTCGGCGGTTCCCGGTGTCGTGAGCATCGAATCGACGTTCCGCATCGAGTCGAGGCCCGGCGACGGTGAGGAAGTCGCCGGTACCGGCAGCGGATTCGTGCTCGACCACTCCGGACACATCCTGACGAGCGAGCACCTCATCAAGAACGCCACGAAGATCCACGTTTCGTTCGCCGACGGCACAAAGGTGCACGCGAGAGTGGTGGGGGACGACCCCTTGCTCGATCTCGCTGTGCTGGCGGTGAACGTGAAGACCTCGACGCTGCACCCGCTCGTCATCGGCTTCGCCGAGAGCCTGCACCTCGGTGATCCGCTGGTCGCGATCGGCAACCCGTTCGGCCTCGATCGAAGCGTGAGCGTGGGGGTCGCCTCCGGTCTCCACAGGCAGGTCACCGCACCGAACGGATCCACGGTCTCGAACGCGGTGCAGACGGACGCTCCGATCAATCACGGCAACTCCGGCGGGCCCCTGCTCGATCGGAATGGCCGCGTCATCGGCGTCAACGCGCAACTGGCCGACTCCGGAATCGATGCCAACGTCGGCGTGGCGTTCGCCATCGCGATCGATCAACCGGCGCGCAGGGCGATCGGGGAGTTGATCGCGGGCCGGAACGTGCATCATTCGTGGGTCGGCGTCTCCCTCACCGATGTCGACGCGATCCTCGCGACGAGCGGACGCGTCGCCGCGATGGCCGGTGCCCTCGTCACGGGAATCGCGGCTCACGGGCCGGCGGCAGGGATCGGCATCCGGGGTGGCTCGACGATCGTGAAGATCGACGGCGTCGCATACTGCATCGGAGGGGACATCGTCACTGCCGTGGATGGACGCAAGGTGATGGACGCAGCCGCGCTCGAGACAGCCCTCGGCCATTACGTCCCGGGGACGACCGTGCAAATCACCGTCGTCCGTTCGCACGGAAAGCGCGTGACGCTCACTGTCAAGCTCGCCGAGGCGCCCGTGGGAGGTTCCAGAATCATCACAGGCTGCCGCTAGCGTGATGATCCTGAGCCCGCGCTCGCGCCTGGAGGCAGCGTCTGAGTCCTATCCGCTACTCGCGAGTCGACAGCTTTCGCACGCAATCCAACTCGCGGAGAAGCGCCACCCCGACACCGTCGAGAGCGCGTCGAAGGGCGGCATGTGCCGTCGGCGTGGTCACGCGATATCGACGGGAACGGCACGATGACCGAACGCAAGCCGCCGGGATTGGGCTGGGAGGGATGGATCGACCGCCAGATCCGCGAGGCTGCCGAACGTGGCGAGTTTGACGATCTGCCCGGTGCCGGCAAGCCGATCCCGGATTTGGATCAGCCGGACGAGATGTGGTGGATCAAGCGCAAGCTGCAAAGCGAGGGCCTGACCTACCAGCCACCGTCCGTCGTGCTGCGCGAGGAAGTGCAAGACGCCCTCGAGGCAGCCCTCCGGGCCAGATCAGAAGCGGACGTGCGGCAGATCGTCGAAGCCATCAACGGGCGGATCCGCGAGGCCAACAGGAAAGGAATCGCCGGCCCGCCGCTCACGCTCCCACCCTTCAACGTCGAGCGAATCGTCGACAAGTGGCATGGGCAGGAGCAGGAGGGCGAACAACAGTCAGAGCGCGCTGCAGCGTCCCGGCCCGAGGAGGAGCCTCATCACCAGCGCGGAGCGGCGGAGTCGTTCGGGTCGGATCCCGCACGTTATGACCGCACCAGGCCGCGCTACCCCGCCGCACTGATCGAGCGCATCGTCGCCGGGGCGCCAGGCGGACTCGTCCTCGACGTCGGCATTGGCTCCGGCATCGTTGCGCGCCAGTTTCAAGCGGTCGGTTGCCAGGTGCTCGGGGTCGACCCTGACGTGCGGCTGGCCGAGTTCGCGCGCCACAGCGGCGTCGATGTCGAGGTCTCGAGCTTCGAAGCATGGGATGCCGCAGGCCGTACGTTCGACGCGGTCGTCTCGGGGGAGAGCTGGCATTGGGTGGATCCGGTCGCGGGAGCGGCGAAGGCGGCCGCGGTGCTGCGGCCTGGTGGTCGGCTGGCGGTGTTCTGGAGCACCGGGAGGCCGCCGACGGGCCTCGAGGAAGCCTTCGCCGAGGTGTATCGGCGATCCTTGCCGGAGTCACTCGCCGCCCGCCTCGAGAGATCGTCGATTGAGGCGGCGCATGCAGCCATGCGCGCGAGGACGGCTGACGGCATCGAGGCGACCGGGGCCTTCGACAAGCCAGAGCAGTGGCGGTTCGAGCAGGCTCAGTCCTACACCCGCGACGAGTGGCTGGACGCGCTGCAGACAGCCGGCGGAGTGATTCCGGAGAGCCAGTTGCCTGATCTGCTGGAAGGCATCGGGAACGCGATCGACGCCGTCGGCGGAAGCTTCACTATGCGCTTCCTCACGTTCGTGGTCACAGCGGCGCGGCGCTCCTAGGAGTCCCGTCCCGAGCGAGAGTTGCCGTCAGTCCCTGAGCCCTGCTTCGCGCGCTTACCGATTCCTCGCCGGATCCGCGAGCGGGAGTGGCGGTCTCGGAGCGCCGATCGAGGACGGTGATCATCATGTCCTTGCTCATCTCATTCCGGGGTTGACGCGGTCAGGCGGATCCGTCCAGACCGATTCGTAGCGACCCGATACGGAAAATCCGCGACGCCGCACCGGGCGCGCACCGATGACAGATCGAACGTACGGCGGCGAGAATTGTCACAGCCCAGTGCAGAATTTTCTGATTCCACCGCGGCGTAAAGGACGCGACGGCATGAGCGCAGGAAGGCGCGGACCCATCCTCATTTGCTACGACGGCTCGAGAGCTGCCGACGGCGTGATCGAATTCGCCGCCTCCACGTTCCCGGGCGCGGTCTGCGTCGTGCTCACCGCGTGGGAGCCCTACGGTGAGCCGATCGCCGGCTACGAGTCGGAGTTGTGGCCGGCGGGGCACGACCTGCCCGCACTTCAGGTCGCCGGGCGAGTCGCCGCGGAAGGGTGCCGCCGCGCCCGCTGCGCCGGCCTCGACGCGACGCAACTCGTCGTGGAGGCGCCGCGCGGCGTGACCGCGGCCGTGCTCGACGCGGCCGAGGAGCACGACGCGATGATCATCGCCGTGGGAGCCCGCGGTCTCCGCAGCCGAGGGCGAGGCCCCCTCGGGCCTGTTGCGCGAGCCGTCGCGGAACACGCCGACCGGCCACTGATCGTTGTTCCGCCGACGCCTGTGCGGGCGGCGCAGCATCAGGTCACGCTTAGCTAGCGCGCTGGGATCACCTCTCGGGACTCGCCGCCGGGTCGAAGGCTCCCACCGAAATCCGGCGCACGGAACCAAGCGTTCGAAGCGACCGGGCGCACGCACCGTGCGCCCCGCGAGCCTCGTCGTCGTGACTCTCGACGGTGTCCGGCTGACAGGGAGCCTCGAGCGAGTCTCGCGGGAAATCCGCAACAGACGAGCGCGGATCTGCGGATGGCGCGGAGCCTGCCGCGCGTCACGATCGCGGCATGTCTCGTTCGACTTCCGTCCCGCTAGTCCGCTGCCGCTCGTGTGGCAGCGGCCTCTTGCAGCCGCTCAGCGCAGTGGACGCGATCGATGGCACCTCGATCGTCGCGCGTCACTGCCCCGAGTGCGATCGACGCGACTTCGTGGTGGCCGATGACATCGCAGTTCAGGCCTGGCTGAGACGGGATCGCCGCATCGGGACCTGGATGGCCGAGGTCGCCGACTCGCTCGCGACGGACATCGCCCTCGGCGAGAACGCGGGGCGGCGGTGACCGTCGGGCGCACGACGGCGCTGCAGAAGCGGCGGCCCGATCTGATGTTGGCCAGCTCGCGCCTGCGCTGCGATTGTTCTTAAGAGGCATTCGACCCGGCCACCGCCTCTGGCCGGCCCGTCGGGCCGGCGATCCCGCGGCGCGCTCTCGATGCGCTCGCCCTTGGTCTGGCTGTCCGCCGCCCGGGCTATCACGTGTTCGTCACCGGACATGAAGGGACGGGACGTTCGCTGGCTGTTGCCGCGCTGCTCGGTAGTCGTCTCGTCCACACCGTGACCGAAATCCGACCGCTCCGTACGCTCATGCGTACGCGCGTGGCCGCCGGTCCGGCACGATGGAATTCACGAATCTAGAACTTTGCAGGCCTTTCCGAGTGGGCCGAGCAGGGCTCGAACCTGCGACCTTGGGATTAAAAGTCCCCTGCTCTACCAGCTGAGCTATCGGCCCGCAGCGCGATTGTAAGGCGGGCGCATGCGAAGGGCCCGGCCGCCAGCGGCGACCGGGCCCTTCGGTACTGCCCGGATGCGAGCGGCTCAGGACTTCTTGGGAGCCACCTTGGTCGCGACGGTCAGCTTCACGACGGCGCGGTAGCCGAGCTTCTTGCCCGCCTTGCGCGACTGCGAGAGCACCGTGTTGACGGACTTCTTGGACTTGACGTACTTGACCTGCACCTTGCAGCCCTTGGCGTAGACCGTGGTGCGGGCCTTGTTGAGCTTCTTGCCCGTGACCTTCGGGACGATGCACTGCTTCTTGGCCTTGGCCTTCTTCTTGACCGTCGTCGTGGCCTTCGTCCCGCCGGTCACCGTGCCGACCGTGCCGGCCGCGCCGGCCGCTCCGGCCGCGCCGGCGGGGACCGGCGTGCCGAGCGTCGTGAAGGCGACGTCCTCGCCGGGATCGAGCCCGACGGCGGTCTGGATGACGATGCGCGCGTGGTAGACGGTGCCGGGGGCGAGGCCGCCGATCGCTGCTGCCACTCCGATGTCGTCATTCGAGGCGCCGATCGGCTGCGCGACCGACTGCGACCCGTAGGCCGTCGTGGTGCCGTACTGGACCCACCAGGAGCCGGCGAAGCCCGTCGAGTTCACCGTGCCGTTGACGCGCGCGGAGCTGGTCGTGATCGAGTCGACGCTGTTGGTCGATGCGGCAGGAAGGGGCGGCGGGGCGGGATCGCCCGTCGCCAGGTAGCGCGCCGCGATCGTCGCCAGGCCGGACGGGTCATTCGCCCGCCCGGAGACGAGGAGGTTGGCCCCGTTCAGCGCCATGCCGGTGATGAAGCCGTTGATGGCCGGAGTGCCGATCGGCGTCGCAGTGGAGCCGCCGTTGCCGAACGTCGCGTCGACGGCGCCGGCCGCGTTGAGACGTACCAGGCCGAGGGCCGCCTTGCCCGCGAGGTTCGCGGAGCCGCCCACGATGATGTTCGTGCCCTGGAAGACGAAGGCCTGGCCGCTGTCGTTGCCGCCGGCGACCCTGGCGAGGGCGATGCCGCCCGAGCCGAACGCCCCCATCGCACCGGTCGTCGTGATGCGGGCCACGAGCATGCGGCGGTTCGCCGCGATGGCGTCGATCGACTCGCCCGCGACGTACACGTCGGTGCCGTTCGCCCGGATCGCGTGCAGGTTGGCGTTCGGGAGCGCGACGCGTCCCGGTACCGCGCCGGCAGCGTTGAACGTCGCGTCCAGCGTGCCCACACCGGCGCCCGTGAAGCGCTCGACCCACGAGGCGCCGTCCGGGCCGACCGTGGAAGCGACCGTGTAGCTGGTGGCCGTCGCGGCGACGCCGTCGTACCAGCGGCCGGCCTGCGAGACGAGGTCGGGGACGACGGTGCCGTCATGCCCGAGGCCGTCGATCTGCACGCCGGCCGAGCCCAGCGAGAGGCCCGTGGGGCCGGCGGAGTAGGCGCCGCAGGCCGTCGTGCTGACGCCCGTGGCGGGGAGCGTGACGACCGCGCGCTGCCCGTACATCACGGCCGGCCCGATCGGCGGGACCGCGGCGGACGCATGGCGATCGCGGGCGTAGCCGACCAGTACGACGTCGGTTCCGCGCATTGCGATCCCGCGCGCCGTGTAGTCGATCAGGTGCGGCGCGTAACAGACTGCTGCGGATACGAAGGCGCCGTTGGCCGTGAAGCGCGCGGCGACCATCGACTGCGATGCGCCGAACCCGCCGACGATGATGTTGCCCGCCGCGTCGGTGGTCATGGCGGTCGCTCCGCTGTTGCCGACGCCGCTCGTGGGTGTGCCGGAGAACTGGGCGGTCGCGAACCCGCCGACGCCGAACGTCGTGTCGAGCGCGCCCGTCGCGGTGTAGCGAGCGAGCGTCATGAAGCCGCCGCGCGATCCGCCGATCACGATGTTGTTGCCCTGATTGATCATCGGGATGCGCGTGTCCACGTTGTTGAACACGGTGCCCTCGGCCACTGTCCCGAGGTGGTAGCCGGTGCCGTTGAAGGCCGGGTCGATCTGCCCGTCGGCGAGAGCCGCCGCAGGCAGGGCAAGGCTGCCGAGGGTCAGGGCCACGGCAGTCGCGATCGTGCGCAACCTTCGCCGTCGAAGAATCGAGTGGGACAACGCATCGCTCCTGGAGCCGCAGTTGACAGGGGTCGAGCGGTGTCCTCAGTGGGCGCGCCGCTCCTCCATCCAATCGCGGTCTCCCTGCGGCACCCACACCAGAAGGTCCGAGGATCCGCTGGTCATTGGTATGGGGACGGATGGGTAGGCGGTACTCCGATCCGCGATGCGGCCGCGATTTGACAGCGCTTGCCGCAATCATTAGGGTGTCCTTATTAGGTAGTCCTAAGGCCAGAGGGGCGTTGCCGCCCGTCGCCGCGCGCCGCCCAGCGTGGCGACGGACGGGAGCGCCCTCGGCGCCGCAGCCGGGGTACCTGCGCGGCCACACGATCCGGTACGATCCGCGCCGACCCAAGCGGCGAGGAGAGACGTGGCGGACGCACCAACGCAAGTCGGGTTCTACGAGCGCATGCTCCCACAGCGCGAGCGGCCGATCGAGGCGCTCGGCGGCGTTCTCAACGGCATTGCGATCGGCTGCGGCATTCTCTGCCTGCTCTGGTGGCCGATCTTCTTCGGCGTCATCGGCATCGCGTGCGCCGGCTTCAGTCTCGTCTTCGGTCGCGAGCGCGGCGTTCAGAGTCGCTTTGCGTGGGGCTTCGTCATCGCCGGCGTGGGCTGGATGATCGGCATGATCCTCGCCGTTCACGGTCACCAGCCGCTCAGCCCCTGATGGCGGTGGCCGAGCAGGCCAAGGCCTGGGACGTCTTCGAGCAGTTCGAGCGCGACGTCTGCCAGCTCGGGCGTGTCGGCGGGCTGCTGAACTGGGATGAGCAGGTCAACATGCCCCCGCGCGGCGCGGCTGCGCGCGGCGAGGCCAAGGCCACGCTCGCGGGCGTGCTGCACGAGCGGATCTGCGACGAGCGCTTCGGCGACGTCATCGCCGAGCTGGCCGGCGACGCCGGACTCGACGAGCTCGCCCGCGCCCGCGTGCGCGAGGCGCAGCGCGAGCGCAATCGTGCCGTGCGCGTGCCCGCCTCGCTCGTGCGCGAGCTCGCAGTGGCCGAGTCCGCCGGCTTCGAGTCCTGGCAGGCGGCGCGCGCCGGTGCCGACTTCTCACTCTTCCGCGACGACCTCGCGCGCCTCATCTCCCTGCGCCGCCAGGAGGCCGACGCCGTCGGTTACGAGGGGGGCGAGCCCTACGACGCGCTGCTCGATCAGTACGAGCCCGACATGCGCGTGGCCCGTCTCGAGCCGCTGCTGCAGGGCCTGCGCGACGAGCTCGTACCGTTCGTGCGCGAGATCGCGGCGCGGCCCCGGCCCGACGACGCGTTCGTGCACCGCATCTACCCCGTGCTCGAGCAGCGCGCAGTGGGTGCGCGCCTGGCTGCCGAGATCGGCTTCGATTTCGAGGCCGGCCGTCTCGACGAGGCGGCGCATCCGTTCGCGTCGGGCTTCGCGCCCGGCGACGTCCGCCTGACGACGCGCGAGCACGAGGACGACCTCTTCTCGGGACTCTTCGCCGTCCTGCACGAGGCGGGTCACGGCCTCTACGAGCAGGGCCTCACGGGTGCGATCGAGGGCACCTTCTGCGGCAACGCCACCTCGCTCGGGCTGCACGAGTCGCAGTCGCGCTTCTGGGAGAACATGGTCGGCCGCTCGCATGCCTTCTGGGAGCGCCACCTGGGCGAGGTCAAGGCGGCATTCCCGAGTCAGCTCGCCGACGTCTCGGTCGAGCAGTTCGTACGGGCGGCCAACCTGGTCGAGCCGTCGCTGATCCGCGTCGAGGCCGACGAGGTCACCTACCACCTGCACGTCTATCTGCGCTTCGAGCTCGAGCTCGCGCTGATGCGCGGCGACCTCAACGTCGACGACCTGCCGGCCGCCTGGAACGAGCGCATGCGAACGCTCGTCGGCATCGAGCCGCCCGACGACGGCGTCGGCGTGCTGCAGGACGTCCACTGGTCGGCCGGCCTGATCGGCTACTTCCCGACCTACACGCTCGGGACGCTCTACTCGGCGCAGTTCCTGGAAGCGATCGAGCGCGAGATGGGGCCCGTCGACGCCATTGTCCGCGCGGGCGAGTACGACCGCCTGCTCGGCTGGATGCGGCAGCACGTGCACAGCCGCGGCGCGCTCGTCGCCCCCGAGCAGATCGCGACCGACGCGACGGGCGAGGCGCCCGGCCATGCCGCCCTGATGCGCTACCTGCGCGCCAAGTACGGCGAGCTCTACGATCTCGCGTAACTAGTGTCCTGAGTCGGCGGGACGCCAGCGGTGCGGCTCGTCCTGCACTGCGCGACCCAGCCGCTCCAGCCGCTCGAGGTGCGCCAGCGCCTCGGCCAGCGCGAAGCGCTGCTCGTGAAAGCCGAGCCGGCCACCGAACACGTGCTGGGCCACGTCGTAGGCGCTGCGGGCGCCGGCGTGGAGGGCGCGCTCGTGCTCGTCGAGCCGCTCGGCGTGGTGCATGGCGATCTCCTGCGCGCGGGCGGGGGCCCGGTCGATCACGCCGCGGTGGCCGGGATAGACGACCGACGGCGCAAGCTCCTGGATGCGCTGCAGCGTGTGCAGGTAGGCGCCCAGCGGATCGGGGTCGTTGTCCTCCCAGCGCCCGACGTTGGGCGTGATCTCGTCGAGCAGCACGTCGCCGCCGAACATGCGGCCGCTGTGCTGCCCGAGCAGGACGATGTGCCCGTCGGCGTGGCCCGGCATGACGAGGATGTCGAACGGCTCTCCCGCGAGGTCGAGCGTGTCTCCCTCGTCGACGAGGCGGGTCGGCTCGACCGGTGCGATCGGCAGCTCGTCCTCCTCGTCGACGGAGCGCTCCGCGTCTTCGACCGGCATGCCGTGCGTGACGAGGTAGCGCCCGAAGCGCGCTGCGGATTCCGGGTCGATCCAGGCGCCGATCGTCAGCTCGCGGTCGCGCCTGCCCTGCACGATCTCCGGCGCCTGCGTGAGCTCCGCGAGGCGCGTGCTCGCCCCGATGTGATCGGGGTGGTAGTGCGTGATCACGAGTCGGCGCACGGACGGATTGCCGAGCAGCGCGAGCGCCTGGCCCCAGCGCCGGCCGGTGCCGGGCGTGCCGAGCCCGCAGTCGATCAGCGTCCAGCCCTCGGCGTCGTCGACGGCGTAGCAGTGGACGTGATCGAGCGCCCACGGCAGGGGTTGCGTGACGCGGTGCACGCCACCGCCGAGGTCCTCGACCTCGAGCTCGCGCCGCGGACGCGTGCTCAGGGTGCGGTCCGTCCCTGCGCGACGAAGGCCGCGTGCGTTACCGGCATGGTGTGCTCGAAATGCCGCTCGGCCGCTTCCGCGTAGAGCCGGATCTCATGCTGCGCGGTGGGCGCGTTGCGCAGCGAGAGGAAGTTCATGAGCGAGCGCGCGTTGACCGACCAGTAGAACTCCGTGTAGAGGCCGACCGGCAGCACGGTGCGCGCCACCTCCTTGGCGACGTTCGCGGCCAGCATCTCCTGGTAGCGGCGGTAGGACTCCGCGTAACTCGCCTCGATGTCTGCACGCACCTGCTCGGCCACGTCATCCGGGAGGGGCTCGAAGGTGTAGGCGCCGGGCTTGCCGACCTGCGTGCGCACGTCGCCGGCCGCCGGCACGTAGAACTCGTCCGGCAGCTCCGAGTAGCGACCCGAGCGCTCGTTGAACGATCCGACGCGGTGCCGCTGCCACTCGCGCGTCACGAACAGCGGCGCCTTGATGTGGAAGCGGAAGAAGTTGTGCTCGAACGGCGTGCCGTGACGCTCTCGCATGAGGAAGCGCACGAGTCCCGCGCTGCGGTCGTCCATCGTCTCGACCCGCGCGCCGAACGACACGCGCGCGGCGTTGACGACGGAGAGATCGTCCGCGACCGCCGCGTCCAGGCGCACGAAGCCGTGGTCGAGGACGTCGATCGAGTCGGGCGGGCCGGCCATGCCGCAAGCCTAACGGTCACCCTCGCCGACTCAGGACACTAGGTCAGGGACCCCACAGCGCGGTCTTCTTCTGGCTCGGCTGCTCACCGCTGACGGCCGGTCCGCTCGTCACCCAGAGCCAGCGGTAGCCGGCCAGCCCGCCGCGGGGCACGGTGTATGTGACCGTCGCCTTGCCGTCGTTGCCGATGCGGAACTGCCCGAGCGGGCTGCGATCGCCGGTCTTGCCGAGCCAGGCCGCGTAGACCTGCCCCTTGGCCGGCAGCTTCCACACCTTCAGCTCGATCGTCGCGCTGCCGTCGCTGTGTGCGACGACGTGCGCGCTGCCTCCGCCCTTCGGCGCGGACGGTCCGGCCGCGAGCTCGATGCTGCGGCCGACATCGCCGCCGCGCGTCGTGAGCACGACGGCCGGCACGATCGCGATCGCCGCGATGGCGGCCGCGACGCCTGCGAGGGCGAAGACCCTCGGCCTGCGGCGCTCCCGGCGGGGCGCGACGGCGGCCAGGTCCGCGTCGGCGACCGGGCCGCCGTCGGGGATCGCCAGCGCCCGCTCGCGCAGCGTGTCCGGAGCATCCGGCAGCGGGCCGACGCTCGCAAGCATGCGCGCGACGCGCTCGAGTTCGGGTTCGAGCTGGTCGCTCATCCCGTCCTCTCCAGATGCTCGGCGAGGCGGGCGAGCCCGCTGCGCGTGCGCGTCTTGACCGTGCCGAGCGGAAGGTCGAGTTGTGCCGCGATCTCGCTCTGCGTGAAGCCGTCGTTGTAGGCGAGGGTCAGCACCGTGCGCTCGCGCTCGGGCAGCGTCTCGAGCGCGAGTCGCAGACGGAAGGCCTCGTCGGCCGCGACGGCGAGCTCCTCGGGCGAGCGGCGGTCGTCGACCGGGTCGACCTCGGGCGCCGTCACGCGCAGTGCGCGCCGGCGGTTGGCATCGAGCGCGGCGTTACGCGCCACGCGCCCGATCCAGGCGCCTGCCGCCCCGCGCGATGCGTCGAACGCGTCCGCGTGCCGCCAGACGGCCGCGAAAGCGTCCTGCGCGGCGTCCTCGGCGGCCTGCGGCTCGCGCAGAACTCGCAGGCAGGCGCCATAGACGGCACTCGCATAGCGCTCGTACAACTCGGAAAACGCCATGCGGTCGCCGCGCGCCACGCGCGCGAGCAGTCGTTCGGCGGGCGTGGTCGTTGTGACCATGGATGCCGCACTTTGCCGATTTTGCCGCGGTACGGCAAGGGCTGGGCGCCAGATCGAGGCAGACACGAGACTGATACGTAAACGCAAGCCTGCCGGTTTGCCGCTTACTGAAACGGTTCACAGACAATTCACAGACGGTGCCCGCCGTCCACGACGAGTTGCTCGCCGGTGACGTAGTCGGCCTCGATCAGGTACGCGACGGCGCCCACGACGTCGCCGGGCTCGCCCAGCCGGCCGAGAGCGGTGCGACCCGCGTGGCGCTCCTCCATCTCCGTGCTGCTGCCGTCGGGAAGGAGCACCGGGCCGGGCGCGACGGCGCACACGCGCACCTCGGGCGCGAAGGCCCGCGCCAGCGAGCGCGTCAGCTGCGCGAGCGCCGCCTTGGCCGCCGCGTGCGGCGCGAACAGCGGCCAGGCCTCGAGCGCGGCGACGTCGGTGATGTTGACGATGACGCCGGAGGAGCCCATCGCCCGGCGGGCCTCCTGTGCGCAGAAGAATCCGCCCGTGAGCGTCGCGCCGAGTGCAGCGGCGAAGAGCTCCGGCTCCACCTCCAGCGGATCGCAGGGCGTGAACCCGCCCGAGGCGGCGTGCACCAGCACGTCGAGCCCGCCGAGCGCCGCCGCCGCCTCTCGCACCGCCTGCCGCGCCGCCAGGCCGTCAGCCAGGTCGGCCGCGAAGGCATGACCTCCGGCGCCGCTCGCGGCGAGCTCCGCGGCGGTCGTCTCGGCGTCGCTCGAGGAGCGGTGGTAGGTGAAGGCGACCTGGGCGCCGCGCTCGCCCAGCCCGAGTGCGATCGCGCGGCCGAGGCGACGCGCGCCTCCGGTCACGAGCACGCGCGCGCCCGCGATGCGCACGGGGCTCAGTCGGCCTCGAGGGCGAGCCGGAAGCCGCGGATGATCGCCTCGACGGCCTGCTCGACGTCGAGCCCCGTCTGCGCGGCGACTTCCTCGGCGCTGCGCCCGCGGCGGTAGAGCGCCCAGGCGACGAGATCGAGCGGCATGATCTGCGGGGTGGCCACCTGCCCGGCCCTTCGACGCCGCAGCGCGGGTTCCTGCAACGACGGCCGCGCGCTGCCGATCAACTAGAGTCAACGGGCGCCGCGCGCTCTGCGAATGACCCCTCCAAACGCCATCACGCTCGCGCGGATGCTCGTCGTCCCGGTCGTCGTCTGGTTGATCCTGGCCGACTTCGCGAACCACGAGCGCTGGGCAGCCGTCGCCTATGCCATCGCGGCGTCGAGCGATTCGCTGGACGGCTTCCTGGCTCGGCGGCGCGGCTGGACGAGCGTCGGGGGCACGTTCCTCGACCCGCTGGCCGACAAGCTGCTCGTAGTGGGGGCGCTCACGGCGCTCGTCGAGGAGGGACGCGTGAGTGCGTGGGTGGTGCTCATCATCGTCGCGCGCGAGTTCGCCGTGACAGGTCTGAGACTCGTGGCGGCGGGCGAGGACGAGGTGATCGGCGCCTCGCAACTCGGCAAGCTCAAGACGTTCTCGCAGAACGTCATGGTCGTCTGCCTCCTGCTGGCCGCGCCCGATGCGCGCTGGACCGACATCGTCGTGGCGATCGCGTTGATCCTCACCGCGTGGTCGTTCGCCGACTACTTCTGGCGCGGGCGCCACCACTTCCTGGCCCGGCCGACATGAGCGAGGGCGTCACCGACGTCGTCCTGATCGCCGCGGCGTACCTGGCGGGCTCGCTGCCGTTCGGCTACTGGCTCGTGAAGCTCCTGCGCCACCAGGACATCCGCACGCTCGGCTCGCACAACACCGGCGCCACCAACGTGTGGCGCAACTTCGGCTGGCGCTTCGGTGTGGGCACGCTGCTGCTCGACGCCGCCAAGGGGGCGCTCCCCACGCTCGCCGCGCTCCACTGGGCGGGCCCCGGAGTGGCGTCGATCGCCGCGCATCGCGGCGATGCTCGGGCACGGCTACCCCCTGCTGCTGGGCTTCGGCGGGGGCAAGGGCGTCGCCACGGGCGCCGGTGCGGCGCTCGTGCTCTTCCCCGCCGGCGTGGGTCTCGCGGCGCTCGCCTGGGCCATCGTCTTCCTGACCACGCGCTATGCGTCGCTGGCGTCGCTCTCGGCCGGAGCGGTCTTCGTGGCGGCTGCGATCGTCCTCGGCGAACCCTGGCCGGTGATCGCGTTCGCCGCGCTCGCGTTCGGGTTCGTCGCCCTGCGCCACCGGGCCAACATCGCCCGCCTGCGAGCCGGGACGGAGCCTCGCGCGCGTTTGCGACGCGCGAAACACGCGACATCCGAGCCGGGTTCGTGACACGTGCTGCTTGGTTCGCGGCGCTTAATCGGCGACACTAAGGGTGTGCTCGGATCGTGGCGCAAGGGTGAATCAAGCGATGTCCGGCGCGCACTCAAGCAGGCGCGCCGCCGACAGGCCTGGATGCGCCGCCTGCCGCCCCGCGAGCTCGAGCGCATCGTCGCGACGGTCGAATCCGACCTCGAGCGCTTCCCCACCAAGGACAGCCTGCTCGAGCATCTGGCGCGGCTGCACTTCGATGCGCGCGCGCGTCAGGAGGCCGTCGGGCTCGAAGAGGCGCGGCGCCATCCCGACAGCGCCCGCCGCATCGTCGAGACCGCGATCTTCGAGCGGCGCTACAACGTCAAGCTGACCGAGGCGCTCGATCTTGGCTCGCCCGTCGGCGACGAGGAGTCCGATCAGGCGAACCTCTACGTCGAGGGCGTCCTGCGCCGGCTGGGCATCGTCTACCAGACGCTCGACCGCGGCCGCTGGCTGGTCGAGAGCGATGGTTGCGCGGTCTACCTCCAGCACTACGCCGGCGAGCGCGTGCTCGACGTCTACGCGCCGATCATGCCGCTCGACGCCGACGACGACCAGGGCGAGCTGTTCCGCGATCTGCTCGGCTCGAACGGCGGCTCGATCGCCGGCGGCTTCTACGGCATCTGCTCGTTCAGCGAGTCCGGCTCGCACCTCTGCGCCTGCGGCCGCCTGGCGACCGCGCACCTCGTCGGCCCCGAGGTCGTCTACGTGCTCAACTCGGTCGTCGCGCTCGCCGAGCGCCTCAACGCCGACTGAGAGTTCTCTAGCTCCGCAGCCAGTCGTCGAGCGAGGCGTGTGCGCCGCCGTCGCCGCCGGCCAGCTCGCGACGCAGCTCGCCCAGCAGTCCCGTGCGCTCGGCCACGACGTCGTGTGCGTGGATCGTCTCGAAGTTGAGCTGGTGGGCCTGGACGAACGCGTCGTCCTCGAGCTCGGGGAACTCCTCGACGACGCCCGCGATCATCTCGCGCACGACGTCCTCGACGAAGCGCGGGTTGGCGTGCGCCTGCTCGACGACGTGCAGCTCGTCGGTGCGCTTGAGCAGCGTCAGGATCGGCGCCGACATCGAGCGCTCGGCGATGGCGGCCAGCCGCTCGGCCGGCACGTGCTCGCGCGAGCCGAGCAGCAGCGTGGCCTCGCCGCGCTGGTTGTGCGTCGCGATCGGGACGGTGTCGAGGATGCGCTCGCGCTCCTCCTCGCCGTAGCCCAGCTCGGCCAGGCGCTCGTCGGCGTGATCGCGCACCATGCCCTGCGCGCACGGGCAGGCCGTGATGCCGCGCACGCGCACGCCGACCGCGCGGCGCACGCCCTGGGCGCTGGCCGTCGCGACGCCGATCAGCGTCGAGATCTCCTGGCTGGGGAGGCCGCTCACGGGCGCCGTGCGCGTCGTCGACTGGATGGCCTCGATGCGCACCTGCGAGCGCAGCGCGCCCTGGCGCCCGAGCGTCTCGCGCGCGATGGCGCTGGCGAGCTCCTCGACGTGCAGCGACTCGCCGATCACGAGGCGCTCGATCGACTCGCCGATCTGCTCGGGGAAACGCGACATGTGCACGCCCTTGTGCAGCGGGTCGAGGTCGACCGTGCACTCGAGCTTGCGCCGCGTAGAGCCGCTCCTTGCCGCCGTGGGCGATGCGGATGACGCTCTGGATGCCCGTCACGCCGGCGCGCGTCAGTGAGACGCGCACGCGCGGGGCGGAGGCCTGCACGTCGTGCCGCAGCGCGACATCATCGCTGGCGGGCGTGGTCACGCTCCGGATCGTACGCGCGTTGCGATGCGATCAACTACAGCTACCGCCGACGACTGCCGCCCGTGATCAAACGCTTCCTCCGACGCCGGCACGAACCGCGCTCGATCTTCGAGCACATCGACGCGCACGTGCGGCCGGACGTCGCCGGGCTCACGAAGGGCGGCGACAAGCTGCCCGACGAGGCCGAGTTCTCCGAAGGCGGCATCTCGTTCGCGCCGGGAGCGCTGGAGGGAATCCTGCGCGGGCCGGGCGATCCCGAGGAGGTCGAGGCGGCTGTCGAGCGGATCTACGACGCCCTCGCCGCGCTGGCCGAAGACCCGAGCGCCACGACGCGCGCGCATCTGCGCGAGACGTTCCGCGAGGGTCACGTGCGCGCCAGGATGGACGCGCTGCGCGATCGCCTGAACGCCGCTCCGCCACCGCACACCGAGCTGCTGTACCCCGAGTTGCGCGAGCTCTTCCTGCGCTCGGGTCACCGCGACGAGGTCAAGTACTCGATGGCGCTCCTGGGCGGGTTCAGGCGGCCGGAGGATGCCGACCTGTTCCGCATCGTCGGGCGGCACGAGGAGTTCACGCTGTATGCCGCCGTCGCGCTCGCGAGCGTGACCGACGACCCGGTCAACGAGTGGCTCGGGATGCTCGTCCACGTCAAGGGCTGGGGGCGGACGGAGCTCGCGGAGCTGATCCTGCGCGAACCCGCAATCCGAGCTGGTGCGCGAGCAGCTCGTGCGCGGCGGACTGGGCGTCGGCAACGCGCTCGAGCTTGCCGACGGCTGCCGCCTGGATCAGATCCTGGCCCACCCGGAGGTGGACGACGAGCTGCTCAGCGGAGCCCGGGACATCATCTGGGAGCTCGCCGAGTCGGTCGATTCGCCGGCCGATCTGGCCGACTACGGATACGCCGGCTGGGCCGTCGAGAACCTTCTGCGGCACCTCGCCGAGCGCACCCGCAGCGACGACGATCGTCGCGCCGTGGCGGCTCTGCAGACGTATCTGACCTCCGAGCAGTCACGCTACGAGCCCGAAACGGGGGCCGACCGCTTTCCCGCCTGCGGGCTCGACGAGCAGCGTCTCGCGCGCGTGCTCGCGCTCTGCGAGGAGTACCTCGCCGCGTCGTAGCCGGCGTTGGCAGCCTCACGGCGCTCCTCTGCATCCACTACCCTGGCCCGGTCGTGCGTGGTGAACCCAGCGATCTCGCGAACCTCGTCGTCGACGCCTGTCACGACCTGCGGACGCCGTTGTCGGCGGCCTTCGGGTTCGCTCGCACGATCGAGCGCATGGGCGGCGTGACCGGCGACAACGCCATGTATCTCGAGCAGGTGATCGAGGCCACGCAGGAGCTCGAGCAGCTGATCGCCGCGCTCTCGGCGGTCGCCCACGGCGAGCGCGGCACGCTGCGCCTGCGCCCGCAGGCCGGTCGATCTCGGGCGAGCTCGCCCTGGAGGCCTCGGAGGGCAGCGGCCATCCGCTCGAGCGCGACGCGGTGGCCGGGCTGGTCGAGACCGACCCGGCGCGTGCGGTCACCTCGCTCGTGTGGCTGGCGGCGCCGTTCGCCGATCCGCCGACGGGCGGGCAGGGGCGCATCTGGCGCGTCGCCGCCGCCGACCACGTCACGCTCGGGCCGCTGGCCGGGCTCGACAGCGAGCTGTTCGAGCGCGACCTGCGCGCCTACGCCGGGCGGCGCGTGCTCGGGCTGCTGGGCGTCGAGGTCGCGCTCGAGGACGAGCTCGTGAGCGTGCGCTTCCCGCTCGCTACTTGAGCAGGCGCGAGCGCCGGCGGTCGGCGTAGACCTGTCCGCCGGTCTGGCAGGACGGGCAGTAGACGACCTCGTGGTCGGCGAAGCTGACGCGCTGCATCTCGGAGCCGCAGCGCGGGCAGGCCTCGCCCGCGTGCCCGTGGATGTCGTAGACCTCGGGCGTCTTGCCCTTCGCGATCATGCGCGGCCCGCGCGGGCGGAAGCGCTCGATGCCGTCGGTCAGCGTGGTCTGGATCGCGACCAGGAGCCGCGCGCGCTCCTCGGGCGAGAGCCGGTCGGCCGGAGCGAACGGCGCCAGCTGCGCCGCGTGCAGGATCTCGTTGGCGTACGCGCGCCCGATGCCGAGAATCGCCCGCTGGTCGCGCAGCAGCGTGTGCAGCTGTCCGCCGCGCGCGAGCACGGCTTCGAGCGCGGCGTCGTCGAACGACGGATCGAGCGGCTCGGGGCCGAGGCGGGCGAACTCCTCGTCCAGCTCGGCGGCCGGGAGCAGGCGCACGCGCACCGACTTGCGCGTCACGCGCTCGTTGACGACCAGCTCGCCGTCGTCGTCGAAGCGCACGACCAGCACGGGCGCGCCCGGCGGCCGCTTCGGCGCCGGGCTCGACGTAGGCGAGCTTGCCCGCCGTCATGAGGTGGATCGCGAGCACGAGATCGTCGTCCGTCGGGAACAGCAGGTGCTTGCCGCGGCGCACCGCGCCCGTGAACGCGTGGCCGCCGAGCCAGTCGAGCGGCGGCGTCGCGGTCTTGACGACGGCGAAGTGCGCGGTCGGGACATCGCGCACGGGCGCGCGCGAAACGAGGGGATCGAGCGCTTCGGCGAGCGCCTCGAGCTCGGGCAGCTCGGGCATACGGCTATCGTACGCGGGCCGTGGAAGCAGGCGTCGTCGAGGAGGTGCGCGGGGGCGTCGTCGAGGCGCGTCACCGCGTGCACGCCGTCGTCGTGGAAGGCGAGGGCGCCGTCCTCGCCGTCGCTCGGCGATGCCGAGATTCCCGTGCATGCTGCGCAGCGCGGCCAAGCCCCTGCAGGCGCTGCCGGCCGTGCGCGACGGCGTGATCGAGCGCTACGACCTGGAGGCGCGGCACGTCGCCGTCGCCTGCGGCTCGCACGAGGGCACGCCGGCCCACGCCGCGACCGTGGCCGAGGTCGTTGCGCGCGCAGGCTTGCCGCTCGCGGCGCTGCGCCCGCGCGGCGTGCACCCTCCGCATCTCGGCCGTCGCGACACGCGAGCTCGCGCTCGCCGGGCGCGTGCCGACGGTGCTCGAGCACAACTGCTCGGGCAACCATGCGCTCATGCTGCTGCGCGAGAGCATGCTCGAGCGCGATCCGGCTGCCTATCTCGATCCGGACGGGCCGGCACAGGCGGACGCGACGGCCGCCGTCGCGCGCGCGTGCGACTGCGAGCCCGTGATCGCCGGCGACCGCTGCGGCATGCGCGCCTATTCGGTGCCGCTGCGCAACGCGGCGCTCGGCTATCTGCGCCTGTCCGGCGACGACATGCCCGAGCCCTACGCCGAGGCCGCCCGCGGCGTGGCGGGTGCCATGCGCGCGGCGCCGGAGATGGTGGCCGGCCCCGGGTCGTTCGACTCGCTCGCGAATGCCCTGCCGGGCGTCGTGGCCAAGCGCGGGGCGATGGGCGTGTTCTGCTGCGCCAGCGCCGAGACCGGTCGCGGCGGGGCGCTCAAGATCGAGGACGGCTCCTTCGAGGCCATGGAGATCGCAGCGCTGCACCTGCTCGAAGCGGTCGCCGGTCCCCAGGGCGAAGCGTTCGATCCGTGGCGCTCGCGGCCCATCCGCGACGGCAACGGCGGGACCGTCGGCAGCTGGTCGAGCGCACTGCTGCTATAGCCGCTCCTATGCCTTTGAGCGGCCCCAAACCCCCCGCTCATACGCATATTTCCGCTGTTGGTCGAGAACTGCCAGCGCTTTTCGGTAGGTTCCGTTTCGCGCAATTTGCGGACGCGATTGGACCACCTATGCTGCCCGGCACCTCGGGCTCGACGCTGAGCCAATGGGGGAGTGCAGGCAGGTCGCTCCGCGCTAGGTGACGGCGGGGTGCCATACGAACCGGGAGGTGCGGTATGGGGGCCACGGAATGCTGACGGTCGAGTACTCGCTCCCCGATATCGAGGAGTTGGCGCGCCTGGTCGAAGTGGGCCAGGAGAAGGGCTTTTTGACGTACGAAGAGATCGCCACCGTCCTCGAAGAGGTCGAGATCTCGAAGGAGCAGGTGGAAGACCTGCATTCATATCTCCTCGATCACGGCATCGACGTGCTCGAGAGCGCCGGCGATCCCACGCCGGACGCGCCGGCCGCCGACAAGGGGCCGGAGCTCGACCTCACGGTCGAGCCCTCGCTCGACTCCCTGCGCCTCTACCTGCGCGCGATCGGCCGCGTCTCGCTGCTGACCGCCGAGCAGGAGGTATCGCTCGCCAAGCGCATCGAGCGCGGCGACATGCGTGCCAAGCGGGCCATGATCGAGGCCAACCTGCGCCTCGTCGTCTCCATCGCCAAGGGCTACCTCGGCCGCGGCCTCTCGTTCCTCGACCTCATCCAGGAAGGCTCGCTCGGCCTCATCCGCGCAGTCGAGAAGTTCGACTACCGCAAGGGCTACAAGTTCTCCACCTACGCGACCTGGTGGATCCGGCAGGCGGTGACGCGCGCGATCGCCGACAAGTCGCGCACCATCCGCATCCCGGTGCACATGGTCGAGAAGCTCAACAAGGCCGTGCACGTCGAGCGCCAGCTCGTGCAGAAGCTCGGCCGCGAGCCGCTTCCGTCGGAGATCGCACGCGAGCTCGGCATGAGCGCCGACGAGGTGCGCGAGATCCTGCGCATGGCGCAGGCTCCGATCTCGCTCGAGAAGCCGATCGGCGAGGACGAGGAGTCCGAGCTGGGCGACTTCGTGCGCGACGACAGCGAGCCCACGCCGTTCGACACCGCGACGCTGAACCTGCGCCGCGAGGACATCGAGCGCGCGCTGGAATCGCTGCCCGAGCGCGAGCGCCGCGTGATCGAGCTCCGCTACGGCCTCACGGGCGACCGCCCGCGAACCCTCGAGGAAGTCGGGCGCGCCTTCGGCGTCACGCGCGAGCGCATCCGCCAGATCGAGAACAACACGCTGAAGAAGCTCGAGACGCTGCCGGAGGCCCAGAGCCTGCGCGGCACGATGGGCTGATTCGACGCGCTTCGCTAGAATCTGCGCGCGGTCGCTCCGGCGATCGGGCGTGCTGGGAGTGTGCCCGAGAGGCTAAAGGGGACGGGCTGTAAACCCGTTGACGTATGTCTACGTTGGTTCGAATCCAACCGCTCCCACTGTGAGGAAAGGCCCGCTCCGGCGGGCCTTTCTGCGCCTAGGGCGAAGTCGTCGTTCGGACGCTCAGAGACGCTCAGGGACGCAGGCGAACGCGAAATGCGCCGCACAAAACGCCGCGCAGCGGCGCCGCGACGGGCGCGAGGTCGTGCCCGGCAAGGTGCGCTTCATTGGTCTTCTGGGTGTGCACCGCCCACCTGGGCTTCTCCACTTGCCGCACGCTGGATTCCCGTTTGGGCTCGCTCGGGCGCAGTCCGTCGTACGTCGAGGATCCTGTGCCGGACCGGTTCTATATCCAGCGCATGCGGCGCGCTGCTGCGAGGGTGGCGCAGATAAGCAATGCCATGAGCCCGAGAGTCGCCCAGAAGAGATTCGGCGAATCGAAGAACGGCGGATGGAAGTTCATTCCGAGCACGCCGGCGATGAGGGTCGAGGGCAGGATCACGACCGAGGCGATCGTGAGGATTTTCATGACGTCGTTCGTACGCTGTCCCGTGCGCGACATCAAGATGTCGAACGAGCCGAGAAGCATCTCGCGCGTATCTTCGATCGTGGCGATGACGTCGGCGACCTGGCGCGAGAGCGCGCGGAAAGCTTCGGATGATTTCTCGCTCGAGACATGGTCGAGCTCGGGACTTGCGAGCCGAGCGAACACCTCGCGGTGGGGCGCAAGTTGCATCCTCAGCTCGGCGATACGGCGCCGCAGCGCGACCAGTTGCGGAAGGAGATCCGTGTGGCGCTGCAGGCTGACCAGCAGCCCCTGGTCGAGCTCGTCGATACGCTCGACGATCGCCTCGATCGCGGAATTGTAGGTCGTCAGCTGCCATTCCAGGACGCGCGCCAGGAACGAGGGCGCGTCGAGTGCTCCGAGCTGGCTTCCGCCCGCAGCGCGCTCGCGAAAGTCGTCGAGGAAGGGCACCGCATCCTTGTGCGAGGTAGCCACCCATCCGTTGCCGACGAGGCACACGATCGAGATGGGTTCGCAATCGTCAGGGCGAACGAGGGCGGCGACCTCAACATGGAGCGTGCCGCCGTGATCGTCGGCACAGGGCTGACCCGTGGCCCGCAACAGATAGGGCTGCGCGTCGCTCGGAACGCCCAGTCTGTCGAGCAGCGCCACAACGTCCTCGTCCGCCGTCCCCACGAGGTCGATCCAGAGCAGTTGATGCTCGCCGAGCGTGCCGACGTCTACTTCCGCGAGCTCGAGATCGTGATCCCCGCCGTCCGCATCGAACAGCGTGACTTGCACGCGCGCGTCGGCCGTGGCGCTGGCGCCGCCCACCCTCGCGGTTGCTTCGCCGTCGCCGTCGCCATCGCCCTGCCGGGGTACGCCGGAGGTTTCCATGCGTGTTCGGCCTCCCCGGCGCTGCTTCGCCCGAAACATCGCGCCCGCAGACCGATAGAAGCGGCGGCATGAGAACGCGCATACCTGGGTATGTTCGCCGGTGCAGGTCCGCCCGCTCACGCCATTCCGCATGGTCGACCACATCCGCTCGAGCCTCTGGTTCGTGCCCGTCGCCTGCGTGCTGGCGGGCGTCGCACTCTCCTTCGCGACGCTCTGGATCGACGACGCATTCGACCACGGGCTCATCCCGCAGGCCTTCACCGGCGGACCCGATGCCGCCCTCGTCATCCTCTCGGCTGTCGCGACATCGATGGTGAGCCTCGCGGCGCTCGTCCTCACGATCACGATGGTCGTCGTGCAGCTCGCGATGGGCCAGTTCTCGCCGCGCATCGTGCAACGGATCCTGCGCGACAAGCCGAGTCAGCTCGCGATCGGCATCTTCGTCGCGACGTTCGCCCACGCCATGCTCGCGATGCGCGATGTACGCGTCGGCGGAGGCAGCGGCAGCGGCACGGTGCCGGGACTCGCGGTCGTGGTGGCGTTCCTGCTCGTCCTGATCTCGATCACGGTGCTCGTCCTCTACGTGCACCACATCGGCCGCTCGCTGCGCGTATCCGCATTGATTGAGCTGGTCGGCAAAGACACGCGCAAGCAGCTCGACGTCTTCTATCCGCAGCCTGGCGACCCGCACGCGGCACCTGGCGACGCAGGGGTCGTTTTCGCACCGATGTCGGGAGTCGTCTGCCACGTCGACTGCGATCGGCTGGTCGCGCGGGCCCGCGATGCCGGCTGTTCGCTCGAGCTCGTACCTGCTCTCGGCGAGTTCACGCCCTCCGGGGCGCCGCTCCTGCTCGTGCGGGACGGCGATCCGTCACGCCTCGCCGGAGACGTCACCGACCACGTCGTCCTGGGTCTCGAACGAACGCTCGAACAGGACGTGGCGTACGGCCTGCGCATGCTCGTCGACATCGCGGAGCGGTCGCTCGCGGACTCGCCCTTCCTCGATCCGACGACGGCCGTGCAGGCGATCGACCGCCTCCATGACTGCCTGCGCCAGCTCGCGCGCCGGCCGTTCCCAGACGGGCTCCATCGAGACGACGAGGGGGTTGTCCGACTGACGCTCCCGGTGATGTCGTGGGAGGCGTACGTCCATCTCGCGTTCGACGAGATCCGCCAGGCCGGAGCGAGTTCGCCGCAGGTTGCTCGGCGGCTGCGTGCCTCGCTCGAAGATCTCCGCGGGTGCGCGCCGGCCGAGCGCATCTGTGTCCTCGACGAGCAGATCGCGTTGCTCGAGGAGGAGGTGCGACGCGTCGTGCCCGAAGCCGAGCTCGCGTTTTCGCTCGAGCCGGATCGGCAGGGGATCGGCGTTCGCTCCGGTGAGCCGCCGAGCCGCGAACAGACGTAACGCCGCACAGAACGACGCGCATACGATCAAGTATCAATATATAAGCCGAATGCCAACGGGCTGTAAACCCGTTGACGTATGTCTACGTTGGTTCGAATCCAACCGCTCCCACTATGAGGAAAGGCCCGCTACGGCGGGCCTTTCTGCGCCTAGGGCGAATGGTCGTTCGGCTTGTCAAGCCGTTCAGCGCGAGAAGCGCCCGCGGCCGAAGATGGCCATGACGACGAGGATGATGAGGGCAATGATGAGAATCGTCCAGAGCATTTCGGTTTCCTCCACTAGAGCGGTTAACTCGTAGCCAGCAGCTGATCTGCAGGGCGGCTGGCCACTGAAGCGTGGTCAATTCCCCTATAAATCCCGTTTTGAAACGCAAGTCGCCTCCTTGGCGATCGGCAGCCCAAGTTCGTATGCGCAACTGGACGGGACTGCCCGGCATCGAGCGCGACTTACGAGACTCGCGTAGCCGGCCTCGAGAGCTCAATCGGGGAGCGACGGCCTAAGCTGCGTTCTCACCCCGGCGGCAGGTGTAGCGCGCGCGCCTGTGGGTACGACGCTAGGTGCAACCATTCGGCGACCCGTTGAGTGACGGCCCGCGCGACGGCTTCGCAACCGTTGAGGTTGCCTCCCTGCCTGGTGGCGGCGTGGTTGTAGCGCTAACGGGAGATCACGATCTCTCGACAAAGCAGCAGGTGCTCAAGGGACTCGCCGGCGTCGGTCCGAAAGCTCATCTGATCATTGATTTGGCCCGGTGTACGTTCGTCGACTCGACCATCATCTCGACGATCCTCGGGGCTGTTCACGTGAAGCCGCCGCGGGCGCAGACCGTCTCGCTCGTCTTGCCAGACGACACAAGCTACGTCTACCGCGCGCTCTCGGTGATCGGCATGCGCGATCTAGTGCCGGTGCACCGCTCCATTGAGGCCGCACTCGAGAGTGAATCCGCACCGCGGGCTGGCCATGACGCCTAGTTCCGCCCGCGGTGTAGCCCGAGGCTGAAGGCCTCGACGACGCCGACGCCGGCGCGTGTTGGCCGCCCTCAGCGCAGCAGCGCGTCATTGTGCACGACGGTCACGCTCGTGCGCGCACCTGCGGCACGCGAAGACCCGACCCCACCCACCAAGCCTTTAGCCTTCCTCGCTCATTGGAGTGCTTGGCAGAACCGATTACATCTCAGACCGGCGCGCACGGGGTGATGTCTACGTTGGTTCGAATCCAACCGCTCCCACTGTGAAGAAAGGCCCGCTCCGGCGGGCCTGTCTGAGCTCTGGGCCGAGTCAGCAGGGGTATCGCCATTTCGAGTTGCCGGGAGCCGCGAGCACGCGGCTGAGTGTGACGACGGTCACGCTTTCAGCATGTCGGCGCGCACATTTCAGAAGCACAGGCGGGTCTAGCATCGTCCCGAGCAGCATGGTGCTCTGCGACTGACGGGTGTCGGCGCAGCAGAGCTGTGGAGATGACGATTTGCAGCTATATCGCCCGCCACACTCTGCTGACGACGATGCCCCTGGGGCGAACGCGAGCATGCGACATGCGGCTTCGTCGCCGATAAAGCCGGCATCGACCACTGCTTCTGAGGGTGATGGTCCGCGACGGTCGGTGGGTCTCGAGCCCCGAGCAACTCGGCGTGAGTCGATTGCTTGGCTTGCTGTGCTCGGGTTGCCGCTCGCGGCGCTCGTCATCCTGCGCCTCGCGGACGGCCTCGATCGCGGCTGGTACGGCGAAGCGGCGCACTTCTGGCTCGTCCTCATCGACGGGGTCATCGCTGCCGGCCTCGGCTTGCTGATGAGCGAGGCGGGGCGGCGGCGTGCCGACGCCCGCGTAGCTCTGGTCGGGCTCGCGTGCCTGTCGGGTGCCGGCTTTCTCGCGTTGCACGCGCTCGCTACGCCCGGTGTGCTGCTTGACCATCGCAGCGTCGGATTCGTGATCGCGACGCCGGTCGGCCTGATCATCGCCGCCGGCTTCGCTGCCGCCTCGTCGATCGACTTCGACGAGGGCGCAGCCGCGACTGTGATCCGGCACCAGCGCGCGTCACGTCTGGGCCTGGCCGCGCTGCTCGTCGGGTGGGCCGTGATCTCGCTGATCGCTGGCACGCCGCTCGGGCACGCGATCGGCCCTGAGCGTGCCTCGAGCGAGCTCGCTGTATTCGGCTTTGCAGGAGTCGCGCTCTACGCCGTTGCCGCCGGTCGCTATGCGCGGCTTGTGCGCCGCCGGCCCTCGCGACTTCTGTACGCGCTCACGAGCGCGTGGATCCTGCTTGCCGAAGCGCTGGTTGCCGTAGCGGTGGCGCCGAGCTGGTACGCATCGTGGTGGGAATGGCACCTGCTCATCACGCTTCGGGGTCCTCGTCATCGCATGGGCCGTGGACGCCGAGTATCGACGCCCCGCATTGCCCCTCGGCCCCTTCGCCAACCTCTACCTCGAACACACCCTCGCCCGCCTGGATTCCAGGTTTGCCGAGGCTCTCGAAGAGCTGGTTGCCGTGCGCGCGTGCGGCGCGCTGACCGACGCGGACGCTGACGAGCTGGGCGACCGCCTGGGTCTCAGCGGCGACGAGCGGCTCGTGCTCCAGCGCGCCGCCGGAGAGATCGACCGCGTCGACCGGCTGTTCCGGCCGTACCTGCCGGCCCAGTTCGCACGTGAGCTCGCAGCCGACCCCAGTCGGGCCCGCCTCGGCGGCGAGGAGCGCGAGGTCAGCCTGCTGTTCGCCGACCTCGAGGGCTTCACCGCGTTCTCCGAGCACGCGTCGCCCGCAGCGGTCATCGCGATGCTCAACGAGTACTGGAGCGCGATCGTGCCCGAGGTCCTGGGGCGGGAAGACGGGCTGATCGAGCGGTTCTCCGGCGACGCGATCATGGTCATGTTCAACGCCACGGGTGAGCAGCAGGATCACGCATTGCGTGCGGCACGCGCCGCGCTCGGGCTGCAACGCGCGAGCGCGACGCTGACGGCGCAGCATCCCGACTGGCCGCGCTTTCGCGTAGGTGTCAACACCGGGTCGGCCGTCGTCGGCAATGTCGGCACGGCCGACCAGCGCAGTTTCGCCGCGATCGGCGACGCGACAAACCACGCCGCCCGCCTGCAATCCGTGGCTGCGCCAGGCGAGATCGTGATCGGCGAGCGGACCCGACTAGCGCTCCTGGGCATCGCCGAGCTCGAGCCGCTCGAGCCCATCCACGTCAAGGGTAGGCGCGAGCCGGTAGTCGCTCACCGCCTCGTCGCCATCGGCTCTGCCAGGGATCGAGCTCGTCTCGAGCGCCCGTTGCGGCGGACCAAGGAAGTGAAGTCATCCGAACCGCGTAGGGAGGGTCGATGACACCGGGCTCCCCGGCGGCGAGCTCGAACTCGCCGGGACATGACTCGGCTCGAGGCAGTTCGGAAGAGCTTCAGCTCTCGGGCGGCCAGCAATAACGGGTCGCCATCGCGCGGGCGTTGATGATGGAGCCGCGCGTCTGCTGTTCGACGAGGTCACCTCGGCGCTGGATCTCGAGCTCGTCCGAGAGGTCCTGGTCGTTTATGAGCTTGCGCAATAGGGGTCGCACGGTGTTTGCAGTCCAAAAAAGGAAGGGGGTGGGGTTTCGCAAAGCAGGTACGGCAATTCAACGGCCGCAGTACGGCAACTTTTCGCATGTAAGCGCGCTCATAACTGTCTAGCCTGCCACGGCATCTACCGACCGGCGAAGGGAAAATACCGTGTTCGCTCGCACCACATCGCTTAACCTCAAGCTCCTGGGATGTCTGATCGTCGGAGGCACCGCCGCAGCTGGTGTCACTGCGGGAGCCTCGGCGGGAGCAAGCCCGCCCATCGTGGCCACGGCGCTTGGTGCCGGAACCCTCAAGACACCCGTGACACTGAAGGCCAAGGCAGGAGCGATGGCCGTCGAGGTCATCAAGGTCGCGCCCGGCGGAGACTTCGGGTGGCATACCCACGGCTCAGCCGTCGCCGTCGTCATTACCGCGGGAACCCTTACTGTGTGGGATCCGAAGGTCGCAGCATGCGCTCCTCAGCAGTATTCCAAGGGAGCGGCGTTTATCGAACCTGCTGACCATCTTCATCGGGCACGAAACAATGGCAAGAAGCCGGTGACGCTCTACGCCACGTACATCGGCTTGCCGAAGGGCGTGCAGCCCAACATCGCGGGAACGGCTCCGGCAGGCTGTGCCTGACAACCGCATCCGACGGCCGGGCGCCACCAGAGGAGCTCGTGGCGCCCGGCGTACGCGCAGACCAGGCCTTTCTCGCGAGGGTGGGGACGTATGTCTACGTTGGTTCGAATCCAACCGCTTCCATGACGAGGAAAGGCCCGCTCAGGCGGGCCTTTCTGCGTTCTGGACCGAGAGCGCTCAGAGGCGCTTTCACCAGTTCTCCACCCACAGCGCTTGGCGGCGGCCGTACCGTAGCGTTGCTTCGCGCGCGGACTGCCACAGGCTGCGAGCGACGCGTCGCTGACGCCGCTTCCCGACCGAA
>CAVQLU010000011.1:0-274568 GCA_963713435.1 uncultured Actinomycetes bacterium
AAGCCGATCACGAGCAGTTGAACGGGACCGATTGCCATACGCGTCTCCTCAGGTTGCCGGCGTATCAGCCGGGGTCAGGACAGGGCCTTCTGCTTGAGCGTGTCGAACTCGGCCTGGGTGATAGCACCGCTGTCGAGCAGGCCCTTGGCCTTCTCGATCTCGGCAGCCGAGCCGCCCGAGCCCGCCGCCGACTGCACGTAGCTGTCGAATTGCTGTTGCGCCTGCGCCGCTTGTGCGGCGTTGCGCTCGGCCATCCCGTGGCCGTTCGCGATGAGATAGATGAAGACGCCCAGGAACGGCAGGATGATCACGAAGATCATCCACAGCACCTTCGCGCCACCACCCGTGTCGTGCCTGCGGAAAAGGTCGCTGAAGACGGTGATCAGGAGCCAGATCCAGATCACCCACACGAAGAACACGAGCATCGATTCCATGATGCTCAGGAACGGATAGTCCGCGGCAAGGACCACTACGACCTCCTCTTCGCCCACACAGCGGGGCGCTGTTGGAACTCCGAGGTGACTATTCCACTCGCGCGGCGCGCTGTCGCGCACCACAGCCAGACTCACCCGGGTGAGCCGCAGAGCTTAGACGTTCCGGCTGAGCGAGGTGGCGCAGAACGCGGTCGAGGCGGCCGATGACATAGCTGAGCCGCGGCTCACGGCTAGGCCGGGTCGGGCCGCTCGTAGGTCTGCAGCCCGGGCTTGATGCGCTTCTCGTCGAGGAACTGCTCGAGACCCTGCTCGCGCCCGCGCTCGGCATCGAGGAACTGCGACTGCTCGAGCTTCGCGTAGAGGTAGTCCTCCGCCTGATCCCAGCTCATCGCCGCGCAGTGCTTGTAGCCGAGCTTGGCCGCGCGCAGCACGACCGGGTTCTTCGCGAGCAACTCGCGCGCCAGCGTCTCGACCTCGGCGCGCAGTCCGCGCGCGGGACGCTGGCGTTGACGAGGCCCATCTCGGCCGCGCGCGACCGCCGAACGTGCGCCCGGTCATGACGTAGAGCAGCCCTGCCCGCAGGCCTACGGTGTCGTTGAGCGCCTTGCTGACGACGCTGCCCGGCGGGATGCCCCAGTTGATCTCGGACAGGCCGAACGTCGCCTCGTCCGCCGCGATCGCCAGATCGCACGCGACGAGCGGCGTGAAAGCACCGCCGAAGCACCAGCCGTTGACCATCGCGATGGTCGGCTTGGCATAGGTGCGCAGCAGCCGCCACTGCCACAGGGCGGCTCGCGCCGCACCTTCCGCTGCACGTGCTCGGGCGCCTTGTCGACCTCGCGGAAGTACTCCTTGAGGTCCATGCCGGCCGAGAACGCATCGCCGGCGCCCGTGAGCACCACGACACCGACCTCGTCGTCGGCGTCGAGCGCCAGCAGCACGTCGACCATCTCCGAGTTGAGGGTCGGGCTCATCGCGTTGCGCTTCTCGGGGCGGTTCAGCTCGACCCACGCGATGCCCTCGTCGATCTCGACCCGCACGGTCGTCCAGAGGTCGTCCGAGTAGCGCACGGTGCTCTCCTTCGCTGTCGCTTGCCGCGCCTCGAATATATCAGGCAACCTGATACGTGGCGCGACGGCGTCCGATGCCTATCATCGCCCCATGGCGGATTTGCAGGTGCTCGACGCCGCGACGGCCACGATGGTCGAAGGCGTCTGCGACACGATCGTCCCCGGCTCGGCACGCGTGCGGCCGGCCGTCTACATCGACGCGCTGCTCGCGCGGATGCCAGAAGGTCAGCGGGGTGCGGCGGTGGCCGCGTTCGCGTCGATGGCCGACGGCGACATCGGCGCAAAGGCGGGCACGCCCGACTTCCTCTGGGTGCGCGCGCTCGCGATCGAGGCCTTCTACAGCGACTTCGTCGCACCCGGCGCCGAGACCACGGGAGCCTGGGCGGAGATCGACTTCAACTCGCCCCTCGCCACGCGCCTGGCGAAGGACTGGTCCTACCTGGGGATCGGATGAGCGAGCGCTATGACGTGATCGTCGTCGGCTCGGGTGCCGGCGGCGGAATCGTGGCGGGCGAACTCGCCCAGGCCGGCCGGCGCGTGCTGCTGCTGGAGTGCGGCCCGCATCAGACCGCCGCCGACTTCGCCCGCTGGGAGGCCAAGGCGACCTACGAGCTGTTCTGGCCGATCCGCTTCGCGCTGATCGACGGCGGAGCGGGCGGTGCCGTCGCGATGCTCGGCGGGCGCTGCGTCGGCGGCGGGACGACCGTCAACACGAAGGTGGCCCTGCGCGCGCACGAGAAGGACATGGCCAAGTGGCATGCCGCGAGCGGGCTGCACGGGAGCGACGGCGCGCCGATCAGCACGGATGACCTCGCGCCGCACTACGACCGGGTCGAGCAGCGCCTGGGCGTGCGCGAGCGCAACGACTGGCCGCAGGCCGTGCGCAACATGGAGCCCGCCTTCCGGGCGCTCGGCGCCCCGCTCGCCTCGGTGCGCTCGTACACCGACGCCAACTGCATGCGCTGCGGCTCGTGCCTCCAGGGCTGCCCCACGAACGCGGGCAAGTCGACGCTCAACACCTACATCCACGACGTCTGGGCGACCGGGCAGCTCGAGCTGCGCTCCGGCGCCTACGTCGAGCGCGTGGTGATCGAGGACGGCGAGGCGAAGGGCGTCGAGTACACGAACGGCGACGGCTCGCTCAAGCGCGTCGACGCGGGCGCCGTGGTCGTGGCGGGCGGGACGCTCAATACGCCGCAGATCCTCAAGCGCTCGGGGCTGCCGGACAGCGCGAGCAGCCGGCAGGTCGGCCGCAACCTCGGCTTCCATCCCGCGCGGCTCGTGTACGGGCTGTTCGACGAGCCGCAGGACGCGCACATGGTCTACCCGATCACCGCGCACGCCATGGGCCATCAGCACGACGAGGACGGCGGCTTCGTCGTCGAGGCGGTGACGATTCAGGATCCCATCGGCTTCGCGACGACCCTCGAGGACGAGAACGGGCCGCTCTGGGGTGAGCCGCTCGTCGAGGCCCTCAAGGGCTTCCGCCACTGGAACGGCGTGCTCGCGATGGTCAACGACGAGAACAACGGCAGCGTCGAGGTCGACGAGAACGGCGGCGAGTCGTTCACCGCGTCGTTCAACGAGCGCGAGCAGGAGCGCATCGACGGCGCGCTCGAGTTCTCGCGCAAGGTGCTCACCGAGGCGGGCGCGACGAAGGTGCACTGGACCGGGCTGATCACGACGCACGTGCAGGGCACGTGCCGCATGGGCAGCGATCCGGAGCGCTCGGCCGTCGACGCCGACGCGCAGTCCTGGGACGTCAAGCGGCTCTACGTCGGCGACGGCTCGCTCATCCCGCAGACGCTCTCGGTCAACCCGTCGCTCACGATCATGGCGCTCGCCAGCCGCCTCGCCGAGCACCTCCACGCCGATCCCCACGGGTACCTCGCATGACCGAGGCGATTCGCGACCTGGCGCACCTCTCGCACATCGAGCTGCTCACGCCGAAGCCGGAGGAGAGCCTCTTCTACTTCCGCGAGATCCTCGGCATGGAGGTCTCGGGCGAGCGCGGGGACTCGGTCTACCTGCGCGGCTTCGGCGACTACGAGCGCTCGTCGCTCAAGCTCACGGCGTCGCCGCAGTCGGGCGTCGGGCACCTCGCGTATCGCACCTACAGCCCCGAGGCGCTGGCGCGGCGGGTGGCGGCGCTGGAGGCCGGGGGGATCGCCGGGGAGTGGCTCGACGGCGACCTCGGGCACGGCGCCGCGTACAGCTTCCTCGACCCCGACGGCCACCGGATCGAGCTCTTCTACGAGTCGGAGCGCTACACGGCGCCGCCGGAGATCAAGCCCGCGCTGAAGAACCAGCCGCACCGCTATCCCGGCCGCGGCGTCGGCGTGCGCCACCTCGATCACGTCAACTTCCTGGCCGTCGATCCCGGCGAGAACCGCGTCTTCTGCGAGCAGTACCTGGGGCTGCGGCTGACCGAGCAGATCGTGCTCGACAACGGCGACGAGGCCGGCGTGTGGCTGGCCTCGAGCCAGAAGTCGTACGACCTCACCTACACGCGCGACGTCACGGGGACGCACGGCCGGCTGCATCACATCGCGTTCTTCGTCGACCAGCGCGAGGACGTGCTGCGCGCCGCGGACATCTTCCTCGAGCACGGGATCGTGATGGAGTCGGGGCCGCACAAGCACGCCATCCAGCAGACGTTCTTCCTCTACACCTACGAGCCCGGCGGGAACCGCATCGAGGTCTGCGCGGGCGGGTTCCTGATCTTCGCGCCCGATCACGAGCCGGTCGTCTGGACGCAGGCCGAGCGCGCCAAGGGCCAGGCCTGGGGCATGCAGACCGTCGCCTCGTTCCACATCAAGGGGACGCCTCCCGTGCCCGAGGAGGAAGTGCTTCTTGCCCGCGCCGGACACTGAGGCGCACCCCTCCGCTCGCGCGCGCGAGCTGGTGCGCGGCGGCTACGACCTGCACGTGCACGTCGAGCCCGACCTCGCCAAGCGGCGCATCGACGACCTCGCGCTCGCGCAGCCGCTTCCTCGAGCTCGGGCTGGCGGGCTTCGTGCTCAAGTCGCACTACGCCCCGACCGCGGAGCGCGCGTCGGTGGTCTGCGCCGCGGTGCCCGGCATCCACGCCCTCGGCGCCATCTCCCTCAACGCCGGCGTGGGCGGGCTGAACGCGCAGGCCGTCGAGATCGCAGCGCGCGGCGGCGCGCGGATCGTCTGGCTGCCGACCGTCGACTCCGAGAACGAGGCGAGCGAGGACGGCCCCAAGCCGGCCAAGCAGCCGGTCTGGCGCAAGATCCAGGACGAGTTCATCGCCGCCGGCGTGGGCGCCGAGCCCGTGCGACTGACCTCCGAAGGCCTGGCGAGCGTGCTCGAGGTCGTCGCGCGGCACGATCTCGTGCTGGCGACCGGGCACCTCGGCCGGGCCGAGATCCACACCGCGGTCGATGCCGCGCTGGCCGCCGGGATCTCCCACGTCGTCGTGACGCATCCCGACTACCCGACGCAGGGCGTGCCGGTGGCCGAGCAGCAGGAGCTCGCCCGGCGCGGCGCCATCCTGGAGCGCTGCTTCGCGCCGATCCACACGGGCAAGGTCTCGTGGGAGGCGACCTTCGAGGCCATCCGCGCGACCGGGTGCGAGAGCAACGTGCTCTCGACCGACCTCGGCCAGGTCACCAATCCGCCGGTCGAGGACGGGCTCGCGCTGATGGCCGGCCATCTGCTCGCAGAGGGATTCACCGAGGACGAGGTGCACACGATGGCCGTCGTCAACACGAGGAAGCTGGCCGGTGCCTGAAAACGCCTGCTCGTCGTCAGCGCGCATTCCGCCGACTTCGTCTGGCGCGCCGCGGGCGCGATCGCGACGGTCGTCGAGGGCGGCGGCGAGGCGCACGTCGTCTCGCTCTCGTACGGCGAGCGCGGCGAGTCGGGCGAGCTCTGGAAGGAGCCGGGTCAGACCGAGGAGCGGGTCAAGGAGATCCGCCACGGCGAGGCTCTGACCGCCGCGACCGCGCTGGGCGCGGACTTCCGCAGCCTCGACCTCGGCGACTATCCGCTCGTCATGGATGCCGCCGCCGTCGAGCAGGCTGACCGATCTGCTGCGCGAGCTCGAGCCGCAGCTGATCATCACCCACGCCGCGCTCGACCCGTTCAACCCCGACCACGGCGTCGCGCACGATGCGACGGTGCAGGCGCGGCAGCTCGCGAGCGGCGCCGGCGTGGCGAGCGCGTTCAAGACGATCGCGCCGCCCGAGCTGCTGATCTTCGAGCCGCATCAGCCCGAGCTGTGCGGGTTCGTGCCGACGACCTTCCTCGACATCACGCCCGTGTGGAGCAAGAAGCTGGCCGCGATGGAGGCCATGGGCGCGCAGGGCTACCTCAAGCAGTACTACTCCGAGCGCGCCGAGCACCGCGCCAACCACGCGCGGCGCATCTCCGGCCGCAAGGACATCCGCAGGCCGAGGCGTTCATGCGCGAGATCCCCGTCGTGTCGGACGCGCTGTGACCGACTACGCCACGCTCGCGCGGCTCGGCGTCGCGACGGTGCACGAGGCCGCCGGCGCGTCGGCATCATCGACCTCCCGCTGACCCAGATCGTGCCCGGCTCGCGCGTCGCCGGCCCGGCGCGCATCGCCCTCTGCGCGCCGCGCGACAACACCATGGCGCACGCCGCCATCGCGCACGCGAGCCCGGCGACATCCTCGTCCTCACCAGCACCCACCCGAGCCTTCGCGCTGATCGGCGACCTCATGGCGACCCAGGCGCAGCGCAGGGCGTCGCCGGCATCCTGGTCGACGGCGCCGTGCGCGACATCGACGAGATCGCGGCATGGGCATGCCGGTCTGGACGCGCTTCGTGCGCGCCCAGGGCGCGACCAAGGGCGCGGGGAGGAGCTCGACGTGCCGGTCGTGGTCGGCGGCACCGAGATCCGCCCGGGCGACCTCGTCGTGATGGACTGCGACGGCGCGATGGCCCTCCCAGCGAGCGCGTCGACGAGGTGCTGCCGCTCGCGCTCGCAGCGCGAGCAGCACGAGAACACGATGCGCGCGCGCTATGCGGCAGGCGAGCTCTCCTATGACATCCAGGGGCTGCGCAAGCTCGTGGAGGGCTGATGGAGGTCGCCGTCCTCGGCCTCGGCGAGGCCGGCGGCCGGATCGCCGCCGATCTCATCGCGGCGGGCTGCACGGTGCGGGGCTGGGATCCCGCGCGGCAGCCCGCGGCATCCCCAACGCGCCCAGCGATCGCGAGGCGGTCCGGGCGCTGATGTCGTGCTCAGCCTGACGACGGCGGCGTACGCCCTCGCCGCCGCGCGGGTCGCCGGCGACCTCGGCGACGACGCCGTGTACGCCGATCTGAACACCGCCGCGCCCGCAGCTCAAGCGAGAGCTGGGCGAGGCGCTGCCCGCCGTTCGCAGACGTCGCCCTGATCGGCACGGTTCCGGCGACGGGTCTCGCGACTCCGGCGCTGGCCTCCGGGGCCGGCGCCGAGCGCTTTGCCGAGCTCTTCCGTCCGCTCGGGATGCCGGTCGACGTGGTCGGCGCGCACCCCGGCGACGCCGCCGGCCTCAAGCTGCTCCGCAGCGTCTTCATGAAAGGCGTCGCGGCCGCGGCGATCGAGAGCCTCGAGGCGGCGAAGCTCGCCGGCGCCGAGGAGCGCGTGCACGCCGACATCGCCGGAGTCATCGGCGAGGAGCTGCTCGAGCGCTTCCTCTCGGGCTCGCGCACCCACGCCGCCCGGCGCGTCGACGAGATGAACGCGGCCGCCGCCTACGTGGAGGAGCTCGGCGTCGAGCCGCGCATCGCCTCGGCCGCGGCCGCCTGGCTCGAGCAGCTGCGCGACGAGGGGCAGCCATTGAGCGCGAGTGGGGCTCGGGGTGGTAGCACGCCACGATCGAGGAGCAGCTTCACTCATCCGCGACCGCGGGCCTGCGAGCTTGGGGTCATGACCCGACACCCGCAAGCGAGGAGCTCGAACATGGTCGAACTTGGGATCAAGCGAACGCGGGTGCCCAGATGGGCGGCCCGCGCCGAGGGAACCTGATGGCCCAGATCGTCCACATCAAGGGAACGCCCGCCACGGCGAAGATCCGTCACCCGCTCGCGGCTTTCGGGCTCGTCTTCCTGACGCTCGGCATCTACTACTTCGTCTGGTACTACAAGGTCAACCGCGAGCTACGCGACCTGGGGCGAGCGACGAATCAGGAGGCGCGCCTCGGCCGCAGTCCCCTGACCTCGCTCCTGGCGATCACGCTCGGCGCGCTGATCGTCGTCCCGCCGTTCGTCTCCTTCTACCGGACGATGCAGCGCATCGCCGCCGCGCAGGAGATCAGCGGCTCGACCGAGCGCGCCAGCGTTGGAATCGGCTTCGTCCTGTACCTGATCGGCCTCTTCACGTTCCCGGTGGAGATCCTCTACGCCCAGAGCGAGCTGAATCGGCTGTGGCGCGGCGAGGCGAGCCGATCGCTGACGGCGGCGGTCGATGCGTGAGCCCTCAACGATCCGCCACCTGGGGTCAGACCCCGTTTGCGTGCGGCGCGGTCAGCCCACTTCGATTCGCACGAAGCCGTAGGCCTCCAGTGCCGCGATGATCTCGCGGTGGCCGAAGGCCTCGCCCGGTGAGGCGAAGCCGACCTTGCGGGGTGGCTGGTGGACCAGGTGGTGGGCTGCGAAGGCCTGGATCAGGCCCGTCATGAGGTAGGCGCCCTGGCCGTGCGCGTAGACGCGCACGGATTCGAGGCTGCCGCGCCCGACGACCACGTCGACCGTGCGCTGCATGCGGCGGTTCTCGCGCGGCGGCGAGCCGGGCTGGACCGAGTCGGCGATCTCGGCCAGGACTCGGCGCTGCTCGTCGGACGGCAGGGCCTTGATGTTCTCCTGATAGCTGCGCTGGCCGGCGACGATGCTCTCCATGATCGAGCGGTCGAGCAGGCCGCCGAAGGCGCGCACGTTGGCGATCTGCGCGTGGTTCTTGAACCAGACCGGATGTGGGAAACCGCCCCACGGCAGCGCGAGCTGCGTCGTGATCGCACTCGGGATCGTGACCTCGAGCGTCGTCACGGGCGGCCACAGCTTGTACTCGTTCTGCTCGAGGTAGAACGACTCCCACTGCAGCTGGCCGAAGATCGTCTGGGTCGAGCCGTAGGTCGGGAAGCCGTTGAACATCGAGAGGATCTCGAGCGAGTCGATACCGGGCGCGCGCTCCATGGCGATGCGCGCGCAGGCCTCGGCGACCGCCGACATGTAGGCCGTGGCCGGCGCGAGCAGCAGCCCGGCCTCGGCGAACTTCGCGCCCCACTCCTCGTGCGCCAGCCTCACCCAGGGCGCCTCGCCGCCGGTGTCGATGTAGTGGCAGCCCGCCCTGAGCGCCGCCTCGGCGACGGTCGAGCCGTAGTAGATGCAGGGGCCGACGGTGTTGCAGACGACCGTCGCGCCTTCGAGCAGCTTCGCCAGCGCCCCCACCTCGTGCGCGACCTCGACGATCTCGTAGTCGGCGGTGCCGATGCCCGGCACGTGCGAGAGGACCTCCTCGATGCGCTCGCGGCTGCGCCCCGCGGCGACGAACGGGACGTTGTACTCGCGCAGGAACTCGATGATCAGCCGCGCGGAGAATCCGCTCGCGCCGTAGACGACGACCGGCCGCCGGTCGCTCATCCCGCGCCTCCGTCGAGCCCGAGAAGCCGCATCGCGTTCTGCTTGAGGATCAACGGTCGCACCTCCGGCTTGATGTCGAGCTTGTCGAAGTCGGCCAGCCAGCGATCGGGCGTGATGAACGGGTAGTCGGTGCCGAACAGCACGCGCTCGCGCAGCAGCGTGTTGGCGTGGTGGACGAGTTGCGGCGGGAAGTACTTCGGCGACCAGCCGGAGAGGTCGATGTAGACGTGCGGCTTGTGCATGGCCACCGCGATCGCCTCGTCCTGCCAGGGGAACGACGGGTGCGCGAGCACGATCTTGAGCGCCGGGAAATCGACCGCCACGTCATCGACGTGGATCGGGTTCGAGTACTTGAGGCGGATGCCGCCGCCACCCGGCAACCCCGTGCCGACGCCCGACTGGCCCGTGTGGAAGAGCGCCGGGAGCCCGGCCTCCTCGATGACCTCGTAGAGCGGGTAGGCCATGCGGTCGTTCGGGAAGAACCCCTGCACATTGGGGTGGAATTTGAAGCCGCGCACGCCGTGATCGGCGATCAGGCGCCGAGCCTCGTCGACGCCGCGCCGGCCCTTGTGGGGGTCGATGCTGGCAAACGGGATGAGCACGTCGGAGTTCGCGTTCGCGACCTCGGCGATCTCCTCGTTGGGCACGCGCGTCTGCCCGGTGAAGGCCTCCGAGTCGACCGTGAAGATGACGGCCATGATCTTGCGCTCGCGGTAGTAGGCCGCAAGCTCGACGGCCGTCGGCCGGGCCGATTCGCCGCGGAAGTGCTTTATGGCGGCGTCGCGCAGCTCGTCGGGGAGCGAGTCGCCCCCGGCCTGCGACATCTCGACGTGAGTGTGCACGTCGATGGCGACGATCTCGTCGAACGGGACTCGGTCGTCTTCAGCCACGGGCGTCCTCCGCCACCGGCGACCGGCGTCTGCCGGCCGATTCTTCCGCTGCGATCGCGGCGAGCAGGTCGAGCGCGGTCGGGTCGAGCAGCGAGTCCCGGCTGGCGACGGCATCGATCGACTCACCGAGCAGGAGCCGCTTGACCGGCACCTCGAGCTTCTTGCCCGTGAGCGTGCGCGGGATCGCCGGGACTGCTCGGATCGTGTCCGGCACGTGACGCGGCGAGAGCTGGGAGCGCAGTGTCCGCCCGATGGCGGCGCGCAGGTCGTCGTCGAGCGCCAGACCCTCGGCGAGCACCACGAAGAGGATGAGCTCCCCCGCGCCGCCCTCGTCGTCCTCGAGATGGACGACCAGGCTGTCGGTGACCTCCGGGAGCTCCTCGACGACGCTGTAGAACTCACCGGTGCCGAGGCGCACGCCGCCGCGGTTGAGCGTCGCGTCGGAGCGGCCGGTCACGACACAGCTGCCGCGCTCCGAGAAGCTGATCCAGTCGCCCTGGCGCCACACGCCCGGGAACATGTCGAAGTACGAGCTGCGATAGAGCGAGCCGTCGGCGTCGCCCCACAGCGCGACCGGCATCGACGGCATCGGGCGCGTGATCACGAGCTCTCCGAGCTCGCCGACGATCGGCTCGCCGGCCGGGTCGAAGGCGTCGGTGGCGACGCCCAGCAGGCGGCCGGAGATCTCGCCCTCGTAGACGGGCAGAAGCGCCGATCCGCCGACGATGCCGCTGCAGACGTCCGTGCCGCCGCTGCCGTTGATCAGCAGCACGTCCGGCCCGAGCTGGTCGTAGACGTAGCGGTAGCCCTCGGGCGGGAGTGGCGAGCCGGCCGTCCCGAAGACGCGGATCGAGCTGAGATCGTGGTCGCGTCCCGGCTGCAGACCGGCCTTGCGGCAGGCCATCAGGAAGGTCGGGCTGACGCCCATGAACGTCGGCCGCGTCTGCTCGGCGAGCCGCCACTGCCAGCCGGGGTCCGGCCAGGCGGGGTCGCCGTCGAGCATCACGATCGACGAGCGCACGAGCAGCGCCGCGACGAGGGCGTTCCACATCATCCAGGAGGTCGTCGTGAACCACAGGAGGCGCCCGCCGGGCTTCAGATCCCAGCTGAAGGAGTGCGCCTTGAAGTACTCGAGCAGGATGCCGCCGTGTCCGTGCACGATGGCCTTCGGCCGTCCCGTGGTGCCGGAGGAGAAGAGCACGAAGAGCGGGTGGTCGAACGCCACGGGCAGGAACTCGAGCGGGCCGGGCTCGGCGATCAGCTCCACCCAGGGCAGCGCGTCGGCGAGCTCGTGCTCGCCGTACGGCACGTGCACGACGTGCTGCAGCGTCGGCAGGGCGGCGCGGATCGTCGCGACCTCGTCGCGCCGGTCGATCGAGCGGTCGCGGTAGTGATAGCCGGCCACCGCGAGCAGGACCGTCGGGCTCGAGCTGCACGAGGCGGTCGATCACGCTGCGCGCGCCGAGCTCGGGGGCGCAACTGGCCCACACCGCCCCCAGACTGGCGGTCGCCGCGAACGCGATGACCGTCTCGGGGATGCTCGGCAGGTAGGCGACCACGCGGTCGCCCGGCCCGACGCCCAGCCGCTGGAGACCCGCGCGCGCACGCGCGACCTGCTCGCGGAACTCGCCGAACGTGAGCTCGCTCGGCGCCCGGGTCTGAGAGTGGGAGATGATCGCGACCGTGTCGGCGTCGTCGTCGGCGCCCACCAGGTGCTCGGCGAGGTTCAGCCGCGCGCCGGGAAACCAGGTGGCGCCGGGCATCTCGTCGGAAGAGAGCACGGCACTGTAGGGCGCGTGCGCCTTGACCTCGAAGAAGTCCCAGATCGACGCCCAGAACCCCGCGAGGTCGTCGACCGACCACTGCTGCAGCTCCTCATACGTGGCGAACGACAGGCCCCGCTCGCGCGCGAGCCAGGCCACGTAGCGCCCGATCTCGGTCGTCTCGCCGACATCGGCCGGCGGCCTCCAGAGGACGCCGGCCCCGTTGCCCGCCGCCATCAGCGCGTCCCCAGCCGGTGGCCGGTACCGAGCGAGATGGAGCGCGCGGTGCGAGTGAGGACGGGCCCGAAGCGGGCGATCAGATCCTCGGCCGAGAGCATCGTGCGTTGCACGGCGAGGTTGAGCGCCGCCACGGCCTCGCCCGACTGCGAGCAGACCGGCGAGGCGATCGAGCGCAGGCCGTAGGCGAGCTCCTCGTCGTTGAGTGCCACGCCCGAGGCGCGGATCCGCGCCAGCTCGGCGCGGAAGTCATCGGCATTGGTGAGCGTGTTCGGGCCGCGCGGGACGAAGTCGATGCGCGCGATCAGGTCTTCTGCCGCAGCCTCGGGCAGGAACGCCATGATCGCCTTCCCCATGGCCGTGCAGTAGGCGGGCAGCCGTGCTCCCACGTGGAGGTCGAGATCGATCTCGCGCTGACCCGGCCGCGATGACCGGCAGCGCTCGATGTAGACCACGTCGGTGCCCTCGAGGATCGCGAGGTTGACGGTGTACCCGGTCTCGTCGGCCAGCTCGCGCAGGTGCGGCGCGGCGATCTCTCTCACGTCCATCGAGTTGATGGCCGAGAACCCGAGGTCGAGCACCCGCGGACCGAGGCGGTAGCGCTTCGAGTCGCGGTCCTGCTGGAGGTAGCCGAGCTGCGCGAGCGTGGTGAAATAGCGGTGCGCCGTGCTCCGGCTGAGGGCGAGGTCGCGCGAGAGCTCGCTGACGCCGATCAGCGGTCGATCGGAGTTGAACGAGGAGAGGATCGCGAGGCCCCGTTCCAGCGATCGCGAGGTGCCCGTGACTCGTTCTGCGCGCGGCATGCGGCAATCCTAACGTGCCGTTCCAGTAGGCGGGATGCCGTCTTGACAAACGGGTAGCGCGCTGAGAAAGTCTGGCCGCGGTCGCCGACGACGCCGGTAGGCGCGCGCGCAGCGAGAGCCATTTCCTCGCGCAGGCGCCGTCGCGAGAGTGCACGTCCTACAGAGGAGTTGCTCGCAGTCATGGGTGCCCAGAGCGCGGACGTCGAGCTGGTCGGCCTCTACTGGACGATTTCGGGCCCGGTCAAGGTGCACTACGGGCGCGAGTGGAGTCTCTTCGACTGGGCCGACCGCTGCGCCGAGGCGCGCAAGGTGGGCTTCAGCGGGATCGGGATCTGGCATGCGGATCTCCAGCACGTGCTGGAAACGCGCTCGCTGGCGGACATGAAGAAGACCTTCGACGACAACGGGCTGCGCCATCTGGAGCTCGAGTTCATCATGGACTGGTTCGTCGATCCGGGCGACGAGCGGCGAACGGCCTCGGACGCGATGCGCGAGCTGCTCTTCACGGCCGCGGCCGAGCTGGACGCCCATCACATCAAGGTGGGCAACATCCCGGGGACGCCCTGCGGCCTGCCGCAGCTGACAGAGCGCTTCGCCGAGCTGTGCGCCGACGCCGCCGAGCGCACCGATGCCAAGATCGTGTACGAGTTCATGCCCCCTGACGTGAACGTCCAGAGCGTCGACGCTGCGCTCGAGGTCGTGGCCGGTGCGGGCGCGGAGAACGGCGGCATCGCGATCGACACCTGGCACATGTCGAAGCTCGGCATCGCGCCCGAGGAGCTGCGGCGCATCCCGATCGAGTATCTCTCGTGGGTCGAGCTGAGCGACGGCCAGTTCGAGGACATGGACGACCCCGTGGACGAGACCATCAATCACCGGCGGCTGCCCGGCGAGGGCGAGTTCGACATCCGTGGATACGTCGAGGTCTGCCGGGATCACGGCTATTCGGAGCCCTGGGGCGTCGAGGTGCTTTCCGAGGAGCTGCGCAACCAGCCGATCGACGAGATTTTCCGTCGCGCCTACACCACGACGGCCAGCCAATTCGAGGACGAGAGGAGCTCCGTGTGAGCGCGCCGGAGGGAATCAAGGAGCTCGATCGCGAGCGCCTGGTCTGGATCTACGAGCAGATGCTGCGGATCCGCGAGTTCGAGGAGCGCGTCAAGCGCACGTTCCTGGATCATCCGGGCGTGATTCGCGGGCACACGCATCTGGCCGACGGCGCAGAGGCTTCCATCGTCGGCTCGATCGCCACGCTCGGGCCGGCCGACCAGTTCTTCGCGACCTACCGCTGCCACGGCTACCCGCTCGCGCGCGGGACCGACTCCAAGGCCATGATGGCCGAGATCTACGGGCGCAAGGACGGGCTCTGCAAGGGCATCGGCGGCTCGATGCACCTGACCGATGTGAGCAACGGATTCCTCGGCACCTCGGGCATCGTCGGGGCCGGCATCCCGCACGCGACCGGCGCGGCCTGGGCCGCTCAGATCCGCAAGCAAGGCCAGGTCGTCCTCTGCTTCTTCGGCGACGGCGCCTCCAAGCAGGGCGTCTTCGCCGAGTCGCTCAACATCGCCTCGCTGTGGAAGCTCCCGATCGTCTACGTGATGGAGAACAACGGCTACAACGTCCATACGCGCACCGATCAGGAAGACGCCAACCGCGCCAACGGCGAGGATCTCTCCGTCAAGGCCAGGGCCTACAGCATGCCCGGCGTGACGATCGACGGCCGCGACCCGGTGGCCGTGTACGAGACGGTCGGCGCCGCCGTCGCGCGTGCGCGTGCGGGTGACGGGCCGACGCTGGTGGAGTCGCAGATGTACCGCCTCTCGGCGCACGGCAATATCATCGCCCCGCCCGGCGTGCCGCTGCACTTCCCCGAGCACGAGGCGATCGAGAAGTTCGGCGCGCCCGAGGAGTACGAGGCAGCCCTCAAGGGCGATCCCGTCCCGGCGTTCCGCGGCCGGCTCGTGGCCGACGGGACGCTCACTGCCGAGCAGGCCGAGCAGATTGCCGAGAAGGTGCGGGCGGAGATGCAGGCGGCGGTCGATTTCGGCCTCGCCAGCCCCTTCCCGGACACCGCTGAAGCAACCCGCTACACCTACGCCTAGGAGGCGAATTCATGGCGCATGAACTGCCCTACATCGCCGCCATCGGCGAGGCCATCCACCTGGAGATGGCGCGCGACGAAAGCGTCCTCTACTTCGGCCAGAACATGGCCACGACCGAGGGCGAGCCGTTCGTCGAGGCCTTCGGGCGCGACCGTGTGCGCGTCACCCCGATTTCCGAGACCGCCGAGATCGGCATGGCGACCGGCGCCGCGCTGGCCGGCTTCCGCCCGGTCGTCGAGCTCTACATGGCCGAGTTCATGCTCGTGGCCATGGATCAGGTCGTCAACGAGGGCTCCCGCTTCCACGCCATGACCGGCGGCCAGGCCAAGGTGCCGATCGTGCTCAAGGCCGGCTACGGCTTCACGGCCGGCTGGGCCGGCCAGCACACCGGCACGATCGGCGCGATGTTCATGGGCGTGCCCGGTCTGAAGGTCGTCGTGCCATCCACCGCCGCCGATGCCAAGGGCCTGATGGCGACCGCGATCCGCGACGACAATCCCGTCGTCTACCTGCACCACTACCTGCTCACGCTCGAGCACGGCGAGGTGCCCGACGGCGAGTACCTGGTGCCGTTCGGCCAGGCGGCCATCCGCCGCAGCGGCGGCGACGTCACCATCGTCGCGACGGGCTGGACGGTCGATCGCGCCCTGGGCGCGGCCGAGACGCTGGCCGCGGCCGGCATCCAGGCCGAGGTCATCGACCCGCGCACGCTCGCGCCGCTCGACACCAAGACGATCCTGGAGTCGGTCGAGAAGACCGGCCACCTCGTGCTCGTCGACCAGGCCACCCGCCACGGCTCGGCCTCCACGGTGATCGCCGGCGAGGTCGCCGAGCACGGCTTCTCCTCGCTCAAGGGGCCGATCATCCAGGTCAACGCGCTCGACGCCACGGTGCCCTACAGCGAGCCGCTCGAGGCCTTCGTCATGCCCAGCGAGGACAAGATCGTGGCCGCCGTCCACCGGGTGCTCGGGTCGGCACTCGCGAAGACCTAAGTGATCCGGCCGCTCGGCGGCGAGGAGGCCCTGCGCCTGCTCGCGACGATGTGGCGGATCCGGCTGTTCGAGGAGCGGGTCGGCCAGCTCAAGCAGGCCGATGAAGTCCACGGCCTGATTCACCTGAGCGTGGGCCAGGAAGGCGTGGCCGCGGCGATCTGCTCGCAGCTGCGCGACGACGACGCGGTCTATTCGGGGCACCGGGCGCACGGGCACGCGATCGCCAAGGGCGCGCCGCTGGAGCGCGTGATGGCCGAGCTGATGGGGCGCAGGGACGGTCTCTGCCGCGGGCTGGGCGGCTCGATGCACCTGGTCGACGTCGAGCACGGGTTCATGGGGGCAACCGGCGTCGTCGGCGGCAGCATCCCGATCGCGCTCGGGAGCGCGCTGGCCATGCGGCTGCGCGGCGACGACTCCGTGGCCGTGGTGTTCTTCGGTGACGGCGCCGTGCAGGCCGGGCACTTCAACGAGACCGTCAACCTCGCCACCCTCTGGAAGCTGCCGCTGATCCTCGTGTGCGAGAACAACGGCTTCGCGGAGTTCACGCCGCGCTCGGCCCACACCAACGTCGAGCGCGTGAGCGACGTCGTCGCCCCGTACGAGCTGGAGCGCGAGACCGTCGACGGCAACGACGTCGCGGCCGTCCGGCACGCCTTCGCGCCCTACCTCGACGCCGCCCGGGCCGGAGGCGGGCCGTTCCTGCTCGAGTGCCTGACCCACCGCCTGCGTGGGCACTACGAGGGCGATCCCGGCAAATATCGCGAGGCGCTCGCCGCCGCCGACTGGCAGGACAAGGATCCCATCCTGCGCTTCCAGCGCCACGGCACGGAGCAGGGCTGGTTCACACCCACCGCACTCGCAGCTGCCGAGGCCGCGGCCGCCAGGGCCGTCGAGGTCGCCGTGACCTTCGGCCGCGAGAGTCCCTTCCCGTCCAGCGAGCTGATCGACGAGCATGGTCTACGCCGATGCCTGAGACGACCTACATCAAGGCCATCACCGACCACGCTCGCGCAGGCCATGCGCAGCGACGAGCGCGTCTTCGTGCTGGGCGAGGACGTCGCCGAGGGCGGCCCCTACACCGCCACCGCGGGCCTTGCCGAGGAGTTCGGCACGCAGCGGGTGATCAACACGCCCATCAGCGAGGCGGCCATCACCGGCGTCGCGATCGGCGCCGCCCAATCGGGCCTGCGCCCCGTGCTCGAGATCATGTTCATCGACTTCATCACCCTGGCACTCGACCAGCTCGTCAACGGCGCCGCCAAGGCGCACTTCATGTCGGGCGGCCAGCTGACCGTGCCGCTGGTGCTGCGCACGCAAGGCGGCGCCGGCTACCGCGGCGGTGCTCAGCACTCGCAGAGCCTCGAGGCGTGGCTCACGCACGTGCCCGGCCTCAAGGTCGTCATGCCCAGCACGCCCGAGCGACGCCGCCGGGCTGCTCACGAGCGCCATCGCCGACCCGAATCCCGTCGTCTTCATCGAGAACAAGACGCTCTACTTCCGCACGGGCGACGTTCCGGATCCACCCGTGCCGGTGCCGATCGGCGAGGCCGCCATCGTGCGCGCCGGCCGCGACGTCACCATCGTCGCGCTCTCGCACCTGGCACACGACGCGCTCGTCGCAGCCGAGCGACTGGCAGCCGAGGACGGCATCGAGGCCGAAGTCATCGACCCCCGCACGCTCGTGCCACTCGACCTCGACACGATCTGCGGTCCGTCGCGCGCACCGGCCGCCTCGTGATCGCCCACGAGGCCGTCGAGCACGGCGGCTTCGGCGCCGAGATCGCCGCGCAGGTCGGCGTCGCCGCCTTCGACTCACTCGACCACCCCATCGCCAGAGTGGGCGCGCCGTTCGCGCCGATCCCGCTCAGTCCCCCACTCGAAGACGCCTATCTGCCGGGTCCCGACGAGATCGTCGAGGCCGTCCGGGCCATGTTGATCTCCGCATCGAACAGCGACGTAGCATCAGGTCGCCCGACAACGAAGGAGGCGCGGTGTACGACTACGTGATCGTCGGCGCAGGATCGGCGGGCTGCGTGCTCGCAGCGCGCCTGAGCGAGGACCCCGACGTCAAAGTCGCGCTCCTCGAGGCCGGCGGGCCGGACACCCGGCCCGAGATCGCGATGCCGATCGCCTTCCCGATGCTGCTCAAGTCGAGCGTCGACTGGGATCTCTACGGCGAGCAGGAGCCGGGCCTCGGCGGCCGGCGGCTGTACCTGCCGCGCGGCAAGGTGCTGGGCGGCTCGGGCTCGATCAACGCGATGATCTACATCCGCGGCAACCGCGCCGACTACGACGGCTGGGCCGCCGGCGGTGCCGAGGGCTGGAGCTACGACGAGGTCCTCCCCTACTTCAAGCGCTCGGAGGACAACGAGCGCGGCGAGGACGCGTTCCATGGCGTCGGCGGACCGCTGAGCGTCGCCGACAGCCGCGCGATGAGCCCGCTGATCGAGACGATGCTGGAGGCCAGCGAGCTCGCCGGCCTCGACTACAACCCCGACTTCAACGGCGCCCGCCAGGAGGGCGTCGGGCGCTTCCAGGTGACGCAGCGAGACGGGCGGCGCCATTCGACCGCCGCCGCCTTCCTGCACCCGGTGACGCGGCCGAACCTCGACGTCATCACCGAGGCGCTCGCGCTGCAGATCCTGTTCGAGGGCACGCGCGCCGTGGGGGTCGAGATCGAGCGCGACGGCGAGGTCGAGGAGATCCGTGCGACGCGCGAGGTCGATCCTCTCGGCCGGCTCCTACCAGTCGCCGGTGCTGCTCATGATCTCGGGCATCGGCCCGGCCGTCGACCTCGAGCCCTACGGCATGGAGGTTCGCGAGAACCTGCCGGTCGGCCACAACCTGCAGGATCACTGCATGTGCCAGCTCAACTACGAGACCGACGAGCCGTCGCTGTTCGGGGCATTCAACGCCGAGCAACTTCGAGCTCTTCGCGAAGGAGGGCCGCGGGCCGCTGACCTCCAACATCCCGGAGGCCGCCGCGTTCTTCCGCACGCGGCCGGAGCTCGAGGCGCCCGACATGCAGTTCCACTACGCGCCCTCGATGTTCTACGACGAGGGGCTGACCGCTCCGCACACCGGCGGCTACTGCTTCGGCCCGGTCGTGATCAAGCCGACGAGCCGCGGCCGCGTGCTGCTGCGCGCGCCGCTGGCCGACTCGAAGCCGCGCGTCCTGTGCAACTTCCTCACGACCGAGGAGGACCGCCGCTGCATGCTGGAGGGCATGCGCAAGGCGCATGGAGGTCGCCGCGCAGGAGCCGCTGCAGAAGGTGCTGCGCAAGCCGTTCAGCGTGCCGGCGGGCGATTCGGACTCGGAGATCATGGAGTTCGTCGAACGCGCGTCGCAATCGGTCTACCACCCGACGTCGACCTGCGCGATCGGCGAGGTCGTCGACCCGCAGCTGCGCGTCTACGGCTTCGAGGGACTGCGCGTCGCGGATGCGTCGGTCATGCCGACGATCACGCGCGGCAACACGAACGCGGCGACGATCATGATCGCGGAGAAGGCCGCGGATCTGATCCGCGCCGGATGACGACCGTCCGCGATGCGACGTTCGACGTCCTCCGCCGCTACGGCCTGACGACGCTGTTCGCCAACCCCGGCTCGACGGAGATCTCGCTGCTGACCGATCTGCCGGACGACCTCCGCTTCGTCCTCGGCCTGCACGAGAGCACCGTGATCGGCATGGCCAGCGGCTGGGCGATCGGCCGCCGCGAGCCCGCGCTCGCGATCCTGCACACGACGGCCGGGCTCGGCAACGCGGTCTCCGCGCTCGCCACCGCGCGTGTCAACCGCGCCGCCGCTCGTCGTGCTGGTCGGTCAGCAGGATCGCCGCCACCTCGCCCAGGAGCCGTTCCTGGCGGGTCGCCTGCAGGGTCTCGCGGGCGAGTATCCGGTGTGGGTCGACCAGCCGGTGCGCCCGCAGGACGTGCCCGGAGCGGTCGCACGCGCCTACCACGAGGCGATCACCGGGAGCGGGCCGGCGCTCGTGATCGTGCCGATGGACGACTGGGCCGCCGAGGCAGGCGAGCCGCACGAGGAGGCCGCGCCCGCGCGCGTCGTGCGCGCGGCGGCCGCGGACTCCGCCGCGGTCGCCGAGCTGGCGGAGCTGATCGAGCGCTCCGAGCGACCGGCGCTCGTCGTCGGGGCCGGGGCGGACGACCCCGAGACCTGGTCCGCGCTCGTCGCGCTGGCGGAGCGGCTCAATTGCGCCGTGCTGCAGGAGTCGTTCGGCGCGCGTGCCGGCTTCCCCCAGGATCACCCGCTGTTCGCCGGCTTCCTGCCCGCCGATCGACCGCGTCTGCGCGCGCTGCTCGCGCCCTACGACCTCGTGCTCGCCGTGGGCGCCCCGGCGTTCCGCCAGTACGGCTACGAGACCGGGCCTCTGGTCGAGCCGGGCACGCGCCTCGCGCTGGTCAGCCGCGACGCCGCCGAGGTGCACCGCAGTCCGGCCGACCTGTCGGTGCTCGCGCCGCCGGCAGCCGTCTGCGCCGAGCTCGCCACGACCGTGAGGCGCCGCGACGGCGCGTCCCCCGAGCCGTTCGCCCCGCCCGCGGCGCATCCGCTCCCCGGGGCGGGCGGAGCGCTGCGGGCCGGGCACGTCTTCGACGCGCTCGCCGAGCGGCTGCCGCGCACGGCGGTCGTGATCGAGGAGTCGCCGTCCAACCGCCAGGAGCTGAACCAGCGGATGCCGGCGCGGGAGTCGCTCGGCACGCTGAGCGCCGCCATGGGCGGGCTCGGCTTCGCCCTCCCGGCCGCCGTCGGGCTGCGCATGGGGCAGCCCGGCCGGCCCGTCGTCGCGATCGTCGGCGACGGCTCGTCGCTGTACTCGATCCAGGCGCTCTGGAGCGCCGCGCAGTACCGGGCGGGCGCGCTCTTCGTGATCCTCTCGAACGGCGGCTACGCGATCATGGATCGCCTCGCCGAGCTGCACGGCGGCAGCGCGCCGTGGCCCGGCTTCGGAATCGACGTGGCGGGCCTGGCACAAGCGTTCGGCTGCCCCGGCCCGGCGCGTGAGCGAGCACGCCGAGCTGCTGGCGGTGCTCGACGAGGTCATGCCCGGCCTGGCCGGCCGCAACGAACCCCTGCTGCTCGAGGTCGTCGTGTCCCCCGACGCGACCTTTGCCCCCTGAGAATCGTCCCGATCCGAGGAGAGACATGAAAGCCGCACTCATGCGCGAGTATCACCAGCCGCTCGAGTTCATCGAGCGGGCGGTGCCCGAGCCGATCCGTGCGACCGACGTCCTCATCCGCATCGGCGGCGCCGGGGTGTGCGCGACCGACCTGCACGCCATCGAGGGCCTCATGGAGCCCGCCGGCGTGACGCTGCCGCGCGTGCTCGGTCACGAGAACGCCGGCTGGGTCGAGGAGATCGGCCCGGCGTCACGACGGTCGCCAAGGGCGACGCGGTGCTCGTCTTCCCGCCGCACAGCTGCGGCATGTGCGTGCCGTGCCGCCGCGGCGTCGACATGCTCTGCATCCACCACCAGTTCACCGGCCTCACGGTCGACGGCGGCTTCGCCGACTACGTGCTCGTGCCCGAGCGCTCGCTCGTGGCGCTCCCGGCCGGCGTCGAGCCCTCCGCGGTCGCGCCGCACGCCGACGCGGGCCTCACGGCCTACCACGCCGTCAAGCGGCTGGCACCGCTGCTCATGCCCGGGCACGACCGCCGTCGTGGTCGGCGTCGGCGGCGTCGGCCACATCGCGCTGCAGCTCCTGCGCGAGCTCGGATCGAGCTCGACGATCGCGATCGACACCGATGCCCGGCGCCGCCGGCTGGCCGGCGAGCTCGGGGCCGACGACGTGCTGGACAGCCCCGGCGCGGTCGACGCGGTGCGCGAGATCACGGGCGGCCGCGGCGCCGACATCGTCCTCGACTTCGTCGGCACCGACCAGTCGCACGCCGACTCGCCTGGCCATGCTCGCCCGCGGCGGCACCTACTCCATCGTCGGCTTCGGCGGCATGGTGACGGTCCCCTCGGCCGTGCTGGTCGGAGACGAGGCGACGGTGATGGGCAACCTCGTCGGCACCTGGCTCGACCTCTGGGAGGTCATGCAGCTGCACGGCGCCGGCCGCCTCGTGCTCAAGACCGAGACGCACCCGCTGGAGTCGGTCAACGACGTGCTCGCGAAGCTCGCCGAGGGCGAGATCACCGGCCGCGCCGTGCTGATTCCTTAGGTTCCTTCGGGCGCAGGCGGAGCTTCGGGCTCGGCCGCCGGCGGCTCGGCCCCGGCGGCGGGCTCGGCTTCGGCCGCCGCGGCAACCGCCTCGGCGTCCTGGCCGCGCAGGAGATAGGCGGAGCGCAGCAGCTCGGGTCGATCGGTCAGCTCCTGCGCCGTGCCCTGGTAGCGGATGCGGCCGCCTTCGAGCACGTAGGCCGACTTCGCGACCGCCAGCGCGACATGCGCGAACTGCTCGATCAGCAGGATGCCGACGCCGGTCGCGGCGACGGCCTGCAGGGTCGGCGCCAGGCGCTTCACGACCACCGGCGCCAGGCCGAGCGAGAGCTCGTCGACCAGGATCACGCGCGGGTGGGAGACGAGCGCCTGGGCGAGCACGACCATCTGCTGCTCGCCGCCCGAGAGCAGGCGGCAGGTGATGCGCCAGCGCTTCTCGAGCTCGGGGAAGAGCTCGAGCGCGTGCGCGATCCCCGCCTTGGCCTCGTCGCGGCTGAGCGAGTACGTCGCGACGCGGAGGTTCTCCTCGACCGTGAGGCCCGGGATCAGCCGGCGCCCCTCGGGAACGATCGCGACGCCGGCACCGCGCACCTGCTCGGGCCGGCGGCGGGTCAGGTCCTGTCGCCCAGCAGGACGCGGCCCGAGCTCGGGCGGAGCACGCCGCCCACGGCCAGCACGAGCGTCGACTTGCCGGCGCCGTTCGGGCCGAGGAGCGTCGTGATCTCGCCGGGCGGGATCGAGATGGACACGTCGTGCAGCACCGGGCGGCCGCCGCGGGCGACGTTGAGATCCTCGAAGCGCAGCTCCGCGCGCTCGACCGGCAGATCGGTGGTGGTCGTCACGTGACCTCCTCCACGTCCGCCGTGCCCAGGTAGGCGCGCATCACGTTCTCGTCGGCCAGCACCTCCGCCGTCGGGCCGGAGGCGATCAGCTTGCCGAAGTCGAGCACCGCGGTCGTCTGGCAGCAGGCCGAGACGAGGCTCATGTCGTGGTCGACGAGGATCACGAGGGCACCGAACTTCTCGGGGATCCGCTGGATCACGCCTGCCAGATGCTCGGTCTCCTCGTCGGGGAGGCCGGCGGCGGGCTCGTCGAGCAGCACGACCTTGGGCGCACCGACGACGGCGCGGGCGATCTCGACCAGACGCCGGTCGCGGGCGCCCAGGCCTCCGACCTTGACGGCCGGCGGCACTTCGAGCCCGACGTACTCGATCGCACTGAGCACGTCGGCCTTGCGCGAAGAGCGTCCGGCACCGGAGTGCTCGTGGATCATCGCGACGTTGTCGAACACCGACAGCTGCTCGATGGCCTGCTCGGTCTGGAACGTGCGGCGAAGGCCCCAGCGCGCGCGCCGGTAGTCGACCATCTTGAGCAGGTCGTCGCCGAACGCGCGGATGGATCCCTCGGCGGGCTTGACGAAGCCGCTGAGCACGTTGAAGAACGTCGTCTTGCCGGCGCCGTTCGGGCCGATCAGTCCACACGTCCCGCCGGGGAAGACGAGGCTGACATCGTCGATCGGCGTCACGCCTGCGAAGCGCACCGTGAGCCCGTCGACCTCGATCATGGGTCTCCCCGCGCTTCCGCCTTGCCACGGAACGGCTTGGAGACCAGCCGCGCGAGGCTTGCGATGTCCTTGGGCATCTGCACGACGAGCCCGCCGGGAGCCGTCAGGAGCACCTGCAGCAGGCCGACGCCGAAGAGGATGAGCAGGAAGTTCGGGTCGATGCCCCACTGCGCCTGGAAGATGTAGGGCAGCAGCTGGCTGAAGCAGCCGGCCACGACGGCGCCCCAGAGCGAGTAGATGCCGCCGATCAGCGACGCCGCGAGCAGCGTCAGCGAGTCCTGCGTCGGGAAGCCGAACGTGCTCGGCCGGCCGAGCTGCGCGGCCAGCAGGCAGCCGGCCACGCCGGTCGTGAACGAAGCCAGGGCGAAGGCCCAGAGCTTGTAGCGGACGATGTTCACGCCGGCCGCCAGCGCCGCCGGCTCGCTCTCGCGGATCGACGCCCAGGCGCGCCCGGGCTTCGAGATGAAGTGCAGCCCTATGAGCAGGAACATGAGCGCGCAGACGACGATCGTGTAGCGGTAGTAGGCGGTGTCGCCGACCGCCATGCCCGGCCGCTCGACCGGCTCGAGGCCGGACAGGTCGACGGCCGCGGTGTGGCCGGTGAAGCCGCCGCCGCCGTTCGGGAAATCGATCGTGGTCAGGACGACGTTCACGGCGCCCGCCGCCATCAGCGTGATGAGCGCGAGATACAGGCCGCTGAGGCGGAGCGCGGGCAGGCCGATGAGCGTGCCGACGATGCAGGTGATGATGCCGGTGACGACGAGCAGCACCGGGAACGGGAGGCCGTAGGCGTACGCGAGCCGCGTCGCCGTCCAGGTGCCGATCGCGAGAATCGCGATCTGCCCGAGCGAGATCATCCCGACCCGGCCGTACAGCGTCACGAGGCCCGCCGCGACGACGGCGTAGATCGCGACGCCGGTCAGGGTCTTGATCCAGTCACCGCCGAGAACGGCGGGCAGGACGAACAGCACGACGCCGAGGAAGACGGCGATGACGACGAGGCGGCCGACGACACTGCGCGCGAACGCCGGCCCTTCAGGTCGGATGAACATGCCGCTACCCCGCCGTCCGCGACATCGTGACCGTGCGGTGTCGCCCGAGGTAGAGCAGGGCGATGATCGCGAGCACGAACGGCGCCGCGCTGCGATAGGCAGTGATCGACGAGTAGGGAGTCGCGACGGCCTGGAGCAGCCCGACGGCGACGCCGCCGGCGAGCGTCCACCAGAGCGACCGCAGCCGGCCGATCAGCGCCGCGGCCAGGGACGAGATCACGAGGAACGTGAGCGCCGTGTAGTCGAGCGAGGTGAAGAGGTCGGCGAGCATCAGGCCCGCAATCCCGCACACGATGCCCGAGCCGAGCCAGGCCGAGCATCTCGACCCTGCGCACAGGCACGCCCAGCGTGGCCGTGATCTCCCGGTCGCTCGCGAGTGCGCGCATCGCGGTGCCGAGGTTGGTCATGCGCAGGAAGAGCGTCGTGCCCGCCGTCACCACGAGGGCGAAGACGAGCGCGATGACCTGCGTCCACGTGACCATCGCGCCGAAGAGCTCGAAGCGATGGGTCGACGTCGGCAGCTGGAGCACCCGGACGAACGCCCCTCCCGCCGGTGCGCGCCAGGCCATGACGCCGAGCAGGATGAGGGCCAGGCCCAGCGTCCCCATCATCTTCACCAGCGGATCGCGCTTGGCGAACGCCGGGCCGAGCACCATCCCGTAGATCACGTTCACCGCCGCGCCGAACACGACGCATGCGAGGTACGCGATCCAGTGCGGGATGCTCGTGTGATTGACCAGGTAGTAGGCGATCAGGGCGCCCGCGGCGCCGATGGCACCGAACGCGAGGTTCAGTACTCCGGTGGCCTGATACAGCACCACCACTCCCACACCGGAGAGCGCATACACGCTTCCGAGCGCGAGTCCGAGCACGATGTACGGCTTGAGGAATTCCCAATCCACGCCGAACACCGTGAACGCGAAGCTAACCATCGGCACTCACGAGCACCCTGACCTCCACTCTCTGCTACCTGCTTACTTGCCGGTGTTCAGGTTGAACTGCTTCTCCCACGCGCGCGTCTGCGTGAGCTCCGGGTCGACTGCCTGGATGGGAATGCACTTGTCTTCGGTCACGATCTTGCCACCCTTGTAGGTGACCGTGATGTCGGTGTTGTTCGGGATGTGGTACGCGAGGTTCTCGCCGACGTACCACGGCTTGCAGAGCATGGTCGTCTTGACGTTCTTGAGCGCGCGGACGGCCTTGTTGTACGACGATGCGGTCACATCGCCCTTGATGCTGAGGAGCGCCTGGGTCGCGAACTTCGCGTCCATGAAGCCCATCTGGCCGAAGGCCTGCGGCGAGATGCTCGGCGCGTACTTCTTCGTGATCGCCAGGTAGAGCTTCTCATCGGGCGAGCCGTCGCCGATGTTGCCGAACTCCTGGTTGATGTGCATCTTGCCGTCGAACTGCGGGAACTGCTTCGCCATGAACTCGTTGGCGATCGGGGTCGAAGAGCCCCACAGCACCTTGTCGACCAGACCCTGCGAGATGGCGGCCTGCATGAGCGCGGGCGCCGAGTCGGGGGTGAAGTCGAGGATCACGCCACCGCCGTCACCGGCGGCCTGCACGAGCTGCAGGATCGTCGAGTTGGCGTCGGTGATCGGGAGCTTGATCGGGAAGGCCTGGCCCTTGATGCCGGCGGCCTTGGCGACCTTGAGCACGCCACCGTCGGCGTAGGCCGAGATGGTGTCGGGCGACGCCACGATGAGCGACTTCGCGCCGCGGCGGACGAGCGCCTGCGCGGCACCGATGTTGCTGTAGCGCGGGCCCATGTTCGACTCGACGAAGGTCGGCGTGCCGAAGCACTCCGCCTGCACGCCTGCGCCGATCACGGTGAAGCCCTTGGACTTGTAGTACTTCCAGTTGGTGCCGCACTCGGTGAAGCTCGTGTTGCCGACGATGCCGACGACCTTGTCGCTCTCGACGAGCTTCTTGGCCAGCGACGCCTGCTGCGTCGGGTTGAGCTGCTCGTTGTAGAGGATGTACTTGATCGGGCGGCCGTTGATGCCGCCGTTGTCGTTCACGCACTTGAAGTACGCGTTGGCGAACTTGCCGATCGTCGTGAAGTCGACCCCCGGGATCAGCATGTCGATCCCGCCGATCTTGATCGCCTTGCCCGTCGCCTTCTTGCCTGTACCCAGACCGCACACCGACTTCGATGCCGATGCCTTGCCCGAGCCGACAGGTGCGGCGGCTCCTGCGCCCGCGGCGGTGATCATGAGCGCCAGCAAGCTGGCGGCAACCGCGCACGCGACACCAAATTTGATCTTCGTCGATCTCATCAGGCTTCTACCCTCGATTCTCTAGCTTCGTTTGGGACTGAATCACGTAGCGGGGCGCGCAGGGTGCGCGTCACCGCAATCACGACCTCGTCAAACGCCCCCTCCTCGCGTCCGGATACCTCTGGGGGGAACCAGGCCGCCGAGCGCCGATACCGAATGCGCGACGTCTGACGGGAACTGCCGCCGTCGCTGCCCGAGTCGGATTCACCGCTCGTGTCCTCCGTGAAGTTCCCGATGTTGCATGACCTGTTCCTGGGTGTTAGACGCGCGATTGGCAACCGTTGGTTAGGCGAGCTTCGAGGGAGAGGGCCGGCTGATCGAGGTACAGCCGGTGAGAGAGCGCTCGATCAGATCGTTTGCGGGCCCGATCGGCGCCGCAAACGGGCGTGTGAAAGCCCGCGCGAAGGCAGGGCTTGACGAGGCTCGACTGTAGAGAGCCGCTTCCCGCCCGTCAAGACGCTATCCCACCTAGTGGGACATGACTGCGGTCACCAATCTCCGGGCTCACCGAGCAGCTGCCCGCCGTCGATCGTGATCACCGCTCCCGTGATGAAGCTCGCCGCAGGAGACGCCAGCAGGAGCGCGAGGCCCTTCAGCTCCTCCGGCTCGCCCATGCGCCCGAGGGGCACGAGCGCGGCCCATTGCCGCTCGCCCTCGGGAGTCACGCCACCGGCGATGCGCGTCTTGATCGGCCCCGGTGCGATCACGTTGACGTGCACGCCGTGCGGGGCGAGCTCGAAGGCCGCCTGACGGGCGATGCCGACGACCGCCGCCTTGCTCGCGGAGTAGCCGTAGCAGACCATCGGATCGGCGCGCAGGCCCGCGGTCGACGCGGTCACGACGATGCGCCCGGAGCCCTGCGGCTTCATCACCGCCGCGGCCGCGCGCATGGTGTGCAGGACGCCGTCGAGGTTGACGCCGACCACCCGTCGCCAGACGTCGTCCGCCACCGTGTGGAGCTCCTGCCCGCCGGCGTTCGCATACCCCGGCACCGCGGCGATGCCCGCGTTCGCGAAGACGATGTCGACGCCGCCGTAGGCCGCGACGACGCCGTCGAAGGCCGCACGCACCGAGGCATCGTCGGTCACGTCAACGGCGGCGGTGCGAACCTCGCAGCCGCGCGCGCCGAGCTCCCCGGCCACGGCTTCGAGCCGCTCGGCGTCGACATCGGCGAGCGTGACGCGCGCACCGCAGTCGGCCAGCACCTCGGCGACCGCGAGTCCGAGGCCGCTGGCCGCTCCGGTCACGACCGCCCGCCGCTCGCGGACGTCGAAGAGGCGGGCCGTCACGGCCCCGGGATCGATGCTCATCCGGTGTGCACCAGCGCTTTCATGACCTCGGCGGGATGTTCGATGGCGAAGGCGATCGCGGCCGGAGCCTCGTCGAGCGCGAACTCGTGGGAGATGAGCGGCTCGACGGCGGCGCTCCTGCGCGCGACGAGCTCGGCCGCCTCGGCGAAGTCGGAGGCATCGCAGCAGCTGGTGCCGAGCAGGTCGAGCTCGCGGAAGGGCAAGGCCCCGATGCGCAGCGGCACCTCGTGCGTCGAGAGGCCGACGACCACGACCCGGCCCGCCTGCGCGACCGCGTCGAGCGATGCGCGCATCGGTTCTTGCGCCCCCGTGGCCTCGAACACGACCTCGGGGAGCGCACCCCCTCCCCACGCGCGCGCCCGCGCGGCGAGATCATCGCCGGGCTCGAGCAGCGCACTGTCGGCACCCGAGGCCCTGCCGCGCTCGAGCCTCGCCGCGATGCGATCGACGACGAGCACCTGGGCGCCCGCATCGACCGCCGCGATCGCGAGCGCCTGCCCGATCGGCCCCGCGCCGAGCACGAGGACGCGCTCGCCGGCCGCGACGCGGCCGCGCCGGATGGCGCGCACGGCGATGGACATCGGCTCGATGAAGGCGGTCAGCCGGGCGTCCATGCCGGCGACCGGGAAGGCCTGGGTGGCGGGCACGGCGAAGCGCTCCTGCAGCGCGCCGTCCATGTGGATGCCGATCAGCCTGATCTGCTCGCAGGCGTTGCCGCGCCCGATGCGGCAGGCGTGGCAGGTGCCGCACTCGATCACGGGCCAGACCGCGACGCGCTGTCCTGCGGCGAGCCCGGGCGGGCAGTCGGCGCCGACGTCCTCGACGATCGCGGAGAACTCGTGCCCCTGCACGCGCGGGTAGAGCTCGTCGTCGCGCACCGAGCCCATGTCGCCGTGGAAGTAGTGGAAGTCGGAACCGCACAGGCCGATGGCCTCGGGGCGGACGACCACGAAGCCGGGCTCGGCCGGCCCGGGCTCCGGCCGGTCGATGACCTCCATCGTCGACCTCGCCCGCGTCACGGCTGCTCGCACGCCGGTGACCTTACGCCGTCAGGGCCTGCCGTTCAACCGCCCGGCAGCGTGGCCGGGCGCTTGCCGGCGACCACCGTGACACGGCGGGGACCCGCCTGGTCGACGACGTCGAGGGTCATGGAGGCGCCGGGCTCGAGCGCGCTCAGCGCTTGCGCGAAGCCGCCCGCCGAGCGCACGGGCCGCCCGCCGATCGCCACGACGACATCGCCCTCGCGCAGCCCCGCCTTGGACCCCGGGCTGTCGGCGAACACGGCGGCCACCGCGGCCCCGCGCACGGAGGGCTCGAGACCGATCTGCACGGCGGCCGAGTCGGAGTCGATCGAGGCGAACGTGACGCCGATCCAGGCAGCCGCCCGGCCGGCGGACTTGCCGCGGATCTCGTCGATCACCGGGCGCGCACTGTCGATCGAGATCGCGAAACCCACGTTCTCCGCCCCCTTGGCAGCCACGGTGTTGATGCCGATCAGCCTGCCGGCCGAGTCGACGAGCGCGCCGCCGGAGTTGCCGGGGTTGATCGCCGCGTCGGTCTGCAGCAGGCCCACGAGGTCGGGCTCGCCATCGGCGTGCACGGTGCGGTCGAGTCCCGAGACGATGCCCTGGGTCACGGTCGGGCCGCCGCCGAGATCGAGCGGGAAGCCGATCGCGAGCACGCCGTCGCCGAGCCGGAGCCTGGCCGAGTGGCCGAGCGTCAGCGGTGTGAGGTCGCTGAGCGGGACGCGGATGATCGCGAGATCTCGCTCGGCCGCGGTGCCCGCGACGACGCCCTTGACGCGCTGCTTGTGCCGCCCGTCGTTGAAGGAGATCGTCAGCGTGCGCGCGCCCCGGACGACGTGGTTGTTGGTCAGGATGATGCCGCGCCGGTCGATCACGACTCCGGAGGCCTCGCCCTTGCTGCCGTCGAAGCCGGACGTCCGCACGTTGACCACGCTCGGCAGCACGCGCGCCACGACATCGGCGGTCGCTCCGCCACCGGTGCTCGTCGCCGGCGCGGCGGAGGCCGTCACCGTCTGCGTCACGGTGACTGCGCTCGTCGCCGCCTTCTGCGAGCTGTCGCCGCAGCCGGCGAGCGCGAGGCCGAGCGTTACGGCGAGCGCGATCAGCGCGACGGCCCTCATGGGAGCCGCTGAACCCACAGCAGCGAGAGAGCGCCCGCGCCGAGGGCGAGCAGCGCGGCCACTCCCAGCAGCGCGAAGCTCAACTCGCGCCACTCCTTCTTCTGCCCGAGCCGCGAGGCCAGGTCCTCGTAGACGGCGTTGAGGTGGGTCTCGTCCTGGGTCGCGAAGAACTCCCCGCCGGTGCGCTGGGCGATCTGCCGCAGGGTGATGGGATCGGGCGGCACGGGCCGCGAGAACCCGCCGCGGTTGATGACGCCGTTCGGCGTGCCGAGCGCGACGGTGTAGACCGGGATGCCGTACGACTTGGCGCGATCCGCGCCCTCGAGCGGCTGCAGCGTGCCGCGCGTCTGGGCACCGTCCGAGAGCATCAGGATCGCCGAGAGCGGCCCGTCGGGGGACTGCGGAACGGGCGGCGGCGGCGCTGCCGAGGAGGTGCCGTCCCCGTCGTCGATCGCCGTCGGCCGGAGCAGCTCGACCGAGCGCGCCAGGGCATCGCCGATGGCGGTTCCCTGGCCGAACGACGTCCCGTACTGGAGTCCCTCCAGCACGAGCTCCCGGTCGTGCGTGAGAGGCGAGGCGACGAACGGCTCGGAGGAGAAGGTCACGAGGCCGACGCGGTACTTGGACGGGAGGCGGTCGAGGAAGCGGCGCACCGCCTCCTGCGCGGCGGCGAGTCGCGTCGGCTTGACGTCTTCGGCGGACATCGAGCCCGATACGTCGAGCACGAGCGCGATCGACGTCTGCTCACTCGCAACCGACACGCGGGCCTCGGGCCGCGCGAGCGCGACCACGGCGAACGTCAGCGCCAGCAGGGCGAGGATCGGCGGAACGAACGCGCGCCAGCGCCGCGTGCCACCGGCCACCGAGGCCAGCACGTCGATGTTGGTGTAGTGGATCGCGTAGCGGGCACGCCGGCGCTCGAGCCAGAGATAGCCGAGCACCGCGAGCGGCACGATCAGCAGCGCGAGCAGCGCCAGCGGCCATGCGATCCTCACCGCGCACACTCCGCGAGCACCTGCACCTCGGCGCGCAGGCCGGGATCGAGCCCGCGCCGGGTGGCGCTCACAAGCAGCTTGCCGCCGCGGCGGGCGCGCACGACGTGTACGGCCGCGAGTTCCTGCGCCGTGGGCACGACGGGCGTGTACAGCCCGACGCTGTGGCTACTGCGCAGGAGGCGTTCGCCGGGGAGGCAGGCGAGCGTCGTGCGCGCCAGCTTGCCGTCCTCGACCGTCAGCGTCTTGGCGCGCACCGTGATCGGCTGTCCCGGCTTGATGTCGGCAGCGGGAGTGAGTGCCGTCGGCGTGCGCGAGCCGCCTCCGCTCGCGGGGATGCAGCCGATGAACGGCTGGTAGGCCGTGCGCTTGCGCGCGCGGCCCGCGTAGGTGCCCTGGAACACGAGCGTCTTGGTGGTCGTGATGCCCGGGTTCACGGGACTGCCGATGCGGCCGGGGAACTCCACCGCCACGTTGGCCTCGCTGACCCTGGCGTCGACTCCGCCCACCACGCCTTCCGGGCAGACCAGCCTCCAGTTCGCGATCACGGGGGCTCCGCCCGCGGGAATCGCGACCCAGGGGCCGGCGACCGGGATGCAGACCTGAAGGCCCTTGCACTCGTCCGCTGCGCTGCCTGCCGGCACGTTGACCGCCAGCACTGCGAGCAGCGCGCCCACGACGACGGCCGCGCGCATCACGGGACCCTCCTGAACCAGAGGGCCGAGAGGGCGCAGCCGGCCAGGAGGAGCAGGATCCCGGCCCCTGCGAACGCCACCGTGATCTCCTCGTCCTTGTGTGTCGTGCCGAGGCGCGACTTGAGGTCTTTCGTCACCGCGCTCAGGTCGCGATCGCTCGTTGTCGCGAAGAAGCTACCGCCCGTCTGCGCCGCGACCTGGCGCAGCGCATCGGGATCGGGCGGCACCTGGATCCGCTCGATGTACCCGCCGACGTGGGGCACCTGCACGACCCCGGCGTCGGTGCCCACCACGCCCGTGAAGACCGGAATCTTGGCGGTGCGCGCGCGGCGGACGGCGTCGGACAGCTTGACGCGCCCGCCGTCCACGGCGCCGTCGGAGAGCACGAAGATGACCGCCGGCGCCGGCTTGGCGCCCGCGGGGAGCTTTGTGCCCTGCGGCGTCCCGGTCGCGACCTGAACAGCGGTCGCGACCGCATCGCCGAGTGCGGTGGCCTGGCCGACGCGCAGGCTCGCGAGCGCCTGCCGCACGTAGGCGCGATCCTGCGTCGGCGGGGATACGACCTGCGCGAGCGTGCTGAAGGCGACGACCGAGACGCGGTAGGAGCCGGGCAACTGCGCGATGAAGCGGCGCGAGATGGCCTGCGCGGCCGCGAGCCGCGTCGGCGCCACGTCGCGTGCGCCCATCGAGCGCGAGGTGTCGATCGCGATGATCGCCGTCGCCTCCTCGGAGCGCTCCGAGATGGTGGCGTGCGGCCGCGCGAATCCGACCAGGAAACACGCGACGGCGAAGAGGAGCAGCGCCGCGGGCAGGTGCCTCCGCCAGGCGGGCACGTGGTCGACGACGTTCGGCAGCAGCGCCGGCTGGACGAAGCTCGCGGCCTGCTGCTCGCGGCGGCGCTGGAACCAGATGTAGCCGGCCGCCGCCAGCGGCACGAGCACGAGCGCGGTCAGCGCGATGGGCGAGGCGAAGCTCACTGCGCCCCCGCGTGCCGGAGGAAGCCGGTCAGGTCGCGCAGCCAGTCGCCGCTCGTGCGCAGCACGACGTGGCGGGCGCCGGCCGAGGCGATCTCGCCTGCCACCTCGCGGCGCTCCTTCGCCGCGGCGCTCGCGAACTGCGAGCGCACCCGGTCACTGGAGGTGTCGACCTTGAGCTGGCGACCCGTCTCGGGATCGACCAGGCGCAGCTGCCCGAGCCGCGGGAGCTCTTCCTCGCGCACGTCGCGGATCTCGACGGCGACCACGTGGTGCCGGCCGCCGAGCATGAGGAGCTGGCGGCGCCAGTCGCGCGGACCGCGGAAGTCGGAGACGACGACGACGTACGAGCGCTGGCGCGCGAGGTTGCCGACGCGCTGCAGCGCGTCGCCGACGGAGGTCGCGCGACTGCCCGGCCGCGGCACGCGCTCGGTCTCCTCCTTGCGCAGCGCGAGCAGCACGCCGAGCAGGCCGGCGCGGCCCTGCCGGGCCGGCAGCGTGCGCGGATTCTCGTCGCCGAACGTGACGAGACCGAGACGGTTGCCGCGGCGCGTCGCGGCGTACCCGATGGCGAGGGCCGCACCTTCCGCGACGTCGGCCTTGCGGCGCTCGGCCGTGCCGAAGATCATCGACGGCGAGGTGTCGAGCAGGAGCCAGGTCACGAGCGCGCGCTCCGCGAGCTGGATCCGCACGTGCGGCGTGCCCGTACGGGCGGTGACGTTCCAGTCGATCTGACGGACGTCGTCCTCGACCGGCTCGTAGGGCCTGATCTGGGCGAGCTCGCCCCCGCGCCCGAGCAGGGAGGAGCGGTGGTCTCCCGGCAGGAGACCGTCGACGCGGCGCGCGATCGTGAGGTCGAGAGCGCGCAACAAGGGCTCCGGCATCGGGCCCGGCCCGGGCTGGGCCGGCGTTTGCCCCCGACGGAGGAGCCCTTCGATCACGCGGCTTGCCCGGAGAGATCGAGCTGCGGGACCGGCACGGCGGCCACGACCTCGTCGAGCAGGCTGTCGGCACTCCGCTGCTCGGCCAGCGCCTCGTAGGAGAGCACGAGGCGATGCCGCAGCGCGTCCTTGATCAGCTCCTGCAGATCCTGGACGAGCACGTACTTGCGCCCGCGCACGACGGCCAGGCCGCGGGCCGCGTGGATCAGGCTGATCGGCCCGCGCGGGCTCGCGCCGAACGAGATGAAGCGGCCGACGTCGGACAGCCCGAACTCGTCCGGGCGGCGCGTCGCCGTCGCGAGCTGCAGCGCGTAGCTGGCCAGGCCGGGATCGACGTAGACACTCTGCACGGCCGCCTGCACCGCACGCAGGTCCTCGATCGTGAGCAGCTGCTTGAGCTGGGGCGGCGACACGAGCGAGCGCTGGATCACCGTCAGCTCCTCGTCGTGGAGCGGGTAGTCGACCAGGATCTTGAGCATGAAACGGTCGACCTGCGCCTCGGGCAGCGGGTAGGTGCCCTCCGACTCGATCGGATTCTGCGTGGCCATCACCAGGAACGGATCGGGCACCGGATGCGTCGTGTGCCCGAGCGTGACCTGGCGCTCCTGCATCACCTCGAGCAGCGCCGACTGCACCTTCGCGGGCGCGCGGTTGATCTCGTCCGCCAGCAGGAAGTTGCAGAACACCGGCCCGAGCTCGGTGTCGAAGGTCGCCTTGTCGGCGCGGTAGATGCGCGTGCCGACGAGGTCGGACGGCACCAGGTCGGGCGTGAACTGGATGCGGTTGAACGTCCCGCCGAGCACGTCGGCGGTCGTCTTCACCGTGAGCGTCTTGGCAAGGCCCGGCACGCCTTCGATCAACAGGTGCCCACCGGTCAAGAGGCAGATCAGCACGCGTTCGAGCATCTGATCCTGCCCGGCGATCACTCGCCTGATCTCGAACAGCGCCTGCTCGAGTCGTTCCTTCGTCTGCGCCGCGTCCTTCGGCTCGACGCTGCTCGCCACGTTCACTCCTTTGGTCGCGCGCTGAAACGAGGCACGGGGCCCCTCGGCACATCAGTCCCGGTCATCACCGCTCGAGGCGGCGCCGGACACCGGAACGCGCGCAGCCGCGCCTCCCCTCGCGTAACGCGCAAACGAGGTCGGCGGTTCGCCGCCGCCCCCTCCGCCGCAAACGGGGACGACAACTCCAACGAGGCGCGCGGCCGGCATGCGTTCCTCCCGATCGCAGACGACGGAACCATGCTATCCGAGCCCGATTGACCGCTGGAGCTTTTCTCAGCGCGCTCCAAGCCAGCGTGCACGCATGGGGTCTGACCCGCAACGTGCGGGTCTGACCCGCAACGTGCGGGTCTGACCCGCAACGTGCGGGTCTGACCCCGAGCGTGCGGACCTGACCCCGGGGCATGCGGACCGCGGCTGCAGCGAACTTTCGCGCGCTGCGCGAGTCATAGGAAGTAGATGCACCAGGAGCCCGCACGGTGATCTACCGATTCACGCTCTGCGAACGCGGAGGCGTTGAGATCGCCTCGTGCCGGCTGACCTGCGATGCGGAGTTCGCTGACGGATTCGAGCGCGCCATGTACCTGCGCATCGACGACGACTCGCAGTACATCGTGCGCGAGTCGATCGGCGAGAGCGCGCCCGAAAACGCATCCGGGCCCCTCGCGGCCGGGGGCATCTCTGCCACCCGGCGCGCGTGGAGCCCGGAACGTCAGGCTTCTCGCAGGTTGGCGAGCTAGCCGGCCAGGGCCTTCGCCTTGAGGGCCTCGTACTCGGCCTGCGTGATGGCGCCACTGTCGAGCAGGCCCTTGGCCTTCTCGATCTCAGCAGCCGACCCGCCCTGTACAGCGACGTTCTGGACGTAGTCGTTGAACTGCCTCTGTGAGGCCTCGGCTCGCGCCTGGTTGCGCTCCGCGATGCCCTTGCTCTCGGCGATCAGGTAGATGAACACGCCGAGGAACGGCAGGATGATCACGAAGATCAGCCACAGCGTCTTGGCGCCGCCGCCGATGTCGTGGCGCCGGAAGATGTCCGCGAAGACGGTGATCAGGAGCCAGAACCAGATCACCCACGCGAAGAAGACGAGCATCGTTCCCATGATGTCCAGGAACGGGTAGTCGTAGGCAAGAACCACTTCCATACCTCCTCGCCCGCAAGGGCCGAGATTTCGCTAACGAATCCGGGCGATTCTACTCCAATGGCCAAGCCGCTGCGCGGCTTGCCACAGCCGTTTGTCAGGCGCTTCCGGCCTGCAGCTGTGCGGAGTAGTACTCGAGCGCCTTTTTCGTCTTGGTCGCCTGGTCGCCGGAGAGGTCGATGCCGCGCGAGTTCAGGAAGCCCCGGGTCTCGGCGGCCACGTTGAGGGTCTCTGCCGGCGGGCACTTCGTGGAGAGCTCGAGGATCATCGAATTGTCCGGATACAGCCACAACTCGGCCACGAGCTTGCGGTCGTACCCCTTGGGCGCGAACTTCAGCTTGAGCACGAAGAGCGGCCCGAGGACGGAGAGATCGTCGAGCTCGATTCCGTCGGGAGCGTGCTCGGCGTAGAGCGCGCGCTGTTCCTTCGAGAACAGCTTGCGGATGGGATGGCCGCCCAGCAGCGTGTCGCGGACGTTCATCGTCCCCTTGCCCTTGGCATCGGGCGTCCCGAGCGCCCGCTTCATCGAGCCCGAGCAGACGAACCCACCGGGCATCGCGTCGACCTCGACGCCGAAGTTGGGCGAGGCGCGCAGAGCGGCCGGCAGCTCCTGCGGGACGACCGGGCGCAGCTTGATGACGGTGTCGTCACCTTTCCGCTGCACGCGGCGCGCGCGCACGACGACACCGGCCTGGTTGAGCTTGAGGTCGGGAGTGTCGAAGAAGAAGACCTGCCGGATCTCGGCGTCGAGTGGATCCACGCCGAGAGCCGTCGCGCCCTGCGTGCGATTCTCCGCAGGCACGGTGAGCTTGAGCTCGACGCTGTCCGCTCCCTTGATCAGGGAGAGGACCTCGCTGATCTGCTCATCGGTGAAATTCGGAGCGATGCGTGCTGCGGTGGCCATGGTCGTCCTTTCGCGGCGGAAGTGGGCGTAACCTAACATCGACCGATGGCCATCGAGTTCGTCGTACAGCGCCTGCAGATCGGCGACGTCATCCTGATCGACCTCCCCGACGGGAGCGGTCAGGGGGAGGCGACGGTGGCGCGCGCCATCGAGCGCAGCGAGGGAACCGTGCGTGTCGAGTTGCGCGCCGAAGGGGTACCGGAGTTCGTGCGGGAGTGGGCGGTCGACGACCGCGTCACCGTCGTGCGCGGGCCCTGAGGCCTATCGCACGAGGCGGCCGCTCGGCCGGAGGATGAGCCAGAGGCCTCCGTATTCGCTCACGTTCTGGCACAGCACCTGTCCGGGCCGGCGATCCCCGGCGTAGTAGTAGAGCGGGCGCCCATCGAAGGTGACCTGCCGCCGGCCGTCGGCCCGACGCGTCACGCCGAGTCGCCCCGCTGCCGTTCCGGCGCCCTGCTCGAGCGCCCCACGCGCGACGTACGGCGGCCATGCGCGGGCACACGCGCCGGAGCACTGGCTGCGTGCGCGGCCGTCGCGCGTGAACGCGTAGAGCGCGAACCCCCTTCCGTCCACCAGGATCCGCCCGTAGTCGGATGTCCCGGGCTTGACGGTGACGGGCCGGCCGGCATTCGCCGGCGCAGTGGCGATCGGAGTCAGAGCCGCCGCGACGGCGAGCGTGCCGAGGAGAACCGCAAAGCGCATGCTCCCGTAGTCGTCACCGGCGCTCTCGCGTTACGCCGCGCTTGGCGACTTGACATCGGCTAACATCGTTAGCTAAGTTTCGGCTAACAACGTTAGCGAACCCTCCGAGGAGTCCGAATGTCGTCCGTCGCCAACACCATCTCCACTCGACTCCGCACTCCGTCGCGGCCTCTTCGCCGCTCTCACGACGCTGCTCCTCGCTGCATCGATCGCGGCGGCTGTCGCACTCGGCGCCGGCTGGTGGCAGCTGTTCGCATTCGGTCTCGGCCCCGATGTCGCCCTCCTCGCCGGCGCGGGCGCCGGCCTCGCCAAGGGCCAGCTGCATCCGCGCGCGGTGCCCCTCTACAACGCTCTGCACAGCTACTGGGGGCCCGCACTGCTCGCGCTCGCGGCTGTCGTGTTGCCGGCCGGGTACCTCGTCGGCGCCCTCGCCTGGGCATTCCACATCTCCCTCGATCGCACGGTCGGCTATGGGAAGCGCACGCGCGACGGCTTCCAGCGTGCCTGAGCGACTGACCCCGCGAGCACGGCAGATCGTCTCCGCTGCACGCGAGATCCTCGAGGACGAGGGCCTCGAGGCACTCACCATGCGCCGCATCGCCGAGCGCCTCGGGATCCGTGCGCCCTCGCTCTACAAGCACTTCCCGGACAAGGCCTCGCTCGAAGCCGCGGTCATCTCCGACGGCTTCGAGGAACAGGCCGCGGTGTTCGAGCGGGCCGTCGAGGGGAGCGCGGAACCGCTTGCCGAGATCGCCGCGGCCTACCGCCTCTTCGCGCGCGCCCACCCGCACCTCTATCGCCTCATGACCGACCAGGAGCTGCGCCGCGACCTGCTCGCCCCCGGGGTCGAGGAGCGCGCCGGCCGCACGGTCTACGAGGCCGCGGGCCGGGACACCGACCGCGCGCGCGCCGCCTGGGCCTTCGCCCACGGCATGACGCTGCTCGAGCTGACGAATCGCTTCCCGCCCGGCGCGGACATCGACGCCGCCTGGCGCGAGGGGATCCGCGCCTTCGGCACGCGGGGGTAGCCAGCTGGAACTCTTCGCCCCGCGATGACCGAACGGCGTGATGCGATCGTGGTCGGCTCGGGCCCCAACGGCCTGGCTGCCGCGATCGCGCTCGCCCGCGCGGGTCGCTCGGTGCTCGTGCTCGAGGCGGCCGCGACGATCGGCGGGGGCACGCGCAGCGCCGAGCTCACGCTGCCCGGCTTCCGGCATGACGTGTGCTCTGCGATCCATCCGCTCGCGCTCGCATCGCCGTTTCTGCGCAGCCTGCCCCTGCACGAGCACGGACTCGCGTTCGTCCACCCCGAGATTCCCCTCGCGCACCCGCTCGACGACGGCACGGCGGTGGCCCTGCATCGCTCGGTCGGCGAGACGGCCGACGGCTTGGGAGTGGACGCCGAGTCCTACCGTGCGCTGTTGGAGCCGCTGACCGGTGAGTGGGAAGCCCTGCTCGACGACCTCCTCGGTCCGCTCCACGTGCCCCGCAACCCGCTGCAGAGCGCGCGCTTCGCACGCGCCGGGCTGCGCTCGGCGACGGGCCTGGCGCGAGTGCGCTTCGCCGGCACGCGCGCTCGAGCGCTGCTGGCGGGCAACGCCGCGCACTCCATGCGCCCGCTCACGCGCCCCACGACGGCCGGCTTCGGCCTGCTGCTGATGATGCTCGGGCACGCCGTCGGCTGGCCGGCCGCGGCCGGGGGGTCCCAGGCGATCGCCGATGCGATGGCCTCGCTGTTGCGCTCGCTCGGAGGCGAGATCCGAACGGACTGCGAGGTGCGCTCGCCCGCGGACGTGCGCGGCGTGCCGGCAGTGCTGTTCGACCTCACGCCGCGGCAGATCCTGGCGATCGCCGGCGACGAGCTGCCCGCCCGCTACCGCCGCGCACTCGGCCGCTTCCGCTACGGCCCCGGCGTCTTCAAGCTGGACTACGCGCTCGCCGGGCCGGTGCCCTGGACGGCCCCGGAATGCCGTCGCGCCGGGACGATCCACCTGGGCGGGACGCTCGAGGAGATCGCGAGGGCAGAGGCCGAGGTCGCGCAGGGAGGACATCCCGAGAGGCCGTACGTGCTCATCGCCCAGCAGAGCCTGTTCGATCCGAGCAGGGCGCCGGCGGGGTCGCACACGCTGTGGGCCTACTGCCACGTGCCGAACGGCTCGGCGGTCGACGTGAGCGAGTCGATCGAGCGCCAGATCGAGCGCTTCGCCCCGGGCTTCCGCGACCTCGTCCAGGCACGCAGCTCGATGGGTCCCGCCGACCTGGAGGCGCACGACGCGAACTACATCGGCGGCGACATCAACGGCGGCGCTGCCGATTTCCGCCAGCTGTTCGCGCGCCCCGTGGCGAGGGCCAATCCCTACACGACGCCCAACCCGCGCTTCTTCATCTGCTCATCATCGGCGCCGCCCGGCGGCGGCGTCCACGCGATGTGCGGCTGGCACGCGGCGCGCGCGGCCTTGCGCGGAGCATTGCGCTGAGCGCTCAGGCGGCGACGTACGGCACGGTCAACGGCCCGTAGGGCAGCACGCACAGGCTCGCGTCCGGCCCGGCGTCCGTCGAGCAACGCACGGACGGTGGCTTCGACGTCAGGCGTCTGCTCCAGGTGCGCCTCGGCGAGCTCGGCGTCCGAGAGGTACGACGTGTGCACGATCACGCGCGAGCGCGCCTGGATGCCGGCCTGCACCTGGATCTGCCACTGGTCGGCGACCGTCTGCTCGCGCGCCGCGATCGCCTCCAGCAGCGCCGCGGGGGACGCCGCGCCGGTCAGCTCCGCGCGATAGGGACCGTGCTCGGGGAAGCCGTCGCGGCACTCGGCCGCGCACACGATCGTCCCTCCCGGGCGCACGACCTGCGCGGCTGCCGACATGCCCTTGACCGCCTGGTAGAGGTTCTGGTCGAGCGGAAAGCCGGAGTTCGTGGTGAGGACGACGTCGAAGGGCTGCGGGACCGCGCGCATCGCGGTCCGGCGCACGAGCGCGCAGGCGGCCTCGTGCATCGCGAACAGCTCGCCGCCAAAGGCCTGTGCGATCCGCTGCTCACCGTCCAGCACGACGTCCAGCGCGAAGTGCGTGCCCGTGGCAGCCGCGATGGCGCGCACGTCGTCGTGCACCGGGTTGCCCACCGTGATGCCCCAACGCGCGTCGGGGTGCCCGATCCGTGCCGCATCGTGGAGCGTCAGCGTCGTCTCGAGGCCCGCGAGGCCCGGTGCGACGAGCTTCGGACCGCCCGAGAAGCCGGCGAAGAAGTGCGGCTCGACGAACCCCGTCGTGATGCGCACGTCCGCGGCCACCCACTCGCTGTTCAGCCAGACCGGCACGTCGGCGCCGAAGCGGCCCATCCAGGTGAGCGAGGCGGCATCGCGGGCGTCGTGGTTGACGACGCGCACGGCCGCCAGCACCTCGTCGCCGAGCATCGCGCGCAGCTCGTCCTCGCTGTTGCCGCGGTGCGTGCCGGTCGCGACGAGCACGACGACGTCAGCGAGATTCACGAGCCCTTCGAGCTCCTCCAGCAGCGCGGGCACGACGATGTGCCGCGGCTGGGGCCGCGTGCCGTCGCAGATGCTGATCGCGACCGTGCTCCCGCCGCGCACGACATCGCGCAGGGGCGGACCCGCCACCGGAGCGCGCAGCGCCTCGAGCACCGCGAGGCGGCCGTCGGCCGCGGCCTGCGGATGCAGAGGCTCGACGACCGTCGTGCGCTCCTCGGGCAGATCGACGGTCAGACCGTCACTCCCGTAGGCGAGCTCGACTCTCACGAGCCGCGCGAGATCAGCTCGGGCGGGATGAACGCCCGGACCTCGGGCAGAGGCCCGTCGTAGCGCTCGAGCTCGACGAGCGCAGTCTGCGCGATGGGCCCCTGGGCGAGGCTCGACGTGCCCTTGTCGAGCGTCAGGACGTTCGGGTTGCCGTGGCGATCGAGCGCGCTCGGATCTCCGGGCGTCACCGGATCCCACCACGCACCCGTGGACAGCTGCACGACCGAGCGGCGCAGATCGGCGTCCAGGACGGCACCCGCGAGGCAGCTGCCGCGGTCGTTGAAGACCCGCACGACGTCGCCCTGGGCGATGTCGCGCGCGCGGGCGTCGTCGGGGTGGAGCCGGATCGGCTCGCGGCCACCGACCTTCGAGTCCTGGCTGTAGGAGCCGTTGTCGTACTGCGAGTGCAGGCGCGTGAAGGGCTGGTTGGAGATGAGGTGCAGCGGGAACCGGCGCGCGAGCTCCGATCCGAGCCACTCGGCGGGCTCCAGCCAGGCCGGATGGCCCGGGCAGTCCTCGTAGCCGAAGCCGGCGATCGTCGACGAGGCGAGCTCGATGCGTCCCGACGGCGTGGGCAGCCGTGACGCGGCCGGGTCGGCGCGCAGGGCGGCGAAGTCGAGCACGCGGTGGCGCGGCGGCGTCGGCATCTCCACGCGCCCGGCGGCCCAGAACTCCTCGTACTCCGGCAGATCCACGCCCTCGCCCCGCAGGTTCTCGCGCGTGGACTCGTAGAAGTGGCGCACCCACTCGTCGCCGTCGCGGCCCTCGGAGAAGTCGTCGAGGAACCCGAGCCGCTCGGCCAGCGCGCAGAGCGTCTCGTAGTCGGTGCACACCTCCGCCGGCGGGACGACCGCCTGGTGCATCGCCGAGATCCACGAGTCGGCCCAGCCGGCCGCCACGTCGTTGCGCTCGAGCGCCGTCGCCGCGGGGAAGACGATGTCGGCGAAGCGCGCGATGGGATTCCACCACGACTCGTGCACGATCACGGTCTCGGGCCGCCGCCAGGCGCGCGCGAGGCGGTTCAGATCCTGGTGGTGGTGGAACGGGTTGCCGCCGCACCAGTAGACGAGCCGGACGTCGGGGAACTCGATCCGCCGGCCGTTGTAGTCGATCTCCCGCCCGGGCTCGAGCAGGACGTCGGCGATGCGCGCCACCGGCATGCGGACGGTCACGGCGTTCGGGCCCTGCCGGAGCGCCGTGATGCGATGCCGGTCGGGCTGCAGCCCGACCGAGTGGATGGCGCCGTAGCCGGTGCCGAACCCGCCGCCCGGACGCCCCATCGAGCCCGTCATCGCCGCCAGCGCGACGCCCATCCAGAACGGCTGCTCGCCGTGATCGGCGCGCTGCAGCGACCAGCTCACGGTGACCAGCGTGCGCCGTGCGGTCATCTCCGCCGCCAGCGCCTCGATGACCGGCTGCTCGACGTCGCAGATCGCGGCCGCCCAGGCGGCGTCGCGCCGGATGCCGTCGCTCGCGCCCGTGAGGTACGCCTCGAGCTCGTCCCAGCCCACGCAGCAGTCGCGCAGGAAGTCCGTGTCGCAGGTGCCGGCCGCGATCATCGAATGCGCGAGCCCCATCATCAGCGCGACGTCGGTGTTGGGGCGCGGCGAGATCCAGCGAGCGCTCTGGTAGGCGTCGATGTCGCCGCGCACGGGGCTCACGTTGACGAAGTCGACACCGGCCTCGCGCGCGGCCTGCTGCGCTCCCCGCGCCACGTGCCGCGCCAGGCCACCCGAGTTGATCTGCGTGTTCTTGAGCGCCAGGCCGCCGAAGGCGACGATCAGCTCGGTGTGCTCGGCGATCTCGTCCCAGTGCGGCGCCGCGGAGTAGATCGCATCCGACGCGCCGCCGATGACGTGCGGCAGGATCACCTCCATCGCGGCGCAGCTGTAGCTGTTGACCGATGCGGTGTAGCCGCCGTGGAAGTTCAGGAAGCGGTGCAGCAGGCCCTGCGGATGGTGGAAGCGGCCCGGCGCTCCCCCAGCCGTAGGAGCCGCCGTAGATGGATGCGTTGCCGTGCTCGGCCTTGACGCGCGCGAGCTCGCGCGCCGCCAGGTCGAGCGCCTCGTCCCAGCCGACCTCGACGAAGGCGTCCTGGCCGCGCGCCGCGCCGCCGTCCCCGTCGAGCCAGCCGCGCCGCACGGCCGGCCTCAGAATGCGCGCGGCGTCGTTCTGGGCGCGGGGCATGCCGATCCCGATCGGCGAAGGATCGGGATCGTCGGCGACCGGGTGCAGGGCGACGACCGCGCCGCCGCTCACCTCGACGTCGTAGTTGCCCCAGTGCGTGGACGTCGGCGAACGTCGGCGTGCGATGAGCCCATCACCTCCTGATCGGCGGGCGAATCCGCATGCTAGCGGCGACCGGCGAGCCGTTTGGACGGTGCGATATCGTCACAAACGACACGATTGACGACCGATACTGCAGAACCGGTTAGTCCAGGTACCTAGCCGAACGGGTGGTTAGAAAGCAGTAGGTTGCGCGACAGCCGACGCAAGGCGCATGATGCACGTATGCGCTTCTGGGGCCGCATCGCCACTCTGCTCTGCGTGTCGGTGGCATTGCTGTCGACGGGTGTCGCGTACGCCGACATCGGGCCGATCGCGAAGCCGTCCGATGCGAGCGTCGCGCCGCTGCCGAAGCCGCACGCCGCCTCGGGGGTCCAGCCGACTCCCGCACCGCAGGTCGCGCCGGCCGCGAAGCCGGCTCAGAAGCCCGTCACGCCGGCGACGACCGCGACTCCGAAGACGACGGTGTCCTCGAACACGGTGCGGCCGACCACCGCGGTGACGACGGTCGTGCATCAGCCCACCGTGACGGCGCCGCGGGTCCAGACGCCGCCCGTGAAGCCACCGCCGGTGCACATCAAGGTCGCGTCCATCAACGGCGGTCGCGACCTCGCCGCCGTGCGGGTGCTCGAGGACAACGTCGTGCGCTCGAAGGTCGTGCAACAACTCCAGCTGACGCGGCTCGCAGTGGTGGGTCTCCACGAGGCGCTGCCGTCGTCCGAGGCCTGGCCCGACTGGCTGCTCGCGGCGATCGCGATCATGGCGTCCGCCGAGGCCTTCCTGCTGACGCGCCTCGCCGGCGCGCGCCATTTCGTGGAGCCCAGCGAGCGCTAGCGCCCTGAGCGCGCCCCTCTCCACGATCGCCAGGGAGTGGACGCGCCTCGGGTTGACCGGGTTCGGCGGGCCGCCGGCGCACATCGCGTTGCTCCAGCGCCTCGTGGTCGACCGCAAGGGCTGGATGAGCGCCCAGGAGTTCGAGGACGCGAATGCGGCCTGCGGGCTCCTCCCCGGCCCCGCGTCGACCCAGCTGGCGATCTTCTGCGCGTATCGCGTCGGGGGTCCGGCGGGCGCGGTCGTCGGCGGCCTGGGGTTCGTGCTCCCGGCGGTCGTGCTCGTCCTGCTGCTGTCCGTGCTCTTCCTCGGAGCCGCGCCGCCGCTGTGGGTGCTCGGGGCGGGAGCGGGCGCAGGTGCCGCCGTCGCGGCCGTCGCCGTGCAGGCGGCGCGCTCGCTGCTCGCTGCCGAGCTTCGGGCGCGTCCGCAGCGATCGCCGCCGCCTGGCCCGCTGGGCGCTCTATCTCGCGGCCGCGGCCGCGGCCGCCGTGCTCGTCGTCCCCTACCTCGTGCTCGTCCTGCTGGCCTGCGGCCTGATCGAGCTCGTCGCGCAGCACCCGCCGCGACGGTCGCTCGGCGCACAGGGGCTCCCCTTCGCCCTCGTCGCGGCGAGCACGGCGGCCGTGGGCGGGCTGGGCGCGCTCTGCTGGACGGCGTTCAAGGTCGGGGCGCTGTCCTACGGCGGCGGCTTCGTGATCGTCCCCCTCATGCAGGGCGACGCCGTCGACACCTACCACTGGATGACGAACGCGCAGTTCCTCAACGCCGTCGCCCTCGGCCAGATCACGCCCGGGCCCGTCGTGGCCACCATCGCAGCCGTCGGCTACGCAGCGCACGGCATCGCAGGCGGGCTGCTCGCAGCCGCCGTCGCCTTCACGCCCTCCTTCTCCTTCATCCTGCTGGGCGGCGACCGCTTCCGCCGCCTGCGCGAGAACGCCCAGGCACGAGCCTTCCTCGACGGAGCGGCCCCGGCAGCGATCGGAGCGATCTTCGGAGCAGCCGTCACCCTGGCCGCAGCCCTGAGCGAACCCTGGCAAGCAGCAGTCCTCGCCGCCGCAGCCGTCGCCCTCCTCATCCTCCGCCGAGGAGTCGTGGAGACCCTCCTCTGCGCAGGAGCGATCGGAGTAGTCATAGCCCTGCTGGGAGGCCCCGTCCCGTGAACAACGAGGGTCTGGCGCGACCAGGCGGGGTCTGACCCCAGGTGTACGGGTCTGACCCCACCTGTACGGGCGCCTAACCATGCGGGTTTGAGACAGGACGTGCCGCTGAGGCAACGCCGCCTCCCGAGGGCCGACAGGTGCTAGCGCGAGCGTCAACGCGCATGCCTATTGGCATTCAGCCTCCGACGGACACCCGGGGTCAGACCCGTACACCTGGGGTCAGACCCCGCCTGTACGGGCCAGACCCTTGATAGGTGTTACGAGATTGGGCTTGGTGTGACCGGATCGGTTGGTTCTGTTGCCAGTTGACGCGCGCCACTCAGGGAGAGGCCTTCGCGGGCCAGGAAGAGGAGGCCCAGGCCGACTCCCAGGAGGCCTTCCACGAATTGGAGGCCGACGCTGAAGGCGACCGCGCTCGTCGTCGAGATTGCGTAGGCGCTCACGAGCGGCGCGGAGACTCCGAGCTGGAAGATGCCGAGGTTGCCCGGCCAGAACGGGAAGAGCTGGACGATCGTGGACGAGACGAAGACGAGGCCCGCGCCGGCCAGGCCGACGTGGATGCCGAAGGCCTCGAGCGCCGCCCAGATGCCGGCGATCTGCGCCGCCCAGGAGAGGGTGCCTGCCGTCATCGCGAGGGCGGTTGCACGGGGCTTCGAGAAGAGCGCCTGTCCACGCGAGAGGCCTGCGGCGAGGTTCGTGAAGCGGCCTCGGGCGTTGCGCAGGAGCACCAGCAGACCGGCGAAGACGACGGTCAGCACCAGCACGAAGGCGATCAGCAGCTGCCAGACCATGATCGGCAGGTGGAGCACCGGCGCCAGCGCGACGACCGCGAGAGCGAGGGCCACCGCGAGCACGAGCTGCTCGGCCAGCAGCGTGCCGCCGATCGTGCTCGCCGGGATGCTCTCTCCGGCCAGCTTCTGACGGCGCCCGAGCACCGCGACGCGAGCCAGCTCACCCACGCGGGCGAAGAGCACGGTGTTGAGCAGGAAGCCGATGAAGAGCGCCGGGACGACGTGCGCATAGCGAACCGGGCGCTGGCCCGGGAGCGCATCGAGTGCGGCCTTCCAGACGACTGCCTTGCCGCCCACGGACGCCAGGTTGAGCAACAGCGAGACGGCGATCCAGCCCCACACCACATCGGTCTCGGCGAACGACGAGAGGTCGACGCGACGCGCCAGGAGCGCCGAGATCGCGGCCAGCGCGGCGGCGGCGAGCGCCATCCGCAGGGCCCGCGAGTCGGCGAGAGCGACCGCGCGGCGCCCAAGCGAGACGGACGGAAGGGCGGGAACGGCGGACATCGCGTCCTCAGGCCCGTGGCGCCGGTTCGCGACTGCACACCACAACGACCGCCGGGAAGACGGCCAGCAAGACGATCAACAAGAGCTCAGCGGACATGACCCGAGTGTCGCGCCCGGCGACGCCCGCCGCCGTGCGGCCGGCCAGTGTCTCGTGGTGGGGCTAGCCGAACTGGCGCAGGCGCGGCAGGAGCGCGGCCGCGGCCTCCGCGTGCGCGCGCGCCTGCCCGGGAGCGACGATCACGATGAGCTCGCGCACGTTGCGATCGACGAACTCGCCGACGCTGCGGAGGAAGGCATCGTCGTCGCCCGCGTAGCGAATCTGCACCGAGCGGCGGATCTCGGCCGGATCGCGGCCGACGTCGGCGCAATGGCCATCGAGAATCCCGGCCAGGCGCGCGACCTCGTCGGGCTCGCCGCCAGGCGCGTTCCAGACGTCGGCGTGCTGCGGCGATCACCCGCAGCGTCTTCTTCTCGCCGCGACCGCCGATCCAGAAGGGCGGATACGGCTTCTGCACAGGCTTCGGATTGGCGATCGCGTTGCGCAGCGTGTAGCGCTCGCCCTCGAAGTTCGTGTGTTCCTCGGTGAACAGCAGCTTGATCACCTGGCAGGCCTCATCCAGCCACTCCACGCGCCTGCCGGCGCTGCCGAAGTCGATGCCGAGCATCTCATGCTCGATGTCGGCCCAGGCGGCCCCGATTCCGAACTCGAGGCGTCCGCCGGAAAGGTGGTCGACGCTGACTGCCATCTTGGCGAGCACGGCCGGGTGCCGGTAGGTGTTGCCCGTGACCATGCAGCCGATGCGCACCCTGCTCGTGGCCTCGGCCATCGCGCCGAGCAGCGTCCAGCCCTCGAGCACGTCCCGCTCGGGATCGCCCATGATCGCGGCGAAATGGTCGAAGTTCCAGAGGTGGTCGAAACCCGACTCGTCGGCTACCTGCCAGATGGCGCGGAGCTCGTCGATGGACGTGTCCTGCTGCGAGAGCTTGAGGCCGATGCGTACGGGTTCCATGCCGCGAGCCTAGCGCGCCTGCCCGCGCATGCGAAAAGGGGCATGAAGTCCTTACCCCAACCCGATCCGTGCCGATAGCCACAAGGTGGCCCACGTCAAACGAGCACAGCGCACGGCGCCCGCCGTGCACATGGCCGGATCCGGCGAACCGGTCGACCTCGAGCGCTTTCTCGGCGTTCTGGAGGGCGTGCGCACGGTCCCGTTCTCGGGCGTGTTCCTCGCAGACGGCAGGTTTCACGCTCCCTACACCGGGCCGGGCGTCCACCTGTTGCTGGGCGGCGAGCTCCCCGGCGAGATCGACGCCGGCGACTTCTGGACGACGCGCGTGATCGCAGACGACAAGGCGATCTACCAGGAGGGCATGGATCGTCAGAAGAGCGGCGAGCCGTGCCAGATGGACTACCGCATCGAGGCGCTGGACGGCGGCATCCGCTGGATCCGGGAGTGCACGCGCTCGACACCGCAGCCCGGCGGCGGCATGCGCATCGACGGCATCGTCACCGATGTCACCGATCAGCGCGAGAGCGCCGAGGCGGCCGCCGAATTGGAGACGGCTCTGCGCGAGACGCGCGGGCGTCTCGACTCGGTGCTCTCCGCACTCGACGAGTATCTCTACGCCTGGCGCTACCCCGGCGACGGCTCGGCCGTCATCGACTTCGAGTCGATTCCCCTCACGGAGTTCCTCGACAGGGCAGCGGACTCGGACACGCCCGTGGAGGAGTGGCTCGACGCCCTGCACCCCGACGACCGCGAGCGGGCGACGGCCGAGGTCCTGGACGAGCAGCTCGCCGGCCGGTCGGGCAGCGTCGAGTACCGCGTGTGCAACAGGAACGGCGAGGTGCGCTGGCTGCTCGACAGCTGGCGCTGCCGGCGCGACGCGGGCGGCGTCCTCGCCGAGGGCATCGTCACGGACGTCACCGAGCGCCGCGAGGCGCAGGACGGCCTGGCCGCCGCGCTCGCGGGTGCGCGAGCCGCCTACCGCGAGCTCGAGGAAGCGCGAGCCGAGGCCGAGCGCGCCTCGAACACCGATCTGCTGACGGGGCTCGCCAACCGCCGCAGCTTCCAGAACTCACTCGAGAGCGCGATCGCCGCTGCAGACCACGAGCCGTTCGGGCTGCTCCTGCTCGATGTCGACCACTTCAAGCGCACGAACGACACGTACGGGCATCAGGCTGGGGACGACGTGCTCGTCGCCGTCGTGGCCTGTCTCCACGCCGCGCTGCCCGGCGACGCGATCGTCGCACGCTGGGGCGGCGAGGAGTTCACGGTGCTCGTGCGCGGCATCCACACCCGCAACGCATTGCGGGCGGTCGCCGAGAGCATTCGCCTGGCCGTGCGTGACGAGCCGCTCGCGACCCGCCGCGGGGCCCTGGCGATCACGATCTCCTGCGGCGGCGCGCTCGCCTGGGGCGACTGCGACGACGAAGCGCTGGTGCACGCCGCCGACGCGGCGATGTACCGCGCCAAGCAGACGGGCCGCGATCGCACGCTGCTCGCGGGCGATCTCGCCGAGGACGAGCTGGCCGCCTAGCTCAGGACGCGGTGACCGATCCGACGCGCAGCGCGAGGATGCGCGCGTCGGTCGCGGTCACGCCGTCGTCGTCGGCCGCGCAGGTGAGCGTGACTGCGCCGGCGGCGGCGAACGTGTGGGTCGTGATGAGCGCCACGGGATCGTCCGAGCTGGACGAGAGGTCGGCGTCGACCTGATCGCCGTCGGTGCCGGCCTTGAGCTGGCAGTTGACGCCGGGCGTGCTCGTGTCGAGCGTCGCGTGGAGGCTCGCCTTGGCGACGATCGCGTAGGAACCGGCCTTGAGCGAGAGCGACTCGACGCTCGTCTGCGCCGCGCCGAGCGTGACCGCGGCGGGCGCGCTCGCGACGAACGCGGAGGAGCCGTCGCTGCCCGACGGGCCGGCCGGCCCCGCGGGGCCGCGCGGACCGCCGATGTTCGACGGGAGGATCGAGGCCGGCAGCTTGCCCGTGGCGGGCAGCACGAGCAGACGGCCCTTGTGCGGCGTGCGCGTCGCGCCGAAGCCGTCCACCGTGCCCGCGTTGCGGGCGAAGAGCGCGCGCTTGACCCAGCCGTCGGCCGCCGATCCGACGGGGACGACCGCGAGCACGAGGGCGATCGTGGCGATGATGGTGGCGGGAGATGGCCGGCGCATGGAGCTACCGGCACAGTAGCGCCGTCCCGCCGGCGATCTCCAGAGAGATTCAGACGACGAGGCGCGGGCCCTCGCACACGGATCCGTGCCGCTGCCAGCTCCAGCGCACGTGCCCGACCAGCTCCAGGCGCTCGGCGCGCCCGGTCACGGCGAAGCCGAGGATCTGCGTCGCGGCCGCGATCATGGGCCGGTTGCGTTCGAGCACGATGGTCGCCTGGCGCGTGAAGCCGAGCTCGCGCGTGTACGGGAGCGAGGCCGCCAGGAGCGCCAGGCCGATGCCGCGACCGCGCGCCTCGCAGCGCTCGTGCAGGTTGAGACCGATGCACGTCCCGTTCGACGCCGTGACGTCGTCGGCACCCGTCGGGCCGAGCAGGTCGTAGGCGACGATGCGGTCGCCCTCCCAGGCCGCCAGGCAGATCACTCCGCTCTCCATGCAGGTGCGCAGGTGCGCGCGCGTGCGCGCGGCGCTCGTGCTCGCCCAGATGCCGGCGAGCGGCTCGTCCGAGGCGCCGTCGTAGGGCGCGATCGTCACGCCGTCCGGCGGCGGAACGTCCGGCAGATCCGCAGTCAGGTCGCGTGCCAGCAGGACGAAGGGCTGGCTCGAGCGAGCCCAGCGGGCGGCCATCGCGCCCGAGTGAACCGCGCCGGCGACGGCGCGGCCCGGCGCGCCGCGGCGCTCGAGCCGGGAGACGAGCCGCTCCAGGCGCGTCACGGCGAGCACCTCGTCGGCACCCGCGAAACGCTGCGGCGTCGTCACTGCCATGTTTTCAGCTTAGGCCCGTTTTGTCACAAAGTCGCGGCGATTTCACTCCGCCGCTCGGCAGGCGCGACGACATCCATACTGCGCGCAGCGACGCGAGGGAGAGACATGCGAGTCGAGCTGATGATCGAGGGCCAGGAAGACGTGACCTGGCCGCAGTGGGTGGCCCTCGCGCAGGCCTGCGAGCAGCACGGCGTGGGCACGCTCTTCCGCTCGGATCACTACCTCTCGGTGGAGGGCCACGACGAGCGCGGCTCGCTCGAGACCTGGACGACGCTGGCGGGCCTGGCGGCGGTGACCACGCGCCTCCGCCTCGGCGTGCTCGTCTCGCCGGCGACGTTCCGTCATCCGTCGGTGCTCGCCAAGACGGTGACCGCGGTCGACCACATCTCGGGCGGGCGCGTCGAGCTCGGCCTCGGCGCCGGCTGGCACGAACCCGAGCACTCGGCCTTCGGGTTCGAGTTCCCGCCGCTCGGCGAGCGCATGGAGATGCTCGAGGAGCAACTCGCGGTCGTGCGCGGCGCCTGGGCCGACGGGCCGTTCTCGTTCGACGGCAAGCACTACCGCCTGGACTCCGTCGACGTCCTCCCGAAGCCGGTGCAGCGCCCGCACCCGCCGCTCATCATCGGCGGGGGCGCGAAGCCCCGCACCGCGCGCATGGCGGCGCAGTTCGCCGACGAGTACAACACCGTCTACGCCACGCCGGCCGAGTGCGCCGAGCGGCGCGCCGTGTGCGAGCGGGCGTGGGAGGACGCGGGCCGCGATCCGGCGACGCTGACGTTCTCGGTCATGGTGCCGTGGCTGATCGGCTCCGACGCCGCCGATCTGGCGCAGCGCGCCGAGCGCCTGGCCGCCTGGCAGGGCTCCGAGCCCGCGGCGCTGATCGAGGAGTTCGGGCAGGTGGGCGTCGCCGGAACGCTCGCCGAGGCGACGGAGCGCCTGGGCGCCTACCGCGAGGCGGGCGTCGACCGGATCATGCTGCAGCACCTCCTGCACGACGATCTCGACGCCATCGCGCTGCTCCCGCGCCTCGCCGCCGCCGTCGGATAGGCGTCAGGCGGCGACGACGGCCGCGAAGCGGCGCGTCATCGCAGCGGCGTGCTCGCTCCAGACGGGCACGTAGCGGCGCCCGAGCCGGCGCGTCGCCTCGGGATCGACCCCGTTGGCCTGCATGACGGCGCCGAGCGCCGTCGTCCAGCCGTCGAGCATCTCGAGCGTCGGCTCCGGGTGGAACTGGATGCCCCAGGCGTTGGATCCGACGCGGAAGGCCTGCACCGCGCCGGGCGACCCGGCCAGCGCGACGGCGCCCGGCGGCAGCTCGAAGCCGTAGTTGTGCGCCTGGAAGACGCCGAAGCGCTCGGGCAGGTCGGCGAGCAGACCGTCCTCGCGCGCGGCGGGCTGCAGCGCGACCTCGCAATAGCCCCACTCGGGCGGGCAGGCGCTCGTGCGCGCGCCGGCGGCCTCGGCGAGCAGTTCTGCGCCGAGGCAGATGCCGAGCACCGGGACGCCCCGCGCGAGCGCCTCGCGCAGCACCTCGCGCGTCGAGGCGACCGCGAGCGTCTCGTCGACCGGATTGGCGACGCCCGGCAGCGCGATGACGGCCGTGTGGTGGTCGCCGAGCGCGAGCTCGCCGTGTCCGGCGAAGCGGATGTCGAGCTCGAGCGCGGCGTCGGCCAGCGGCTGCGCGAAGAGCCCGAGCCCCTTGTCCGGGTCGTGCTGGATGACCAGAATGCTCATGTCTGCAAACCATTTCAGCAGCGCCCTGCCGGCACATGCAAATTCGGGATACGATTCCTAATATCAGCGCGCTTTCTGAATGGTCCGGGCTCGACCTCCGCCACCTCGCCGCGCTCGAGGCGATCGCGCGCGAAGGGTCGGTGAGCCGCGCCGCCGAGCAGCTCGGCTACACGCAGTCGGCGGTGAGCCAGCAGCTGCGGGCGCTCGAGCGGATCGTCGGCGTGACGCTCGTGACGCGCTCCCCCGGCGTGCGCTCGATCGAGCTGACCGAGGCCGGGCGCCAGCTGCTCGGCCACGCCGATGCGATCGCGGGGCACCTCGAGACGGCGCGCGCCGACCTCGCGGCGTTCTCCGACGGCCGCACCGGCGAGCTGCGCATCGGCGCCGTGCCGAGCGTCGCCGCGGCGCTCGTGCCCGCGCTCGCCGAGGACCTGCGCGCGCGCGCACCGCGGCTCGCGCTGCACGTGACGCGAGTCGTACTTCCCGGCGCAGCTGCTGGACTGCCTCGCCGCGGGCGAGCTCGACGTGGTCGTCGCGCCCGAGGACGAGCCGCGCGACGGGCTCGAGTCCGAGGAGATCATGCGCGACCCCTACGTCCTGCTGGTGCCGGCCGGCGACCCGCTCGAGCAGCTCGGGCGGCTGGTGACGCCGGCCGATCTCGCCGCGCGCGACCTGATCGGCAAGGACTGCGGCACCGCCAGCCAGCGCGCCCTCAGCGCCGCACTGGCGGACTACGGCCTGGGCGAGCCGCGCATCCGCGCGCACGACCTGCGCGAGGTGCAGGCGCTCGTGCGCAGCGGGACTCGGCATCGCGGTCGTGCCGAGCCTGCTGCTGGACGAGCCCGAGCCGGCGATCGCGAGGCTCCCGGTCGACCACTTCGTGCCCGACCGGCGCATCGCCCTGACGACGCGCTCCAACGGCGCGCGCACGCCCGCGGTCGAATTCGCGGCCGCGATCATCCGCACGCTCAGCGCCGGATAGCTTCGACGATCCGTCAGAGGTTCTCGGGGTGCCAGGCGTGCCAGTGCTCGACCTCGATCCACGCGCTCGTGCGGGCGTCCTCGCGGAGCGGGTAGTCGTCCAGCCCGTAGCGCCGCGCGAGACGGTCGATGTCGCGCAGATCGACATCGTCGACGAATGAGGTGACGCGGCCCCGCAGGCTCACGTGCGAGCCCCAATTCGCAAGGCTCAGCACGGTCAGCGAGACGCGCGGGTCGGCGCGCATGTGCGCCAGGCGCCTGCGGCTGTTGTCCATGTTCACGAGCACCCGGCCGTCTTCCCAGTCGTACCATGTCGCGACCGTGACGGGCGATCCGTCAGGGCGCAACGTGCCGATGACCGCCGAGTTCGGCTTCGCCAGGAAGGCGTCGAGCTCGGGCGGAAGGGGCGGGCGGGGCACGACGCCGAGCCTACCACCCACCGCAATCCGCTTCCAGCCATGCCAGGCGACTCCCCCACCTACGCACCGATGCTCGCCGGGACGTCGCAGGACGTGCCGGCCGGCGATGCCTGGCGCTTCGAGATCAAGTGGGACGGATTCCGCGCGATCGCCCGCGTGCAGGGCGAGGACGTGCGGCTGTGGTCGCGCAACGGCAAGAGCCTCGATGCCAGGCAGGGCGGCGTCGCCGCCGCGCTGCCCGCGGCGCTGACGCACGCCGACTGCGTGCTCGACGGCGAGCTGTGCGCGTTCGACGAGAACGGCGTGCCGAGCTTCGAGCACTTCCAGCGCGGCGAGGGCGACGTGGCCTACGTCGTCTTCGACGTGCTCGAGATCGACGGGGAGCCGGTCTTCGCGCGAGCCGTGGAGCCGGAGGCGCGAGCTGCTCGAGCAGCTGATCCGCCCGGGGGCGCCCTCGATCGTGCTCTCGCAGGTCTTCGACGACGGCGAGGCGCTGCTCGCGGCGGCCCGTGCGCGCGGCCTCGAGGGTGTCATGGCCAAGCGGGTGAGTGCGCCCTACCGGCCCGGCCGCCGCAGCGACGACTGGCGCAAGATCAAGATCCGCCGGCAGGCGACGCTGCTGATCGCCGGCTACACGGCCGGCGAGGGATCGCGCAGCAGCCTCGGCGCGCTGATTCTGGCGACCGACGATCTGGAGTACGCGGGCAATTGCGGCAGCGGCCTGTCGGAAGCGGACGTGCGCGAGTTGCTCGACGTGCTCGCTCCGCTGCGCCGCGACACCTCGCCGCTGCGCGGGAAGGGGCCGACCGGCCCGGCGGCCCGCTCGCGCATCACCTGGGTCGAGCCGTCGCTCGGCTGCGAGGTGTCGTTCACCGAGTGGACGCGCGAGCACCGGCTGCGCGCGCCGGTCTTCGAGCGCCTCGTCAGGCCGGAGCGCGAGCTCAAGTTCACCAACCAGGACAAGATCTTCTTCCCCGAGGAGAAGATCACCAAGGGCGACCTCCTGGCCTACTACCGCGAGGCGGCCCACGTGCTCGTGCCGCACCTCCGCGGACGGCCGATCACGCTCGTCCGCTACCCCGATGGCATCACCGGCAAGCACTTCTTCCAGAAGCAGCGGCCGCCGCACGCACCCGACTGGATGCGCACGGCCACGCTCACGAGCAGCTCGGGCGGACGCGGCAAGACGATCGACTACCTCATGATCGACGACGCCGACGGGCTGCTCTGGACGATCAACGCGGGCTGCATCGACGTCCACGCGCCCTATGCCCGCGCGCAGGACTTCGACTCGCCCGACTTCGTGCTCTTCGACCTCGACCCCTCGCCCGGCGTCAGCCTGGCCGACACGGGACGCGTGGCGCTGCTCGTGCGCGACGCGCTCGACGTGCTCGGCCTGCGCGCGGTCGTCAAGACCTCGAGCGCCGAGGGGATGCACCTGGCCGTCCCGCTGCGTCCGGGGCACACCTACCCTCAGGCTCGCGCGCTGGTGCAGCTCGTCGCGCAGGCGCTGGCGCGCAGCCACCCGGACCTCGTCACGACCGAGTGGGACAAGAGCCGCCGGCACGGCGTGCTGATCGACTCCAACCAGGTCGGCTACGGGCGCACGATGTCGGTCGCCTACTGCGTGCGCCCCCGCCCGGGCGCCCCCGTCTCCCTGCCCCTGACGTGGGACGAGGTCGAGTCGGGCGCGTTTGCCAGGGCCCGTCCCACGATGCGGGCCGCACTGCGGCGGATCGACCGCCTGGGCGACCCGTTCGCCGCTGCGCTGGCCGGCGACCAGAGTCTGCCGGCGGCTCTGCTGGGCGCGAACTGAAGGCAGTTCGTGCACAAATCGTAAGGGTTTCGTCACGAGAGGTTTTCGCGCCGATCAGGCTGGGGAAGATGACGGCGTGACTCCCTTGACAGAACCCAAATTGCTCTACTTCTACTCGCCCAAGTCTGGCCCCAGCAGGCGCGTCGAGGCCTTCCTCGACCAGGTCCTGCAGGAGCGCCGCAACCATGGAGTCTTCTCGCGCGGCCGCGTCGACGTGGACCGTACGCCGCAGCTCGCGGAGCACTTCAACGTCGAGGAGCTGCCGGCGATCGTCGTGCTCGAGGACGGCCAGCGTCGTGCGCAAGGTCGAGGGCCGCGTCGGCGTCGGGCGCATCCGCGACGCGCTCAGCCCCTGGCTCAACTGAACGCCCGGCTAACGCGATTCTTAGCTCGCTTTTAGATTCGGCTGCTCGAATGCGCGGAGTATGAACCGCGAAACCCGAAGCCGAGAAGCGAGACAAGAGCGTCCGCAGCGTGACGCGACTGACCGCCGCTGGCCGGCGCGCTCGCCGCGCTGGCGACCGCCGCCTTCGCCGGACTGGCGGCGAGCGGGGCCGGGCACACCGGTAGCGCCGACCGCCGCGACGCCGGCGGCGACGACTGCCGCGACGCAGGTCACGACCACGACGGAGTCCGACGACAACTACGACTACGACTACTCGACGTCGAGCGACGACGACACGACGAGCTCGAGCGATACGCAGCAGAGCTCGTCGACGGTCACGGATGCGCCGACCACCACGAGCGCGGCCCCGGTCGCGGTCTCCGGAGGCTCGTGAGCCATGGCCTGCGAGACCGCTTCGTTCAGCGCCCTCGGGACCACGGCCGCAGTCACGGTCGTCGACGGCCAGGCGCTGCCCGAGGCGCTCGCGCTCGTCCAGGACGAGCTGCGCCGCATCGACGAGACGTGCAGCCGCTTCCGCGACGACTCGGAGCTCGCCGTCCTCAACCGCTCCGCGGGCAGGCCGTTCGTGGCCAGCCCGCTGCTGCTGGAGGCCCTCACGGTCGCGCTCTACGCCGCCGCGCGCACGGACGGCGACGTCGATCCGACCGTCGGCCGCTCGCTCGGCGCGCTCGGCTGGGATCGCGACTTCACCGTGGTCGTCGCGCGGCGGGAGGCGCCGCGCCTGCGCATCGTCCCCGCCGCCGGCTGGAAGCGCGTGCGCATCGACCGCGCCCGTCGCACGATCTGCATTCCGGCGCGGTGTCGAGATCGATCTCGGCGCGACGGCGAAGGCGCTCGCGGCCGATCGCTGCGCGCGCGCCGTGCACACGGCGACGGGGTCGGGTGCGCTCGTCAACCTGGGCGGCGACATCGCCCTGGCCGGCACGGCCGCCGGCGGGCGGCTGGCCGATCCGCGTCACCGACGACCACCGCAGCGATGCGACGGCCGCCCGGGCAGACGATCGCGCTGGCGGGCGGCGGCCTCGCCACCTCGAGCACGACCGTGCGCCGCTGGCGCAGCGGCGACGTCGAGGTGCACCACATCGTCGATCCGCGCAGCGGCATCCCCGCGTCCGAGGTCTGGCGCACCGTGAGCGTGGCGGCCGCCGACTGCGTGCAGGCCAACTCGGCCAGCACGGCGGCGATCGTGCGCGGGGAGGGCGCCGTGGCCTGGCTCGAGCGCGCAGGGCTTCCCGGCGCGCCTCGTGCGACCCGACGGCACGACCGCCACCACCTGCGGCTGGCCCGCCGAGGCAGCGGCATGAACGGCGTGCTCACCGCCGGCCCGGTCTGGTACCTGATGCGCGGCAGCGGCGTCGTCTCGCTGCTGCTCCTGACCGCCGTGAGCGCGCTCGGCATGGCGACCGTGAGCCGCTGGCGCCCGGGGCGGGTTCCGCGCTTCGTCACGCTCGGCCTGCACCGCAACCTCTCGCTGCTCGCGGTGGTGTTCCTCGCGCATCCACGTGCTGACGCGCGGTGATCGATCCCGACGCCTCGGTGCGCGCGTCGTCTCGGTCTTCGTGCCGGCGCTCTCCGACCGCTACGGGCTCTGGCTCGGACTCGCCGCGCTCGCCCTCGACCTCGTCATCGCGCTCGTCGTCACGAGCCTCCTGCGCCGGGCGCCTGCCCGACGCGCCTCTGGCGCGCCGTGCACTGGCTGGCCTACCTGGCCTGGCCGGTCGCGCTGCTGCACGGCGCGGGCATGGGCACCGACAATGGCGCGGCCTGGATGCTCGCCGTCGACGGCGCGTGCATCGCGATCTTCGGCGCGGCCGTCGCGCTCCGGCTGCTGAACGCCCCGCGCGGCGCCGGCAAGCACCTGGAGCCGAACCTGCGGGGCGCGCCGTGAGCGCGCTCGCCGCCGAGCCGGCGCGGCCGCGCGCCGCAGACGCGCCTGCGCCTGCTCACGCCGCGCGGGCGCCGACACCTCGCTGGACGGCCCACCTCGAGCGCTACGGCCCGCCTGCCGGCGCTGCGCCGCGAGGCTACGCGCCTTGCTCGCCGAGATCGAGGCGAGCGGACTGCGCGGGCGCGGCGGAGCCGGCTTCCCGACGCACGTCAAGCTGCGCGCGGTCGCTGCCAGGCGCTGCGCCCGATCGTGGTCGCGAACGGCGTCGAGGGCGAGCCCGCGAGCCACAAGGACGCGCTGCTGATGCGCGTCAATCCGCACCTCGTGCTCGACGGCGCGGTGGTCGCGGCCGCGATCACGCGGCGCGCGCCGGATCGTCGTCGCGGTCGGCCGCAACGCACCTGCGGCGCACGCGCGCCGTCTCGGCTGCCATCGAGGAGCGCGCGCAGGCGGGAGAGCGCGAGCAGATCGAGCTCGTGTCCGTGCCCGACCGCTTCGTGGCCGGCGAGGAGAGCGCGCTCGTGCAGTGGCTGAACGGCGGGCCGGCGAAGCCCACGTTCACGCCCCCGCGACCGTTCGAGCGCGGCGTGCGCGGACGCCCGACGCTCGATCCAGAACGTCGAGACGCTCGCCAACCTCGCCCTCATCGCGCGCTACGGCGCCGGCTGGTTCCGCGAGCTCGGCAGCCGCGACGGAGCCGGGCTCGCTGCTCGTCACCGTGAGCGGCGCCGTGGCGCGCCACGGCATCACCGAGCTCCCGTCCGGCACGCCGCTGCAGGCCCTGATCGACGCCTACGGCGGCGTCACCGAGCCGGTCCAGGCGCGTTCTGATCGGCGGCTACTTCGGCACCTGGGTGCCGGCCGCCGACGGCGCTCGACGCCCCGCTCTCGGAGGCGGGCCTGCGGCCGCTCGGCGCCTCGCTGGGCGCGCGCGCGATCGCCGCGCTCCCGCAGCCGAGCTGCGGCCTGCGCGAGACCGCGCGGATCGTCGACTACCTGGCGCGCGAGAGCGCCGGCCAGTGCGGCCCCTGCGTCTTCGGGCTGCGCGCCATCGCCGACGCGCTCGGCACTCGCTGCGCCATCTGCGACGCCGGCGCATCCGCGGCGGTGGCGCGACTCGCGACGCCTTGCGCCACAGGTGACGGACCGCGGCGCGTGCGCGCATCCGAACGGCGCGACGCGGCTGGTCGAGAGCGCGCTCGACCGTGTTCGCCGACGAGGTCGCGCACCATCGCGCGGGCGTCTGCTCCGCACGCTCGCACGAGCCGCTCCTGCCGATCCCGCCGGCGACCGGGGAATGGCGATGAGCCGCACGACGCACCCATCTGCGCGTCAACCCGATCCGCTGCGACGCCTACGGCCACTGCGCCGAGCTGCTGCCCGAGCTGATCTCGCTGGACGAGTGGGGCTACCCGATCATCGCCGAGCGGCCCCGTGCCCCACGGACTGCGGCGCGAGGCGAGCCGCGCCGTCGCGCTATGCCCGCGGCTCGCGCTCCTGCTCGAGCAGCGGGCCGCGCAGCGGCGACTGACTCGCCTTCGGCCTCGTCGTCGCTGACGACGACGGACGGCCCGAACGCGACCTGCAGCAGCGCCCCGCCGCCGGGCGCGTTGGCGGCGGTCACCCAGCCGCCGTGCGCCTCGGCCGCCTGGCGCACGATCGCCAGGCCGAGGCCGCGAGCCGGGCATGCCGCGCGCGTTGTCGGCGCGGTAGAAGCGGTCGAAGACGTGCGGGAGGTCGGCCTCGTCGAAGCCCGGCCCGTGGTCGCGGATCGCGAGCGTGCCGTCGGCGAGCGACGATCTCGATCAGGCCGTCCGGCGGGCTCCACTTGGTCGCGTTGCCGAGCAGGTTCGAGATCGCGCGGCTGATGCGCTCGGGCTCGCCGCTGACGACGGTCGGCTGCAGCGTCGCGCGGAACACGACGCCATCGGCGGCGCGGCGCTCGGCGCGCTCGACCAGCGCGCGCACGATCTGGTCGATGCGCACGTCGTCGACGACGTCGCTCGGCTTCGAGCCGCGCGCCAGCTCGACCACGTCGCCCACGAGCGCCGTCAGCTCGTCGAGCTCGGCGATGATGTCGGCGCGCAGGCTCTCGCGCTCCTCCTCGGGCAGGCGGTCGGCATCCTCCAGCACCTGGATGTTGGCGCGCAGGCTCGCGATCGGCGTGCGCAGCTCGTGGCTCGCGTCCGCCACGAGGTGCCGCTGCGCCTCGGCCGACTGCTCGAGCGCGTCGAGCGTCGCGTTGAAGCTGCGCGCGAGGCGCGCGAGCTCGTCCTCGCCCTCGATCTCGAGCCGCTGCGAGAGGTCGGGATTGGCCGTCAGCGCCTCCGTGCGGCGCGTGAAGCGCGAGACGGGCGCGAGCGCCGCGCGCGCCACCACCCAGCCGATCCCGGCGGCCAGCAGGATGCCGACGCCGCCCGACGGCGATCACGACGTAGAGCAGCTGCCGCAGCGCGTCGGTCGACCTCCGTGAGCGGGACGCGCGATCTGCGCGAGCCCGCGATCGCCGAGCCCGACCGCGAGCACGCGCAGGTGCACGCCCTGCACGCGGGCGTCGCTGAAGTAGCTGCCGTCCCCGCTCGCGGCGAGCGCCTTGGCGCGCTCGTCGACGGGCAGACTGCGCGGCCGACGTCGCTGGCCGACAGGATCGTGCCCTGCGGCGAGACGTACTGCACCTTGCCCGCGGCGTCGCCGAACGGATTGGGCGGACGGATTGTCGCGGTCGCCGTCGCCGCCGTCGGGCCTGCCCTGGCCGTCGCCGGGCCGCGGCTGCAGTGATCGGATTGGCGCGCTCTCGCAGCGCCTGGTCGATCTGCCCGCGCAGCGTCGAGCGCGCCGCCTCGTACTGCGCCACCGCGAGCACGACGACCGTGATCGCCACCGCGACACCGGCCGCCGCGGCCATGCGGGTGCGCAGCTTCACGGCTCGCGCAGGACGTAGCCGACGCCGCGCACCGTGTGGATCAGCGGCCGCGCGCCCGCGTCCTCGATCTTGCGGCGCAGGTAGCCGACGTACACGCGCAGCGCGTTGGACGCCGGCCCGAAGTCGTAGCCCCACACGCGGTCGTAGATGAGGCCGTGCGGCAAGCACGCGCCGGGGATTGAGCATGAGCAGCTCGAGCAGCTGGTACTCGGTGCGCGTCAGCTCGGCGAACTCGTCTCCGACCGCGACGCCGTGGCGCGAGCTGTCCAGGCTCAGCTCCGCGAAGGAGAGCGCATCCGGGTCGCCCTCGCCGTTGCTGCGGCGCAGCAGCGCGCGCAGGCGCGCCTTGAGCTCGCCGACGTCGAAGGGCTTGACGAGGTAGTCGTCGGCGCCCGCATCGAGCCCGTCGATGCGATCGGCGACGGCGTCGCGCGCCGTCAGCATCAGGATCGGCACGCGGTTGCCCGAGCCCGCGCAGCCGCCGGCACACCTCGAGGCCGTCGATGTCGGGCATGCCGACGTCGAGCACGACGGCGTCGGGCACCGCGGTCGCGGCCTGCGTGAGCGCCTGCTGGCCGCCCTCGGCCATCTGCACCTCGTAGCCGCCCAGCGTCAGCGCGCGGCGCAGGGCGTCGCGCACGGAGCGATCGTCATCGACGACGAGGATTCTCACAAGCCCATTCTGCCGCCGCATGCGGCGTTCCGCGACACGGCTCCTACGCGGTTCTTATGCGAAAGAACTCCTCACGAAATGGCCACATCCGTCTGCGAAGGTGGGATTCGTCATCTGGCCGGCGCCGCCCGGCCCGAACGGGGAGAACGCAGGATGCGAGCCTGGATTCGGTTGCCTTCGCCCGCCATGGGCGTTGCGCTCATTGCGCTGCTCGTCGCGCTCAGCGGCACGACCTACGCCGCCGTGCGCATCGGCACGAAGCAGATCAAGGACAACGCGATCACGAGCCCGAAGATCCGCAACGGCGCCGTCAGGAACATCGACCTGGCGCGCAACAGCGTCGTCACCGCGAAGATCGTCGCCGAGCGCCGTCACGGGCCTGCAGATCAAGGACGCATCGTCGGCAACGCCGATCTCGGCAACGACTCCGTCAGCGGCGCGAAGATCCGGGCCGGCGCGGTCGGCAACAGCGACCTCGCCAACGACGCCGTCACGAGCTCGAAGATCCGCGCAGGCGGCGGTCGGCAACAGCGACCTCGCCGACAACGCGATCGGCAGCAGCAAGATCGCCGACGGCTCGATCGTGGCCGCCGACATCAAGGACGGCGAGGTCGTCAAGGGCAACGCGCGCATGCTCGCGACGGCGGTCACGCTGCCCGACGGCGCAGGCCAGACGGCGCTGCTGAGCGCCCCCGGCCTCGGCGCGCTGCGCGCGAGCTGCACTGCCGGCGTGGCGACGACGCAGTGGCAGAACACCGGGCACGACGCCCGTGGCCGTGGTCAATCAGGTCGTCTTCGCCGGCACGACCGTCCGCCGTCGCGGATCGAGGCGAACGTGGCCGGCGGCGGCGTGGCCACGCAGCCCGCGAACACCGGCACCGGCGGCGTCGAGTCGGTCATGTGGCAGGCGAGCATCGACGACAGCGGCGGCGACCGCGTGGCCACGCTGCAGGTGACGGCCAGCGCCGAGCGGCGCCAACTGCCGCATCAGCGCGCAGGGCATGTCGACCAGCTGACCCCGCTGGAGGCAGGCAGTCCGCGGGCGCATGCTGCATGCTCCGGCGAGATGAGTCGCGACCCGCGTCACGACATCCTCTTCGAACCGGTGCGCATCGGCCCCAAGACCCTGCGCAATCGCTTCTACCAGGTGCCGCACTGCACCGGCTTCGGGGTGGAGAAGCCGTGGTCGCAGGCGCGGCACCGCGCAGTCAAGGCCGAGGGCGGCTGGGCGGCGGTCAACACCGAGTACTGCACGATCAACGCGGAGTCCGACGAGACGCCGTACGTCTCGGCGCGCATGTGGGACGAGGGCGACGTGCGCGTGCTGGCCGCGACCTGCGACGAGGCGCATCGCCACGGCGCGCTGGCCGGCATCGAGCTCTCGCACACGGGCGCGCACGGGGAGAACAGCGAGTCGCGCCTGCCCGCCGCCGCTCCCTCGCAGATCGCCAGCGACTTCGCCACCGGCCTCGTGCCGCGGGCCATGACCAAGCGCGACATCCGCCGCGTGCAGGACGACTGGGCGCTGGCGGCGCAGCGCTCGCGCTCGGCCGGCTTCGACATCGTCTACGTCTACGGCGCGCACACCTATCTCCCCGGGCAGTTCCTCTCGCCGGCCTACAACCGCCGCACGCGACGAGTACGGCGGCTCGCTCGCCAACCGCGCGCGCTTCTGGCTCGAGACGCTCGAAGCGGTGCGCGACGGCGGTCGGCGACGACTGCGCGATCGCCTGCCGGGTCGCCGTCGACCGCATGGGCGCGCTCGGCGTCGACCTCGACGAGGGCCTCGAGTTCGTGCGCCTGGCCGACCACCTCGTCGACCTCTGGGACGTCACCGTCGGCTCGATCGCCGAGTGGTCGCTCGACTCCGGGCCCTCGCGCTTCTTCGCCGAGGGCTGGCAGCTCGAGAGCACCGCGCGCGTGCGCGAGGCCACCGCCAAGCCGATCGTCGGCGTCGGGCGCCTGACCGACCCCGACCTGATGGCCGAGATCGTGCGCAGCGGCGTGTGGGATCTGATCGGCGCCGCGCGGCCGTCGATCGCCGACCCGTTCCTCCCGCAGCAAGATCGACGAGGGCCGCGTCGACGAGATTCGCGAGTGCATCGGCTGCAACATCTGCATCTCCAAGGCCGACAGCCGGCGCCACATCGGCTGCACGCAGAACGCGACGGCGGGCGAGGAGCACCGGCGCGGCTGGCATCCCGAGCGCTTCGCGCCGCTGCGCGCCGGCTTCGACGCGCTCGTGGTGGGCGGCGGGCCGGCCGGCATGGAGTGCGCCCTCACGCTCGCGCGCCGCGGCGCGCGCGTGCGGCTCGTGGAGCGCTCGCCCGCGATGGGCGGGCATCTGACCTGGCTCACGCGCCTCCCCGGCCTGGCCGAGTGGGGCCGCATGACGGCCTACCGCATGGCGGCGCTCAAGCGCCTGCCGAACGTCGAGCTCATCACCGGCGTCGAGCTGACGGCGCTCGAGATCGAGCGCAACCGGGCCGACGCCATCGTGCTGGCGACGGGGTCGAGCTGGGCGGCCGACGGCCTCAACGCGTTCACGCGCGCGCCGCATCCCCGGCGCGGAGGCGGGCGCCGAGCACGTGCTGACGCCCGAGCAGGTGATGCTCGAGGGCAAGCGCCCGCGCGCGGGCCGCATCGTCGTCTACGACGGCGACGGCTACCTGATGGCCGGTGCGCTGGCCGAGCTGCTGGCGCGCGAGGGGCGCGAGGTGGAGCTCGTCACCGGCTACGACACGATCGCGCCGTTCTGCGCCGAGACGCTCGAGGACGTGCTCATCCGCGAGCGTCTGCACGCCTCGGCGTCGCGCTCCGCACCGGCACGGTGCTCACGGGGATCGCCGCGGGCAGGCTGACGTGCGAGGACGCCTACGGCGAGCCGCTGGAGATCGCGGCCGCAGGCGTCGTGCTCGTGACCCAGCGCGTCTCGCAGGATGCGCTCTTCCACGACCCTCGACGGCCGCCGCGAGGCCGTCTTCCGCATCGGCGACTGCGTCGCCCCGCGCCTGCTGGCCGAGGTCGTGTTCGACGGCCACCGGCTGGCGCGCGAGATCGACGCCGAGGACCCGGAGGTCGCCCTGCCGTACCTACGCGAGCGCGTCGGCGACAGCGACGTCCTGCCCGCCCGCGGATGCGCCCGCACCGCTCGCGCTGCTGCCGCCCCGGCCCGCGCCGGCGCGGCGCACCTGCGAGTTCGTCGACGACCGCGCCTCCGCGGCGGAGCGCATCGACGCGCTGCTGCGCACGGGCGGCTGCCGAGTCGGTCGTGGCCGTCGGCCGCGGCGCGGGCGACGTGATCGAGCGCTGCCGCCGCCTGGCCGAGCTCCACGGCGCGCGCCTCGCGGTCTCGCGTCCGCAGGTCGAGGCGGGCCGCGCCACGCGCGCCGAGCTCGTGGGCGCTTCCGGCGACACCGTCTCGGCGCACGCCTACGTGGCCTTCGGCATCTCGGGCGCGCTGCCGCACCTCGTCGGCATGGACGGCAGCGCCACCGTGGTGGCGGTCGATCGCGATCGCACGGCACGGATCTTCGAGCACGCCGACCTGGGCGTCACGGCCGACGCCGGCGAGATGGTCGACGCGCTGCTCGCGCTCGCCGGCGACGCCTGACTGCTACAAACGGCGACGTGAGGGCCATGCGCACCATCAGCGTCGTCGGCGTGCACGCCGGTGGCGAGATCGGCAACGTCGTGGTCGGCGGCGTGCTCCCACCGCCCGGCGCGACGGTCTTCGAGCAGATGCAGGCGCTCTCCCGCGACGGCGACGCGCTGCGGCGCCTGCTGCTGCGCGAGCCGCGCGGCAGCGTGGCCGCGCACGCCAACCTGATCGTCCCGGCCACGCGCGACGACTGCGATGCGGGCTTCATCATCATGGAGCCGACCGAGTACCCGCCGATGTCGGGCTCGAACACGATCTGCACCGTGACGGTGCTGCTCGAGACCGGCATGCTGCCGATGCAGGAGCCCGAGACGATCGTCCGGCTCGAGGCGCCCGGCGGCGTCGTCGAGGCGCGAGCCGTGTGCCGCGAGGGCCGCTGCGAGTCGGTCGAGTTCACCAACGTGCCGTGCTTCGCCGCGCGGCTCGACGCGCCGCTCGAGGTCGAGGGCCTCGGCACGCTGAGCGTCGACGTGGCCTACGGCGGGATGTTCTATGCGATCGCCGACGCCGAGGCGCTGGGCTTCGCGATCGAGCCCGGAGAGGCGCGCGAGCTGTCGCTCGTGGGCGAGCGCATCCGCACGGCCGCGCGCGAGCAGCTGCCGTGCTCCCACCCCGGCAACCCGGACATCCACGACGTCTCGATCGTGCAGATCGCCGCGCCCTGGCGGGGCGTCGGCGAGGTCACGCGCAACGCCGTCGTCGTCGCGCCGGGCCGGCTCGATCGCAGCCCCACGGGCACCGGTCTGTGTGCCCGCATGGCCGTCCTGCACGCCCGCGGGCTGATGCGCCCCGGCGATGCGATGTCGCACGCCTCCGTGATCGGCTCGGTCTTCGACGGCCGCATCGTCTCGGCGGCGCGCGTGGGCGAGTTCGACGGGATCGTTCCCGCGGTGCGCGGCTCGGCCTGGATCACCGGCCTCTTCCAGTACCTCGTCGATCCCACCGACCCGTTCCCCGAGGGCTATCTCGTGGCCGACACCTGGGGCGTCAGCGGCTCCGACACGCAGGACTAGGGACGCTGGACGAGCTCGACGGTGCGGCCGTCGGGATCGTCGACGTACACGCAGCGCACGCCGTGCCAGTCCCCGGGAGCCGTGATCGTCGTGGGGCTGCCTGCGATCCTCACGCCGGCCGCGACGAGTCGCGCGCACAGGGCATCGATGCCGTCGACGCGCAGGGCGAGATGCGTGGCCCCCGGGTCGCAGGGGCGCTGGCTCAGGGACGATCCGTCCGGCGCCTGGTACTCGAGCAGCTCGAGTACCTGACCGCCGCCGAGATCGACGTCGGCGTAGCGCAGGCGCACGCCGGGGAGGCCGATGATCGCGTCGAGCTCGGGGCCCTCGTCGGAGCCCTCGTCGATCACGCGCAGGCCGAGCAGGTCGCGATAGAAGGCCAGAGCGGCTTCGATGCTGCCGACCGTGATGCCGGCGTGGTCGAGTCCGCGCACCGTCATGGCCGCAGCCGCTCCGGCACGACGTCGCGCGCGAAGACGTCCTCGATCGTCTCGGCGCGGCGCACGATCTCGGCCTCGCTGCCGCTCACGAGGACGATTGCGGGGCGAGGCAGGGCGTTGAAGTTGGCGGCGCAGGCGTCTTCGTAGGCGCCCGTGTCGAGGAATGCCAGCGTGTCGCCGATCGCCGCGGCGGGCAGCCGCACCTGTGGCGCCAGCACGTCGAAGCCGCACGAGCAGCCCACGACGTCCACCGGCTCGGCCGGCGACTCGCTCATGCGGCCGGCCGCCACGACGGGGAAGCGGCAGTGCTCCACCAGCAGGTCGAGCAGGAACATCTCGGTCGTGTCGGTCTCGACCCAGCGCCACGCGAGCGGCTCGCGCTGCGCCTTGAGGTTGACGACGCGCGTGAGGTGGATGCCGGTGTCGGCGTGCAGGGCGCGGCCCGGCTCGATCTCGAGCGCCACGCCGGTCAGCGGCACGCGCCCGGCGATGCCCTCGCGCAGACCCGCCGCGAGCGCCTCGGACGACGTCCTCGAGCGCGGGCGCACGGGACTGGCCGACGTCGCCGCCGTAGGCCCAGGTGTTCGGATCGCGCGGCGCGGCATAGCCTCCGCCCAGATCGAGCTCGCGCGGCTGCCAGCCATCCCACGCCGCCACCAACTCGGCGACGGTCTCGCCGGCGCTCTTCGCATACGCAGCCCACGTCTCCCGGTCGTTGCGGTGCCGGCCGAGGTGCGACATCAGGCCGAGCACGTCGAGCTCCGGCGCCGTCACGGCCTCGCGGCCCGCTGCGATCAGCTCGTCGGTCGGGATGCCCGGCTTGTACTCCTGCGCCGTCTCGTAGACCGAGCTCTCCGAGAAATCCGAGGGAGCCTGCAGCTCGAGATAGCGCGGCCGGGTGCGGAAGCGCACCTGCGCCCGCAGGCCGAGCGCGCGGGCGACCTCGCGCACCAGGTCGATCTCGCGCACGCTGTCGAGCGTGACGCGCGCGCCGATGCGCACGGCCTGCTCCAGCAGCGCGCGCGTCTTGCCGGTGCCGTTGACCGAGATGAGCTGCGGCGGCACGCCGCCCCGGAGCGCCGCGTGCAGCTCTGCCGGGCCGAAGACGTCGCAGCCGAGGCCCTCCTGCGTGAGAGCACAGCGCAGCGCGAGCGTGTAGTTGGCCTTGATCGAGGGCAGGACGCGGGTCTCTCCCTCGGGCCAGGCGTCCGCCAGCGCTCGCTTGAAGCGCCGGGCGTTGCGGCGCAGCTGGTCCTCCGAGATGACCGAGAGCGGCGTGCCGAAGCGCTCTGCGAGCTCGGTGGCATCGCAGCCCTCGATCCACAGGCGGCCGTCCGCAATGGAGAGGCAATCGTCGATGCGCTGAGCTGTGGCGACCACGTCGCGACTCTACGCGATCTCCTACCGGGCTCTTTCGCCGCTCTTACAGAGCGCTGGTCAGATGGGTTCAACAGGCCAAACGACAGAAAGAGGACGGCCATGAACGTCATCAGGACTCGCAGTGGAAAGCTGCGGAGGCGCGCTGCAATCGGCGTCGTCGGGCTGGCTGCACTCGGCGGAAGCGGAGCCGCGGTCGCTGCGTCCCACGGGTCGCCGGCAGCGCCGGCGGCTCAGACGCAGGCGATCGCCGCCGATGCCGCCGGTCAGCTCGGCGTCACGACGGCGCAGCTCACCGCCGCCATCAAGCAGGCGATGACCGACCAGATCGAGGCCCAGGTCACCGCCGGCACGCTCACCAAGGCCCAGGCGGCCAAGCTGGAAGCGCGCCTGGCCAAGGACGACGCGCCGCTCTTCGCCCTGGGCGGCGGGCCAGGCGGCAGGCACGGCGGCCTGCGCGGCGGGCCGGGCGGCGGGCCCGTGTCGTTCGACGCAGCGGCGAGCTACATCGGCATCACGACCGCCGAGTTGCGCACGCAGCTCTCCTCGGGCAAGACGCTCGCGGCAATCGCGACGGCCAACGGCAAGACGGCCGACGGGCTCAAGGCGGCGCTGACCGCGGCGGCCACCAAGGATCTCGACGCGGCCGTCAGCGCGGGCAAGCTGACGCAGGCGCAGGAGACGAAGATCCTGGCCGATCTCCCCACCCGTCTCGATCACGAGATCAACGAGGCGCACACCGGCGGGCCTGGTGGCCCGGGTGGCGGTCCCGGCGGCCCGCCGCCGGCCGACTCGGGAGCGCCTGCCGCCGGCTGACCGCTCGACTCTCTCTCCTCCCCCACTCCGAGCCCCGGACGGCCACGCGCCTCCGGGGCTCGCTGCGTCGAGAAGCCCGTGAGGCAGACTGCGCGCATGCTGCTCGAACACCAGGGGGCGCGCCCGCGCGTCGCCGCGTCGGCGTACGTCGCGCCCACTGCCGTCCTGTGCGGAGACGTCGAGGTCGGTGCCTGACTGCCGCATCCTGTTCGGTGCGGTGCTGACTGCCGAGGACGGCCCGATCCGGCTGGGTGCAGGCTGCATCGTCATGGAGCAGGCCGTGCTGCGCGGGCGTGCCGGCCACCCGGTGCTCCTGGGCGAGCGCGTGCTGGTCGGGCCGCATGCGCACGTCAACGGCGCGGAGGTCGGCGACGAGGTGTTCGTCGCCACCGGCGCGTCGCTGTTTCCGGGCTCCCGCGTCGGCGCCGGCGCCGAGATTCGCATCAACGGCGTGCTGCACGTCAACAGCGCCCTGCCGCCGGGCGCCGTCGTGCCGATCGGCTGGGTGGCCGTCGGCGATCCCGCAGCCATCTTGCCGCCCGGCTCGCACGACGAGATCTGGGAGATCCAGCGCACGCTCGACTTCGTCGGCACGGTGGCGGGTGTCGACGCCGACGCGCCGGCGGGGGAGAGCGCCATGGCCGCGCTGATGGAGACCTACGGAGCGCTCTACGGCCGCCACCGCGACGACCGGATGCTCGAGCGGCTAGTCGAAGTCGAGCGACTCGCCCGGCTCGAGCGGCACGACCTCGACCTCCGGCGCCGCCTCGCGGGCGGCTGCCAGGAACTCGCCGAGCGGCGCGCGCAGGTAGGCCGGCGTCGGGCGCGCGGCGAGGCCCGACCGAGTAGGTGCCCCAGTGGATCGGCACCGCGCGGCGCGGCTCCAGCAACGCGAGCGCTCGAGCCGCGCCATCGGGATCGAGATGCCCGGGGCCCAGGCGCGAGCCCCAGCCCCAGATCGGCACGAGCGCCAGGTCGAGCCCGGATTGGCCGATCGCCCGCATCCCGTCGAAGAGGTCGGTGTCGCCCGCGTGGTAGATGCGGCGCGTGCCCGTGATGACGTAGCCGAGCGCGGGGCCGCGCGCGCCCAGCGGGACGCCGCGGCCGCCGTGATGGCGCGCCTCGGTGGCCTGCACGGACAACGCGCCGACGGCGATCTTCTCGCCCACGGCGATCTCGCGCACCTCGTTGAACCCGCGCCGCAGCAACATGCGCCCACCGCCCTTCGGGACGATGATCGGCACGCCGCGCGCGACCTGCCGCAGGGAGGGCAGGTCGAGGTGGTCGCGGTGGAGATGCGTGAGCAGAACGACGTCCAGGTCGCGCAGCGCCTCGGCCGCCGGCGGCGGCACGCGACGGCGCAGGTGCGCCACCCGGTTGCGCAGCAGCGGGTCGGTGAGCAGACGCACGCCGTCGAGATCGACCAGAACGGTGCCGTGCCCGATCCACGTCACGCGGGACATTGGCGCAGGGTATGCTGCGCCGCCCGGCACCGGGCCGGGAACCCCACGGGAGCGAGCACGCGATGAGGAGACGGAGCGGGCCCGTTCTGACGCGTGCGCAGAGCCGCCTGTTCGTCGGCGCCGCGTCGCTGGTGATCGACGCGGCGTTCGGCGAGCCGCCGTCCAGGATGCACCCGGTGGTCGGCATGGGCAGCCTCTTCTCCGCGACCCGCGGCAGCGCGCGCGCCTCGGGGAAGGGCCGCGAGCGCGCCGAGGGCGCCGCCGGCTGGGCGCTCGTCGTCGCCGCTTCGACGCTCGGCGGCGTGGCAGACGCAGCGCCGCGTGCGCGGCATGCGCTACGGCACGGGGTTGCTGGCGGAGGCGAGCGCACTCTCCACACTCGTCTCGCTGCGCGCACTGCGCGAAGCCGTGCAGGGCGTCCGCGAGGCCCTCGAGGCCGGCGACCTCGCCGACGCGCGCCTGCGCGCCGCGCGCGATCTCGTCAGCCGCGACACCTCTCAGCTCGACGAGAGCGAGCTCGCGGGCGCCGCGATCCAGTCGCTGGCGGAGAACCTCTCCGACTCGGTCGTCGCTCCGCTGCTGGCGTACGCCGCCGGCGGGCTGCCGGCGGCCACCGCGTACCGCGCGATCAATACCGCCGACGCCATGTGGGGCTACCGCACGCCCGAGCTGCAGTACTACGGGAGCACCGCCGCCCGAGCCGACGACGTCGCCAACTACGTGCCTGCGCGCCTCACCGCGCTGCTGATCGCCGCGCGCGCCCCGGAGCACCGCGAGGCGCTGCGGATCGCGCGGCGCGACCACGCGCTCGCTCCCTCCCCCAACGGCGGCTGGCCGATGGCCGCGATGGCCGGCGGCCTGGGCGTGCGGCTCGTCAAGCGCGACTCCTACGCCTTCAACGCCGAGGCGCGCGCACCCACCGCGGCGGACATCGGCCGCGCACTGAAGGTGGTCGGTGGCACGAGCTAGAGCCTTGATGGTGCAGGGCTGCACGTCGCATGCCGGCAAGTCGTACCTGGCCTCCGCGCTGTGCCGTCTCCTCGCCGACGAGGGCCTGCGCGTGGCGCCCTTCAAGGCGCAGAACATGAGCAACAACGCCGGAGTGACGGCCGATGGCCGCGAGCTCGGGCGCGCGCAGATCGTGCAGGCGGCGGCGGCTCGCATCGCACCCGAGGCGCGCATGAACCCGGTGCTCGTCAAGCCCGAGGCCGACACGCGCTCGCAGGTGGTCGTCCTCGGCGAGGTCGATCACGAGATCTCCCGGCTGCCCTGGCGCGAGCGGCGGCCGCTGCTCTGGCCGGTCGTGCGCGAGTCGCTGCACGGCCTGATGGACGACTACGACGTGGTCGTGATCGAGGGCGCCGGCAGCCCCGCCGAGATCAACCTGCGCGACGGCGACATCGTCAACATGGCCGTCGCGCTGGAGGTCGCCGCGCCCGGTGCTGCTGTGCTGCGACATCGATCGCGGCGGGGCGTTCGCGCACCTGCTCGGCACCTGGCACTGCCTGCGACCCGAGGAGCGCACGCTGCTCGCGGGCTTCCTGCTCAACCGCTTCCGCGGCGACGCGGCGCTGCTCGCGCCCGGGCCGCAGTGGCTCGAGGAGCAGACGGGCGTGCCGACGCTGGGCGTCGTCCCGTGGATCGACGTGCCGCTGCCCGAGGAGGACGGCGTCGCGCTGCAGGGCGCAGGCGGCGACGGTGAGATCGCGATCGTCGCCCTGCCGCGCATCGCGAACCTGGACGAGTTCGCGCCACTCGGCGCCGCCGCGCGCTGGGTGCGCACGCCCGAGGAGATCACGACCGCGGCCGCGATCGTGATCCCCGGCACCAAGAGCACGCTCTCCGATCTCGACTGGCTGCGCTCGACCGGCCTGGCAGGAGCCATCGCGCGGCACGCCGCAGCCGGCGTGCCGGTGCTCGGCATCTGCGGCGGGCTGCAGATGCTCGGCCGCACCGTGCGCGATCCGCTCGGGATCGAGGGCGGCGGCGAGGCGCCCGGACTCGGTCTGCTCGACCTCGTGACCGAGCTGCGGGAGGTCAAGACCACGCGACGCGTGCAGGTGACCGACAGCGAGACGGGCGCGCAGCTCGACGGCTACGAGATCCATCACGGCGCCACGACGGCGGGCCCGACCGCGACGCCGACGCTGAGCGGCCCGGACGGCCCGCTCGGCTGGCGCACCGGCAACGTGCGCGCGAGCTACGTCCACGGCCTGCTGGAGGGTGCCGGCTACCGCGACGCGCTGCTCGCGCGCGCGGGCCTCTCGTCGGCTGCTCACGCCCGAAGGGCTCGACGCGCGACTCTCGGCGATCGCGGCGCAGGTGCGCTCGGCGATCGACTGGCCGCGCGTCCGCGCCCTCGTCGTCCCCTGACCTGACAGGCTGCGCGCGTGTTCCGCAATCGCATGGCGCGCTACGAGGTTCTGAGCGAGGACGCCATGGCGACGATCGAGCGAGGCTGGCGGCGGCTCCTGCAGGAGATCGGCATCGCCTTCCACCACCCCGAGGCGCTGCAGCACTTCCGCGACGCGGGGCAGATCGTCGAGGACGACGTCGTGCGGCTCGACCCCGACTTCGTGCTCGAGCTGGTCGCCGGGGCGCCGTCGTCGTTCACGCTGCACGGCCGCAATCCCGAGCGCAGCTTCCCGGTCGGCGGCGACGCGATGGTCTTCGTCCCCGTGCAGGGGCCGCCGTTCGTGCGCGAGGGCGACGTCCGGCGCGAGGCGACGTTCGACGACTACCGGCGGTTCACGAAGCTGGCGCAGGTCTACGACGACTTCGACACCGCCGGCGGCCTCGTCTGCGAGCCCAACGACCTGCCGCTCGACTCGCGCCATCTCGACATGCAGCTCGCGCTGCTGACGCTGACCGACAAGCCCTACGGCGGCTCGCAGGTCTCGCTGACAGGCGCGCTCGACTCGCTCGAGATGGCGCGCATGGCGTTCGGCGACGCCGAGGCGCTGGCGCGCGAGCCGCGACTCTACACCGTCGTCAACGTCAACTCGCCGCTGCTCTACGACGAGCGCATGCTCGACGCGCTGCTCTCCTACGCGGCAGCGGGCCAGCCCGTGATCGTGACGCCGTTCCTGCTGATGGGCGCCATGTCACCGGTCTCGATCCCGTCCGCCCTCGTGCAGCAGACGGCCGAAGCGCTGGCCGGCGTCGCCCTCACGCAGCTCGTCCGCCCGGGCACGCCGGTCGTGCTCGGCTCCTTCCTCTCGCACACCGACATGCAGTCCGGCTCTCCGGGCTTCGGCGGCCCCGAGGCGGCGATCGGCCTCTTCTGCTCCGGTCAGATCGCGCGGCGCCTCGGCCTGCCGTGGCGCTCGGGCGGCGGTGCCCTCACGAGCAGCCAGGTGCCGGATGCGCAGTCCGCCTACGAGGGTCTCAACACGATGCTGCCGGCCTTCCTGGCGGGCGCGAACTTCGTCATGCACACGGCCGGCTGGCTCGAGTCGGGCCTCGTGTCCTGCTACGAGAAGTTCATCGTCGACCTCGAGATCGTGCGCACGCTGCGCGAGGAGTTCACGCCGCTCGAGGTGGACGAGGCGAGCCTGGCCTACGGCGCCCACCAGGAAGTCGGCCACGGAGGCCACTTCCTGGGCGCCGAGCACACGCTGGAGCGCTTCCGCGACTGCTTCTACCGCCCGCTCCTCTCGAGCACGGAGAACTTCGAGCGCTGGAAGCGAAACGGCGGCAGCGACAGCGCCGAGCGAGCAACAGCCATCTGGCAAGAGGCCCTCGACCGCTACGAGCAGCCGCCGATGGACGCCGCGCTGCAAACCGAACTCGAGGCCTACGTGAACCGCAGAAGAATCGAACTCGGCGACTGACCCCGCACATCCGGGGTCTGGCGCGTCCAGGCGGGGTCTGACCCCAGGTGTGCGGGTCTGACCCCACATGTACGGGCACGCAACCAAGCCGTTCGTGGCACTTCGAGTGCTCTGGTCGTACGCGAGGAAGGTCTCGGCCGGCAGTGGCCGAGCGCCACCTCTTTCCCATGCCCAGTGGCGTTGAGTCCGAAAACGGACACCTGGGGTCAGGCCCGTACACCTGGGGTCAGACCCGACCTGGACGGGCCAGACCCTTTATATGTGTGCCGCGTTTGTGACTTGGTGACTTCTGGGGAGGGTGGTGTCGATGGGTCGGCTCATCTATTCGGTGATTTCGTCGCTTGATGGCTACGTGGCCGATGTGGACGGGAGGTTCGATTGGGCGGAGCCGGACGAGGAAGTTCACTCGTTCGTCAACGATCTCGAGCGGCCGATCGGGACATATCTGTACGGGCGGCGGATGTACGAGACGATGGTCTACTGGGAGAGCGCGCTCGAGGTTCCCGGCCAGGCGGAGGTCGTGCAGGACTTCGCTCGTATCTGGCAGGCGGCCGACAAGGTCGTCTACTCCAGGACGCTGGCGGCGACTGCGAGCGCCAGGACGCGTATCGAGCGCGACTTCGATCCCGAGGCCATTCGGCAGCTCAAGCCGGGAGCGGAGCGCGACCTCACGGTCGGCGGCCCGCAGCTCGCGGCCGAGGCGCTCAGGGCCGGACTGGTCGACGAGCTTCAGATCTTCCTCGCGCCGATCGCCGTCGGAAGAGGCAACCGGGCGCTTCCGGATGACGTGCGCGTGCGACTCGAGCTGCTCGAGGAGCGCCGCTTCGGCAACGGCATGGTGTACGCGCGCTACCGCACGACGCTGTAGCTACAGCTCGGGGTCGAGCGGCGCGATGATCGCGTCGGCGATCAGGCCGACGCGCTCCACGTGCTCGAGCGGCGTGATCGGATCGTCGTCATAGGTCTCGACGCTGAGGTGCGTGGCGCCGAGCGCCGCCCACTTCTCGACGGCCCCGCGCCAGGCATCGGGATCGGCGTTCTTCGTCGTGAGCCAGACCTCGATGCCGAGCTCCTCGCGCGGCCGCCCGGCGGCGTCGGCGGCCGCGTGCAGGCGGTCGCGGACGTCGATGAACGCGGCTTCCGCCTCTTCGCTGCGATCCGAGAGGATCAGCCCCGAGCCCATCGTGACCGCGCGGCGCACCGCTGCGGGCCCCTTGCCGCCCAGCCAGATCGGGATGTTGCGAATGGCCGGGGGGTTGAGGCCGACGTCGGAGAAACGCTCGTCGCCGAGCTCGGCACTCACGTGCCGCTCCGTCCAGAGACGCTGCATGAGCGGGATCTGCGCATCCAGGCGCTTGCCGCGCGTGGAGAAGTCCTCGCCCAGCGCCTCGTACTCGAGCGGGTTCCAGCCCACACCGAGCCCCAGTCGCAACCGGCCGGCGGAGAGCATGTCGACCTCCGCCGCTTGCTTGGCGGCCAGAGCGGTCTGGCGTTGCGGCAGGATGATGATGCCCGTGGCGAGCTCGATCGTACGTGTGACCGCCGCGATGAATCCGAACAGGACGAACGGCTCGTGGAACGGCTGCGAGGCGTAGTCGTCCTTGCCGACGATGTGGTCGAACGCGACGACGTGCTTGAAGCCCTCTTCCTCCGCAGCCTGCGCGAATTCGCGGATCGCCCCGGGGTCGTCGCCGATCTCGTTCTGCGGGAGGATGATGCCGATCTGCATGCCGCGCATCGTGTCACGCGCCGCGCGCCCGCGGAGTAACTTGCAGAATACTTGCGCTTGCGAAATGCTTGCACTAGCGTGCAGGCATGGCCACGCGCCGCGCACCGACCCTGCCCGATCCCGTCGAGGCCGCCCTCGACGCACTCGCCCGCGCGCTGCGCGCGAGCGCCTCCAGCGGCCGCGAGGCGCAGCGCGTCCAGGCCGCCGTGCGCACGCGCGTCGTTGCGCTCACGTCTGCTCCCGCCGGCCAGCTCGCTGCAGCCGATCTCGAGCGGGCGCTGCGCGTGCTCGACATCTCTCTGAGCGAGGCCGGGCGGCTCTTCGGCGTGAGCCGCTCCGCGGTGGAGCAGTGGCTGCAGCGCGGCATCCCGGCAGCCCGCCTCGCGCGCGCTGCGAACCTTGCGCGCATCGCCGACATCCTCGAGCGCAACGTCAAGCCCGAGCGCATCGCGGCAGTCGTGCGCGAGCCGGCGGCCGCCTACGGAGGCGAAGCGATCCTGGATCTCGTGCGCGCGGGCCGCGACGAGGAGGCCCGCAGCCTGCTCGAGCAGGCCTTCGACTGGTCGCGCACGGCCTGATGCGACACCTCGAGCGGGGAGGGACGTACGTGCGCGTGGTGGATCCGTCCTGGGCCGACCCGCTCGACGCCTCGTTCTCCCGCCGGGGCGGTGGCCGCTGGAACCCGCCGGGGACGTTCGCCGCTCTCTACCTCTGCCGCGACGTCGAGACCGCGCGCGCCAATGCCCGCCGCTTGCTCGCCGGCCAGCCGTTCACGTTCGACGACCTCCGGCCCGAGCGCCTGCCCGCGCTCGTCGAGACGACCGTGCCCGAGAGTCGCTACGTCGACGCTGTGAGCGCGCGAGGCCTGGCATCGCTCGGCCTGCCGGCGAGCTACCCGCTGGACGGGCGCGGCCGGACGGTGAGCCACGCACGCTGCCGGCCCATCGGAACGGCCGCATGGGAGGCGGGCGAGCCCGGGATCGCGTGCCGCAGCGCCGCGCCCGGCGCGCCGCCCGGCGGTGAGGAGCTGGCCCTCTTCGACCGCGGTCTTCGTCTGCGGCGCGGCCGTCGCCAGCGCTTCGAGCGCTGGTATCGCGGGCAGTAGAACCTGCGGGGCCGCGCCGCCTTCAGCGGCCCGGCCCCGCAGCGTCACCTAGATCCCGAGGATCTGGCTCTTCTTGGCCTCGAACTCGGCGTCCGTGAGGATGCCCTGCTCGTGCAGCTGCGCGAGCTGCTGCAGCTCGGCCGTGTAGTCGGCCTCGGCCGGCGCGGCCGGCGGCGGAGGTGCCTGCTCGTAGGCCTGCTGCTCCTGCGCAGCTGCCTGCTCTGCGCCTGCCTCGGCGCCCTTCTTGGCGGCGTGATGGGCAACGCCGCCGACGACGGCCACGGTGGCTACCGTGCGCCTGCGCGCCATTCTGCGTCCTGGTCGCATGACCATTGTCTGTGCTCCTTCTCGCTTTACCGGTCTAGGCCTCGATGCCCTCGGCATCGGCCAGCGACGTGGCCAAGCCGATCGCGACGAGGTCTTCTGCGTGGATGAAACCGTCCGAGATGGGGAAGCCCCCGGCGCGCCGGACGGCGTTGCGGAACGGGATCGCCCAGCGGTGCTCGACGAGGATGAGCGCGACGGCGGTGTCGTTCGGGATGTCCTCGATGACGTCCCACGCCTCTTCTTCGGAGAAGAAGTCGACGCCATCGGCAGCACCCGCGGCACCCAGCTCCGCCCCGGCGAGCATGCCCTCCTCGCCGCCCACGCCCAGGCCGATCAGCGCCCCGACGGTGGCGCCGAACTCGGCGGCCTCGTCGGCAGAGAGATTCGAGCCCTTGATCGCCGCGACGTTGCCTTCCTTGTCCTTGTAGACGGCGAGGCCGTCGATCACCTTGACGGTGTCGGACTTTCCGAGACGGTCGAGCTCGGCCAGGATCTCACCCTGGAAATTGGGCTCCTTGAAGCCCAGGACGAGCAGCTGTACTGGTCCGATTGCCACCTATCTCCCTCCATCTGAGTCAATAGAGAGATCCAGCTTGTCCAGAGCCCTCTCTTGACGCGATTCTAGGGGCATCCTCGAGCACGGGCACGGCCGTTCGCGCGCCCCACCCGGGTGAGATGCCTCCCGGCAGTCCTGTCCGGGCGCGGCCGTAGGATCGCCGCATCGCCCGTTTCATCCTCATCGAGCGCGCGATGACGAAGTTCCTGCGCGAGCCGGTGTCGATCCGCGGCGCCGCGGGCACGATCGTGCTCGCGACCGCGGTCGTCGTGGCCGTGAGCGGCGTCCTCATGACGCTGCTCGACCACGGCGAGTACCCGGGCTTCTTCCGTGGCATGTGGTGGGCGCTGCAGACGGTCACGACCGTGGGCTACGGCGATGTCACGCCGCAGCACCTCTCCGGGCGCATCGTGGCAATCGCCGTGATGCTCGAGGGCATCGCACTGCTCGCGATCGTGACGTCCGCCATCACCTCGTCGTTCGTCGAGCGCGCGCAGCGCGTCTACGCGGCCAAGGAGGACGCCGAAGACCAGCTGGAGCACGAGCACCTCGACGCGCGCTTCGACGAGCTCGCTGCCCGGCTCGAGCGCGTCGAGACACTGCTCCGCACGCTCACGAAGTCCCCCTGACAAGGCGCCCGCGAGGGCCTCAGGCTAGCCGCGTGCGGTCCTTCACGACGTAGGCGAGGATCAGCGCGAGCGGGAAGAAGAACAGGCTGAGGATGAAGTAGCCGATGAAGCTGTGGCCCTTGCGCCCGGCCACGCGCGCCGGCCAGAAGGCGATCGCGACCCAGATGATCACGAAGATGATCGACCCAAACCACCAGTTCATGTTCGACCTCCGAGATGCGGGGGAGTCCCCGGCGAAGCTCCGCCTCCCTGGCGAACTACGAGCGAGTGTACGCCTGTCCGGAGCGCGTTCGGCGTCGCGGCGCGGACTTTTCACCCGGGTGACCGGCGGGCCGGCACGCCTGACACATACGATCAGGCCCGTGCTGGCGGCCTTCGGGATCATCGCGGGGATCCTGCAACTGGTGGCGAGCGCGCCGTATGTGCGCGACATCCTGCGGGGCACGACCAAGCCGCAGCGGGCGACGTGGACGATCTGGACGACGCTCTCGTTCGTCGTGCTGGCATCGCAATGGGCGAGCGGGGCGACCTGGAGTCTTGCGCTGACGATCGGGCAGACGGTTTCGTGCGCCGTGATCTTCGCGCTCGCGATTCCACGCGGAGTCGGCGGATTCAGCCGGATCGAACTGGTGCTGCTCGGCATCGCGGCGCTCGGCATCGTCGGCTGGCAGGTGTCGGACGACCCGGTCGTCGCGACGTGCTCGGTCGTCGTGGCCGATCTCATCGGCGTCGCGCTGATGCTCCCGAAGACCTACCGCGCGCCGAACTCGGAGACGCTCTCGACGTACGTCATCGGCCTCGTCTCGACGCTCTTCGCGCTGGCCGCCGTCGGGTCGCTGACGGCCGCGCTGCTGATCTACCCGGTCTACATCCTGATCGCGGACAGCGCCGTCGTCGCGGTCATCTTCCTGCGCCGGCGCGCGCTCGCCGTCGCCGCGCAGCCGAGCACAGGCTAGAGCGGCGGCAGCGGCGTGCCGAGCGCCTCGAGCTGGTGGCGCTCCGACTCGACCGCCGCCTCGTCGAAGCGGAAGTACGAGCGCGGCGGCAGGATGCCCCAGAGATTCGAGCCGCGCGGGTCGTCGCGCCACTCGCGCGCGGTGTGCGGGAGGTCGAGCACCTCCATGTCGCAGTACAGCTCGACGAAGAGGTGCTCCTCGGGGATGCGCACGTAGCCGCACAGGTTCTGGCCGAGCGCGTGCCGCACCGGCCCCCAGCCGAGCCAGCGACCGTGCTGCCCGAGGTGATCGAACGCGACGCGCAGCGTGCCCCAGTCGACGAGGTCGAGCGCGAAATGGTGGAAGTGCGCGGGCGTCTTGCCGACCAGCGCCATCACGTGGTGGTCGGCGTTGACGTGCAGCCACACGCCCTCGCTGCCGAGGTAGTCGGTCACGCCCATGCCGAGCGCGTCGCGGTAGAAGTCGCGCATCACCTCGAGGCGGCTCGTGAGCACGTTGACGTGGCCGAGCTTGCGCGCCCGGAAGCCGGGCAGGATGGCGGTCGTCTGCCCGACGTCGGGATAGGGATCGCGCGGGGTGTACGGCACGAGCTCGACGCCATAGCCCTCCGGGTCGACCAGGTGCAGGTGGTCGTCGGCGTCGCGGCCGTAGGCCAGGCCGAGCTCGTCCAGGTGCGCTTCCGCGTCGTCGGGCGTGCAGCCCTCACGTAGCTCGAACGCGGAGTGCTCGTGCCCCGGCTCGCCGCTCGACGTCCACAGCTCGAGCGAGTAGGGCTCGTAGCCGCAGGCCAGGTACGCGCGGTCGGTCGTGCGCAACTCGGGGCGCTCCGTGAAGCCGAACTGGATGCTCCAGCGCCGCGCGGCCTCGTCGAGATCGGCCACGCGCAGGCAGACGTGATCGATGCGGCGGAGCGCGATCACGGGTCGAGTCGCCCTTCGCGCACGCGCACCTCCGCCTCGTCCTCGGGAATGGCGAGCGCGACGTGCAGCGTGTTGGCCGAGACCTGGAGTTGATCGCCCGGCCCGCTCAGGTCGACGTCCCAGTCCACGACGGTGTTGGTCAGGCGCGGCAGGCCCTCGATCTCCACCTCGACCGTGTCGCCCGGCTGCATCGGACGGCTGTTGGCCGGCGTGCCGGTGAGCACGACGTCGCCGGGCTCGAGCGTGATCAGGCGCGAGAGATCGGCCAGCTGGTAGCGGTAGTCCCAGATGATGTCGTCCTGGTCGCCGCTCTGGACGACCTCGCCGTTGAGGTACGTCTTGAGGTCGTAGCCGCCGTCGGGGGTCCACTCGTCGCTCGTCACGACGGCCGGCCCGATCGGCAGGAAGCCGTCCTGACCCTTGACGCGCAGCATCGCTCCGCGGTCGGCGTGCCGGAAGTCGTGCAATCCGGCGTCGTTGGCGGGGGCGAAGCCGTAGACGTGATCGAGCACGTCGGCCTCGCGCACGCCGTGCATCCGCTTGCCGACGATCACCGCGAGCTCGCCCTCGTAGTTGAGGTAGCGCGCTCCGCGCGGCCTGCGGATCGTGCCGAGATGGCCGTTCAGCGACGAGGGCGGCTTCATGAAGTACGACGGCTCGGCCGGTTGGCGCGCGTCGAAATCGACCAGCCGCGAGCGGTAGGTCAGGTGCACGGCGAGGATCTTGCTGGGCTCGACCGGCGCCAGCCACTTGACGGTCGCGGGGTCGAGCGAGCCGCCCGCGTCGAGCGCGATCTCGCCGTCGCGCAGCACTCCCCAGGCGGGCGAGCCGCCGTGTTCGATTCGTACCCTTCTCATCGCCCTCCCTCGGCCGCCGGAGCGGGGCTACTCTACCGAACGCCACCTGGCGATCATCCGCGCCGGGAGTGGCGCGAGGGACGCCACGCACGCCTGATGCCACAAGGAGATCCGATGCTCAAGGGCTACTCGCTCCCGCTTTCGCCGGGCGGGCGCTCCTCGCTCGTGCCGAGCCCGCCGTGGCACTACGTCGGCGACCTGATGGTGATCGAGTACTGGGCCGACCCGGAAGCCGTGCGCGCCGTGCTGCCGCCCGGTCTCGAGCCGCATCCGACCGATCCCGGCCGCGCGGCGGCGATCTTCGCCGACTGGCAGAGCTGCACCGACGGCGGCACCGAGCTGCTCGACCCGGCGCGCAGCCAGTACATGGAGTTCTTCCTGGTCGTCAACGCGCTGCTCAACGGCAAGGAGGTCACGACCTGCCCGTACATCTGGGTCGACCGTGACTTCGCGCTCATGCGCGGCTGGTTCCAGGGCTTCCCCAAGAAGCTCGGATCGGTCTGGATGACGCGCCACTTCGGGCTCCAGAACGGCGCCGAGCCCGGCCTCCAGCCGGGCGCGACGTTCGGTGGCACGCTCGCCGCCAACGATCGCCGGCTCGCACAGGGAACCGTGACGCTCGAGGGGACGACCTCGGCCGGTCCGACGCACAACGCGCCGCAACTCGTCAACGTGCGCCACTTCCCGCGCCTCAATGCCGGGAGGCACGAGCAGCCCGCCGTGCACGAGCTGGCCGGCGCGCTCAGCCGCGATCGCTCGACCTCGGAGATCTGGGAGGGCTCGGCCACGCTGGAGCTCTTCCGCGCGCCCAACGAGGAGCACACGGCGCTCGCGCCCGTGCGCATGGGGAAAGGCTTCCGGTTCACGTTCGCGTACTCGGTGGACGACCAGTCCGCCGAGGGCGATCTGCGGACGTCCGACTGATGGCGCCGCTTCCCCAGGAGCACGCGCGCGTGCGGGTCGCCGAGGCCGACGTCTCGGTCGACCACTTCATCGGCGGCCGCCGCGTCGCGAGCGCCGAGACGTTCGAGGATCACTCGCCGCTCGACTGGTCGCTACTCGCCGAGGTCTCGCGCGGCGACGCCGAGATCGCCGGCCTCGCGGTCGGCGCAGCGGTCGAGGCGTTCCCCGCCTGGGCGGCCCTCGGTGCCTCGGGCCGCGCCGTCCACCTCAGGCGCCTGGCCGACCTGATCGACGCCAACGTCGACCGCATCGCCCCGGTGGAGTGCCTCGACATGGCCATGCTCGAGGAGTCGCTGCGCCTGCGCGTGATTCCGCGCGGAGCGCGCAACTACCGCGCCTACGCGGATCTCGCAGCCTCGTACGAGGAGCGCGTGTGGGAATCCAACGGCACGCGCAACCGCGTGGAGCGCATGCCGAGCGGGCCCGCGGTCGTGATCACCCCCTGGAACGCGCCCTTCATGCTCTCGACGTGGAAGACCGCGCCGGCGCTCGCGGCCGGCTGCACGGTCGTCCTCAAGCCCGCCGAGTGGTCGCCGCTGTCGTGCTCGCTGCTGGCCGACCTGGTGGCGGAGGCCGATTTTCCGCCCGGCGTCTTCAACATCGTGCAGGGCATCGGCGAGGAGCTCGGCGCCGCGCTCGTCGCCGACCCGCGCGTGCGCCGCATCTCCTTCACGGGATCGCCCGAGACCGCGCGGCAGATCGGCGCCGCCGCCGCCCGCAACATCGTCCCGTTCACCGCCGAGCTGGGCGGCAAGGGCCCGTTGATCGTGTTCGCCGACGCCGATGTCGAGGCCGCGGCGAAGAAGGCCGCCGGGCAGTACGACGACGGCGGGCAGGTCTGCCTGGCCGGTACGCGGCTGCTGGTCGAGGACTCGATCCGCGAGCCGTTCTGGGAGGCCTTCAACCGCTACACCGACGCACACGTCCTGGGCGATTCGCGCGATCCGGGCACGACGATCAGCCCGCTCATCCACCCCGACCACATGGCGCGAGTCGAGGGCTTCGTCGAGCGGGCGCGCGCTGCCGGCGACCACATCCTGCGCGGTGGCCGGCGCTCGACGCCGGACGGCCTGTGGTACGAGCCGACGCTGATCGGTCCGCTCTCCAACGAGTCCGAGGTCGTGCAGCGCGAGATCTTCGGCCCGGTCCTGACGCTGCAGAGCTTCAGCGGACGAGGCCGAGGCCATCGAGCTCGCGAACAGCACCGACTACGGCCTCGCCGCACAGATCTGGACCGGCTCGGAAGACCGCGCCGAGCGGGTCGGCCGGGCCATCCGCGCCGGCACCGTCTGGGTCAACACGTTCCTCGTCCGCGACCTGACCGCGCCCTTCGGCGGCATCGGCATCAGCGGCATCGGCCGCGAAGGCGGCGACTACGCCCTCGACTTCTACTCCGACCTGAAGACCCTGCAGATCCTGGACGGCTCGACGCGCTGACCGGCGCGGTCCGCACGCCTGGGGTCTGGCCCGCAACGTGCGGGTCTGGCCCGCAACGTGCGGGTCTGGCCCGCAACGTGCGGGTCTGACCCCAAGCGTGCGGACCTGGCACCGACCGTGCGCGCGGTGCGGGGTCGGTACGGTTCTCGCATGCCCAGGAAGATCAACCTGGCCGAGGCCTTCGGCCGCATCGACGAGACGTACAGTCCCCGCATCGCGGGCGAGGTCAACGAGTTCCAGGTCAAGATCGTCAAGGTCCAAGGTGCGTTCGTCTGGCACCACCACGAGGAGGAGGACGAGCTCTTCCTCGTCGTCAAGGGCCGGCTGCTCATGCACTTCCGCGACGGCGACGAGTGGATCGAGGAGGGCGAGATGATCGTCGTCCCGCACGGCGTCGAGCACTGCCCGGACGTTCCCGAGGGCGAGGCGCACGTGCTGCTGGTCGAGCGCGCCGGAACGCCGAACACGGGGAGCGCGGGCGGCGAGCGGACGGTCGAGGCCGTGCCGCTGGAGGGGACCCGATGACGGACGAGCGAGACGCCGGCACCGATGCCTGGCACCGGATGCTCCACCACACGGCGCACGACGAGCTGAGCGAGGACACGGCGCAGACGCCGGGCATGCGGCGCTTCGAGGCGATCTCGGGCAAGCGCAACGGCTCCCGCAAGATCTGGATGGGCAAGAACCACGTCGGGCCCGGCATGGTCTCTGCCGACCATCACCACGGCGAGGCCGAGACCGGCATCTACATCGTCTCGGGCCACCCCGTCTTCGTGTTCCTGGAGGACGGCCGGGAGCGCCGCGTCGAGACGCGGCCCGGGCGACTACATCTACGTCCCGCCCTACGTTCCGCACCGCGAGGAGAACCCCTCGCCCGACGAGGAAGCCGTCGTCGTGCTCGCGCGCAGCACGCAGGAGGGGATCGTCGTCAACCTCCCCAGCCTGCGCGCCGAGGTGCCCGAGCTCGACGAGCTGATCGCTCAGCTCGAGGCGGAGGGCGAAGGCACCGCGTAGCGGCGCTAGCCCTGCGGGCGAAGGCGCACGAGCGGCAACTCGCGCGTCGTGCGCGCGCTGTAGGTCTCGAAGTCGCTCCAGATCGCGGTCATGCCCGCGAAGAGGCGCTCGCGCTCGCCGCCCACGGTGACGAAGGCCTCCACTCCGCGCCTGCCGGCGTCGGTGATGACGGTCGCGCGGCGGTCGGCTTCGAGGTTCTTGAACCACGCCGGGTGCAGCGGATCGCCGCCGCTCGAGGCCATGACGACCCAGTCGCCCGCATCCTCGATGTAGAGCAGCGGCACGGTGCGGGCCTTGCCGGTCTTGCGGCCGCGCGTCTCGAGCACGAGCACGGGCGCGCCGCGCACCTTGCGCCCGAAGCGTCCGCCGGTCGCACGGAAAAGCAAGCTGTGCGTGCGTGTCGCGAGGTTGCGAATGGGGTGCCGGGTCTGCTTCATCGCCACCCGAGGATACCGGCGACTGACATTTCAGACGACCGACGGCTCGCCGGTCGTCCACCTAGGATCTGGCTGGGAGGGACGACCACGAGGCCGTCACGCTGATTCTCCAGATGCCCGAGGCGTCGTGAAACAGCACGACGCGAGTGCCGGCAACCGCGCGCATTACGAGCGCGCCGACGTCCGCGCCTCCTATCGCCCGGACGGCGGCCTCGATGCGGCCGAGACGGCGCTCGTGGACCGCTTTCTGCCGCCCGGCTCGTCCGTCCTCGACCTCGGCTGCGGCAACGGCCGCGTGGCGTTCGCACTGGCCGCGAAGGGCTACGCGGTCGAGGGCCTCGACATCTCGCCGTCGATGATCGACGAGGCGCGCAGCGCGGCCGCCGAGCTCGGCGTCGACGCGCGCTTCCGCGTCGGCGATGCCGTCTCGCTCCCGCAGGCGGAGGGCGAGCTCGACGCGGTCGTCTTCGCGTGCAACGGCATCGCGCACCTGACGCGCGACGGCAAGCAGGCCTGCCTGCTCGAGATCAAGCGCGTCCTGCGCCCCGGCGGCGTCGCGCTGCTGAGCCTGCGCACTCCGTATGCGCTCAACGCGATGCTGCCGCGCTTCCTGCGCAACGTCGTGCTGCCGCGGTACGGGCTGCGGCCGGACGAGGAGGGCGACGGCGAGGAATACGTGCAACGGCCGCCGCTCGGATGGCTCGACCCGACAGTGCCGCGAGGCGGGGCTCGCCCCGGCCTGCGTGTGCTCGCACCGGCAGGCCGTCCACGGGAAGTTCCCGACCCGCCCCTGGCTCGTGGGCGGGCAGTTCTACATCGTCGCGCTGGCCTAGCGATCAGTCCGCGGAAGCGCGGACTACCACCAGCCGAGCTTGTCGAGCATGGTGACGAGCGTGCGGCGGCGCGTGTGCTCCTCGCGCAGCGCTCGTGCGAACGCGATGACCTCGCCCCCGCGCCCGTGGGGCTCGGCGGCCTTGCGCATCGCACGGAGGTGCCGGACCGCGTTGCCGTAGCTCTCGCGATCGGAGGTCTCGAGCTCGGCGTTGACGAGCAGGCGATAGTGCTCGAGCGCCGAGTCGAGATCGTCGACGGCCGCGATGCGCGCCAGCTCGAGCCGCACCGTCACCGGAACCGAGAGCTTGGTGGCGACACCGAGCGCCGCAGCCGTGGCGCCGTCGGCGAGCAGCGCCGTGACGAGCTCGCCGGCATCGCCGTCGCGCTCCGCCGCGTCCGTGAGCGTCGCGTGGGCCCAGGTGCGCTCGGCGTCGCGATCCTCGCCCGCGGCGGCCAGCAGCTCGGCCGTCAGCTTCGCGCTCGGGGCCTTCAGCAGTTCGGTGCGCAGGAGCCCGACCGCGTCCGCGCGCCGATCGGCCTGCAGGTAGGCGATCACGAGCGCCTCGCGCAGTGCGTCGTCGGAGGCGCCGTGCTCGGCGACGCCGCGCTGCAGCCACTCGAGCGCATCGGCGCGGCGCCCGGCCAGATCCAGCTCGTGCGCGATGCGCACGTAGCGCGCCGGAGCCGTCAGGTCGAGGGCGAGCTCGCGCACCAGGCGGTCGATGTCGCCGAGCGCCCGCGCGAGCGACTCGCTCATCGCCCGCAGCGTGAGGCCGGTGTGCGAGAGCGCAGCGCGGGAGTCGGGCGGCATCGCAGCGAGCTTGCGCGTGAGAACGGTGTCGAGCGCGGCCAGGCCGTCGTCTCCGAGCAGCTCGCGATAGCGCTCGGGCGCGTCCTCGAGCCAGTCGTGCTCGGTCTTCTCGGCGAGCTCGACGAGGCGCGCGGCCAGCGCGGCCGGCTTGGGCGGAACCGCCCGGCACGCATCCAGGTGCAGCCCGCGCACTTCCTGGCGCAGGGCATCCATGTCGGGATCGGCATCGCTGAACTGGCCGAGCGCCTTGTCGACGCAGAGGATGGCGTGCTCGGAGAGCGAGACGCAGGCCGGGATGGTGGGCGCGCACGAGCTCGTGCACCTCGATCAGCGTCTCGTGGATGCGCGCCGCGAACCGGGTGGGCCCGCGCCAGGCGACCTCGCGCGACGGCTTCGTGACCGCGGTGAGGCCCTTGCGCACCGTCACGGCATCGACCGTGCTCACCGAGAACGACACCTGCACGTCGAGGCGGTCGCTCGGAGGCGCGGCGTCGCGCGGGAGGCCGTCCGTCACGAGCGCCAAGCGAGCACGCTCATCCCGAGCGTGCTTCGCGATTGCCGTACGAGCAGCGATTTCAAAGGCGGCCATGTCAGGCACGGTACCTTGTGACGTTTGTGCCCGCGTCCCGCGGCGAGATCGGCTAGGGCGCCGGCGAAGCTCGGATGCGAGCTCAGCGGTCGCCCCGGCGAGCCCGGGCAGGCGACGGTGGCGCGCCTAGCGACCGACTTTCCCGCGAGGGTAATGTCGATCAGCACATTGGCCGATAGGACCGGTGTGAGCACCCCGCCGGCATCCTCTGGGCCCCAGCCTGGTGGCCCGCCTGCGCTCGACGCCCGGCTGCGGCTGGTGATCGACGCGCTGCACGAGGGCGTGGTCATCCACGATGCGCGCGGGACGATCGTCGACGTCAATCCCGCTGCAGAGCGCATTCTGCGCCGCACGCGCGCCCAGCTCGTCGGCGCCGCGGCCATGCACGAGCGCGGTGGTGTCCGCGCCGACGGGTCGCCCTTTCCGGCCGGCGAGATGGCGACCGGCATCGCGCTCGCGACCGGGCGCGACGTCGTCGGGCAACTCGTCGGACTGCACCTCGATCACGGCGAGCTGCGCTGGTTGTCCCTCAATGCGCGCGCCCTGCGCGACGGCGAGACGATCAGCGGCGCCGTCACGACGTTCTCCGACGTGACCGAGCAGCAGAGCATCATCGTGGCGCTCGCAGACTCCGAGCGGCGCTTCCGGCTGCTGGCCGAGAACTCGAGCGACCTGATCACGAGCATCGATCCGGGAGGCGTGCGCACCTACGTCTCGCCGTCCTGCCGCACGCTGCTCGGCTATCGAGCCCGAGGAGCTGATCGGCAGGATCTCGGTCGACATCCTCCATCCCGACGACCGGGACCGCATCGCGCGACACCTGCAGTCCGTGCTCGAGAACGGGCCCGCGATCGAGGAGGCGCGCTTCCGGCACAAGGCGGGCACATGGGTGTGGCTGGAGACGCGCGCGCGCGCCGTGCGCGACGAGCGGGGCAGCCGTCATCGAGGTCCTGGCAGTCGCCCGGGACGTGACCGAGCGCCGCGCCGGCCGAGGAGACGCTGCGCGCCAGCGAGGCCGCCGCGGTCGCGGCGCGCGACGCGCTCGAGACGGTGCTCGACGCCACCACGCAGTACGCGATCATCGGCACCGATGCCGACGGGCTGATCACCGTGTTCAACGGCGGCGCCGAGCGCATGCTCGGGTACCGCGCGGAGGATCTGATCGGGCGCGAGCACCCGACGATCTTCCACGACCCGGACGAGCTCATCCGCCTCTCGGAAGAGTTCGGCGTGCCGCCGGAGCGCGTGCTCGGATTCGGGACGCGCGACAAGGACACCGACACGCGCGACTGGACGCTCGTGCGCTGCGACGGCGTGAAGCTGCCCGTGTCGCTCGCCATCACGGCCATTCGCGCGGCCGACGGCACGCTTGCCGGATACCTCGGCATCGGTCGCGACATCACCGCCGAGCGCCACGCCGCGCTCGAGCTGCGCGACGCCGAGGAGCGCTTCCGCAACGCCTTCGACCAGGCTCCGATCGGCAAGGCGCTGGTCTCGCTGGACGGGCGCTTCACGCGCGTCAACGCAGCGCTCGCCGGCATTCTCGGCACGACCGAGGAGGAGCTGCTCGGGTCCTCGTTCCAGTCGCTCACCCACGCCGACGACCTGGACGCGGACCTCAAGCAGCTGCATCGCCTGATCACGCACCAGAGCGAGACTTACGAGCTGCGAAAGCGCTACCGGCACGCCGCGGGGCACTACATCTGGGCGCTCCTGAGCGTCTCGCTGGTGCGCGACGAGGGCGGGGAGCCGCACTACTTCGTGGCGCACATCCAGGACATCAGCGAGCAGGTGCTGCACGATCGAGACGCTGCAGGAGCAGACGCTGCACGATCCGCTGACGGGGCTCGCGAACCGCGTCCTGTTCGCCGACCGGCTCGCGCACGCCGTCGAGCGCTCGCGCCGCTCGAAGGAGCGCATCGCAGTGCTGTTCATCGACCTCGATCGCTTCAAGGTCGTCAACGACACGCTCGGTCACGCAGCCGGCGACGAGTTGCTCCGGCAGGCGGGAGATCGCATGCGCCGCGCCGTGCGCCCGGCCGACACCATCGCCCGGCTCGGCGGCGACGAGTTCACGGTGCTGTGCGAGGACCTCGGCGCCGTCAACGACGCCGGCTGGGTCGCCGATCGCCTCAGCGACACGCTCGAGCGCCCGTTCGATCTCTTCGGCGTCGAGATGAGCATCGGCGTCAGCATCGGCATCGCCGTGGCCGACGCGCACGACAGCGCCGAGACGGTGCTCGCGAAGGCCGACGCCGCGATGTACCGGACGAAGAACGACCGGCGCGAGTGGCAAGGCGCGGCGTGAAGCGCCGCGCGCTCTGCGCCCTCTTCCTCACGGCTCTCTTCCTGATCTCGGTGCCCGGTGCGTCTGCCAAGACGTGCACGGCGAGTGCGAGCGGAGCGTGGGCGACGGCGGCCACCTGGAGCTGCTCGCCTGCGCCGAACGTCGCGCCGGGCGCCGCGGACGCCGTCGTGATTCCCGCCGGCAAGACCGTGACGGTGCCCGACGATGTGATAGCGGCGCAGGTGACGCTCCTCGGCGGAACGCTCTCGCTCGGCGCCGGAACTGTGCTCGCCACGACCGCGCTGACGGTGTCCGGCGGCGGCACGATCGGCGGAGCGCAGGACGCAGCGGTCACAGTCACCCTCGCCGGCGGGGCGCAGGCCGCGATCGACGGAGGCGGGCTGACGGTGGCCGGGCCCTTCCTCGCGGTCACCGGAGCCGGAACGTTCGCGATCGCCGGCCCGCTCGTGATCGACAACGGCGGGGCAGTCGAGAGCGACGTCGCAACCAGCTGGACGGGCACGGCGCCCTGGCGCATCGGAGGCTCGGACGGCGCGCCCGCGACCGCCGTCTTCGAGATGAGCGGCGCGCCTCTCACGGTGAGCGGCGCGACGTCGGCCCAGAGCCCGGGAAACGACGGCCAGATCAGGCTCGACGGCGCCGCGACGCTCACGAAGGTCGACGCGACGACGTCCACGCTCGCGCTCGACGTCTCGCTCGATACGCCGTCCGGGGTCGACGTGGAGGCCGGCGAGCTGATCGGGAGCTTCGAGGGCTCGGGTGCGCTCTCGGTCGCCGCCGGCGCAACGCTCGGACTCTCCGGGACGGCGCTCCAGCTCGCTCCGCCCACGATCGACCTGGCCGGCGGGACGCTCGAGATCGAGCCCAAGGCGGACATCGCCCTCGTCCTGCCGGGCGAGCCAGGGCTACTCGGCCTCGCGCTCGCGACCGGCGCCTCGCTCGACGTCTCGGTCGACGACGGCCCCGGATCCGGCCCGGCACCCGATGTCCTGGCGCAGGACATCGCGATCGCCGATGGCGGCACGCTCAGCCTCGACGGCGGCACGGGATCGCTCGAGCTGACGGGTCACCAGGTACTGAGCGGCTCGGGCTCGCTCGACTCGTCACTCGCCAACAGCGCCGGAACCGTCTCACCGAGCGGCGATCTGCACGTCACCGGCGACTACGCACAGGGAGCCGGCGGGACGCTGGCGCTCGATCTGCGCCGTCCCGCAGACGGCGACTCGCTGCGCGTGGACGGTGCCGTCACTCTCTCGGGAACGCTGCGCGTGGCCACGCGCTACGCGCCTGCGGCCACAGCGAATCCGCTGGTGCTCGGGGCGAGCCTGAAGCCTGCGGGCGCCTTCGACACGATCGCGGCGCCGCTCGCGTCGGGGCGGAACTGGAAGCCCGGCTATGGCGAGGCGGGAGTCACGCTGAGCGTGGCGGGGCAGGGGGCGCTCCATGCCCTCGCGCTGCCGGCGCTGCGGCCGGCGCTGCCCATCGTGGGCGGGCGCACCCGCTGTGTCCCCGGCACGCCCGGGGGCGCGCACGCTCTCTCCTACCGCTGGCTGCGCGACGGCAAGCCCATCGCGAAGGCCAGGAGCTCGCACTACCGCGTGCGAGGCAAGGATCGCGGCCACCGGCTGGCCTGCCGCGTGCTTGCGACCACCGACAGTGGCGCTCGCGCAGCCATGACCAGCACCGACGAGCGCGTCCGTCTCGGGCTGGGCATCGGCCGGCCGCTCGTGAGCGTCGGCGGCGGCATCTCCGTCGCGCTGCACTGCGCGCGCGGCGAGCGGCGCTGTCGCGGCTCGCTGCGCGTCCTCGTCGCCGGGCGGGTCGTCGCGGCGGGTCACTTCGCGCTCGCTGCGCCAGGCGGGACCGTCCGGCTCACCCGCCTGAGCACGGGTCTGCTCGCACGCGACGAGCACGCGGTCGTCTCCACGAGCTACCGCAACGGCGCCGGGCAAGGGCGGATCCTGCTCTCGCCGCTCCAGCTTGCCGGCTGACGCACCTCGACCCTGGCGATACTGAGTCTCAGCTACCATCATGGGCGTTGAGCACGACCCATGACCCGGCCTGGCGAGCGCACGCGCTCTCGACGCTCGAGCGCGAGGGCTTCCGCTCCGGTGCTGCGCGCACCCGCGTCGTCAACGCGCTCGCCCGCCAGGACTGCTGCGCCACGGCACAGGAGATCGCCGACGAGCTGCGCTCCGATGACGCGCGGGTCGGCATCGCGAGCGTCTACCGCGCCCTCGAGGTGCTCGATCGCCTCGGTCTCGTCCACCGGCTCGACGTCGGCGACGGCACTGCCCGCTACGAGGCCGCGCATCCCGGCGGCGAGCACCATCATCACGTGGTCTGCCATCGCTGCGGTCGAGTGGCGCAGTTCGCCGACGACGGGCTCGAGCAGGCCATCGCGGCGCTCTCGCAGCGCCTCGAGTTCACGATCGACCAGCACGACGTCGTGCTGCGCGGCACCTGCCCGGGCTGTCGCTAGCGGAGCGCGGCCGTGCCCGCGAGGGCAACGAGGTACGCGCCCACCAGGCAGAGCGCGATCGAGGCCCCGCCCGCGGTGCCCGCGTAGTACGAGAGGTAGAGGCCCCCCGCTCCTGCCGCGATCGCGACGCCGACGCTCACGCACAGCATCGGCACGAGGCGGCGCGTCAGCAGGCGCGCACAGGCCGCCGGAGCGACCAGGACGGCGACGACGAGCAGGCTCCCGAGCGTCTGCACGGAGGCGACGACCGCCGCGGCCACGAGCAGCATCACGATCAGCTCGACCGGCCGCGGAGCGATGCCGATCGCGCGTGCCGAGGAGCGGTCGAAGCCGACGGCGAGCAGGCGCTGATGCAGGAGCCAGAGCAGCACGAGCACCGGCAGGGCGATCAGGAGCGTGACGAGCAGGTCGCGCCGCGACACGGCCAGCACGTCGCCGAAGAGCAGATCCTGGATCCCGGGCGGCGATGACGGCGCGAGCGCGAGCAGCGCGCCGAGCCCGAAGAGCGACGTGATCACGACGCCGACCGACGTGTCGCGGTCGATGCCGCGCACCCCGCCGAGGCCGGCGATGCCGAGCGCCGCGACGCCCGCTCCGACCGCTCCGCCCACGACGAGCGGAAACCCCAGCAGCGACGCGCCGACGAGACCGGGGAACATCCCGTGCGAGAGGCTCTCCGCGCTGTACGAGACGCCGTAGAGCAGCACCCAGCACCCGAGCCAGCCGCCGAGGATGCCGACGATCGCGACCTCGGTGAAGGCGTGCTGCATGAAGGCCTGCCCGAGCGGCTCGCTCAGCCAGCTCCAGAGATCACCCATGGTCGCCGCCGTGATCGTGGTGGTGCGCGGGCAGGATGCCCCGCGCCGGCCCGCCATCGGCGCCGTCGCCGACCGCCACGATCGCCCCGCCGTAGGTGGCCTCGAGCACCGGCCGCGTGAGGACAGCGGGCGTGCCGAATGCGATCTGCCGGCGATTGAGGCAGAGCACCCGGTCGAAGCCGCGCGCCTGGTCGACGTCGTGGGTCGCGACGAGCACGCCGCGGCCCTCGGCGGCCAGGCTGTCGATCAGCCCGGCCAGCACGCCGGCGCTGACCGCGTCGACTCCCGTGAACGGCTCGTCCAGCAGCACGAGGCGCGCATCCTGCACGAGCGCGCGGGCGACCAGCACGCGCTGTCGCTGTCCCCCGAGAGCTCGCCGAACGCCCGGCCGGCGGCTGCCTCGAGCCCGACCGCCGCGAGTGCGTCGTGCGCGCGGCGGCGCTCGCGGCGTCCCGCTCGCCTCCACCACGGCAGGCGCGAGACCGAGCCCATCAGGGCGACATCCAGTGCGGTGACGGGGTAGTCGAGCCGTGACCGCTCCGTCTGCGGCACGACGCTGCAGCGGGCGCCCAGCTCCAGCCGGCCGGCGAGCGGCGTGAGCTCGCCGAGCAGGGCGCGCAGCAGCGTCGACTTGCCGCCGCCGTTCGGCCCGAGCACGCCGAGCCGCTGGCCGGGCTCGACCGCAAACGTCACGTCGACGAGCACGGGCCTGCCGTCGTAGCCGATCGCGAGGTCCCGAGCCGCGACCAGCGTCATGCGGCCCCGGCGATCCGGCAGCGCCGCGCGCCACCCGTGAAGCCGCGCACGAGCGCGTCGGCATTCGCCTCTTCCATCGCGAGGTAGGTCGCACCACTCGAGCCGGCGGGGCCGAGCGCGTCGCCGTAGAGCGATGCGTCGGCGCGCGCACCGGTCTCTCGCGCGATCTGCTCCGCGAGCTTCGGGCTCAGGGAGCTCTCGGGGAAGACCGCGCGCACGTGCTCGCGGCGGATGAGGCGGACGAGGTCGGCGATGTCGGCGGCCGAGGGCTGCGCCTGGGTGCTCTGCGACGGGATCACGGCGCCGACGACCGCGATGCCGTAGCGCCCTGCGAAGTAGCCGAACGCATCGTGGTCGGAGACCAGTTTCCGCTCGGCTGCGGGCACCGCTGCGAAGCACTTGCGGATGCCGGCGTCGAGCCTGCGCAGGCGACGCTCGTAGGCGGCGGCATTCGCCCGGTAGGTGGCTGCGGCGGCGGGGTTCGCCCTCACGAGCGCATCGCGGATGGCGCTGACGGCGGCCTCGGCGTTGCGTGGGTCGCCCCACCAGTGCGGGTCGTAGCGCGAGGCCTCGGACCCCTCGCTCTCGCCGGCACGGCGCACCGGCACGACCGTCCCGAGGTCGACCACCTTCGGCGAGCCGCCGGCGTTCGAGATGACGCTGCCCATCCAGGCGTCCAGCCCGTCGCCGTTCACGAACACGACCTTGGCATTCGCCACCGCCTCGACGTCGTGCGGCCGCGGCTCGTACTCGTGGGGGTCGGTGTTGGGCTGCAGGATCTGGTGGACGTTGGCGGCGTCGCCCGCGACTGCCCGCGTCCAGTCGCCGATCTGCGTCGTGGTCGCGACGACGTCCGGGCCCGCATTGCCCTGCGACGAGCCGCCGCCGCAGCCGGCCAGGAGGAGGGCGAGCAGCGCGGCCGTCCCTGCCAGGGCCGCGCGCCCGCGCCAGACCGGCGCAACGTTCTGCCACACGAGCGAGAGGGCGAAGAGCGCACCGCCGAGCACGGCGATGGTCGGACCGGGGGGCGCGTTCAGCTCGACGGAGAGCCACAGGCCGGCGACGCCCTGCGCGGCGGCGAGCGCCACCGATGCGAGCCGCCAGACTCCCAGCCGCTGCGTCCAGAGGCGCACCGTGGCGGCCGGCACGACGAACAGCGCGGTCGCCAGCAGCGCTCCGATCGCCGTGAGCGAGGCGACCACCGCGAACGCCACGAGGACGAGCAGCACCGCGTCGGGCAGTTGCGATCGCAGCCCCATCGCCCGTGCCGCTCCCGGGTCGAAGCCCTGGGCGAGCCAGCGAGGCCCGAGGATCACCGTGGCGACGACGGCCGCGGCACTGGCGGCACCGGCGAGCACGAGATCGCGGGTGTCCGTCAGCAGCAGGCTGCCGAAGAGCAGCGAATCGACGTTTCCGGCCGAGTGGAACACGTCACTCGCCAGCACGACGCCGCCGGCCAGCGCGGCCACGAGCACGAGCGCCGTCAGGCTGTCATACCCGGCGCGCGGGCTGCGTGCGAGGCGCTCCACCCCGAACGCGAAGAGGAGCGCCGCAGCAAACGCCCCGAGCGGAGCCGAGAAGCCGAGCCCGTCCGCCAGCACGAGACCGGGAAAGGCAGCAGTGCCGACCGCGTGCGCATAGAACGAAAGCCCCCGCATGACGATCCACGTCCCGAGCAACCCGGCAGCCCCCGAAAGCAAGAGAACCTCGAGCAATCCGCGCTGCACGAACGCAAGCTGAAAGGGATCGAGCACGACCCCGAATCTAAGCGATACTCATTCCCATTACAAGATATGAGGGTCTGGCGCGGCCAGGTGGGGCCTGACCCCGCGTGGACGGGTCTGGCACCGGGTGTCCGCTACTGGCGCAAACGCAGTAGGCATACCGATTGAGCTGACCGAGAATCCGACGGCCGGCAAGACGCGAGCGTTGCCCCTATGGCACCGGGGTCCCTCAAACCCTCCTGGATACAGAACCGTCCACGTGGGGTCAGACCCGTCCACCTGGGGTCAGACCCCACCTGGACGCGCCAGACCCCGTTCGGCTGCGATACTGGTTTGGCGCGGGGAGGGCCGCGCCCCGTCCGCGGGCAGGGCTGAGCCCACCCTTGTGCGACTCGAACGGTGGCTGGAAACCTTCTTTCCCGCCCGAGGGAGCGGACGACGGGCATGGTTGGAGAGGAGGCCCCATGAGTACGCAACTGCCCGCCGCCCCGAGTCTCGAGCACCTGCGCAAGCAGGCCAAGGATCTCGTGCGCGCACGACGGGACGGGCCCGAGCCACTCCGTCTCAGCGAGGCTCAGCTCATCGTCGCTCGCGAGTACGGCTTCGCCAGCTGGCCCCGGCTCAAGGCCTATGTCGATCGCGTCAGCGCGCATCCGGGGCTGACCTATGCGTTCGTGGATGACGTCGGGTATTACGAGGAGCGCGCCGAAGGGCTGCGGAGCGTCGTGGCGAGCGGGCTTCCGAGGGGCGCCGAGATCGTTCGGCAGTACCACCCCGCGCTCGCGGACGCGAGCGACGAGGCGCTACGGGCGATCAGCCCGGCCGACGCACGCCTCGTGCTCGCCCGCGAGCACGGCTTCGAGAGCTGGGAGGGGTTCCGCCGTCACGTGCGGGCTCTGCCGGAGAGCGGGGAGCCGTTCCGACGCGCGTTCCGCGCCATCGAGGCGCGCGATCGCGGTGCTCTGAGCGATCTGCTCGATCGCTACCCCGGACTCGTGTCGGCGCGCGGTACGAACGGCAACGATCTGCTCGGACTGGCGGCGAGCATCGCCTGCGGACGGCGCGACAAATCGATCGTGGGCGAGCTGCTCGCACGCGGAGCCGATCCGAGCGGCGGAAACGATCGCGGCTGGACGCCGCTGCACCAGGCCGGGTACGGCAACGATCTCGAGCTCGCGCGCCTGCTGCTCGAGGCCGGCGCGCGCACCGATCTCCCGGCGCACGGCGAGGGAGGCACTCCGCTGGCCGCCGCGCTCTTCTGGGGTCACGCGACGACCGCAGACTTCCTGGCCGAGCGTGAGGTCACGCCGGCCAACCTGCGCATCGCGGCCGGGCTGGGGCGCCGCGACCTGATCGACGGGTTCGTCCTCCCCGGCGGTGGGCTGAGCGAGACCGCGGGGCAGGCGCGCGCCTTCTACCGGCCGCACACCGGCTTCCCGCCCTGGCAGCCGGCGGACGACGCGCAGGAGATCCTGGACGAAGCGCTCGTGTGGGCTGCCAAGAGCGGCCGCACCGACGTGCTGGGACGGCTGGTCGAGCTGGGCGCGGACGTCGATGCCGATCCGTATCGCGGCACGGCGCTGACGTGGGCTGCCGTGAACGGCAACGTCGCAGCGGTCGGGCGGCTGATCGAGCTCGGCGCCGACGTGAATCGCAAGGCGACGTTCGGCGGGCCGGATCACGGCAGGGGCGTGACCGCTCTGCACCTGTCCGCGCAGAACGGGAAGCTGGCCGCGGTGAAAGCACTGGTCGAGGCCGGCGCCAACCCGGCGATCACGGACGACATCTACGGCGGCCCGGCAGCGGGCTGGGCGGAGCATGGTGGTCATCCCACGATCGCCGAGTTCCTGCAAGCCCACCAGGGTTGAGCTGCCTCGGGCTACGCGGCGAGGGGTGCTTCCGATCGCACCGACAGCGTGCCGGCGAATGCCTCGATGACGGTCGGATCGAACTGCGTGCCGGCGTGAAGGCGGAGCTCGGCGAGTGCGTCGCCGACGGACATCGCCCGCTGGTACGGACGCTCACTCGTCATCGCATCGAAGGCGTCGACGACGGCGATGATGCGCGAGCTGATGGGGATCTCAGCGGTGACGAGGCCGTCGGGGTAGCCCTTGCCGTCGGGTCGTTCGTGCGCGGCGCGGACGACGGGTGCGATTGCCTTGAGGGTCGGCGCCGCGGCGACGATGCGCTCACCGATCTCGCTGTGCCGCTGCATGAACCAGCGCTCCGCGGCGTCCAGAGGGCCTGGCTTGTCGAGAATGGATGCGGGCATGGCGGACTTGCCGATGTCGTGGAGCTCGGCGGCCAGCCGGGTGAAACCCACTTCTTTGGGTGAGAGGCCCAGGCTGGCAGCCGTTCGCGCAGCCAGATCTGCGACGTGCCCGAGGTGCGTCACGAGATCCTGGTTCTGTTCGGCCAGCACCTGCAAGAGCGCATCCTTGGCGTCCGCCGGCGCGTCGCCTCGACGGGAGCGCTTGTTCGCGTAGAGGCTTTGATCCGCCACGTGGAGCGCGTCCTCGAACGACGAACCCGCATACATCCGCGTCGATCCGATGGAGCACCCGATCGAGAAACCCTGACCTTGTTCACTGAGGGCAGCCTGAGCAGTCAGTAGCAGGCGCTCGCCTTCGGCCGCATGCGTCGTCACGACGAACTCGTCGCCTCCGATGCGATAGGCGCGGCCCCAATCGGCCACCGCGGCAGCGAGCTTCCCACCCAGCCGAGCGAGCAGGGCGTCGCCCGCCGGATGCCCAAAGGTGTCGTTGTAGGCCTTGAAGCCGTCGAGGTCGAAGATCGCCGCAAGCGTCCGGTCGCGATTCGCCGCATTCGCCGGCGAATCCATGTCCGTGAACAACTTGCGGCGATTTCCAAGCCCCGTCAAAGCGTCGGTGGTGGCCTCGCGATGGCTTCGCCTGCGTGCCCGGTGCAGGTGCTGGAACGCGATCGAAACGGCGATCAGCAGGAGGATGATCGCGACCACGGTGGCCGCCGATGCAACCTCGCGCGAGCGAGAGGCGTCCCGCCCGTACTCCACGTCCGCGCGGTCGAACTCGGCCGCCAGCCGGTACTGGATGCCACCCGGACGCTCACTCGCACCAAGCTGCAGAGCCGCCTGGTTCGACGCCTTCCGGCCGACGAGAGCACTCAGATGATCGATGAATGCGAAATACGCACCACTGGTGGCACGGATCCGAGCCGGCTCATCACTTTGACCGATGGCCGTCAGCGTCACCAGAGATTCCTGATAGGCAAGCTTGGCCTGCGTCAGCTGCCTTGCGGTCTGCTGCGACGGCGCAGCGATCGGCGAGATTGCCGGACTGAAGGCGATCGCCAGAAGCGTGCCCTGCTCATTCCTCATCTGCGCAATCACGACCTGAGCGCGCCGCGTCTCATCAGCCCGACCCTCGAACACGAACACCCCACACAGAGCGAGCAATCCGAGCGCCCAGATACCCAGCAAGAGAACCAGCGATCGCTCGAGACGAGCTGCACGCAGCTTCCGCGCGAGCGCTCTCACGCTCGACACGGAGGTGGTCGACGCTGGAGATGTTTGGTCATGATCCGGGGTTCGTTTGGCAGTCATGCACCGCACCTTGCCCGGTCATCGAAGGGGTGCCATCGGCGGTGACCACTCCGTATCTGCGGTGAAACACTGACTCGACATGCGGGTCTCCGGAGCGTCGAGCGGTGACATCCACAGGCACGCCGGGCGCGATGTTTTCCGCAACCCCCTGCGACGCGGACCTCGTACTTGCGGCAGTCCTGCCGATGCAAAGAGGTAATGCCCGAGAATGCCGGCCTCCAGCGCGCCCGGCTGCGCGAACTCGTCGGTGTCGGCATCGCACTGAGTTCCGAGCTGTCGCTCGACGACCTGTTGCAGCGGGTCGTCGAGTCCGCCGCTGTCTTGACCGGTGCGCGATCTGCCGCGCTCCGCGTTATCCATGACGGCCGCATGAGCGAGCGCGTCTTCACCCACGGCATCGACTCGGACGAATTCGCGGCACGCCGCTTCGGAGACTTGACGCTCAGCGTCCCGGTCATGCTGCGCGGAATCGCGTACGGCCGCATCTCTGTCACGGAGAAGGAAGCCGGCGGCGACTTCGACCCCGAAGATGAGGACGTCATCGGCCTGTTGGCCGCGCAAGCGGCCGTAGCGATCGAGAACGTCCGCCTGCTCGACGCATCGCGACGCTGGTCGAATCAACTCGAAGCGCTCAATGAAGTGGGCAACGCGCTCGCTACCGAGATCGAATTGCCGCGCCTCCTGAACCTGACGGCGCGGCGGCTGCGCGAGCTGATCGGCGCACGCCTGATCGCAATCGCCCTGCCGGGAGCCGATGGCACACTCACCATCGAAGCGGCAGACGGGGAGCGCGCCGAGGAGATTCTCGGCATCCAACTCGAAGGCGCCGGCTCGAAGAGCGGACGGGTACTCGAACGTCGGCGGAGCGAGCGTGTCGACCGTCTGCGTGAAGACCCCGAGGTCGACTACGGACTCGGTCGCCCGATCGGCGCGCGCACCGGCCTGTACGTGCCCTTGATCGTGCGCGCGCGGGCAATCGGCGTGATCGTCGCCCACGACAAGTCCGGGGACGACCCGCGCTTCACGCAAGATGACCAGCGGTTGGCCGAGACGTTCGCCTCGCGCGCAGCGGTCGCGGTCGATCAGTCGCGTCGAGTCGCGAACGATGCGCTGCGGCGAGTCGTCGAGACGCAGGAACTCGAACGACGACGCCTGGCGCGGGAGTTGCACGACCAGACCGGTCAGGAACTGATCTCGGTTCTGCTCGGACTGAAGGCCGTCGAGGAGGCCGTCGAGCCGACTGCGCGTGAGCGGGCGCTCGCGGCAGTCCGGGAACAGGTCATCGACACGCTCCACGACGTGAGGCGACTGGCAGTCGAGCTACGGCCCAAGGCGCTCGACGATTTCGGACTCGTCCCGGCACTCGAGCGTCTGGCCCACAGCTTCGTCGGTCAAGCCGGTTTCAAGCTCGAGGTCGAAGCCCAGCTTGGCGACGGACGGTTGCCGTCCGAGATCGAGACGGCGCTCTACCGAATCGTCCAGGAGGGCCTGACCAATGTCGCCAAGCACGCACGGGCAGAGCACGCCAGCATCGTGTTGAGACGGTCGCCGGGATCCGTCACGGCGGTCATCGAGGACGACGGACGTGGCTTCGAGGCGACCGGCGCAACGACGGGCATGGGCCTGGCAGGCATGCGCGAGCGACTCGCCCTCATCGACGGAGTCCTCAAGATCGAAACGCGTCCCGGAGGCGGGACGACGCTCGTCGCCCTGGTGCCCATCCAATGACGATTCGCGTGCTGATCGTCGACGATCACGCGGTCGTCCGGAGCGGCCTCCGACATGTCCTCGATTCCGAGGACGGCATCGACGTGGTCGGGGAAGCCGCCGACGCCCGGAGTGCGATAGTCGCGGCTCGGGCCAAGCAACCCGACGTCATCCTGATGGACCTCGTGATGCCGGGCATGAGCGGGATCCAGGCCATCGCCGATGTCCTCATCGACTGCCCGAACACTCGCGTTCTCATCCTCTCGATGCAGGACGACCCGCGCTATGTCCGCGAGGCCTTCGCCGCCGGTGCCACCGGATACGTGCTCAAGGAAGCTGCCCATACCGACCTCATCACCGCTGTCAGGGCGATCGCAGCGGGCGCGAGCTACGTCCACTCGGCACTCGGTGCGCGCATCATCGCCGCCGATGCCAGCGAGCTCAAGCAAGCGCAAGACGACCCACTCTCCGAAAGAGAGCGCGAGGTCCTGCGCCTGCTTGCACTCGGCCACACGAATCAGGAGATCTCCGAACTGCTTTTCCTGTCGGTCAGGACGGCCGAGACCCATCGCGCCCACATCATGCAGAAGCTCGGTTTGCAGACTCGTGCCGAACTCGTTCGGCATGCGCTGGCACACGGGCTCCTGAGCGACGACCGCGCGGCCTGACCTCGAGGCTAGGATGGGCGGGGTGCCTGACCTGACCGCCCGTTGACTCCGTGCATCGCCACCTCCCCCGCCTCGTACGGCGTGCTCGAGCGGACGATCGGCGAGCCGCGCCTGCCGGACGGCGCTTCGCTTGCCGAGGCGATCGCCGACGGCGGCTACGCGGGTAGCGAGCTCGGTCCGCCCGGCTGCTTCGGCGAGGGCGGTGAGGCCGGGAAGGTGCTGGCCGGCTGCGGCCTCGAACTGGTCGCCGCATCGCTGCCGCTGCGTCTGGCGCGCGAGGACGGCTTCGCCGAGGACATGGGTGAGCTCGCGGCTGCGCTCGGCCTACTGACCGACGCGGCCGATGGCGGCGACCTTCCGCTCGTACTGCTCGCGGACGCCGTCTGCGAGCCTGAGCGCATTCGGCTGGCCGGGGCGATCGAGCGGCATCGCGAGGCGTGGCCGGGGGAGCGGCGCCGGCGGTTGCTCATCGACAACGCCCACCGCGCAGCCGAGCAGTGCCGCGAGCGCGGCTTCGCCGTCTCGTTCCATCCCCGTGCCGGCAGCTACGTCGAGACGCCGCGCGAGGTCTACGCACTGCTCGAGAGCATGGACACGAATCTGTTCGGCCTGTGCTTCGACGTCGCCCACTCGGCTTTCGGCGGCGGCGATCCCCTCGCACTTGTGCGCGACGCCCGCGAGGTCGTGAATCACGTCCACTTCACGGACGTCGACCTGGAGTTGCTCGAGCGCCTGCGCGACCAGGGCGCGGGATTCGAGCAGGCCGTCGCCGCCGGCGTCTTCTGCGAGCTCGGCAGCGGAGGAGCGCAGCTCGACGACTGCCTGGCGCAGCTCACGGGCGCCGGCTACGACGGCTGGATCGTCGTGGAGCAGGAGCGCGAGCTCGCGCCCGGCGAGGACTTCGACCGGCTGCTCGAGGCGGCCGAGCGGAACCGCGCCTGGCTGCGAGCCCGCGGCCTCTGACGCTCCGTCAGGCCGGGATGCCTGGCGGGCCGAGGATCTCGATCCCGTATTCGGCCGCCACGGCCATCATCCGCTCGGGCGCCGGCGGCTGAACGGTCGCGGGCGGCAGCGTGGGCGCGCCCGCCGGCTCGGCCAGCGACCGCATGAAGCTCTCGAAGCCCGCGGGCTCGGCGACGAGCAGGAAGCGCGCCTCGGGCGAGGTGACCGTGAAGGTGTGCGGCACGCCGCGCGGCCCGTAGACGAACGAGCCCGCGGGCGCCTCGATGACCCGGCCCCCGACCCAGAACGTCAGCACGCCCTCGGTGACGTAGAACCACTCGTCCTCGTTGCGGTGCACATGCAGCGGCGAGCCCGAACCCTGCGGCGCAAGGTGCTCGATGACCGCGACGCGACCACCGGTCGTCTCGGCGGAGGCCTTCACGGTTGCGAGGACGCCGAGGAACCAGAGAGCCTCACCCTCGTCCTGCTGCAGGGCGATCGGCTTGACGTCGGTACCGGCGGTGGCGGACATGAACGGCTCCCTTCGACTATTTCGCGAAATCAACTGTTTCGCGATACAGGCAGAACGTTAGCGTGCCGAACTCGCCCCTGTCAAATTTCGCGGTACATCACGTATCATGATGTCGATGTCGCGCACCTACGAGCTCAAGAAGCGCGCCGAGCGCCAGGACGAGACCCGCCGCCGGATCGTCGAGGCCACGATCGAGCTGCACCAGACGATCGGCCCCAACGCCACGAGCATGGCCGAGATCGCCGAGCGCGCGAACGTCGGGCGAGTCACCGTGTACCGCCACTTCCCCGACGAGCCCACGCTGGCCCTGGCCTGCAGCGGCCTCTACTTCGCACGGCACCCGTTTCCCGATCCGGCTGCGTGGGAGACGATCTCCGACCCGGTCGAGCGCCTGCGCACAGGCCTGAGCGACAGCTATGCCTACCACGGCGAGACCGAGGCGATGATCACCCGCGTGCTGGCCGACGCCCGCGACAACCCGGTGGTCGAGCCGTACCACGCGCACTGGCGGCATGCGGCCGACGTCCTCACGAGGCCGTGGCGCGCGCGCGGCCGGCGCAAGACGCTCCTGCGCGCCGGCATCGGCCTCGCGCTCAGCTTCGACACCTGGCGCACGCTCAGGCGCGAGCAGGGGCTGAGCGATGAGCAGGCGCTCGAGTTGATGCTGCGGCTGACGCGCGATCACGCGGGCTGACGCGGACGGCGGCGGCGTTAAGCTGTGCCCATGTCCGCGCGCGACTGCCCCGCACCGAAACGCTCGCGCGAGGTCGTAGCCGGCCTCAACGTGCGCGACCTGATGATCCCGCGGCCGAAGACGCTGCCGACGACCGCGAAGGTCGCCGAGGTGCGCGAGCTGTTCGGCAACGCGCACGTCCGCAGCGCAGTCCTGGTCGACGGGCAGGCCTACGCAGGCATGATCGACCGTGGCGTGATTCCCGACGACGCGCCCGGCGACGCGCCCGCCCTGCCGTACTGCACGCGCGAGCTCGCCACCGTGACGCCGGACGATCCGATCAGCCTGGCGCTCGAGCGACTCGATGCGGCCGGTGTCGCTGCGGCTCGCGGTGCTCGATCCGGACGGCGCGACGCTGCGCGGGCTGCTGTGCCTGAACGGCACGGCGACCGGCTTCTGCGGCTAGCCGAAGGTGAACGAGTAGAGGCTCGTGCCGGGCCGGACGGCGAGGTCGAGCGCGTGCGGCCCGGGATTCGCGAGGTGCGCGAGCTGGTAGAGGTCGTCGTGCGGCACCCGGATCAGCGGGCGCGCCGTGCCGTCGACGTTCGCCGAGATCGCCCCCGAAGCGCCGACCGGAGGGGCCGCGACGACGTAGATGCGCGGCGCGACGTAGCGGAAGAGGAGATGAGCGCCCACCCCGGCGACGATCTTCTGATTCTCGACGCGCCAGTGCCCCACGAGCTGCACGTCGTTGATGTACGACTTGCCCTGCGGGGTGTAGTTGAACGACTTCCCCGGATGCACTTCCTGGCTGTAGTTCGCCCGGAACGTGCCGAGGTAGGTCTCGGGCGTCTGCACATCGCCGGACACGCTGATGGCTCCCTGCGGCGCGGCGCGCGCCGCCGGAGCCGCCTCGCCGAGCAACGTGCGGATCTTCGACTCGGTCTCTCCGTAGGCGCCCTCGCCGAAGTGCGCGTCGCGCACGTGCCCGTTGCGATCGATCAGGTAGTCGGCGGGCCAGTACTGATTGGCCCAGGCGTTCCAGGTCTTGTAGCCGTCGTCGACCGCGACCGGGTAGCGGATGTCGTGCTCGCCGACGGCCCGGCGGACGTTGCCGACGACGTGCTCGAACGCGAATTCCGGGCGTGTGCACGCCGACGATCTCGAGGCCCGCGCGGTGGTAGCGGCTGTACCAGGCCTTGAGGTAGGGCAGCGTGCGGATGCAGTTCACGCACGAGTACGTCCAGAAGTCGACCAGCACGACCTTCCCGCGCAGCTTGGCGAGCGAGAGCGGCTTCGAGCCCGGCGTGTTGATCCATGCGGAGATGCCCGCGAAGTTCGGCGCCGGGCCGTAGTCCTTGAGGCTGTCCGGCGCCGCGCCGGCGGCCACGGCTGCCGGCGAGTGCGTCTTCGAGCTGTCGAGCGAGCGCAGATCGCTCTTGACGGCCGAGGCCTGCTCCGGCTTCTGGATCCACGAGAGATATCCCGGGGTCGCCGCCGCGAGGCGCGTGGGCAGGTTGGTCGTGAACAGCCAGGCCCCGAGCAGCAGCACGACGCCCGCGGTACGGCGCAGCAGCGGGCCGCGCCGCCGCACGCCCTCGAACCCGGCGAAGCGCGCGCTGCCCGAAGAGCGCCAGCGCGAACAGCGGCAGCGTGGCGCCCGCCGCGTAGGCGACCGTGATGATCACGAGGCTCCCGGAGACCTCGTCCTGCGCGGCAAGTGCCGTGACCGCGGCGAGGATCGGGCCGGCGCAGGGCGTCCAGACGACCGACAGCGCCGCTCCCAGCGCGACGCCCGAGAGGAAGCCGTCGCCGGTCGGGAGCGCTCCGCTCGCGCGCGTGGCGATGGGCTGGAAGAGCCGGCCCGCCCATTCGGCGAGCGACGGCACGAGCAGCATCAGTCCCGCGAAGCGCGAGCAGCACGATCGCGATCGTGTGCAGGAGATCCTGCGGCAGGCCGAGCGCGGAGAGCACGCGCGAGGCGGCGAGCGTGAACGCGACGAATGACACCGCGAGGCCCACCGCGACACCCAGCGGGCGGCGTCGCCCGCCCGTGGCCGACGTCGCGAGCACGACCGGGATGATGGGAAGGGCGCAGGGCGAGAGGAACGTCGCGAGGCCCGCGACCAGCGCGGCGAGGACCAGGGTGACGCTCACAAGCCCATGCTAGGCGCGCCGCAAGGCGCCTCCCGGCCCGCGTGACCCGGAATTCGCGGGTTGTTCAGATTTGGCCCGTCACGCCAGGATGAACGCGTCCGCCGGGGGCGGGACCCACGGGCCCGCGAGCAGCGCCGAGATGAGCGCGTCCGCCTGGGGCGACCACTCGACGCGCGTGTACGCGCCGAGCTTGCGGAAGATCGGCGGATCGGTGACCCGCACATGCGCGTCGAGATCGGGCGGCACGATGTTGGCCGGCACGATCGCGACACCGACGCCCGCGGCCGCGAGCCTCGCCGCGGCCTCCACCTGGGCCGTCCTGATCGAGTCGCGGGGCGTGAACCCGGCGCTCGCGCAGATCGCCAGCACGATGCCGCGCAGTCCGTGCGTCGCCGGAAAGAGGATCCAGTCGTCGTGTGCGAGCGACGCGAGCCGGAGCGGACCGGGCGAGGCGAACGCCGGATGCCTCCGCCCGATCACCGCGACGAACGACTCGTGGCCGAGGAAGACGCTGGGGCCGTGCCGCTCGGGCGGCGGCATCGGCCCGATCGCGACGTCGCCCACTCCGGCATCGACCGCGTCCTCGAGCAGATCGCGGTGCGCGAACTCGTGCAGCTGCACCGAGATGCCCGGGTGGGCGTCGCACATCCGCTGGATGGCCGCCGGCAGCAGCCCGACCGCGAGCGAGAAGACGGTCGCGATCTCGATCTCCGCGAGCTCGAGCGTGAGCGCCGCGCGCCCTGCGCGCTGTGCGCGCTGTGCCGCCAGCAGCGCGCTGCGCGCCTCCGGCAGGAACGCGCGGCCCGCCGGCGTCAGCCGCGCGCCGCGGGGGAGCCGCTCGAGCAGCGGGCCCCCGACCTCGAGCTCGAGCAGCCGGATCTGCTGCGAGATCGACGGCGCGGCGACGTGCAGGCGGTGCGCCGCCGCGCGGAACGATCCGTCCTCGGCGATGGCGATCAGATACTCGAGCTGCCGTAGGTTCACGCGGGCTCCTACCGATAGGCACGGCCTAACGCAATGCGCGTATTTTCGTCATTGTGCCCCCACTGGGCGCGACGTAGGATCGCTCGCAATGACCGCGACACCCGAGCTCACCACCGAGAAGACCGGATTCGAGGACTGGACGCCCGAGCTGCACGCCGAGCTCGGCACGCACGGGGCGAACCCGCGCGTCGGCACGCGCCTGTTGCTCGAAGACGCGCGCATGCGCGTATGGGAGATCCGCCTCGCCCCCGGCGAGCGCCTCGCCTTCCACCGGCACGTCCTCGACTACTTCTGGACGTGCGTGAGCGGCGGCGACGCGATCAGCCGCGACGGCGAGGGGAACACCAAGGGCAGGCGCTACGGTGTCGCGGAAACGCGTGCTCTGTCGTTCGGGGAAGGTGAATCGATGATCCACGACCTCAGCAACGCCGGCAACGCCGACATCGTCTTCACGACCGTCGAGTTCCTCGACAGCGCGAACAAGCCGCTGCCGCTGCCGGATTCGGTGCGCGCATGAAGTCGGCCCCGTTCGGCTACCACGCCCCCACGACCGTCGACGAGGCGGTCGCGCTGCTCGAGCCCGGCGGCGACGTGCGGGTGCTGGCCGGCGGCCAGAGCCTCATGACGCTCATGAAGCTGCGCCGCGTCAAGCCGCGCGCGCTCGTCGACATCAACCGCGTGGCAGGTCTCGACACGATCGAGGAGCGCGACGGCGAGCTCGTCGTCGGCGCCCTTGTGCGCCAGCAGACCCTGCTCGACGATCCGGTCGCCGCGCGCTCGTGGCCGCTCATCCGCGAGGCGCTGCAGTACGTCGGCTACCGCGCGACGCGCCACCGCGGGACGGTCGGCGGCTCGCTCGCGTACGCGGCGGCCTGGGCGGAGCTGACTGCGGTCGCCGTCGCGCTCGACGCGACGATCGAGGCGCGCTCGCAGCGGGGATCGCGCTCGATCGCCGCGCGGGAGTTCTTCCAGGGGCCCAACAAGACTGCGCTCGGGGACGATGAGCTGATCACCGCCGTCCGCTTCCCCGCCCCCCAGGAGCGCAGTGGATCCGCCTTTCACGAGGTGAGCGCGCGCTACCGCGACTACGCGCAGGTGGGCGCGGCCGCGGTCGTCGCGCTCGGCCCGGGCGGCACCTGCATGTCGGCCACGCTCGTGCTGCTGCGCGTGGCCGCCGCGCCCTATCTGGCCGACATCAACGCGCTCGTGCGCGGCAGCGCTTTCGACGAGGGCGCGCTCGCGGCGGTCACCGCACACATCGACAAGCTCGATCCGCCGGACGACATCGAGGTCTCCGGCAGCTACCGGCGGCGCGTCGCCGGCGTCCTCGCGCGGCGGGCGCTGCTCGACGCCGCAGCGCGCGCGGCATCCGAGGAGGCAGCGTGACCGCTCACGACGACAGCGCGACGTACCCGGTGCGCGTCGAGATCAACGGCGTGTGGCACGAGGGCACCGTCGAGCCGCGCCGCACGCTCGCCGATTTCCTGCGCGAGGATCTCGATCTCACGGGCACGCACCTGGCCTGCGAGCACGGCTTCTGCGGCAACTGCAACGTGCTGCTCGACGGGCAGAGCGTGCGCTCGTGCCTGATGCTCGCCGTGCAGGCCGACGGGCACTCGGTCGAGACCGTCGAGGGCCTCGCCGAGAGCGACGGGACGCTCAGCGCCCTGCAGCAGGCGTTCACCGAGCACCATGGCCTGCAGTGCGGGTTCTGCACCCCCGCGATGCTCATGACCGCGACTCGAGTTCATGCGCGCCCACCCGGAGGGCGGGAACGCGGAGGAGATTCGCGAGGCGATCAGCGGCGTCACCTGCCGCTGCACCGGCTACCAGCAGATCGTCGAGGCCATCCAGGCCGCGTCGCAGGCCGTCGTCGCCGGAGCGCTCGAAGGGGGATCGCGATGATCATCGAGCAGGATCCGAACGCCGCCAAGGTCGCGCTCGACACGCTCCCCGAGGACGGCGCCACGCGCCGCTGGCTCGGCAAGAGCATCAACCGCGTCGAGGATCCGCGCTTCCTGCGCGGCGAGGGCCGCTACATCGACGACATCAAGCTGCCCGCCATGGCGCACGCGGCCATCGTCCGCAGCCCCCACGCCCACGCGAAGATCCTCGCGATCCGCACCGAGGCGGCCGAGCAGCTGCCCGGCGTGATCGCCGTGGTGACGGGCAAGGACGTCGCCGAGCGCGCGAATCCCCTGCCGTCGTTCGGCGCCGGTCCGATCATCCAGGACATGATCGCGATCGAGAAGGTGCGCCACTTACGGCGAATGCGTCGCGGCCGTGATCGCGGAGAACCGCTACATCGCCGAGGACGCCTGCGACCTGATCGAGGTCGACTACGAGCAGTTGCCCGTCGTGCTCGATCCGTTCGAGGCGCGGGACGAGGGCAGCGCGCTCGTGCACGAGAAGATGGGCACGAACGTCGCCTACGAGCGCACGTTCTCGTTCGGCGAGGTCGACAAGGCCTTCGCCGAGGCCGACCGCACCGTGTCGGCCAAGCTCTACTGGCCGCGCTCGACCGGCATGCCGATGGACACGAACGGCGCGATCGCCGACTACGACCGCGGCACCGGCGTGCTCACGATCTACGCCAACTCGATGAACTTCACGTACTTCCTGTGGCTCTACTCGATCACGCTGAAGATCCCGGCGAGCAAGCTGCGCCTGGTGCCGGTCGCGGCGGGCGGCAGCTTCGGGTCGAAGTTCTTCATGCACAAGGTGCCGTGCTTCACGGCCTTCCTCTCGATGATCGCGGGCTGTCCCGTGAAGTACGTCGAGGATCGCGTCACGCACATCACGAACAACGACCACTGCGGGTCCGATCGCCACTACGACGCCGCGCTGGCGTTCGACGACGACGGGACGTTCCAGGCGGTGCGCATCTCGTGCACCGACGACTACGGCGCGTACCTCCAGTTCGGCACGGGCACGCACGGCAACTCGCTCTCGCAGATCGTCGGGCCCTACCGCATCCAGAACGTCGAGTACGCGCTCGCCGCGATCCTCACCAACAAGAATCAGCAGGGCGCCTACCGCGGCTTCGGCGCCGAGGTCAGCAACTGGGTGATCGAGCGCCTGGTCGACCTCGCGGCGAAGGATCTCGGCGTCGATCGCGTCGACATCCGCCGCCGCAACCTGATCGCGCCCGACGCGTTCCCGTACCGCACGCCCACCGGCAACATCTACGACAGCGGCAACTACCAGGGCGTGCTCGAGAAGGTGCTCGCCGCCGTCGACTACGACCACTGGGTGGCCGAGCGCGAGCGCGCCCGCGCCGAGGGCCGGCACATCGGCATCGGCGTCGTGGCGTCGAACGAGCGCAGCGTGTTCAGCTCGACGGAGTTCTGGTTCTGGTTCGACAAGCCCGAGTTCACGCCCACCTCGAGCCCGGAGAGCGCGAGCCTGCAGATCGACCCGACCGGCAGCATCGTCGTGACGCTGCACTCGCAGTCGCTCTGGGGCAACAGCCCCGAGACCGTCGTCTCGCAGGTCGTGGCCGAGGAGTTCGACGTCGATCCCGCCTCGATCACCGTGACCTACGCCGACTCGCAGCATGCGCTGCCCGGCACCGGGCCGGGAGGCTCGCGCTACACGGTCATGGTCTCGGGCGCCGTGGCCGGCGCCGCTGCCGAGCTCAAGGACAAGATCCGGCGCCTCGTCGCGCACAAGCTGGAGGTGGCCGAGGCCGATCTCGAGTTCCGCGACGGCGCGGTGGGCGTGCGCGGCGTGCCCGACCGCCAGCTCACGCTCGCCGAGATCGCGCTCAGCGCCTACATGTTCCGGCTCGACCTGCCGGCCGACATGGAGAGCGGCCTCGCCTCGCAGTCGACCTACGACCATCCGCTCACGACGCTGCCGAACGACGACCGCTCCGACCTCGGCATCTTCTACCCGTTCGTCGGCCACGCCTGGCACATCGCGGTGATCGAGGTCGATCCCGAGACCGGGAAGTTCGAGTTCCTGCGCTACGCGGCCGTCCACGACGCGGGCACGATCGTGAACCCGAAGACGCTCAACGGGCAGATCATCGGCGGCACCGTGCAGGGACTCGGCACGGCGCTGATGGAGGAGTACAAGTACGACGCCGAGGGCCGCGTCCTGAACGCCGACTTCGAGTACTACCACCTGCCCTCGTCGATGGACGCGCCGGTCATGACCGTCGACCACCAGGAGACCCCGTCGCCGTACACGCCGTACGGCATCAAGGGCGCCGGCGAGGGCGGCCGGATGCTGTCGCCCGGGATCATGAGCGCGGCCATCGAGGACGCGCTCTCGCCCTACGGCGTGCAGATCACGTCGCTGCCCGATCACGGCCGAGCAGATCGTCGAGTGGGTCGCGAAGGCCGAAGAGCTGATGCGCGCCACGGGGTTCAACCACGTCAGCATCCACGCCGTCGACCTCGACGAGTCGGTGCGCTTCTACACCGAGGTCTTCGGGATGGAGCGCATCCCGACCTACACGTTCGCGTTTCCCGTGCAGTACCTGCGCCTCGGCGATCTCCAGCTGCACCTCTTCCAGCGCGAGGCCGACGCGCCGGCGTTCCACCACATCGGCATCAACGTGGACGACTTCGAGACGGCCTACGAGCGCGTGCAGGCGCTCGGCATCGCCGAGAAGGACTCGTTCTTCGAGGACATGTACGAGCTGCCCGACGGCAGCGTGCAGATGTACCTGCGCGATCCGGCCGGCAACCTCATCGAGATCGACTGGCCCGACGTGACGACGATCGACCGCACCCGCGTGCCCGACATCCGCAAGCTCGACGACAGCGTGCCGCAGAGCGGCGAGGCGCTGCGTGCGACGCTCTACCTCGAGCGCGGCTGATCGACGGCGGCAAGCGCCGCGCCGATCACGCCCGCGTCGGCGCCCAGCTCGGCCGGCAGGACCGGCACATCGCGCGTGTTGTCGGCGAAGATCATCGGGCGCATGGCCGCGACCGCGAGCTCGCGGTAGCGATCCACCAGACCGAGGCCGCCGCCGATCACGACCTTGCCCGGGTCGAGCGCATTGACGAGCCAGGCCAGGCCGGCGCCGAGCGCCGCGGCGGCGTCTTCCACGACGCCGTCGAGCGACGGGTCGGCGAGCACCTCCTCGGCCCAGGGCCGGTCTCCGGCGGCCGCAAGCGCGAGGCCGCCTGCAGCGTTCTCGACCGGCGGCGCCCCGAAGCAGATCGCATTGCCGCGCGCCCCCGCATACGCACGCCCGTCGCAGCACCAGACAGCACGAGATGCCCGGTGCCGACGGTCACGAAGAGCAGCTGATCGACTCCACGCCCGCCGCCGAAGCGCGCCTCGGCAATCGCTGCGGCGCGCACGTCGCTCTCGACCACGGCCGGGCCGATGCGGGCGAATGCGGCCGCGAGGTCGGTCGTGCGCCAGTCGATCGTCTGCGCCGACTGCGTGTGGCCCTCGTTGTCGACCAGCTCGCAGACGCCCATGCCGATCGGCACGTCGCTCCGCGCGGCCGCCAGCCGCTGCGCCATCGCCACGCAGTCGTCGAGCACCTCCGAGGCCGGGCGCTCGGGCCGCGTGACGCGCTCGAAGCGCGCCTCCAGCAGGCCGGTTGCCGTGTCGACCAGCCCGCCCGCGATCTTCGTGCCCCCTACGTCGATGCCGACCGCGAGCGTCATGGCAGGTAGGCGGGCGCGACGCCGAACACGGCGCGCACCGGCTGGGAGCCGTAGCTGCGGTACTCGTGCGCGACGCCTTTGGGGATGAACGCCGCGTCGTCCGGATGGAGCTCGAACACGCTCGTGCCGTTCTCGCCGAACGCGCGCACGTGGAGCGACGCCTTCGAGCGCGTAGACGACCTCGTCGCCGCCGTGGGCGTGGCTGAGCGAGCTCTCGCCCGGGTTCAGCTCGAGGACGCCGACGGTCAGGTGCTCGGTGCTGCAGTAGAGACCTTCCAGCACGCCGAGCGAGCGGCGCCAGACGATGCGCGGGCTCGTGCAGCGTGCGCCGCGCCGGCTCGGCCGCCCGGGAGGTGCCCGAGCAGCGAGTCGTCGCCGTAGCGCCAGTCGGCCGGCTCGAGATACGGCCGCGTGCGGGCGTAGGCGCCGGAGGAGCCGGTGGCGGGCGGCGGCGCGTAGAGCTCGAGCACGCGCAGCTCCTCGTTCCCGTGCGCGTGCACGTGGTGCCAGGTGTCCGCGCGGAAGAAGGCGGTGCCGCCGCGCGGCACGCGCAGCACCTCGCCCGTCTCGGGATTCGCGAGCACCATCGTCCCGCGCAGCACGTAGAGCAGCTCGTCGGCCCCGAAGACCGTGCGGAACTCGGGCGAGTGGCGGAACCAGGCGCCCGGCGCGAGACCGAACACGAGCGCGTGCACCCGCTCGGTCGAGGCGTAGATCCAGTCGGCGACCTCGCCCGCCTCGGGATCGCCCCAGATGTGGCGGGTCACGCTCGCGTACGGAATCGCCGCCGGGCCGTCGAACGACGGGCGGGGCGACGGGCTGTACGTCGTCATGGGCGCTCAGCTCCGCTTGACGGCCAGGGCCAGACCGTCGCCGACCGGGACCGTCGTCGCGACGAGCGAGTCATCGCCGCCCAGCAGGTCGTGCATCTCGCGCACGCCGTCCATGTCGGCGTCGATGCCCGCCTGCGTGATGCGTCCGCGCCGGATCGCGTTGTCGGCGATCACGAGACCGCCCGGCCGCAATCGCTCCAGCGACAGCCTGGCGTACTCCGGATAGCCCGCCTTGTCGGCGTCGATGAACGCCACGTCGTAGGGGCCCGGCAGCGTCGCGATCACGTCGAGGGCAGCTCCGCGGTGCACGGTCACGCGGTCGGCCAGGCCGGCGCGCTCGAACCAGTGCTCGGCCGCGTCGGCGTGCAACTGTCACGCGCTCGACCGTGTCGAGCCGTCCGCCCGGCGGCAGCTCGCGCGCCATCCAGATGCCGCTGTAGCCGAACAGCGTCCCCAGCTCGAGCACTCGCGTCGCGCCTGCCAGTCGCACGAGCAGCGCGAGCAGCCGCCCGGCCTCCGCGCTGACCTGGATCTGCGGCCCGCGCTCGGCGATGTCGGCGCGCACCTCGCGCAGCACGTCGTCCTCGGTCCAGTAGTGCTGCGACAGGTAGCGCTCGAGTTCGTCCATGGCCGAGAGGCTAGTGGAGAGGAGGCCCGGCCGGGTACGTGACCGTCGCGCAGGCGAGGTAGTCCACGCCGCTCTGGAACGGCCAGCGCCAGAAAGCGGTCTCGACGGGGTCGAGGCCCGCTTCGAGCGAGATCGCGCGGGGGTCGCAGGCGCTCGGCCCGTGGCCGCGCGCGACGAGCTCGAGCGCACTCTCCGTATCGGCGTCGGCCGCCGCGAGAATCTCTTCGAGCGTCACCGGCTGCACATGGTCGTCCCACCAGCCGAGCGGGTCGTGCACATGCACGACGGCCCGGCCGCGGGCGACGCTGGCGTGCAGCCGCCGCACGACGGAGGCCACGAGCGGGCGATCGATGCGCTCGAGCACGACGCCGACACGCTCACGTGGCAGCGCCGTGTCGCGCAGCGCGGGATAGAGCAGCTGGCTGTAGAGCAGATCGCCGACGACCAGGTCGTAGGCGCCCTTGCCGAGCGGAGCCGGAGGCGCCTCGCGCGCTGCCGGCAGATCACCGCGCGCGGCCTCCGCCACGAGCTCGTCGGCGATTCCCGCCGTGACGTCCTCGCGCAGCACCTCGACGCGACGCCGCAGGTCGGCCGGCAGCCGCCCGCGCGCACCCCGTGCCGCACGAGAGTCGAGATCGATCAGGTCGACGCGCAGCGAGCGCTCCGCGAGGCGGCGCAGCGGCACGTCGTGCCCGTTACCGGCGCCAACGACGGCAACGCAGGCTCCCGGGCCGAGATGCCGGTCGAGCACGGCCCAGAGCGCATCGCGAGCGGGCCGCCAACGCTCCAGCCGCTCGGCCGTGGCGCGCCCATTGCGCTGCGTATTGGCCCGCGTCGCCGGCCCGGCTCGGTTCAGCAACGAACGCATCGAGCAGAGGGTAGTCCCCTCCGCGCGAACCGCACGAACGGGGTCTGACCCGCACCGTGCGGGTCTGACCCCAGCCGTGCAGGCCTGACCCCTGGGTGACCATTGGCTCAACCAAGCGCCATCGCGACCGTTGGAGTCGCGAAGCGCTCCGTGCCTCCCCCGACGGCCGCCCGGTCTCGATCGGCACATTCCGCATGCCCAGTGGCGTTGCGGCCGCATGCACGGGTCGGTGCCAGGTCCGCACGCTTGGGGTCAGACCCGCACGTTGCGGGCCAGACCCCGAGCGTGCACGCCGGCGCCTCTGGCGCCGTTGCTCCTCCGCGCAGGCCTCCGATCGCAGGAGGGCGTGGAGGCGGCGGCCTCGCTATCGATGCGTTGACCTACGAGAGGAGCCGGTGATGCACAAGCGTGTGACCTGGCGCGTTGCCGGCAATCGGCGCCTCGATCAGCCGAGGCGCTCGCTGGCGGTCGGGCCCCATTACGACCCCGATGCCTTCGGCCGCGTGTCCGAGGGCATCGCCCGTTACTTCGGCACGGCTCGCTACGTCGTGATCCAGACCGTGCTCGTGATCATCTGGATCGGGATCAACGTGCTCTGGGCCACGGGGAGCTTCGATCCGTACCCGTTCATCTTGCTCAACCTGGCGTTCTCGACGCAGGCCGCCTACGCGGCTCCGCTGATCCTGCTGGCCCAGAACCGACAGGCCGAGCGCGACCGCATCCAGTACGAGCAGGACCGGCAGACGACCGCCCAGATGCTCGCCGACGCCGACTACCTGGCGCGCGAGCTCGCCGCCGCGCGCCTCGCTCTGGGCCGGATCGAGGCCGCGATCGCTCGCAGCGACGACGAGGTGCAGGCCGTCAACTGACCCCCGCGCCGACGCGCTCGGCGTCCAGCAGGCGCGCGAACGTGTCGATCAGCTGGGTCTGCTCGCGGCTCAGCCGCACCCCGCCGTCGATGACGATGCGCCCGTGCTCGCCGAACCGGGCGGCGTGGTAGCGCACGCTCGGCAGCTCGGCCGAGAGCAGCGCCGGGGTGGCATCGCCGGCGAGGATGACCCGCGCGCCGTCGACGGTCGCCGCCGCGGCGACGTCGAGTGCATCGGCGATGCGCTCGAGATGGGCGCGAAGCACATCCTCGCGCGGCGTTCCCGCCAGCAGGTCGAGCGCCACGCCGTGGAGCACCTGCTCCTGACCGACGCGCGCATCGGCCTCGGCGCGGGCTTCTCGCAACCGCCCGGCGACGACCGCCACGATCATCGCGACCGTGGCGTAGACGAGGAAGGCGGCGATGCCGCGGCCGGTCTCGATCGAGAGCGTGTAGTAGGGCTGGAGGAAGAAGAAGTTGAAGAGCAAGGCTCCGAACGCGGCCATCACGAGCGCCAGGGCGCGCCCGGAGAGCGCGGCCACGAGCGGCGGCAGGAGCAGGACGAGCGCGACCGTCTCGACGCTCAGGTGATCGCGCAGGAGGAGCAGACCGACGAGCGTCACCGCGAGCAGCGCCATCGAGCCGGCGAAGCCCTCGAACATCCTCCAGATCGTCTCCGTCGAGACGCGCGCGTCCGGGACGCCGCGACTGCGCGGGGCCCGCTCGGCGGGCACCTGCGCGCTGCGCGCAGTGGCCGGCACCGGGATCGCCGCATACGTCCGCTCGGGCGCCCGCACCGCACCGTCGCCCGGGAGGGGCGGAGCCGCCCCCGGCTCAGGCAGGCGGTACGGCACGCTCGTCAGCACCACGCGATCCTCGAACAGCAGGAGCCGCTTGATGAAGAGCGCCCGCTGGTTGTGCAGGACCCGCTGCCAGCGGTGCGGGCTGATGATCTCCGGCATCACGACCACGCACACGGTCCCCGGGTCGGCCGTGATCGCCCGGATCTCGGTGAGCAGCGGCTGCCCGAGGTCGCGATAGGGCGACGGCACGACCTTGATGGGGATCGGCAGCGCGCGCGCGGCCCAGGCCGCACGCGTCTGCGAGACGTCGTCGGCGCCCAGATCGACGTGCAGGCCGAGCACGTGCTCGCTGCCGAGCCCGAGCGCGTAGTCGAGCGCGTGCCGCGAGGCCGCGTTGAGCTCGGAGATGGGCAGCAGCACGACGGTCTTCTGCTCGCCGGGCGGCAGCCCGTGCGGCCGGGCGGCGTCGGCGACGACGGGCACGTCGGCCAGGACGATGTCGGCCTCGCCCTGGAGGCGGAGCCGCAGCGCGAGCGTGGTGCGGCCACGAACGATCGCGACCAGCGATCGGCGCCGGAACAGCTCGGGGACGACGAGCGTCGTCACCTCGCCCGGGCCGTGCTCGAGCTCCCGCACGTAGCGCGCCACGGTGCCCGAGACGGTGCGCTCGCGCGGCAGCGCGACGAGCGGAGGCCCGTCGCCGCTGAAGCCGCGCCAGGCCTGGGCGATGCCGCTGACGCCGTCGGGATCGGCCACGTGGATCGCGAGGAAGCGGTCGCAGGCGATCGCGCGCACGTAGCGCAGGGCCTCGGCGGTCGCATCGTCGAGCGCGCTGACGTAGAGCACCACCGGCCCGCGCAGCGCGCCGTAGACGCCGCCCGGATCACGCAGCCGCGTACGGACGTCGGCGTAGTGCTTCCCCACGGTGACGAACGCCAGCACGAGGATGGGGATCGCGATCACGACCATCCAGGCGCCCTCGCCGAACTTCGTCGCGATCACGATCACGCCGACCAGACCCGTGAGGGCGCAGCCGGTGGCGTTGAGGCCGATCTTGTAGATCAGCGATCCCTTCGACCCGCCCGCGTCGCGGCGCCCCCAGTTGTGCCGCACCATGCCGAGCTGCGAGAGCGTGAAGGCCGTGAAGACGCCCAGCAGGTAGAGGTGGATCAGGCTGAGGACGTCGGCGTGGAAGCCCACGATCAGCGCGCCGGCCGCAAGTGCCAGGACGAGGATGCCGTTGGAGTAGACGAGCCGGTCGCCGAGGTTGGAAAACTGGCGCGGCACGAAGCTGTCGGCGGCGAGCAGCGCCGCCAGGCGCGGGAAGCCCTGGAACGCGGTGTTGGCCGCCAGCACGAGCACCGCGGCCGTGGTGGCCTGCACGGCGTAGTAGCCGAAGGACGATCCGCCGGGCGGGAAGACGGCGCGCGCGATCTCCGACAGGACGGACACCGAGTCGCTCGGGCGCGCGTCCACCTTGTAGGCCAGCACCGAGACGCCCAGGAAGAGCACGACGGCGATCACGCCCATCCACAGCAGCGTGCTGGCGGCATTCCGCGCCTGCGGGCGGCGGAACGCGGTGACGCCGTTCGAGATCGCCTCGACGCCCGTCAGCGCGCTGCAGCCCGAGGCGAACGCCCGCAGCAGGATGATCACGCCGACCCCGCCCGCGAGGCCCACCTGCGCCGGGTCGGGAACCTGCGCGGTCGGCCAGCCCCAGAAGATCCCGCGCACCAATCCGACGACGATCGTCGCGCCGACGGCGATGATGAAGCCGTACGTCGGCAGCGCGAACACGAAGCCCGACTCGCGCACGCCACGCAGGTTCACCAGCACCAGCACGATCAGCACGCCGAGGCTGAGCTCAACCGCGTGCGTCGAGAGCTCGGGCACGGCCGAGGTCACCGCCAAGACGCCCGAGGCGATCGAGACGGCCGCCGTCAGCACGTAGTCGATGAGCAGCGAGGCCGCGGCCACGAGCCCGGCCATCTGGCCGAGGTTCTCCTTGGCCACGACGTAGGAGCCGCCGCCGTTCGGGTAGGCGAAGATCGTCTGGCGGTACGAGAGCACCACGACGATCAGGAGCAGCGCGATGATCGCGGAGATCGGGATGATCAGCTCGCGCGACGCAACCGAGGTCGCCATCAGCACGACGAGCGCCGCCTCCGTCGCATAGGCGACCGACGAGAGCGGGTCGGACGCGAAGATCGGCAGCGCGATCCAGCGCGGCAGCAGCTCGTCCTCGAGGCTGCCCGTAGGCATGCGGCGCCCGACGAGCGTCCGCTTGACGCTGCGGCCGGACGCGCTCATTGCCCGGCACCGGAGGTGGCGGGGTCGGCGACGACATGCACGTCGATTCCCGAAGTACCGCGCAGCACTGCCTCGATGAGTGAGCCGCCGAAACGGATGCGCAACGACGAGCGGCGGCTCTTGCCGATCACGATCTGCGTGATGTGCTGGGCACCGGCTTCGCGGATGATCTCGGCGGCCGGGTTGTCGGCGCGCCGCCGCAGGAAGATACCGCCCAGGGAACGCGTCAGTGCCTCGGCGTCGCCGAGCACCCGCGCCGTCTCGGCGTCGATGCGCCCGTCCTGCGGCTCGACGCAGAGCACGTACAGCTCCGAGTCGCTGCGGCGCGCAAGGCGCGCGCCCGTGCGGATCAGATAGGCGTACGAATCGCGGCGCCCGCCGATCGCGACCAGCACGCGCTCGCTCGGGCGGGCCTCGGGCGAGGTGCTCTCCAGCTCGGCCGCGGCGACCTCTGCCAGCTCGTGCAGCACGAGCGCGCGCAGGGCCGTCAGGTTCTCGACCGTGAAGAAGCCGCTCAGCGCGGCATCGACGCGATCGGCGGGGTACACGAGTCCGCGCGCGATGCGCTCGCGCAGCGAGCGCGGGCTGAGATCGACGAGGCGGATCTCGTCCGCCTCGTGCAGCCAGCGATCGGGGAACGTCTCGCGCACCTCGACGCCCGTGAGCGCGCGAATGCGGCTGTTGAGGCTCTCGAGATGCTGGATGTTGACGGTCGTCCAGACGTCGATGCCGTGGTCGAGCAGCAGGGCGACGTCGTCGTAGCGCTTGGGGCGTTTCGATCCCGACGCATTCGTGTGCGCCAGCTCGTCGATGATCGCGACGCTCGGGCGACGCTCGAGCAGCCAGTCGTAGTCGGGCTCGCTCTCGGCGCGGCCGCCGGAGCCGTAGCGCAGGAGCGGCGCACGCTCGAGGCCGCGCGCGCGCTCCTCCGTGGCGACGCGCCCGTGCGGCTCGAGATAGCCGATCACGAGGTCGGCGCCCTCCTCCGCGGCCAGCCGCGCGTCGCCGAGCATCTGGTAGGTCTTGCCCACGCCGGCGGCGGCGCCGAGATACAGGCGCAGGAATCCACGCAGGCGGGTAGGTGCTGCCACGCCTTCGAGTCTAGGCCGCACAGGCACGGCGATCGGGGCTCTTTAGACGCTCTTCAGACGGCGGGCCGCCGCCTTTCGGGCGTCTTCGCAGGCGAGGCATAGCGTCGAGGCATGGACTTCTTCGCCATCGCCTTCACCGTCGTGCTCTTCGCGGCCTGCCTCGCGTTCCTGGCCGGAATCGAGCGACTATGACGCTCTCTCAGGTCATCGGCCTGATCGTCACGGTCGGCCTCTTCATCTACTTCATCGTGGCGCTGATCCGCCCGGAGCGCTTCTGATGGCGACCGCGATTCTGCTCATCGTCCTCGTCGGGAGCCTCGTGGCCGCAGCCGCGCTGCTCTCGCTGCACCTGCAGCGCGTCTACGAGGGTCGGCCCGGGCGCGCGCTGAGCTGGCTGCGCCCGCTCGAGCGCGCCATCTACCGGCTGCTGCGCGTCGACCCCGAGCACGACATGGGCTGGGTCTCCTACGCGCGCGCCGTGCTCGTCTTCTCGTTCGTCTCCTCGCTCGCGCTGTACGCGCTGCAGCGCCTGCAGGGGGTTCTGCCCCTCAATCCCGCCGACATGAAGGGCGTCCGCCCCGACCTGGCGTTCAACACCGCGGTCTCCTTCGTGACCAACACGAACTGGCAGTCCTACTCGCCCGAGCTCACCATGAGCTACCTCACGCAGATGAGCGGCCTGGCCGTGCAGAACTTCGCCTCGGCCGCGGTGGGCATGGCGGTGGCGGTCGCGATGGTGCGCGGCTTCTGCCGCAGCGAGAGCGGCGGCATCGGCAACTTCTGGGCCGACATGGTGCGCGGCACGCTCTACGTGCTGCTGCCGCTCGCGCTCGTCGTCGGCGTCGTGCTGCTCGCACGGGGCGCCGTCCAGACCTTCGACGGACCCGCACACGTCCAGACGCTCTCCGGTGCGACCCAGACCATCGCGCGCGGCCCGTTCGCCTCGCAGGAGGCGATCAAGGAGCTCGGCACCAACGGCGGCGGCTCGTTCAACGCCAACGCGGCGCACCCCTACGAGAACCCGACGCCGTTCACGAACCTGCTCGAGATCTGGAGCCTGCTCCTGATCCCCTTCGCCATGCCGTTCCTGTTCGGGCGGATGGTCGGGCGCATGCGCGAAGGCGTCGCGCTGCTGGCCGCGATGCTGCTCCTGCTCGGCACCGGATTCGGCATCTCAATGGCCGCCGAGACGCGCACCACGCCCGCGCTCACGGCAGCCGGGCTCACGCACGCAGCCAACATGGAGGGCAAGGAGCAGCGCTTCACGCTCCAGGAGGCGTCGATCTTCAGCGTCGCGACGACCGGCACGTCGACCGGCGCCGTCAACTCGATGCACGACTCCTTCACCGCCATCGGGGGCGCCGTCCCCATGACGATGATCCTGCTGGGCGAGGTCGCCCCGGGCGGCGTCGGCACCGGGCTCTATTCGATCCTGCTGTTCGCCACGCTGACCGTCTTCATCGCCGGCCTGATGGTGGGGCGCACGCCGGAGTTCCTGGGCAAGTCGATCGGCGCACGCGAGGTGAAGCTCGCCACGCTCGGCGTGCTCGTGATGCCGGTCGGCTTCCTCGTCTCGGTCGGCGTCACGTCGGTCATCCACGACGGCCTGGCCGGCCCGCTCAACGCCGGTCCGCACGGCTTCAGCGAGATCCTCTACGCGCTCGCCTCGACCTGGAACAACAACGGCTCGGCCTTCGCCGGCCTGACCGCGGCGACGAACTACTACGACTACCTCCTGGGCGCGGCGATGGTGTTCGGCCGCTTCCTCGTGATCCTGCCCGCGCTCGGCCTGGCCGGCTCGCTGGCGGCGCAGCGCACCCGGCCGCCCTCGAGCGGCAGCATGCCGACCGCCTCGCCGATCTTCGTCGGGCTCCTGATCGGCGTGATCCTGCTGGTCGGCGCCCTCTCCTTCTTCCCCGCCCTCGCTCTCGGCCCGCTGAGCGAAGCCCTCACCGGGAGGCTCTGGTGACCACCGCCACCACCTCGCTGCTCGAGCCCACGATCGCTCGCGCCGCACTGCTCGACTCGTTCCGCAAGCTCGACCCGCGCGCGCTTCTGCGCAACCCCGTGATCCTCTCGGTGTGGGTCGTCTCGGTGCTCGTGACCGGACAGCTGGTCGTCGACGTCGCCCAGGGGCACGCGGTCGCGTTCGAGGCCCAGATCGCCATCTGGCTGTGGCTGACCGTGCTCTTCGCCAACTTCGCCGAGGCGCTCGCCGAGGGCCGCGGCAAGGCCCAGGCCGAGAGTCTGCGCAAGACGCGCACCACCACGATCGCGCGCCTGCTCGGCCCCGGCGACGTCGAGGAGCCGCGCCCGGCACCCGATCTGCGCGCCGGCGACCGCGTCGTCTGCGAGGCGGGAGACGTGATCCCGGCCGACGGCGAGATCGTCGAGGGCATCGCCTCGGTCGACGAGTCGGCCGTGACCGGCGAGTCGGCGCCCGTGATCCGCGAGTCGGGCGGCGATCGCTCGGGCGTCACCGGCGGCACGCGCGTGCTCTCGGACCGCATCGTCGTCCGCGTCACCGCGAACCCCGGCGAGACGTTCCTCGACCGCATGATCGCGCTCGTCGAGGGCGCCGAGCGCCAGCGCACGCCCAACGAGATCGCGCTCTCCATCCTGCTGGCCGGCATGAGCCTGATCTTCCTCGTCGTGTGCGCGGCACTCGTGCCGATGGCGCATCTGGCCGGCGCGAGCATCACGCTCGCCGTGCTGGCCGCGCTCTTCGTCTCGCTCATCCCGACGACCATCGGCGCGCTGCTCTCCGCCATCGGCATCGCCGGCATGAACCGCCTCGTGCGCCGCAACGTGCTCGCCACCTCCGGCCGCGCGGTCGAGGCAGCCGGCGACGTCTCGGTGCTGCTGCTCGACAAGACCGGCACGATCACGCTCGGCAACCGCCAGGCCGCGCGCTTCCTGCCCGTCCCGGGCGTGAGCGACCGCGAACTGGCCGAGGCCGCGCAGCTCTCGTCCCTGCCGGACGAGACGCCCGAGGGCCGCTCGATCGTCGTGCTCGCGAAGGAGCTCTTCGACCTGCGCGGGCGCGACCTGGCCGCCTCCTCGGCGCGCTTCATCCCCTTCTCGGCCGAGACCCGCATGAGCGGCGTCGACATCGACGGTCGCGAGCTGCGCAAGGGCGCGGGCGACGCGGTGCGGAAGTTCGTCGAGGAGCGCGGCGGCGTCATCCCCGCCGAGCTGTCCGAGATCGTCGACGGCGTCGCGCGCGCCGGATCCACGCCGCTCGTCGTCTGCTCCGACGCCCGCGTGCTCGGCGTCGTCGAGCTCAAGGACGTCGTCAAGGACGGCATCCGCGCGCGCTTCGAGCAGATGCGCGCAGCCGGCATCCGCACCGTGATGATCACCGGCGACAACCCGCTCACGGCCGCGGCCATCGCGGCCGAGGCGGGCGTCGACGACTACCTCGCCGAGGCCACGCCCGAGGCCAAGCTCGCGCTGATCCGCAAGGAGCAGGAGGGCGGCCAGCTGATCGCGATGACGGGCGACGGCACCAACGACGCGCCCGCGCTGGCCCAGGCCGACGTCGGCGTGGCGATGAACGCGGGCACCTCCGCCGCCAAGGAGGCCGGCAACATGGTCGACCTCGACTCCAACCCGACCAAGCTGCTCGACATCGTCGAGATCGGCAAGCAGCTGCTGATCACCCGCGGCGCGCTGACCACGTTCTCGATCTCGAACGACCTCGCCAAGTACTTCGCGATCATCCCGGCGATCTTCGTGGCGGCCTACCCGCAGCTCGACTCGCTCAACATCCTCGATCTGCACTCGCCCCACACGGCGATCCTCTCGGCGATCATCTTCAACGCGCTGATCATCATCGCGCTCGTCCCGCTCGCGCTGCGCGGCGTGGCCTACCGCCCCGCCTCCGCGGCCAGCCTGCTGCGCCGCAACGTCGCCATCTACGGACTCGGCGGGATCATCGCGCCGTTCGTCGGCATCAAGCTCATCGACATCATCGTCACCGCCCTCGGAGGGTGATCGGAATGCCCACCATGTTCCGCGACATCGTTCGCTCACTGCTCGCCCTCGCCGCGCTCACCGTCATCTGCGGCATCGCCTACCCCGTCGTGATCTGGGGCATCGGCCAGGTCGGGCTCTCGGACAAGGCCAACGGCTCGCTCGTGCACGCCGGCGGGCGCGTGATCGGCTCGTCCCTGCTCGGTCAGGATTGGAAGGGCGCACAGTGGTTCCACGGCCGCCAATCGGCCGTCGGCTATGACGCCAACGGCTCGGGTGGCTCGAATCTCGGCCCCAACAGCGCCGCGCTCGCCAAGTCGGTGCAGGGCGCGCTCGCAGCCACCGCGAAGCAGGACGGCGTGTCCGCCTCCCAGGTGCCGGTCGACCTCGTCACCGCCTCGGGCTCGGGTCTCGATCCGGACGATCTCGCTGCCCGGCGCGCTGATCCAGGTGAAGCGCGTCGCACGCGCCCGCGGACTCCAGCCCGCACAGGTCGAGCAGATCGTGCGGGGCAACGTCGAAGATCCGACGCTCGGATTCCTGGGCAGCCGCCGGGTGAATGTGCTGCGTCTCAACCAGGCCCTGTCAGAGTTGCGATCACAATGACTCTCCGCGCGCGCCTGGTCGCCGTCATCCGCCGCCGCCTCCCCGAGCTGGACGAGGAGGCGGCCTGGCGCGGCGCGCTGGCCGGCGCGGCCTCGCTCTTCCTCCTGCTGGTGGCGATCGCGGTGCTCGTGCCGCTGCGGGACGACCTCGACACGGGCTCCATCGCCCTCGTGCTGCTGCTGCCCCCGCTCGTGGCCTCGAACGGCGGCCGCACGCTCTCGCTCGTGCTCGCGCTGATCAGCGCGCTCGTCTTCAACTTCCTCTTCACGCAGCCCTACTACTCGTTCCGCATCGACTCCGCGGCGAGCATCGCGGCGTTCATCATCTACGTGCTGATCGCGCTGCTGCTCGCGAACTACGTGGGCGGCTACCGGACTGCGAGCGCCGCCGCCGAACGCCGCGCCCGCAGCATGGAGCTGCTGCAGACGCTCGCCATCGACCTCATCCGCAGCGACGATCTGCGCCCGGCCCTGCGCCGCACGCTGTCCGACCTGAGCGAGGGGCTCGGCCTGCGGGGCGCAGCGTTACGGGTGACGGTGCGCGACCAGGAGCTCGACGAGCGCATCGGCGACCGCGACGCCTCGGCGCGGCTCGAGCAGGCGCTCTCGCCGCAGGAGGCGCCCGAGGTGCGCAGCCTCCGCGGTGAGGGCGGGCGGCTGACGCTCCCGATCTCCGACAGCGGCATCACGTTCGGGCTGCTGGCCGTCGACACCGGGCAGCGCGCGGTCGAGCAGGAGACCCAGGCGGTGCTCGAGTCGTTCTGCGGCATCCTCGGGCTCGCTCTCGGGCGGGCGCGGCTGGAGCACGAAGCGCTGCTGCTGCAGGCGCTCCAGGAGACCGACCGCCTGCGCACCGCGCTGCTGCAGTCGGTCTCGCACGATCTGCGCACGCCGCTCACGGCGATCACCGCGGCCGCCTCGGCCCTGCGCGAGGACGTGCCCGAGCACGAGCGCGAGGCGCTGATCGGCGGAATCGAGCACGAGGCCGATCGGCTCGTGCGGCTGGTCGCCAACATGCTCGACCTCTCGCGCATCGAGGCCGGCGTGCTGCAGCCGCGGCGCACGGTCATGCCGGTCGACGAGCTGCTCTACGCCGCGGTCGACGATGCCGCCGCGGCGCTCGACGGCCAGATCGTCGACATCGACGGCGCGGCCGAGCTGCCGCCCGTGAGCGTCGACGAGACGATGATCCGCCAGGTGCTCGTGAACCTGCTCGAGAACGCCAGCCGCGCCGACCCCGACGACGCGCTCGGCCTGTACGCCTCGAGCGACGGCGAGTTGCTGCGCATCGCCGTCGTCGATCACGGCCACGGCGTGCCCGAGGCCGAGCGACGGCGCATCTTCGAGCCGTACTACCGCCTGCGCCCCGGGCACGACCGGCGCGCGGGCACGGGCCTGGGCCTCGCCATCAGCCGCGGCTTCGTGGAGGCGCACGGCGGCCACATCCGCGTCGATCCCGACGCCCGGGCGGCGGCGCCACGTTCACGGTCGAGCTGCCGGCGGCGACGTGAAGCAGCCCTGGATCCTGGTCGTCGACGACGAGCCGACCGTCCTGCGGGCGCTGCGCGTCGCGCTCGAGGCCCAGGAGTACGTCGTCACGGCGGTGCTGAGCGGCGAGGATGCGCTCGCGCGCATCACGAACGGCGCGTTCGACCTCGTCCTGCTCGACCTCGGCCTGCCCGGCATCAGCGGCTTCGACGTCATCCAGCGCGTGCGCGTGCTCTTCCCGACGCTCCCGATCATCGTGCTCTCGGCCCAGGGCGAGGACGCGGCCAAGGTCGAGGCGCTCGACCTCGGCGCCGACGACTACGTCGCCAAGCCGTTCTCGGTGCGCGAGCTGCTGGCGCGCGTGCGCGTTGCGCTGCGCCACGGCGAGTCGGCGGCAGGAGCGCTGAGCGAGTCGAACTGGCTCGAGCGCGGCCCGGTCAGGCTCGACCTGGCCGAGTACACCGCCACGGTGCGCGGCGAGGTCGTGTCACTGACGCGCACGCAGTTCGCGCTGCTCGCCTGCTTCCTGCGCCACCCCGGGCGGCTGCTGACACACCGCGCGATCGTCGCGGAGGTGTGGGGCGATCCCGATGCGGCCGCAGCCGACAACCTGCGAGTCCAGATCTCGCAGCTGCGGCGGCGCATCGAGGAGGATCCGCGGCACCCGGCGCTGATCGTCACGGAGCCGGGGCTCGGCTACCGCTTCCTGGCCGGCTGAGCGCTCTGGAGCAACGCTCCCAGGAGTGACGATTGTGGTGACTTCGAGGAGTGCCACTCCCGCCGCGTTCGCTTTCGTGCGCAGTGCGCCACTACCTTGACGTTGCGACACGAAACTCCGTCCTCTTCGAGGTGAAAGAGCAATGTTCGTCAACAACGAGATCACCGAGCGCGGCCTGCTTCCACAAGGTGCTGGCGAAGGCGTCCCGCGAGGTCACCATGGACGAGCGCGCGGTCTGGGCGCGCTCCATCGACGGCGCGATCAAGGACGCCACGGGCCCTCCACCATCACGCGTCGACAGCTCACGCATCCGGCCGTCGTGCTGTCCGCCGCCCCGGCGCTCTCCACGGTCGCCGCCGAGCTGCGCAACCCCGAGACCACCGTCTCGCGCGAGACGCTCGACGCCGTCCGGTCGTTCATGACCAACGGGATCGACTCGCCGCTCTACGGTCGCGATCCGCTGGCCGCCCGCCGCGGCGCCGACGACCTGCAGCGCGTCGTCGGCTCCGGCGCGAGCGTCCCGCGCGTCCGTGCGGCCGCGTACGCCGAAGCCGTCTGACCCCCCGCTATCCGAGATCGCGGAGACGCCGCGCGAGGAACTCGCGCTCGCCGGGATTGCCGGTGAGCGCGAGCGCGCGCTCGTAGGCCTCGCGCGCCGCGGCGTCGTCTCCGAGCCTGCGCTGCACGTCGGCGCAGGCTGCGTGGAACGGCGCGTACCCGGCCAGTGAGCCCTTCAGCTCGGGCCAGCAACGGCAGCGCCGCCTCCGGCCCCTCGGCGAATGACACCGCCAGCGCGCGGTTGAGCGCGATCACGGGCGATGGATCGGAGCGCGCCAGGAGGTCGTAGAGCGCCGCGATCTGCTCCCAGTCGGTCTCGGCGTAGGTCGGCGCCAGCGTGTGCAAGGACGAGATCGCCGCCTCGAGCGCGTACGGCCCGGGGCCCTGCGCCAGCGTGCCGCGCACGAGCTCATCGGCCTCGGCCGCCTCCGCTGCATCGTAGAGCGAGCGGTCGTGCTCCTCGAGCGTCACGTAGCGACCGACGGCGTCGTAGCGCGCGCCGCGGCGCGCGTCCGTGGCCAGGCAGAGCGCCAGGAGGCCGCGCGCCTCGCTCTCGTCGGGCATCAACCCTGCGAGCACGCGCGCGAGGCGGATCGCCTCGCTGCACAGCTCCGCGCGCATCGCTTGCTCGCCTCCGGTCGCGGCGGAGCCCTCGTTGAACACGAGGTAGACGACTGCGAGCACGGAGCCGAGCCGCTCGGGCAGCTCGGGGTCGGCGGGGACGTCCATGCTCACGCGGCCCTCGCGCAGCGCCCGCTTGGCGCGCACGAGTCGCTGCGAGATCGCCGGCGGCGTCGTGAGCAGCGCTCGTGCGATCTCCTCGACGGTGAGGCCGGCGACCAGGCGCAAGGTGAGGGCGACGCTCGCCTCCGGCGCGAGCGACGGGTGGCAGCACGCGAACATCAGGCCGAGGCGCTCGTCGGGGATCGTCGAATCGCGCTCGGGCTCGATCGCCCGCCGCAGCGCCTCGAGCTCGACCGCCTGGCGTTCGCGCTCGGTTGCCATGCGCCGCCGGCGCAGGCGATCGATGGCGCGGTTGCGGGCGGTGCGGATGATCCAGGCGCCGGGATCGTCCGGCAGGCCGTCGCGCGGCCAGCGCTCGACCGCCGTGGCGAACGCGTCCTGCACGGCTTCCTCCGCCAGATCGAGATCGCCGACGCTGCGCGCGAGGACACCGACGGCCCGGCCGAACCACTCCCGGTAGAGCCAGCCGATGGCCTCGCGCTGCAGCGGGGGCTGCGTGCTCACATCTGCGCGACCGGACGCACCTCGACGGCGCCGAAGCGCGCGCTCGGGATGCGCGACGCGGCATCGATGGCCTGATCGAGCGTGGCGCAATCGACGACGTAGTAGCCGCCGACGAGCTCCTTGGTCTCGGCGAACGGGCCGTCGGCAACGAGGCGATCGCCGTTGCGCATGCGCACGGTGTGCGCCTCTTCGGGGCCCTTCAGCGCGTTGCCGTCGACGAAGATGCCCTCCTCGCGGATCGCGGCGGAATAGGCGAAGTACTCGCCCATGACCGCGTTGACCTGCTCCTCGCTCATCCCGGCCCAGGCCGACGGATCGTCGTGGATCAGAAGCATGTACTGCACGGTGGCGCTCCCTTGCTCGCGATACGGGTTGACAGTAGCGAGGACGAACGGGAGGTTCAGGAATCGACAGACAGCCGCTACGCGGTCGTGAAGAGATCCGGCGGCAGCGCCGAGGAGTCCAGCGCGACGGCCCCTGCCCCGCCTCCGTCGAGCGCCGCGAGCAGCGCCCCGGCGGCGGGCTCGCGCCGGGCGCGGCGCAACTCGCAGCCCGGGAGCGCCTCGGCCAGCGCGTCGATCAGAAGCGGGGAGCTGTGGCGCATGACACCGCCGGCCAAGGTGACCGGCGTCGGCTCTCCGAGACCGCAGGCGCGCGCGCCGGCGCGCAGGTAGGCGGCGTTCTCGCGCGCGACCCACACGACCTTTTCCCGCGCCAGCTCGTCGCCCTCGGCCGCGCAGTCGAGCAAGAGCGCTCCGAGCGGAATGCGCGGCCGTGCGACGCCCGCGACCCGTGACGAGCTCCATCACGGCAGCGGCGTCGCGCACGCCGTAGACCTCGGCCACCCGCTCCGGCAGGGAGCTCGCCGCCAGCATGCCGAGCTCGCTGCGGATGGCGGCGTCGATCGTCGCGCGCGTGAGGTCGATCGTGAAGTACGGCGCGGCCAGCCAGCTCACGTGCCAGTGGCGGCCATCGGCCGCCCGGGCGCCGAGAGCGGTGCCCGTGCCGCACACGAACGAGCAGCCGACGCCGTCGTCGGCGCCGCAGCGGATGGCGCCGATCGCGTCGTTGACGACGATGGTGCGCCCCGCCGGGATCTGCCGCGTCAGCTCGTTCTCGAAGTAGGCGATGTCGACCGGCCAGTCGGCGCCCGCCAGCGAGTAGTACGCGCATTCCACCCCACCGCCGCCCGCCGCAGCGATCGCCGCCTTCGCCCCGCGCACGATCTCGGCGACGGCAACCGCCGGGTCGGCGACGGAGTAGATGTCGCTCAGGCCGGTGCGCGCATGCCCGGCGATGCGCCCGTCGGCGCCGCACGCCAGGGCGATCGTCTTCGTGTTGCCGCCGTCGACACCGAGAAAGAGCATGCGGGAGACGCTACACTCGCCCGCAGCATGCAAGGGCAGACGGGATTGGCTCAGCTCATCGCCGAGGGGCGCGCAGGCAGTGCGCCGGGGCACGCACACCAGCCCCTGGGCCGCGAGGCGGCCACGCTGCTCGCGGAGATCCCGCTCTTCGCATCGCTCTCGAAGCGTCATCTGGGCAAGGTCGCGGGCTGTGCCTCGACCAAGCGCTACGCGCCGCACACCGTGATCGTGCATCGCGGCAGGCCCGCCGACGCGTTCTACGTCATCCTCGACGGCACGGCGCACGTCGACGTGCCAGGCCGCGGGGTCGCGTTGCACATGGGCGATTTCTTCGGCGAGATGGCTCTCATCGACGGCGAGCCCCGGTCGGCATCCGTGATCGCCGACAGCGATGTCTTCGCGCTGGTCATCCCGCGCACGAAGTTCCTCAAGCTGCTCGAGAGCGAGCCGAAGATCACGCTCGGGATCATGTCGACGCTCACGCGCCGGATCCGCGACATGCAGGCCGTCGCGACGATCTGAGAAGGACTATGCGGGCAGCAGGCGCGCGGGCAGGTGCTCGCGGTGCGCGTGCGCGAGCTCGTCGTAGACGCGCTCGGTGCGATCGAGGTCGACCATCAGCGGGTGTGCCGCGAGCGCGTGGATGGCGTCGCGCCGCGTGCCCTCCCAGGCTGCGTCGGCGGCCAGCGCCTGGTACTCGCCCAGCTCGTGCACCAGGCCCCGGACATGCGCCGGGAGCGGCGCGGGCACCGGCAACGGCTGGATCCAGCCGTCGGGCCCGCCGCAGCGGCCGAGCAGCTCGACGACAAGCGTCTCGTCGAAGCCCGGGAGCACCCCGCCGGCGTTCGGGACGTTGACCGTCAGAATCTCGTCCTTCTCGTTGAAGACCGCGTCCATCGCATCGATCGCGAGCTCGAGCTCGTGGATGCCGCCGCGCGAGAACTTCGGGTCGAGCTGCGGATCGTCGCTCTCGGCCTGCTCGGCGTAGTGCTCCCAGTAGCCGGTCGACCAGCCGAGGATGTCCTCGGCGCGCGTGGTCGGCTTGGCCTGCAGCTCGGCGAGCACCTCGTCCTGGCAGTAGTAGTACTGGAAGTAGTCGGCCGGGATGGCGTCCATCTCGGCCGCGATGCGCAGCTGCCGCCGCAGGACGCCGGTCAGCTCGGGATCGTCCTTGCGCCGCTCCCAGGCCTCGGCCACGAGCGGCATGGCGTCGGCGCCCTTGTACTCGTGCTTGACGCTCCAGCAGGCGTGGTTGAGGCCCACCATGACCGTGTCGAGCTCCTCGCGATCGAGATCGGCTGCGCGCGCGATCTGATCGGTGAAGTAGATCGGCCCCTCGCAGAGCGAGACGAACGGCACGTCCGTGTGCGTCGTGACCGCCTGCGCGAGCACGTTGACGGGGTTCGTGTAGTTGAAGATGCGCGCGCCGGGACACACGTCCTCGACATCGCAGAGGATCTCCTGCATCGCATGGATCGCGCGCAGGGCCATGAAGAAGCCGCCCGGCCCCTGCGTCTCCTGGCCGATGATGCCGTGCTTGAGCGGGATCCTCTCGTCGAGGACGCGCGCCGCGAAGCCGCCGGGGCGATAGCTCGAGAGAATCGCATCGCAGTCGGTGAGACCCGCGCGGCGATCGGTCGTCGCCTCGATCTTGAGGTCGAGGCCGCGCGCCCTGGCCATGCGGTCGGCCAGCCGGCGGATGAGGTCGAGGCGCTCCGGGTCGAGATCGATCAGGACGACCTCCGAGCCGTCGAAGTTCTCGCCCTGGTGGATGAAGCTCGCCATGGTGCCGGCTCCGCGTGTGGAGCCTCCGCCGATGTAAGCCATGCGAATGCGTGCCATTCCAACCTTCCTAGATCAATGCCGAGCGCGGGTCGTGGACGCGGCGCCCGTCCGAGTGCTGCTCGAGCGCTGCGAGATCGGGCCGCGGGAAGTCGCTCGCGATCTCGCGCGTGCGGCCGTCGGCCGCCGCCGCCTGCGCGGCCAGCATGATCTCGAGCGCGTGGTAGGCGTGCTCGGGCCGCGTGACGGGGTCGCGGCCGCTCTCGATGCAGTCGACGAGGTGCCGCAGGCCCTCGGTCCACTGCCAGCCCGGGCTCGCTCTCCGGGAACAGCTCCCAGGCGCCGTGGGCGTTGCGCCAGAGCTCGTAGCCCTCGGGCGCCCAGTCGTCGCCGAGCAGCTGCAGCACGCCATCACTGCCGTAGAGCTCGATCGCCGGCGAGCGGTACTTCTGCATCGTGAAGCCCGTCGTGACGGAGGCGAAGCGCGACTCGCCGAAGTCGATCAGCACGTGCGCGTTGTCCTCGGCCTGCACCCGCATCGCCTCGCCCTCGACGATGCGCTCGGGGATCGCGACGCCGGCCATGGCCGTCACGCGCTGGGCCGGCCCGAAGAGCGCGCACAGCGCGGTCACGTTGTAGACGCCGAGGTCGAAGAGCGCCCCGCCGCCGCGCTCGTAGAACCAGCGCCCCCAGTCGGGGCCCGACCAGCCGTAGCGGGCGCGCGCCAGCAGCAGGCGTCCGATGTCGCCGTTCTCGACGCGCGCGCTGACGGCGCGGAACGTCGGGGAGAGCACGATGTGCGGCGCGCAGATGAGGTGTCCGGGCGAGTCCGCAGCCAGCTGCATGAGCGCTGCCGCCTCCTCCAGCGACGTCGCCATCGGCTTCTCGACCAGCACGTGCTTGCCGGCGGCGAGCGCCGCGCTCGCGAGCGCGCCGTGCACCGGCATGCTCGTGAGCACGAGGACGACATCGACGTCGTCGTTCTCGATCACGGCCTCGGCGCTCGTCAGGCCCGGGTCGACGCCGAGCCGCAGGCCTGCCGCGCGGCGCTTGCCCTCGTCCACGTCGTAGACCGCCGTGACGCGGGCGCGACCGACCGCCGCGAGACGCTCGATCATGCCCATGTAGGGGCCGTAGAAGACGCTGCCGAGCCCCAGGACGCCGATGCGGATCGCTGCCTCGCTCACCGCCGCGACGCTAGCACAGGGCCCGAATCGGGCCGCTGGCCGCTAACCGCCGACGACGGACACGCGTCTGAATCGGCGCCGGGCAGAAACAGCCCGAAGGTGGGCGTATACTCGCCGACTCAGCCTCTGGCCCCAAACAGCAGGGAGCAGCATGGAGAACCGTGGAATGGGACGCCGGCGCGGCGTGGCCGTCCTCGTAGGCCTCGCGGCGCTGGCCGTGTCGGCAGCGCTCATGACGGGCAGCTCGGCAGCGAGTCAGAAGAAGGCAGCCGCCAACAACCCGTTCGCCCACTACGGGAACATCACGATCAACCTGTGGTCGGCGGACAATCAGGATCCCGGCCCTCAGCCGGTCATCAAGGCGCTCGCAGCTTCCTTCTCGAAGAAGTACCCGAACGTCACCGTCAAGACGAAGTTCTACGACTTCAACAGCTACATCAAGATCGTCAAGCTCTCGCTCAACAGCGCGAACGCGCCGGACGTGGCAGAGGGCAACCAGGGCTACCAGATCGATTCGGCCCTCGTGAAGGCGAAGCTGATCCTGCCCCTCGACAAGTACGCGGTGAAGTACGGCTGGGGCAAGCAGTACACGCCGGGTACGGCGCAGCAGTTCCGCTGGACCCCCGACGGCAAGACATTCGGCAAGGGCAACCTCTGGGGCGTCGCACAGTTCGGCCAGTCGGTCGGCGTGTTCTACAACAAGGCGCTCGTCAAGAAGTACGGCGGCAACCCCGCCAACATGCCAAAGACGTTCGCGGGCTTCAGCGCGCTGCTGGCCAAGCTCCGCGCCAACGCGCCCGCCGATGTGCCGATCATCAACATCGGCAACAAGGACGGCTACGAGGCTCTCCACGCGTTCGGGATGGTGCAGGGCGCGTACGTCCCAGGGCAGTCCATCCGCAACTGGATCTTCCACGTGCCGGGCAGCACGTGGTCTTCGCCGGCCAACATCAAGGCGATGACCGTCTTCCAGCAGTGGTTCAAGAACAACTACTTCGGCAAGGACTACAACGCCCTGGGCGAGAATGACGCTGCCGCGGCATACGGCAAGGGCACCGGCGTGTTCTATCTCGGAGGCAACTGGCAGGCGCAGGTCATCCGCGCTGGTCTCAAGGCCAACGCCGGGTTCATGAACATGCCCCCCGGTCCGAGCGGCAAGTACACCGCCATCGGCGCGACGAGCCTCCCGTGGCACATCTCCTCGAAGAGCAAGTATCCCGACGTCGGTGCGGCCCTGATCAACTGGCTCATCAGCGCGCCGGGCTCGGCGCAGTTGATGTACGCGCAGAATCAGATCCCGGCGGTCACGAGCGCTCCGGCAGCCAAGGGCAACGCCTACCTGACCTCCGTCGCCAAGGGCTGGCAGCAGCTCGTGAGCAGCAACGGTCTGACGCTCTTCCCCGACTGGGCATCGACCAACATGCTCACGGTCATGGAAACCGAGTTCCAGAAGATGATCGCGCAGCGTGAGTCGCCGGCCGATACGGCGAAAGCCATCCAGGACGAATGGACGGCGTTCGGCAAGACGATCAAGTGAGTAAGGCCTCTCCCGAGCGAGAGGCCGCAACGACCGCCGAGCGCGCCCGGGAAACCCCCGGGCGCGCGTCGGCCGGCAGGCGGAAGAAGCGCACCGGGAGAGCCCCCGGCGAGCCCCGCAACGTCGCGTACCTGTACATCCTCCCGGGGCTGGCGTTCTACCTCGCCTTCACGTTCTTCCCCCTGTTGCAGACGGTTCGCCTTTCGTTCTACGAGTGGGACGGGCTGACGCCGAAGACGTGGATCGGCCTCGACAACTATCGCGAGCTGTGGAACACGCCGGAGATCCACGAGGCGTTCTTCCACTCCGTCCAGCTGATCCTGTACTACGCGGTCTTCTCGATCGTGATCGGGTTGTTCCTGACGGCGCTCCTGACGCGCTTCCGCGTACGGGGCTTCCTGTTCTTCCGCACCGTGCTCTTCATGCCGCAGACGATCGCGACGGTCGTCGTCGCGCAGGCGTTCGTGTGGATCTACGCGCCGGAAGGGCCACTCAACGAGTTCCTCCACAAGATCGGGCTCGGCTTCATGGCCAGGAGCTGGCTCGGCTCCTTCGAGTGGGCGCTGCCGGCCGTGGGGCTGATCGGCACCTGGATCACGTTCGGCCTGTGCATCGTGCTCTTCCTCGCCGGCGCACAGCGCATCCCCTTCGAGTTGTACGAGGCTGCTCGCGTCGACGGAGCAGGCTTCGTGCGCGAGTTCTTCGCGGTCACCCTGCCGGGTCTCCGCAACGAGGTCGTCGTGGCAGCGACCCTCACGACGATCACGGCACTGCGCAACTTCGACATCATCTACAACACGACCGGGGGTGGCCCGGGCGGTGAGACGACGGTGCCGTCGTGGCTCATGTTCCACAACGCGTTCGACCTCAGCCGCGTGGGATTCGCGGCCTCGATCGCGGTGGTGCTGACGATCATCATCACCTGCGTCGCACTGCTCATCGGCCGCTTCGCGAGACCTGTCGCGTGACCGCTCGGGTCGACCGCTACACGACGTACTTCGTGCTCGTCGGGTTCGCGTTGCTCGCGCTCTACCCGATGATCTCGATCCTCTTCCTGGCCTTCCACAAGAAGACCGACCTCGTCACGGGGTTCTCACTCCCGACCTCGTTCAGCCTCGACACGTTCACCTCCGCCTGGGAGGAAGGCGACTTCGCGCAGGGCATGTGGGGCAGTTTCCTGGTCGCGACGACGGTGACCGCCGTGTCTGCGGTGCTCTCGCTGTTCACCGGGTACGCCTTCGGGACCATGCGCTTCCGCGGTTCGACGCTGCTCTTCAACCTGATCGTGGTCGGGCTGATCTTCCCGTACGAGGCGACGGTCATCCCGCTCTACTACGACTTCCTCAACTACCACCCGGCCGGCATCAACCTCGCGGGCTCGTACTGGGCGCTGATCCTTCCGCAGATCGGCCAGTCCGTCACGCTGGGGACGTTCTGGATGCGCGCGTTCTTCCTCAGCACGCCGCGCGCGCTCGTCGAGGCCGGCCGCATCGACGGCGCCGGCTCGTTCCGGATCCTCCGCAGCGTGCTCCTGCCGCAAGCCCGGCCGGCGCTGCTCACGCTCTGCCTGCTCGTCTTCATCTACACCTGGAACGAGTTCTTGCTCGCGCTCGTCCTGCTGGCGGGTTCGGACAACACGACCGCTCCGCTCGGGCTCTCGTTCTTCGCCGGCGCGACGCGCAGGCGCCGATCCGACCAAGGTCGCAGCGGCCTCCGTGCTCGTGGCCCTGCCGATCGTGGTCGTCTACCTCGTGCTGCAGCGCCACTTCATCCGCGGTGTGCTGGCGGGCGCGATCAAGGAGTGAGGACGCTGCCGTCCGGGCAGGCGGCCCGGTCGGCCAGCACGACGACGTCTCCGGTCGCCTGCTGAAGCCACGACGCCGGCACCGCGCAGGTGGGCGGCGCGGTGAGCGTGCTGCGCAGGATCTCGCGCTTGTGCTCTCCCGAGACGACGAGCAGGATCTCGCGCGCCTCGAGCATGCTCGCCAGGCCGCAGGTCAGAGCCTCGCGCGGTACGTCGCCCTCCTCGCCCCAGTAGCGGGCGTTGCTGCGGATGCTCGCGGGCGTGAGCGGCACGAGGCGCGTGGGCGCGTCGCGCTCGATCGGCGGCTCGTTGAAGCCGAGGTGGCCGTTGGGGCCGAGGCCGAGCACCGCGAGGTCGAAGCCGCCGCCCGCCTCGACGGCCGCGTCGTAGCGGCGGCAGGCGACGTCGGGCGGGAGCGAGGCGTCGAGACGGATCGTGCGCTCCTGCGGCACGCCGAGCGGCTCGAGGAAGGAGCTCTCCATCCAGCCGTAGAGCGATCGGCGATCATCCGGCGCGAGGCCCGCGTACTCGTCGAGCTGCGCCGCGCGCAGATGCGAGGTATCGAGCTCGCCGCGCCCGTGCCGCTCGGCGAGCTCGCGATAGGCGCCCATCGGCGTATCGCCCGTCGCGAGCAGCAGCAGGGCATCGGGCCGGCGCTCGATGGTGGCGGCGATGGCATCTGCGGCCGCCTGGCTGAGCGCCTCGTAGTCCTCGACGACGACCGTGCGCATCAGCGCGGAACGGAGCCGGTCACCGCTCGTAGCCCGGATTGACGCGATCGAGCTCGCGTCGCACCGCGGCGAACAACTCGGCCTGGCCCCCGATGCCGCGGAACTGCGCAGCGGTGTGCCGCGCGACCTCCTCGGGCACCCGCAGGAGCGGCGAGCCGGTCGACTGCGCGAGCACCTGCACCTCGCAGGCCCGCTCGAGGAAGTAGAGCTGGTGCCAGGCGTCGGCCACCGACTCGCCGACGACGAGCACGCCGTGGTTGTCCATGAGCAGCACCGAGATGCCGTCCGTGAGCGCCGCCGCGATGCGAGCGCCCTCCTCCTCGGCCTCGGCCAGGCCGCCGTACTCGAGACGCGCGACGCGGCCATGGAAGGCCATCGCGTTCTGGCTCGCCCGCGTGTCCAGGCCGCCCTCGGTCATCGAGAGCGCCGTGGCATACGGCATGTGCGTGTGCAGGACGCACTGGGCGTCGGGCCGCGCGCGGTGCGCGCCGAGGTGGATCGTGAAGGCCGTCATGTCGAGCTCGCCCTCACCCGCCAGCCGCTCGCCGGCGAGGCCGATCGTGAGCAGGTCGGCGGCGCGCATCTCGGACCAGTGCGGGCCGTACGGATTGAGCAGGAAGCTGTCCGAGCGGCCCGGCACGACGAGGCTGAAGTGGTTGTCGATCCCCTCGTTGAAGCCGTACAGGGCCGCCGCGCGCAGGGCGGCGGCCAGTTCGACGCGCGCTACCCGCAGGCCGGCGGCGTCAGGTGCGATGTCGATCGATGTGGACACGGCGCCATCCTACGGAATCAGGCGTGATGCGGACGCGCTCGCCGCAGCACGAGCGGAATCGCCTGCGTGGCGAGGGCACACGGCCATGAGCGACCGTGATGAGCAGGCGGTCGCCCGTCGTGATGCGCGTGACCGCGAATCCCAGCAGGGCGAGCAGGCCGCCGTCGGCGACCAGGTCGGACGGGTCGAGGTCGACGAGGTCGACGGCCAGCTTCGCGGCTCCGAGCAGGAACGCGAGCAGCATGACGAGCAGCGCGAGGAAGAAGGCCGTGCGCTCCTGGGCCAGCAGGAGGACGGCGAGACCGGTGCCGAGGACGGCGACCAGAGCGAGCCGCAGCACTCAGATCACCACGTGGTCGAGCACCGTCCCGTGCTTGTCGAGGAACGTGTAGCCGACGCCGTCGGCGCGCACGTCGACCATCAGCGCGCCGATGTCGAGCAGGCTCACGTCGGCGCCCGGCGTGGCCTTCGTGTGGTCGAGCGAACCAGGTCCCTTGCCGCCGGTGCCGACCGTGAAGGTCTGCACGCCCTCGACGGTGCGGCGCTCGTAGCGGTGCAGGTGTCCGGAGAAGACCGTGGCGCCGCTCTCGCGCAGCAGCGGGAGGATGGGATCGCCCGTCTGCAGGGGGCGATGGCAGGCGACGAAGCGGACGGCGGGGCCTGGTTCGCGGAGCGCTTGCCGGGCGAACGCGATGGCCGCGGGCTCGTTCGGCTCGTCGCCGAGGATCACGACCTGGATCGGCCCCTGGTGCACCGTGAAGCGGCCGCCCTCGGGCAGGTCGAAGGCGCTGCTGATGGCTCCCGGGCCGGGGAAGAAGTTGTCGTGGTCGCCCAGGCAGACGTACATCGGGGCGCTGCCCATGAGGTCGGCGAGCGGCCGGAAGATGTTGCGGTCGAGCAGCACCTCCGCGGCCACGAGGTAGGAGTTGTCGCCCGCGGTCACGGCGAAGTCGGGCCGCTGGGCCGCCAGCAGCCGGCCGACCGCCCACTCGTTGTCGTCACCCGAGCCGTAGTCGCCGAAGACGGCGAAGCGCACGGAGCGATCGAGCGCCGCCGGAGGCGTCGTGAACGAGCCGCCTCCCTGCGGCGCGCCGTCGACGCTCGCGACCCAGGAGTAGCGATTGTCGGGCTCGAGGCCGCGCAGCACCCCGCCCGAGACGTCGACCTTCCTGCCCTCCGGCGAGAGCGCGGTGATCTTGACGGTCTTGTCGCCGCGCACGCGCCAGCGCAGCTCCGCCTCGCTGCCGCTCACGCGCAGCAGGTACGGGCCGCGCGTCGAAGGCGGTGTCGGACGGGCCGCGCAGGTACGAGATCCAGTACCAGATGGTCGCGCCGAGCGGCGATCGACGCAGACAGCGACGAGCATCCCGAGCGCGCCGAGCGCGACCTTGGCGCGCGTCAGCCGCCGCTGCAGCAGGTCTTCGCGCGAGGAGCCTTCCATACCGGCAAGGTATGCGCGGGCGGGCCAAGACTCCCGCGCTAGACTCGGCGACCTGCCCGCCGACGCCCCCAGCAGCGAGCTCGAGCCCGTACGCGACGCGGTCGTCATCGGCGGCGGCATCGCGGGTCTCGCGGCCGCCTGGGACCTGCGCAACCGCGACATCGTCGTGCTCGAGGGCACGGAGCGCGTCGGCGGCCGCATCCGCAGCGAGCCGCGCGGCTCGTACTGGATGAACCTCGGCGCGCACGTCTTCGCGGCCCGGGCTCGGCCACCGGGCGGCTGGTCGCCGACGTCGGCGTGGAGTCGCTGCCCGTGCCCGGTCACCTCGTCGCGCTCGAGCTCAACGGCCGCCTGCTGGTCGGCGGCCGGCCCGAGCTGTACCCGCTGCGCCTGCCGCTGCGCGGCTCCGAGCGCCTCGCGCTCGCGCGCGCGGGGGCGCGACTGCGGGTCGCGGTCGCCCGCTACGAGCGCGTGGCCAGGCCGCGGCCCGGCGAAGTCGCCCGCCGAGACGCGGCGGAGGCTGCTCGCGCACGGCGATTCCGAGACGTTCTCCGAGTGGCTCGGGCACCTCCCGGGCGACGCCGACCTGATGTTCCGCGCGACCGTGACGCGCTCCACGGCCGAGCCGGAGGAGATCACCGCCGGCGCGGGCACGGGCTACTTCGCGCTCGTCTGGAGCAGCGGCGGCGGGCTCTCGCGCAACATCGTCGGCGGCGCCGGCGCGCTCATCGACGGTCTCGCGGCCGAGCTCGTCCGGGCGCGTGCAGACCGGCGCCGAGGTGCTCGAGATCGCCGACGAGGGCGAGCGCGTGCGCGTCCGCTACCGCCAGGGCGGCGCCGAGCAGGACGCTCCTGGCACGCCACGCGATCGTGGCCACGAAGGCCTTCGACGCGGCGCGCCTGATCCAGCGGCCTGCCGGCCGAGACGAGCGAGCGCGCTGAACGGGATCCCGTACGGGCCGACCGTCGTCATGGCGATGCTCACGAACGAGACGCGGGCGATGCCGTGGGACGACCTCTACGCGCTCGCGACTCCCAAGCGCGCGTTCAACATGCTCTTCAACACCGTCAACGTGCTGCGGCCGCGCAGCGCGCTGCGCGAGCCCGGCGGCAGCCTCATGGTCTACCGCGCCGGGCACGCCGCGCTGACGATGCTCGATCAGCCCGACGCGGTCGTCGAGCAGGCCTTCCTCGACGACCTCTACGCGATCTACCCGGAGGCGCGCGGAATCGTGAGCGAGACGATCCTGCTCAAGCTGCCGCGCATGCTGCCCTATGCGGCGCCGGGCCGCGCGGCGCTGCAGCCCGCGCTCGAGCGACCGCTCGGCCGCATCCACCTGGCCGGCGACTACCTGGGCGGCGTCTACACCGACACCGCGATCTCCAGCGGCCAGGAAGCCGCGCTGGCCGTGCGCGCGTCGCTGCAGGCCGCGCATCTGACAACCGAGGAGGCGCTCGTGCGCAGCCGTTTCGACAACGTCGTGAACGCTCGCGACGTCCCGCCCGAGGACTATTCCGAGCCGAGCGGGCGCTACGGCGGGAGCAGCCGCGAGATCGCCGAGGCGGTCGGCGCGCGCGATCTCGGCTACAGCATCACGTTCGTCGCTCCCGGGACGCGCTCCAACCCCTTCCACTTCCACCACGGCGAGGAGGAGGCGTTCTACGTCCTCGAAGGGCGCGGGCTCCTGCGCCAGGGCGACGGCGAGGGCGAGGACGAGAGGATCGAGCTCGGGCCGGGCGACGTGGTCGCCTTCCCCGCGGGCACGGGCATCGCGCACCAGTTCATCAACGACGGCGACGTCCCGTTCGCCTACCTCGCGATCAGCAACAAGGTCTACTTCGGACGTGGCCGAGTTCCCCGACTCCGACAAGGTGCTCGATCCGCTCGACGCGGCTGATCACGCGGCGCACGCCGCGGCTCGAGTACTACGACGGCGAGCTCTGAGAGCGGACGTCAGAGCGGGTAGGTCAGCGACGGCAGCCAGTCGCGCCAGGCCGACGGCAGATCGGCCTGGGCGATGCCGTCGTCGAGCCGGCGCTTGAGATCGTCCTCGCCGAGGCGCAGCGCACAGCCCCAGGAATTGCGCGTCGGCACGGTGAACGCCACGCGCAGGCCGGGATGGGTGTTCTCGATGCCGATGAACGCGACGTCGTCGTCGACGACGGCGTCGACCTCGCCGGTGGAGAGCGCTCGCAGCATGTCGCCGAAGACGTCGTCGCTGACGCCGTCGAACGGCACGCACTCCACGCCGGGGAACGTCTCGGCCAGCGCCAGGTTGGTGCTGCCCGCGATCGCGCCGACGCGGCGCCCCTCCAGGTCGCGCGCCGCGCCCACGGCGTCGCCCGTGCGCACCACGACCGACTCGTCGAAGACGGCGTAGGGGCGCGTGTAGAGGAAGCGCGTCTCGCGCTCCGGCGTGATCGCCGAGCCGCACCAGATGCCGTCGCACTCGCCGGCGTTGAGGGCCCGTTCGAAGTCGGCCCACTGGCGGAAGATCCAGCGCAGCTCGAGACGCAGCGCGCGGGCGACGGCGCGTGCCGCCTCCGGCTCGTAGCCGTGGCGATTTCCGTCGGCGTCCGTCCAGAAGAGCGGCGGGGCCGCCAGCTCGGAGCAGCAGAGTGTCAGTGCCCCCGGGGTGACCGGGCCCACGTCAGGCCGCCGCGGCGAAGTGGCTTTCGATGTAGGGCGTGCGGTAGTCATCCTCGCGCCACATGATCGGGAAGTAGACCTCATCCAGCTCGAGCACGCCAGGGCGCATGTAGCGCGAGTAGAGCGGGTGCCGCGTCGTCGGATGCCAGGTGGTGTCCGTCGAGACCATGTGGCTGATGATCGCGCGCCGGTCCGCGTCCGGGCGCTCGTTGGGCGGCGAGCCGTGGAAGCAGAGGCCGTGATGGAAGGCCGCACCGCCCGGCGGGACCTCGATCGGCACCATCTCGACCTCGACGCCGGGCGGCTGCACCTCGTGCATCCAGCCGAGCCAGTCCTCCGGCGCGTGGAACGTGTCGCCCGTCGGCAGCTGACCCCACGCGTGCGACCCGCGCGCGTAGTAGATGGTGCCGGTGTCGGCCGCCGTCTCGTCGAGCGCCATCCAGCAGGTGGTCATGTTGGGCGGCTCGAGGAACGGCACGTAGGCGGCGTCCTGGTGCGCCAGCAGCGCCTTGCCCGAGGGCGGCTTCCAGATCATGTTGTCCTGCAGCAGGCGCATGCCCGGTTCGCCCGCCAGCTTGGCGGCGAAGCGCGCGTTGCGCTCGGCCAGCGTGATGTGGGCCAGCCAGCGGTCGGCCTTCCAGACGTTGCACAGCTGCCGCGTGCGCTCGGGCGGCGTGACGCCGGGCGTGTAGTTGACCTCGTCGGGCGCGAGGCCCGTCTCCCACTCGTGCTCGAAGCAGGCGTGGAAGCGCTCGCGCGTGCGCTCGACCTCGTCCTCGGACAGCCAGTTGTCGACGATCAGGAATCCGTCGCGTTCGTAGGCCTGGATCTGCGCGAGCGTCGGGTCGGTCTGCGTCATGTATAAAGTTCTATCATCTAGAGGTAATGGGGTTCAAGTGACAGGCGCATTCACAGCTCGCGAGGTGGCGCTCGCCCCTCTGCAGCCCGAGGGAGCGGTCGAGCAGATCGTGCGCCGCCTCGGCGAGGCGATCGGCGCGGGGGTGCTGTCCCCCGGCGAGCGCCTGCCCAGCGAGGTCGAGCTTGCGGCACAGCTGGGCGTGGCGCCGATGACGCTGCGCCAGGCGCTGCAGATCCTGCGTGACGCCGGTTTCGTAGAGACGCGCCGCGGCCGCAACGGCGGCTCGTTCGTGCGCGACGACCCGGCAGCGCTGGTCGTGGCGGGCGTTCCTCCGACGCGCGCCGAGCTGCGCGAGCTGACCGACTGGCGCCGCGCCGTCTCGGCCGAGGCAGCCAGTCTGGCGGCAGAGCGCGCCACGGCAGCCGAGCGAACCGCGATCGCCGACGCGGCAGCCGCGGCCGAGCGCGCGGTGGGCGAGTTCACGACCTTCCGGCTGGTCGACGCGCGCTTCCACATCGCGATCGCCGAAGCCTCCCGCTCACGCCGCCTGGTCGCCGCCGAGACGCAGATCCAGGTCGAGATCGCCGAGATGCTGCGCATCGTCCCCGGCCCGCGCCTGGCGCGCTGGGTCTCCCAGGCCGGCCACGAGCCGATCGTGGCCGCCATCCTCGCAGGCGACGCCGCGGCGGCCCACGAAGCGATGACCCGCCACGTCGAGGGAACCTACGACTGGATCGTGGGGCTGAGACTCGGCCTGCGGGGCTGAGCGGGCGGCGCGCATATCCTGCGCTCGGTGGCGAGCAGGCGCAGGCAGTACGGCGGTGTGTTCGACGGCGTCGCGGCCGAGTACGACGCGGTGCGTCCGGGCTATCCACTCGAGCTGGTCGATGCCGCTGTCGCCGCGGGCTCACTCGATCGCGACTCGGCCGTGCTGGAGATCGGCTGCGGCACCGGCAAGCTCACGGAACTGCTGCTCGGCCGCGGTCTCCGCGTCCACGCCGTCGAGCCAGGCGCCAATCTCGTCGAGGTTGCGCGGACGCGACTCGGCGCAACCGGCGCGGTGGAGTTCGAGATCGCGCGCTTCGAGGACGTTCAGCTACCGGAAGCCGGCTTCGACGCGGTGTTCTCGGCAACCGCCTTCCACTGGATCGAGCCGGCCATCGGCTGGCAGAAGGTCGCCGCGCTCCTCAAAGCCAACGGGCTCCTGGCGCTGCTCACCCACATCGCGGTGCACGACGAGCGCTCCGCCGCGATGGAGGAGGAGATGTTCCGGCTGGTGCGTGAGCACGGCCCGGCGAACGGCATGGACTGGACGATCCCCTCAACGCTCGAAGCCACCCTCGCCGCCGCGCATGCTCAGACCTCGAACGTCTCAGCAGTCTGGGACGTGATCATGAACAACGGCAAGCACGGCCTCACGGTGCCCGAAGCAGCCGGTCTCTTCGAGGACATCACGCTGACCACAGTCCTTGAGAGCCACGAACAACCGGCCGACGAAGTGCTGGCGCACCTCCACACGACCTCGTTCTGGTTCGCGCTCGAACCAAACCGCCGCAAGCCCTTCGAAGACGCCTACCGCGCCCTGATAGCCCAAAACGGAGGCACGTACCCGTACACAAGAGCAGCAGTCCTGATGACGGCCAAGAGCGTTCCGACGAACACATAGGGTCTGGCGCGTCCAGGGCGGGTCTGACCCCAGGTGTGCGGGTCTGACCCCAGGTGTCCGTTTTCGGCTGCGATGCCACTAGGCATAGGGAAAGTTGCATCCCGACAGCTGCGAGTCGAGAGCCGTCCATCCGGACGACCGGAGCCACCGAAGTGCCAGGAACGGCTTGGTTGCGTGCCCGTACACCTGGGGTCAGACCCGTACAGGCGGGGTCAGACCCGCCCTGGACGCGCCAGACCCCGTTTGTACGGCGTGGGCTGTTCTGCCGCCCTTTTGGGTCAGGTCGCCGACACTGCAGGTGTGGCTGAGCGAGCTGACATCCGGAATGTGGCGATCATCGCCCACGTCGACCATGGGAAGACGACGCTTGTCGACGCCATGCTCTGGCAGTCCGGCGCGTTTCGCGAGAACCAGGATGTGCAGGATCGCGTCATGGATTCGGGCGATCTCGAGCGCGAGAAGGGCATCACGATTCTCGCCAAGAACACGGCCGTCCGGCACGGCGGGACGAAGATCAACATCATCGACACGCCGGGCCATGCCGACTTCGGCGGCGAGGTCGAGCGCGGCCTGACGATGGTCGACGGCGTGCTGCTGCTGGTGGATGCGAGCGAGGGGCCGTTGCCCCAGACGCGCTTCGTGCTGCGCAAGGCGCTCGAGCTGCAGCTGCACGTGATCCTCGTGATCAACAAGATCGACCGGCCCGACGCGCGCATCTCCGACGTCGTCGACGAGGTGTACGCGCTGTTCCTCGATCTCGACGCCGACGAGAAGCAGATCGAGTTCCCGATCGTCTACACGAACGCACGCGCCGGCCAGGCGACGCTCGATCCCAGCGAGCCCGGCAGCGATCTCGAGCCGCTCTTCCAGACGATCTTCGACACCGTGCCGCCGCCCTCGTACGAGGAGGGGCACCCGCTGCAGGCGCTCGTCACGAATCTCGACGCCTCGCCGTACCTCGGCCGCCTCGCCCTCTGCCGCGTGCGCAACGGCGTGCTCAAGAGCGGCTCGACGGTGCTGCGCTGCCGCACCGACGGCACCACCGAGCGCGTCAAGATCACCGACCTCACCGTGACCGAGGAGCTCACCCGCGTCGCCGCCGACGAGGCCGGGCCGGGCGAGATCATCGCCATCGCGGGCATCGAGGACGTCTCCATCGGCGAGACGCTCACCGATCCGGACGACCCGCGCCCGCTGCCCGTGATCAGCGTCGACGAGCCGAGCCTCTCGATGATGATCGGCATCAACACCTCGCCGCTCGCCGGCCGCGACGGCAAGCTGCTGACGGCGCGCCAGGTGCGCAACCGCCTCGACCAGGAACTGGTCGGCAACGTCTCGCTGCGCGTGCTCGACGGCGATCGCCCGGACGCCTGGGAGGTGCAGGGCCGCGGCGAGCTGCAGCTCGCGGTGCTCGTGGAGCAGATGCGCCGCGAGGGCTTCGAGCTCACCATCGGCAAGCCCCAGGTCGTGACGCGCCGCGTCGACGGCGTGCTCAGCGAGCCGGTGGAGCGCCTCGCCATCGACGTCCCGGAGGCCTACTCGGGCGTCGTCATCGGCCTGCTCGCGCTGCGCAAGGGCAAGATGGAGCAGATGGTCAACCACGGCACGGGCTGGGTGCGCCTGGACTACCTCGTGCCCGCGCGCGGCCTGATCGGATTCCGCACCGAGTTCATCACCGAGACGCGCGGCACGGGCATCCTCCACCACGTCTTCGAGGGCTTCGCGCCCTGGTTCGGCGAGCTCAAGACGCGCCCCAACGGCAGCCTCGTGGCCGATCGCCTCGGCGTCTCGACGTCACACGCGCTGATGAGCCTGCAGGAGCGCGGCGAGCTCTTCATCGGCCCCGCGGTGGACGTCTACGAGGGCATGGTGATCGGCGTCAACGCGCGTCCGGAGGATCTGGACGTGAACGTCGCCAAGGAGAAGAAGGCGAGCAACATGCGCTCGGCCCACGCCGAGGAGCTCGTGCGCCTCGCGCCGCCGCGGCTGCTCTCGCTCGAGCAGGCGCTGGAGTTCATCCGCGACGACGAGGCCGTCGAGGTGACGCCCTCGCACGTGCGGCTGCGCAAGGTCGTGCTGCCCGCAGGCGGGCGCACGAAGACGGCGCGCGCCCGCGCGGCCGCCGCGCTCGGCGTCGAATAGCTACGCGGTCAGCAGCACGAACGCGTTGCTCGACGGATCGCGTGCGAGCGGCCCGGCCGGATCATCCTCGACGGCCTGGCCCGTAGCGGCGATGCGCTCGACCAGCCGGTCGCGCTCGGCTGCATCCGGCAGCACGATCTCGAAGCGACGCAGAGCGGCCGCCCCCGGCGCGGGCGGCCCCGCACCGCCGCTGCGCCAGGTGTTGGCGCCGACGTGGTGGTGGTAGCCGCCGGCCGAGAGGAACGCCGCCTGCCCGCCGTACTCGGCCATCAGGCCGAAGCCGAGGACATCGCGGTAGAACTCGATGCTCGGCGGGACCTGCGAGACCTGCAGGTGGACGTGACCCATGGTCGTGCCTGCGGGCTGGCGCCTCGAACGGCTCCGAGACCGGGTCGTCGAGCTCTCCCAGCAGCCCGTCGAGATCGAGCGGATCGGTGCCCATCCGCTCGGCGACCTTGCCCTCCCAGAGCGCCCGCGGGCGGTCGGCGTAGATCTCGATGCCGTGCCGGTCGGGATCGCTGAGGTAGATCGCCTCGCTGACGAAGTGGTCGGACGCACCGGCCAGGCGCACGCGCTCCCGCACGGCATGCGCCACCCAGAGCGCGAGACTGCGCCGGTCCGGCAGCAGCAACGCGAAGTGGAACAGCCCGGTGCGCCCGGGCGCCGGCAGTGCGCCCGGCACCTCGGTGAGCTCCAGCAGGCGCGTGTCGCCGACTCCGAGCGTGGCCCGGCCGTCGCCCTGCTCCAGCACCGCGAGGCCGATGGACGTCCGGTAGTAGTCGAGCGAGCGCTCGAGATTGGCGACCGTGAGGTGCACGGCGCCCATGTGCGTGGCTGGGGCGATCGGCGTGCTCATCCCGCCGCGCGCGGCCCGAGCCAGGCCGCCAGGGCATCGAGGTCGGCCTGCACGAGCTCGTGGCCGACGGGCTGCCGCGAGACCTGCACCTCAGCGCCACCGGCGCTGAGGATCTCGGCGAGCTCGACGACCTGCTCCGGCGAGCTGTACGTGTCGGAATCGCCTGCGAGCGATCAGGACGTCGGTGCCGGTCAGCGAGAGCGGCTCGGCGGGACGGTAGGGCAGCATGCAGCGCAGCAGCCCCGCGCCGCGCAACAGGCCGCCGTGTCTGAAGAGCAGCTCGACGGCGACGTTGGCGCCGTTGGAGTAGCCGACCGCGAACACGCGGCCCGGATCACGCCCGTACTGCTCGCAGGCAGCGCCCACCCAGGCGGCCAGCTCGTCGCCGCGACGGCGGAGATCGTCGAGATCGAGGTCGCCGATGCCGCGTCGCGCGAAGAAGCGCGCGCGCCACACCGCCCTCGAGCACCTGGCCGCGCGGACTGAGCAGCGCGGCCTCGGGCGCCAGCTGCCGGCCGAGGCCGACCAGCTGATTCTCGTCGCCGCCGGTGCCGTGCAGCAACAGCAGCGTGGCCGAGCCCGTGCCGGGCTCGAAGCGATGGACGAAGGCCTCGGCGGCGCTCACTGCGGGCCGCCAGGCGCGGATGTCGGGGAGCGGCGTGAGCGTCGGCTCGATGCGCTCGCGCAGGTGCTCGAAGGCCGGCGGCAGCGAGAGATGCTCGCCGAGCGACTCCTGCGGCTCGTCGGACGTGAAGCCGGGCCCGAGCGTCGCGATCTCGAAGAGCACGCCGCCCGGCTCGCGGAAGTAGATCGAGCGGAAGTAGAAGCGGTCGATGACCGGCGTCGGATTGAGGCCGATGTCCCGGACGCGCTCGCCCCACGCCTCGTGATCCTCGTAGGTCGAGGCGAACGCGACGTGGTGCACCGTGCCCGCACCCGGGACGCCACGGCCCTCGGGCAGCGGCACGAGCTCGTAGCGGCCGCCGCGCACCTCGCCGCGCGCCTCCCACACCGAATCGCCCACGGAGCTGAACTCGAGCGCCTCCTCGAGCACGCGGCGCGTCGATTCGGGCCGCATGCTGGAGGCGCGCACCGCCTCGAAGCCCTGCAGCGCGTGCTCGGCCGGCACCTCGCGGTGCCGCGCGATCGAGCGGCGGATCGGGCCGGTCGACGACGGCGAGCTCGTGCGCCATGCCCTCCGGATCGGCGAACGCCAGCGTGTCGCCCGAGCGCTCGCTGGAGACACCCTCGCCGCCCAGCCGGTCGGCCCAGTAGTCGAGCGACTCGGCCGAGCCGACGCGCGAGACGATCGTGTTGACCATCCCCGGGCCGGGACGACCGGGGATCGCGCCGGGGTACTCGAAGAACGTGAGATCGGCACCGCCGCTCCCGTCCTCGTCGGCGTAGAACAGGTGGTAGACGCTCGGATCGTCCTGGTTGACGGTCTTCTTGACCATCCGCAGGCCCAGGACGCGGGCGTAGAAATCGACGTTCCGGGGCGCGTCACCCGTGATCGCCGTGATGTGGTGGATGCCTTCGAGCCGCATGAGGCCCGCATTATTGCAACCGCAATCAGACCGTCTGCGCTGCGCGCGGGAGCGGGAAGGGCTCATCCCCGAGCTCGCGCGTGCGGCGCTCGACGAACTCGCTCAGCTCGGCCCGGACGGCTTCGTCGAGCGGCGGTTGCTCGTAGCGCTCGAGCATCGCTCGCCAGAGGGCGCCGGCGCGGTCGCGGGCGTCGTGCGAGCCGTTCTTGCGCCAGCGCTCGAAGTTCTCCGTCGAGGCGAGCTCCGGGCGCCAGAAGCACTCGCGGAAGCGCTCGAGCGTGTGCTCGGCGCCCAGGAAGTAGCCGCCGGGACCGATCTCGGCGTGCGCCGAGAAGGCGAGCGAGTCCTCGTCGAACGTGACGGGCGTGAACTGCCGCCGCAGGAGCTGCAGTAGCTCGATGTCGAGCGCGAACTTCTCGAAGCAGCGTCACGAGCCCGCTCTCGAGCCAGCCCGCCGACTGGTAGACGACGTTCGCCCCCGCCATGAAGGCCGCCAGCAGGGTATTGAGCGATTCGTAGGCGGCCTGGGCGTCGACGCTCTGGCTGGCCGTCAGCGTGCCGCCGCCGGCGCGCCAGGGCAGGCCGTAGCGGCGCGCGATCTGACCCGACGCGTAGAGCCCGAAGACCGACTCGGGCCCGCCGAAGCTGGGCGACCCCGACTGCATGTCGATGGCCGAGAGGAAGGAGCCCATGACGCAGGGAGCGCCCGGGCGGATGAGCTGCACGAGCGCGATGCCCGTGAGCACCTCGGCCATCTGCTGGGCCAGCGCCGACGGAATCGAGACCGGCGCCATCGCCCCCATGAGCAGGAACGGCGTCACGATCACGGGCTGTCCCGCGGCGCTGTAGGCGAGCATCGCCTCGAGCATCCGGACGTCGTAGCGCAGCGGCGAGTTGACGTTGACGTTGGCGAACATCATCGGCCGCCGCTCGATCGCCTCGCGCCCGCCGCAGAGGATCTCGCCCATCCGGATCGTGTCCTCGCTCGCCGTGCGCGACATCGGCATGCCCTTGAAGATCTTGTCCGAGTGCACGATCAGGGCGAGCGTCTGCACGAGGTGGCGCGAGTCGAGCGGCACGTCGTCGGGCTCGCAGATGTTGCCGCCCGGCGTGTCGAGCTCGGGCTGCATCTGCGCCAGCTTGATGAGCTTGACGAGATCGGCGAGCGTGCCGTCGCGGCGCTCGTCGCCGATGCGCACGAACGGCGGCCCCTGCGCCGGCAGGAACATCATGCGATCGCCGCCGATATGCACGTCGTGCTCGGGATTGCGGGCGTGCACCCAGAACTCGCGCGGGCGCCTTGGCAACCTGCTCGAGCACGAACTCCGGGTCGAACTTGACGAGGTCGCCCTCGACCTCCTGACCGGCCGCCCGGAAGAGGTCGAGCGCGCGCGGCTCGTCGAACTGCACGCCGATCTCCGACACCAGCCGCTTCCAGCCGCGCTCGACGAGGTCGAGGGCCTCCGGCGCGAGCGGCTCGTAGCGCGGCATGCGATTGGTGAACATCCGCCGATCATACAACTCGAGTTGTAACTTCGATAGGATGGCCTCGTGAATCCCGGCACCTCCGGTCTGGAACGCGGTCTCGCGGTGCTGCAGGCGCTGGGCGGCGCCGAGGCCTCGAGCCGCGGCGGTCTCGGCGTCGTACGCCTGGCCGAGCTGATCGGCAGCGACAAGAGCCAGACTTCGCGCACACTCGCCACGCTGGCAGAGCACGGGCTCGTCGAGCGCGACCCGGAAACGCTCGCCTACCGCATCGGCTGGCAGATCTTCGCACTGGCCGCGCGCGCGGGCGAGCCCCGCCTGCTGGCCGCGGCGCCGCGCCTGTTGCGCGGGCTCGTGGCACAGCTCGGCGAGAGCGCGCACCTCTCGGTGCGACAGGGCGACAGCCTGCTGACGCTGCTCTCGGAGTCGCCCGCGAGTGCGATCCACGCGCCCGCCGTCGTGGGCAGCCTGTCGCCGCTCGCCAACACCTCCGCCGGGCGCGCGCTGGCGTTCGACCTGACGGACGCGGAATTGACGGAGCTCGGCCTCGCGGCAGCGGCGCCGCAGATCGCCGAGGCGCGCGCCCTCGGCTACGCGATCGTGCGCGAGGAGTTCGAGCCCGGCCTCGTGGCCGCGGCCGCGCCCGTGCGCGACAGCGCCGGGCGCGTGGTCGCGGCGGTCAACGTCTCGGCGCCGGCCTTCCGTTTCGCGGCACGCCTCGACGAGGCCGCCGTCGCGGTCGTGGCCGCGGCGGACGAGCTCTCGGCCGAGCTCGGCGCGCCACGCGCGGCCGCCTAGATCTCACATGACGACGGGGTGACATCCCTGTCACATCCGGCTTGCACGCACCCGTTCGAGCGTACCGTGAGAGCAAATGTCTACCGGCATTGCACTCATCATCTGCAGCTTCGTCGCGACCCTCGCATTCAGCGGACTTGTGACGTTCTGCTGCCTGCAGATCCGGCACTCGACGGCTGAAGCAAGCCTCCTCACGTGCGCCGAGCGCCTGCGGCAGGAGCGCGAGCAGCGAGCGGCGTGGGTAAACCCGCACGCGCGGCCGCTTCCGGATGCAGCGCGGCACCCGCGCCAGCCGGCCGCTTGAGAGGCTCATTTCGGAATGAGCTCTAGGCTACGGGCACCTCAGCGGTGCCTACCGCCTCGGGTGCGCCCTTCGGCTCGCGGATCAGCGCGACAGCGGCCACCAGCCCGAGCAGCGTCATCACGGCACCGACCAGGAACGCGCGGGAGAGCCCGTCCGTGAACGCGACGTCCGGCGCGACACCGTGGGCGATCTGCTCGCTCGTGCGGCTCGTGAAGACGGTCGCGAGCAAGGCCACGCCGACGGCGCCGCCGATCTGCTGCGAGGTGTTGATGAGACCCGATGCCAGGCCGGCCTCGTCATTCGAGACGCCCATGAGGGCCGCGATCGTGACGGGGATGAAGGCGAAGCCGAGACCGATGCCGCCGAGCACGAAACCGGGCGCGAGATCGCCCAGGTACGTGCCGTGCGGCGAGACGCGGCTGAAGAAGAGCAGCCCGAGCGTCAGCAGCACGAGGCCCACGGAGAGCACCTTGAGCACGCCGAACCGGCCCACGAAGGCCTGCGATGCCCCGGCCGAGACGATGATCGTGCAGGCGATCAGCAGGTAGCCGAGACCGCTGCGCAGGGCCGTGTAGTGCAGGCCCGGCGGCGCCCTGCATGTAGAGCGCGAGCAGGAAGAACATCGAGAAGATCGCCGCGCCGAGCATGAAGCCCACGACGTTCGCTCCCACGATCGTCGGTAGCCGGAAGAACGAGAGTGGCAGCAGTGGATGGCTGGCCCGCTGCTCGTTGATCAGGAAGACCGCCATGAGCAGCATCGACACGATGAAGAGCCCGATCGTGCGCCCCGAGATCCAGTGGTACTCGTCGGTCTTGACCACCGTGTAGACGAGGAGCGAGAGGCTCGCCGTGACGGTCACGGCGCCGATCACGTCGAAGGAGCGCACGGCGTCCTCGACGCGGCTCTCGTGCAGCAGGCGCGGAGCCAGCAGGATCGCGATCACGCCGATCGGCACGTTCACGAAGAAGACCCACTCCCAGCCGGCCCACTCGGTGAGCACGCCGCCCAGCAGAACGCCCGCGGCGCCACCGGCGCCCGAGACGGCGCCCCACACACCGAGCGCCTTGTTGCGCTCCTCGCCCTCGGCGAAGGTCGTCGTCAGGATCGAGAGGGCGGCCGGCGCGATCAGCGCGGCGCCCAGTCCCTGCACGGCCCGAGCGGCGATCAGCAGGTTGTTGGTGTTCGCCAGACCACAGGCGAGCGAGGCGATCGAGAAGAGGGCCAGGCCGACCATGAACATCTTGCGGCGGCCGAGCAGGTCGGCCATGCGCCCGCCGAGCAGCAGGAAGCCGCCGAAGGTCAGCGCGTAGGCGCTCGCGACCCACTGCAGGCTCGAGTCGGTGAAGTGCAGGTCGCGCTCGATCGTCGGCAGCGCGACGTTCACGATCGAGACGTCGATGATGAGCATGAACTGCGTCGCGCAGAGCAGGATCAGAGCGATCCAGCGGCGCGGATCCGGTACTTGCGACACGCGATTTCCCCCAGGAGTGGTAGCCCGGCAGTATTGCCACATACCGTGCCGACGTGGCGCGCACGAGACGGATCGCGAAGGTTGCGGGGATCACGATCCTCGCCGTCGCGCTCGGCGTGACCGGCTGCTCGGCGGTCTACGACGCGGTCACCTCGCCCGACTCCAAACCGGCGCGCGAACTCGCGCCGTCGGGACAGTTCGTCGAGGCGGCAGGCACGCTCACGCACTACGAGCGCTTCGGCACCCACGGCTCGCCGATCGTGCTCGTGGGCGGCTTCCTCGAGCCGAGCGACACCTGGGACGCCGTCGCGCGCCGACTCGCGCGAACCCACCGAGTGGCCGCGATGGATCTGGCGGGGTTCGGGTACTCACAGCGCAGCGGGCACTACGAGCTGGCCGACTGGCAGCGCCAGCTGGATGCGTTCATGCGCACGCAGGGGTTCTCGCGCGCGCTGCTCGTCGGGCACTCGCTGGGCGCGGGAGTCGTCGCGGCCGAGGCGCTCGCGCACCCGGGCAAGACGCGTGGCATCGTGCTCGTCGACGGCGACGCGCTCGCGGGCGGCGGCGGCCCCGCTTTCCTGCGCAACCTCATCGTCGATCCGTATCGCACCAGCGCCTTCCGCATCGTCAAGGGCTGGGACTGGGCGCTCGGCAGGATCATCCGCCAGGCCTACGCGCCGGATCCGGTGCGCATCGACGCGCGCGAGCTGGCGCGCTGGCGCCGCCCCCTCGAGGTGGACGGCACCGAGGGCGCGCTCGCGCGCATGCTCTCGAACGGCATCCAGGGCCTGGGGATGAACGATCTCGCACGCGTGCGCGTGCCCGCGACCGTGGTGTTCGGCCAGCACGACAGCTCGGTGCCGGTCGCGAGCGGACGGCGCGTGGCGGCGGTGCTGCACGCGCCCATCACCATCGTCCCGGGAGCCGGCCACCTGTCCCACATCACGCACCCACAAGCGGTCGCAGCCGTCATCGCCCGCGCCGCTGCGCAGCACGGATAGCATCGGCCCGATGGAGGCGCTCGTCCCGCAGATCACCGTCGACGAGGCCGAGGACGCCGCTCGGCGGGCGCGCTTCCCGGTCGGTGCCACGATCGAGTTCGCCGATCTCGAGCTCGACAGCCGCGTCGGCGCGCTCGACCGCCTGCGGGCTGCGGAGCCGCTCTCGTGGGTGCCGGCGCTCGGCGGCTGGCTCATCACCTCGCACGCGCTCGCGCGCGAGCTGCTCAGCCGGCGCGACGACTTCACCGTGTGGGCCGAGCCGAATCTCGTGCGCGCGTCGCTCGGCGTGATGATGCTCACCACCGACGGCGACGACCACCAGCGGCAGCGGCGGCCCTTCGAGGAGCCGTTCGGCGTGCGACCGGTGCGGGAGCGCTTCGCCGGGCCGGTGCAACAGCGCATCGATGCGCTGCTCGGCGAGCTCGCTCCGCGGGGGTCGTGCGAGCTGGTCGAGGAGTTCGCCGCGCCCTTCGCGATCGGCGTCGCGGGCGACGTGCTCGGGCTCTCGCTCGATGACGTGGCGCGCGTGCAGGAGTTCTACGAGGCCTTCGCGGGCGCCATGGTCTATGACGGCGATCCCGAGCCGCAGCGGCGCGCCGATGCCGCGCGCGCCGCGCTCAACGCGATCCTCCTGGAGGAGGTCGGGCGCTCACGCACACGGCCGGGCAACTCGATCACGAGCGCGGTGGCCAACGACCCGGCACGCGGGCTGAGCGACGACGAGATCGTCGCGCAGCTGCGCGTGATCCTGTTCGGGGCGATCGAGACCGTCGAGTCGACGCTCGCCAACGCCGTGCTGCTCCTGCTGCAGCACCCCGAGCAGCTGGCGATCGTGCGTTCCGAGCCGGCCCTCATGGGCAATGCGATCGAGGAAGGCATGCGGCTGATCCCGCCCGTGGCCTTCATCGAGCGCTGGAGCGCAGCCCCCTGCGCGCTCGGCGACGTGGCGCTTGCGGCGGGCGAGTTCCTCGGCGTCAGCACGGTCGCCGCCAACCGCGATCCCGCAGTGTTCGACGCCCCCGAGCGCTTCGACGTGCGTCGCGCCAACGCGCGCCATCACCTCACGCTGAGCCACGGGCAGCACCACTGCCTGGGCTTCAACCTCGGCCGCATGCAGTGCCAGGCCGCGCTGAGCGCGATCTTCGAGCGGCTACCCGGGCTCGAGATCGCCCACGCGCCCGAGCCCACCGGCTTCGCGTTCCGGCGACCGGCGACGCTCGAGCTGCGCTGGCGCGCCTGACTAGTGTCCTGAGTCGGCCGTCGCGAGCAACGCAGAGAAGCGCTGCCTCGTGGCCTCCGCTGCCACGACATTGACCTTGGCCTCGTCAAGCGCAAGCGCGCGGCCGGCGGCCTCCGCGGCTGCCTGGGTGCTTCCCGTTGCCCAGAGCAGCTCGGCCAGCGTGCGATACGCGTTGGCGCGACAGACGATGAGGCCGCTCTCCTCGGCGACCGCCACGCCCGCGTGCGCGTCCTCGAGTCCGCGCTCGTGGTCACCCGCCTGCGCCGCCGCGAGCGCTCTCGCCGTGTGCCTCTTGATCACCCACTCGACGTCACAGGGCGCAGCCAGCAACTCGACCTGCGCAACGGCGCGCGCGGCCTCCTGCCACCGCTCCTGCGCGATGAGGACGTGCGCCAGATCGACGTGGATGAGCGCGTGATACCAGTGGTTGCCGGACTCCGCGACGAGCGCGTCGGCGTCCCGTACGGCGCGCTCGGCCGAGTCGAGATCACCGGTGACGGTCGCGGCGACCGCATCGAGCAGCGCCAGGTACGCCGCAATCTCGCCGAGATGCAACTCGGCGAGCCCCGCGCGTGCGTCGGCCATCTCGCTGCGCGCGTCGCCGTCTCCGCACGCGAAGGTCACGAGCGCTGCCCGGCACCCGCGGAGCGTCAGTTCGGCGGCACGCTGACCCGCGGCCTCACCGAGGAGCGCATCGCAGCGCGCGATTGCCTCATCCGTCGGGCACGGCCCCTCGACCAGCGACCAGCCCATGAACGTCAGCGCCGTTGCCGCGTCGAACGCACTCCCCGCGCGCCGCGCGTGGCCGAGCATGCGCTCGGCGTGTGCGAAGGAGGCCACGGGGTCGCCCGTGAGCCACGCCAGGTCTGCCATCAGGTAGCCGGCGCGCCCGAGCGCGAGATCATCTCCCAGTCCGCGCAGCGTCTCCGAGGCCTGCTCGACAACCGCGACGGCTGTGCCGACGTCGAAGCCGATCGGGTGGCGATAGAGGCGGATGCGCTCGCGCTCGATCGCCGACCAGGCCGCGATCCGGGGCAGGCCGAGCGAGGCACTCGTCGAGACCGCACGCTCCGCGAGCAGCTCCGCTCGATCGGATGAGCCGGCCTCGAAGAGCGCCGACACGAGCGGCGGCAGGAGCGCTGCGCCTTGCTCTTCATCGCTGCCGAGCAGCGCAATGGCGCGATCGAGGAAGCCGATCTCTCCCAGCAGGTCGCCGCGGCCGCGCGCGATCCACGCCGCCGCGGCGAGCCGGCGCCCGGCGTGGGACGTGAGCTCATCCGGCGCGCTGCCGCCGATCTCGCGCTCGTAGCGACAGGCAGCCTCGAGGTGGAAGGCGATGCGGGCGTCGGCGTCCGGGAGGTCGCTTCCGAGCCCATCGAGCCAGGCCGCCTGACGCTGGTGCAGGCGAGCGCGCGCCGACTTGGCGAGCGAGGCGTAGGCCGCCTCTCGCACGAGCGAGTGCCGGAAGCGGTACGAGCCGCCGCCGCCCGCGGATTCGCTTCGCACGAGGAGATCGCGGCTTACCAGCCGATCGCAGGCCCCCTCGATCTCGGCGCGCGTCATGCCGCCGGCGAGAGCATGGACTGCAGGCACCTCGAAGGCGTCGCCCGCGACAGCGCCGAGCGCCAGCGCAGATCGTTCGCTCGTAGCGAGCCGATCGAGCCGTGCTGCGAGCAGCAGATGGAGCGCGGGCGGGAGCGAGTCCGACGAGGGGAGCTGCTCGCCGACGTGCGCGACGAGTTGCTCGAGGAACAGGGGGTTGCCGCCGGCCGCGTCGGTGATCCGCCGCCGCTCGGCCGGCTCGAGGTGACCGCCCGTGATCGCCTCCAGCAGCATCGCGCTGGCGGCCGCCGAGAGCGGCCCGAGCTCGAGCACGCCCTCGCTCCCGATGCGGCCCGCCCACTCGGGGTAGCGCTCGAGCATGTCGGGGCGGGCCACCCAGACGATCAAGACGGGAGCGTCGCGGAGGCGTGACAGCGACATCGAGCAGCAGGTCGAGCAGGGCGGGCTCGGCCAGATGCGCATCGTCGATCACGACGATCAGCGGCTGCGCCCGCGCGAGCGCGCCGACCAGGCGCAGGACTGCCCAGCCGAGGTCCTCGCTCGCCGTGCCCTGCTCGAGCCCCACGGCGACCGCGACTCGGTGCGCGACGGGCCGCGCGATCCCCAGAGCAGCCGCCATCTCGTCCACCGAGCGAGCGCCCTGAGCCTGTTGAACGATCTCCCGCAGCGGCCAGTAGGTGATGCTCTCGCCATACGCCGGGCAGCGCCCCGTGAGCACGCGGCCCCGGTCACCCGCGATCGCGACGAGCTCGGCGGCGAGGTGGGACTTGCCGATGCCCGGCTCGCCGAGAATCGTCATCAGCGCGGGCGTCCGGAGGTCGGCGACGCGCGCGAAGGTCGTCCGCAGGCGCTCGACTTCGTCCTCGCGTCCGATCAGCGGGCGGTCGAGCTGACGGCTGATGGCCGGGGCATCGGCGTCGACGTCGCCCAGCAGAAAGCCGCCGTCGCTCAGCGGGGTGGCGCGGGCGCCGTGGCGTACGACCCGCCAGGTCGCACGGTCGATCCGGATCTCGCCGCCGGCGCCAGCCCGCGCGAGCCGTTCCGCCGCAGCGACGGCCTCGCCGATCACGGGTGCCGCCGAGTCGGCCTGCGCAGGGGCCACGACCTCACCGGTGCCGACGCCGCAGCGCACGCGCAGGCCGAACGGCAGGTGCGCCGTCCGCGCGACGAGCTCGGCCGCCGCGCGGAGCGCGCGCTGCGGGTCGTCCTCGTGCGCGACCGGCGCGCCGAAGACCAGGAGGACGGCGTCGTTGCGCAGTTCGGCGGCGCTGCCCTCGTACAGGGCACAGGTTGCGCGGGCGGCGTCGTGATAGCGCTCCAGCACGGCGCGCAGCGATTCCGCGTCGAGATCCGCTTCTGCGCCGGGATCGGTGAGCAGCGCGAACACGCACGTCACGCGGCGCCTCGCATCGACAGGGAGCGACTGCGGCGACGCGGCCGCCGGTGCCGCTACCTGCTGACGCAGGATGGCGGCCTCGAGCGCCCGCAGATCGGGTGACGGCTCGATGCCGAGGCCGTCCACGAGCGCCTCGTAGGTGCTTCGATAGGCCTCCAGCGCATCGGCCTGGCGTCCACAGCGGTAAAGCGCGAGCATCTGCTGGCCGCGGATCCGCTCGCGCAGCGGATATTCGAGCGCGAGGGCCTCCAGCTCGCCCACCACCTCGGCGTGGGCGCCGCAGGCCAGATCCGCATCCACGCGATCGCCGAGGCAGGCGAAACGGAGGTCGTCGAGGCGCGCGATCTCGGGCTGTGCAAAGCGCTCGTGGCCGACGTCCGCCAGCGCCGGGCCACGCCAGAGCGCCAGTCCCTGCCGCAGTGTCGCCGCCGCCTCCCGCGGCTGACCCGCCGAGAGCTCGCCCCGGCCGCGCCGGAAGAGCGCCTCGAAGCGCGCGGCGTCGACGTCATCCTGACCGGGACGCAGCGCGTAGCCGCCGCCCTCGGAAAGCACCACGCCCTCTCCGAGAGCGGCCCGGAGCCTGGACGCCACGACGTGGACGGCCTTCTTCGCGTGTTGCGGCCCGCAGTCGTCCCACAGCTCGTCGACCGCCCGATCGACGTGCACGACCGCTCCTCGAGACACCAGGAGCAGGGCGAGGAGCGAAAGCGCGCGGCCGCGCGGCACACGGATCGCCCCACCCCCTGGGGCATCGACTTCGATCGGCCCGAGGATCCGGAACTGGGTGTGCACCTCGAGTGCAGCCTAGTGCGCTGCGAGTGAAGCCGTTCAGAAACCGCGTGCTGCGAGCGTGGGAGCCGTGGCTCTCGTACCCGTCCTCGGAGTGCTGGCCGGATTGATCGCCTTCGCGGACACGATTCCCTACATCCGCGACATCTTCCGCGGGAGCACGCGGCCGCACCGGGGCACGTGGCTCATCTGGAGCGTGCTGGCGATCGTGGTCTGCCTGTCCCAGCGCGCCGACGGCGCATCGTGGAGCCTGCTCATGGCCGCCACGCAAGGGGCCGCGACGAGCCTCGTCTTCCTGCTCGCGATCCGCCACGGCGAAGGTGGCGTGAGCACGCCCGACCTCGTGCTGATCGCCATCGCGGGAGGCGGCGTGGCCGGCTGGATCGTCGCGGATGAGCCGATGGTCGCCACGATCTGCGTCGTCGCGGCCGATCTGATCGGCGTCGGGCTCATGCTCCCGAAGACCTATCGCGATCCCGGCTCGGAGACGCTCTCGACCTTCGCCTTCGCGAGCCTCGGGGGCGCGCTCGCCGCGGGCGCCGTCGGCGTCGTCGACGTCTCGCTGCTGATGTACCCGATCTACTACTTCGCGGCGAACGCCGCGATCGCACTGGTGATCGTCCAGCGCAGACGCACCTTGGCGCGCAGCGGGCACCCGGGCTCGCCCCCGGGATGGGCGGCGGCCGGGAGCTAGTTTCTCAGAGTCCGCCGACCAGGGACTCGAGCCCGCCGGCCAGTTGCGCCATCTGCTCGACGGGCACGTTCTCGATGGCGAAGCGCAGTGCTGCCGCCCGGAAGCCGCCGATCGCATCGGCGCGCTCGGCGTCGTCGAGCGCGCGCTCGAGGCCGCGCCGCACGGCGTTCCCGAGCTCCTTGTCGTCGACGTGGTGCTCGCGCGCGAAACGCTCGCGCGAGCCCGAGGTCGCCAGCGCGATCGTGAGCGCCTCGCGCGAGACGCCGAAGTGGCAGGCCGCGCCGTCCAGTGCCGAGAGGGCGATCTGCTGCACGACGGCCTGGAAGCTGCCCGGGTCGCGCCAGCTGCGCTCGGCGCACGGATTGCGCACCGACGAGGGCTCGTAGGAGCCGCCGCCCATGGCGAGATAGGCCGCGGGAAGGGAGATCGCGAGTGCCGCCGAGCAGGCCAGCGTCGCCACATTGCGGCGCACGGCCATCAGAGCGTCACCTTCCGCGTCAGCGCGATCGGTATCAGCGCCGACAGGGCCAGCAGCGCAGCGAACAGGAACGAGCGCTCGAACGAGGATGTCGCGGCGCGGTCGAGCTGATCGTTGAGCTGGTCCTCGAGCTGCTGCAGCGCCGGCTGCTCCCGCTCGCTGGCGTTGACGCCCGCGAACGAGCTGTGGATGTCGGGCAGGCGGCCCGGCTGACGGCGGATGTCGGTCGCGATGCGCCGTGCGAGATCGACCTTCGTGAGCGCATCGATGCGAGCGTCGAGCACCAGCTCGGCGCCCTTGGCGGTGGCGCGGTCGCGCTGCTTGTTGAGATCTCCGACGAACACCGGCGTCAGCAGGATCAGGCCGAGCACGACACCGGCGTGCCGCGCGGCGATCGTGAAGCCGCCATGGATGGCCGCCGGCGACCGGCCCTCCACCGCCGCCTCGGTGAGCGCCCCCAGAGACAGCGCGAGCCCGAGGCCCACGAGCAACTGCGGCAGGAGCGTCCATTGCCAGCCCGCCCCCGGCAGCAGCCCGAGCGCGGCGACGCCGCCGGCGCCCGAGCAGCGTGCCCGCTGCCGCGCGCACGCGCGTATCGGCGACGCGTCGCTCGAACGGGCCGGCGCAGACGGCCGCGGCGGGCATGACGGTGACGACCAGCGCAGCGGCGATCGGCGGCATGCGCCAGCCCTCGACGAGCAGCAGCACGAGCAGGAAGAGCACGGCCGCGAGCCCGGCCGACAACAGCCCGAGCGCGATGTTGGCCGCGATATGCGGCAGGCCCGCCCGCCTGGATGCATCACCGGCGACACCGCGACCGGCGACGACGAGCACCGGAATGAGCGCCAGCGGTACCTGTACGACGAAGATCGACTGCCACGAGATCAGCTGCGTGAGCAGGCCGCCGACGGCCGGCCCGAGCGCCGCACCCGCGATGCCGGCTGCGGCCCACACCCGCACCGCGCGCTTCTCGCCGCCCGCGAGCTCCGGCAGGAGCTCGAGTGCCGCACAGACCGCCGCGGCGCCGCCCATGCCCTGCACGGCGCGCGCGCCGATCAGGAAGCCGAGCGTCGGCGCGAGCGCGCACGCCGCCGATGACGCCGCGAACACCACGAGGCCGCCCGCGCACACCCGCCCCGCCGGCAGCCGCGTCGCGAGCCGGGCCGCGGGGACGGCGGTGAGCGCGATCGCGAGGTTGAACGACGTGACCACCCAGGCCACATCGGCGACCTCGGCGTGGTACTCGCGGTAGATCGCGGGCAGCGCGAGGATGACGACGGAGGCGTCCGCCAGCACGAGGCCGACGGCGAGCGCGACCGCCGCGACGCGCAGATCAGGTCGGCGTGTCGTAGGCCTCCGGCCGCCGGTGTGCGAGCGACGGCACCTGGGCGCGCACGCGCGCGAGGGCCTCGTGATCGCATTCGGCCACGATTGCGCCGTGGCCGTCGGGAGCCTGCGCGATGACGGTGCCCCAGGGGTCGATGATCATCGAGCGCCCGTAGGCCGTGATGCCCGCGGGCAGCCTGCCGTACTGGTTGGCGGCCGCGATGAAGCACTGGTTCTCGATCGCCCGCGCGCGCAGCAGCACCTCCCAGTGGTCGCGGCCCGTACGCTCGAGGAACGCGGCGGGGACGGTGATCACCGTTGCGCCCGCGATGGCATAGGCGCGGTAGAGCTCGGGGAAGCGCAGGTCGTAACAGATCGTCAGCCCGACGTTGAGCTCGCCGAGCGCGGCGATTGCGCCGCCGGTGCCCGGCGCATCCGTATCGGACTCGCGCACGCGCTGGCCGGGGAGATCGACGTCGAACTGGTGGATCTTGCGGTAGACGGCGACCTGGCGGCCGTCGCGATCGAACGCCACGCTCGTGTTGCGCAGCCGCTCGTCGCCCGCCACGCGCTCCGCCACCGAGCCGGCGACGATCGCCATGCCGAGCTCGCGCGCCCAGCCCTGCACGGCCGCGAGGCGCGGGCCGTCGAGCGGCTGGGCCGCTGCGCGCAGCTCGTCGGCGGAGCCGAAGGCTTCCCAGCGCTCCGGCAGCAGCGCGATGTCGGCGCCGGAAGCGGCGGCCTGCCGTACCAGCGCCTCGGCGGCGGCCAGGTTGTCGTCGGGCGAGGGGCCGGCGCACAGCTGGAGACAGGCGATGCGCGGGTTCACGCCGCCACTTTATCCCGCCTAGAGTTACGCGACCGTGACGGCCGTCGCCCCACCCCGCGAGCGCGCGTTCGCGCTGATACGCGAGCTCGGCCCCGGCTTCGCCGAACGCGCCGCGGGCTACGACCGCGCGCCCGCCTTCCCGTTCGAGAACTACGCCGAGCTGCGCGACGCGGGGCTGCTCGGGCTCTGCATCCCCGCGGCCTACGGCGGCATGGGCGCGAGCTTCCAGGACTACATGCACGTCTCGGTCGAGCTGGCGCGCTTCTGCCCCACCACCGCGCTGACGTACAACATGCACAGCCAGACCGTGCTCTGGACGGGCGTCCTGGCCGATCAGCTCGACATGCCGTCCGAGGTGCGCGAGCGCCACGAGCGCATCCGCGCGGGGCTCTACCGCTGGATCCTCGAGGACGGCGCGATCATGAGCCAGCCGCTCTCGGAAGGCATCGCGCGCGGCGCCACGGCGGGCGTGGCCACGACCGCGACGCCGGTGCCGGACGGGTTCCTGATCAACGGCCGCAAGGTCTTCGCATCGCTGGCCGGGGCCGCGCACGCCTACAACTTCACCTGCCGCGTCGAGGGCGAGGAGGGCCTGCGCTTCCTCTCGGTGCACTCGGACAACCCCGGCGTGCAGATCGTCGGCGACTGGGACACGCTCGGCATGCGCGGCACCGATTCGCGCACGCTGATCTTCAAGGACGCCTTCGTCGCCGCCGACGACGAGCTGCTGCCGACCGGGCTCTTCGATCAGATGGCGGCGCGCTTCCCGCACGTCTACCTGACGCTCACGCCCACCTACATCGGGCTCACCCGCGCGGTCGTCGACTTCGTGCAGGCCTACCTCGGCAGCACGCCGCCGCCCGGCATCCCTGCGCGACGCGACGTGCCTGCCAAGCAGTGGGCCTGGGCGGAGATCCAGATCGCCTACGAGCGCAGCCGCTCGCTCTGGGAGTGCGCCGTCGCCGAGTCGGGACTCGATCCGACGCCGGATCAGCTGCGCCGCGCCTGGGCCGCGTCGTACACGGCGATGGAGACCGCGCCGGAGGTCGCCGCGCTGGCGATCCGCGCCTGCGGAGGCGGCTCGCTGATGCGCAATCTGCCGCTCGAGCAGCACTACCGCGATGCGCGCTGCGGTTCCGTGATGCTGCCCTGGAGCGCCGAGGTCTGCCTCGAGCTGCTGGGCCGCTTCGGTCTCTACGAGGAACTGGAGGATCACCGCCATGTCTGAATTCCAGGACGTCGACGCGCAACCCGTTGCGTGGCGCGAGGGCGGCTCGGGCCCGCTCGTGCTGTTCCTCGGCGGCCTCGGCCAGACGCGCACGGCGTTCGATCATCAGATCCGCGCGCTCGCTTCCGACTACCGCTGCGTCGTCTGGGACATGCCGGGCTACGGCGCCTCGGCCCCGGTCGGCGAGCTCACCTATCCGTTTCTGGCCGACTCGGCCGCTGCGCTGATCGGGGCGCTCGGCGAGACCAGCGCGCACGTCGTCGGCCTCTCGATGGGAGGCCAGATCGCGCTGCACCTGACGCTGCACCATCCCGAGCGCGTGCGCTCGCTCTCGCTGCTCGACACGAGCCCGGCGTTCGGTCTCAACGGCACCGATCCCGAGGAGTGGAAGGCCCAGCGCCTGGGCGCGTTCGACGCCGGCGAGACGACGTTGAGCATCGCCGAGCCGGTGCATCGCATGCTCATGGCGCCGGGCGTCAGCGACGCCGCCGTGGCCGAGGCGGTGGCCTCGATGTCGCGCATCACGACGCCGGCCTTCCGCGTCGCGGTCGAGTGCCTGACCACGCACGACGTGAGCGCGCGTCTCGGCGAGATCGACGTCCCGACGATCGTGCTCTGCGGCGAGCTCGACGAGGAGACGCCCGTGTCGTACTCCGAGGCCATCGTCGCCGGCATCCCCGGCGCGCAGCTGCAGGTCATCCCGGGCGCGGGCCACATCACGAACCTGGAGACGCCGGACGTCGTGAACGCGGCGCTGCGCGCCCACTTCGCCGCGGTCGAGGCCCTGCAGTGACCGAATGGCGCTGGATCGACATCTTCGCGCGCCACTTCCGTGCCTGTGCGCTCGACGACGGTGAGATCGTCGCGGTGCTCTCGGAGTCGGGCAGCCGCGAGGAGCTCGTCGCCACCAGCCGCATCGCGGCGCTCATGCTGGGCGGGCGCGTCTACGACATCGTCGTACCGACGCCGCTCTCGAGCGGCCCGGTGGCGCTGCGCTCGACCGGCGCCTCGGTCGCCCTGGCGGGCAATCCCGGCGTGATCGCGGGGCTCGCCGCCGCCGGCCTCGTCATCGACTGCACGGTCGAGGGCCTCCTGCACGCGCCCGAGCTGCGCGAGATCCTGGACGGCGGGGCGCGCGTGCTGATGGTCAGCAACGAGCACCCCGAGAACTTCGAGCGCTACGCCGACGACTTCTCGCTCGCAGACCGCGTGGCGCACGGCGTCGAACTGCTCGAGGCGGCCGGGGAGATGCGGGTGACCTCGGCCGCGGGCACCGACCTCACGGCCAGGCTCGACGGCGCCTTCCGCGCCGGCTCATCGGGTATCGCGACCGAGCCCGGCACCATCGCCCACTGGCCCGGAGGCCTCTGCCTCGCCTTCCCGGCGGCGCACAGCGTGGAGGGCGTCGTGGTGCTCGCGCCGGGCGACATCAACCTCACGTTCAAGACCTACATCCGTGAGGCGGTCACGCTACGCGTCGTCGACGACCACATCGTCGCGATCGAGGGCGACGGGCTCGACGCCGACCTCTTCCGCTCATACCTGGCGGCGGTCGGCGACCGCGAGAGCTACGCCGTCAGCCACGTCGGCTTCGGCATGAACCGCGCCGCGCGCTGGGACTACCTCGAGCTCTACGACAAGGCGCAGATCAACGGCACCGAGGCGCGCGCCTTCGCGGGCAACTTCCTCTTCTCCACCGGCGCCAACGAGAACGCGGGCCGCTTCACGGCCGGGCATTTCGACCTGCCGATGCGCGGTTGCACGGTTGCGCTGGACGGCCAGGTGGTCGTGGACGCGGGCGTGCTGCAGGGCGACCTGGCCTGAGCTCACATCACCTCGGGGCCGATGCGCTCGCGCAGCAGCGGGAGCACCTCGTCGGGCTGCGGGTAGTGGCCGATCATCTTCTTGTAGAAGATGCGCTCACCGTCGACGTCGACATCGAAGACGCCGCCCGTGCCGGGAACCAGTTCGAGCGCCGTGAGCACCGGCGACCACCCCTGCATGATCCGCGCCGCCAGACCGGCGGCGTTCGGCGTCGCCCCTCAGGGGACGCAGTACTCGATGCGGACGCGGTAGGTGGGTCTCATCGCCATGGCGGCAGTCTGCCAGGCGCGTGCGAGGAGTTCAGGCCGCGTCGTCGACGAGCACGGGTCCGGTGCGCTGCGGCGTCGTCGCCTGAAGGCCGCCGCGCGCGTGCCGCGGCACGATCAGCGCGGCGCCGACACCGACGAGGAGCGCCACGGCCGAGAGCGCGAACGCGATCACGAAGCCGCTCTCCTTGGGCAGTCCGTCCGCGCCCAGGCTGCCGGCCAGGATGCTCGCGGCGATCGTCGTGCCGAGCGCGCCGCCGACGGTGCGCATGATCGTGTTCATGCCGGTCGCGATACCGGTCTGCTCCGACGAGACGGCCTCGACGATCAGGTTCGACATCGAGGCGAAGGCCAGCCCGATGCCGATGCCGAGGATGCCCGAGGCCAGGTAGACCTGCCACTTCTCCCCGTGCGCGACGGTCAGCAGCGAGAAGGCCGCCGCCGAGAAGGCCGCCCCGGCGATGAGCGGGATGCGCGATCCCACGCGACCGGCCATGCGGCCGGCGATCGGGCTCGAGATGAGCATCATCACCGTGCTCGGGAGCAGGAAGAGCCCGGCCTGCGTAACGCTCGCGCCGAAGCCGTAGCCGGTCTCCGTCGGCGCCTCGACGAACTCCGGGATCAGGATGAACGCGTTGTACATGCCGAAGCCGATCAGCACCGTGGCGAGATTGACGGTCCAGACCCCGCGCACGCGCATCATCTTGAGGTCGACGAGCGGCTCGCTCGAGCGCGACTCGGCGCGCACCCACAGCAGCATCAGCACGAGCGCCGCTGCGAACAGGCCGATCACGCGCGCCGACAGCCAGTGCCACGTCGGCGCCTCGCTGAGGCCGAGCAGCAGGCAGACGAGCCAGCCCGAGAGCAGGATCGCGCCCAGCCAGTTGACCTTGCCCGGGCTGAGGACGGGCGACTCCGGCACCCACAGCCAGGTCGCGACGAGCGCGATGAGGACCGGCACGAGCGGGATCCAGAAGAGGTAGTGGTAGTTGAGGTTCTGGATGATCGGGCCGGCCAGCATGATGCCGATACCGCCGCCCACGGCGAACGTGGCCGAGATCAGCGCGATGCCGGTGGCGACGCGCTCACGGGGAAATTCGTCGCGCACGATGCCGATGCCCAGCGGGAAGACCGCGCCGCCGATCCCCTGCAGGCCGCGGCCGGCGATCATCGGCCCGATCGATGTGGAGAGGGCCGAGATGATCGTCCCGACGGCCAGGCAGAAGAGCACGACGATGAGCAGCCGCTCCTTGCCGAACATGTCGCCCAGGCGACCGGCGATCGGCGTCGCGATCGAGGCCGAGAGCAGGTAGATCGTGAAGATCCAGCTGACGCCCGTGGGCGTCGTGTTGAGCGCGTTCTGCAGATCGGGCAGCGCCGGGGCGACCATCGACTGCAGCAGCGCGAAGGCCAGCGCGGCCATCGTCAGCACGGCGAACGTCAGTCCGTAGTGCGGCCTCTTCGCATGCGAAAAAGCTGTCATGTTTCCACTGCCCGAGGCGGCATCCAGACACCCTAAACGGTCATCGACGACTCCACGCCGAGGGCGCAGGCGCGCCGTCCCTCCCGGCGACACAATCTCTAGTATACGTCAGGTTCACTCCGCGCCTATCCGCATCTCAACCGCGTGCTAAACTTACGTATACGTGCGATTTAGGAGCAGCCCGTCGTGAGCGCAGTCAGCGAACAGTTCCGCATCGGAGAGCTCGCCCGCCGAGTGGGCGCGACCCCGCGCACCGTGCGCTACTACGAGGAGTTGGGCCTCCTGCCCCAGTGCAGCCGCGCGCAGGGCAGTCATCGCCTCTACGACGTGCGCGACGAGGAGCGCCTGCGGGAGCTGCTGCGGATCCGCGAGCTGCTCGGACTCTCGCTCAGCGAGCTGCGCACCTGGTCGGACGCCGAGACGGCGCGCGCCGGGCTGCGCGAGCGCTGGCACAGCGGCGAGGCACTCGATGCCGAGACGCGCGTCGGCATCGTCAACGAGGCGCTGCCGCACATCGAGACGCAGATCGAGCTGGTCGCCAAGCGGCGCGCGGCGCTCGAGGAGCTCGAGGACGAGCTGACCGAGACGCGCCGGCGCGTGCGCGAGATCCTGCTGGAGCTGCGGAGCGATTCGGTATGAGCACGACGCTCGCACCGGCCCCCAGCCGCACCCCGGGGGCCGCCGAGCCAAAGACCGACCACTACAAGTGGATCGCGCTCTCCAACACCACCATCGCGATGCTGATCACCACGATCAACTCGTCGATCGTGCTGATCGCGCTCCCCGACATCTTCCGCGGCATCCATCTCGATCCGCTGCTGCCGGGCAATACGAGCTACCTGCTGTGGATGATGATGGGCTTCATGGTCGCGACGGCGGTGCTCGTCGTGACGTTCGGCCGCATCGGCGACATGTACGGCCGCGTGCGCATGTTCAACCTCGGCCTCGCGGTCTTCACGATCTGCTCGATCCTGCTCTCGCTGACCTGGATGCAGGGGTCGGACGCCGCTCTCTGGCTGATCGCGATGCGCATCGGCCAGGGCGTCGGCGGCGCCCTCGTGATGGGCAACTCCTCCGCCATCCTGACCGACGCGTTCCCGAGCAACGAGCGCGGCCTGGCGCTCGGGGTGAATGCCGTGGCCGCCATCGCGGGCTCGTTCATGGGCCTCGTCCTGGGCGGCCTGCTGGCCCCGGTCAACTGGCGGCTCGTGTTCCTCGTGTCCGTCCCGTTCGGCCTCTTCGGCACCGTGTGGGCGTACTGGAAGCTGCAGGAGCGCGGCGAGCGGCGGCCCGCGAAGGTCGACTGGTGGGGCAATGCGACGTTCGCGTTCGGGCTGATACTCGTGCTCGTCTCGATCACCTACGGCATCCAGCCCTACGGCGGCCACCCGATGGGCTGGACGAATCCGCTGGTCCTGGCCGAGCTGATCACCGGCCTGCTGCTGCTGGCCGCCTTCGTCGTGATCGAGCTGCGCACGAAGGACCCGATGTTCAGCCTCGGGCTGTTCCGCATCCGCGCCTTCACCGCCGGCACGCTCGCGACGTTCCTGGCCTCGCTCGGCCGCGGTGGCCTCATGTTCATGCTGATCATCTGGCTGCAGGGCATCTGGCTCCCCCTGCACGGCTACAGCTTCTCCGAGACGCCGCTCTGGGCCGGCATCTACATGCTGCCGCTGACGGTGGGCTTCCTGATCGCCGGGCCCGTCTCGGGCTGGCTCTCGGATCGCTACGGCGCGCGGCCCTTCGCGACCGGCGGCATGCTGGTCGCCGCACTCACGTTCCTGCTGCTCGAGCTGCTGCCGGTCGACTTCGACTACCGCGCCTTCGCGGGGTTGCTGCTGATGATGGGACTCGGCATGGGGCTGTTCGCCTCGCCCAACCTGATGGGCATCATGAACAGCGTCCCCGCGCATCGCCGCGGCGTCGGAGCCGGCATGGCGGCGACGTTCCAGAACTCGGCGATGGTGCTCTCGATCGGCATCTTCTTCTCGCTCATGATCGTCGGCCTCACCGCCTCGCTGCCGGCGGCGATGAACCACGGGCTGACCGCCCAGGGCGTGCCCGCCGCCGAGGCCACGCGCATCGCGCACCTGCCGGCCGTCGGCATCCTCTTCGCCTCGTTCCTCGGGTACAACCCGATGCAGGAGCTGCTCGGGCCGACGCTGCACCACATCCCGGCGAGCAACGCCGCCTATCTCACGGGCCCGAAGTTCTTCCCGCACCTGATCGCCGAGCCGTTCGCGAACGGTCTGCACGTCGCGTTCGACTTCGCGATCGTCTGCTGCCTGATCGCCGCCGCGGCCTCCTGGATGCGCGGTGCCCGCTACGTGCACGACGCGCAGGCGGCCAAGGAGGCGACCGCCACGGTGCTATCCGAGCAGTCGCCAGTCGTCGCTGACTGACCCCGGGCGGTAGCGCGAATCGCGGCGCTTGGCCACGATGCCGAGCTCTTGGGCCCGCGCGGCCGTGCGCAGAGCGGCGCCGTCGTCGTAGGAGCGCGAGAGGCGCACCTCGGGGACGCTCTCGTCGAGCAGCGCGAGCAGGCGCGCGCGGCGGGCCGACCACGGCTCGTCGATCAGCGGCGCCGCTTCCAGCTCGAGCAGGTCGAAGACGACGTAGACGACCGCGTCGTCGAACGTGCAGATGACGCCGTCGAGCACGCACTCGCTCGTGCGCAGCGCGCGCGGGAAGCGCCCGAGCAGCTGCTTGCAGCGCTCGTCGAGCTGCTCGCCGGCCGCGTGCTCGAGGCGAGCACGCGTGCCCTCGACCGGCGCGATCGCCCGCACGCCGTCCCAGGCGATCTCGAAGGCCCAGTCGTCGCCGCTCGGCACGCGCTTGGCCGGACGCGCGCGCATCGGCTCGTAGCGCTCGACCGGCCCTGCCGCCTGCTCCTTCGCCGCGCGCACGATCAGCCAGTTGCGCTCCTCGCCGTCGAGGTGGGCCGGCACGAGCGCCCACTCCCCCTGCGCCTTGCCGCCGTGCAGGATCACCGTGAGCGTGCCGTCGGAGCGCTCGCGCACGACCTCGTAGGTGCCGCGATCCCAGAGGTCGACGTTGCCGGCTCCGTACTGGCCCGCCGGGATGTCCCCCTCGAAGTCGGCGTACTCCATCGGGTGATCCTCGACGTGCACCGCCAGCGAGCGCTCGCCGGCGCGCAGCGGCAGGCCCCGCGGCAGCGCCCAGCTGAGCAGCACGCCGTCGCGCTCGAGCCGCAGGTCGTAGTGCAACCGCCGGGCCGAATGGCGCTGAATGACGAAGATCGGATCGCCCTTGGTTGGCTTCGGCGCGCTCTCCAGTGGCTCGGGCGTCTTCCCGGGCTTGCGCTTGGCGCGGTAGGGCTCGAGGTCAGGCACGGTCGTCCCCCGGATCGTCGAAGACGACCTGGACGTCCTGGTCGGAGCGGCGCGTCTCGATCTCGGCCCGCTGGCGCAGCGCGTCCTCGTCGCCCGTGGCGCGTGGCTCCTCGGCCAGCAGCGTGAGGCTGCGCGGCCACAGGTGCCGGGCCGCGACGACGTTCATCTCGGCCGAGAGCAGCGTCATCGAGGCGGCCAGCTGCAGCCACGCGAGCAGCCCGAGGACCAGCGCGAAGATGCCGTAGGTGGCCGACGCGTTCTTCAGGTACCGGTTCACGAGATAGGCGCCCGCCGCCTGCAGGATGGCCCACGCGATCGCGGCGAAGATCGCGCCCGGCACCACCTGGCGGATGGACGGGCTGGCGCTCGTGAGGACGCGGAAGGCCGTCACGAAGACGGCGAAGTTGATCACCAACGAGGCCGCGAGCGCGAGCAGGCGCAGGCCGAGGTCATACGAGGAGGCCGACGTGCTGAGGCCGCCGAGGAAGGTGTCGATGATCACCACGCCGCCGAGCAGTGCGATCCACAGCAGCGCGCGCACGCGCGCGAACACCGGGTTCGCGCGCCGCTTGAACGGCACGCCCCAGATGTGATCCATGGCGTTCTCGATTGCCAGGCACACACCGGTGCCCGCCCAGATCGCGATGCCGATGCCGATCACGAGCGCCGGCCAGCTGCCCTGCAGGGAGTGGACGTTGCGCTGCAACTGGTCGCCGATCACGGGGAAATCGGCCAGGGCCGAATCGAGCACGCGGTGCTGGAGGTCGGCGTCGCCCTCGAGCGCGTACCCGAGCAGCGTGACCAGCACGAGCAGCAGGGGGAAGATCGAGAGGAAGGCGTAGTACGTGACCGTGGCGGCCAGATAGCGGCCCTGATCCTCGTCGTACTTCTGGCGCACGGCGAACAGGAAGCTCGCCGCCGCGTGCCGCTGCTGCCAGCGATCCACGGTGCGATGCAGATTGTTCACGAGGCGCATGGGACGATGATGCCCGTTTGCGCCGCAGTTAGACGTTCTCACTCTGCCGATTGCGTGCCTGGGCGTATGCTGTCGCGCTGTCGAGGAGGGAATGGCATGACGGAGTTCGGTCCACGCATCAGCCGCGGCGCGCTCGCGCGCATGACCGGCGCCACGGCACTCGGCCTGGCGGTCGCACCGCAGGTGGCTTCGGCCGGGAGCGCCACCCAACGGCACCTGCACCGCTCGAGCGTGCTGACGGACGGCCGCTCCGGCGACGTCGGCATGGACGCCGACGCGCTCGAGGACGCCTTCGCGCGGGTCGCGCGGCGCGCGACCGACGGACGCTACCCCGGCGCGGTCGCGCTCGTCGCGCGGCGCGGCGTCGTCGTGGGCGAGCGCGCGTTCGGCGTGCGCCTGGCCGGGTCGACGGAGGCCACGACGGTCGACACGCTCTACGACCTCGAGTCGATGACGAAGGTGCTCGCGACCTCGACGGCCGCGATGCTGCTCGTGCAGTGCGGCAAGCTCTCGCTGACCGACCCGGTCGCCAAGTACCTCCCTCACTTCGCCACGAACGGCAAGGGCGACGTGCTCGTGCGCGATCTCCTGCGCTACTCCTCCGGCCTGCCCGTCGACAACCAGAAGGTCGACACGGACGACATCGACGCGATCTGGCGCTTCATGGAAGAGACCGCACTCGAGTACCCGACGGGGTCGATGGTCGAGTACTCGGACCTCGGCTACCGGCTGCTCGGCCGCCTCATCGAGACGGTCGCCAAGACTGACCTCGACACGTTCGCGAAGCGCGAGATCTGGGGCCCGCTGGGCATGACCGACACGACCTACAACCCGGCGCCGTCGCTCGTCCCACGCTGCGCCGCCACCGGGCCGGGTTCCCTCGGCCTCCGCCCCGGCCCGCTGCGCGGCTCGGTGCAGGACGACCAGGACTGGAAGGTCGGCGGCATCGTGGGCTGCGACGGAGCGTTCGCCACGGCGCGCAACGTCGCGATCTTCAGCCAGATGATCCTGAACGGCGGCAGCTACGGCGACGTGCGCCTGCTCTCGAAGAAGCTCGTGGCCGCGATGGTCGCGAACCAGACGCCGCAGGTGACCGAGGCCGCAACCGACCAGGATCCGACCACGAACCTGCTGTTCACGCCGAAGGGCTACGGCTTCGAGCTGTGGACGCACCGCTTCTCCCCTGGCGGCATGCGCCTCTCCCCCGGCTCGTACGGAAAGTCCGGCGGCGCCGGCACGTTCATGTGGATCGATCCGAAGCGCGAGCTGATCGCAATCCTGCTGACGAACCACGGCCTCCCGGTCCCCTTCGACCAGCCAGGCTGGAACCTCCTGATCGACTCGGTAGCCGTCGCCGAATTCGTCGACGGAGTCGTCAACGCCGTGCGCGAGTAACACCGCAAGCAAACCGCCGCCACGTTCGCAGCGCGCATCGAGGGTCTGGCGCGTACAGGTGGGGTCTGACCCCACCTGTACGGGTCTGACCCCAGGTGTCCGTTTTCGGCCGCAACGCCACTGGGCATGCGGAAAGCCGAAGCTCACAAGCCGCGAGTCGAGAAGCCGCCCATCCGGACGACCAGGGTGCCGAAGTGCCGCAAACGGCTTGGTTGCGTGCCCGTACACGTGGGGTCAGACCCGTACAGGTGGGGTCAGACCCGGCCTGCACGCGCCAGACCCCACATGTGCGGCAACTACACGCTTGCGGGGGTTCCGGTCAGCGAGGCCACGTCCGTGATCGTTGCGGCGTAGGCCATTGCTAGGTAGTCCAGGGCATCGTCCGTGTCGACTCCGTCGAAGGCGCATACGGCGTCTCGGGGTACGGTGACGGCGTAGCCGCGGATGAGTGCTCCGTAGGAGGTGTGGCGGACGCAGATGTGCGTGTGCTGGCCCGCGATGACGATCTCGTCGACGTCCAGGGCGCGGAGTTGCTCGTCCAGGCCGGTGCCGTCGAAGGCTCCGTAGGCTCGTTTGGGCGAGACGATCTCGCTCGGCCCGGGGTGGGGCTCGAGGCGCAGCGATGACCTGGGCTCCCGGCGTGCCGGCCATGGCGTGCTCACCCCACACGCGCAGCTCGGGGTCATCGGCGTGGTGGGCGTCGTTGGAGAAGACGACGACCCAGTCGTCATCGCGTCGGGCGTGCTCGAGCAGACGCGCGAGCGGCTCGACGATGCGCTCCGCGTGCGGATTGGCGAGCGCGCCGGTCACGAAGTCGTCGAGCATGTCGACGATCACGAGGGCCTTCATGGCAGCACCTGCTTGCGTCGGGATCGCGAGAAGGCAATGTAGCGAGCGTCCGGGAAGGCGGTGCCCGGGGATTGTTCGACTAGCGTGAGAAGCGGTTTGTTACTGATGCCACTACTTCTCCCGGGCCGCGCGTGACCGACACTGCCGGCACGACTGAAGGAACGGGCAAGAGCCCGGAATTCGCCGACGCGCTGGCGAGTGGCGGCGTCCGCTACCGCCGGCACCTCGCGATCGGAGCGCTCCTCGCGGTGCTCGTCCTCGTCGCGACGGCGGGCCGTCTCGCATGGGGCCAGTACCAGGACGCGCAGGCGACCGCTCTCGGCAACGAGAGCGCCCGCGCCGTGCTTGCCGGCAGCGTGATCGACATCTACTTCCGAGGCGAGATCGCCGCGCTCACATCGATCGCGAGCGCGCCTCCGGTCATGCGCAGCGACGCCCCGGCCATGCAGCGCTACTTCGAGCGCATCCAGGCGCGCGGCAACGTCGCGTTCAGCGGTGGACTCGGCTGGGCCAACGCCAAGGGCTTCGCGCGCGCGTCCACGAAGCGGCGTGCGGTCGCGCAGCACATGAACCTCGCCGATCGCTCCTACTTCTGGAACGTGATGGCCACGGGGAAGCCGTTCGTAAGCGAAGCCGTCACCTCGAGGCTCACGCACAAGCGCGTGATCGCGATCGGCGTCCCGACGCGAGATCCGTCCGGGCGCCTGACAGGCGTACTGGTCGGCGCGCTGGCTGCTGCAGCCATTCGCAATTGCGCAGGGAGCTCTCGAGCTGGCGGGGCCGGGCATCTCCATTCTCGATCGCAAGGGTCATTCGCTCATGACCGGGGCGAGCCTGCCGGCGATCTCTGCGCAGGCGCGCCGGCTGCACGGCACGGGCGTGGTTGCGGACACGCGCGGCCTGGACGGCTCCGACGGACACGCCCTCGCCTACAGCACGTCCGCGGTGCCCGGCTGGACGATCGTGATCGACGACTCGCGCTCGACGCTCCTCGCCAACGCCCGCAGGGCGTTTTTGCTCGAGCTCGCGCTGATCGCCGCGGCCGCCTCGCTCGTGCTCTTCCTGATCGCCTACATGCTCCTGCGCGGTCGCCGCGAAGCCGAGCGAGAGCGCGTCCGCGAACGCCAGCGGCGCGACCTCACGCGCATCCTGGGCGGCGCCTCGCTGGGCAGCGAGGTATCGGAAGGCCTCGTCGCCGGGCTCGCCGATGCGTTCCCCGAAGCGCTCTGCGTCGTCGCGCTGGAGGCGGAGGATCACCACAACCTGGTGCTCTCGGCCTCGGCCGACGGCGCCTTCCCCGCGAGCTCGGCAGCACGTGAGATCGTGGTCGCGCAGGCCGCGACGCTCGCTCATGACGCCGGCACGGCGATCGTGATCGGAGAGGAGTCGACCCTGCGCGCGACGCTTCCGGGCGTGCACCAGGCGCTGCGCGGGGCCGCGCACTCCTTCTACGCGACCCCGCTCGTCAGCCGCAGCGGAAATCGGCTGGGCGCGCTCTGCCTGCTGTTCGCCCACACGCACCCGCTCGACACGAGCGAGCAGGCGCAGGTCGCCTGGTACGCGGAGCAGGCAGCGCAGGCGATCGAGCGCACCACGGCGTTCCAGCGCGAGCACGAGGTCGCGGTGCGCCTGCAGCGCAGCCTGCTCTCGGATCGCCTGCCGGAGGTCGAGGGCGTCGAGCTGATCGGCCGCTACAACGCCGGGACGGCCGGCCTCGAGATCGGCGGTGACTGGTACGACGCCGTGCGCCGGTCGGACGGCATCGTGCACGTCACGGTCGGGGACGTCGCGGGTCACGGCGTCACGGCGGCAGTGCTGATGGGCCAGCTGCGCAACGCCTTCCGCGCCCACGCGTACGAGCACACCTCGCCCGCGGCCGTGCTGAAGCGCATGCTCCGCCACGTCGACGAAGACGAGATGGCGACGGCGCTGTGCCTGACGCTCGATCCGTACACCCAGGAGCTCACATACGCGTCCGCCGGCCATCCGCCGTCGCTGCTCGTCGACGGCGACGCGGCCGTCGTCTCGCGCCTCGGCCTCGCGCTCGCGCCGCCGCTCGGCTACGTGCAGGCCTCGGCGATCTGCGAAGCGACGGTCGAGTTGCCCGCCCGTGCCACGCTCGTGGCCTACACCGACGGGCTGGTCGAGCGCCGTGGCTGGAGCATCGACACGGGCATCGACCTGCTGGCCTCCGTGCTCGGATCCTCCTCATCGCTGGCCGCCGAGCCTCTGGCGGACAGGATCTTCGAGGAGGTCGCTCCGCGCATCGGCTCGGCCGACGACATCGCGCTCCTGATCGTGCGGCTACTCGAGGTGCCGCACCGCATGGACATCGAGATCCCGGGCGACGCCGCCGGAATGGGCGGCCTGCGCCGGCGGCTGCGCACCTGGCTGGATCTGCGCGGCCTCGCCGAGGACGAGCGCGACGACGCGATCCTGGCCGTCAGCGAGGCCTGCAACAACGCGATCGAGCACGGCTACCACTCCGAGCCCGGCTTCATCCACCTGCTGCTCGAGCACCGGGAGGGCACGCTCGCGATGCGCATCGAGGATCGCGGCGGTTGGCATCCGACGGCGCCGAGCTTCGAGCGCGGCCGCGGGATCCCGCTGATGCGGGCGGTCATGGACATGACGACGATCGAGCACGACGAGCGCGGCACGAGCGTGACCCTCAGCCGGCTGCTGGCCTGACCGACTGCGGATCACTGCGCTGGGGTTCTGTGGACCGCCGAACGGGCCTAGTGTGAGTTGCAGGGATTGCGAGCGGGGGTCCAGGTGAACGCGGAGCAAGAGCTGGGAACGGTGAAGATCGAGTTCGCGACCGACGACACGTCGGTCGTCGCACTCGTCGGCGAGCACGACCTGCATTCGCGAGCGACGCTCAAGGCCACGCTGGCCTATGCCGCGGAGGGTCGCAACGTGCTCGTCGATCTCAGCCGCTGCACGTTCGTCGACTCCGCGATCATCAGCCTGCTGCTCGCCACGCAGCGCACGCTGAACGCGCAGGATGGACGCTGCGAGCTGATCATCCCGACGCAGGCGGGCTACGTGACGCGCCTCTTCGAGATCACCGGCATCGAGGGCCTCTTCACCGTGCACGCCTCGCGCACGGTGGCGCTCGAGAGCATCCGCTCGCCCCAGGCCGCCGCAGCCGAAGCCCACTAGGGGCACCGGCCGGTCGCTAGCATGGCCGCATGAGCGCCCGCAAGCGACGGCGCCTGAGCGAGGCGGAACTGGCAGACGTGCGCAAGCGCGCGCACCGCTACCTGACGGCGCCCGGTACCCCGCGGCAGGACGCGCGCGGCCTCTGGCTGCTGGGCGACGGCCCGGCCGGGACGCGTGACCTCGACTGGTCGCGCGTACGCGACGCCACGCCGGAGGCACTCACGCGCATCGACCTCTACCTGCGCGCGCGGGACGCCTGAGGGCGTCCCGGCTCATCCGGCGGAGCCCGCCTCACCGTCGTAGTAGTCGACGCCGCTCGACCTGCGCACCATGATCTTGTCGTCCGGGTTGCCCGTCCAGACGCCGATCTTGTCGCTGTCCGGGTAGACGGCGACGCTCACCTGGGCACGGTTCGAGAACATCAGCACCCGCACCGGCTCGGCCGTGTCGTTGCGCACCGCGTGGGCACCCTCGGGCCCGCGCGGGAAGAACACGAGATCCTGCGGCCCGATGCGCTCCTCCCCGGCGGGCGTCCGCAGCGTCGCCTCGCCCTGCAGAACGAGCAGCCACTCGTCCTCGGCGTACTCGTAGTGGTAAGGGCAGATCGTCTGACCGGGCGGGATCTCGTAGAGCGACGCGCCGGTCTCCGAGGCTCCCAGCAGCTCCCCCATGCGGAACAAGCCGCTGCGGAAGCCCTCGGGATCGGCGGCGTCGTAGGTGAACTCGGGCGCGCTGATGTTGAGGCGAGGCATGGGCGCAATCCTTCCACCCTTTGGGGATCGCGGTTCGCCTAGGCTCCCCTTAGGACATTCCGACACGACGACCTACATCGACCAGGAACAGCACTCGCCGCCGCAATGGCGCGCGACCAGGAGGGCGAGATGGCTCAGTTGATGACCCAGCGCGGCGCGTTCATCGGCGGCGAGTGGCTACCCGGAGAGGGCGACGAGATCGAGGTGCGCAGCCCTGGCTCGGGCGAGGTGCTCGGCAGCGTGCGCGGCGCAACCGATGAGCAGGTGGACGCGGCCGTCGCCTCCGCGGCGGCAGCCTTCGAGTCGTGGCGGCGGACGAGCGTGCTCGAGCGCGTCGAGATCTGCCGGCGCGCCTACGACATCTGCATGGAGCGCGCCGAGGAGATCGCGCGCATGATCACGCGCGAGACCGGCAAGACGATCCGCGAATCGCGCGAGGAGATGGTCGAGTACACGGCCGACCACTTCCGGCGGGCTGCCGAGGACGTCCTGCGCCATTCCGGTCAGGTGCTGCCGTCGACTCAGGGCCGGACGCACAAGCGCATCCTCGTCGTGCAGGAGCCGATCGGCGTCGTCGCGGCCATCTCGCCCTGGAACTTCCCGGTCGACATCGCCGGCATCCCGATCGTCTACGGCCTGGCCTACGGGTGCACCACGGTCTGGAAGCCCTCCGAGCTCGCGCCGCTGTGCGCCGAGTTGTTCGTCGACGTGCTGCACGAGGCCGGCTTCCCGGCCGGCACCGTCAATCTCGTCCACGGGCGGGGCGACGTCGGGGCGGCGCTGACGCGGCACAAGGACGTCGCCTCGGTCGTCTTCACCGGCTCGGTCGCGACGGGCGAGAAGGTCGCGCGCGAGGCCGGCCTCAAGAACCGCATCCTCGAGCTGGGCGGCAACGGCCCGCAGATCGTGCTCGCCGACGCCAACCTCGAGAAGGCCGCCGACGCCGCCGTGATGGGCTGCTTCTATCTCGCAGGCCAGGTCTGCACCGCAGCCGAGCGCGTGCTCGTGCACAGCGACGTGCACGACCGCTTCGTCGAGCTCCTGATCGAGCGCACCCGGCAGCTGCAGATCGGCGACCCGCTCGACGAGGCCACCGACATGGGCCCGATGTGCAACGCCGTGACGCTGGCCCGCACGCAGCGGCACATCCGCGACGCGGTCGAGCAAGGCGCTGTGGTCGTGCACGGTGGCGAGTCGAAGGGCATGTTCCACGACCCGACGATCCTGACCGGCGTCACGAGCGCGATGGCGATCGCTCAGGAGGAGACGTTCGGGCCCGTGGCGCCGATCATGCGCTTCGACTCCCTGGACGAGGCCATCGCGATCGGCAACGAGACCGAGTTCGGGCTCACCGCGGCCGTCTTCACGAACAACCTCAACGACGCCTGGAAAGCCGCGGGAGAGCTACGCCACGGCACGGTGCACATCAACGAGACCACGAACTACTGGGATCAGATGGCACCGTTCGGCGGAGCCAAGAGCTCCGGCTCGGGTCGCGAACTGGCCGACGGCATCGCCGACGCCGTCACGGAGACCAAGCAGATCACCTTCGACTGGAGCTAGCGGGCGGCCCGTTCGTGAGCTGCAGGTGCGAGCGGTCGAGCGGCAGGCCGTGCTCGGCGCCATCGCGTGCAGCGAGCGCCTGGTAGATGCCGATCTCGCCGCCCTCGAAGCCCTGCGCTGAGCCGAGCATGTAGAGGCGCCAGACGCGCTCGCGCTCGTCGCCGATCTCGGCGATCGCCGCCTCGCGCCCGGCTGCGAGGTTCGCGACCCACCGTCGCAGCGTCAGCGCATAGTGCTCCCGCAGCGACTCGACGTCGCGAATCTCGAAGCCTCCGTTCTCGAGCGCGCCGATGATCTCGGTCACCGGATGCAGCTCGCCGTCGGGGAAGACGTAGCGGTTGATGAACGTCGGGCCGCGCGGCGGCTTGGTGTGGATGCGCGTGATGCCGTGGTTGAGGAAGAGCCCGCCCGGCCGCAGCAGCCGGTGAACGACGTCGACGTAGGTGTCGATCTGCGCCCGGCCGACGTGCTCGTACATGCCGACGCTCGAGATCTTGTCGAACGGCTGCTCGTCGAGCTCGCGGTAGTCGAGCACGCGGATCTCGACGCGGTCCGAAAGGCCCGCCGCCTCGACACGCTGGCGCGCGTAGGCCGCCTGGGGCTCCGAGAGGGTGACGCCGAGCGCACTCACGCCGTGGTGCTTCGCCGCGTGGAGGACGAGCGACCCCCAGCCGCAGCCGATGTCGAGCAGCCGCTCGCCCGGCTCCAGGCGCAGCTTGCGGCAGATCACCTCGAGCTTGCGCTCCTGCGCGCTCTCGAGCGAGTCATCGGGATGCTCGAAGTACGCGCAGGAATAGACCATGCTCGGGCCGAGCAGCATCTCGTAGAAGCGGTTCGAGACGTCGTAGTGATGCGTCACCGCCGCCCTGTCGCGGCGCAGCGAGTGGAGCCGTCCAGCGGGCTGGGCCTCGGAGCGCGGGATCGGCGGCCGCCGCAGCGCACGCGCGCCCGCCACACGCAGTGCCGCGCCCATCAGCCGCACGCGGCCCATCGGCCCGAGTGAGAGATCGCGCACCTGGTGTCGCAGGTCGAGAACCTTTTCGAGATCGCCGTCGACGTCGAGCGCTCCCGACACCCAGGCCCGGCTGAGACCGAGCTGGTTGGGCGAGTGCAGGAAGTGCGCGATCGCCTGCTCATCGCGGATGAGGACGACGGGCGCATCGGGATCGTCGCGAGCTGCGACCGTACTGCCGTCCCAGAAGCGCACGGTCAGTGGCGGCAGTTGCTCGAGCGCGCCCGCGACGACCTTGAGGCCGTGAACCTTCGCTGCCACGGTGCGCGCGCCCGCGCGTTCTGCGTGGCTTTCCTGCCGATCCGTCGCTGCGTCGCTCACGACGCGTCGTTCGCTGTGCATCCTGCTGCCTCACCTACCGCTGCCCGTACGGGGGCTGGGCAAAGGCAACGGCACAATCACGCTAACGCGCGCAGGCGCGCAGGTCAACGGTCTAGTCGGCAGCCACCGCATCGACCGGACCGGCCGGTTCCGCAGAAGGCGCGTGATCGAGCAGCACCAGACGCCTCTGCAATTCGCCGGTGGCTACCGGCGCCGCGAGGTACAGCGGAGGCTGTGCGAAGGGCCGACCCGGCCCATCGCACGCCTCCCACTGACCTTCACCTCGGCTGCGTCAGCCGCAGCCGGAGTTGTCGCCGCAGTCACGGCACGTATAGCACGAACCGGTGCGGATCTTGCGGCCGCCGCACTTCGCGCATTCCTGGGCGTCTTCCCAGGCGTTGAAGAGCGCGCGCTGGCCGGCGGTCTGCACCGGCTGCGTGAGCTGCTGCGCCGGGGCGTCGGGGGACGCCACGAGATCGCCGTACATCGTGCCGTCCGCGAGCGGCTCGGCCTCGGCGGGCTGGCCCTGCAGCCGGGCGCGAACCTCGGCGGACATGATGCCGAGCTCGGCCTGCGTGTCGGCGTCGAGGAACTTCTTGCCGAGCCACCGGAAGATGTAGTCGACGAGCGACTTCGCCACCCGGATGTCGGGATCGTTCGTGAGGCCGGACGGCTCGAAGCGCATGTGGCTGAACTTCGAGACGTAGACGTCGAGCGGCACGCCGTACTGCAGGCCGAGCGAGACGGAGATCATGAGCGCGTTCATGAGCCCGGCGAGCGTCGTGCCCTCCTTGGCGATGTCGACGAACACGTCGCCCGGGGTGCCGTCGGGGAAGAGCCCGACGTGGATGTATCCCTCGTACTCGCCGACCTGGAACTTGCGGCCGATCTCCATGCGCTCGATCGGCATGGTCTTGCGCACCGGCTTGGCGACGAGCTCGGCCTGCTTGGCGCCCATCGGCTGGGCGACCTTGCAGTTGTCGCGGTAGATCGCGAGTGCCTTGACGCCCATCTTCCAGGAGTCGAGGTAGAGCTTCGCGACATCGTCGACGGTGGCCGACTCGGGCATGTTGGCGGTCTTCGAGATCGCCCCCGAGATGAACGGCTGCACGGCGCCCATCATCGAGACGTGGCCGTTGTAGTCGATCGCCCGGTCGCCCATCGCGCAGTCGAACACGGCCAGGTGCTCGGGCTTGATGCCCGGCGCGCCGACGACCGTGTTGCGGTCGGCGATGTGGGCGACGATCGCCTCGCCCTCGGCCTTGCTGTAGCCGAGGCACTGGAGTGCCAGGGGCACGGTGCCGTTGACCATCGTGAGCTCGCCGCCGCCGACCAGGCGCTTGGTCTTGACCAGCGAGAAGTCGGGCTCGACGCCGGTCGTGTCGCAGTCCATGAGGAACGAGATCGTCCCCGTGGGGGCGAGCACCGTGGCCTGCGCGTTGCGGTAACCGTGGTCGCGGCCGAGCTCGAGCGCCTCGTCCCAGGCGCCGCGCGCGGCGTCGACGAGATCGTCGGCGATCGTCTCGCGGTCCTCGATGTTGCCCACCGCCGCGCGGTGCTTCTCCATCACGCGCACCATCGGCTGGCGGTTGCGCTCGTACTCCTCGAACGGCCCCATGCGCGCTGCGATCTCGGCCGACTTGCGATAGGCGCGGCCGGTCATGAGCGCCGTGATCGCCGCCGCGTAGGCGCGGCCCTCGTCGGAGTCGTAAGGCAGGCCACGCGCCATGAGCAGCGCGCCGAGGTTGGCGTAGCCGAGCCCCAGCTGGCGCATCTTGTGCGCGTTGATGCCGATCTGCTCGGTCGGGTACGACGAGTTGGAGACCAGGATCTCCTGCGCCGTGAAGACGACATCGACCGCATGCTCGAAGCTGTCGACGTCGAACTCGCCGTCGGGGCGGCGGAAGCGCATGAGGTTGAGACTCGCGAGGTTGCAGGCCGAGTTGTCGACGTGCATGTACTCGGAGCACGGGTTGGAGGCGTTGATGCGCCCGGTGTTCGGGCAGGTATGCCAGTCGTTGATGATCGTGTCGAACTGGATGCCCGGATCGGCGCAGCGCCAGGCCGCGTCGGCGATCTGGCGCATGAGGTCGCGCGCCCGCACGGTCTTGACGACTTCACCGGAGGTGCGCGCCGTCAGGTTCCAGTCGCGATCGGCCTCGACGGCGCGCATGAACTCGTCGGTCAGGCGCACGGAGTTGTTCGCGTTCTGGTACTGGATCGAGGCCCAGTCCGGGGAGTCCAGCGACATGTCGTAGCCGGCCTCCTGGAGCGAGCGCGCCTTCTCTTCCTCGCGCGACTTGCACCAGATGAATTCCTCGATGTCGGGGTGATCGACGTCGAGCACGACCATCTTGGCCGCGCGGCGCGTCTTGCCGCCCGACTTGATGGTGCCGGCCGAGGCATCGGCGCCGCGCATGAACGAGACCGGCCCCGAGGCGAATCCGCCCTTCGAGAGCTGCTCCTTCGACGAGCGCACGCGCGAGAGGTTGATGCCGGAACCCGATCCACCGCGGAAGATCCGCCCCTCCTCGACGATCCAGTTGAGGATCGAGTCCATCGAGTCGTCGATGGCGAGGATGAAGCAGGCCGAGCACTGCGGGCGCTCTTCAAAGCCGACGTTGAACCAGACCGGAGAGTTGAAGGCCGCGTACTGGTTGACCAGGAGGTGCTTGAGCTCGGCGTGGAACGCATCGGCCTCGTCGTTGTCGGCGAAGTAGCCGTCCTTGCGTCCCCAGGCCGTGATCGTGTCGACGACGCGGGAGATCATCTGGCGCACCGAGCGCTCTCGCTGGGGCGTTCCGAGCGGCCCGCGGAAGTACTTCTGCGCGACGATGTTCGTCGCCGTCGCCGACCAGAAGACGGGGAACTCGACTTCACGCTGCTCGAAGGCAGGCCCGTCCTTGCCGGGGATGATGGCGTCGCGCACCTCCCATTCGATCTCGTCGTACGGGTCGACACCGGGCCGCGTATAGCGCCGGGTGATGCCGATCGAACGCGTCGTATCGAGCGGAATCTGCGGGTCGTCGGTCGTGATCGCGGCCGTTGTCTCCGTGCTCGCCAAGGTTCCATCCCCTCCTTTGATGGGGTGTTAATTCTATCGCACTATCGGACGGAGGAACGAACAAATGTTCGCTCCTCGCTGTCCAGGGATTCGAGCTCGTGCTGGAACTCGTCCGTGGTCTCGAAGGACCGGTACACGGACGCGAATCTGATGTACGCGACGCCGTCGAGCTCGCGCAGATGACGCAGCGCAGCTTCGCCGATCGCCTCGGACGGCACCTCCGAGAGACCGTCGCTGCGGAACCCCGCCTCGACGGCCGCGACGATGCGCTCGACCGTCTCGAGCGCCACCGGGCGCTTGACGCACGCGCGCTCGAGCCCGCGCAGGAGCTTCGAGCGATCGAACGGCTGCCGGCTGCCGTCGCGCTTGACGACCCACAGCGCCGACTGCTCGACGCGCTCGAACGTCGTGAAACGCGCATGGCAGGCGAGACACTCGCGCCGCCGCCGGATGGCCTCGCCGGCATCGCTGACGCGCGATTCGAGCACGCGAGTCTCGCTGTGATCGCAGCTCGGGCAGATCACCGGCTCGCCACCAGCCCTAGCGTTGTCTGCCCAAAGCGCACGCCAGATACAGTGCCAGCGCCGTCGGACGGACTCGAAAACCCCGCCCTGAGCGCGCACAAACGGCGTTCTGAGCGTGCACGGACGGGGTCTGACCCGCAACGTGCGGGTCTGACCCCAAGCGTGCGGACCTGGCACCGACCCTTGCACGCATCCGCAACACCAATAGGCATGCGGAAAGTCGGCGTCCGCGACTCGTCGAGGTCAACGGCGGCCGAGAGGCGCAGATCGGCGCCGAGGCGGGCAAAGCCTGATGGATAGGGAGATGCACGCACCGGGGTCAGGTCCGCACGGCCGGGGTCAGACCCGCACGTTGCGGGCCAGACCCCAGGCGTGCACGGACGTGGGGCGTCACACGCTCGGACTCACGCCCTGGAGGCCGCGGTCGGTCAGCGCGTTGCGCGGCGTGCTGTTCGCACGCGGGTGACCGAGGTCACCAGACCTGCCAGAAGGAGCAGCACGGCTGCTCCGCCCAGGGCGAAGACCGGGGTCGGCACGTCTTCGACGTGCGACGGCCCGAGGTCGTTCAGGAGATTCGTGACCGGCCCGCGCACGGGGACTGCGGCTGCGGGCACCGCCGCGGCGCCGCTGGCCAGGAAACGGGCGTTCCTGCCGGCGCTGTTCTGCGCGGCCAGATCGCTGTCGCGCCGCATCGCCTGGAGGATCCGGTCACGCACCGCAGGCGCATAGCCATCGGCATCTGCGGGCAGCTCGGCGAGCGCGCGCTCGTAGCAGACGGTCGTGTGCGCCGCGATCTGCCGGTCGTTGTAGGCGGAGTCGATCACGCCGTGCCAGTCGCAGGTCGCGGCCGACGCTCCCGCAGGCACGAGCAGCACGCCGAAGACGGCGATGCACAGGGCGAGCAGATGGTGGCGTCGATTTCGAGCCATGAGAGTTGCAGCGAGAGGCGCGGGCGTCCGCACCTCTCCCTCCTGCACAGACAACGCTACCGGGACCCGCTCCGGGATGGAACGGCGATAGGTAAGTGTTTCGTGAAGATTCATGCGAGCTACGGGGTCACTCGAACGGGGTATCGGCGCTCACCCGTTCGGCCTTGAGCGGATTCGCATGGCAGACGGCGGTGACTGCGCCCATAGTGATCCCCGCGAAGGGCCCTGCACAAACGTAGTTTCCCGCCGCTGCCCCACTATCCTACCTCGGTGCGGACTGTCACGGCGTCCCTGCGCGACACGGCGGGCGCCTGGCCGGCGGTCGTCTGGTTCGGCCTGGTCACGGTGGTTGCCGTGTTCGGGGCGGGCGGCGCATCGAGCGGCGGCATCGCGCTGGCCGCGGCGGGCTGCCTCGGCGCCCTGGCCCTGGCGGGCGTCGCCGCCGCAAGCGGATTCCGCGACTGGGTCGCGCCGCCGGGGCGGGTGTACGTCTACCTCGGCGGCCTGCTGGCGGTCGCGCTCGTCTCGTACGCCTCCATCTGGTGGTCGCTGACGCCGCAGCTCTCCTTCGGAGACGCCAACCGCTGGCTGGTGGCCGCCGCGGCCGGCGCCTGCGGCATCCTGCTCGCCAACCTGCTGCGCCGCCCCCTCGAGGCGGCCGCGTGGGTGCTCTGCGCTGCAGCGCTGCCACTGGTGGCCTACGCCATCCAGCAGCGCGCGCACGGCGTCTTCTTCCAGACCTCGCCGCGCCTGCAGGGCGTGCTCGGCTACCCGAACGCGATCGGCGCCTACGCCGCGCTGGCGGCGCCCGCCGCGCTCTGGCTCGCGAGCTCGGCGCAGCGCGGCCGCCGCGCCGCGGGCTGCGCCACGCTCTCGCTGCTCGTACTCGGGCTGGGCCTCGCCTCCTCGCGCGGCGGCCTGCTGGCCGCTCTGATCGGCTGCGCCGCGTTCCTGGCGGTCAGCGACCGGCGCACGGAGATCGGCGCGGCCGTGCTGGCCGTCCTCGCGGTAACGGTCCCGGTCGCCCGCTGGGCGCTCGATCTGAACTCGTTCAAGGCGCTCGACGTGCCGTTCACCGTGCCCGCGGGCTCGCGTCTGACGCTCTATGCCGCGCTTGCGGTGATCGCCGCGGCGCTGCTCGGCCCGCTCGCGGTGGAGCTCGCGCAGCGCGCGGGAGCGGGCGCGCGGCGCATCTTCGGCTTCGTCGTCCTCGCCGTGCTGATCGCGGCGCGTGCTGGCCGCGGCCGTCCGGCTCTCCTCGGCTCACGACGGGCCGACCGGGGCGCTCAGCTACCTCTGGCACCAGCTCTCGGGCGGCGGCGCCGTCGGCTCGACCGACCACCTCACGCAGCTCTCCACCAATCTGCGCAGCCGCTGGTGGGGCGAGGCCTGGGACGCCTTCCGCGACCAGCCGCTGCGCGGCAACGGCGCCGACACGTTCGAGACGATCGACCGCCTGGCCCGTCCCGACTTCCAGCAGGGCGGCCAGGAGCACTCCGCCGCGCTGCACGTGCTTTCCGGACTCGGGATCCTGGGCGGGATCCCGGCCCTGATCGCGCTGATCGCGGGCGGCACGTGCCTGGCCTCGGTCACGCGCCTGCGCGGGCCGGAGCGCTCGGCGGCCCTCGCGCTCGTGGCGGGTACCGGGGCCTTCGCGCTGCACAACCAGATCGACTGGGAATGGAAGCAGACGGCGCTGACGCTGCTGGCCTACCCGCTGCCGGTGCTCGTCGCCTGCGCCGCGGGCAGCACCGTCGCACGTCCCGTCCGCCGGAGCCTCGCCGTCGTGGCCGCCGCCGTCTTCGCGCTCGCCGTGATCCCCACCGCGCTCCCCGTGCTGAGCAACAACGCACTCGACCGCGCCGACCGGCTCGACGAGCAGGGCCGCATCGACGAGGCGCGCGTGGAGGCCGATCTCGCCGCCGCGCTCAACCACACCTCGGTCGACGCGCAACTGCAGCGCGCGAGCCTGCTGCAGGCCCTCGGCCGGCCCGCCGATGCGCGCCGCGCCGTCAACCGCGCCATCGCGCTGGCGCCGAAGGACTCGCGCACCTGGCTCGCGCTGGCCGGCTACCAGCGCTACTGCTGGAACGACCCGGGCTGGCGGGCGAGCATCGCCCGCGCACGCGCGTACGCGAGGCCACGACACCATCTTCGACGGGACCGACGCAGACGTCGTCGCGGCGAGCGACGCGTGCGGCCCCTGAGCGAACGGCTCTACGTGCCGAGGATGATGACGAGCTTGGCGCGACCCGCCTGCCCCGGCGTGATGCCGTCGAGCGGCGTCACGAACTGCACGTTGCCGAGGCGCCGCGCGAGCTTGCGCGCAGCCGGGCCGTAGCCCTTCGTGTACTGCACGATCGTCGGCAGCCCGCGCTTCTGCGCATTGCCGACGTAGGTGATCGGATACCCGAAGCTCTGCACCTGCGCGGCCAGGCGATGCGCCGCGCCGTGGATCCCGTTGGAGTTGAGCACCATGATCGGGATCTGCGCGTTGGGCGGAATCGGCTTCGCGGGCTTGTGCTTGCGGTGCGCCGGAGGCGGCGGCGGAGTGGCCGCGGCGGGCTTCGTCGCAGCCGCCGCCTTCGCACCGCCGCTGCCCTTGACGACGACGACGTTCGAGGCGCCGCCGTGCGTGCCGGCGGCGGCCGACGGCGAGCTGCCGGAACCGCGCTGCCAGAAGATGCCGAAGACGACGATGAGGATCGCGGCGACGAGCAATCCGACGGCCAGGAGGCGCGTCAACAGGCGCACTCCGTGGCGATGCCCGTAGACGATGTATGCAGGTGCAGCAGACATAGGAGGCTCACGTTTCGCCATGCGCTTTCAGGCTCCTGCGCGGTACGGCTATCGTCTTCCCCATCGGCCGGGAAGACCATCAGCATGACAGCCTGCGGTTCATCGCGTTCGAGGGTGCCGACGGCGCCGGCAAGACGACGCAGGCGCGACTGCTCGCCGAGCACCTGCGCGGGCTCGGCGCCGAGGTGGTCGAGGTGCGCGAGCCCGGCGGGACGCCGGCGGGCGAGCACGTGCGCGCGATCGTCCTGCAGGGCACCGATCCGCTCGGCGCGCGCACCGAGGCGCTGCTCTTCGCGGCCGCTCGCGCGCAGCTCGTCGAGGACGTCATCGCACCTGCGCTCGCACGCGGCGCGACCGTGATCGCCGACCGCTACGTCGGCAGCTCGCTCGTGTACCAGGGCGTCGTGCGCGGCGTGGGAGCCGAGGCCGTGCGCACCATCAACGACATCGGCACCGGCGGACTGACCCCGGACGCGACGGTGCTGCTGGCCGTGAGCGCCGAGCAGGCGGCGTCGAGGCGCGATCCCGGCACGGACGACCGCATCGAGCGCGAGCCGCTCGAGTTCCACCGCAGCGTGATCGCCGCCTACGACGACGTGCTGGCCGCGGACAACGGCCGCCTCGTGCGCGTCGACGGCAGCGGCGATGCGCACGAGATCGCCGCGCGCGTGCGCGAGGCGCTGGGACTGTGACCGAAGACCCGTTCCACGACCTGATCGGCAACGGCGCGGCGCGCGAGCGGCTGCGCGTGGCGCTGCGCCACCCAGGCCACGCCTACCTGCTGCTCGGCCGGCCCGGCTACGGCGTCGCCGAGCACGCGCGGCGCTTCGCCTGCGCGCTCGCGGGCCTGCCCGAGCGCACGCTCGAGAGCGGCCATCCCGACCTGCTCGAGGTGCGGCCGGAGGGCACGCAGATCCGCATCGACCAGGTGCGCGAGCTGTGGCACGACATCCAGCTGCGGCCGTTCTCCGCCGAGCGGCGCGTGTACCTGATCTGGGACGCCGAGACGATGCCCGAGGTCGTGCAGAACGCGCTCCTGAAATCGCTCGAGGAGCCGCCCGGCCACGCGGTCGTCGTGCTGGTCTGCGCGCAGCCGCACCGCTTGCTGGCGACCGTTCGCTCGCGCTGCGAGCAGGTGCGCTTCGCGCCGCTCGCCGCCGCGGAGGTGGCCGCCACCCTCGGGCTGAGCGGTCCGGATGGCCTGGCGCTGGCGCGCGCCAGCGGAGGCGACCTCGAGCGCGCGCGCGAGCTGATGGACGGCGGCGAGGCCCGCGACCGGCGCGAGCGCTACCTGGCGCTGGCGCGCTCGACCTACGCCGACGAGCTCTTCGACCCCGGCGCCGCCGCGCGCTCGGTCGCGGAGGCTTGCAGCGCGCGCGGCTCCGAGGCGCGCGAGGCCGCCGAGGCCGAGGCGGCCCGCCGCGTCGAGGCGCTCGGCGATCACCCGCCGCGCGCCGAGGCCTCGCGCGTGCGCAAGGAGGGCGAGGCGCTGGCCAAGCGGCGGGCGCGCGCCGCCGAGGTCGAGGAGGCCCGCGCGGCCGTCGAGACGCTCGAGACGTGGTACCGCGATCTGCTCGCCGCGACGCTCGGCGCCGACGACACGCTGGTACACTCGGACCACCGCGAGCAGGTCGTAAAAGACGCTGCAAACGGTCGCGAAGCACTTGCCGCACGTTGCCTGGAGGCGGCGCGCGACACGCGCCGAGCGCTGGAGCTGACAATTACGCCGACCCTCGCGCTCGAGGCGCTCTTCCACCGTCTGAGGACGATCGCCCGGGCCGAGCAGGCGAACGCATGAGATCCCGTCTCTGAGCGGGATCTGGAAGGGGCCGACGATGGCCTGGGCCGTGAACGTCGTCTTCTCGCCGGGCGGGAAGGTGTACAGCTTCGACCCGAACGGGCACGAGCTGGCGTGGGACGAGCGCGTCATCTGCAGCACCTCGCGCGGGCTCGAGATCGCGCGCGTGGTGACCGCCAACCACGAGGTCGAGCGCTCGCCGAAGGATCCGCCGCTGCGCCCCGTCGAGCGGCGCGCGACGCCCGAGGACGAGGCGCGCGTGAAGGAGAACAAGGCAGCCGGCCGCAAGGCCATGCTCGCCTTCCGCGATCTGCTGCGCGAGCGGCGCATCGAGAACGCCCGCCCGATCGGCGCGGACGTCGCCTTCGACGGCTCGCGCATCGCACTGACCTACCGCGCCGAGGAGCGCACGGAGCTGCGCGGCGTGGCGGGGCCGCTCTCGAGCAAGCTCGGCTGCCGCGTGGAGGTGCGCCAGGTCAGCCCGCGCGAGGCAGCCAGGCAGTGCGGCGGCGGCGGCATGTGCGGGCCGGTGCGCTGCTGCACGCGCTTCCCCTCGCACGAGCAGCCGATCACGCTGCGCATGGCCAAGGATCAGGACGTGCCCATGAACCCGGGCCGCATCACCGGCCTGTGCGGCCGCCTGCGCTGCTGCCTGGCCTTCGAGCATCCCGTCTACCGCTCGTTCCGCGACCGCGCGCCGGCCGTCGGACGCATGGTCAAGACGCCGCAGGGCCGCGGCATCGTGCGCAACTACAAGGTGCTCGACGACACGCTCGTCGTCGCGCTCGAGGGCCAGCAGGGCGAGGTCGACATCCGCGTCGACGACGCCAGCGAGATCACTCGCTAGGTACGGGTTCTTCTCCGCCGGCCACGACGGCGCGCGCGGCCGCGGGCCCGAAGTCGATGAACGAGCCGATGTAGGCGGCCAGCGCCGCCGTGCCGGTCAGCAGCTCGATCATCGTCGCGGTGCGGGCGCCCTTGCTGAACGCGGTGATGTCGCCCGGCGGGCTGATGAACCCGGTCGAGACGGAGTAGTAGAAGAAGTCGGAGAAGGTCGGCGTCGGCGGCAGCCCCTTGAAGGCTCCGGCGGGATGCCAGCGCCAGACGCCGATGTAGATCAGCGTCCAGAAGAGGAAGAACGCCAGCGCGAGCAGCACGATGCCCACCTTGCGCAGCGCCAGCACGAGCGCCGTGATGCGCACGACGCCCGCGCCGAGCAGCGGCAGGTCGAGTCTCGCGACCACGCGGCGCGTGCCGATCGCGAGCACCAGGACGATCAGCCCGATGATGCTCCAGCCGACGATCAGCACGACCGAAGCCGTGTGCGGCGTGATCTCGGGCGAGAACATCCCCAGCACCCAGATCGCGGTGCAGGCTGCCAGCAGGCGCAGGGCGCCGCCCCGCGCCTTGCCCGGCAAGCGCTCCGCGGCGAGCATCGAGAACGTGGTCGCCCGGCGCATCTCACGCTCTACGAGTCAGCACGCCCGTATCCTGCCGCGCCATGGGTGTGGCGATCGTGGGATCGACGGTGCGCGACGTCGTCTACCTGCCCGGGCGGGAGCCCGTGCGCAGTCCAGGCGGCTCGCCGCTCTTCGCCGCGCAGGCGCTCGCGGCCCTCGGGCTGCGGCCCGGCGTCGCCACGCGCTGCGACGACCCCGCGCTGGCGGCTGCGATCGCCGGGCTGGCCGCGCCGCTCTGCCTGCGGCTCGACGCGAGCGTGATGACGAGCGAGCTGCGCTACCGCCCCGACGGCGAGCGCGACCACGCTCTCACGAGCCTCGGGACGACCTGGAGCGAGGACGACGTCACCGGCTGGGCCGCACCCGCGCTCCGCGGCGCGACCTGGATCCACGCCGGGACGCAGCGCGGCGGCGATCTGGGCCCTCCCGTGCTGGCGGCGCTGGCCGCGGGCGGGCGCCGCATCGCGCTCGACGCCCAGGGGCCTCTGCGGCTTCCGCAGCTCGGCCCGCTCGTGCTCGGCGGAGCGCTGGACTCCGCCCTGCTCGAGCACGTGCAGGCGCTGAAGCTCGGCGAGGAGGAGGCGCAGGCGGCCTTCGGCACCACCGACGCCGTGCTCATCCGCGCCCGCTGCGGCGTGCCGGAGGTGCTCGTCACATTCGGCTTCCGGGGCGCAGCCGTGGCCTGTGAGGGCGCCTCGGGCCACGTCGCCGCCGCGGCCGTCAGCGACATCGACCCGACCGGCGCCGGCGATGCGTTCCTGGCCGCCTACGCGCACGCGCGCGCCCAGGGCGCGGCGCCCCAGGATGCGGCGCGCAGCGCCTGCGAGCATGTCAGCGCGCTCTTCGCCACGCGCGCCCGGGTGTAGAGGGAGGCACCGATTCCCGTCGAGTTCATCGGCATGATCGCCACGCGCCCCGCGTCCGAGACGCGGCAGGCCGAGGGTCCGCTGATCGACGTGCCGTTCACGCGCGAGTTCGCTCGCGTGCACGAGGAAGCCGGCTTCGACCGCGTGCTGATCGGCTACTACTCGGACGCTCCGGACGGCTTCGTGATCGCCGGCGACGTCTTCGCCCACACGGAGCGCCTCGGCGTGCTGCTCGCCCACCGGCCGGGATTCGTCTCCCCGACCGTGGCGGCTCGCAAGCTGGCGAGTCTCGACCAGTTCTCGGGGGGACGGCTGGCCGTGCACGTGATCTCGGGCGGCAGCGACGCCGATCAGCGGCGCGACGGCGATTTCCTCGACCACGACGCGCGCTACCGCCGTACCGACGAGTATCTCGACGTCCTGCGCGCGCTCTGGACAGCGGACGGCCCGCTCGATCACGAGGGCGAGTTCTACCGCTTCGAGGGCGCCTCGCCCGCGGTGCGGCCCGCGCAACTGCCGTACCTGCCGATCTACTTCGGCGGATCCTCGGATGCCGCCATCGCCGTCGCCGCCCGGCACGCCGACGTCTACGCGCTCTGGGGCGAGCCGCTCGCCGCCTCACGGGCCCACATCGAGCGCGTGCAGGCGGCCGCGGCGGCGAACGGGCGCTCGCTGCGCTTCAGCCTCTCGCTGCGGGCGATCCTCGGCGCGACCGAGGAGGCCGCCTGGGAGCGCGCCCACGCACTGCTCGCGCTGGCGCGCGAGCAGGCCGCCGCGCGGGGGTTCGCGACCGCGGCGCGCTCGGAGAGCGTGGGCTCGCAGCGCCTGCTCGAGGCCGCCGCCGCGGGCGACGTCCACGACACGCGCCTCTTCACCGCGATCGCCGAGGCGACCGGCGCGCGGGGCAACACGACGGCGCTGGTCGGAACGGCCGAGCAGGTGGCGGAGTCGCTCATGCGCTACGTCGAGATCGGCGTGACCACCATCCTCCTGCGCGGCTTCGACCCGCTGGAGGACGCGCGCGACTACGCGGAGATCATCCGGCTCGTGCGTCTATCGGACGATAGATGATGAGCGCGCGCCGTCATCGGATTTGCATGCCGTGCAGGGCTGCGCCTATCGTCTCACTCGACTATCGAGCGATAGAGGGGAGCATGGCGTGAGCATCGTCGTTTCGCGTGCCGGGGCGGTCGCACTGGTCGAGATCGACCGCCAGGCGAGCCTCAACGCGCTCGACATCGAGACCGTCAGCGAGCTCGAGGCGCGCGTCCGTGAGCTCGGCGAGGACCGCGACGTCCGCTGCCTCGTGCTCACGGGCGCCGGCGAGCGCGCGTTCATCGGCGGTGCCGACCTCGAGTACATGAGCCGGGTGACGCCCGAGCAGGCGCGCGAGTTCGCGGAGATCGGCCACGAGGTGGGCCGCCTGCTCGAGACGATGCCGAAGCCCACGATCGCGGCCGTCAACGGCTACGCGCTCGGAGGCGGCTGCGAGATCGCCCTCGCCTGCGACATCCGCTACGCGTCGTCCAATGCCAGGCTGGGGCAGCCCGAGGTGTCGTTCGGGCTGATCCCGGGCTGGGGCGGCAGCCAGCGCCTGGCGCGCACGACGACGCTCGGCTTCGCCAAGGAGCTGATCTTCACGGGCCGCTACGTCGATGCGGACGAGGCGCTCCGCCGCGGCCTCGTCGACGCTGTCGTCGACCCCGTGCGCGAGAAGGCTCTCGAGAGCGCGGCGCTGATCGCCCGCAACAGCCCGCCTGCCCTGGCGGCCGCCAAGGAGCTCTGCAACCGCGCCCTGCAGGGCTCGCACGCGGAGAACCTGGTCGCCGAGCGCGAGCGCATCGCCGACGTGCTCGTCAGCGACGACGCCCGCGAGGGGTGCAGCGCCTTCCTCGAGAAGCGCGAGCCCGCGTTCGCCCGGACGGGCAACTCCGGATGACCACGCCTCCCGACCAGCGCTCGGATCAGATCCGCCGCGTCGCGGCCGAGCTGTTCTTCGATCACGGGTTCGAGGCGACCACGACGCGCAGCATCGCGCAGGCGCTCGGCATCAAGTCGGCGAGCATCTATTACCACTACGAGGACAAGCAGGAGATCCTCTTCGAGATCATCTACTCGACGATGCGCGAGCTGATCGATCGCGTGCGCGTCGGCACCGAGCAGCAGGCCACGCCCGGCCGCAAGCTCGCCACGCTGATCATCCACCACGTCCTGATGCACGCCCAGCGGCCGAAGGAGACGATCCTCGGCGACACCGAGCTGCGCAGCCTGACCGGGGAGCGCAGGAAGGTCGTGCAGCGCCTGCGCGACGAGTACGAGCGCCTCCTCATCGACATCCTCGCCGAGGGCCGCCGAGGCGAAGGCCTTCGATCTGCTCGACGAGAAGCTGACCGCCTACGCGATCCTGGCGCAGTGCACGCACGTGGGCACGTGGTACGAGCGCCGCGGGCGCCTCACGCTGCCCGAGGTCGCGTTCGACTACGTGGCCTTCGGTCTGCGGCTGGCCGGAGCCGCCCCGATCGCGCACGACGAGTTCGAGTCGCTGATGTCGTCGGCGCAGGCGTTCTACGACGAGGCCCGCGCGAAGCGCGTCACCGCGTAGCTCAGGGGCGCTCGAACACCGCGGCGAAGCCCTGGCCGCCGCCGATGCACATCGAGACGAGCCCCCAGTGTGCATCCGTGCGCTCGAGCTCGTGCATCAGCTTGACCGTCAGGATCGCGCCGGTGGCACCGACCGGATGTCCGAGCGCGATCGCGCCGCCGCACGGATTGAGCTTCTCGGACGGCAGCCGGAGCGTCTCCGCAACGGCCACGGCCTGGGCGGCGAACGCCTCGTTGAGCTCGATTGCGTCGAGGTCGTCGATCGTCTTGCCGGCCAGCTCGAGCGCCTTCGGGATGGACATCGCCGGTGCGTAGCCCATGACCTCGGGCTCGATGCCGGTGACCGCCCAGGAGCGCAGGATCAGCCGCGGCGCGAGGCCGCGCTCCCGTGCCTGCGAGAGCCGCATGAGCAGCACGGCCGCGGCGCCGTCGTTGATGCCCGACGAGTTTCCCGCCGTCACGGAGCCGTCCTTCTGGAAGACGGGCTTGAGACCGGCCAGCAGCTCCAGGGAGGTCTCGCGCGGGTGCTCGTCCTGGCTGAACGGCTCGCTCGCGCGCGGAGCATCGACCGCGACGATCTGCTCGGCGAAGCGCCCCTCCGCGACGGCTCGCGCAGCGCGCTCCTGGCTCAGCAGCGCGAATGCGTCCTGCTGCGCGCGCGAGATGCCGTGGCGCTCGGCGACCTTCTCGGCCGTGACGCCCATGTGGTACTTGCCGAAGGGGTCGGTGAGCAGCGAGAGCGTTCCGTCGACCGACTCGCGCGAGCCGAGACGCCAGCCGGCGCGCGCGCCGTACTCGAGGAACGGCTGGCGGCTCATCGACTCGTCGCCCCCCGCGGCGACGACCTCTGCCTGGCCGGACAGGATCGACTGCGCGCCGCTGACGATGGCCTGCAAGCCCGACGAGCAGAGGCGGTTGACGTTCATCGCGGTGGAGGACGGCGGCAGGCCGGCGCCGAGAGCGCAGCGCCGCGCGTTGTAGGCATCCGGGCCGACCTGGCCGACCTGGCCCATGACGACCTCGTCGACGCTGTCGGCGGCGATGCCGGTACGCACGAGGAGCTCGCGGATGCAGGCGGCGCCGAGATCGGCGGCCTCGACGTCCTTGAGCGCTCCGCCGAAGCGCCCGATCGCCGTGCGCACACCGCCGACGAGCGCGATCGGGTCGTCATTCATCATTGCCGCAATCGTAGAAGCCTCCCGTTGCGCCCGGCGATACCTACCAAGCGATAGGCAAGGATAGCCGAGCGGACCGGCATGTCAAGAGCCCGCAAATAGGCCGATTTCTCACATGTCAAACGGTGCTTGACTCGCCCTGGGCGCATCGATAGCCTCTCGAATCTATCGTTGGATAGATACATGCACGCGACTCGACTCTCCCCGCTTCCCGCCGTCGTCAGAGAGCGCGCCCAGGCGACTCCCGCTGCGACGGCACTCAGTTCGAGCGCGGGAGACGTGAGCTACGCGGATCTGCACGCGCTGGTCGCCGCGCTCAACGGGCGCCTGCGGCACCACGGCGTGCGGCCGGGCGATCGCGTCGCGATCCTCGGGCTCAACTCGCTCGAGTGGATCGCCGCCTTCCTCGCCTGCCTCGACGCCGGTGCGGTCGCGGCGCCGCTCAACTACCGCCTCAGCGCGTACGAGCTGGAGCAGCAGATCGCGCTGCTGGGGCCGCGCCTCGTGCTCTGCGACGCCGAGCTGCTGGAGTCCGCGACGGCGGGAGCGCGGCGTGCCGGCTCGACGCTGCTCCCGCTGACGGGCCTGGAAGCGGCCGAGGAGTCCGTCTGGACGGGCCGCTCCGCGGGTGCCGTGAGCGCGGCGGTCACGCCCTCGAGCCACGCGCTCATCAGCTTCACCTCCGGCAGCACGGGCCTCCCGAAGGGCGCGGTCATCACGCACGAGGGCCTCGTGTCGGCAGCCGCGGCCTACGTCGGCGCGATGGAGACCAACGAGGACGACCGCACGCTCGTGATGGTGCCGCTCTTCCACAACACGGGCTTCTGCGACCAGCTGGCGCACATGCTGCTGGTCGGAGGGACGGTGGATCTGCTCCCCGCCTTCGGACTGGCCGCAGCTCGCGAGGCGCTCGTCCGGCGGCCTTCCACCTTCCTCATGGGCGTGCCCGGAATCCTGCGCCTGCTTGCGACCGGCGAAGACGGGGACGAGATCTTCTCGGCCTGCCGCATCGCGTGCTACGGCGGCGCGCCCATGCCCCAGGCGTGGATCGCGGACATCGCCGCGCGCTGGCCGCGGCTGCGGCTCTACAACTCCTACGGCCTCACGGAGTTCACGTCGGTCAGCCACCTGCTCGACCCCGACGACCTCCCCGAGCACGCCGGCACCGTCGGCCGGCCGGTGCCCGGCGCGCAGCAGCGGATCGCCGGCCCCGACGGGATGCCATTGCCCCCCGGCGAGACCGGAAGCCTGCTGCTCGCCGGCCCGAGCCGGATGAAGAAGTACTGGCGCGACCGCGCGCGGACGAGCGAGGTCATCCGCGGTCGCTGGCTCGTCACCGGCGATCTCGGCAGCGTCGGCGAAGACGGCTTCCTGACGCTCGTCGGCCGCGCCTCGGAGGTCATCAACCGCGGCGGCGAGAAGATCAGCCCGCTGCAGGTCGAGGCTGCGCTCAGCCTCGTGCCGGAGATCGCGGAGGCGGCCGTGGTCGGCGCCCCGCATCCGGTCTTCGGCGAGCGCGTGGTGGCCTTCGTCGCCCTGCGCGACGGTCGCGAACTCGACGACGCGGCGGTGCGCGAGCAGCTGGCGCGCCGGGTGGCCGACTTCGCCGTCCCCGAGCGCTTCTTCGTTCTCGATCAGCTTCCCCGCGGCTCGACCGGCAAGGTCGACCGCCGTGCCCTCTGCGCGTCTGCCGCAGCGGCCGTCACGGCCGAGGCGACGCACCCGTGACCCCGAACCGACAGGAGCCGTGATGGCACTCTGCACACCCGAGGAACTGTCCCGGCGGCTCTCGCTCAGGAAGGGGGACTTCCGCTGGCGCGGTGAGCGCGTGGATCCTTCGCAGCACCCCGAGTTCGCGCCGACCCTGATCTCGTGGGGCAGCTGGCTGTACCAGGCCGCGTTCGACCCCGAGACCGCCGAGACGATGATCGCGAGCCCGGACCTGAACGGCGAGGACTGCCACGTCTTCTGGCACATGGCGACGAGCCCCGAGGACCTGCTCCAGAACCTCAAGGCGGCGCAGCTCCTGGCCGAGCGCTCGCCGCTGAGCGGCTATGCGAGCATCGGCAGGGACGAACTGCAGGCGCTGCTGGTCGCGACCGCCGACGTCGACCGGGCGCACGGCACGAGCTACTGCGAGCGGGTCGGCGAGTACGTCCGCCGCTTCCAGCGCGAGCAGTTGATGGCGGCGGCCGCGGTCACCGACGTCAAGGGCGACCGCAGCAAGCGCCCCGCCGAGCAGGACGACCCCGACATGTATCTGCGCGTGGTCGAGCGCCGCAGCGACGGCATCGTCGTGCGCGGGGCCAAGGCGCACACCTCGGGCTCGGTCGGCGCCGAGGAGCTGATCGTGATCCCCACGCGCGCCATGCGCGAGGCGGATGCCGACTACGCCGTGGCCTTCGCGATCCCGGTCGACGCGCCGGGCATCACGATGGTCGCACGCGCCTTCAACGCCGGCAGCGACAGCGAGTGGGAGGCGCCGATCTCTTCCCACGACGAGCTCGCCGAGACGTTCACCGTCTTCAACGACGTCTTCGTGCCGAACGAGCGCATCTTCCTCGACGGCGAGTGGCAGCACGCGGGCGACGTCGCCAACCTCTTCGCCAGCGTCAATCGCCAGGGCTACCTCGGCACCGAGTCGGGTCGGCTGCGCCTCTTCATCGGCGCCGCGACGCGGATCGCGGAGCTCAACGGCACGGCCGGTATCGGGCACATCCGCGAGAAGATCGCGCACATGATCAAGATGGAGCGCTCGATCTGGGCGCTCGGCATCGCGGCCTCGGCCGAGAGCTACTCGCGCGGCGGTTACCAGATCCCCGATCCGGTGCTCACGAACGCGGGCAAGATCACCTGCATGGAGTGCCACTTCACGGCCACGCGGCTGCTGCTCGAGATCGCCGGCGGCGCCGTCACGACGGCGCCCCTGGAGGCCGATCTCATGGCGCCCGACATCAAGCCGCTGGTCGAGAAGTACTTCCGCGGCGCCGAGCCCGGCTCGGCCTGGGAGCGCCTGCGCGTGTTCAAGCTGATCCGCGATCTCGCCGCATCCGAGTACTCGGGCTACTGGAACACCGAGATCATCCACGGCTCCGGCTCGCCGGCCGCCGAGATCCTCGCCATGTACCGCGAGGCCGACCTGGATCACTGCAAGGCGATCGTGGAGCGAGCCCTCTCGGGCCGCGCCGCAGTCGCCGCGCCGGCCACCGCCTAGCGGGGAGACGGACGATGGGATTCCGGATCGCCGTCGACACCGGCGGCACGTTCAGCGACGTCGTGGTCGCCGACGACGCGGGGCACTTCTCGCTGGGCAAGGCGCCGACCACGCGCGCGAAGATCTTCGAGGGCATCTCGCAGGCTCTCGGAGGCGCAGCCGCGGAGCGCTCGCTCAGCCTCTCGGAGCTGCTCGCGCAGACCGACGTCCTGATCTACGCCACGACGCGCTCGACCAACGCGATCATCACCGGCGGCACGGCGCGCACGGCGCTGATCACGACCAAGGGCTTCCCGGACACGCTGGTCTTCCGCGAGGGAGGCAAGCTGCGGCCGTTCGACTTCCGGCAGGCCTACCCCGAGCCCTACATCCCGAAGCGCCTGACGTTCGAGATGCCCGAGCGCATCTCGTCCGAGGGCGCGGTCGTGCACGCGCTCGACGAGGCCGAGGCCGTCGCGGTGCTGCGCGAGGTCGCGGCCGCGGAGGTCGAGGCGGTTGCCGTGTCCCTGCTCTGGTCGATCGCCAATCCCGCGCACGAGGAGCTGATCGGCTCGCTCATCGAGCGCGAGCTGCCCGGCATTCCGTACACGCTCTCGGCGCGCCTCAACCCGATCATCCGCGAGTACCGGCGCACGTCGTCGGCGGCGATCGACGCGTCTCTCAAGCCGCTCATGCAGGCGCACCTGAGCGACATGGAGCGCGACCTGCGCGCAACCGGCTTCGCCGGCGAGCTGCTCGTGGTGACGTCGTTCGGCGGCGTGCTGCGGCTCGAGGACACTGCGCAGCGGCCGCTCTACACCGTCAACTCGGGGCCGGCGATGGCGCCGGTCGCGGGCAAGGAGGTGGCGGCGCCGATCGACAACATCGTCGTCTGCGACACCGGCGGCACGAGCTTCGACGTCAGCGTCGTGCGCGGCGGCGAGGTGCAGTTCACGCGCGAGACGTGGCTCGGCGGCCTCTTCACCGGCCACATCACCGGGCTCTCGTCGGTCGACGTCAAGAACGTCGGCGCGGGCGGCGGCAGCATCGCCTGGATCGACAGCGGCGGGCTGCTGCGCGTCGGCCCGCAGAGCGCAGGGGCCGAGCCCGGCCCGGCCTGCTACGGCCACGGCGGGCACGGATGCGACCGTGACCGACGCCGCCGTCGTGCTCGGCTACATCGACCCCGCCTACTTCCTCGGCGGCAAGCTCGAGCTCGACGCCGCGGCCGCGCACCGTGCCGTCGAGGAGGCCGTGGCCCGGCCGCTCGGCTTCAGCGTGCAGCGCGCGGCCTGGGCGATCCTGGCCGTCGCGAACGAGCACATGGTCGGCGCCGTGCGCGAGATCACGATCAATCAGGGCATCGACCCGCGCGAGTCGATCGTGGTCGCGGGCGGCGGTGCGGGCGGGCTGACCATGTCGAAGATCGCCGAGGAGCTCGGCTGCGACCAGGTGCTGGTGCCGCAGACCGCGGCCGCGCTCTCGGCCACCGGCGGCCTGCTCGGCGACGTCGTCGCAGAGTTCACCGTCAGCCGGCGCGCCGACACGAACGCGCTTCGACCGCGAGGCCGTCAACGAGGGCCTCGCCGACCTCGACCGCCAGATCGAGGCGTTCTTCACGCGCATGGACATCGCGGCCGACGCGCGCATGCAGGACTACGTGGTCGAGGCGCGCTACCCGTACCAGGTGTGGGAGCTCGACGTGGCCCTGCCCTGCCGCCGCTTCGAGAGCCAGGCCGACGTCGACGCGCTGGTCGCCGCGTTCCACGAGACGCACGAGCGCGTGTTCGCGGTCAAGGAGCTCGGGCAGGCCGTCGAGTGCCTGTACTGGAAGGGCCGCGCGCGCGTGCACCTGCCCAAGCCGACGCTGGCTGCCGCGACCGCCGAGGCACAGGCCGCGCCGAGCGCCGAGCCGCGCTCGATGTGGTGGGGCGGCGACGACCCGCAGCAGACGCCCGTGTTCCTGGGAGCCGGGCTCACGCCCGGCGACCGCATCGCCGGGCCGGCGGTCGTCGAGCTGCCGACGACGACCGTCGTCGTCTATCCCGGGTGGAACGCGACCGTGACCGAGCGGGGCGACTACCTGCTCGAGCGCGAGAGCTCTGCCGTCAACGCCAACCGAGGGGAAGCCGCATGAGCGCCGGGCCGCAGCAGACGTTCGACCCGATCCTGCTGGCCGTCGTGGCCAACCGCCTCGACGGCATCTGCCGTGAGATGACCAACACGCTCCTGCGCTCCGCGCGCTCGTCGGTCATCAACCAGGCGCGCGACTTCTCCTGCGCGCTGGTGACGGCCGACAACGAATTGCTCGCTTCCGCCGAGGGCCTGCCGGTGCACATCATGGGCTCGCAGTACCTCGCCGAGGCGATGACGCAGCTGCACGACGACCTCGCGCGCGGCGATGCCTTCCTCCACAACGACCCCTACCTCGGCAACACGCACTCGGCCGACCACGCGATCCTCGTCCCCGTCGTCATCGGCGGCGAGCACCTCTTCACCGCGGTCGCGAAGGCCCACCAGGCCGACTGTGGCAACGGGCTGCCGACGACGTACGTGCCGGGCGCGAAAGACGTCTATGACGAGGGTGCGCTGACGTTCCCCTGCGTGCGCGTGCAGCGCGACTTCGAGAACGTCGACGACATCATCCGCATGTGCCGGAGCCGCATCCGCGTGCCCGAGCAGTGGTACGGCGACTTCCTCGCCGGCCTGGGCGCGGCCCGCATCGCGGAGCGGAGGCTCGAGGAGCTGTGCGCGCACTACGGCGTGGACGTGATCGGCGACGTGATCCGCGAGTGGTTCGACTACAGCGAGCGGCGTATGGAGCAGGCGATCAAGAAGCTCCCCAGCGGCACGCTCCACGGCAGCTCGACGCACGACCCGTACCCGGGCCTCCCCGACGGCATCCCGCTCAGCATCGACGTGAAGATCGACGGCGAGGCCGGACGCGTCGAGCTCGACCTGCGCAACAACCCCGACAACTACCCCGGCGGGCTGAACGAGTCGCGCGCGTGCTCGATGGCGAACGCGATGATCGGGCTCTTCAACTCGATCGACCCCGACATCCCGCACAACGCCGGGTCGTTCCGTCGCGTCGACCGTGCACCTGCGCGAGGGCTGCATCGCGGGGATTCCTCGGTTCCCCCACTCGTGCTCGATGGCGACCACGAACGTGGCGGATCGCCTGGTCTGCATCACGCAGGCCGCCTTCGCGGAGATCGGCGACGGCTACGGCCTGGCCGAGGGCGGCATGGGCATGGGGCCGCACATGGGAGTGGTCGCGGGGGTGGACGCGCGGCTGGGCGACCGGCCCTATGTCAACCAGATGTTCATCGGCTCGGCCGGCGGGCCGGGCTCACCGAGCGCCGACGGCTGGCCGACGTACCTCATTCCCGTGTGCGCGTCGCTGATCTACAAGGACAGCATCGAGGTGGACGAGCAGCGCTATCCGATTCACGTCGAGGAACAGCGGCTGCTGCCGGACACCGAGGGCGCCGGGCGCTTCCGGGGCGGGCTCGGATGCATCTCGGTCTACGGGCCGACGGATCGGCCGATGTCGGTGGCGTACTCGCTGGAGGCGCAGGACAATCCGCCGCGCGGCGTCCGTGGCGGCCAGTCGCCCTCGCGGACGGAGGTGTGGAAGATCAACGCCGCCGGGGAGCGCGAGGAGGTGCCGCCGGTGGCGGCGTTGGAGCTGCTGCCGGGCGAGCGGATCGTGTCGGTGTCGGCGGGCGGCGGCGGGTACGGGGATCCGCGCGAGCGCGATCCGGAGGCGGTGCAGCACGACGTCGCAGAGGGCTGGGTCAGCCGCGAGCGGGCGCACGAGGTCTACGGCTTCGCGCCGGCCCCCCGCGGGTGACGCCATCGATCGTGAGATGACCAGCGAGCAACGTGCCCGCACTGGCTAGCCCGTGCACTTCGGGATGGGTAGGAGAAATGCCGCTTCCCCACGTCGCACCGCGTCGCATGCGAGTCGACGGCGCGCGTCAGCCCGGGATAGGAGATAGAGGCCTTGGAAACTGCCGTGTCGGATGGCTGCGAGAACAGCAACGTGCGGAGGGAGCGCGAGATGGCGAACACGAGTACCCGCCGTTCAGCGCCAGGCCGCAGGCCGCCGGTCTCGGTAGGAGTCACGCCTACCGAGACCGGCACCTGGAGTCAGGGGACGCGGCTGCCCTTGCGGAACGCGTAGATCACGTTGTCCCGCAGGATCATGTTGGCCTCGGCAACGCCGATCCTCGCCCGCAGCTTCGGCGCGAACGTACCGTAGAGGTACTCACTGTGGCGGTCGTATTGATAGATGGCCGGGTTCACGAAGACCGAGGAGTCGGTCGTGACCATGACCCGATCGCCGAAGCCGGCGTCGACCATCGCTTGGATCCGGACGAGCATGGACTCGTCGTCGGTTGGGCCGTGGAAGAATGTGTCTTCGTTGGTGCTGATCGCGTCGTACTCGACCATTGCGCCGCGTTTCGCGAGCTTGATGTGGTCCTCGACGGGCGATGGCTGGGCATGCCCCCAGACGAATCGCCTCAGGTCGAAGCCCTCGCTCGTCAGCGTCTTCACGACCGCGAGGGTGGCGTCGGTGAAGGGTGTGTGCGCCGAGATTGTGGCGCCGGCCTTCTTCGCCGCGCGCGCGGCGGCCCGGTGGATGCGGGTGTCCGTCTGCGTCGGGCCGGATTCGGTGGTCGCGATCTTGATCCAGTTTGCCCGGATCGGCCCTCCGTCGATTCCGGTGGTCAGTTCCTCGTAGAAGCGCCCGGCGATCTCGTCGATCGTCATCTCCAGGAACGCGGGCGGGATGAGGCTCTTGTAGATGCCGGTCGGCGACAGGATCTTCATCCCGGTCTGGCGGGAGACGTCGCGCAGGAGGAGCGGCGCCCGCCCGACACCGAGGTTCGTCCAGTCGACCAGCAAATTGACGCCCTGTGCCCGCAGGATGTTCATGCTGGCGACGCAGGCCGCCGTCACGTCCGTCCAGTTCACGTCCATGTACGCCGGATCGGTCGGCCCGAGGAAGTCGACGAAGAGGTGCTCGTGGGCCATCGCGAACGTCACGTCGGCCCCCACGATCGGCCCGGTCACCGTCTCCAGGACGATGTCGTTCACAGGCGGTCGCGGCCCCTCGTGCCGGTGGCGGCCACGCGTGAACGATGCGCGCGACGCCCCTGACGCCGTACTCGCGAAGCCGCCGGCGAGGCCGACCGCGAGCGCGGCACCCGCCCCCTTGGCCAGCACCTCGCGCCGGTTGGACTTGCCCGAATTGCTATCTGCGGACACGTTCGCCTCCCCCTCATCGATAATCGATGATCGATAATCTGCGACCCTAGTGCTTCTCGCTACTCAGTGTCAAGAAACGGCAAGGCTGCGTACAAGCCCGCTTCCGCAAAGACGTGGACTCGCTACGCCGCCGCGACGCGCTCGGGCCGAGTGTTAGGCATGCACGCTCCGCCGCGCATGCAGCGGCGGAGCGCACTAGCAGCGGCTATGGCGCGGCGGGAGCCGGCGCATGACCGCCGGCCGTGGCGGAGGGTGCCTCGCGACCGGTGAGACGTTCAGCCAATTCGCCGAGATCCGCGACAGCGCAGTCGGCGAACGGTGGCGGTCTGGTCTCACCTCGTCCGGGTCCGTACTCGTCGGGTCGTGCCACGAATGCGGTGCGGAGGCCGACCTCGGCGGCGGCGGCGAGATCGTCGCTGTGCGCGGCGACCATCAAGGTCTCCGCCGGAGCGCAGTCGAGAGCGGCAGCCGACATGAGGTACACGGCAGGCTGCGGCTTGTAGTCCCGCGCGAACTCTGCACCCAGGATCGCGTCCCAGATCAAGCCGTTGCGGCGCGCCAGATCGACCATCAGCGAAACGTTGCCGTTCGAGCACGGCGCGAGCAGATACCGACTGCGTAGGCGTGCGAGGCCGGTCGGCACGTCGGGCCACGCGTCCAGCCGGTGCCAGGCCCCGTTGAGGCTCACCCGGGTCGCTTCGTCGACGTCGTCAAGGCCAAGGTCCGACAGGACGACGTCCAGGTTGCGGCGATGAAGGACGTCGAGCCGGCTGAACGGAAGACTGCCTGCGCGCACCTCCTCCATCGCCGGCTGGTACTGAGCTCGCCAGGCGTCCGCGAACGCGTTCCCGTCGATCTCGACGCCGAGCGGCGCCAGCGTGGCCCGCGCTTCACGCGCTACCGACGTGCGCCAGTCGACAAGCGTTCCGAAGACGTCGAACAGCAGAGCTCTGACTTCACGCATGCGCGATCAGGCCGCCCAGCCCCCGTCCACGAGAATCGAGACGCCGTGGACGTAGCGAGCCGCGTCCGAGGCCAGGAAGACCACGGCCGGTGCGATGTCCTCGACCACGCCCACCCGGCCGGCCGGCGTCTGCTCGATCATCGAGCGCTCGTACTCGGGCGACTTGAAGAACTCCTCGTTCATCGGGGAGTGGATGTTGCCCGGGGCGATCGCGTTGACGCGGATGCCGCGCGGCGCGAATTCGGTCGAGAGCGAGCGGACGAGCATCTCGATGGCGCCCTTGGTCGCGCAGTAGGCCGCGGATTGCGGGAAGCCGAGCTTGCCCGCGATCGAGGAGATGAAGATCACCGACGAGCCTTCGCGCAGATGCTCCTGCGCCGCGTGCGTGATCGCATACGGAGCGCGCACGTTGACGCGCCACTGCTCGTCGAGCGACGACACCGGCGACTCCGGGAACGGCTTCGGATAGAAGACGCCGGCCGAGTGGACGATGCTGTCGATCCGGCCGAACGCGTCCAGCGCGCCCTGGACGATGCGTTCGGGTGCGTCGTCGGCCGTCACGTCCACGGCGATGCTCGCCGTCTGCCCGTCTCCGCAGGCCGCGGCGGTGCGCGCGAGCCGGTCGGCGTCGCGGCCCACCAGGACGACCTGCGCGCCCGCCTGCGCCATGGCCTCGGCGATGGCCGCGCCGATGCCGCTGCTCGCGCCCGTGACGATCGCGACCTTGCCGTCGAGCCCGTAGCCCGGGAAGGCGGTCATCGGTCGCCCCCTCGCAGTCGCGCCGTCTGCCCCCGGGTCGACGGCCAGAGAGTCGTCCACCGGCCCGTCGGCGAACGCCACCCCGTAGACGTCGCGGGCCCGCTCGAGGGAGATGAAGCCCGCCAGCACGTCCTCGCGCACGCGCTCGATCTCGCGCGCGTACGGATCGCCGTAGCCGCCACCGCCCGAGAGGCGATGGCCGAGCAGCTCGCCGGGCGGCGATGTCCTCCTGGGAGATCGGCCGCAGCGGCACCTCGCTGCCGTCCACGAGCAGCTTGTAGGGCTCCGAGGATGCCCCGTCGCCCCCGCCCTGCGTGCCGCGCGGCGGATGGAAGTGCCCGTCGGTCACGTAGGCGGCCGTCATCGTGTCGCGCTTCGGGCCGTAGGCCACGATCGCGCCCGGCGCACCGCGGCGGCGGCCGGCGCCCTCGGAGTCCTGCCGGATGCGGATCTCGCGCACGCGGATCGGGTACTTCAGCTCGTCGATCTCGATGCTGTCGCGGAACATCAGGCCGTTCGTCACCGCGTTGCCGTACGTCACCCAGCCGTCGATGTCGGGCCCGGCCGGGCCGCCCTGCGAGCCGAGGAACTTCTGGTTGACGTAGGCGTCGTCGCCCTTGCGGTAGTCGGTGCCCGAGACGACCGCGAAGCCCGGGCCGATGCCGCAGGCGCCCTCGGCCAGGCCATAGCCGGGCCAGGCGTCGGCGATCGAGCGCTGGGTCGTGACGACGAGCCGCTCGCCCACGTTCGTCGTGGCCACCGAGCACGAATGCGGGAAGGTCGGGATGCCGACGACGCAGTTCTCGCGCAGCTTGACCTGGACGCGCCGGAACGTGCCCGCGTTGTGCGGGATGTCGGGGTCGATCGAGTTGAAGACGCCCGTCATGCAGTTGTTCATCGCGCAGGTGCGCGACTCGTTGAGGCCGGCGGGCAGGCAGTCGATGTTGTCGGTGAGGTCGATCTCGATCATGCCGGCGTCGGGATCGACCGTGACCGTCACGTTGATCGGGATGCCGTCGGGCGCCGGCCCGAAGGGGTCGTGGCAGCCGCTGCCCACGATCACGCCCTTGCGCATGTTGGAGATGACGTGCGCGATGCGGTTCTCGGAGTAGTCGAACCACTCCTCGACGAACTCGTTCAGCGTCTCGCGGCCGTACTTCTCGCACAGCTCCTTGAGCCGCGCCTCGCCGATGCGGGCAGCGCCGAGCATCGCCAGGTAGTCGCCGTACCACTGCTCGGGCACGCGGATGCGGCGGCGGCACATGCGGATGATGTCGTCGTTGTCCTTGTAGTCGCGCTGCACGCGCACGGCGGGGAAGATCAGGCTGCCTTCCTCGTAGACGTCGCGCGCGTAGGGCATGTACGTCGTCGGCTGGGAGTTGCCGCAGTCGGCCTGGTGCGCCTTCGCCGCGGCCGTGAAGAGGTGGATGACCCTCCCAGATGATCGGCACGAGGATGACGTGGTCGGCCGGGTGCGTGTTGCCCAGGTACGGGTCGTTGTGCAGGAAGGCGTCGCCGTCGGCGATGTCGTCGTGCAGGTCGGTGACGGCCTGCGCCAGGAACTCCATGCCGATCACGTGCACCGGCAGGCCCTCGGCGGATGCGAGCAGCCGCGAGTCGCCGGTGATGAGCGCGCACGAGAAGTCGCGCGCCTGGTTGAGCACGGCCGAGCGCCCGCTGCGCAGGAGCGTGTTCTCCATCTCGCGGACGATCGAGTCCATGCGGTTGGCGATGACCGCCAGCAGCACCGGATCGAGGCTCATGGCTGCACCTCCAGCAGGTAGTTGCCGAGCGCACTGACCGTGACCGTCGAGCCGGGATAGGCGACGACGGTCGTGGTCGGCTCGCGGATCAGCGCAGGGCCCTCGATGCGCGCGCCGCGCGGCAGCGAGACGCCGTCGTAGTTGGGCACCGGCACGAGGCCCGTCTCGCGGAAGTAGGCGGGCGCGACGAGCGCGGGCTCGGCCGCCCCGGTCGCGGCCGCGCGCGGGTGCACGGCGGGCTTGTGCGGCACGGCCGTCGCGCGCACCTTCCAGAGCAGGCACTCGAGGTACTGGCCGGGCTCGCGCACGGCGAAGACGCGCTCGTGCGTCTCGTGGAACGCATCCTCCAGCGCGGCGACGCCGCCCTCGCGGATGCGGCTCGGGATCGGGACGTCGAGCTCCCAGATCTGCGCGCGGTAGCGGGCCTCGACCGTGAACTCCTTGTGCGTCGCGACCGGGTCGATGTCGGCCAGATCGGCGAGGAAGGCGTCCGCGCGCGCCTCGATGTCGGCCAGCACCTCGTTGACGGCGTCGGGGTCGAGCGAGCGCGTCTCGGCGTAGCGGCTGCGCGAGAACTCCGAGATCACGTCCGAGAAGAGCGCGCCGCAGGCCGAGAGCGCGCCGGCCGTGGACGGCAGCAGCACGCGCTTGGAGCCGAGCTCGCGCGCGATCGGGACGACGTTGAGGCCCGAGGCGCCACCGCCCGCGACGAGCGAGTACTCGCGCGGGTCGATGCCCTGCGCGATCGTGATCTCGCGGATCGCGCCGATCACGTTCTCGGTCGCGATCGTCAGGGCGGCGTAGGCGGCCTCCTCGACGCTCATCGCGAGCGGCGTCGCGATCTTCTCGCAGCACGCGGCGGGAGGCCTCGGCGTCGAGCGTCAGCAGGCCGCCGAGGAAGTAGGCGGGGTCGATCCAGCCGAGCACGACGGCGGCGTCCGTGACCGTCGGCTCGGTGCCGCCGCGGCCGTAGCAGGCAGGGCCGGGATCGGCGCCCGCGCTGAGCGGCCCGACGCGCAGAAGGCCGCCCGGGTCGATCCAGATGATCGAGCCGCCGCCGGAGCCGATCGACTTCACGTCGACCGAGCGGATGCCCGTGATGTGACCGGTCCAGCGCCCTCCGAGCCACGTCTCGGCGGTCGCGTTGACGAGGCCGCCCGACGTGAGGCCGACGTCGAACGTCGTGCCGCCGGTGTCGCAGACGACGAGGTCGCCACCTGCCTCCTCGCCGAACTCGGCACGGCGCGTACATGAGCGCCGCGACGGGAGCCATCGACGGGCCCGAGCCGACCGAGTAGATCGGCCGCTCGACCACCTGGTCGGGCCGCCAGGCGCCGCCGAACGACGTCGCGATCAGCAGGTGGCCCGCGAAGCCCGCCTCGCGCAGATCGCTCTCCATCGTCGAGAGGTACTCCTGCATGAGCGGCTTCAGGGAGGCGTCGATGGCGGTCGAGGAGGCGCGCCGGTACTCGCGGATGATCGGGTTGAGCGCGTGCGAGAGCGTGTACGGCACGCCCGGCAGGTGCTGCTCGATCAGCTCGCCCACGCGCTGCTCGTGCGCGGGATTGACGATCGACCAGAGCAGGCAGACCGCGATCGCCTCGACGCTCGAGCTCGCGCGCGCGCTCGATCGCGGCCACCACGGTGGCCTCGTCGAGTGCGAGGAACGGCTCGCCCTCGGCGTCCATGCGCTCGCGGATCTCGAACGTGAGCCAGCGCGGGACGTACGGGAGCGGGTACGGGATCTGCTTGAACGGGTCGGGCTTGCCGCCCTCGCGCACCAGCAGGATGTCGGGGAAGCCCTCGGTCGTGAAGAACGCCGTGCGCGCGGTCTTGCCCTCCACGATCGCGTTCGTCGCGCGCGTCGTGCCGTACGTCAGCACCTCGGTCTGCGCGAGCAGCTCGCCGACCGAGAGCCCGAGGCGCTCGGCGACCTGGCCGATGCCCTCGCGCAGCCCCTCGTAGGCGCGGGCGCGCGTGGTCGGCGCCTTGCCGAGCTCGAGCCGCCCCTGCTCGTCGCTGACGACGATGTCGGTGAACGTCCCGCCGGTGTCGACCGAGATCCGGTAGCTCATCGCGCGACGCCCGCGAGGCGTGGGAGCGAGAGCAGCTCGCGCGCCTGCTCGACCGTCGCCGGCTCGCGGCCGACGCTGCGCGCGATCGCCGGCGATCTGCTCGACCAGCTCGGCGTTGGACTCGGCCAGGCGGCCCTTGCGCAGGAAGACGTTGTCCTCGAAGCCGACGCGCACGCAGGTCGCGCCGAGCAGCAGCCCGAGCGTCAGCATGCGCGTCTGGTGGCGGCCGATCGCGGTCACGCACCAGGTCGCGTCCTCGGGCAGCGCGCCGACGGCGGCGATCAGGTTGTGCGAGGTCGCCGCGAGCGCGCCCGGGCAGCCGACGACGATGTTGATCCGCAGCGGCGAGGGCAGGACGCCGCGCCGCGCGAAGTCGAGCGCGGCGTCGATGTGCCCGATCTCGAAGGCCTCGACCTCGAGCGGGATGCCGAGCTCGGCCGCGCGCGCCGCGATGCCCTCGGTCTCGTGCGGCAGCGTCGGGAAGAGGTCGCGGCCGAAGTTGAGCGAGCCCGTCTCGATGCCGCTCATGTCGGGTCGCGCCTCGAGGCCGGTCGAGCGCTGCTCGATCGTCATGCCCATGGCGCCGCCGGTCGAGACCATCGTGACGATGTCGCAGGCGTCCCGGATCTGGTCGATCGCCGCCTTGAACAGCTCTGCCGATGGCGCTCGGCGTGCCGTCGGCCTCGCGCACGTGCAGGTGCGCGACCGCGGCGCCGGCCGCATGGCAGGCGGCGACGTCGGCCGCGATCTCCTCCGGCGTGTACGGGCACGCGCCGGGTTGTGCTCGCGCGTCACCTCGGCGCCGGTCGGGGCGACGACGATGACGACGGGGTGCTCCGCCCAGCGGAGGTCGCGATCGCGGTTCATCGGCCGGCGCTAGGCGGCGGCCGGCCAGTGCGAGGCGGAGCGCCGCTGGAGCATCTCCCGGAACGTCACCGTGGTCTTGGGCAGCAGCTCGCCCGTGCCCCAGTCGAGGATGACGCCGTAGTGGCGCACCAGGTCGAGCACGTCGAGCTCGCCGTCGCGATAGCGCGCGGCGACGCTCTCGGCGTCCTCGGCGAGCCAGCCGCGCCGCGCCGCGGCGATGCTGCGCCCGCGCGGCCTTGGTCGCCTCGACGGTCGACCTCGTACTCCGACAGGTCGGCGTCGAGCTCGCGGATGACGACGCCGTAGTCCTTGAGCGCGCGCTCGATCGAGACGTAGGCCGTCGGCGACGTCCTCGCAGCACGCTCGTCGGGATCGCGCTCGAGCGGATCGCCGTAGCCGCCGCCGCCCGCGGAGGGGCGGGTGAACATGTCGCCCTCCTTGATCGGCACGTTGGAGAAGACGGCGCCCAGGAAGCGCTCGTTGTCGCTGCCCGGGATTGAGCCAGACGCCGTGCGGCAGCGAGGGCAGCCCGCCCTCGATGCCCCACGCGATCGAGCGCGCGCGGTCGCACGAGTACGACATCACGGTGCGCTCGGCGGCGGTCAGCGTCGCGCCCTTCTCGACGCCGCAGCCGCCGCGGAACTTGCCCGGGCCCGCCGGAGTCGGTGCGGATCGCATGCTGCGTCGTGACGACCGGGCAGAGGCGCTCCTGGCCCTCGAGCGGCTGCACCGCCAGGCCGACGCCGAAGATCGGCGCCGTGCAGTTGGAGCCGTCGCGGCCGTTGCGGCCGCCCCAGCCGCCGACCATCCAGTCGTACCACATGAAGTACGGCTTGTCCTCGAGGCGGGCGTCGCGCCCGCCGACGAGCAGGTACTCGAGGTTGAACGAGCACGCCAGCGCGCGCTCGGGCATCAGCTTCGACCACAGCTCGAAGATCGCGTTCATGATCTTCTCGTACGGGCCCGAGCAGAAGCCCGTGACGGCGATCGGCCAGGGCGCGTTCACGACCGAGCCGACCGGCCCGAGGTCGACCTGCACCGCGCGGTAGAAGCCGGAGTTGAGCGGCACGTCGGGGAAGAACGTCTTGGTGCCCGCGATCACGCCCGAGAACGCGCTGCCGAAGCCGGCGTTGAGGAACGTCCCGACCGCCGGGTGCGAGCCCGAGAGGTCGTAGGAGAGCTGGTCGCCCTCGATCGTCATCTTGACCTTGATCGGGATCAGGCCCTCGCCGATCGACGGGTCGTAGTCGATGTAGTCCTCGGTCTCCCAGACGCCGTCGGGCATCTCGGCGATGCGCCGGCGGGTGAGGATCTCGACGTAGTCCTGCACCTCGCGGAAGGCGGTCATGATCGTGGGCTTGCCGTACTTCTCGACCAGCCGGAGGATCTCGCGCTCGGCCACGCGCGTGGCCTCGGCCTGCGCCTGGAGGTCGCCGATGATCATGTCGGGCGCGCGGGTGTTGGAGGCGAACATGCGCACGATGTCGCCGAGGTACTTGCCCTTGTCCCAGATGCGGATCGGCGGGATGCGCAGGCCCTCGCCGAAGTGCTCCTTGGCGTTGATGTCGAACGAGCCGGGGACCGTGCCGCCGACGTCGGCCCAGTGACCGTTGGACTGCGCGTAGGCGATGACCTCGCCGTCGACGAAGATCGGCCGGATGATGCGCACGTCGTTGAAATGCGTGCCGCCCAGGTACGGGTCGTTGATCGCGAACACGTCGCCGGGGTGGATGTCGCCCGCGAAGGCCTCGATCACGGCCTTGCAGGTGTAGTGCAGCGTGCCGACGTGCACGGCGATGTCCTGCGACCCCTGCATGATCGTGTTGCCCTCGACGTCGCACAGCGACGAGGAGAAGTCGCGCGCGAAGATCACGAACGAGTGGCAGGTGCGCAGGATCTGCTCCGCCATCTGGTCGACGGTGTTCGTGAAGGCGTTCTTCAGCACCTCGAACGTGACGGGATCGAGGCTGTAGAGGCGCTCCGGCTTGGTGGTGCTCATTGCGCTGCCTCCGGGTCGTGCAATCGGATGTTCAGCCACTCGTCGACCTCGGCTCGCCAGCCCGGCGGGACGACGACGGTCGAGTCGAACTGCTCGACGATCGCCGGGCCCTCGAACGCGAAGCCGGCCGGCAGGTCGTCTCGGAAGTAGACCGGGGTGTCGGACGGGCCGTCCGGACTCGAAGAACGTCACGGGGCGGCGCGAGCGCGGGGCCGGCGTCTGCGCCGGTCGGCTCGTGCCGGGCCAGCTCGGCCTTCGGCGTCACGCCGATCGCCTTGACGTTGAGGCGGTAGATCTCGACCGGGGCGTCGTCGCGGCGGAAGTTGTACTCCCGCAGGTGCTCGGCGTGGAACGTCGCAGCCGCCTGCTCGAGATCGAGCGGCGCCTCGACGGGCACCGAGAGCGAGCGCCACTGGCCGAGGTAGCGCATGTCGATCAGTCGCTGCAGGCTCATCTGCTCGGGCGGGACGTCTTCGGCGGCGAGACGCTCGCGCGCCTCCTTCTCGAGCCGCTGGAACGCGCCCTCGACCTCGGCCGGATCCACGGTCGCGACCTGCGCCAGGTACATCTCGGTGATGTCGTGGCGGACGTCGACGAGCAGGCAACCGAGCGCCGAGGTGATGCCGGGGTTGGGCGGGACGATCACGGTCGGGATCGACAGCTCGCGTGCGAGATCGGCGCCGTGCAGCGCTCCCGCTCCGCCGAACACGACGAGCGCGAACTCGCGCGGGTCGTAGCCACGGCGGATCGAGATCAGGCGGACCGTGTCGGCCATGTTCGCGTTCGCGACCTGGATGACCGCCTTGGCGGCCTCCACGGGCGCGAGGCCGACCTTGTCGCCGAGCTCCTGGAGCGCGCTCTCGGCGGCTCCGGCGTCGAGCGTCATCGCGCCGCCGATCAGCTCGGAGCCGAGCCGGCCGAGCACCACGTTGGCATCGGTGTTCGTCGCCTGGTCGTTGCCGCGCTGGTAGCAGGCGGGGCCCGGGTTGGCACCGGCCGACTGCGGGCCGTTGCGCAGCGAGCCGGCTCCGTCGATCCAGGCCAGCGAGCCGCCGCCGGCGCCGATCGTCAGCACCTCGATCGACGGGAAGCAGATCGGGTAGCCGTACTCGACGAACCACTCCTTCGTGATCCGCTCCTGGCCCTGGTAGACGAGCGAGATGTCGGTGCTCGTGCCGCCCATGTCGAGGCCGATCGAGTTCGGGTAGCCGCACAGCATCGCGATGTGGCGGCTCGCGATCGCGCCCGCGGCGATGCCCGAGGAGGCGAGCCGCACGGCCAGCTTCTCGGCCGTCTTCGGGGTCATCACGCCGCCGCCGGAGTGCAGCAGCAGGACGTCGCCGTCGTAGCCGCCCTCTTCGAGGCGCGACTGCAGCCGCTGCACATAGCCGCTGATGAGCGGCGAGAGGACGGCGTTCGCGACCGTCGTCGAGAAGCGCTCGTGCTCGAAGATCTCCGGCAGGACCTCGCTCGAGGTCGAGATCGCCACGCCCGGGAGCTCCTCCTCGAGGATCGCGCGCATGCGGAGCTCGTTCTCGGGGTTGGCGTAGGAGTTGATGAAGCAGACGGCGACGGCCTCGACGCCGCGCTTGCGCAGCACCGCCGCCACCTTGCGCGCCCCGGCGTCGTCGACCGGCTCGAGCAACTCGCCGTCGTAGCCGACGCGCTCGTCCACCTCGAAGCGGTCGCGCCGCCGGATGTAGGGCGGCGGGACGTCCTTGTAGGCGTCCCAGAGATCTTCCTTCGTGCCGCGGCGGATCTCGATCACGTCGCGGAAGCCGGTCGTCGTGACCATCGCGGCGCGCGGGAACGTGCGCGTGATGAGGGCGTTCGTCGCGACCGTCGATCCGTGCGAGAAGACGGTCACGTCGCGCAGGTCCACGTTGGCCGCGGTGCGCACGCCGTCGATCACCGCGTCGATCGGGTCGGCGGGCGTCGAGGGCACCTTCGCCACCGAGATGACGCCGGTGTCCTCGTCGAGCACGCAGATGTCGGTGAACGTGCCGCCGACGTCGCAGGCGACTCGCAGGCGGGTCACGCTCGACCTCGCGCCATCACAGCTCGTCGATCACGAGGAGGCGGGCCGGGACCGTGCCGTGATTGAAGCCCCGGTGCAGGTCATCGGTGGGCAGGACGAAGCCCTCCCCGGCCTTGGCGACGATCTTGTCGCCGGACTCGAACTCGTACTCGATCTCGCCCGAGATCACGTAGCCCTCGTGGCCGACCTCGCAGAACTCCGGACGACCCGATCCGGGGGCGTACTCGACGATCGCCCAGCGGGCGCCGTCGACCTGGCAGACGAGCGCCCGCACGCCATCGGCCTCCTGCTCCCAGGACTGCTCGCCGAAGGGAACGACTCCCCGTGTTGCCACCTGAACTCCTCCTCCGACCGGGTGCGTCAGCCGGCCGATGCTATCGCACGGACGGCGAAGGCTTCAGCCGAGGGTGAAGCCGACCACGAACCAGCGCCCGCCGTGCCGCCAGAGGAAGACGCGCGAGCCGTCGGCATAGCGCACGCAGCGCTCGTCTCCGGAGCCCGGCTGCAGGATCGGCGTCTGCCCGCACTCCAGCGAGACGCCCGATGCGACGAGCCGGCGTGCCGCCGCGCGCGTCTGCGACGGGGCCGGCAGCTGACGCCGCGAGCGGCACGGCGGCGGGCGCGAGGTAGCGCCGTGCCCCGGCGGACCCCTGCGTCAGGCGCGCGAGCGTGAAGCGCGTCCGCGACGCGCCGGGCACCCGCCCCCGCGTTCGATGACCCGCCCGTGAAGGCGAAGCTCACCAACGCCGACGACGACGATGCCGCCGCCCAGCAGCAGGCGCCGGTGCAGCGCCGCGCGCTGCGAGCGGTCGATGCCGACGCACGACCAGAGCACTGCTGCCCCGGCTGCGACGACGGCCCAGGAGATCCAGCTGCTGTGCAAGGCCGTGATTCTCGCGCACGGTGACGGCACGGCGTAGACTCGGCGCCTCCGTGAAGCCCGCGCCCTTCGCCTACCGCGCCGCCGAGACCGTCGAGGAGGCGGTCGCGATGCTTGCGGAATGGGGCGGCGACGCCAGCGTGCTGGCGGGCGGGCAGAGCCTCGTGCCGATGCTCAATCTGCGCCTCGCGCGTCCGTCGGCGCTCGTCGACGTCGGGCGCGTGGCCTCGCTCTCCGGGATCTCCGCCAACGGGGCGCTGCGGCTCGGCGCCACGACGCGCCAGGCGGATGCCCTGCGCTCGTCGGAGGTCGCGGAGCGCGCGCCGCTGCTGGCGGAAGCGCTGCAGCACGTCGGCCACCCGGCGACGCGCAGCCGCGGCACCGTCGGCGGGAGCATCGCGCACGCCGATCCCGCGGCCGAGCTGCCGGCCGTGCTGCTGGCGCTCGACGGCGAGGCGATCGTCGCCTCCGCCGGCGGGGAGCGCGCGATCCCGGCCTCGGCCCTCTTCCTCGGCCCGTTCTCGACCGCGCTCGCCGAGGGCGAGCTGCTGACGGCGCTGCGCATCCCGGCGGCACCCTGCCGGAGCCCGCTTCGGGTTCGCCGAGATCGCCCGCCGGCGCGGCGACTTCGCGCTGGCCGGCGCGGCCGTCGCCGTCGCCCCGGGCCACGCGCGCGTCGCGCTCTTCGCCGTCGCGCCGTGCGCCTTCCGCGCCGCCGAGGCGGAGCGCGCGCTGGCGCAGGGCGCCGGCGCAGAGGAGGCGGCGGAGCTCGCGGCCGCCGCCGCGGAGCCCTCGGGCGACCCGCATGCGACCGCCGCGCTACCGGCGAGAGGCCGCGCGTGTGGCGACGCTGCGCGCGCTGCTGGCCGCGGGGGTCGCGCGTGGATGAGCGCGCCGTGCGCCTGCGCGTCAACGGCCGCGAGCACGTCGGCCTGGCCGAGCCGCGCACGCTGCTCTCCGACTTCCTGCGCCACGGGCTCGGGCTCACGGGCACGCACGTCGGCTGCGAGCACGGGGCCTGCGGCGCCTGCACCGTGCTCGTCGACGGGCGCCCGTCGCTCTCGTGCCTCGTGCTCGCAGTGCAGGCCGAGGGCGCCGAGGTGCTGACGGTCGAGGGGCTCGCGGACGAGGACGGGCTGCACCCCATCCAGCAGGCCTTCCGCGAGTGCCACGGCCTGCAGTGCGGGTTCTGCACGCCGGGGATGCTGATCGGCGTGCAAGGCGCTGCTCGACGAGGTGCCCGACCCGAGCGAGGACGAGATCCGCGACCACCTGGCCGGCAACGTCTGCCGCTGCACGGGCTATGTCGGCATCGTCGAAGCGGTGCACCTCGCGGCGCAGACGCTCGCAGGAGGGACCGCGATGACCGGCCGCTACGTGGGCGCGCGCGTGATGCGGGTCGAGGATCCGCGCTTCCTGGCGGGCCGCGGCGTCTACCTCGACGACATCGAGCCGCCCGGGACGCTGCACGTCGCGTTCTGCCGCAGCCCGTACGCCCACGCGCGCATCGTCTCGGTCGATGCCTCGAGGGCGCGCTCGCTGGACGGGGTCTCCCTCGTCGTCAGCGGGGAGGATCTGCGCGACCTGCCGCCGTTCACGACGACGATCGCGACGCGGCCGGAGGCCAAGACCGGGACCCGGCACATGCTCCCGCTCGACCGCGTGCGCTTCGTCGGCGAGGCCGTCGCGGCCGTCGTCGCGCGCTCGCGCGCCGTCGCCGAGGACGCGGCCGAGCTGATCGACGTCGAGTACGAGCCCCTGCCCGCGGTGCTCGACGCGGAGGCCGCGCTCCTGCCGGGCGCGCCGGTGCTGCACGACGAGCTGGGCGACAACAACTTCGCGCACATCGAGTTCGAGGCGGGCGACGTCGACGGCGCGTTCGCGGGCGCCGCCCACGTCTTCCGCAAGCGCTTCCACTTCGGCCGCACGCACGCGGCGCCGCTCGAGGGCCGCGGCGTGATCGCCGACTGGGACGTGGCCGAGGGCTCGGTCACGGTCTGGACGTCGACGCAGATGCCGTTCCTCGTGCGCGGCATGCTGGCGGCGCAGTTCGGCCTCGCAGGACACGCGCGTGCGGGTGATCTGCCCGGCCGTCGGGGGCGGCTTCGGCCTCAAGGTGCAGCTGTTCGTCGAGGAGTCGATCATCCCCGAGCTGTCGCGCCGGCTGGGCACGCCGGTCAAGTGGGTCGAGGATCGCTACGAGGCGCTGGCCGCGAGCGGGCACGCCAAGGAGGTCGTCTGCGAGCTCGAGCTGGCAACTGACGCCGACGGTCGCTTCCTCGCCCTGCAGGGCCATTACGTCGGCGACGGCGGCGCCTATCTCGCCCATCCGTGGACGAGCCTGATCGACCCGCTCTGCGCGGCCTCGTTCCTGCCCGGCCTGTACGACGTCCAGAACGTCCGCTACCAGGTCGACACGCCGTTCACGAACAAGTGCCAGTCGACCGCCTACCGCGGCGTCGGCTGGACGCCCGGCCAGGCGGCGCGCGAGGCGCTGATCGACGACGCGGCGCGCGAGCTCGGCATCGACCCCCTCGAGCTGCGGCTGCGCAACACGATTCCCGGACGGCGTCCCGTATCGCTCCGCGACCGGCTGCAACTACGACGGCGGCAGCTTCGCCGAGTCGATCCGCCGCGCCGCCGAGCTGATCGGCTACGACGAGCTGCGCGTCCGGCAGCGCGAGCTGCGCGCGCAAGGGCGCTTCCTCGGCATCGGCTTCAGCCCCTTCGTCGAGCAGGGCGCCTGGGCCGGCGCGGTCGCCGCGGCCCAGGGCTTCCCGGGCTTCAACTACCTCGACGCCGTGAGCGTCGCGATGGAGCCCGACGGCACGGTCACGCTCACCACGGGGCTGCAGTCGAACGGCCAGGGCCACGAGACGACGATGGCGCAGGTCGCCGCCGACGAGCTCGGCGTCAGGATCGAGGACGTCAAGGTCGTCCAGGGCGACACGGCCGGCACGGCCTATGCGACCGGCAGCTACGGCAGCCGCACGGCCGTGATCGGCAGCGGCGCGATCAGGCGCGCGGCCGGCGACGTGCGCGACAAGCTGCTGGCCATCGCCGCCCACCTGTTCGAGGCGGCGCCGGCCGATCTCGAGCTCGCGGACGGCCACATCTCCGTGCTCGGCTCGCCCGAGAAGAGCTTCACGATCCGCGAGGTCGCGACGGCCGCCTACTGGGGGCCGCGCCCCGACGACATCGATCCCGCGCTGATCGCGACGCGCAGCTACGACCCGCCCGAGACCTACTCCAACGCCTGCATCGCCGTCGTCGTCGAGGTCGACGCCGAGACGGGCCAGGTGAAGCTCGAGCGCATCGTCGCCGTCGAGGACTGCGGCACCGTGCTCAATCCGGCAGTGGTCGAGGGGCAGGTCATCGGCGCGATCGCGCAGGGCATCGGCGCGGTGCTCTACGAGCAATTGCCCTACGACGAGGACGGGAACTTCCTCGCCGGGACGCTCGTCGACTTCCTCTACCCGACGGCGACCGAGGTGCCGGCGATCGAGGTCGACCACCTCGAGACGCCGTCGCCCGTGACCGAGGGCGGCATGAAGGGCATGGGCGAGGGCGGCCTGATCGGCGGGCCCTCCGCGATCGTCAACGCCATCTCGGACGCGCTCGGCGTGCCGGTCGATCGCACGCCGCTGCGGCCCTGCGACGTGCTCGAGCTCGTCACTCGAACGTCTCGCGCACCTTCCTGAACGCGTTCTTGACCCGCACGAGGTCGCCGTCGAACTCGAACAGGTCGCAGCCGCGCACCTCGAACGGCTGGCCGTCGTCGTCGAGCGCCCTGAACGTCCACTCGGCGGCGCCGCGCGAGCCCGCGACCATGACCTCGGTGTCGGCGAACTGGCCGTCGGGGTAGCGGTCGAAGAACATCTGGATGCCCTCGCGCGCCGCCTCGCGGCCCGCGAACGTCCTGCCCATGAGCTCGGGGCCGAAGGACGCGTGGTAGACGCAGTCCTCGCTCCAGAACGCGAGCACGCGGTCGGCATCGCCGGTGTTCCAGGCCGCCAGTGCCTCGTGCAGCCGCTCCTCGGTCATCTCGCCCGCCACGCTCGCAACACTACCCTCCGCGCGCGGTCGGTAGCATCGGCGCATGGCGACGGACACCTCCGCAGGCGTGGCGTACATCGACGGCGAGTTCATCCCGATCGGGCAGGCGAGCGTGCCGATTCTCGACCTCGGCTTCCTGCGCTCGGACGCGACCTACGACGTCGTCGCGGTCTGGAAGGGCAAGTTCTTCCGGCTCGACAAGCACCTCGATCGCTTCTTCGCGGGCCTCGAGAAGCTCCGCCTGGAGATCCCGGTCGACCGCGAGGGTCTCACGCGCGTGCTCGCCGACTGCGTGCGGCGCGCGGGCATCGAGGATGCCTACGTCGAGGTCATCGCGACGCGGGGCATGCCCGTGGCGGGCTCGCGGGACATCCGCCTGTGCGTGAACCGGATGTACTGCTTCGCGATCCCGTACGTCTGGATCCCCACGCCGGAGCAGCGCGAGCGGGGAGTCCGGCTGGTCGTCGGGAGCACCGAGCGGATCTCGAACAAGGCCGTCGACCCGCGCATCAAGAACTACCACTGGCTCGACTTCGAGCAGGCGCTGCTCTCGGCCTACGACGCCGGCGGCGACAACGTCGTGCTCTCGGACGGCAAGGGCCTCGTCACCGAGGGAGCCGGCTTCAACGTCTTCGTGGTGCGCGACGGCGTGCTCCAGACGCCGGCCACCAACGTGCTCGAGGGCATCACGCGGCACACCGTGCTCGACATCGCGCGCGAGCTCGGCATCCCGTGCGAGGTCGGCGAGGTCACCGTCGACTCCCTCCGCACCGCAGACGAAGCCTTCGGAGCGAGCACGGCCGGCGGAGTCTTCTTCGTGACCTCCGTCGACGACGCGCCGCTGGGAGAAGGACGCATCGGCCCGCTCACACAAAGAATCCACGACACGTACTGGGCCTGGCACGACGACCCGCGCTTCACGCTGCCAGTAGCCGAAATCCCGCCGTTCGAGCCCTGACCCGGAACGAACGGGGTCTGGCGCGGCCAGGCGGGGTCTGACCCCAGGTGGACGGGTCTGACCCCGGGTGGCCGTTTGGCTCAACCACGCCCTTTGAAGCCTCAACGCTCTCGCCGGCGGTGTGAGCGCCGAGCGTGCCTCCAGCTCGCCACTGAGCAACAAAACCGGTATGCCTAGACACGTTGCGGCCGCGCGGCCACGTGGTGCCTGGCGCGGCCAGGCGGGGTCAGACCCCTCCTGGCCGCGCCAGACCCCCATACGTGCATGAATCAGGCGTCGCGCAGGGCCAGCACGTCGTCGCCCGCGTCTACCGGGCCGGCGTCTTCGATCAGGAAGCGGTCGGCGATTCCGTCCTGGTCGGCTTTCAGCTCGTAGTAGGTCTTCATGACTTCTACGAGGCCGATCACGTCGCCGGTGGCGACCGGGTCGCCCTCGTTTACGAACGGATCGGCTTCCGGGCTCGGACGCCGGAAGAAGGTGCCGGGGAGCGGCGAACGGACTGTGCGCTCTGCCATCGTCGAACTCCTCTGGCTAGGAAAGGGCGGCGCGCACGGCGTCGAGGCGGGCACGCCGCTCGGCGCGGGCCTGCAGCGCCTCCTCGATGCCGACTGCGCGGAAGTGGGTCTTGCCGTGGGTCTTCGACTGCGCGAGCACGTCGCGGTCGACGCTGATGACGGTGCCGATCGTGACGTAGCCGCCGCCCGTGACGGCGTCGTTGAGCAGGCAGATCGGCTCGACGCCGCCGGGCACCTGGATGGAGCCGACGGGATAGCCGAGGTCGACGACGTTGGACGGGTCGCTGCCGGCACCGAAGGGCTGCTCGCGCTCGACGAACGAGAGCTGTCCGCCGCGATAGCGGTAGCCGATGCGGTCGGCCGCGGGGGTCACCGTCCACTCGCTCTCGAGGAACGAGCGCCGCCCCTCCTCCGAGAGCCGGTAGTCGCAGAGGCCCATGTTGACGCGCAGCTCGACCTCCTTCGGGAGGGCCGGGCGGAGCTTCTCCTCGATCGTGCGCCCGGCCGCAGCGGGGCTCGCGGCGCCGACGGGCAGGACGTCGCCGCCCTGCAGGGCGCGGCCCTCGTGGCCGCCGATCACGCACAGCGTGTAGGTCGAGCGGCTGCCGAACACGACCGGCACGTCGATCCCGCCGGCCACGGCGATGTAGGCGCGGGCGCCGGCGCGCAGGAAGTCGAACGAGAGCACCTGCCCGGCCTTCACGGCCAGCGACGTCCAGCCGGGCTGCTCCTCGCCGTCGAGCTTGAGCGGCAGGTCGGCGCCCGTGACGGCGATCACGGCGTCTTCTTCGAACTCGAGCGTCGGCCCGCTGAACGTGGCCTCGAGCACCGCCGCGCCCTCGTCGTTGCCGACGAGCAGGTTGGCGACGCGGAACGAGTAGTCGTCGAGCGCGCCCGAGGGCGGCATGCCGAGGTGGTACAGCCCGAAGCGCCCCGCATCCTGGACGGTCGTGCGCACCCCGCCGTCGTGGACGCGGATCATGCGTACAACTTCCGCACGAGCTCGGCGTTGTAGGCCTCGGGGTCGGCGAAGAACGCCTGCGGCTCGAACTCCACGTCGACCATCTTGTAGCGGTACGTCTTGGCCTCGACCTCGGCGCGGATCGCGTCGTAGCCCTCACGATCCACCGGCCGGATCTTGAGGATGTCGCCCACGCGGAAGATCACGAAGGAGTCCTGGAAGTCGGGCAGCTCCTCCTTCGGGTCGAAGATCGGCACCGGGCACATCGCGAACAGCTGATAGCCGCCCGGGCCCTGTACCGGATAGATCGCCGCGAAGGCGCCGCCGTGCGAGAGCGCGAGCGCCGGCGTGTCGGTACGCGGCGTCAGGTACTTGGGCACCTCGAGCTGGCGCTCGGGCCCGACCATCTGGAAGCACCACGGCAGGCCCGGCACGAAGCCGACCATCGAGACGTAGTACGGCGAGCCGTGATGGGCCTCGATGAACTCCTGCTCCGTCTCGAAGCCGTTGATGCGCGTGACGTACTCGAGGTCGGTGCCCTCGGGTGCCTGGTGATTGTCGCGGAAGCGCATCAGCACCTCGCGCGTCCAGGGATCGTCGTAGTAGGCGGGTACGTCGATCACGCGGCGTCGAGAAGCTGACGTGCTCGGTGTCGAGCGAGGCCTCGATCCCCTTGAGCTGCGCCATCAGGTCGGACGGGGCGACCACGTCGGGATTGAGCCGCACGAGATAGCTGGCGTTGGCCGGGCAGATCTCGACGATCCCGTCGACCTTCCGGCGTCCGAGCTCCTGGCAGATCGCCAGCGCCTTGAAGTTGGCGCCGAAGCTCATGGCCTCCGCGATCTCGCAGAAGATGAACTCGTCGCCGCCGTAGGTGTAACGCGCCTCGGGCAGCGGGGGCTCGACGATCGGAGGCATCCGGCGGACTCTAGACTAATTGGCGGGAGCTGTCGCGGCGAGCCAGGCGGGGTCGTCGAGCAGGTTGGCGGCCGTCTCGCCGCGCGCCCATTCGTCGCTCGCGAGCAGCGCCCGGTGAAACGGCACGAGCGTCGCGATGCCCTCGATGCGGTACTCCTCGAGCGCCCGCAACATCCGCGCGCGTGGCGGCCTCGCGCGTCTCGTCCCAGACGATCAGCTTGGCCAGCAGCGAGTCGTAGAACGGCGGCACGGTCCAGCCGGCGACGACGCCCGAGTCGATGCGGACGCCGGGACCGCCGGGCTCCTCGTAGCGCGTGATCGTTCCCGGCAGCGGGACGAAGCCGAGGTGCGCCGACTCGGCGTTGACGCGGCATTCGATCGCGTGGCCGCGGAAGACGACGTCCTCCTGGCGGAACGAGAGCGGCTCGCCCGCGGCCACGCGGATCTGCTCGCGCACGATGTCGATCCCGGTCACCATCTCCGTGACCGGGTGCTCGACCTGCAGGCGCGTGTTCATCTCGAGGAAGAAGTAGCGCTCGCCGACGAGCAGCCCCTCGACCGTGCCGGCGCCGCGGTAGTCGACGGCGCGCGCGGCCTCGACGGCGATCGCGCAGATGCGCTCGCGCAGCTCGGGCGAGACGCTCGGCCCGGGCGACTCCTCGACGAGCTTCTGGTGGCGCCGCTGGATCGAGCAGTCGCGCTCGCCGAGATGCACGACGTTGCCGTGCGCGTCCGCGAGGATCTGCACCTCGACGTGCCGCGGATCCTCGAGGTACTGCTCGACGTAGACGTCGGCGATTCGCGAAGAAGCGCTCGCCCTCGCTCGCGGCCTGCTCGAACGCGGCCGCGCCCTCCTCCTCGGAGCGCGCCACGTGAAAGCCCTTGCCGCCGCCGCCGCCGGCGGTCTTGAAGGCCACTGGGTAGCCGATCGCGCCGCGCCGTCGCGAGCGCGTCCTCGGCCGAGGCGAGCGGCTGCATCGTGCCCGGCACGACCGGCACGCCGGCCTCCTCCATCAGGCGCCGCGCGGTCGTCTTGACGCCCATGCTCTCGATCGCCTCGGGCGGCGGCCCGATGAACACCAGCCCCGCGCGCGCGCACGCGCGCGCGAAGCCGGCGTGCTCGGCGAAGAACCCGTAGCCCGGATGGATCGCCTCCGCGCCTGTCGCCCGCGCCACCTCGAGGATCGCGTCGGCGTCGAGGTAGCTCTTGCCGACCGGGCCCGGCCCGATGCAGACCGCCTCGTCGGCCAGCCGCACGTGCAGCGCGCCGGCGTCGGCCTCCGAGTAGACGGCGACCGACGGGATCCCCAGCTCGCGCAGCGTGCGCACGATGCGCAGCGCGATCTCCCCGCGGTTGGCGACCAGCACCTTGCCGAAGAGTCACAGCGCCCGCTCCGAACGCCGGCATGACCTCGCGCGCGAACAGCTCGACCGAGCGCATGGCGTCCTCGCCCGCGATCCCCGGCAGGTGCATCCAGCAGATCACGTCGGTCGCGCCCAGCTCGTCGCGCAGCTTCGCGACCTCGGCGATCGCGAAGTCGGGGTCGCCGATCACGTAGCGCGCCTTGAAGTGGTCGAAGTCGACCTGCTCCTGGGCGTCGACGACGCGCGCCGCTGTCGTCGCGCAGCTCGCGCTCGCCCTCGGCGGACTTCTTGCCGTAGAGCTCGCGGAAGAGGTAGGTCACCGGCGGGCGCGGCAAGCTCCTCGGCCTGCTCGGTCGTCTCGGCGATGAAGACCTCGCGCATCACCGGCAGCTCGTCCACGGCCCCGCCCGCCGCGCGCCAGATCTCGACGTGCTCGCGGATCTCGGCGATGCCGTGGCGCGGCGACGGCATCAGCACGCCCCCGCGGCCGGCGGCGCGGGCGAGCGAGCGCGGGCCCGAGAGGCCGTACCAGACGGGCAGCGGCGACTGGATCGGCTTGGGCGTCACGCTCGTCTCCGGGCACCTGGAAGAAGCGGCCCTCGAAGCGAGAACGACTCCTGCGTCCAGGCCTGCTGGCAGCAGGTCGAGCGCCTCCCAGAAGCGCGCGAGGCGCTCCTCGCGCGGCACGCCGTGCGCGGCGAACTCCTCCGAGACGTAGCCGGGCGCGACGCCGAAGACGAAGCGGCCGTTCGAGAGGCAGTCGAGCACCGCGACGTCCTCGGCCAGCTTGAGCGGCGCGTACAGCGGCACGAGCAGGCAGCCGGTGGCGATCCGCATGCGCTCGGTGACGGCGGCGGCGCCGGCCATCGCGATCAGCGGCGAGGGGCAGAGGCCGTCCGGCTGGACGTGGTGCGAGACCTGGAAGACCGACTCGTAGCCGAGCTCCTCGGCCCGCGGCAGGCAGCGCAGCATGTCCTCGTAGGGCTGGTGCGCGCTCATCCCGCGCCCGGGCGGGACCTGGTGGCTGAACATCAGGCCGAAGCGCATCAGCGTGCGGACGCGGCGCCGGCGAGCGGCGCGACCGAATGGCCGCACTCCTCGATCGTGCGGCGCAGCGCGCCGATCACCTCGACGGCGTTCGGGCCGTCGCCGTGCACGCAGATCGACTCGGCCTCGAGCGGGATCAGGCTGCCGTCGGTCGCCAGCACGACGCCGTCCTCGAGGAAGCGCCGGATCTGCGCGGAGGCCAGCTCGAGGTCGGTCTCGTGCTTGGAGCGCTGGATCACGATCGAGCCGTCGGGGGCGTAGTCCATGTCGACGTAGACCTCCATCACGACGCGGATCCCGCGCTCGCGCGCCGCGCGCGGCAGCGCCAGCTCCGGGCCCTCGGGCCAGTACACGACCGGCTCCGGCATGAGCGCGAGCGCCGCCTCGCAGAACGCCGCGGCCAGCGGCTCGTCCTCGCGCAGGATCGAATAGAAGGCGCCGTGCGGCTTGAGGTGGTGGAGCGTCATGCCCTCGGCCGCCAGCACGGCCTGCAGCGCGCCCGTCTGGTAGAGCACGTAGGCGTAGCAGTCGTCCGGGCGTGATGCGGATCGGGCGGCGGCCGAACCCGAGCAGGTCGGGCAGGCCCGGATGCGAGCCGACCTCGACGCCGCTCTGCTTGCACAGGCGCGACCGTCCGGATCATCGTCACGGGGTCGCTGGCGTGGAAGCCGCAGGCCACGTTGGCGGACGTGATCTCGGGGATCACGGCCTCGTCGTCGCCCATCCGCCAGTTGCCGAAGCTCTCGCCGAGGTCCGAGTTGATGTCGATCGTGCGCATGGCGGCCCCCTCAGCGCTCAGACGGTTCGCGGTCCACCGGCGCACGCGCCGCGCAGCGATACTACGGACAATCGCCCAGCAAAGGGGAACATCATGGCGCTGCAAGAGCAGTCGGTCGCAGAGGAACTGTTCGATGCGCGCGAGCGCTACGTCGCTCGCGGCGCGGGCAACCCGAAGCTCGTCGTGGCGGGCGCCCACGGCGCCGTGATCGAGAGCATCGACGGGCGCGAGTACCTCGACTTCGTCGGCGGCATCGGCTGCCAGAACCTCGGCCACGGGCCCGAGAAGGTCGTCGCGGCGGTGCACGCGCAGGTCGACCGCTTCCTGCACCAGATGTCGATGGTCGTCTCGTACGAGGGCTACGTCGAGGTCTGCCGCCTGCTCGCCGAGACGCTCGCCGTGCGCGGGCGCCGTCGAAGAGCATGCTCATCAACAGCGGCGCCGAGGCCGTCGAGAACGCCGTCAAGATCTCGCGCGCCGCGACCGGCCGGCCGGCCGTGCTGGTCTTCGACCGCGCGTTCCACGGGCGCACGCTGCTCGCGATGACGATGACGTCGAAGCTGGTCTACAAGAAGACGTTCGGGCCGTTCGCGCCCGAGATCTACCGCGTCCCGGCTCCCTACGAGTACCGCGGCATCTCGAGCGACGACGCGATCGCCGCGATCGAGCTGGCCTTCAAGACCGAGGTCGACCCCGAGTCGGTGGCCTGCGCGGTGCTGGAGCCCGTGCAGGGCGAGGGCGGCTTCATCCCGATGCCGCTCGACTTCCCGGCGCGCCTCAAGGAGCTGCTCGACCGCTACGGGATCCTCTACGTGGACGACGAGATCCAGTCGGGCTGCGGCCGCACGGGGACGATGTGGGCGATCGAGCACTACGGCGTGCAGCCCGACCTCGTCACCTCCGGCAAGACGCTCGGCGGCGGCCTGCCGCTGGCCGCCGTCACGGGCCGCGCCGAGGTCATGGACGCGCCGCACATCGGCGGGCTCGGCGGCACGTTCGCCGGCAACCCCGTGTCCTGCGCCGCCGCGACGGTCGTGCTCGAGGAGCTCGGCGCGCCCGGAGGTGCTCGCCGCGGCGACGCGCCTCGGCGAGCGCCTGCGCAGCGCGCTCGACGACGTGCAGAGCCGGATCGCGGAGATCGGCGACGTGCGCGGCCTCGGCCCGATGCTCGCGATCGAGCTCGTGACGGACCGCAAGACGAAGGAGCCGGCGGCCGACCTCGCCACCCGCACGATCGCCGAGGCGCTCGACCGCGGCCTGCTGCTGATGGGCTCGGGCGTGTTCTCGAACTGCATCCGCTTCCTGCCGCCGCTCAACCTCGAGGACGCGCAGCTCGAGCGCGGTCTGACGCTCCTCGAGGAGTCGCTGGTCGCGGCCGGGAGCCACGCGATGACGACGGTGCGGGTGGCCGGCGTCCAGGCGGCGCCGGTCTTCCTCGATGCGGACGCGACCGTCGAGAAGGCGGTCGCGCTGATCGAGGAGGCCGCGGGCAACGGCGCCGAGCTGGTCGCCTTCGCCGAGAGCTGGCTGCCCGGCTACCCGTCCTGGATCTTCGGCGCGGCGGGCTGGGAGGACGCCGGCGCGAAGGCGGTCTACCGCCGCTTCCGCGAGAACGCGATCGCCGTGCCGAGCGCGCACACCGACACGCTCTGCCGCGCGGCCCGCGCCTCCGGCGTCGTGCTCGTGATGGGCATGACGGAGCGCGACACCGACACGACGGGCGGCTCGCTCTACAACTCGCTGCTCTACGTCTCGGCCGAGGGCGCGATCCTCGGCGTCCACCGCAAGCTCATGCCGACGCACGCCGAGCGCATCGTCTGGGGCCAGGGCGACGGCAGCGGCCTGCTCGTCGTCGAGACCGCCGTCGGCAGGGTCGGCGGGCTGATCTGCTGGGAGCACTGGATGCCGCTCTCGCGCTTCGCGATGCACGCCAAGCGCGAGGAGATCCACATCGCCGCCTGGCCCGAGGTCGGCGATCCCGAGATGCACCGCTTCGCGAGCCGCCACTACGCCTTCGAGGGCCGCTGCTTCTCGATCTGCGTGATGGGCGCGAGCATGACGGCCGACAGCCTGCCCGACGGCTTCGAGCTGCCCGCGGCGATGGGCGCCGCCGACGACTTCATCGAGGCGGCCTCGGCGAGCGCTCCGCGCGGGACGACGATCTTCGCGCCCGACGGCACCGTCGTGGCCGAGGCGGCGGCCGGCGAGGAGACGATCGTCTACGGCGACCTCGACCTGGGCATGATCGCGGCCGAGCAGCAGGCGCTCGACGTCGTCGGCCACTACAACCGGCCCGACATCTTCGAGCTCCGCGTCGACGAGTCGTCGCGGCAGGCGGTCGTCTGGTCGCATCCCACGGGCCGCGCGCAGGCGCCGGCGCCGGCCTCCGCCGAGATCGAGAGCCTGCTGCTCGCCGACGGCTGACCGTCGGACGCAGCAGCTACGTGCTGATCACGACGACGCCCGCGATCACGAGCGCCGTGCCGATCACGCGCGGCAGCGTGAGGCTCTCCGAGAGGAAGATCGCCGCCCCGATCAGGGTCACGATCGGATAGGCGGAGGTCGTGGGCACGACGACCGAGGCGTCGCCCTTCGAGAGCGCGTAGAAGAAGAGGATCAGCCCACCGGCGGCGGCGAAGGCGGTCACGATGGCCCAGCCGCCGCCCACCCCGAGCACCATCGGCTTCTGGTAGACGAGCCAGATCAGCGCCGAGAGCACCAGGTAGACGACCGGTACCCAGTAGACCACCTGCTGCCATTCGATCGTGCGCAGCGCGAGCTTGGTCGTGATGCCGGCGATGCCGACGAGCAGCACGTAGCCGAGCGCAGGAAGGAGCCAGCCGGCCATGAGGGCCCGTCCTTTCATCGCGTCAGGGTGCGGCGGCGCGCTTCGGGAGGACGTACTCCCGGAACAGCTCCTCGCACTCCGGCGAGCAGAACTGCTGTTCGCGGCCGGCGATCTCCACGATCCAGAGCCGCTTCGCCACGACCTGCCCGCAGCAGTCGCACGGGGTCACGACGGTCTCCCAGACGGCTGGGTGCTGCTCGCGCCAGACGCCCATCAGCTTCCCGCCTCGCTGCCGAGCGGCCCCTCGCCGCCCGGGTAGCAGAACGAGATCGACGGCGAGTAGAAGCCGAACGTGACGGTCAGCGGATCGGCCGGGCGCAGGGCGTAGACCGGATGCGAGGGGTCGAGGAACTCCACCGACTCGAGCGCGAACGTCTCGGCGCCGTCCATCGCGAAGGGATAGCGCCCGCTCACGAGCCCGCCGCCGACGCGCGTGACGTAGCGCAGCTGGCCGTTGCCGCGGAAGGGCGTGCCGATCTCGACCCGCGCGGTCGTCCGGATCAGCTCCTGCCCGTCCTCGCCCCAGGTGAGCGCGACGAGGCGATCGCCTGCCAGCTCGAGCGTCGTGCGGCCCGCAGTCGCGGGCACGCCGCGCGCAAGCGCGTAGTCGATCATCGGCGGCGAGGAGTTGAAGTAGTGCGTCCACCAGCGCCCCGGCGTGCCGTCCTCGGTGTCGAGGCCGGCGAGATCGATGCCCAGGTAGGTCAGCGAGTAGGCGCCGAAGCCCTCCGTGTGCGCCGCGCTGGAGGTCTGCCCGGCGTCGTCCACGAGGTACTGGTTGATGAAGACGGGCGCGCCCTCGCGGGCCGTCAGCTCGCCCGGGACGAGCGCTGCGGCCGCGGCCGGATCGGCGGGCAGCCAGACGGCGTAGAGCATGCGCGCATCGGTGATCAGCTGCGGTGCGTGCAGCGTCATGCGGCGCCGTTCCAGCCGTAGACCCCGGTCGCCTGCTCGGCCGTGATGAAGCCCTCGAAGATGTCGCGCTCGACGCGATCGCGCTCGCGCTCGGCGGCGTTGCCGTAGCCGCCCCCGCCCGGGGAGTCGATGCGCACCTCGTCGCCGCCGGTCAGGACGATGTTCGTGAACTTCGACGGCGAGACCGTCCCGAACACCTCCTTGAAGGTGCGGAACTCGGGCTCGCCCTTGCGACGGACGAGGATCGCGCCGCGGCCGCCCTTGCCGCCGCCGTCGAGCCCGAACGCGCCGAAGCCCTCCTTGGTGCGGTCGAAGAGCGCGTTGCACGTCACCTCGGCGCCTTCCTGGACGCGCAGCACGCGGCGCGTGCCGAGCCCGCCGCGCATGCGCCCCGGCGCCGCCCGAGCCCTCGATCAGCGAGTACTCCATGACGCGCAGCGGATAGCGCGTCTCGAAGATCTCGACCGGCGTGTTGCGGCAGTTGCCGTTCTTCACGATGATCGCGTCGTTGCCGTCGTCGTAGGACTTCGCGCCCCAGCCACCGCCCTCCAGGTGGTAGTTCGCGTAGTAGTCGCCGGTCTTCGGGTGGACGCCGCCGAAGAGGAAGTTGCAGGCCGTCCCGCCCTCGGCGGCCGCGACGCGCTCGGGCAGCGCCGGCGCCAGCGCGGCGATGACCATGTCGGCCAGCTTCGGGTGCGTCTCGGTGTTGCCGCCGACCGACGGGCCCGGATAGACGACGTTGACCGCCGAGCCGGGCGGCGCGATGATCCGGATCGGCCGGTAGGCGCCCGAGTTCTTCGGGATGTGGTGGTCGGTCAGATGGAAGACGGCGTTGTAGGTCGCACCGGCCGTGACGCCGTAGGTCGCGTTGATGGGGCCGCGCACCTGCGGGTCGGTGCCGGTCCAGTCGACGATCATCTCGTCGCCCTTGACGGTCACCGTGACGTGGAACTTGACCGGCTGATCGACGACGCCGTCGTCCTCCATGTGCTCGGTGAACGCGTAGACGCCGTCGGGGATCGCCTCGATCTCGGCGCGCATCCAGCGCTCGGAGTAGTCCATCAGCTCGTCGGAGGCCTGCTGGATGAAGTCGCTCCCGAAGCGGTCGAGCAGCTCGATGAAGCGGCGCTCGGCGACGCGCAGCGAGCCGATCTGGGCGTTCAGGTCGCCCCAGGTGTTCCGCGGCGTGCGGTGGTTGGCCATGATCAGGCGCCACAGATCCATGTCGTTCACGTCGCGCTTGACGATCTTGACCGGCGGGATCCGCAGGCCCTCCTGGAAGACCTCGGTCGCATCGGCGGCGAAGCTGCCGACCGCCTTGCCGCCGATCTCCGCGAGGTGGCCGACGTTGGCCACGAAGCCGAACAGCTCGCCCTCGTGGAAGACGGGCCGGATGACCGAGTGCTCGGGGATGTGCGCGCCGCCGCGATACGGATCGTTGTGCAGCACCACGTCACCGGGCTCGAACGAGTCGACGCCGAGCTCCTCGAGCGTCCAGCGCACGATGAAGAGGCTCGCGGCGATCTGCGCGGGGCAGAACTCCGCCTGGCCGATCATGTTGCCGCGTTTGTCGAACATCACGCACGAGAAGTCGAGGCCCTCGTTGAAGATCGGCGAGAAGGCCGTGCGGATCATGGTGATGCCCATCTCGCGGCAGATGTTCACCAGGTTGTTGTTGATGACGGCGAGGGTGACGGGATCGATCATGCGAGTGTCAGGTCGAGGATGCCGCTCGCGGTCACCGCGAGCGTCCAGCCGGGCGGCACGACGACCGTGGAGTCCATGGACTCCACGATCAGGGGGCCGGCGCGCCCCTCGCCCGGAGCGAGGCGGTCGCGCCGCACGATGTCGGTCGCGACGAAGCCCGTGGCGGGGAAGAAGACCTCGCGCTGCCCGGGGCCCTCGCTCTCGCCCTCCTCGCTGGGGAGGCTCGCGAACACGGGCGGCTCGCCCATCGCGACCACCGACAGCCGCACGAGCTCGATCGGGATGCCGTCGAGGCGATAGCCGTAGAAGCCCTCGTAGAGGCGGCCGTACTCGGCATAGACCTCGGCGAGCACGGCCTCGTCCACCGTCCCTGCCGGCACCGTGACCTCCTGCTCGTAGTTCTGGCCCTGGTAGCGCATCGCGATGAAGCGCCGCACGGCGGCCTTCTGGGCGAGTCCCTGCGCGGTGACGTCCGCCTGCGCCTGCGCCTCGAGCTCCGTGAAGAGCGTGTCGAGCTCGGCCGCCGTCGTCGTGCGGTCGGTCAGGTAGACGCTGCGCACGGCATCCACGCGCACGATCGCCGCCAGCGCGCCGAAGGCGGAGCAGAGTCCCGGGCGCGGCGGGACGATCACGCGCCGCATGTTGATGGCCTCGGCGATCTCGCAGGCGTGTGTCGCACCGGCGCCGCCGAAGGCGATGAGCGCGAACTCGCGGGGATCGATGCCCTCCTCGACGGTCACGATGCGGATCGCATTCGCCATGTTCTCGTTGCAGATGCGCACCATGGCCGAGGCGGTCTCGACGCGGTCGAGGTTCAGCTTCGCGCCGAGCTCGTCCAGCACGCCCTGCGAGAGGGCGGGGTCGAGCGCGATCTTGCCGCCCAGGAAGTAGGCGGGGTCGAGCCGGCCGAGCACGACGTCGGCGTCCGTGATGGTGGCGCTCTCGCCGCCCTGCCCGTAGCACGCGGGCCCGGGCGCGGCACCCGCGCTCTGCGGGCCGACCTGCAGGAAGCCGCCGGGATCGACCCAGCCGATGGAGCCGCCGCCGGCGCCGATCGTGCGCGTCGAGACGCTGGGGACGCTGACCGGCAGCCCGAACTCGATCTCGAAGTCGGAGGAGTAGAGCGGCTCGCCGTCGACGATCAGGCAGACGTCGCAGCTCGTCCCGCCCATGTCGAGCGCGATGGCCTGCGGGGTGCCCGCGGTGCGCGCCGCATAGGCGCCGCCGATGGCCCCTCCGGCGATGCCGGAGAGCAGCAGATGCGCCGGGCGCTCGCGGGCCTCCCGGGCGAGCGCATGGCCGCCGTTCGACTTGAGCAGCGCCCAGTGGCCGCCGGTGCCCTTGCCCTCGAGCGCCTCGGAGACGCCGTCGACGTAGCGCTCGAAGAGCGGCTTGAGATAGGCGTCGACGGTCACGGTCGTGCCGCGCTCGTACTCGCGCCAGATGGGTGCGATCTCGTGCGAGAGCGAGACGGCCAGCTTCGGGAAGCGCTGCGCCAGCATCTCCCGCGCGGCAAGCTCGTGCTCGGGGTTCAGGTAGGAGAAGAGGAAGCAGACCGCGACCGCCGGCTCGTCGCCGTTCTGGACGATCTGCTCGAGCCGGCTCGCCAGCGCCTCGAGGTCGATCGGCTCGAGCACGCGCCCTTCCTCGTCCATGCGCTCCTTGACGCCGACGGAGTCGGGCCGGTGCACGAGCGGGGTGGGCTTGCGCCAGTGGAAGTCGTAGTGGTACTTGCGGTTGATGCGCTGGATGTGCGGGACGTCCTGAAAGCCCTCGGTGGTGAGGTAGACGACGCGCGCCCCGCGGCGCGTGAGCACCGCGTTGATGCCGATCGTGGTGCCCACGACGACGAAGCTCACGTCGGCCGGGTCGAAGCCCGCTGCGCCCAGCGAGGCGTCGATCGCGGCCACCGGATTGGCCGGGTTGGAGGGCACCTTGGCGACGTGCCAGCGGCCCGTTTCCTCGTCGACGGCGACGAGATCGGTGAACGTTCCGCCCGTGTCGATGCCTACCGTGATTCCCATCAGAGGAAGACTCTACCCCCCTCGGCCATGATGGTCTGGCCTGTCGTGAAGGCGCTTCCGCGGCGAGGCCAGCCAGAGGGCGGCGCCCACCAGGTCGCCCGGCTCCTGATAGCGCGGAACGACCTGCTCGGCGACGACTGCATCCACGCTCGCGCCGAAGGCGGCGTTGGCCGTTTCGGTCGAGACCTGGCTCGGCACGAGGCAGTTGACCGTGATCCCGTCGGGCCCGAGCTCGCGCGCCAGCGCATGCGTGAGACCGAGCACCGCGCCCTTCGAGGCGATGTAGTGGAGGGCGCCCGCTGCGCCGCGGTGGAACATCACCGTGCCGATGTTGATCACGCGCCCCCGACCTGCGCGCCGCAGCAGCGGCAGCGCCGCCTGCGTGACGAGGAACGGCGCGCGCGCGTTGAGCGCGAAGACGCGATCCCACTCCTCGGCGCCGAGCGACTCGAACGGCACCGCCGGGTAGACGCCGGCGTTGTTGACGAGCACGCCGAGCCCCGCCTCGCCCGCGAACTCCCCCACCTCGGCCAGCAGCGGGCCGATCGCGGCGGGCTCGCAGAGATCGGCGCCGACTGCGATCGCGCGCCCGCCCAGCGCCTCGATCTCGGCCACGACGTCGGCCGCGGCAGCGGCATCCGAGCCGTAGTGCACCACCACCGAGGCCCCTGCTCCCGCCAGTCCGAGGCCGATCGCCCGGCCGATCCCGCGCGAGCCGCCGGTCACCAGCGCGACACGCCCGGAGAGGCCGAAGAGCGATTCCAGCGTCTGCACCGCGCGATCCTCGCACAGTGCGTGAGAAGATCGCGGCAACGACCGGGAGGAGGCTTCATGGAGGATCTCGAGCGCACCGTCGCCAAGCTGCAGGCGGCCGAGGAGATCAGGACCCTGAAGGCCCGCTACGCGCGGGTCTGCGACACGGGCTACAAGCCGGAGGGGATGGCCCCGCTGTTCACGAAGGACGCCGTCTGGGACGGCGGGCGCTTCGGCCGCTACGAGGGCAACGACGCGATCTGCGGCTTCTTCGACCGCGTCTCGGCCGACATCGTGTGGGCGCTCCACTACATGATCGCCCCGGCCATCGAGGTCGACGACGACCTCGTCAACGCGAGCGGCACCTGGTACCTCTGGCAGCCCTGCACCGTGACGGCGCCGGACGGCCCGAAGGCGGTCTGGCTGACGGGCGGCTACGCCGACCGCTACCGCAAGGAGGACGGCGCCTGGAAGTTCGCCGAGGTGCTCCTCGACGTGCAGACGATCGCGCCCTTCGAGGACGGCTGGGTGCGCAAGCCGTTCTGGGACGACTGATGGTTCCGCGCTTCGATCCGTCCGAGCTGCCGGAGCTCGCCGGCAGCTGGGGCTACGAGCCGTCCGCCGGCGAGGCCGGCGAGCTGCTGGCCGTGGCGGAGGCCATCTTCTCCACGCTCGACCTCCTGGACGGCCAGGAGCCGGACCTGCCCGCGCCGGTCGCCGCCGTCCGCGAGGTGGGCGAGCGGCCGAGCAGCGCCGAGGATCCGCTCAACGCGATCGTGCTGAGTTGTCGCGTGCGCGCCGAGGGGTGTGAGGGGATCCTCTCGGGGCAGCGCCTGGCGATGAAGGACTCGGTCGCGATCGCCGGCATTCCGCTGACCTGCGGCTCGGCCATCCTCCAGGGCTTCGTGCCGAGGTACGACGCGACCGTGACCGACCGCATCCTGCGCGCGGGCGCCGAGATCGTGTGCATCACGAACATGGACGACCTCGCGTTCTCGGGCGGTGGAGAGTCGAGCTGGTACGGCGCGACCGGCAACCCCTTCGACCCCGAGCGCTCCGCGGGCGGCTCGTCGAGCGGCTCGGCCGCCTCCCTCTGGTACGACGGCATCGACCTCGCCGTGGGCTGCGACCAGGGCGGCTCGATCCGCGCGCCGGCCGCGTGGTGCGGCGTCGTCGGGCTCAAGCCGACGCACTCGCTCGTGCCCTACACGGGCATCGCGGGCATCGGCCAGACCTTCGATCACTGCGGCCCCATGGCACGCACCGTGACGGCTACCGCCCTGCTGCTGCAGGCCATGGCCGGTCAGGACCCCGGAGACCCCCGCCAGTGCCAGGTGCCCGTCGCCGACTACGCGGGCGCCGTCGAGCGCGCCGCCGACGACCTGCGCGGCCTGCGCATCGGCGTCGTGGCGGAGGGCTTCTCCGAGGGCGTGGGCGCCGAGCCGGCGACCTGCGAGGCCGTGCGCGCGACCGTCGATCGGCTGGCCGGCCTCGGAGCGGAGATCAGGGAGGTATCGCTGCCCCAGCACCTCGAGGCGGGCGGCGTCGCCTTCGCCGGCTTCGTCCAGGGCATGACCGCGCTGATGAGCTCGGGCGGCAACGGCATCGGCGGGCCGGGCCGCTACTGGGAGGAGCTCGTGCCCGCGCTCCTCGCGGGCCTGCGCGAGCGCGGCAACGAGCTGTCGCCGCAGGTCAAGACGGTGCTCGCGGCCGGGCGCCACCTGGAGCGGCACGTCGGCGGAGCGCCCTACGCACGCGCCGAGAACCTCAAGCCGTGGCTGCGGGCGGCCTACGACCGCGCGCTCGCCGAGTGCGACGCCCTGCTGTTCCCCACCACGCCGTTCCGCGCCTTCCGGCTGGACGACGAGATCTCCACGAGCGAGCGCGTCCTGCGCGGCTGGGCCAACCTCGCCAACACGTATCCGACGGACATGTCCGGCCACCCGGCGATCTCGCTCCCGCTGGCGGAAGCCGGCGGGCTGCCGGTCGGCGTCATGCTGGTCGGGCGCCACTTCGACGACGCGCGGCTGCTGGCCATCGGCGCCACCTGCGAGCGGGCGCTCGGCTGGGCTCAGCCCCAGTAGCGCTCGCAGAACGTGATCTTGAGGTTGTCCTCGGGCCGCGGGTGGTCGATCCCGTGCTGCGACCAGTCGCGCGTCCAGCGCTCGATGTTCTCCCGCACCGATGGCCAGGCGACGATCTTCGGCCAGTCCGCGAAGTCCCGCACCTCCATCAGGTCGAAGTGCGTGAAGAGCTCCTTGCCCTGCACGCTCTCGACGTTGCGCCAGCAGGAGTAGTCGACGATCCAGGGGCACTGGCGGAAGTTCGGGTAGTCGATCTCGCGGATGAACGCCGCGTACGCCTCCTCGTCGAGCTCCCGCGGGGTGTAGGTGAGCAGAGCAAGCCGTTTCATGGCGCGCGAGCCTATCCGGCGGCGCACGGCCGTTCAATAGAGTCCGCGCATGAGCGGGAGCTTCGACCCTTTCACGATCGAGATCGTGAAGGAGAAGCTGCACGCGGCGGCCGACGAGATGGGCGTGGTGCTCGCGCGCACCAGCATGAGCCCCATCGTCTACGAGGTGCTCGACTTCGCCTGCGGCATCACGGACGCGGATGCCCAGGTCGTCGCCCAGACGAACGGCCTCACGCTCTTCACGGGCACGTTCGGGCCGCAGATCCAGAGCATCCTGCGCAAGCACGGCCTCGAGGGCATGCGCGACGGCGACGTCTTCGCCACGAACATCCCGTACGAGGGCGGCACGCACACCTGCGACGTGTGCCTGGTCAAGCCGATCCTCGTGCAGGGGCGCGTGATCGCGTTCGCCGTCAGCGTCACGCACTGGATCGAGATCGGCGGCGCGGTGCCGGGGAGCATCTCGCCCGAGGCCACGGAGATCTACCAGGAGGGCCTGCAGCTGCCCGGCGTGCGGATCGTCGAGCAGGGCGTCGTGAGCCGCACGCTGATCGACCTGATCGAGGCCAACATCCGCCTGCCGCGCACCGGCATCGGCGATCTCAACGCGGGGCTCGCCGCGACCGCGATCGGGGAGGCGCGCGTGCGCGAGGCCTGCGAGCGCTACGGAGCCGAGCTCGTGCAGGCGACGTTCGCGCGTGTGCTCGACCACGGCGAGCAGATCGCGCGCGCCGAGCTGCGCACGATCCCCAACGGCGTCTACCGCGCCGACGGGCGTGATCGACGGCGACGGCGTGAGCGACGACGAGATCCCGATCACCGTCGCGGTCACGGTCGGAGACGACTTCCTGCACGCCGACTTCACGGGCTGCGCGCCCCAGACCCGCGGGCCGGTGAACTGCACCACCGGCGCCCTGCTCTCGGCCTGCAAGACGGTCGTGCGCGCGATCACCGCTCCCGGAGCGCGCTCGAACGACGGCTTCTTCCGTCCCTTCAGCCTGACCGTGCCGCCCGGCACGATCTTCAGCGCCGAGGCGCCCGCGCCGACCGGCTGGTACTACGAGGGCGCGGCGTTCGCCAACGACCTGATCTGGAAGGCGCTCGCCCCCGTCGTCCCCGAGAGGCTCGGCGCCGGCAGCTACGCGAGCCTCTGCTGCTCGTACATCGTCGGCACCGACGAGGCCGGCGAGCTGTTCGTGCTGGCCGAGCCGAACGTCGGCGGCTGGGGCGCCAGCGCGCTCGGCGACGGCGCCTCGGCGCTGATCGCGACGACCGACGGCGACACCTACAACTTCCCCGTCGAGGTCGTCGAGAGCCGCTTTCCGGTACTCGTGCAGCGCTACGCCCTGAACGTCGAGGCGGGCGGCGGCGCGGGGCGCCACCGCGGCGGCTTCGGGGTCGTGCGCGAGTACCGCGTGCACGGCGCCGGCGAGGCCTCGGGCTACGGCAGCATCGGCGGCTTCGGGCGCGTCCCGTGGGCGCTCGGCGGCGGCTCGCCCGGCACCGAGAACTTCCTCGAGTACACGACGTCGCGAGCTCCACCTGCGCCGGGGACGCGTGCCCCGCGTGCCGCTCGCCGACGGCGCCGTCGTCAGCTCGGTCACCGGAACCGGCGGCGGCTTCGGCGATCCGCGCGAGCGCGAGCCCGAGCGCGTGCGGGAGGACGTGCTCGACGGCTACGTGACGCTCGAGCAGGCGCGCGACGACTACGGCGTCGCGCTCGATCCCGAGTCGCTCGAAGCTCGACGCGGCGGAGACGGCCAGGCTGCGGGCCCGATGACGCTGCGCGTCGCGACCGACATCGGCGGGACCTTCACCGACCTCGTCGGCGGTCGACTCCGAGAGCGGCGAGGTGCGGATCGCCAAGGTCTCGACGACGCCGCGCGACCTCGCCCAGGGCGTGCTCGACGTGATCGCCGCGGGCGAGGTCGAGCCGGCCGCGATCGACGAGCTCGTGCACGGGACGACCGTCGTGATCAACGCGCTGACCGAGCGCACGGGCGCCCGCACGGCGCTCGTCACGACCAGCGGCTTCCGCGACGTGCTCGAGATCGGCCGCGGCAACCGCCCCGACATGTACAACCTCGTCTCGCGCAAGCCGCCGCCGTTCGTGCCGCGGCGCCACCGCTTCGAGGTGCGCGAGCGCGTCGACCGCCACGGCACCGTCCTCGTCGCGCTCGACCCGGCGGACGCCGAGCCGATCGCTGCGGCCTGCGAGCGCGACGGCATCGAGGCCGTCGCGGTCTGCCTGCTGCACTCCTACGCCCACCCCGAGCACGAGCAGGCGCTCTGCGCGGCGCTGCGCGAGCGACTCCCCGGCGTGGCCGTGACGGCCTCCTCGGAGGTCACGCGCGAGTGGCGCGAGTACGAGCGCACGAGCACGGCGGTGCTGAACGCCTACGTCCAGCCGGCCGTCGACCGCTACCTCGGCGAGCTGGAGACGCGCCTCGACGGGCGCCGGCCTGCGCGGGCCGCTGCTCGTGATGCAGTCGAGCGCGGGCACGGGCTCACCGTCCGCGGCGCGCGCACGGCCGATCTCGCTGGTCGAGTCGGGGCCTGCGGGCGGCGTCGCGGGCGCGGCCAGGATCGGCGAGCGCATCGGCGAGCCCAATCTCATCTACCTCGACATCGGCGGCACGACCGCCAAGTGCTCGCTGGTCGAGGACGCGACCGTGCCGACCACGACCGAGTACCGCATCGAGTGGCGCCCGGACTGGGCCGGCTACCCCGTCATGGTGCCGGTCGTCGACATCGTCGAGATCGGCGCCGGCGGCGGCTCGATCGCCCGCGTCGACGCGGGCGGCTCGATCGTCGTCGGCCCGCAGAGCGCAGGCGCCGATCCGGGCCCGGCCGGCTACGGGCGCGGCGGCACCGAGCCCACGGTCACGGACGCCAAGCTCGTCGCCGGCGTGCTGGCGCCCGACTACTTCCTCGGCGGCCGGCTGCAGGTGCGCCCCGAGCTCGCGCGCGAGGCGCTGCAGGCTGCTCGGGCGAGCCGCTCGGCCACGGCGTCGCGGAGCTCGCCAACGGCATCATCCGGCTCGCGGACGCGAGCATGATCAGCGCGCTGAAGCTCGTCTCCGTGCAGCGCGGACGCGACCCGCGCGACTTCGCGCTGCTCGTCGGCGGCGGCGGCGGCGGGATGCACGGCGCGGCGCTGGGCGCCGAGCTCGAGGTGCGCAAGGTGATCGTCCCGCCGCTCTCGGGCGTGTTCTCGGCCTGGGGCATGTGCATGACGGCGCCGCGCGCCGACGTCGTCCGCACGCACATCCTCGCCGCAGTCCGAGGCGACCGACGCCGCGGTCACGGCGCTCTTCGCCGAGCTCGAGGGAGGCCGCGCTCGCGACGCTGGAGCGCGACGGCAGCGCGAGCGCGCGGCGAGGCGGTCTGCACCCGCGCGGTCGACGCGCGCTACCGCGGCCAGGAGCACACGGTGCGCGTGCCCGTCGCGGCCGGGCCGATCTCGGCGGCAGCGCTCGAGGCCGACTTCCACCTGCTGCACCGGCGCACGTACACGTTCGACCTCGAGGGCGACTCCGCCGTCGAGCTGGTCACCTTCCACGTCTCGGCGCACGGCCGCGCGCCGCGCGAGGCGGCCGTTCACCAGCCCGGGCGCGAGCCCCGGCTCGACGCCCGCAGCCGAAGCGCCCGCGCGTCGTCGACTTCGACCTCGACGGCATGCACGAGACCGCCGTCTACGAGCGGGACGAGCTTCCGATCGGCTTCTCCGCGCCCGGTCCGCTCGTGATCGAGGAGCCCACGACGACGACGCTCGTCCACCCCGGGCAGACGCTCGAGGTCGACGACTCCGGCAACCTCGTGATCTGGCTGCGCTGACTTGGAACGTCTTACTCGGCGCCGGGTGCCTGCGCAACGGGCGCCGCGGGCGCCGGCTCACTCCGGCCCTTCAGCCAGCGCCAGTCGCCCGGCCACGGGATCTCGCGGCCCGCGGTGAGGCCCTTCGGGCGCAGGATGAGCGCGACCAGCAACGCGAACGCCATGACGACGTCGGCGGTGCCGGACGGCACGGTCGTGCCGCCGATGCCGTTGACCTCGAAGCGCTGGAAGAAGACGTAGATGACGGTCAGGAAGCTCGTGCCCACGACCGCGCCGGAGACGCTGCCCAAGCCCACCCACGACGAGCATCGCGATGGTCAGGAAGGTGAGGTCGAAGTAGAAGTCGAGGTAGCTGAACGTGATGAAGTAATGGCCGTAGAGCGCGCCGATGAGGCCGCACACGAAGCCCGAGAGCGCGAACGCGATATAGCGCTCGCGCGCGACGTTCACGCCGACCGAGCGGGAGGCGCTGTCGTTCTCGCGCGAGGCGCGCAGGCGCAGGCCGTTGCGCGACTGCTTGAAGGCGAAGGCGACGACGATCACCACGATCACCCAGATCAGCGTCGTCCGCAGGGTCGTCGTCTGCGGCACGCCGATCATCGTGCTCGTGCCGCGCGTGATCGAGCTCGTCTGCTGGATGAACACGTTCATCGCCACGAGCATCGCGAGCGTCGCGATGCCCGCCGCCACGCCGATCAGGCGCACGATCGGAATGCCGAACACGAGCGCGACGACGAGCGCCGCGATGCCTCCCGCGATCGTCCCCTCGAACGCGACCCAGCTGGGTCGGGAAGACCAGGTCCTTGAGATGGCTGGGCATCGAGAGGAACGTGAACTGCTTGATCGCAGTCGGAATCGTGAGCAGCGCCGAGGTGTAGGCGCCGACGGCCACGAACGCGACCTGCCCGAACGAGAGGATCCCGGAGTTGCCGCTGAACATCATCAGCGCCAGCACGATCAGGAGGCGCAGGAAGTACTTCTCGGCCTCGTCGCTGTAGAAGACGTCCTTCACGACGTAGGTGATGACCAGCTAGATCAGCACCATGAAGGCCGAGAGGACGAGCGGCGTCCAGACCGTCCGCAGGATGCCTCCGATCCGCGACTGCGGACGCGCGTCACGACGGTGCTTCCTCCGCAACGAGGGGCACCCGCTTGGCCGCGCGCTTGCGGCGCAGCTTGTCCACCGTCCCCATCAGGCCGTTGGGCTGGAAGACGAGCATCAGGATCACGATCAGGAACGCGAACATCAGCGTGTGGCCCTGGATCGAGCGCGGCAGGGTGGCCGAGAAGATGTTGATCAGGAGCCCGAGCGTGAAGCCGCCGAGCGCGGCGCCGCCGAGGCTGCCGAGGCCGCCGATGACGACTCCGACGAACGCGATCAGCAGCGGGCCCTGGCCGACGTTCGGCCGCACGTCGCCGTGGTTGAGCATGTAGAGGATCGTCACCGCCGCCGCCAGGAAGCCCGTGATCGCGAAGGCGGACGAGATCACCCAGTTGGCCTTGACGCCCACCAGCTGCGCCATCCGGAAGTCCTCGGTGGAGGCGCGCAGCTGGATGCCGAGCGCGGTGCGCTTGAGCAGCAGCAGCATGCCGACGAGCAGCAGGATCGTCGTGATCCAGGTCGCGATCTCGAGGCGTGAGAAGAGCACGCCCGGAGATCTCGAACTGATTCGTCAGCCACGGGATGGGCGACACGGTTCGCGGTGAACCGGGCGGGAAGATCATGTACGCCAGCTTCTGCAGGCCGATCGAGAGCGCGAACGACGTGATCAGGAGCGTGCTCGGTGAGGCGCGCCGCACCGGCCGGAACGCGATCAGCTCCATCAGCAGCGCGAAGATGATCACGGCCGCGAAGGTGGCCAGGACCATCGACGAACCAGCCGTAGCGCTCGCGTGTAGAACATCGTGTACGCGCCCGCCGCGATCAGCTCGCCGTAGGCGAAGTTCATGAGGCCCATGACGCCGAAGAGCAGCGACAGCGAGAGCGCCATGAGCGCGAACAGGCTGCCGTAGGCGACCGAGTCGATGAAGTACTGGACGTAGGTCGACGTGCTCGCGAGGATCATCGTCTAGCCCATCCCGATGTACGCGGTTTCGAAGTCGCCGATCTCGGCGAGCTCCGCAGCTGTGCCGTGGAACTGGATGCGGCCGCCGGTGCGCAGCACGTACGTCCGGTCGGCCATCTCGATCGTGCGTGCGGCATTCTGCTCGACCAGCAGGATCGTCGTACCGCCTTCGTGCAGCTGGCTCGAGGATGTCGAAGACGCGGTCGACCATCAGCGGCGCGAGCCCGAGCGTCGGCTCGTCGAGCAGGAGCACCTTCGGCCTCGAGACGAGCGCGCGCGCGATCGCGAGCTGCTGCTGCTCGCCGCCGGAGAGCTTGGCGCCGGAGGTGTTCCAGTAGCGCTCGAGCACGGGGAAGCGCTCGAGCATCTTGCGGATGTCGTCGTCGACGGCCTTGCGGTCCTTGCGCACGGTCGCGCCGATCTTGATGTTCTCGCCCACGGTCAGGCGCCCGAAGATGCGGCGCCCCTCGGGGACGAGCGCGATGCCGCGGCGCAGGATCTCGTCCGGTGCGAGCCCGACGATCGAGGTGCCCTCGAGCAGGATGTCGCCCGAGACCGGCGACAGCGCGCCCGTGATCGTCAGCAGGGTCGTCGACTTGCCGGCGCCGTTGTGGCCGACGAGGCCCACGAACTCGCCTTCCTTGACCTCGAGCGAGAGGCCCTGGACGGCGGCGATGCGGCCGTAGCTGACCGAGACGTCCTTGAGCTCAAGCACCGTGATGCTCCTGTGCCAGCTTCGCGCCCTTGACGCCGAGGTAGGCGGTGATCACGGCGGGGTTCGTGCGGATCTCGCCGGGCGTCGCCGAGCGCGAGCGGCTTGCCGAAGTCGAGCACCTGGATGCGCTCGCAGACGCGGAAGATGATGCGCATGTCGTGCTCCACGAGCAGGACGCCGCAGCCGACGTCGTCGCGCAGCTTGGCGATCGTCTCGGCCAGCTGGAGGCTCTCGCGGTCGTCGAGCCCCGCGGCCGGCTCGTCGAGCAGCAGGAAGCGCGGCCCGACCGCGACGGCGCGTGCGATGCCGACGCGCCGCTCCTCGCCGTGCGGCAGCGCCGAGGCCGGCATGTGCGCCATGCGCACCGAGGCCGAGGCCCTCGAGCAGCGTCCAGGCGCGCGCGCGCGCCTTGCGGCGCGAGAGGCCCGCGCCGAGCGCGCCGAGCTCGACGTTCTCGAACACGGTCAGCTCCGGAAAGGTCGCGACGTCCTGGAACGTGCGCACGAGCCCCGCCGAGGCGAGGCGGTGCGGCGGCCAGGACGTCACGTCCTGGCCGCCGAGAATCACCTTGCCCGAGGTGCGCGGGACGAAATGCGAGACGGCGTTCATGAACGTCGTCTTGCCCGCGCCGTTCGGCCCGATCAGGCCCATGATCTCGCCCTGCTCGAGCGTCAGATCGACACCGTCGACGGCCTTGACGCCTTCGAAGTGGACGCGGATCTCCTCCGCGACCAGCGTTCAGGCTTGGAGCCGCCGACGGTCATCGATCTCTGTTGCTCTCTCTCGTTTCTCTCTACCGAACTACTTCGCCGGCTGGTTGCCCGAGCACGGGCTGCCGTCGCCGATGCTCGGCACCTTCTTGACCTTGACGGTGTCGATCTGCTTGTCCTTGCCGCCGGTGTACTGCTCGACGGTGAAGACGGCCGACTGCGGGCGGTGGCACTTCTTCGTGAACGCCATGTCGCCGGCGAAGGTCTTGATCTTCAGGCCGGAGTCGTAGAGGGCGGACGCGAGCTTCGTGCCGTCGGTCGAGCCGGCCTTCTTGATGGCCGCCACGAGGGCGTCCGCGAGCTCATAGCCCGGGAGCGCGTAGTGGTTGCCGATCGGCTGGCCGTACTTGGCCTTGAACTGGGCGTTGACCTTCGCCACCTCCGGGTTCTTGCTGCCCTTGCAGTACGTGTTCAGGCAGGCGAAGCCGAGCGCGTAGAAGTTGCTCAGGCCCGGGTTGTTCTGCACGACCGGGAGGCCGTTGACCGAGGCGTTCGTGATGATCGTGGTCTTGATGCCCGCGTCACGCACGGCACGCACGTACTGGGCGCCGAACGGGTTCCACGAGCCGTCGTAGATCACGTCGCACTTCGAGACGGCGCCGCGCAGGCGGGTCACGTTCGAAGAGAGGTCGAGGTTGTCGCCGGCGGTGAAGGTGTCCTCACCGCAGACGGTGCCGCCGAGCTGCTTCCAGCGGGCCTTGAAGTAGTCGGCCGTCGCCTTCGAGTACTCGAGCGAGAGGTCCTTGGTGATCCAGACGCGCTTCAGAGCGGGCTTGTGCGCGCGGAACCACTCCGCCATCGCGACGCCCTCGGTGTCGGATCCGAGACCCATCGAGCCGCCGTACTGACCGACGATCGCCGGCGTGGCGGCCTTCGGCGAGGAGGCGCAGAGGCTCAGAGCGAGCACCTTCTTCGCGCCCGCGGCCTGGGTGGCCGGGAACGAGAAGTCGAAGTCGCAGGTGGTGAGGATCGCGACGGCGCCCTCACCGACGAGCTCCGAGGCGTTGGTCGCCGCGGTCGGCTTGTCCGACTTCGTGTCGATCCACTTGACCTTGATCTGCTTGCCGAGCACGCCGCCGGCCTTGTTGATCTGGTCGATCCGCAACTGGAAGAGCTGACCTGCCTGGAGGTCGTACGGGCCGAGGATGCCCGTCTTGGCCGCCGAGATCCCGACCAGGATCGTGTCGGCCTTCGGGGCCGCGCTCGCGGACACCGAGAACACGGTTGTCCCGATCGCGGCGAGGCCACCGCGAGCCCGACGATGTAACGCTTCATTACTCCTCCTCCGGGCCGAAGCCCCTTGCGTTCTGCCGTACTGAGGGCGATATCCGCAAAGCGCGAACTGAGGGCGCCGATGCTATCTGGTTGAGACGCGGCCGCGGAAGGGGGGTTAGAACTCGGCGGCGACGCGACGGAGTCCGGTGGGAATGCTCGGGCGCGCGCGGCGAGGCGGCTGCCATCAACCCTTCGGCTATTCGCGGAGGATATTCGAGCTCAGGCGAGCAGGCCGCGCCGGAAGCGCCTGCGCGACGGCGGCGGAGCGGTCGGACACCTCGAGCTTCTCGAAGATGTGCTGCAGGTGCGTCTTCACGGTCGCCGTGCTGACGTGCAGCCGCAGGCCGATCTCGGCGTTCGAGTGCCCGTCGGCCGCGAGGCGGATGATGTCGAGCTCGCGCGGAGTGAGCACGGGCCGGTCGTCGCTGCGGCGCAGGCGGATCTCGCTCGCAAGGCCCGCTCTGCAGCTCGGCGGGCATCGACGCTCTCGCCGCGCGCGAGCGCGCAGACCGCCGCGCAGATGTCGTCTCCGGCGGTCAGCTTCGGGAGGTAGCCGGCGGCGCCCAGCTCGATGCAGCGGTAGACCGAGGCGCTGTCGGTGCGGGCCGAGAGCACGAGCATGCGCGTCGGCAGTCGCTCCCGCCGCACGATGTCGATCACCGTCGCGCCGTCGATGTCCGGGCAGCTGGAGGTCGATGATGCCCACCTGCGGCCGGTGGCTGCGGATCGCGGCGACGCCGCGCGCCCGTCCTCCACGGCGGCCAGCACGGCGATGCCCGGCGCCTCCTCGAGCAGGCGCTGCCAGCCCGTCGCGGAAGACCGGGATGGTCGTCGGCCAGGATGACGGTCACGCGGCTCCATCTCAGCCCGACCGCCGTGTGCGCGAGCGCGACGCGCAGCGTGTCGAGGAAGAGGCCGATGTCGAGCGGCTTGGTGAGGTAGGCGACGATGCCCTCGTTCTGCATGCGCGTCAGCTGCGCGGGCGTGGCGTCGGCCGAGAGCACGATCACCGGGATCGCGCTGCGTGCGGCTGTCGGCCCTGAGCAGGCGGAGCACCTCCTCGCCGGTGAGATCCGGAAGGTCCAGATCGAGCAGCACGACATCGGGATCATGCCGAGCGGCGAGCTCGAACGCCAGCGATCCCTGCAGTCGCCGGGATCAGCTCGACCCCGGGCGAGCGCGAGAGGATGCTCTCGACCAGCTCGAGGTTCGAGAGGTTGTCCTCGACATACAGGATGCGCGCCGCGCCGAGATCCCACGTGCGCGGCCGCGGCGATGAGAGCGGCGCTCTCGGCGGCGGGCGGGAGCGGGCGGTCGACGAGCGGGAGCTCGACGTAGAACGCCGAGCCCTCCCCGGGCGCCGTGTGCGCGATGCCCACGGAGCCGCCCATGGCCTGCGCGAGGCTGCGCGAGAGCGTCAGCCCGAGGCCGGTGCCCTCGATGTCCGTGGAGTCGGCCGACAGCCGCTCGAACGGGAGGAAGACGCGCTCCGCAGCCTCGGCGTCGAGCCCCGGCCCGGTGTCGACGACGAGCAGGCGGAGGCGCCCGGGCTCGCTCTCGCGGAAGTACGTCCGCACCAGACCGTCCGGGCGGTTGTACTTGATCGCATTGCTGAGCAGGTTGAGCGCCACCTGCTTGAGGCGCTGCGAGTCCGCCAGGACGTAGCGGTGCAGCCCGCCGTGCATGTCGCTGGCCAGCTCGATCCCGCGCTCGACTGCGAGCGGCCGCACGAGCTCGAGCGCGTCGACCAGCGGATCGCAGCAGTGCACCGGCTCGAGCGAGAGCGCCTGCCCGCCGGCCTCGATGCGCGTGATGTCGAGCACCTCGTTGATCAGCTCGAGCAGGTGGTGGCCGGCCCGGAGGATGTGCTCGACCCTGGCCTGCGCCTCGGCCTCCAGCTGCTCCAGCGCGAGCAGCTGGCCGAAGCCCAGGATCGCGTTGAGCGGCGTGCGCAGCTCGTGGCTCATGCGCGAGAGGAACTCGCTCTTGGCCTCGTTGGCGCGCTCGGCCTCGTCGCGCGCGTCGCGGGCGGCGGCCTCGGCGCGCTTGCGGTCGGTGATGTCGGTCGAGATGCCGCCCAGGGCATAGGGCCGGCCCTCGGGGTCGAGCAGCGTGAACTTGACCGACAGCCAGCTGCCGTCGGTCACGCCGGTGGCGGGCTCCTCGACCTCCAGGGCCGCGCCCCGTCCGCATGACCTCGCGGTCGTGGGCCTCGTAGACCAGGGCCGCCTCGAGCGGGAACACCTCGCGATCGGTGTGGCCGATGACGTCCTCGCGGCGCAGCCCGAAGCGGCGCTCGAAGTGGTGGTTGACGAGCGTGTAGCGGCCGTCGGTGTCCTTGACGTAGATCAGCGCGGCCGAGTTGTCCATGATGTCCTCGAGCCGGCCGACCGTCTCCGCGAGCACGCGCACCTCGTTGGTGCGCCGGGTGACGTCGTGCAGCGTGACGACGAAGCTGCCGTCGCCGGGCAGCGGCATGGCGCCGATCTCGACCACGCGATCGGCGGCGGTCGCCGCGAGCGGGGCGCCGGTCGCAGCGGCTTCCCGGAGCTCGCCGGCGCTCAGCCCGGCATCGCCTCCGAAGAGCTCGTCCAGCCAGGCGCCCTCGCAGCCGTCGCCGGCCAGCGCGGCGAAGCGCGCGTTGGCGAGCTCGACGCGCGCCCGGCCGTCGTCGAGGCGCACGACCGCCGAGGCCACGGCGCCGTGCTCGAACGCGAGGCTGCGCAGGTCGCCGGTGGCTGGCGGCAGCGCGGACACGGCTACGTGAACGAGCGGGCGGTGATCGAGCGCGCCGCCGGGATGACCTGCTCGGCGAAGCGCTGCACGATCTCGAGGTACTCCTGCATCGTCCCCGAGCGCACGTCGAAGTGCATCGTCAGGTGCGAATAGCCGGCCGCGGCGAAGCGCTCGACCTCGGCGAGCACCTGATCGGCCGTCCCGGTGAGCGTCATGCGCGGCGAGCGCGCCGCCGCCTCGTCGCCGGGCTCGACCACGAGCCCGGAGCAGAAGGCGTACATGCGGAAATCCGAGACGTCGCGCTCGATCCGCTCGGCCTCGCGCAGCACGGCCTCGCGCAGATCCTCGAAGCGGCCCGGGTCGCCGTAGCTGTCGAGGAACATCGGGTAGATCCCGTCGCAGGTGCGCGCGGCGCGCCGCGCGCCGATCTCGCTGACCGCGCCGAAGACCAGCGGCGGATGCGGCTTCTGCACCGGCTTGGGCTCGAGCGAGACGTCGTGGATCTCGTAGAAGCGGCCGCGGAAGTCGACGTAGGGCGCAGTCCAGACGTGCTTGAAGATCTCGATCTGCTCCTCGGTGACCGACCCGCGGTGCGCGAAGTCGCCGCCGACGGCCGCGAACTCCTGCGGATCCCAGCCGCTGCCCACGCCGACGATCAGCCGGCCGCCCGAGAGGACGTCGACGGTCGCGAGCTGGTGGGCCGCGACGAGCGGGTGGCGATAGGGCGCGATCCACACCGACGACGCCATGCGGATGGTGCTCGTGGCGCCCGCGATCGCGCCCATGGTGGCGATCATGTCGAGCATCGTCGCCTGGTTCGGGTAGGCGCGCTTCCCCGAGGTGTTGGCGGTGTGGAAGGCGCCCTCGTCGCGTCCCATGCAGACGTGGTCGGAGAACCAGACCGAGTGGTACCCGAGCCGCTCGGCAAGCTGCGCGACCTCGACGGGCCGCATCTCCTCGGCCGGGAGCTTCTGCAGGTAGAAGTCGCGCTCGTCGCGCAGGAGCAGTCCGTGCGTGGGCATCGTGAGGCCGAAATCCATCAGGCCCGGGATCGTCGCACGAACGCGCAGGTGCGCGTCAGGTCATCTGACCGATAGCCAACTGGCTGATTGCGCGCGCCTGCGGCCGCGGCCTATGGTCAAGCCCGCGGCCGGGCCGCCGTGTGCAGCGACGACGAGGGGGCAGCGTGAGCTGGATAGTCGGATGCGATACCGGAGGCACGTTCACCGACGTGTTCGCCGTCAGCGAGACGGGCGAGTCGCGGGTCGCGAAGGTGCCCTCGACGCCGCCGCGCTTCGATCTCGGCGTCGTCGAGGGCGTGCGCGCGCTCGGCATCGAGCCCTCCGAGGTGACGACGCTCTTCCACGGCACGACCGTGACGACGAACGCGGTCATCACGCGCAACGGCGCCCACTCGGCGCTCGTCACGACGCGCGGGTTCCGCGACGTGCTCGAGATCCGGCGGGCCAACCGCGCCGAGCTCTACGACATCCTCTGGGATCCGCCGGAGCCGCTCATCCGGCGCCGCCACCGGCTCGAGATCGACGAGCGCATCGACTACTCGGGCGCCGTCGTGACGCCGCTCGACGAGGACTCCGTGCGCGCGGTGGCCCGCAAGCTGCGGGCGCGCGAGATCGAGTCGGTCGCGCTCTGCCTGATCAACGCGCACATGAATCCGGCACACGAGCGGCGCGCGCGGGAGATCCTGCTCGAGGAGCTGCCCGGGCTCCACATCTCGCTCTCGACGGACATCCTCCCCGAGCCGCCCGAGTTCGAGCGCACCGCCACCACGGTCGCGAACGCCTACTGCGCGCCGGTGCTGCGGAACTACATGGACACGCTCGAGGAGGCGCTCGCCGGGGCCGGCTTCAAGGCCGACGTCGTGCTCGTCATGCACAACGGCGGCGGCACCATGACGACCGACTACGCCAAGGGCGTGGCCGTCAAGACGCTCAACTCCGGCCCGGCCGCGGGCGTGATCGCGGCCGCTGCGGTCGCCGCGTCCGCGGGCCGCTCCAACGTCGTCGGCTTCGACATGGGCGGCACGAGCGCCGACATCGCCGTCGTGCGCGACGGCGAGCCGCAGCTCACGCGCTCGTTCGACCTCGAGTGGGGCATGCCGATCCGCTTCCCCAGCATCGACGTCGTCTCGATCGGCGCCGGCGGCGGCTCGATCGCGTGGCTCGACCCGGCCGGCTATCCGCGCAGCGGTCCGCAGAGCGCCGGCGCCGACCCCGGGCCGGCCTGTTACGGCAAGGGCGGCACGGAGCCCACGAACACGGACGCGCAGCTCGTGCTCGGGCGCGTCAGCAACGACCTCTTCCTCGAGGGGCGGATGGAGCTCGACGCCGAGCGCTCGGCCGACGCCCTGCGGCGCACGATCGCCGAGCCGCTCGGCCTCAGCCTGGAGGACGCCGCCGAGGGCGTGCTCAAGATCGCCAACGCCAACATGGTCAAGGCGATCCGCCTCGTGACGGTGGAGAGCGGGTTCGACCCGCGCGAGTTCGGCCTGGTGGCCTTCGGCGGCGCGGGCGCGCTGCACGCCGTCGACCTGGCGCGCGAGCTGCAGATGCCGGAGGTGATCGTGCCGCCCTTCCCCGGCGTCACGAGCGCCATGGGGCTGCTGTTCGTCGATCCGCTCGACGACTTCTCCTGGGCCTACGTGCGCCGCGAGCACGAGATCGACCTCGCCGACGCCGGGCGCATCTACGCCGAGATGGAGGAGCGCGTGGTGGGCAACCTCGTCCGCCAGGGCGTGGAGCGCTCCGAGATCGCCGTCGAGAAGGCCGTCGACATCCGCTACGTCGGGCAGCTCCACTCGGTCACGGTGCCGCTGCCCGAGATCAGCCAGGGCGGCTTCACGGCCGCCGTCGCGAGCTTCCACGACGAGCACCTGCGCCAGTACCGCTACTCGCATCCCGAATCGCCGGTCGAGACCTCGACGCTGCGGATCAGCGCGCGCGGCCGGCGCGACAAGCCCGACCTGACCTCGATCGTGCATGCCGGGGCCGAGCGCGAGGCGCTGGCAGCGCGCGAGCGGCAGGTGCATTTCGAGGGCCCGGGCTGGGTCGCGACCCCCGTCCTCGACCGCACCGGCCTCAAGGCCGGCGACAGCTTCGACGGCCCCTGCATCGTCGAGGAGCTCGACAGCACCGTCGTCCTCCCGCCCGGCACGAGCGCCGTGGTGGACGCGGTCGGCAACATCGTGATCTCGCTGCTCCCCGACTCGGAGGTCTCCCGATGAGCGACGGCACCATCAGGCCCGGGCAGATCGACCCGATCACCTTCGAGGTCCTGCGCAACGCGTTCATGAGCGTCGTCGACGAGATGGGGCTGATGCTCGAGCGCGTCGGCCACTCGCTCGTCGTCAGCGAGGGCCGCGACTTCAGCGCCGCCATCTGCGACCCCGACGGCCGCATGATCGCGGAGGGCAAGGACGACCTGCCCGCGCACGTCGGCACGCTCCCGTTCACGGTCAAGGGCGTCATCGACTGGGTCGGCAAGGAGCAGATCCACGAAGGCGACATCTTCATCATGAACGACGCCTTCATCGGCGGCACGCACTGCCAGGACGTGCGCACGATCATGCCCGTGTTCCGCGACGGCGAGCTGATCGCGTTCGTGCAGAACTCGGCGCACTGGTCGGACGCAGGCGGCCCCGTCCCGGGGAGCTTCCACGCGGAGGCGGCGTCGACCTACGGCGAGGCGCTCTACATCACGCCGATCCACCTCGTGCGCGAGGGCGAGCTGGACGACGAGGTCATGCGCTTCATCCTCCGCAACGTGCGCGTGCCGGACACGACGCAGGGCGACGTGTTCGCGCAGATCGCCTCGTGCCGCACGGGCGAGGCGCGCCTGCAGAGCCTGATCGACAAGTACGGTCTCGCGCTCATCAAATCGGAGATGTCCGAGCTGATCCACTACTCCGAGGCGCTCCTGCGCGAGGAGTTCCGCAAGCTGCCGGACGGCACCTACAGCTTCGAGGACGCGATCGACTTCGACCCGATCGGCGATCGCGTCACGCCCGTGAAGATCAAGGTCGCGATCACGATCGACGGCGACAAGGCGCTCTACGACCTGTCCGGCAGCGACCCCGAGGCGATGGGGGCGATCAACGCCACGCGCTCGATGGCGCAGTCGGCGCTCGTCGTCGCGACGAAGGCGATCTTCCCGCACGTGCCCGCCAGCGAGGGCATCTACAACGCGATCGACACGATCAACCCCGAGGGGCTGGTCACCAACGCGCAGTTCCCGCGGCCGATCAGCGGCGCGTTCGCTACCTCGTACGAGGTCATCTGCCAGTGCATCTTCGGCTGCTACCTCCAGGTCGTCCCCGAGCGCTCGATGGCGTGCTCGGGGAACATGACGAACATGGTCGTGGGCGGATTCGACGCCCGCGAGGGCTACGGCCGCGAGTTCGTCATGTACCTCTGGAAGGAGGGCGGCTACGGCGCCCGGCCCGGCAAGAAGGACAACCACACCGCCATCAGCCTGTACGCCTCGGGCACTCGCAACGAGCCGGTCGAGGTGCAGGAGCGGGTCTATCCGGTGCTCACGCACTGCTACGAGTTCATCACCGACTCGGCCGGCGCCGGACGGCATCGCGGCGGCATGGGCGTCGCGCGCGACTTCGAGCTCACGCACGGCGACGCGACGCTCTCGGTGCTCGGAAGTCGCGGCGTGATCCCCGTGTGGGGCTGGGAGGGCGGCCTGCCGGCCCTCGGCAGCGGCCTGATCTACGACGCGGGCGGGCCCGACGAGTTCGAGGTCGGCGTGATGCGCTCGGGCGTGCACGCCGGCAAGGCGCCGCACGATCCGCTTCTGGGAGGGCGGCGGCGGCGGCTGGCAGGATCCACGCACGCGTCCGGCCGAGTGGGTGCTCGAGGACGTGATCGACGGCTTCGTGAGCATCGAGAAGGCCCGCGAGCACTACGGCGTCGCGGTCTCGGTGATCGACGAGGACGCGGCGCTCTACGAGATCGACGAGGCGGAGACCCGGAGGCTGAGAGGCTGACCGCCGCTGCGAGCCGCGCTGCCCGGCCGGCGACCGCCGCCTACGCCGATCGGCACCGCCGGGCTCAACCCAACGATCATCCGACGCGAGGATGGTTGCGGCACGCCCCCGGTGGAAGGCTTGCGAGGTGCAAAGCCTTCCCCGCGTGGCAGTCCGCGACCCCCGGAGCGGGGCGGTGGTGGCACGCATCGCGGTGGCCTATGAATCGCGCTTCTCCGAGTATGTGCGCGTGGCCACCGCGATCGCGGGCGATCCCGAGCGAGGACGCGACGCCGTCCAGGACGCATTCGCCCGCGCAATCGCAGGCTGCCTCGCCTATCGCGGCGACGGCCCACTCGAGGCCTGGCTGTGGCGCGCAGTGACGAACGCCGCGCACAACCAGCGGCGTGCGGCGGGCCCGGCCGCGCGCGGCGGCGCGATCGAGGAGGAGCCGTGCCCGGAGACGGCGGCCCGGGACGGCGACGGTGCGCTGCGCGATCAGCTCGCCCTGCTTCCCGAACGCCAGCGCGTCGTGCTCTTCCTGCGGTACTACGGGGATCTCTCCTACCGGGAGATCGGCGAGGTGCTCGGGCTCCGCACGGGCACCGTGAGCGCCACGCTGGCTGCCGCGCACGGCACGCTGCGCGAGCGCCTCGAGCCTGTGGCGGCGTGAGCACCCCTCCGCTCGGTTCGCGTGCCCGCAGCACCGAGGTCACCGCCAACGGGATCCGGCAGCACTGCCTCGACTACGGCGGTGACGGCCCGGCGCTCCTGATCGTCCCCGGCATCACGATGCCGGCGGCGTGTGTCGAGTTCCTGGCCCTCCCGCTGGCCGAGCGCCATCGCGTGATCAGCGTCGATCCGCGCGGGCGCGGCCTCTCCGAGCAGCCCGCGAGCGGCTACGCGCTGACCGACTACGCAGACGACCTGGCGGCGCTGATCGAGACCCTCGGGCTGGAGCGGCCGATCGTGCTCGGACACTCGATGGGCGCGCGCATCGCCGCAGCGCTGGCCGCGTACCACCCCGGCGCGGCGGGCGCGGTGATCCTCGCCGATCCGCCGCTGACGGGGCCGGGCCGGGATCCGTACCCGGTCCCGATCGACCCCTACGTCGACTCGCTGCGCAAGGCCAAGGAGGGCGCGACGGCAGACGACATGCGCCCGGCCTTCCCCACCTGGTCGGACGAGCACCTCGAGTTGCGCGCGCTCTGGCTCGGCACCTGCAGCGAGGCTGCGATCGTCGAGACCTACGAGCGGTTCCACAGCGAGGATCTGCACGCGCTGCTGCCGCAGATCGGCGTCCCGGTGCTGTTCGTGTACGGATCAGACAGCCCGGTAGTCCCGGCCGCCGCCCTGCCCGAGGTGCGCGGTCTGCTGCCCGGGGCGCGCTTCGCGGCGGTGGATCACGCCGGTCATATGATCCCGTGGGACAACCTCGACGAGTTCGTCGCGGTGATCCTGCAGTTCACCGGCGAGCTATGTCCGCATCCAGCCACCCCGCAGCCGCCTCGCCCCTGAGCCCCGCGGTGGCGGCGGCGGCCTTCGAGCACGCGCCGATCGCGACGGCGATCGTGCAGATCGCCGACACCGAGCCGTCGATCCTCGAGGTCAACAGGGCGTTCGCGACGCTCGTCAACCGGCCCCGCGAGGCCCTCGTCGGCTCGAATCCGGCCGACCTCCTGGCGGGCGCCGGCGACCCGCGCAGGCTGCTCTCGGAGCCGACGGGCCAGCTCGGCGTCGACGGCTACGTCGTCGTCTGCGGCGAGGAGCGGGTTCCCGTGACCCTGCGCGTCGCGGTCGTCGAGGCCTGCGAGGGCGTACCGCGGCTCGTGCTCGTGCAGGCCAGCGAGCTGGTCCACCGCCGCGAGATGGAGCGCGCGCTGCGCGAGAGCGAGCAGCGCGTGCGGGATCTCGTGGACAACGTCGACGCGCTCATCTACATCAAGAGCGCCGACGGCCGCTACCTGCTCTTCAACCGGCACTTCGAGGAGGTCTTCGGCGTCCGGCGCGACGACCCGACCGTGACGACGAACTACGACATCGTCTCGCCGGACACGGCCGCGGTCTACACCGCGAACGACCGGCGCGTGCTCGAGGCGGGCTCGCCGATCCACTTCGAGGAGCCCAAGTCCGACGGGGACAGCGGCACCTGGCTGTCGCTCAAGTTCCCGCTCTTCGACGAGGACGGCCGGCCCTACGCGGTCGCGGGGATCTCCACCGACATCACCGATCGCAAGACGGCCGAGGCCGCCGTGCGCCAGGCCAAGGAGGAGGCGGAGCGCGCCAATCGCGCCAAGAGCGAGTTCCTCTCGCGCATGAGCCACGAGCTGCGCACGCCGCTCAACTCGATCTTGGGCTTCGGGCAGCTGCTGCAGCTCGAGTCGCTGCCCGTGAGCGCGGGCGACAGCGTCGACCGCATCGTGAACGCCGGCCGCCACCTGCTGGCGTTGATCAACGAGGTGCTCGAGATCTCGCGCATCGAGGCCGGCGGACAGCCGTTGCGCGTCGAGCCGGTGCACTGCTGCTGGCCGCTGACCGAGGCGATCGACCTGGTGCGCCCGCTGGCCGCCGAGCGCGACATCGCGCTCGAGCAGGATCTCCACGCCGGGCTCTTCGAATTCGTGCTGGCCGACCCGCAGCGCCTCAAGCAGGTCCTGCTCAACATCCTCACCAACGCCATCAAGTACAACCGGCCGAGCGGGACGGTGCGCATCACGCTGCACCTCATGCCCGACCGAGTGCTGCGCTATCGCTTCGCCGACACGGGCCGCGGCATCGCGGCGGGCGATCTCGAGCGCGCCTTCCTCCCGTTCGAGCGGCTCGACGCCGACGCGACCGACGCCGAGGGAACCGGCCTCGGCCTGGCGCTCTCGCGCGGGCTGATCGAGGCCATGGGCGGCTCGATCGGCGTGGAGCGCAGCGTGCAGGGCGAGGGCTCCACGTTCTTCGTCGACCTGCCGCTCACCGACAACCCGGACGACGAAGCGGGCTTCCTCTTCCAGCCGGAGACCACCGCCTTCCCCCAGCGCATCGAGCGGGGCGGGCGCATCCTCTACATCGAGGACAACCTCGCCAACTTCGAGCTCGTCCAACGTGTCTTCGAGCGGCTCGGCGGGCTGGAGCTGATGTCGGCCATGCAGGGCCAGATGGGCATCGAGCTGGCCGCCCAGCACGCGCCCGACCTGATCCTGCTCGACCTCCATCTGCCCGACATCGACGGAGAAGAGGTGCTGCGGCGGCTGCGCGCCGACGAGCGGATGCGCGACATCCCGGTGATCATCCTGTCGGCCGACGCGACCCCCATGCAGATGGAGCGCCTGATGGCCTGCGGCGCCGAGGACTACCTCACCAAGCCGCTCGAGCTGGCGGGCTTCGTCGAAGCCGTCGAGCGCGCGCTCGGCCGGGCTGCGGACTGATGGCGGGCGGTGGTCGCGACGGTTCCGCCGCGTCCGTTCGCGTGCTGATCGCCGACGACCACCCGCTCTACCGGCAAGGCGCCGCGGGGCTGATCGCCGGCTGTCCGGGGCTCGAGCTCGTCGGTGAGGCGGGCTCCGGTCAGGAGGCGATCGACGCCATCCGCAGCCTCGGGCCCGACGTGGCCGTAATCGACCTGGGCCTGCCCGACTTCGACGGCATCACCTTGCTCGGGATGCTCGAGCGCGAAGGCCTGCCGACGCGCGTCGTGATCGTCTCGGCCTCGGAGGACGGCGCGACGATCCACCGGGCCTTCTCCTACGGCGCCCGTGCCTACGTGCCGAAGGTCGCAGCGGCCGACGTGCTGTGCGGCACGCTGCTCACGGTCGCGCGCGGTGAGAGCGTGATCCTCCCTTCGATCCAGACGGCGCTGACGCGCGAGATGCGCGCGCGGCGCGAACGCACGGACGAGCCGCTGCTCACCACCCGTGAGCTCGAGATCCTGCGCATGTGCGCCGACGGGATGTCGTCGCCCGAGATCGCGGCGACCCTGTTCGTGAGCGTCCCGACGGTCAAGACCCACCTGCAGCACGTGTACGCCAAGCTGGAGGTCTCCGACCGCGCCGCCGCGGTCGCGCAGGCCCTGCGCCGCGGGCTTCTGACCTGATTCGGGCAACCGCACTAAACAAACAGCGGGGCTCGCGTGTCATCTCCTCAGATGATCGCGCTGCAGGCAGCTGAGCGACCCGACGGTCGAGACGACGAGCGCTACGAGGCGTCGCTGGACGCCGCTCTCGCTGCGCGCGTCCCCGCCAGCGAGGCCGTGCCCTCCTGGGCCGACGTCCTTCGGCGGGCCGCCGCGCTTCCGGTCTGCACCTGCCGCGCGAGGGGATCCGATGGTGCCTGAGAGCGAACTGAACCAGCCCGAGGCCGTGCTGGGCGACTTCCGCACGGCGATGTCGCAGCTCGCCGCGGGCGTGGTCATGGTGACCTGTCACGTGGGCGACAAGCCCTGGGGGCTGACCGTCAGCGCCTGCTGCTCGGTCTCCATGAGCCCGCCGCTCATCCTCGTCTCGCTGGGGGCCGGCACGACGAGCGTGCGCGCCATCGAGGAGTGCGGCGCGTTCGGGGTCAGCCTGCTCAGCCAGGCGCTGATCGACGTCGCCCGCTTCGGCTCGGCGCCGGGTCAGCCCAAGTTCGTGGAGGACTACTGCCGCAGCGAGCCGCACGCCTCGAGCAGCCCGGCGGTCGCCGGCGCGCTCGCGCACGTCGACTGCCTGCTCGAGCGCACCGTCCCCGCAGGCGACCACGTCCTCTTCATCGGTCGCGTCCGCTGCGTCGTGCTCTCCGAGGAGAGCGAGCACGCTCCGCTCGTCTACCACAGCCGCAAGTACCACCAGCTCGTGGCAGCGGCCGACCGGCCCGCCGAGGCGCTCGGCGAGGAGACGGTCGACTCGCTGCTCTACGACTACCCGGTGCCGCGCCAGTTCGCGCGCTGCGTCGCGCTCGGGGCCTGAGCCCCGTGCCAGCCTGAATCCGCCCACTCACAGGAGACACCCGATGGCCGTTGCCGATTCGAAGCAGACGCACTACCTGAAGACGGGCGAGGAGTACGTCAAGTCGCTCCAGGACGACCGCGTCGTCTACTACAGGGGCGAGGTCGTGGAAGACGTCACGACCCACGAAGCCACGGGCGGCGGCATCAGCGAGATCGCCGCGGTCTACGACGAGCAGTTCGACGACCAGGCGCAGAACGTCCTCACCTACGTGCGTGACGACGGCGCACGCGTCACGGCTTCGTATCTGATCCCGCGCACCAAGGACGACCTGCGCTTCCGGCGCGAGGGCATCAAGCACGTCGCCCGCAGGACCTGGGGCACGCATGGACGCGGCATCGACATGATCGCCACGCTCCCGCTCGGCATGCTCGGCGAGCTGCCGTCCTTCAAGCGGGAGTGCCCGGAGTACGCCGAGAACATCCACTGGTACCTCAAGCACGCCGAGGAGAACAACATCCACCTCGGCGAGACCATCGTCGACCCGCAGGGCTTCCGCTCCCGCGCCGCCGGTACCGCGCCCGAGGCGACGCCGCCCGAGCGCGCCACCGCGCGCATCGTCAAGGAGGACTCGACCGGCATCTGGATCAGCGGCGTCAAGGGCGTCGGCACCTGCGTGCCGCAGGCCAACGAGCTCGTCCTGGGCTCCTTCCACCCGCCGCTCGACGAGGAGAGCTTCTGGGTCTACGTGCCCGTCGACTCCCCGGGACTCAAGATGTTCTGCCGCGAGATCGTCCACCGACCCGGCTCGAACGCCTACGAGCATCCGCTCACCTCGCGCGGCGAGGAGATCGAGTCGATCGTCGCCTTCGACAACCTCTTCGTGCCCAACGAGCGCATCATGGCCAAGGGCACCCGCTCGCTGCACGGCGTGAACTTCTACAACGTGTGGGCGCGGCTCGAGCACTGGTACACGTTCGTCCGCATCGTCGCCAAGTCCGAGATGTACGTGGGCCTGGCGCAGCTCATCATGGACACGCTCGAGCTGAGCGAGGTGCCGGTCGTCCGCCAGCGCGTGGCCGACATCATCGAGTACTGCCAGATCCTGCAGGGCATGCAGCTGGCCGCCGAGGAGCTCGCCCAGCTCTCCGAGGGCGACCTCATGATCCCCGACGTCAACGTCGTGACCGCGGGACGCTCGTACGCGCTCGACAACCTCCCGCGCATCCTGCACATCCTCCAGGACATCTGCGGGCAGGGGATGATCCTGCGCTGGAGCGAGAAGGATCTCGAGACGCCGGCCGCCTTCGGCAAGAACCTGGGCTGGTTCCTCGACACCCGCAACATGAGCGCGCGTGACAAGAACCTCGTCATGAACCTCGTGTGGGACGTCGCCGCGAGCGAGCACGCGACGCGCTCGAAGCTCTTCGAGGAGTCCAACGCGCTCAACGTCCCGTTCCTCAAGGAGCGCCTCTACGGCGAGTACGACCGCACGCGGTTCCTCGAGGAGTGCCGCCACTTCATCGGCCTCGGCCCCGCGCCCGAGCGGACGTTCACGCCGCACATCCAGGCGCCGTCGCTCTCGTCGGTCTCCAACACGAAGGGCGACGACCCCTTCGCCGCGGGCGCCAAGACGCGCGGCTGAGGGGCCGACGGGAGCGCCGGCCATGAGTGACGAGGAGGCACGCAGGGTCTACTCGGCGGCACGGCTGGGGGAGTCCGTGACGCTCGGGAGCCGCCCCGCGGTGCTCGTGGTCGACTTCTCCTGCGGGTTCACCGATCCGTCCGGGAGCCTCGGATCCGACCTCTCCGAGGCCGTCGCGGCGACCGCCCGGCTGCTGGATGCCGCGCGGGAGCAGGGCGTGCCGGTGATCTTCACGACGATCGCGTTCGAGACCAGCCTGGCCGACGGCGGCCTCTGGCTGCAGAAGATGCCCGGGCTCGCCGATCTCCAGATCGGCGGGCCCTGGGTCGAGATCGATCCACGGCTCGGGCGACGCGACGACGAGACGGTCGTCGTCAAGAAGGGCGCCTCCGCGTTCTTCGGCACGAACCTCTCGGCGATCCTCGTCTCGCAGGGGATCGACACCGTCGTGCTGTGCGGTGCGACGACGAGCGGCTGCGTCCGCGCCACGGCGGTCGATCTGCTCCAGAACGGGTTCCCGACGCTCGTGCCACGCGAGTGCGTGGGCGATCGCGCGCAGGCGCCGCACGACGCCAACCTGTTCGACATCCAGGCAAAGTACGCAGACGTCGTCGGCCTCGAGGATGCCATCGGCTACCTCGCAGCGCTGCCGGCCCTTGCATCACGAGGAGGGAACACCCAATGACCGTGCCGTTCTCGTTCGTCGACCTGTGTGCCGCGGAGCTCGCGCTCTGCGGTCTCCGCGAGGGGGAGACGGTCGCCGTCCTGTCGCAGATGGACGAGCGCCAGGACTACGCCGACGCCTTCATGGCGGCCGCGCTCCGCCTCGGCGCGACGCCCTTCCACGTCCGCCTGCCGGAGGCCTCGACGTCGCTCCTGGGCGACGCCGGCGCCTGGACCGTGGGCGTCACGCCGCTGGCCTCCAACCGCCCGGCGATCGACGCGCTCAAGCAGGCCGACCTCGTGATCGACCTGATGTTCCTGCTCTTCTCGCGCGAGCAGACCGAGATCCAGGAGGCGGGAGCGCGCATGCTGCTCTGCGTCGAGCCGATCGACAACCTCACGCGCCTCTTCCCCACGCTCGACCAGCGCCGCCGGGTCGAGGCCAGCGAGGAGCTGCTGGCCAACGCCAAGAGCTTCCGCTTCACGAACGCGGCGGGCACCGACGTGACCTACAAGCTCGGCTCGTATCCCGTGATGACGGAGTACGGCTACACCGACATCCCGGGTCGCTGGGATCACTGGCCCGCCGGCTTCCTCTTCACCGGCGGCGCCGACGACGGAGTCGACGGCAAGGTCGTCGTCGACCGCGGCGACATCATCATCACGCCGTTCAAGAAGTTCGTCTCCGACCCGGTGGAGATCACGATCGAGCAGGGCCGCATCGCGGACATCCGCGGCGGCTTCGACGCCGAGCTGCTGCGCGACTACATCGCCGACTTCGACGACGAGAAGGCCTACGGGATCGCGCACATCGGCTGGGGCTGCAACGAGAAGGCGCGCTGGTCGGGCCTCGCCAACGACGGCCGCTCGCTCGGCATGGAGCCACGCGCGTTCTACGGCAACACGCTCTTCTCGACCGGCCCCAACCAGGAGCTCGGCGGCACGAACGACACGGCCTGCCACATCGACATCCCGATGCGCAACTGCAGCGTCTTCCTGGACGACGAGCCGGTGATCATCGACGGCGAGTTCGCGATCGACGAGCTCAAGGCGACGCGGCCCGCGTTCGCCCCTCCGTCGCTCGCGCGCTCGTGATGGAGGTCAGCGTCCAGCTCAAGGCGGCCGACGGCAGCATCGCCGGCAGCCTCGGCTACGAGAGCGCCGTCTCGCGCGCCCTCAAGCAGGCCGGGCTCACGCTCTACCCACGCCACCCGGGCACGCAAGACTCCCGGCAGGGCACGCTGTTCCGCGTCCCGGTGGACGATCAGGAGAGCGCGGAGCGCGCGCTCGCGCTCCTGCGCTCCACCGAGGGCGTGGAGCGCGCCGAGCTCAGCTGACGCGGACGTCCTACGCCCCGACCGGCAGCGCTCCGCTCAGGAGCATCCCGGCACGCGGCGCGACGGGCCGGAGCCCGATGCTCTGGAGGATCTCGTACGTCGTCGCCACGGCGGCCGACAGGACCGGCAGCCCGAGCTCGTCCTCGGCGATCTGGATCGCGGGCAGCGAGGGCATCTGCACGCACGCCGAGAGCACGACGGCCTGGGCGTTGGCGAGGTTCAGGCGGCGCGCGATCCCCGGCAGCAGCATCGGGTCGTGGCGCCCGACATCGCTGTTGCGGGGAATCTCGAGCGAGACGGCGTCCACCACCTCGATGCCGGCGTGCTCGAAGTACTCGACGACGAGCTTGGTGAGCGGCTTCATGTACGGCGCGACCACGGCGATCCGCTCGTAGCCGAGCGCCTGGATCGAGCGCACGAGCGCGCCCGCGCTGGAGACGATCGGAGCCGCCCCGCCGTTCTCGGCGGCCACGGCCGCGAGCCGGCGCTCCGACTCGACGTGGTAGCCAGGGCCCTGCGACATGATCGCCACGAGGCACGCGTAGGCGATGACGTCGACACCGGCGTCGGAGAGCTCGAGCGCGCAGCGGTCGCTGCCGCGCACCATCTCGGTCAGCTCTTCCTTGGTCACCTGCCGCAGCCGCACGCGGCTGGAATGGATCGTGAACGTCTCGGGCTCGAGCTCCGCCCGCCGGCGCAGGAGCTCCGGGATCTCGGTCTCCATGGTCGTGTTGGAGCTGGGCACCACCAGCCCGATGCGGTACGGCATGCGTCGTCCTTTCCGCGTTCAGCGCCCGACATCATCGCTCAGCGTCGTCCGCGGCGGCAATCCTCCGAAGCGATGATCGCCGGGATGAACTTCAGAGCAGCCAACGGTCGAACGCGACGCGGATCTCGTCGGTCAGCGGCCGCGACTTGCCGGTCGCCGTGTCGACGTGCACGACCACCGACTCGGCTTCGGCGGCCACGCGCCCGTCGAGCACCGAGAGCACGCGCTCGGCCATCGTGATGCTGGCCGTGCCGACGCGCGTGCAGCGCACCTCGACATCCACGTCGCCATCGTCCTGGGTGAGCGGCGAGCGAAAGTCGATGGCGCAGCGCGCGAGCACGAAATCGTTCAGCAGGAGGCCGCTGCCGAGCACCTCGAGGAACCACTCGTCGCGCGTCTCCTCGAGATAGGTGAGGTAGACGCTGTTGTTGACGTGCTTGAACGCATCCATGTCGCGCCAGCGGATCTCGCAGCGCTTCGTGAAGGTGGATGGCGGCAGGGACGGCACGGCACCTAGGGTAACGCCGATCTGGTTAGCTCCCGCGCATGACCCAGGTGGCCGTGCTGGAGTACTTCGACTGCGAGCGCCTGGACGCGCTGCTGGGCGGCGAGGCGCACGCCTTGCCGGCCGAGGAGTGCGACGCCGGCGAGGTCGTGGCGCTCGTCTCGGGCGGCGGCATCGTCGTGGACGCCGACCTGCTCGCGCTCTATCCCCGCGCGCGTGTAGCTGTCACCGGCTCCACCGGCTACGACCACATGGATCTCGACCACCTGCGCGCAGCCGGGGTGGCCGGCTACTGCACGCCCGGCTACTGCAGCCGCGAGGTCGCCGACTTCGCGCTGGCCTGCGCGCTCGCGGGACTGCGAGGCATCGTCGGGCTCGACCGCGCCATGCAGGCCGGCGTGTGGGAGGAGCGCGCCGCCGGCACGACGCACCGCATTCGCGGCTCCGTGCTGGGCGTGGTCGGTCTCGGCAAGATCGGCGGCCTGGTGGCGCGTGACGCCACGGCGCTCGGCATGCGCGTGCTCGCCAGCGATCCGGTCGCGAGCGACGAGGCTTTCGCCGAGGCCGGCGCCGAGCGCAGCGAGCTGGGCGACCTGCTGGCCGCCAGCGACGTCGTCACGCTGCACGCCCCGCACGTGCGCGGCGCGGCGCCGCTTCTGGGGCGCAAGGAGGTGCCGCTCTTCAAGCCGGGCTCGATCCTGGTGAACGCCGCGCGCGCCGAGCTGATCGACATCGAGGAGCTGATTCACGGCCTCGCGCAGGGCCGGCCCGCCTGGGCCTTCATGGACGTCTGGGACTCGGAGCCGCCCGAACCCGACGACCACCGCCTGGACGCACCGAATCTCGTGCTCACGCCGCACGCGGCCTGGTACTCGCCCGAATCCGAGGCGGCGCTCTACGAGCGCATCGCCGAGACGATCCTCGCCGCCCTGCGCGGCGAGACCACGAGGGGGCTCGTCACATGACGCTCGTCCTGATGCGAGCGCGACGGCCCGGTCGCGCTGCTCACGCTCAACCGGCCCGATCAGCTGAACGCCCTCTCGACGGCGCTCGAGGAGGAGCTGGCCGCCGCGCTGGCGAGCGCGCAGGTGCGCGAGGCGAGCGCGCTGATCATCCGCGGCGCGGGCGAGCGCGCGTTCTCGGCCGGCGCCGACACGACGGAGCTGGACGTCGCGACGCCCGAGACCGCGCTCGCCTACTACGAGTACACGGGCGACGTCTACGAGCAGCTGGCGCGCCTCGCGGTGCCGTCGATCGCGCAGATCCACGGCTGGTGCGTCGGCGGTGGACTCGAGCTCGCGCTGGCCTGCGACCTGCGCGTCGCGGACGCGAGCTCGCGCTTCTGGTTCCCCGAGGTCGAGCGCGGCATCCTCCCCTCGAGCGGCGGCACCGCTCGTGCCGTGCGCGCGCTCGGTCCGGCCGTCGCACGGCGGCTGATCCTGCTGGGCGAGAAGATCGACGCCCCTCAGGCGCTCGCGCTCGGCGTGATCCACGAGGTCGTGCCCGACGGGCAGGCGGGCGCCACGGCGCTGGCCTGGGCGCAGACGCTCGCGTCGCGCTCGCGCCGCGCATTGCAGGTCGCGCGGCAGGCGATCGACGCCGCGGCCGACGGCTCGCACGCCGCGGCCCTGGCGGCCGAGCGGCTCGGTTACGCGGCGCTCGCCGGTCTGGAGTGAGCCGCTCGCCCGACGTCGTCGTCGTGGGCGGTGGCATCGTCGGCATCGCCGTGGCGGCCTCGTGTGCACGGCGCGGGATGCGCGTGACGCTGTGCGAGTCCGCCGGCCTCGCGCAGGCGGCCTCAGGCCGCAACCACGGCCTCGTGATCGGTCCTCACCACCCGGCCATGGAGACGATCGGGCGGCGCTCGCTCGAGCTGTTCCTCGACCTGCACGAGCGCAGCGGCGAGGCGTTCGCCTTCGATCGCGATCCTCACGGCTGCCTCGTCCTGAGCCATGAGGGTGGCGAGGGCCTCAGCCCGGCCGAGCTGCGCGCCGCCGAGCCGCTGCTGGCCCCGCACATCGACTACGCCGAGCTGAACGCCGACGCGCGCCGCGTCGACCCCGGCGCCGCGGCGGTCGCACTGGCCGACGAGGCGCGCTCTGCGGGCGCCGAGATCCGCACGGGCTGCGCCGTGCGCGAGCTGCTGCGCCGCGGCGACGACGTCACCGGCGTGCTCACGGACGAGGGCCGCATCGAGGCAGCGCACGTGGTCGTGGCCGCCGGGCCGTGGTCGTGGCGCGTCTGCCGCTCGCTGCCGCACGACGTGCCCGTGCGCGGCGTGCGCGGCTGGATCCTGGTCACGCGCCCGGCGCCCTTCCGCCTGCGGCACGCCATCGAGGAGGAGTGGACGCGCCCCGCGCCGCCGGCGCCCACGCTGGCGCAGATCGGCGACGGCAGCGAGCCGGAGCCCTACGTGGCCTGCGTGCTGCAGCAGGACTTCGCCGGGCGCGTGCTCGTGGGCTCGAGCCTGCACGGTGCGATCTCCGATGCGGACGAGACGACCGAGACGCGTCAGGCGATCGCCCGGCGCGCGGTCGAGCTCATGCCGGCGCTGGCCGGGCTACCGATCGCCGAGACGCGCTCCTGCCAGCGCCCCTATTCGCCCGACGGCCTGCCGCTGATCGGCCCCTATCCGGGGGTCGGAGGCCTCGTGCTGGCGACCGGTCACGGATCGGTGGGCGTGACGCAGAGTCTCGGCAGCGGCGAGGCCGTGGCTGACGGCCTCGCCGAGCGTCGCTGGGACGCGGCTCTCGCGCCCCAGCGACTGCTCGGTTGAGCTTCAGCGGCGCAGGGCCGCGTGGTGACGGAGTGTGCCCTGCACCGTCGTCTGCAGAGCGAACGTGCTCATCGCGGGACTCGTGAGCGCGGCTTCTGCCGGCGGCAGGTCCGGCTTGCCGGGCGTGAACAGCCAGGTCGTGAAGAGCGCGTCGAGATCCTGGCCGGAGACGCGCTCGGCCAGCTTGATGAACTCGGCGGTCGACCCGTTCCCACCGCGCTTGATACTCGCCCACTTGCGCAGGATGCGGAAGAACGCGTCGTCGCCCACGGCCACGCGCAGCTGCTGCAGCGTCATGGCGCCACGGGTGTAGACCGGGCCGTCGAACATCGCGTCCGGGCCGGGGTCGCCGATCGGGAGCTGCCAGAAGGGATCGTCGGCGGGAATCGCCGCATAGGTGAGGTCGAAGATCTCCTGTGGCGTACTCGTGGCCCTCGTGCTCGCTCCACAGCCATTCGGCATAGGTCGCGAAGCCCTCGTTCAGCCAGATCTCGCTCCAGAGGGCCACGGACACGCTGTCGCCGTACCACTGGTGGGCGAGCTCGTGGACGACGACGCTGTCCGCGCCGATCGCGTCGTAGAAGAACTCCTGCGCGTAGATCGGACGCGTCTGATTCTCGAGCGCGAACCCGACACCTGCGAGATGATCGACGATGCCGCCGACGTCACGGAACGGGTAGGTGCCGAAGTTGCCGGAGAGGAACCGGATGATCTCCGGCTCCCGGGCGAACGATGCCTTGACCTGGAAGCCGAGTGCCGGCGGCAGGTCGGCGACGGTGCCGACCGTGAAGTCGTTCTCGTTGCCCGGGCTGCCGGCCGGCGCGCCCGGAACGGTCCAACCGTCGAGTGTGTCGCCGTCATCCTCGAACGAGGTCGTGCCGGCGCCGGTCGAGGACTCGATGTCGTCGATGAACACGCCGTGGGCCTGCACGACGTCGTCACTGGCGTAGGCGAGCGACACCTCGACCGTCTTGCCGGCGTAGGCCGAGAGGTCGACCTTCCACTGCTCGGAGCCGTCGCTCTGGCCCGTCGCCGCCCACCACGCGCCGGTCGTGCCCGTCGACTTGCAGGTTCCGTCGCCGTTGTCGGTCTGGTAGTGAGCGAGGAACGGATGGATCGCCTGCCAGCCGCCGAACGGGCAGGACCTGCCGGTGTCGGAGCTCGTGTGCCCGTTCATGTCGGGCAGCGTCGTCCAGTCGTCGAGTCCCACCGTGTGCGCTTCGACGAAGGTGAAGTCCCAATTCTGCTCTGTGTCACGCGTGATCCAGAACGACAGCGTCGCGCCACCCGCCGGCACGGCGATGGTGTGCGTCAGGCGCTTGTAGGACGAATCCGCCTGGCCCGAGATTGCCAGTTGCGTGCCGCTCGTCGGCGTCGCGACATCGTCGAAGAGCGCCGGATCAATCGCGTCGTAGAAGCGCAGGCCGTCCTGCTTGTAGGACGTGATGTCGAACTCGCCGACCGTCGCGGTCGCGAGGTACGAGGCCATCGGATCGCTCATCTCCCACAGGAACGTCGAGTGACCGCCGCGCGTCTTCTTGTTCCTCAAGACGCCGTTCGAGACAGCCTCGAGGCCCTTCGGGACCGTGACCTCGATCGTGTACGTCGCCTTGTCTGACGGATGGTCGTTGACCGGGAACCAGCTGGAGGCGACGTGCGGCTCGCCGATGATCACGACACCGTCGTCGGTGTGGAGCACGCCCGAGCCATCCTCGAGCGCCTCGGGCACGCCGTCGTAGTGCACGACGACCGTGAACGAGCGTCCCTTGCGCAACCCGATCTTGGGCGTGACGGTGAGCTCGTCGTCGCTGCGGCTCCACTTCGCCGCCCAGCCGTCGACGCTGATGCCGTGCACCGTCAAGCCGCGCAGATCGAGGTTGAAGCTCGAGAGGTTCTCGCTGGCGGTCGCCTCGATCACCGCGGCGCCGGTGAGGTGGTCGGTCGGCGGGTCGTAGCTCACGTCCAGCGAGTAGTGCCCGACGTCGTATCCGCCGTTGCCGTCCAGCGGGAAGTACGGGTCGCCGATGCCCGGCGCACCCGGATGGAAGTTCGACGCAGCCGCCGAACCTGTGAACGCGCACAGCACGCCGATGACGGCGCAGGCCAACACTCGCTTCATGCTTGCTCCTCCCCCGAGGGTTCAGGGGAGGCATCCCCCGAGTCGCCGAGGATTACACACCTGGGCCATCAGCGGGCAAACGCTATGGCTGCGGATCCGGCTCCTTGGGAGCCGGGAAGTGGTGCTGGCAGCCGCAGTTGAGCTTGTGCTGCTTCATGTACGCGGCTGTCGCGAGCAGCTTCTTGCGCGCCGCCTTCTGCTCCGGCGTCAGCGCCGGCTTGGCGGTCTGCGGCGTCGTCTCCCCGCCCGAGAACGCCGCGTGCGCCACGGCGACCGCCAGCAGCGCGACGACGACGAGGCCGAGCGCGAGCCACAGCCGGGGCCTCATTGCGAGAGCCCCACGCGGCGATCGCCGCGGCGCCGCAGCACCTCGGCCAGCAGGACCAGCGCGAACGAGACGACGAGCATGACCGTGGCGACCGGGATCATCGGCGGCAGGTGCTGGGCCTGGCGGATCTGACCGAACAGGTAGACAGGGTAGGTCTCGCTGTTGGCGGCCAGGAAGCTCGCGATCGCGTACTCGTCGATCGAGACGACGAACGCGATCAGGAAGGCCGAGAGGATCGCGGGCGTGATCAGCGGCAGGATCACGCGCCGGAACGTCGTCATTCCCGATGCGCCGAGATCGTGCGCGGCCTCCTCGAGCCGCTTGTCGATGTTCGCGATCCGCGGCACGAGCAGGAGGATGCAGTAGGGGAGCGAGATCACGATGTGGCCCGTCAGCACCGTCCAGAGCGAGAGCTCGGTCGGGTACGGCCCCTTGCGGAAGAGCATCAGCAGCGCCACCGCGACCACGATCGGCGGCACCACGAGCGGCACCAGCATGAGCGCCGTGACGGTGTTGCGGCCGCGGAACTTGCGTCGCGCGAGCGGGTAGGCCGCGGCCAGGCCGATGCCGGTGGCGAGCACGCTCGAGGCCAATCCGACCTTGATCGAGCGAATGAAGGCATCGCGCAGATCCTGGTCGTGCCAGGCATCCGAGTACCAGCGGGTCGTGAAGCCCTGCAGCGGGAACACGGGCACCGTGCCCGCGTTGAACGAGAAGATGAGGAGGATCGCCGACGGCAGGTAGATGAAGACGAGGAAGATCGCGAACCAGATCGTCAGCAGGCGGCGGCCGTTGCGGCTGACGGCGACGGTGGAGGCCGGGGAGCTCACTGGCCACCCCCGCTCGCGCGCAGGAAGCGCGAGGTCGCGACCGTCAGGAGCAGCACGACGAGCATCAGGAAGAGCGCGAGCACCGCGCCCGACTGCCAGTCGCTGTTCTGCCCGAAGTCGTCCGCGATCGCACTGCCGAAGAGGTAGCCCTTGCTGCCGCCCACGAGCTGCGGCGTGACGAACTCGCCGATCGTCGGGATGAACACGAACAGGAAGGCGGCGACGATGCCCGGCGAGGCCAGCGGCAGCGTGATCTTGACGAACGCGCGCAGGCGACTTGCGCCGAGGTCGGTGGCGGCCTCGAGCAGCCGCCGGTCCATGTTCTCGAGCGCCACGAAGATGGGCAGCGCCACGAACGGCACCCAGGCGTAGAGCAGCACGAGCAGCACCGTGAACTGCGTGTAGAGCAGCCAGTCGACCTGGTGGCCCTGCGCGCGCAGGCCGGTGTCGAAGAGGAACGTGTTGACGAGCCCGTCGTCGGTGAGGATGACCTTGAACGAGAGCACGCGCAGCAGGTAGCTGGTGAGGAAGGGCGCGATCACGATCACGAGCCACGTGTACTTCGACTTGCCGCGGCAGAAGGCGAGGTAATAGGCGACCGGGAAGGCCATCAGCACCGCGATCACGGACACGGTCAGCGAGGTCGAGATCGAGCGCATGAAGAGCGTGATGGACGGGTTCTCCGAGGTGATCTCGGCCACGCGCGCGACCGAGGTGCCCCCGGGCAGCGCGATGAACGGCGCCACCAGCAGGATCAGGCAGCCGGCGACCACGGCGTGGCCGTGGCGCGGCAGGCGGTTGCCGCGCAGCACGCCCACGAGCAGGGCGACCGCGATCACGCCGAGCAGCCAGAGCGGGATGGTCGCGGAGACGCCGAGCAGCCGCACGGTGACTTCCGTGCCCAGCAGCTCGCGCCAGCGATCCCACGAGAAGCTCGTGAGCTCGCCGTTGATCAGCGCGGCGGCCTTGGTCACGCCCTGGTAGCGCTGCCCGGTCGAGAACAGGAAGACGTAGTAGAGCGGTGCCAGGAAGAACGCCATCAGCACCGCCAGGGCGGGCAGCAGCAGCAGCCACGTCGAGAGCGGCGTGCGGCGGCGCCGGGGTCCCGGCGCGGGCGCTGCTGCAGGTGCGGAGGCGTGCGCTGCCACGGCGAGAGCCGCGGGGCGGGCGGACGCTCCGCCCGCCCCGCGTACCGTCGATCAGGCCGACTTCACCTGCTGATACGCCTTGAGATAGGCGTTGCGGTTCTCCAGGTGCTGCTCGAGCCACACCTTGGGCGGCTTGAGGGCCGTGTTGAGCGAGTTGAGGTGGAACTGCTTGACGAACTTGGGGTCCGACTTGGCGAGCGTCGCAGGCGTCATGGCAGAGCCGCCCGTGAAGAACGCGTTGACGAGATAGTCCATCGAGGGCGCGGAGTAGGCCGTGTTGAGATACGCGTAGGCCAGATCCTCGTTCTTGGGCTCGGCAGCCATCGCGAAGGAGCAGATCCAGGCCAGCGCGCCTTCCTTGGGCTGCATGTAGACGACCTTGACGCCCTTGAGCGGCTTCATCGCAAGGACCTGCGCATACGTGTCCGGCCACGCGTAGGTCACGTAGACCTTGCCCGAGGCGAAGTCCTGCATGGCCTGGGTCTCCGACTGCCAGAACGAGACGATGTTGGCCTTGGCCTTGACCATCGTGTCGCGCGACTGGTTGATCTGCGCCTGCGTGAGCGTGTTGACGTTCTCGTGTCCGTTGATGAGCGCGCCGATCTTGATGATCGCGACGCCCTCGTCGTACATCGTGACCTTGCCGCGCAGCTTCTTGTCGAACAGCACCGACTCCCAGGACTGCTCCTTGGGCGTGTACTTGTCGGTGCGGTACATCGGCGCCGAGTAGCCCCAGTCCCACGGGATGCCGTAGGTCTTGCCGTCGACGATGCCCGGCGCGGCCAGCTCCTTGTTGACCTTGCTGAAGGCCGTGAACTTCTTGGTGTCGATGGGGCCGATCAGGCCGGCGGCCTGCCAGTCGGGGATGTACGCGATGCAGGGGTGCGTGAGGTCGTAGGTGATCGCGCCCGAGGCGGCCTTCGCGAGGTCGGCCTGGTCGGTGTTGAACGTGATGTACTTGGGCACGCCGTACTTCTTGAAGTAGGCGCTGAAGCCCTTGAAGTCCTTCTGGTAGTAGGCCCAGTCGTGGACGACGAGCGGCGACGTCTTGGCGTAGCGGGCAGTGCTGCCAGCGAACGCATCGGTGCCGGTGGCGAGGCCGGCGGCAGCGACGGCGGTCGCTCCCAAGAAAGCCTCTCCTGCTGAGCCTCATTGGCTCGGTCATGCTAGTTCCCCTCCTGTGTCGGTCCCGCCGCCGGCCAGTGCCGGCGCCAACGGGATCACGAAGCTGTGCTCGCTGGCCCAGTGCAGGACAACGCGGTCGCCCGCCTGCACCTCGTCGCCTTCGAGCCGGTCGTTGAGGCGGTGCACCACGAGGCGCTCGCCTGTCGGCAACTCGACGATGACCTGCGTCATCGAGCCGAGATAGACGGCCTCGGCGACCGTCCCGTGCACGCGTGCCTGGCCGTCCGTCGCGGCCGGTTCGCCCAGCTTGATCTTCTCCGGGCGCACGGTGATCTGCACGATCTCCCCCTCGCGCGCCTCCGAGCGGGCGAGCAGGCGCTCGCCCTCCCCGAGGTTCATCGCCACGAGGCCGTTGCTTGCGATATCGACGCGCAGCGCGAGGAGATTCGAGGTGCCGATGAAACCTGCGACGAACGGAGTGGCCGGATGTTCGTAGAGCTCGCGCGGAGCGGCGATCTGCTCGACCAGCCCGCCGTTCATGACGGCGATGCGGTCGCTCATCGTGAGCGCCTCTTCCTGGTCGTGCGTGACATAGACGAACGTCGTGCGCGTGCGCGTCTGGATCTCCTTGAGCTCGAGCTGCATCTCCTGGCGCAGCTTGAGGTCGAGCGCGCCCAGCGGCTCGTCGAGCAGCAGCGCCGCAGGCTCGTTGACGAGCGCGCGCGCGAGGGCGACGCGCTGCTGCTGGCCGCCCGAGAGCTGCGCCGGCTTGCGCTCCTCCATCCCCTCGAGGCGCACCGCGCGCAGCGCATTCGTGACGCGATCGCGCACATCGTCGCCTCGCACGCGCTTGACGCGCAGCCCGAACGCGACGTTCTCGAACACGCTCATGTGCGGGAAGAGCGCGTAGGACTGGAACACCATGTTGACGTGCCGCTTGGCCGGCGGCACGCGCGTGACGTCGCCGCCGCGCAGCAGGATGCGGCCGCTGGTCGGCTCCTCGAAGCCCGCGATCATGCGCAGCGTCGTCGTCTTGCCGCAGCCGCACGGGCCGAGCATCGAGAAGAACTCGCCCTCGTGGATCTCGAACGAGACGTCGTCCACGGCCACGACGTCGTCGAAGCGCTTCGTCACAGACTCCAGGACGATTGCTTCCGTGGCCGCGGCGCTGGGGTCGGTTTGGGACAAGCGGCGACTATAGACCCTCACTCACGCGTGCGCCAGCGGACGGCCAGGGCGGCCCCGAGTGCCAGAGTGCCCGCCAGGAGAAACGCAGTCGCGTCGTTCGCCAGCTGGGCCACGGTGCCCGTGGCCACAGGTCCGACGAGCGCTCCGATGCCCCAGCTGACCGACAGCAGCCCCATCGCGACGCCCTGCCCGACGCGCGCCCGCTCGGCCCCGTCGGCGGCCAGCGGATAGGAGGCCGTGAAGCCGATCGCCTGGGCGATGCCGACGGCCACCATCGCGGCGACGAAGACGGCCGTGCCGAACGGCAGCGCGAGAGCAGCCATCGCCGGGGCGAGCAGGAGCGTGCCCAGGCTCACCGTCTTGAGGCGGTCGATGCGGTCGGCGATGTGCGCGATCGTGAGCGTCGTGGCGGCTCCGGCGACCGCGACGAGCGTGAAGGCGAGGCCGACGCCGCTCTGGGAGAGGCCGAAGCTGGCGAGCTGCAGCGATCCGAGCGTCTGCATCGTCGTGCCCGCGATCGCGAGCACGATCAGCGCGACGTTGGCGGTGAGCAGCCAGGAGTCGCGCGCGACGACGCGGATGCTGTCGCGCAGCGGGATGTGCTCGTGCGCGGGCGCCTTGACCTCCGGCTCCATCGCCGCCACCGCCGCGAGTGCCAGGACGATGGCGCCGAGCAGGCCGAGCGCGGCCTTCTGGCCGAGGAGGTGCACGACCGGCCCGCCGAAGAGCGGGCCGGCGATGGCGCCGATGGGCAGGCCGGCGTTGATGTGGCCCGCCGTCCTGCCGCGCTGCGACGGCGGCACGCTGCCGAGCGCCCAGGCCAGCGCCGCCGACCACGAGACGGCCGAGAACAGGCCCGCGATGAAGCGCAGGCTGACGAGCTCGGCGAACGAGCCGACGTAGGCATGCAGCGGCGCCGTGGCGGCGAACAGCAGCGTGGCGGCGATCGTGACGCGCCGCGGGCCGACCTTGTCGGCGAGGCGCCCGGCCGGCACCGAGGCCACCAGCACCGCCGCGCTGTAGGCACCCACGACGATGCCCGACTGCAGCTTGCTCATGTGCAGCCGCTCCTCCCAGCCCGGGAGCAACGGCGGGATCGCGAACCAGAGCAGGAGGTCGAAGAAGACGAGCCCGCCGACGAGCACCGTCAGCCTGCGCCTCGCCGTGTACCCCTCCTCGCCGACCGGCTCCTCGGTCAGGGCAGGCGCCAGTCGATCGGCTCGGCGCCCTGCTCGGCGAGCAGCGCGTTGGCGCGCGAGAACGGCCGGGAGCCGAAGAACCCGTTGTGCGCCGAGAGCGGGCTCGGATGCGCGCTCTCGATGCAGGGATGCGGGGCCAGCAGGGGCTTGAGCGTGCGCGCGTCGCGGCCCCAGAGGATCGCCACGAGCGGCCGGTCTCTCAGTGCCAGCGCGCGGATCGCCTGCTCGGTGACGGCCTCCCAGCCCTTGCCGCGGTGCGAGCCGGGGGCGCCGGGCGCGACCGTGAGCACGCGGTTGAGGAGCAGGACGCCCTGCGTCGTCCAGGGCGTGAGGTCGCCGTTCTGCGGCTGCGGGAGGCCGAGATCCTCGCGGTACTCCTGCAGGATGTTGCGCAGGCTGCCGGGGAGCGGCCGGACGTCCGGCGCGACGCTGAAGCTGAGGCCGACCGGGTGGCCGGGCGTCGGGTACGGATCCTGGCCGACGATCAGCACGCGGACGTTGTCGAGCGGCTGCTGCAGGGCGGCGAGGATGCGCGCCGCGGGCGGCAGGAACGGCCGGCCGGCTTGCCGTTCGCCGCGCAGGAAGTCGCCGAGCTGGGCGATCACGTCCGCTCACGGGCGCGAGCGCATCGGCCCAGCCGGGGCCGACGCTGTCGGCCAGCGAGCGCGTCGAGGCGTCGGCGGTGCTCACGCCGCGATCGTATGGGTCCCGGGCCGGTGGGGCCAACCCGCGAGCGCGACTACGATCCGGGGCGGCGCCCTCGTAGCTCAGGGGATAGAGCAACGGTTTCCTAAACCGTGTGTCGGAGGTTCGAGTCCTCCCGG
>CAVQLU010000012.1:0-25330 GCA_963713435.1 uncultured Actinomycetes bacterium
CGATAGAGTCCTGCCGATGGCCAGCGACCTCTTCGGCGCCCGCGCGAGCCTGCCGGGCGCGCCCGATCTCTTCCGCATCAACCGGCTCGACGAGACCGGTGCCGCCGACACGCAGCGGCTGCCGCACACGGTGCGGATCCTGCTCGAGGGCCTGCTGCGCAACGCCGGCGGGTTGCACGTGCGCGAGGAGGACGTGCTCGCGCTGGCGGCGCTGGCCGCAGGCGCCGGGCGCGGGCAAGCGCGTGCCGTTCTTCCCGGCGCGCGTGCTGCTGCAGGACTTCACGGGCGTGCCCGCCGTCGTCGATCTGGCCGCCATGCGCGCCGCGATGGCGCGCGCGGGCCGCGATCCGAATCGCGTCGATCCGCTGGTGCCGTGCGACCTCGTGATCGACCACTCCGTGCAGGTCGACGAGGCCGGCTCGCTGCAGGCCTACGCGCACAACATCGAGCGCGAGTACGAGCGCAACGGCGAGCGCTACCTGCTGCTGCGCTGGGCGCAGGGCGCGTTCGGCTCCTTCCGCGTCGTGCCGCCGGGCATGGGCATCGTGCACCAGGTCAACCTCGAGCACCTGGGCCGCGTCGTGGCGATCCGCGACGGCGTCGCCGTGCCCGACACGCTCGTGGGCACGGACTCCCACACGACGATGATCAACGGGCTCGGCGTGCTCGGCTTCGGCGTCGGCGGCATCGAGGCCGAGGCGGTCATGCTCGGCGAGCCGCTCGAGCTCGGGACGCCCTCGGTCGTCGGCGTGCGCATGACCGGCGCGCTGCGCGAGGGCGTGACCGCCACCGACCTCGTGCTCACGCTCACCGAGCTGCTGCGCAAGCACGGCGTCGTCGGGCGCTTCGTCGAGTTCTGCGGCGACGGCCTCTCGGCGCTCTCGCTGGCCGACCGCGCGACGCTCTCCAACATGTCGCCCGAGTACGGCGCCACCGCGGCGCTCTTCCCGGTCGACGACGAGGTGCTGCGCTACCTGCGCGCCACCGGGCGCGGCGACCTCGTGCCGCTCGTCGACGCGCACCACAAGGAACAGGGCCTGTTCCGCCGCGACGGCGACCCGACGCCGGTCTTCAGCACGCTCGTCGAGCTCGACCTCGACGGCGTCGCGCCCAGCCTGGCCGGGCCGCGCCGCCCGCAGGACCGCGTGCTCGCTGGCCGACGTCCCGGCCAGCTTCAGCACCGCCTACCCGCCGCGCGAGAGCACGAACGGCAAGGCGGTGCACGACGGCGACGTCGTGATCGCCGCCATCACGTCGTGCACGAACACCTCCAACCCCTCGGTCATGGTGGCCGCCGGCCTGCTCGCCCGCAACGCCGTCGCGCGCGGCCTGACGGCGGCCCCGCACGTCAAGACGAGCCTCGCGCCCGGCTCGCGCGTCGTCACCGACTACCTCGCCGCCGCCGGCCTGCAGGAGCCGCTCGACGCGCTCGGATTCCAGCTCGTCGGCTACGGCTGCACGACCTGCATCGGCAACTCGGGCCCGCTCTCGGACGAGATCTCCCAGGCGGTGCGCGACGACGAGCTGGCGGTCTGCGCCGTGCTCTCCGGCAACCGCAACTTCGAGGGCCGCATCCATCCGCTCGTGCGCGCGAGCTACCTCGCCTCTCCCCCGCTCGTCGTCGCCTACGCGCTCGCGGGCTCGATCTCGATCGATCTCGAGAACGAGCCGCTCGGCACCGGCAGCGACGGCAGCGACGTCTTCCTGCGCGATCTCTGGCCCTCGAGCGCCGAGGTGCGCGACGCCGTCGAGGCCAGCGTCACGCCCGAGCTGTTCGAGCGCGAGTACGCCACGATCTGGGACGGCGACGAGCGCTGGCGCGCGCTGCCGGCACCGGAGGGCGCGCTCTTCGCCTGGGATCCCGATTCCACCTACGTGCGCGAGCCGTCGTTCTTCCAGGATCTGGCTCCCGAGCCCGCGCCGCTGACCGACGTCGAGGACGCGCGCTGCCTCGTGCTGCTCGGCGACTCGGTCACGACCGACCACATCTCGCCGGCCGGCGCGATCCCGCGCGACATGCCCGCGGGCCGCTACCTGGTCGAGCACGGCGTCGAGACGCGCGACTTCAACTCGTTCGGCGCGCGCCGCGGCAACCACGAGGTCATGGTGCGCGGGACGTTCGGGAACATCCGCCTCCGCAACGCGCTGGCGGGGGGCCGCGAAGGCGGCTACACCGCGCACCTGCCCTCCGGCGAGGTGCTCACCATCTTCGACGCGGCCGAGCGCTACGCGGCCGAGAACGTGCCGCTGGTGGCGCTGGTGGGCAAGGAGTACGGCTCCGGATCGTCGCGCGACTGGGCGGCCAAGGGCACGCTGCTGCTCGGCATCCGCGTCGTGATCGCGGAGAGCTACGAGCGCATCCACCGCTCCAACCTGGTCGGCATGGGCGTGCTCCCGCTGGAGTACCTGGAGGGTCAGTCGGCGGCCTCGCTCGGGCTCGACGGCCGCGAGCGCTTCACCATTCGCGGCATCGCGGGCGGCGTCGAGCCGCACCAGCGCGTGACCGTGCTGGCAACCGCCGACGACGGCAGCGAGACGCGCTTCGAGGCGCTCGCGCGCGTCGATTCGCCCGCAGACGCCGAGTATCTGCGCCACGGCGGCATCCTCCCGCTCGTCCTGCGGCGCATGATCGCCTCGGCCTGAGCCACCATGCACGCATGAGCAGCGTCCCGACCGTCAGCAACGAACCGATCCTCACCTACGCGCCGGGCTCGCCCGAGCGCGCCGGGATCCAGCAGGCACTCGAGCAATTGCGCGGCGACCAGCCCGAGGTGCCGCTCGTCATCGGCGGCAGGGAGCAGCTGACGAACGAGGTGCGCGAGCAGCGCGAGCCGCAGCTGCGCGAGCGGGTCTGCGCCACCTGGCACGCGGCGGGCCCCGCACACGCGACGCAGGCCATCGAGGCCGCGCTCGCCGCGCGTCACGAGTGGAGCTCGTGGCCGCTGGCCGAGCGCTCGGCCGTGCTGCTGCGCGCGGCCGACCTCATCGCCGGCCCCTGGCGCAGTCGCATCAACGCCGCGACCATGATCGGGCAGGGCAAGACGGTGCGCGAGGCCGAGATCGACGCGGCCACCGAGCTGGCCGACTTCTGGCGCTTCAACGTCTACTTCGCCGCCCAGATGTCCGAGCTGCAGCCGATCTCGCCGCCCGGGTTCCGCAACCGGCTGGAGCAGCGCGGCCTCGAGGGCTTCGTCTACGCGGTCACGCCGTTCAACTTCACGGCCATCGGGGGCAACCTCCCGACGGCGCCGGCGCTGATGGGCAACACCGTCGTATGGAAGCCGTCGCAGACCGCCATCCTCTCCAACTGGTTCGTCTTCCAGATCCTGCGCGAGGCCGGCATGCCGGACGGCGTGATCAACTTCGTGCCCGGCGATCCCGCTCCGATCACCGAGGTCTGCTTCGACCACCCCGAGTTCGCAGGCGTGCACTTCACCGGCTCGAGCGCCGTCTTCCGCTCGCTCTACAAGGCCGTCGGCGAGCGCATCGACCGCTACCGCTCCTACCCGCGCCTGGTGGGCGAGACGGGCGGCAAGGACTTCGTCGTCATGCACGCCTCGGCCGACCCGCAGGCCGTCGCGACGGCCCTCGTGCGCGGCTCCTTCGAGTACCAGGGCCAGAAGTGCTCGGCCGCCTCGCGCGCGTACATCCCGGACACGCTCTGGCCCGAGGTGCGCGAGCGGGCGATCGCGCTGGTCGGCGAGATCCATCAGGGCGACCCGGCGGATCTGACGACGTTCATGGGCGCCGTGATCGACGGCCGCGCGTTCGCGCGCCTGCGCGAGGCATTCGAGCTCGTCAAGGGCTCGAACAGCGCGCGCATCGTGTGCGGCGGCGGCACCGACGACAGCGTGGGCTGGTTCGTCGAGCCGACCATCGTCGAGACCGACGATCCGCACTTCGACACGATGCAGCGCGAGCTCTTCGGACCCTGCCTGACCGTCTATCCGTACGCGGAGTCGCGCTACGCCGAGACGCTCGAGTTGTGCGACGGCACGTCGCCCTACGCGCTGACCGGCTCGATCTTCGCCCAGGACCGCGGGGCCATCGCGCTCGCGCACGACAAGCTGCGGCACGCGGCGGGCAACTTCTACGTCAACGACAAGCCCACGGGCGCCGTCGTCGCGCAGCAGCCCTTCGGCGGCGGCCGCGCGTCGGGCACGAACGACAAGGCCGGCTGGTCGAACAACCTCATGCGCTGGTCGTCGCCGCGCACGGTCAAGGAGACGTCCGTGCCGCCGCTCGCGATCGGCTACCCGCACATGGAGCCCGACAGCCCGGCGTGACGGACGCGGCCGTGGAGAACGACGCGCCCGGCGCGCTCGTGGCCGTCTGCCGCGAACGGGCAGACGGCGAGCGACGGGTGGCGCTCACGCCCGACGAGGTCACGCGCCTCGGCGACGGCCGGACTGCGCGTGCGCCTCGAGCGCGGCGCGGGCGACGCCGCAGGCTTCGCCGACGAGAGCTACGCCCTCGCCGGCGCGGAGCTCGTACCCGATGCCGGCGCCGCGCTGGCCGGCGCCGACGTCGTGCTGCGCGTCGCGCCTCCCGGCGACGACGAGATCGCCGCGCTGCCGCCGAGCGCGCTCGTCATCTCCTTCCTGCGGCCGCTCGACCGGCCCGAGCTGATCCAGGCACTCGCCGCGCGCGGCGTCAGCGCGCTCGCGATGGAGCTGGTGCCGCGCATCACGCGCGCCCAGACGATGGACGCGCTCTCCTCGCAGGCCAACATCGCCGGCTACCGCGCGGTGCTCGTGGCCTCGACGCACCTGCCGCGCTACTTCCCGCTGCTCATGACCGCCGCCGGCACGGTGCCGCCCGCCAAGGTGCTCGTGCTGGGCGCCGGCGTGGCCGGACTGCAGGCGATCGCCACCGCGCGCCGCCTGGGCGCGGTCGTGAGCGCCTTCGACGTGCGGCCCGCCGTGCGCGAGCAGGTCGAGAGCCTGGGCGCGAAGTTCCTCGAGGTCGAACTGGCCGAGGCCGGCGAGAGCGGCGGCGGCTACGCCAAGGAGCTCTCGCAGGACACGCAGCGCGCTGCCAGCGCGAGCTGCTGGCCGAGCACGTCGCGGGCAGCGACGTCGTCGATCACGACCGCGCTCGTCCCGGGCAGGCCCGCGCCCAGCCTGATCGGCGCCGACATGGTCGCCTCCATGCGGCCGGGCTCCGTGATCGTCGATCTGGCCGCCGAGGCCGGCGGCAACTGCGAGCTGACCGAGCCCGGCCAGACCGTCGTGCGCGAGAACGTGACGATCGTCGGCGACCGCAACCCGGCGGCCGCGATGCCCTACGACGCGAGCCGGCTGTACGCCCGCAACGTCACCGAACTGCTCGGCGTCTGCCTGCAGGACGGACGCGTCGAGCTGTCCGCCGACGACGACGTGATCGCAGGCTGCCTCGTCTGCCGCGGCGGCGCCGTCGTCCACCCCGCCGTCCTGGAGCGCCTCACGTGAACTCCCAGCTGATCCACGAGCTGACCGTGCTCGCCCTCGCCGTGTTCGTCGGCTTCGAGGTCATCTCGAAGGTGCCGACGATGCTCCACACGCCGCTCATGTCCGGCACGAACGCGATTCACGGCATCGTGATCGTGGGCGCGATCCTCGTCGCCGGCGTCGGCGGGCACGGCCTCCCCACCGTGCTCGGCCTGATCGCCGTGATGTTCGGCGCGATCAACGTCGTCGGCGGCTTCCTCGTCACCGACCGCATGCTGCAGATGTTCCGGCGCAAGGACGACAGTTGAGTCGCAGCGAAGCGATCCAGCTGATCGACCTGCTCGCGATCATCGCGTTCGTCGTCGGCCTCAAGCGCCTCTCGCACCCTGCCACCGCGCGCAGCGGCAACGCCATCGCGGCGGCCGGCATGACGGCGGCCGTGGCGGCCACGCTGGCCGACGAGAGCGTCGTCACCTACTGGGCGATCGCCGTCGCGATCGTGATCGGATCGGTTATCGGGGCCGTCTCGGCACGGGCCGTGAAGATGACCGCGATGCCGCAGATGGTGGCGCTCTTCAACGGCGTCGGCGGCGGCGGCGCGGCGCTCATCGCGATTGCGGAATACGACCGCATCGCGCCCCAGCCGGGGCAGACCGCGAAGGCCGAGACGATCGCGATCGCGCTCTCGCTCGTGATCGGCTGCATCTCCTTCGCGGGCTCGCTGGTGGCCTTCGCGAAGCTGCAGGAGATCATCGGCGGCAGCCCGATCACCTATCCCGGCCAGAAGGCCGTCAACGCCGTGATCGGCGCGGCCGTCATCGTGCTCGGCATCAGCATCAGCGTGAGCGACGGCGAGTCGCGCCTCGTGCTGGCGGGAATCCTCGCGCTGCTCCTGGGCGTGCTCTTCGTGCTGCCGATCGGCGGCGCCGACATGCCGGTCGTGATCTCGCTGCTCAACTCGTTCACCGGCATCGCGGCGGCCGCCTCCGGCTTCGTCCTGCACAACGACCTGCTGATCGTCTCGGGAGCCCTGGTCGGCGCGTCCGGCACGCTGCTCACGCGGATGATGGGCCAGGCCATGAACCGGCCGCTCACGAACGTGCTCTTCGGAGCCTTCGGCGGCGGTGGCGGCGGGCCGGCCGCCGCGGGTGCCGGAACGGCCGGGGGCAGCGTGCGCTCGCTCGGCGCCGCCGATGCCGCCGTGCTCCTGGCCTACGCCAATCGCGTCGTGATCGTGCCCGGCTACGGGCTTGCCGTGGCGCAGGCGCAGCACGTCGCGCGCGAGCTCGCCGACCTCCTCGAGGCACGGAAGATCGACGTCCGCTACGCGATCCACCCGGTCGCCGGACGCATGCCGGGTCACATGAACGTGCTCCTGGCCGAAGCCGACGTGCCCTATCCGCAGCTCTACGAGATGGAGCGGATCAACCCGGAGTTCGCGCGCACGGACGTCGTGCTCGTGGTCGGCGCGAACGACGTCACGAATCCCGCCGCGCGCACCTCGCCCGAGAGCCCCATCTACGGCATGCCGATCCTCGAGGTCGATCGCGCCAAGCAGGTGATCGTGCTCAAGCGCTCGCTCGGCACGGGCTTCGCGGGCGTCGACAACGCGCTCTACTACGAGCCGAACTGCTCGATGCTGTTCGGTGACGCCAAGGCATCGCTGAATGCGCTCGTCAGCGCCGTCAGCGCGCTCTAGCCGGGCGCCCCGCCCGCTCACCGGGAGCGCGCGACCGCCCGCCGAAGCGGCCGCTCGCACTCGGGGTGGCGTGGCCACGCTCGCCGCATGCGTCGAATCGCCTGGCTCACTGCCTGCTGCGCGCTCGCTCTCGCAGCAGGCGCCTGCAGCCTGCGCGATCCCCGGCCAAATTCCGAGGCGATCGACAGGGCCGGGCGATTCGCGCTCTTTCCGCTCTACTGGGTCGGCGGCGAGTTCGAGGGCCTGGCGCTGGTCGCGTTCGCCCGCATCGTCCAGCCCCCGTCTGCGCTCGAGCGAGCCTACGGCGCGCGGCGAACGGTCGATGACGTCACCCTCGTCTACGGCACCTGCGATGCCGAGCCCGATTCCGGCTGCGCGCCGCCCCTCGCGATCATGCTCTCGCGCGTCTGCGACACGTTCTTCGCGCAGGATCACCTCTCCCCAGGGCCTGGGCCGTCCGTCACGCACCTGCGCATCGCCGGCGTCCCGGCCATCTGGATCGGGCCCGGTCACCGTCAGCTCGAGCTCTACACCGGTGGGATGTCGATCACCATCTTCGGTGCGCGCGACCTCGTGCTGCGCGCCGCGGCTGCGCTCCGGCCCGCCAATGCGGCTGCACGAGCCCTTGCCCGGCCGGGCAGGGTCCTGCCGGCTCTGCGCCCGGACTCGTGCCAGGCCGCCTGACGGTCGGCTACACCTCGGCAACGACCGGGTTGCGCAGCACGCCGACGCTCTCGATCTCGACCTCGCAGACGTCGCCGTCGACGAGCCAGCGCTTCGGGTCGCGCCCCATGCCGACGCCGCTCGGCGTGCCGGTGGCGATCACATCGCCCGGCTCGAGCGTCATCGCGGCGGACACGTAGACGATCAGGTCTTCTGCGTCGAAGATCATGTCGGACGTGTTCGAGTCCTGCAGCTGCTCGCCCGAGACGGTCATCTCCACCGCGAGATTGTTCGGATCGAGCCCACTCGCATCGCTGATGCACGGTCCGAGCGGCGCGAACGTGTCGAAGCTCTTGCCGCGCACGTACTGGCCGCCCGAGCTGCGCTGCGCCTGGCGTGCCGAGACGTCGTTGAGCGCGGTGATGCCGCCGATCGCCGCACGCGCCGAAGCGCGGTCGGCTCGGCGGATCTGCGTGCCGATCACGAGCGCCATCTCGGCTTCGAAGTCGGTGTTCGGATCGTCCTTCGGCACGACGATCGCATCGCCCGGGCCGCTGTACGAATTGGGCAGCTTGCAGAAGACGACGGGCTCGGTGGGAATGGCCGAGCCCGTCTCCTCGGCATGCAGCCGGTAGTTGAGTCCGATGCAGATCAGCTTGGGCGGCACGACCGGCGCGAGCAGCGTGACCTGATCGAGCCGGAAGCAGGCGCCGGATGCGCCGCGCACCCGCTCCCACGCGTCCGCCGTCGGGGCGAAGCCGACAGCCGGAGACGCGCCGGCATCCCAGACTGCGTCGTCTTCGAGACGTCCGATGCGGATGCCGGGGCCGGGCCCCTGAAAGCGGACTGCGCGGGTCATGTGGTCTCCGGGTCGCGGTGCGGAACGTCGATTCTCGCAGGGGTGACGCGCATCTGCGACGATGGCCCGCATGACTCGAACGCAAGTGACAGGCACCACACCGGCCGGCGCGTACAGCCCCGGAATCATCGCCGAGGGACGCTTCCTCTACGTCTCCGGCCAGGGCCCTCTCGTCGACGGCCAGTACAACGCAGCCTCGATCGCCGAGGAGACGCGGCTGACGCTCGAGAACGTCGGACGCATCCTCAAGGAGGCAGGCGCCGGCTTCGGCGACGTCGTGCGCTGTGGCGTCTTCCTGGCCGACATCGCCGACTTCGCGGAGATGAACGAGGTCTACGCGACGTTCTTCCCGGAGCCGAAGCCCGCCCGCACGACCGTCCAGGTCGCCGCCCTGCCGGGCGGCATCCAGGTCGAGATCGACTGCGTGGTCGTGCTGCCCTAGGCAGACGCGTTCGTCAGCCGGCGGCGCCGGCCAGCGACTTGATGCCGATCGACTCACCGGTGGCGGGGTCGAAGGCGTGCATGGCGGAGTGGTTGACCGTGAGCGTGATCGGCTGCCCGACCTTCACGTCCGAGGCCGCCGAGACGCGCGCCGTGAAGGTGGAGCGCTCCGTCTCGTCGTGGATCAGGCGGGCGCCGCCCTCCTCGTCCGCCTCCTCGGCTGCGCGCACCGCGTCGCTCGAGACCGGCGGGGCGTCGACGCCGAACAGCACATGCACCTCGGAGCCCAGCTCCTCCACCACCGAAGCGGTCGCCGAGATCGTGGGCAGGTGCGGATCGCGTCCCAGCGCCGCATCGTCGAAGTCGGACGGCCGGATGCCCAGGATCACGGTGCTGCCCTCGTAGGCCTCCAGGCCCTCGCGGGGCGGAGCCGGCAGGCTGAAGCCTGCGAACTCCACGCGCCCGCCGGAGACCCTGGCCTCGACGAGGTTCATGGACGGCGACCCGATGAAGGCCGCGACGAAGAGGTTGACCGGCGACTTGAAGAGCACCTGCGGCGTGTCGCACTGCTGCATCACGCCGTCCCGCATCACCGCGACGCGGTCGCCGAGCGTCATCGCCTCGACCTGATCATGCGTGACGTAGACGGTCGTCGTCTTGAGCCGGTCGCGCAGGCGCGCGAGCTCGGCGCGCATCTGCACGCGCAGCTTGGCATCGAGGTTCGAGAGCGGCTCGTCCATCAGGAACGCGCGCGGCTCGCGCACCATCGCGCGGCCCATGGCCACGCGCTGCCGCTGGCCGCCCGAGAGGGCGCCCGGCTTGCGCTTGAGCAGCGGATCGAGCCCCAGAATCTGCGCGACGTCATCGACGCGGCGCTTGATCTCGGCCTTCGGCGTCTTGCGCAGCTTGAGCCCGAAGCCGAGGTTCTGCTCGACCGTCATATGCGGATACAAGGCGTAGTTCTGGAACACCATCGCGATATCGCGATCCTTGGGCGCGAGATCGGTCACGACGCGATCGCCGATCGCGATCTCGCCATCGGTGACCTCCTCGAGCCCGGCCACCATGCGGAGGATCGTGGTCTTGCCGCAACCCGACGGGCCGACCAGGACCATGAACTCGCCGTCGCCGATCTCCAGCGAGACGTTGTCGACCGCCCGCACGCCGCCCGCGAAGACCTTGCTGACGCCGTCGAGAGTAATTCCAGCCACGCCTTGGCTCCTCGTCAGTGGTTGCCGGGGATGATCATATCTGCGCGGGAGCGCCCGCCGCGAATTCCTCGAGCGCGTTCCAGAGCCGCTCCCTCTCCACGGGCGTCTCGCGCGTGCGCGAGAGGCGGTGGGTGCTGCGCACGTGGCGATCGCACCAGAAGCGGCCCGTCAGCAGCGCCGGCTCCTGCGCAGCGGCCAGCCACACGATCGTGTCCGCGCCCTGCTCGGGGGAGCGCAGCAACGGGCGCATGATGCGCTCGAACCCCGGCAGAGCCCCCTTGATGCCCGGCGTGTTCGCCCACCCCGGATGCATCGCGTGCACGACGACGCCGCTCCCCGCCAGCTCCTCCGCCCAGCGCTCCGCGAGCACCACCTCGGCGCGCTTGCTGCGCGAGTAGGCCGCCGGCCCGTCGAACTCGCCCTGCCGCGACTGCAGATCGTCGACGTCGAGCCGCTGCAGGTACATGCCGCCCGAGGAGACGAAGAGCACGCGCGCGGGAGCGCTCGCCGCGAGGCGCTCGCGCAGAAGGCGCGTGAGCAGGTGCGGGCCGAGCACGTTGGTCGCGAACGTCAGCTCGAATCCCTCGCTGGTCTGTTTGCGTTCGAGAGGCAGCACGCCCGCGTTGTGCACGAGCACGTGCACCGGCTCGCCGGCGGCCAGCAGGCGCTCGGCACAGGCCTGCACCGAGCTGCGCAGCGACATGTCGACGAGCTCGCAGCGCACGTCCTCGTTGCCGCTCTCGGCCGTGATCCAGCGACGCGCCTCCTCACCGCGCCCGGCGTCGCGCACGAGCAGGCGGAGCGACGCGCCCCGCCGCGCGAGGCCCGCGCTCGCCGCCAGCCCGAGACCCGAGCTGGCGCCGGTGACGAGGCACACGCGCCCCGCCAGCGAGGGCGGCTCGGTCCAGTGCTCGACGCGCGAGCGCACGAGCGGGCCGATGCGCGAGAAGCCGCCGATCACGCTCAACTCGAGCGCGCCATCGACCATTCCCGCGAGCGTTCTGTCGCGCGCCACCGGGCTACTCGCGCTTCTTCAGCGCGACGTCGATGTCGATCGTGCCCTGGAACGGGATGGGCATCTTCGCGAACCCTTGCTGTCGGTGACGGCGGCAGTGGCAGGGAGCCTACTGCCGATGCGTGTCGGCACAATGCCCCGGGATGAGGCGAGTCGACGATGTGCGAGCGCGCGCGCAGCGCTACGTGGAGCGCGCCGAGGCCGTTCGCAGAGAGCACCGCTCCGTCGACGCCGTCTACCACATGGCCGACCGCGACATCGAGATCGGCGGCGGCATCATGGCCGGTGCGCTGGCCTACCGGATCTTCGTCTGGCTGCTGCCCTTCGCGCTCGTGCTGGTGGGCGGGATCGGCATCGCGGCGGACGTCTCCTCCGAGTCGCCGGCCAGCGCAGCCAGGTCGCTCGGGCTCCAGGGCGTCGTCTCCAACTCCGTCGCGCAGGCCTCGCAGGGTTCGTCGCGCTGGTACGCGCTGCTGATCGGCATCCCGATCCTGGTCTGGGCCTCGAGGGGGCTGCTCAAGGCGCTGATCGTGGTGCACCGGCTGATCTGGAGCGACGTGCGCCGCGAGGTGCCGAAGCCCACGTTCGGGGCGACGTTCCGCATCCTGCTCCTGATGGGCGTCTACTTCGCCATCCGCGAGGGCGAGCGGGCCGTCGAGTCGTGGTCCGGCAGCTACCTGCTGAGCACGTTCTTCGGGCTGGCCCTGGTCTTCCTGTGGTGGCTCGGCGTGTCGCTCCGGCTGCCGCACCACGGCGCCCCGTGGAAGGCGCTCCTGCCCGGGGCGGCGATCATGGCGCTCGGCATGGAGGTCGTCTCGGGCATCGGCACGCTGCTGATCTCGCCGCGCATCGCGACCAGCCAGAGCACGTACGGAGCCCTGGGCGTGGCGGCCACGCTGCTGCTCGGCCTCTTTCTCGTCAGCCGGCTCGTCGTCGCCTCGGCAGTCGTCAACGCGACCGCCTGGGAACGGCGCTCGGAAACCGAGATCTCAACCGGCACCGGCGGCTGACCTCGAGGCCGCACATCCGGGGTCTGGCGCGCACAGGCGGGGTCTGACCCCAGGTGTACGGGTCTGACCCCAGGTGTACGGTTACGCGCGCAAACGGCTTGCCTAGTGCTGTTCCACGACTGCGTGAAGCGGATCGCCGGCACGGAGTCGGCGCGGAGGCGAGCGAGGAGCGCCGCAACACGGCGAGTTCCGGAGGCCAGCCGCGGGCTTGAACCCCGCTCCAGGATTCAAGAATCGGCGCACCAGATCGGAAAGCGGACACGCGGGGTCAGACCCGTACAGCTGGGGTCAGACCCGCACTGGACGCGCCAGACCCTCGTTGTTCGGGCGGTCGTCGACGCGACCGCCTGGGAACGGCGCTCGGAGGCCGAGAGCTCAGCTGGTTGCGGCGGCTAGTGGAGGTCGATCGGCGATCCGGGTCCCAGCGGGATCCCGATCAGGTACCACACGACGAAGAAAGCCGTCCAGATGATCGAGAGGGCGATGACATACGGGAGCATCATCGAGATGACGGTGCCGATGCCGGCGTCCTTGCGGTAGCGCTGGGCGAAGATCACGATCAGCGGGAAGTAGGCCATCAGCGGCGTGATCGTGTTCGAGGGCGAGTCGCCGGTGCGGTACGCCGCGAGCACGGTCTGGGGCGAGATGCCGAGCCGCATGAAGAGCGGGATGAAGATCGGTGCCAGGATCGCCCACTTGGCGATGGCCGCCGGCATGATGAAGTTCACCAGCGCCGTGATGAGTATGAACCCGATCAGCAGCCACACGGCACCGATGTTGGCTCCCTCGAGCCAGTCGCCGAGCTTGACGGCGGCCACCGTCGCCATGTTGGAGTAGTTGAAGTACGCGATGAACTGCGCGATCAGCAGGAACAGGAACAGGAGGCTCGCCAGGCCCGCCCACGATTTCGTGATCGCTCCGAGCACCGCGTCGGTCCCCTTGAGCGTGCCCGCTCCGTGGCCGTAGGCGAGGCCGGCGGCGAAGAAGATGAGCGTGATGATCACGATCAGGCTGTCCATGAACGGCGAGTCGCCGATGATCTTGTCGGTCACCGGATGCCGCAGCGGCGCGCCGGGAATCACGGTCAGGAGCCCGATGCCGATGACCACGGCCAGCGTGGCGAGGGAGGCGAGCTTGATGCCCCTGGACTCGAGCTCGGGCGACACCTCCTGCGCATCCGCGTCGAGCGCGTCGGCGCTCTCCATCGACGGGTCGTGCTGGCCGAGGCTGCGCTCGACGATGAAGATGGAGACGAGCGACGCGACGATCGTGATGAGGATCGTCGAGGCGATGCCGTAGTAGAGGTTCGCCGCCAGGTCGATCGAGCGGTTCGGATCGGAGAGGGCGATGGCGTCGTTCGTGATCTCGGTCAGCACGCCGTCGAGCGGCGTGATGAGGAAGTTGACGCCGAAGCCGGCCGCCACCCCGGCGAACGCCGCCGCCATTCCGGCCAGCGGGTTGCGGCCGACGCTCTTGAACGCAGCTGCGCCGAGGGGTATGAGCACGAGGTACCCGGCGTCGGAGGCGACGCTGGAGAGGATGCCGATGAAGATGATGATGGGCGTCAGCGTCGCGGCCGACGTCGCTGCGACGAGCCTGCGGATGAGCGCACCGATCAGGCCTGAGGCCTCGGCCAGGCCGACACCGATCATGACGACGAGGATGATGGCCACGGCGGCGAAGTTGCGGAAGTTCGCGACGAACGACGTGAACATGAAGCGGACGCCGTCGACCGAGATGAGGCTCTCGATCTCCGCCTTCTCCGTCACGATCTTGTACTCGCCCTCCTGCACCGACGCATTCGGGAGGCCGCCGGAAGGCTGCGTCGAGCCGCCCTGGACGACCTCCTCGACGGCGACCGGCGGCGGCTTGTCGACCTGGTAGGTCACGTGGATGTCGGCCCACGAGAGCACGGCCGAGAGCAAGATCACGCCCACGCAGAGGTACACGAACAGGATGGCCGGGTTCGGCATCTTGTTGCCGCCGCGCTCGATCGCTCCGAGGATGCGCTCCATCATCCCGCGCTGCTGCTCGGCCGGGCCGCTAGCCGGGACGGGCTCGCTTGGAGTGCTCATGCCGCACCCCCACCCGCGAAGGCCTCGGCGAAGAGGCCGAAGAACTCGGCCTCCGCGATCACCGCCTTCTCGAACTCGTCGACGACCACGCGCTCGTTCGGCGCGTGGATGTTCGCGAAGCCATCCGTCGTCCCGAACATCAGGATCTCGGCGTCCGGCGCGGCCTGCGAGAGCGCGCTGACGAGCGGAATCGACCCACCCGTCGCGATCAGCTGCGTCTCGTCACCCCAGGCTCTCGCAAGCGCCACCCTGGCCGCCTCGTAGGCGGGCCCGGTCGTCTTGGCGAAGAAGCCGGGGCCCGTCTCGGCGGGCGTCACCACCAGCTCGATCCCGAACGGCTTCTGCGCCTCGAGATGCTTGACGAGCGCGGCTTGACCCTCGAGCGGATCCTGCTCGGGATGGAAGCGCGCACTGATCTTGGCGCGCGCAAACGGCACGACGGCGTTCACGGCCGCATCGACTGGCAGCGCGTCGAGTCCGGTCACGGTCAGCGCCGGCCCGGACCAGATCCGCTCGCCCAGGCCGCCGGTCCCCATGAACGGCATGCCATCCAGCACCTCGGCGAGCGAGCGGAACTCCTCGTCGCTGTAGTTCGCGCCCGTCCACTCCTCGCGCCGCAACCCGGCGACGGCGACATCGCCGTTGTCGTCGTGGAGGCTCGCGAGCACGCGGATCAGCGCGAGCAGGGCATCGGGCGCGGCCCCGCCGAACTGGCCGCTGTGCTTGGGCCCTGCGAGCGTCGTCGCCGAGACGATCACGCCGGCCATTCCGCGCAGGCCGATCGTCAGGGTCGGAGCCCCCGGGCGCACGCTCCCCATGTCGCCGATGACCATCGCGTCCGAGGCGAAGAGCTCGGGCCGCGTCGGCGGAAACGTCGTGAGCGCGCTCCCGACCTCTTCCTGCCCCTCGATCACGATCTTGATTCCGACCGGAGGCTTCCCGCCCCAGGCCCGCAGCGCCCCGATGTGCATCAGGATGTTCGACTTCGTGTCGGCGGCGCCACGGCCGTAGATCGCACCGTCGCGCTCGCTCGCCTCGAACGGCGGCGACTCCCACTTCGACGCATCCCCGACCGGGACGACGTCGTAGTGCGAGTAGAGCAGCACGGTGGGAGCACCCGGCGGCGCCGGGATCTCGCCGATGATGATCGGGGCCGTGTCCGGGAGCTCGAGCGCCGACACCTCGACGCCGGCCTCGCGGAAGAGCGCTGCGACGGCGTCGTGCGCGCGCAGGATCTCGGGCCTCGTCTCCTCCGGGTAGTCGATGACGGAGATCGACGGAATCGCCACCAGCTCCGCGAGCTCCACCTTCAGCTGCGGCATCAGCCGCGCGACGGCATCTGCGATGTCCGTACTCAACGAGCTTGCTCCGGTCGCGAGCTCGGTGAGAGGGCGTTGTGAGCGTTCGGATCGGCCGCGGCGTTTGTGCTCACGTACGGTTCTCCTCCGTGGAAGGCGCCGCCCACTCTATCGCCATCGACTGCGCGAACGGCTCCCGGCTCGATCTCCGCCACGCTGCGCGGCGTCCAGATCGCAGATGAGCGACTCCACCATCTGCTTCGTCATCCTCGCGGTGACGGTCGTCGTGTTCGTGTGGGACTACCTGCCGGTTGCGATCGTCGCCATGGGCGTGGCCCTCTCGCTGTGGGCGACCGGCGTGCTCGACCTCAACCAGGCACTCGCCGGCTTCGGCGATCCGGCCGTGCTCTTCATCGCCGCGCTGTTCGTCGTCAGCGAGGCCCTCGACGCCACGGGCGTGACGGCCTGGGCCGGACAGGAGCTGGTCAACCGTGCGGGGGACAGCCGGCCTCGGCTGATCGTCTACACCATGCTGCTGGTCGCCCTTCTGACGGCGCTGATCAGCGTCAACGGCGCCGTCGCGGCCCTGCTGCCGGTGGTGGTCGTGATGGCGATCCGGCTCGGGCGCTCGACGTCGCAGCTACTCCTTCCGCTGGCCTTCGCCGCCCATGCCGGCTCGCTCCTCGTGCTCACGGGCACGCCCGTCAACGTGATCGTCTCGGAGGCCGCCGCCAACGCGGGCGTGGGCGACTTCGGCTATTTCGAGTTCGCGCTCGTGGGCGTGCCGCTGGTGATCGGGACGATCGCGATCGTCGTCCTCTTCGGCGAGAAGCTGCTGCCGGAGCGCAATCCGCGCGTGCTCCCGCCCGACTTCTCGGACCACGCGCGCACGCTCGTGGAGCAGTACGAGCTCGAGCACACGGCGGACACGTTGCTGACACGCCAGAAGGGCGTCGCCGAGGTCGTGATCCCGCCGCGCTCGAGCGCGATCGGCGAGACCGTCTTCCCGGGCATGATCACCGACAGCGGCGACCTCGTGGTGCTCGCCGTCCAGCGCAAGGGCGAGGAGGCCGGTGAGGGCGAAACGGTGCTGGCGGCGGGTGACACGCTGCTCCTGCGCGGCACGTGGGCCGCACTCGACGAGAACCTCGACGATCCGTCGGTGCTCGTGGTGGACTCCCCCGGTCTCGTGCGCCGGCAGGCGGTGCCGCTCGGGCCGGGGGCCAAGCGCGCGCTCGTGGTGCTCGCGGCGATGGTCGTCCTGCTCGCCACGGGCCTGCTGCCGGCCGCCGTCGCGGGCCTGCTCGCGGCGGGCGCCATCGTGCTCCTGCGCGTCCTGAGCATCGACGACTGCTACCGGTCGATCTCGTGGACCACGGTCGTGCTCGTCGGGGGCATGATCCCGCTCTCCACCGCCATGACCCAGACGGGCGCCGCCGGCAAGCTGGCCGACGAGCTCGTCCGCATCGTCGGCGACTCCGGGCCGCACGCGCTGCTGCTCGGGCTCTTCGTGCTGACGGTCGCGCTCGGCCAGCTGATCAGCAACACCGCCACGGCGCTGATCGTGATACCCGTCGCCATCTCGGCCTCGAGCGACATGGACGTCTCGGCCAAGCCGGTGCTCATGTGCGTGACGGTGGCCGCCGCCGCCTCGTTCCTGACGCCCGTGGCCACACCTGCGAACCTGATGGTCATGAGTCCCGGGGGCTACCGCTTCGGCGACTACTGGAAGCTCGGGCTGCCGCTGGTCGTGCTCTTCGGCCTCGTCGCCATCCTCCTCGTCCCGGTCTTCTGGTCGTTCTGAGCGCCGTGGACGAGCTTCGGGAGTCCGGCGACTACGTCTCCACGGGCCACCTGCCGTCGCCCGCTGCGGTCGAGGCAATCGTGACCGACGCCTACGAGCGCTACCGCTCGCACGGCGAGGGCGAGAATTCGCAGGTCTACCCCGCGCTCGCAGCCGCGCCGAGCGACCTCTTCGGCATCTGCGTGGCCGGGACGAGCGGCCGCATCTTCTCGGTGGGCGACGCGGACAGCGAGTTCTCGATCATGAGCGTCTCGAAGCCGTTCGTCTTCGCGCTGGTCTGCCAGGCCCTCGGCCCCGAGCAGGTACGCGAGATGCTCGGGGTCAACAGCACCGGGCTGCCGTTCAACTCGCTCGAGGCCGTCGAGCGGAGCCCCGATGGCCGCACCAACCCGATGGTCAATTCCGGTGCGATCGCCGCCACGAGCCTCGTCCCGGGCGCCCGCGCCGAGCAGAAGTGGCAGGCCATCCACGACGGGCTCTCTCGCTTCGCCGGCCGCGATCTTCCTCTCAACGACGAGGTCTACCGCTCCGCATCGGCGACCAACCAGCACAACCGCACCATCGCGAGCGTCCTCGCCGGCTTCGACCGCATCTACTGCGATCCGGCCGAGGCCATCGATCTCTACACGCGGCAGTGCTCGCTCAACGTGAGCGCCCGCGATCTGGCGCTGATGGGCGCGACGCTCGCCGACGGCGGCGTCCATCCGCTCACGCGCGAGCGCGTCGTCGAGGCAGACGTCTGCCGCTACACCCTGACCGTGATGACGACCGCGGGGCTGTACGAGACCTCGGGCGACTGGCTCTACGACGTCGGCCTTCCCGGCAAGAGCGGGATCGGCGGGGGAATCGTCACGGTCTCGCCCGGCAAGGGCGGGCTCGGCACCTTCGCGCCGCCGCTCGATGCCGCCGGCAACAGCGTCAAGGGACAACTCGCGGCGCGCTTCCTGTCGGGGCGGCTGGGGCTCGACCTGTTCGCGTCGAGGCCCGACGAATGAGCAGGCGCCTGCTCGCGCTGATCGTCGCGCTGGCGCTCGTGGCCGGTGTCGCACTCGCCCTCCCCGCACTCGCCGCCGCCTCGCTGAGTGACGAGCAGGCGCTCGCCAAGCGTTTCGCGCCCGCCGTGCGGCTCGTCACCCAGCAGGAGGCCTGCGGCCCCGGGGAGCCGTACGAGCCGATCGACATCAACGCCCTGCTCGACGAGCCGACCGTCGCGCTGCGCGGGCCGTGGGGCAACGATCTCGTCAAGATCGCGCCCCGGGCCGACGATCTCTCCGCCGATCGCTACGAGTACCACCTCGACTTCCCGGGCAATGCCCTGGATCCGGGCTGCGGCTACGAGCAGTGGGCCGACAGGATCACCGAGGGCACGCGGCCGACGGTCTATGCGCACATCGCGACCGATCCGCAGCATCCGGGAAAGCTCGCGCTCCAGTACTGGCTCTACTACGTCTTCAACGACTGGAACAACACGCACGAGGGCGACTGGGAGATGATCCAGCTCAACTTCGATGCGGCCACCGCGGCGAAGGCGCTCGAGCAGACCCCCGCCAGAGTGGGCTACAGCCAGCACGAAGGCGCCGAGGGCTCCGCCTGGGACGACCCCAAGCTCGAGCTCGTCGGCGGCACACACCCCGTCGTCTATCCCGCCGCAGGCTCGCACGCGAACTTCTACGACAGCGCCCTGCACCTCGGCGCCTCGGGCTCGGAGGGCGTCGGCTGCGATGACACGAGCGCGCCGACGCACGATCTCAGCACCGCCGTGCTGACCATCCCCAGCGGCCAGGCCGACGCGCGCGCTGCCTACCCGTGGATCGCCTTCGCCGGGCGCTGGGGAGAGCTGCAGCGGGCCTTCTTCAACGGCCCGACCGGGCCGAACCTGAAGACGCAGTGGGCGTCGCCCATCACGTGGTCGGAGGACTGGCGCGACCGAGCCGTCGCGGTGCCCGGCGGCGGTGCGCTCGGCACCGACGCGACCGACTTCTTCTGCGGCGCGATCGCAGCGGGCTCGAACGCCCTGCGCAGGAGTCTCGACGAGCCGCTGCTCGGGATCGGCGTGCTCGCCGCGCTCGTCATCCTGGTGGCGTTCGCCATCTCGCGCACGACCTGGACGCCGGTAGCACCGCTGCGGCTTGCTCGCCGACGCGCCTGGGGCCAGATCCTGGCGGCCGCGGCGCGCATGTACTCGAAGCGACTGCTCCTGTTCCTCGGCATCGGCATCCTGGCACTGCCGATCTCGGTCATCGTGACGATCCTGCAGGCGGGGCTGATAGGCGCATCCAGCATTCTCGGCGTCGAGACCGAGGGCGAGGCCGGCGGGATCCTGGTCTATGGCGTGCTCGCGATCGGCACCGCTCTCACGCTCATGAGCCTCGGCCTCGTGATGGCGGCGAGCGCGCTTGCCCTGATCGAGATCGACGCCGGCCGGCCGATCTCACCGCTGCGGGCCTACCGGCTGGCGGTCCCGTACGTGTGGTCGCTGCTCGGGGCCCTCGTGATCGCCGCGCTCGTCATCTCGGCGCTGCTCTACTCGCTCTTCCTGCTTCCGATCGCCATCTGGCTGGCCGTCCGCTGGGCGCTGATCGCGCCCGTGGTGGTGCTCGAGGACCGATCGACGGTCGGCGCTCTGCGGCGCAGCGGCGGACTCGTGCGGCACGGCTGGCTCAAGACCGGCTCGCTCGCGGTGGCCGGTGCGATGCTCGCGATCATCGCCGGCCCGCTGCTGAGCGGGCTGCTGATCCTGCTGACGAGCGTGCCGCTCGCGCTCCTCAACATCGTCTCGGGGCTGATCTACGTCGTGGCCATGCCGTTCGTCGCCCTCGCGACGATCTACGTCTACTTCGACATGCGCGTGCGCGACGAGCTCGAGACCGAGGCGCCGAAGTCTCTCCCGGCCGAGATCGAGTTCGCTCCGGCGAGCGCACTCGACGGCTGACTGACGCTCAGGAGGGGGACGCGACGCCCCTGCGAGCTCTAGGTTGAGTGCATGAACGATCACGAGAACGCAGGCCGCGGCAGCGCCGGGGCGATGATCGGGATCACGGCGCTGGTGGTGCTCGTCGCCTTCGGTCTGCTGTGGTCGATCGCTGGCCGCAAGAGCGCCGGCGAGGCCGCCGGCCTCAACCAGATGTTCGCCGACATCCAGCAGTCGGCAGACGCGGCGGCCGCCGCCAGCTCTCCCATCCAGCTCGACACCAGCTCGGCCTGCGTCGTCGACGAACGCGGCAGGATCGTCAGGTTCCACATCGTCGTGCGCAACGAGGACACGCTCGCCGGCGCCACCGTCGCGCGGCCCGTCCTGCAGCTGGCGAACGGCGATGCGATCTCCCGCGACGAGGACGACCAGCAGCTGCAGATACCCGCGGGAACGAGCAGCACGGTCGACGTCGGCATTCCCTACGAAGAAGAGAAGCCCGCGTCCTGCGCCGTCACGCTCAGCATCGGAGGCGGCGGCAGCGTTGCGCTCTCGAGTGCCACGGCCTAGAGGTTCACGCTCCCGAAAACGCGGCGGAGGGCGCCGCGGCGCGCGCGCCCTCCGTCGATAGCGGGGGCAGGATTCGAACCTGCGACCTTCGGGTTATGAGCCCGACGAGCTACCGGACTGCTCCACCCCGCGTCGTTGGCCGGGATGGTAACGCAGCATCCGGCACGATGCAAGATCGGCAACGGGTCAGTCAACGGTGTCCAGAAGCCCGAGCTCGGCGGCGCGAACCACCGCCTCCTCGCGCGAGCGCGCGCCGAGCTTGCGGTAGAGCTCGCGCGAGTGCGTCTTGACCGTGTTGAGCGAGAGAAACAGCTCAGCGCCGATCTCGCGCTGCGAGAGCCGGGTCGGCAGGAGTTGCAGGACGGCCAGCTCCGCGGCGCTCGGCACTTCCACCGCGGCGCCGTCGACGCGCACCGCCTCGGCCTTCTCGAGGGCCTGCTCGATGAGATCCGCTTCGAGAGGCAGCGTGCCGGCGTCGACGAAGCCCGCCATCAGGCTCCGCGCCGCGGCGACATCGGCCGCGGCCCGCGACAGGCGACCGCGAGCCACGCGGATGGAGGCGAGGGCGAGGCGCGCCTGGGCGTTCTCGACCGAGGGCTCCGCCGAGTGCCGGATCCGCTCGGCTCGTTCCGCCGCGGCCTCGGCTTCCGGGAGGCGCCCGGCGGCCTCGAGCGCCCGCGCCAGCGCGAGGCGTGCGAGACCGGTCATCCAGCCGTCCTCGAGACCCGTGGCGCGGGCCACGTCCAGTGCTTCCCTGGCGTGCGACTCCGCCTCGGTCGCGCGGCCATCGCCGGCCTCGACGAGCGCGAGCGTCGCGAGGGCCTCGATCATGCCGATCGGCCGGATCGGCGCGTCTTCGCGGGCGATGGCGCGCTCCGCGTGCTCGCGGGCACCGGCAGTGTCCCCGGCCAGGAAGAGCGCATAGGCCAGGCAGGCGATGCCCGGGAGCTCGGTCTCGGTGCCACGCACCACCCCGAGAGCCGTCTGCGCGCTGGTCACGGCGCCGCCGACATTCCCGTCGATCCAACCGCCGCGCACGAACCAGTAGGCGGCCTCGGCCAGCGGCGACCAGCGCTCGGGACGCTCGTTGCGCGAGCGCTCGGCCAGGGCCAGGAGGCGGCGGCGCTCCGCTGCGTGACGGCTGAGCAGACCCGCGGCGATCGCCCCGCCCGCCGATATCACCGGGCGGTCGAGCAGGAGCTCCTCCGAGAGGCGCTCCGTCCAGCGCAGCAGGGTCGCCGCCCGGCCGCTCCTGACCAGCGCGGTCGCATTCTCGAAGAGCATGTCGGCGACCATCTCCTCGTCCCCGGACGCGGCAGCGTGTTCGAAGGCGTCGGCGATCAGGCCGTGTTCGCGGAACCACGCCGCAGCGCGGCGGCGGAGCTCGGCCGCCGCCGCCCGGTCGCTGTCGCCGAGCTCGAGCTGCAGCAGGTCGGCGAAGAGATGGTGATACCGGAACCATTCACCGCGTGGATCGAGCGCCACCAGGAAGAGGTTCGAGCGCTCGATCTCGGCCAGCATCGCGGCCGAGTCCGTCCGCTCGAGGACGTGATCGCAGAGCTCTGCGGTAAAGCGGTTGAGCACGGAGCTGCGCAGCAGGAAATCGCGCTGCTCGGGCTCGAGCGCATCGAGCACCTCGCCTGTCAGGTACTCGGCGACGTGACGGTGATCGCCTGCGAAGTCGCGCACGCCCGCGCCGGGATCGTCGAGCCCGCGCAGCCAGAGCGCCGCCAGGTAGAGGCCGGCGGGCCAGCCCTCCGTGCGCTCGACGAGTTGCTCCACGTCGACATCGGCGAGCGCCATTCCCTCGGCGTCGACCAGGAATGCGCGCGCCTCCTCCACCGTGAACGCGAGCTCGCGCGAGCGGATCTCGGCGAGGGTGCCGCGAGCGCGCAGCCTGGCCAGGCCGACGGGCGGGTCGACGCGCGTGGTCGCGATGAGGCGGGCGTTGGACGGCAGGCGCTCCACTGCGTATTCGAGCGAGCCGAAGCACTCCTCGCTGGAGAGAGCGTGGAGGTCGTCGAGCACGATGGCAACCGGCGCGGCGTAGCCGGTCAGCGCGTTCACGAGCTCGTCGACGGCGGCGGTGATCGAGCCGCCGGACGTGCGCAGCCTGCGCAGCGCCGTCCGGCCGAGGCCAGGCCTGACGCGGTCGATGGCAGTCGCCAGATACGTCCAGAGGCGCGCCGGGTCGTCGTCGGCGGCATCGAGCGACACCCAGGCGACCGCGCCCGACTGGTTCGCGCACCACGACTGCACGAGCATGGTCTTGCCGGAGCCGACGGGCGCATCGACGAGCGTCAGCGCGGCGGAGGCGGAAGCATCGAGCAACCGCTCGAGCCGGGTTCGGACGAGGATGTTCGGCCGCACGCGCGGCGGCAGCAACTTGGTCTCGATCAGCGGAGCCGGGTCGTCCGTCCCACCGCGCTCCTGGGTTTCCAGCGGCATGCGGGGATTATCCCTTCGCCCCCGGTGTCCGGCGATGGTTCGCTCACCCGGGTGAGCGCGCCGGGGCCGAGCGTTCGCGGCGCGTGCACGCTGCTAGCGTCCGCCGTGCCAGGGTCATTCAGGACGCATTCTCCGAGGGGATCTACGTGCCGACGAAGGACGACTACCGGCGAGACAGCCTGCCGATCGCCGATCTGCCGCATTCCGGTCTCATCACCTACGACGCCAAGGACCCGGACACGGCCTTCCCGCCGATCCTGCCGCTGCGGCCGCCGGCCGGTGCGCCGAACGTGCTCGTGATCCTGATCGACGACTGCGGCTTCGGCGCCGCGAGCGCCTTCGGAGGGCCCTGCGCGACGCCCAATGCCGAGAAGCTCGCCGCCAGGGGCCTACGCTACAACCGCTTCCACACGACGGCGCTCTGCTCGCCGACGCGGCAGGCGCTGCTGACCGGCCGCAACCATCACGCGGTCGGCATGGGCGGCATCACCGAGATCGCCACGTCGGCGCCCGGGTACAGCTCGGTGCGGCCCAATACCGCGGCGCCGCTGGCCGAGACGCTCAGGCTGAACGGCTACTCGACCGCGCAGTTCGGCAAGTGCCACGAGGTGCCGGTGTGGGAGACCAGCCCGATGGGCCCGTTCCGCGCCTGGCCGACGGGTGGCGGCGGCTTCGAGCACTTCTACGGCTTCCTCGGCGGCGAGACCAACCAGTACGCGCCCGCGCTCTACAACGGGACGGTCCCGATCGAGCCGGACCGTCTGCCCGAGGAGGGCTACCACTTCACCGAGGACATGACGGATCACGCCATCGACTGGGTCCGCCAGCAGAAGGCGCTGATGCCCGACAAGCCGTTCTTCGCCTACTACGCGCCCGGCGCCACGCACGCCCCTCATCACGTGCCCGAGGAATGGTCGGCCAAGTACAAGGGCACGTTCGACCAGGGCTGGGATGCCGTGCGCGAGGAGACCCTGGCGCGCCAGAAGCAGCTCGGCGTGGTTCCGGCCGACGCGGAGCTGACGGTGCGCCACGAGGAGATCCCGGCCTGGGACGACATGCCGGACGGGCTGAAGCCGGTGCTCGCGCGCCAGATGGAGGTCTACGCCGGCTTCCTCGAGCACACGGACCACCACATCGGCCGGCTGATCGACGCGCTCGACGACCTCGGGGTGCTCGAGGACACGCTCGTCTACCTCGTGATCGGCGACAACGGCGCATCCGCCGAGGGCACGATCAACGGCTCGTTCAACGAGCTCCTGATGCTGAACGGCGCCGCGGGGCTCGAGACGGTCGAGTTCATGAGCTCGAAGATCGACCTCTTCGGCACGCCCGCGGCCTACAACCACTACGCGGTCGGCTGGGCGCACGCGATGAACACGCCCTACCAGTGGACGAAGCAGGTGGCCTCGCACTGGGGCGGCACGCGCAACCCCGTGATCGTGCACTGGCCCAACGGGATCAAGGCGCAGGGCGAGCTGCGCACGCAGTTCCATCACGTGATCGACATCGCCGCGACGGTGCTGGACGTCGCCGGGCTGCCGCACCCGACCCACGTGAACGGCGTGCAGCAGATGGCGTTGCACGGCGTGAGCATGGCCCCCACGTTCGACGACGCGAAGGCGGCCGAGGGCCGCGAGACGCAGTACTTCGAGATGTTCGTCAACCGCGGCATCTACCACAAGGGCTGGACTGCCGTCACGCGACACAGCACGCCATGGGTCATCGAACCGTTGCCCTCCTACGACGACGACGTCTGGGAGCTGTACGCGCCGGACGACTGGACGCAGGCGCACGACCTCGCCAAGGAGCAGCCCGAGAAACTGCACGAGTTGCAGCGCCTCTTCCTGATCGAGGCGGTCAAGTACAACGTCCTGCCGCTCGACGACCGCCGGGTCGA
>CAVQLU010000013.1:0-98622 GCA_963713435.1 uncultured Actinomycetes bacterium
GCACTCGCCGCGTGTGCCACTTGGCCGTGCGGCATGCTCCCCGGATGGCCGACTGGAGATCGCCGGCGGAACTCGTGGAGCGCGGATTCGCGCGTTCGCGTCTCGTACTGATGAACGAGGCGCACTCGGGCCGAGCGCGCTGCGTGCGGACGCGAGTCCTGGGGCGGTCGCTGCTGCCCGTGGCCCATCGGCTGGGGGTTCGTCACCTTGCGATGGAGGCCCTCTGGGATCGCGGCGTGGCCGAGCGGGCGAACGAGATGCGCTCTCTTGAGGAGCCTCTCGATGGCTACCTCGGCCAGCCGGAGATGCGTGCACTGGTGGCGACGGCGCTCGACCTGGGCTGGACGCTGCACGCGTACGAGGCGCCCATCGACGTCATACGACGAAGAACCGGGCCCGAGACCCGCGCCGACGTCAACTGGCGTGAGGATCGGCAGGCGCGCAATCTCGCAGCCGTCATGCACGGGCTCGAGGACGGCGACAAGGTGCTCACGTGGTGTGGCAACGGCCACCTCACCCGCCGTCCCGTGACTGCAGATTTCGGCGGCACGACCGAGACCTGGACGCCGATGGGCAGCCTGGTGGAGGGCTACTGCGGGATCGCCCCGTTTGCCATCGATCAGACGATCACGGTGCCCTGGGGCGGCCGCGAACCCGACTGGCTCGAGCCCTTTGCGGACGAGCTGCGAATGCGCGGCGGCAGCGCGGGATTGCTCGCAGCCTCGCTCCCCGCCGAGCTCGCGTGGCTCGGCGAGAGCGCGGATGCCTACGTCCTCTCGCTCGACAACGCCCTCGTCGAATAGCGGCCAAATGACACTCGCCGCGTGTGCCACTTGGCCGTGCCCGGATTCACTACCGTGCCCGTATGGCGGCGCTCGCCCAGACGGCACTCGCCACGCTGCGTACGGATGCGACGGATCCGCGGGAGCGCGGGCGGGTCGCCGGAGCTGCGCTCGCGGGGCGGGCGGCGCTCTGCCTCGACGCCTACCTGCCGCTCTTCGCCGGGCTCGGGCATTCGCGCGACGACGTCCGCCGCTTCGGTGAGCGCGTGCTCGCCCGCACCGCGCGCTGGCACGCGCCCCTGGCCGAGGAGCTGGAGGCCTTCGCGCGCGCTGCGCAGCTCGAGCTGGAGCTCGTGGCCGCTCTCAACGGGCGCACCGAGCTGCTCGCGCTGGCCGAATGCACGACCGTCGGGCGCACGGCCGGGCCCGAGGGCCCCTGGCTGGCCCAGAACTGGGACTGGTACGCCGACGCGCCGGAGCGCTGCGTGGTCTGGTCGGCCGCCGTCGAGGGCGCGCGCTTCGCCACGATGACCGAGGCCGGCATCCTGGCCAAGGTCGGAGTCTCGACGCGCGGCATCGCCGTGGCGCTCAACATCCTCTACCACGAGCGCGACGGCCGAGGCGAGCTCGGCGTTCCGGTGCACCTCGTGCTGCGGCGTCTGCTGGGCGAGGCGGCGAGCGTCGGGGATGCGTGGGAGCTGCTGCGCGACACGCCGTTCTCGGCCTCGAGCTGCATCACGGTGGTCGATGCGGCCGGCGCAGGTGCGCACTTCGAGCTCTCGCCCGCCGGCGCGGCCCGGGTCGAGCCGCAGGAGGGCCGGCTCGCACACAGCAACCACTTCCTCGACGCCGAGCTTGCGAAGGGCGAGGCCGAGCAGCCCGCCGACTGGATGCCGGGGTCGCAGGCGCGTCTCGCTGCCGCCGTGCGCGCTGGGCCGGGTGCGCTCGCCGACGGGCTTGCGCTGCTCGCCACCCACGATTCCGCTCCGCAGGCGGTCTGCAGGCACGACGAGCCGTCCGGTGAGCCCGACACGCCGCTCGTGGGCACCGTCGTCTCGGTCGCGATGCGTCCCGGCGTCCCCGAGTTGCGCGTGGCCGCGGGACAGCCGTGCGAGTGCGCGTTCCTCGACTACGCCGTGTAGCGGTCAGCCACAGCGGCCGAGACGCCACGCGCCGCGCACCTCGGGCGGCACGGCCGGGCAGAGCGCATGGGTCGCACCGAGATCGCGCCAGCCGACGCCGCGGCGCCAGCTGAAGCGCTCTGCGACGGTCGTGCCGTCAGCGAGCTCGAAGGTCGCGAGCGCCCACAAGACGCGCTGATGCGTCGCCTCGAGCACGCGCAGCGGGACCGGCGGCGTCGCTGCGGGGGCGTCGTGCGCCCGCACGAACGCGATCTGCAGTGCGCGCCAGTGCCCGTCCTTCGGCACCACCGCCCGTGCCCGGTAGGAGATCGCTCCCTTGACGGCGCCGCGGTCGGCAACGGTCGTCGCGTCGAACGCCGCCTGGCCGCTCGGAGCTCGCTGCGCGGCGACGCCGAAGAGGAGCGCAGCGACGGCCGCAAGTGTCGCGATTGCGAGCATCCAGCGCATGCATCTGACACTAGTGCCGTTTGGCGCGAATGGTCAGAGCGTCGCCACGGCCTGATTGGTGGCGAGACGACAGGCCTTGCGCTCGGCGGCCTTGACGACGTGGCAGAGCGCATCGGCCATCGCCCGCGCGTGGCGGTCGTAGACGGCGTTGGCGGCTGCCCCGGCGATGCAATCCGCTCGATGCTTGGCAGCGCCGAGCGCGCACTGCGCGGCGATCTTGCGCGGTGCGAGCAGCGCCGCGCCCGAGATGTCGCGGCCCATGCTGCGGTAGCAGGTGCCGACGTAGCGGGACTCGACGCGATCGCAGATGCGGAACGCCACGGGCAGCTTCCAGCCCTTGACCTGCAGCACGTACGAGGTCTGCATGAGGTAGCAGGAGGGCTTCTCGCGCTCCTTGACCGCGTCGCAGGGGTAGATGGGGTCGCTCGGCTTGAGATCGACGGAGCGGTGCATCCCACTGCCGTTGGCCACGATGTTCTGCATGAAGACGCCGCTGTAACACGATTGCCGCTCCCAGTCGTGGGCGATGGCGTTGCAGAAGCGCAGGGCGTGGAAGATGTCCTGCTGCCAGCGGATCGTGAGCCCGTGGCCGAGGCCGTGCCAGCAGTTGTAGTAGGCGAGCGAGTACGGATGGCTCGGATCCTGCCGGCAGATGCCGTTCATGCGAGCCCGCAGCTGCTTGTCGCTGAACTGCGAGATGTAGCTCTCCATGAGGCCGTGGTGGTAGCCCGACCAGCAGGTCTCGCGCGCGTAGCCCTCCGCCGTCGTGACGCTCTTGTACTTGGCGTAGGCCAGGTGGCCGATCTCGTGAGCGAGCGGATGGCACGTGCGCCGAACGTACGGATCCGTCTTGTAGAGCGCGTCCAGATCGTCGAGCGCGACACCCGGATCCTGCGTGTCCACGATCGTGCGGAACTCGCGCTGATAGCACCCGAAGGTCTCGTCCTTCTGGCACGCCGCGAACGCGGCCAGGCCGCCGGCCTGTGTCGTCGCCACCGTTCCCGGCGCCTCCGTGGTCGCTGCCGCGACCGCTTCGTCGGCCGTCGAGGTGCCCGACGACCCGCCCATGTGGGTCGCGCCGTAGCCGACCCCGGCGCCGACCAGCAGCGTGCAGAGGGCCAGCAGCGCGATGCGGGCGCGGGTCATCCCGGAAATCTAGCCGCTGGATGGCGTATCTGACATGGGCCAAGTGGCACACGCGGCGGGTGTCATTTGGCCCGTGCAAGCGCCGCCGTGAACCCGGTGCGGCAAAGCGGGGCAAAGCGGGGTCTGACCCGCGCTGTCGGGGTCTGACCCCAAGTGTTCGGGTCTGACCCCGGGTGTCCATCCCACTGCCCATGCCGTTTCTGACGCCTCGGCACCGAAGGGCGCTCGCCCGCGACGAGCGCATCCGCCAGGCCAAGGCGCCCGGTTTTCGGCATGCCTAGAGGCGTCGGCACCGAAAACGAACACTTGGGGTCAGACCCGAACACTTGGGGTCAGACCCCAACTGTGCGGGCCAGACCCCATTCGTACGGGCCAGACGCCGTTCGTACGGCCAAGTGACACACGCGGCGAGTGTCACTTGGCTGCGGTCAGCTGCCCCCGAGCTCGTTCCAGTCCTGCTCCCAGCGCGCCAGCGGGACGCATCGCCGCCCTCCGCCGCAGTTCTCCACCGGCGTGTGGCGGAACGCGAAGCGCTTGAGGAATGCGGCCGGGGCGTCGGCGTGCAGTGCGCGGCAGGCCGCCCGGCCGAGCAGGGCGCAGGCGTCGCGGTTGACCGGGCGTGGCGCCGAAGTAGCGCGCCACCTGCGCCTGGACGCGGGCTCCCGAGGCGTAGCGCATCCAGCGGTAGGCGCAGCCGGGGTGGAGGGCGCGGGCGCCGAGCATCCAGAGATCGACCTCCGCCGGCGCACCCTCGCGGGGGAGGGTGAGCCCGATGTCGACGTTCTGGTCGCGGATCTGGCCGGCCGTGTACCAGTCGCCTTCGCCGACATCGACGAGGTCGCCGGCGAAGGCGTCGATCTGGTCGCCGGGCAGCTGCCAGAGCGCACCCGCGAGGTGCATGCGGCGCTTGGTCAGCGCCAGAGCGGCGGCGAACTGGTTCTCGTCGAGCGCGTAGGGATCGCCGATCGCGAGCGCCGGCGTCAGCTTGCGCAGCGCGAGCGCGGCGTCGCCGATCTCGAGCGGCGTGTCCTCGAGTGAGACCCGTCCCTTGCGCGCCTTGGTGTTCCAGGCCAGCGGAGCCCAGGTCGCGGGCGCGTGCTTGCGGATCGTGTGCCGCCAGATCAGGAGCCGCGGCGACCACAGGAACGAGACGCCGTAGCGCCTGGCGCCGGCCATGCCGGCCGCGGGATTGCGGAACGGGGCGCGGAAGCTCGCGCGCTCGGGCACGAGGTCGGGGTTGAGCGCGCGCGCGGCGCCGTCCTGCGCGACGGCGTAGGCAAGCCCGCCCGGGATGGAGGCGACGTCGAACGACCAGCCGTCGGCGGCGCGCCGCAGCCCCTGCGGACTGTCGGCGTAGCGCACCTCGACCTTGCATCCGGTGCTGCGCTCGAAGGGCCGCACCCAGGCGCTCTCCGCATAGCCCTGGCGCACGAGCAGGCGCAGCGCGCCCTCGGCGGGGGGCAGCGTCCGCTCGGGCCCGGCCGGGCCGGCGGAGGGCGCATCGGCGGACGAGCCGCTCTTGCCGCAGGCGGTCACGAGGCAGGCGAGCGCCGCGACGGCAAGCGTCCAGCGGGCCGAGCGCAGGAGCATCAGGAAGCCTGCGAGCCGGACGACGAGGCGCCGGCGCCGCTCGTCAGCCGTTGTGCGAAGTAGACGGGGATGATGCTCAGTACGACGACGGCTGCGGCCACAACGTTGATCTCCGAGCCGCTGCCGCCCGTGCGCAGCCCCGTCCAGATCCAGATCGGGATGGTGGTGTTGCCGCCGGCCGTGAAGATCGTGACGATGACCTCGTCCCAGGAGAGCGCGAAGGCCAGCAGCGCGCCCGCCACGAGCGCGCTCCGCAACTCGGGGAAGAGCACGTAGCGGAACGTCTGCAAGCCGTTCGCGCCGAGGTCCATGGAGGCATCCTCGATGGACGGCAGCATGCGGCGCAGCCGGGCGATGACGTTGTTGAACACGAGCACGATGCAGAACGTGGCGTGCCCGATCATGATCGTCCAGAGCGAGAACGAGATGCCGGCGACGGCGAACGACGACTGCAGCGCGATGCCGGTGATCACGCCCGGCAGCGCGATCGGGATGATCACCAGGAACGAGACCGAGTTGACGCCGAAGAAGCGGTAGCGCGCGACGGCGAAGGCCGCGGCGCTGCCCAGCACGAGCGCGACCGCCGTCGCCGCACAGGCCACCTTGAGGGAGAGCACGAAGGCGTCCCGCACCTCCTGGTCGCGCCAGGCCACGCCGAACCAGTGCGTGGAGTAGTGCTTGATCGGCCAGGTCTGCACGTTCGAGCGGTTGAACGCGTAGAGCATGATGATCGCGAGCGGGATCCAGAGGAAGATCACGACCATGATCGTCCAGACCCGGAGCAGCGCGCCTGTGGTGCGGGTCTCCACGGCTAGAGGTGCTCGAAGGCGCCGAGGCGCCTGGCGACGATGAGGTAGATGGCCATGATCGCGAGCGGCACGGTCGCGAAGGCGGCCGCGAACGGCGCGTTGTTGGCGATGCCGAAGTTGCTGTAGACGACCGAGCCGATCAGCTGGTGGTTGTCGCCGCCGACGATCGTCGGCGTGATGAAGTCGCCGAGCGTGAGCGAGAACGTGAAGATCGAGCCGGCCACGACGCCCGGGAAGGAGAGCGGGAGCAGCACCGTGCGGAAGGTCGTCGAGCCCTTCGCGCCGAGGTCGCGCGAGGCCTCGATGAGCGAGCCCGGGACGCGCTCGAGTGCGGCGTAGACCGGCAGGATCATGAATGGCAGCCAGACGTACGAGAACGCGATCGCCATCGCGAGCTCGCTGAACCCGATCTGCACGTTGAGGCCGACCTTGGCCGCCAGCGCGTGCAGGATCCCGCCGTCGTCGAGGATCAGGCGCACGCTGTAGAGCCGCACGATCAGGCTCGAGAAGAGCGGCACCGTGACGAGCACGAGCACGAGGCGGCGCGTGCGCGCGAGAGGCCACGCGCGTGAGGTAATAGGCCAGCGGGAAGGCCAGGATGACGTCGACCACCGTCGTGATGGCGGCGAATCCGAGCGTGCGCCCGACGATCGAGCGGTAGACCGGGTCGCCGGTCAGGAACGAGCGGTAGTTGTCGAGGTTCCAGACGTGGACGGGATTCGGCGAGAGCTCGTCGGCGCGCCAGAACGACTGCACGAGCAGGCTGCCGAGCGAGGCCAGGTAGACGCCGACCAGCCACGCCAGCGGGATCGCCAGCAGCAGCACCAGCTTGAGCCAGCGGTGGCGGAAGAAGAAGGCGGAGAGCCGCGTGAGCGAGCTCTCCGCCTTCGGCGTGACGTCAGCGGCCGTCGATCAGCCCTTGATCGAGGTCCACTTCGAGACCCACGTGGAGTACGGCATGCAGTCGCTCTTGCCGTTGCCGCAGTCGCTGAGCGGCGTCTTCCAGAACTTGACGCGGTTCAGGTAGGCGGAGTCGCCGTCGGCATGCAGCGCCGTGCAGAGCTTCTTGCCGAGCGCCTTGCACGAGAGCAGGTTGGCCGGCGTGTAGGTGTTGAACTTCGCCACCTGCGCCTGCACCTTGGCGCCGGCGGAGTACTTCAGCCAGGCCTGCGCGCAGTCGGGGTTCTTGGGGTTCTTGGCCAGCATCCAGACGTCGGACCAGCCGGTCGCGCCTTCCTTCGGCAGCGACTGCGCGACCTTCATGCCCGCGCGCTGGAGCTGTGCGACCGCGAGCGGCCAGGCGGCGCCGAGCGTGGCCCCGCCGGTCTGGAAGTTCTTGACCTCGTCGGTCGCGAAGCCCCAGTAGGACTTGATCAGCGGGCGCTGCTGCTTGAGCAGGGCGACCGCGGCGTTGAGCTGCTCCGACGTCAGCTCGTACGGATCCTTGATGCCGAGCGCAGGGCTTCGTCTTGGAGAGGTAGAGCGCCGCATCCGCGATCTGGATCGGGTTGTTCGGGATCGTGATGATGCCCTTGTTCTTGGGGTCGTAGAGGGCGGACCAGGAGTTCGTGACGCCCTTGTACTTGGCCGTGTTCCACATCAGCACGTTGGGGCCCCACTGCCACGGGACGCCGTAGTTCTTGCCCCCGACGTACTGGTTCGCGCCCGTGCGGAGCTGCGGCGTGAGCTGCTTCCAGTTCGGGATCTTGGAGGTGTCGATGGGCTGCACGAGCCCGCTCGCGATGAGGCGGTTGGAGGCGTCGCCCGAGGCCGACACGAGGTCGTAGCCCGCGTTCTTCTTCATGAGGTTGTACATCTCGTCCGAGCTGCCGGCGTACTGGTGCTGCACCGTGCAGCCGGTCTGCTTCTCGAACGGCTTGACCCACTGGTTCTCCGTGTAGCCCTCCCAGGCCACCACCTTGAGTACGCCGCCGAGCTTGTGGCCGGCGGGCTTCGCCGTCGCCGCCACACTCGTGGCGAGCAGGGCGGCCGTCGCCAGCGCGATGACGGCAATGCGCGTCTTCATCCGTTCTCCTCAGTCTCCCGTGACGTCGTGATCGCGACGGCGCTGCCGCCGTCCCACACGACCTGTACCGCGCGGCCCTGAGCCGCCCGTACCTCCGTAGACGTCTGCGCGAGGTTCTGCGCGAGCACGCCGAGCGCCGATCCGTCCTCGAGCCGCACGACATAGCGCGTGATCGGTCCCAGATACACGACGTCCTCGATCGCCCCCCGGCGTACTTCCTCGCCTTCGACCGGCAGGTAGGCGAGGTCTTCGAGCCGTAGCTTCTCGGGGCGCACGGCGCGCCCATCTCCGAGGACGTTCGAGGTGCCGACGAAGTTGGCGACGAAGGCCGTGGCGGGCCGCTCGTAGACCTCGGCCGGGCTGCCGATCTGCTCGATGCGGCCCTGGCTGAAGACGGCCAGCCGGTCGCTCATCGAAAGCGCCTCTTCCTGATCGTGCGTGACGTAGATGAACGTGATCCCGACCGTCTGCTGGATGTGCTTGAGCTCGATCTGCATCTCCTGGCGGAGCTTGAGATCGAGCGCTCCCAGCGGTTCGTCCAGCAGCAGGACGCCGGGTCGGTTGACGAGCGCCCGCGCGAGCGCGACGCGCTGCCGCTGCCCGCCCGAGAGCTGGCTCGGCTTGCGCTGCGCGAACTCGCCCAGCCGCACGAGCGCGAGCGCCTCGCCGGCGCGCTGTCGCCGCTCCGCCTTCGCCACGCGCTTGACGCGCAGTCCGTACTCGACGTTCTCCTGCACGCTCATGTGCGGGAACAGGGCGTAGTCCTGGAAGACCGTGTTGACGTCGCGCTCGTAGGGTGCGCGCTGCGTGACGTCCTCTCCGCCCAGGAACACGCGCCCCGTCGTGGGGCGCTCGAAGCCCGCGATCATGCGCAGGCAGGTGGTCTTGCCCGAGCCGGACGGGCCGAGCAGCGAGAAGAACTCGCCGCGCGCGACGTCGAGTTCGATGTCGTCGACCGCCACGAACGCGCCGAAGGACTTCGACACGCCGTCCAGCCGCACGCTTACGTCAGCAGCCGGAGCGCCCGCCGCAGCGGTCCCGATCGTCGCGGCCTCCTCCACGGTGGCGCGACGATAGCAGTCGGCCGGGTGCGACTCGCGGGAGGGAATAGAAAGACGACCCGCGGGGTTAGACTGGGGCAGATGGACGTCGTCACGATCAGCGAAGAGGCACGGGTCAAGGCAATCGCCCTGCGCGAGGCCGAAGGCCGCCCCGCAGACGCGGTTCTGCGCGTCGGCGTGCAGGGCGGCGGCTGCTCGGGCTTCCAGTACCTGCTCGAGTACGACGAGCGCCGCGACGACGACCTCGTGCTCGACGTCCCGGGCCTCACGGTCGTGATCGACCCGTTCTCGGCCCCGCTGCTCGCCGGCACGGTGCTGGAGTACGACGGAGGGCTGGGCGGCAAGGGCTTCGAGTTCCGCAACCCCCAGGTCGAGGCCGGCTGCGGCTGCGGCCGCTCCTTCCAGGTCAACCCCGAGGCCCTCGAGGCGCTGGGTTAGACGTCCGGCCGCGGCTCCGGCTGCGGGGATCGGAGCGCAGCGGGGCCGCCGTCAGCGGTAGTTCGTCACGTCCACGCCGAGCGGATCGAGCTCGCCCAGCACCACGTCGTCGAACCAGCGGCCCCAGTCGGGCTGCGATCCGTCGACGTCGCGGAAGCCGTACTCGCGAGCGAGCACCCACGACGAGAGCGCCTGGCCGCTCCAGCGCATGACGCCGGGATCGCTCGCCAGGGCAGCCGCCGCGCGCCCGACGTAGGCGGGCGTCTCCGCCAGCGCGAAATGGGGATCCTTGGCGATCCCGTCCCGCCAGTTGGACTCCTGGACACCGAAATGGTCGAGCATCTCCTCGGAGCGCAGGAAGCCGGGCGTGAGAGAGACCGCAGCCACGCCATGCGGCGCGAGCTCGCTGGATTGCGCCAGCGCGAGGCGGATCGCCGACGCCTTCGCGAGGTCGTAGAAGAGCGAGCCGCGGTAGCGGTCGCTGTCGCCGTCGGTGACCTCGATCACGAGGCCGCTGCCGTTGGCCACGAGCAACGGAACGAGCCGGTGCGACGTGATCAGGTGCGTCTCGACGGCGTTGCGCCAGGCACGCAGGCCGGCCTCGAGGTCATGCTCCCAGAACGGCATGCCCCAGCCGATCAGCTTCTCGCCGCCCCAGATGTCGTTCACGAGTACGTCCAGCCGGCCCGACTCGCTCTCGATGCGCGCGCGCAGGGCATCGACCGCGTCGATCCGCATGTGATCGCAACGCACGGCGATGCCGCGCCCTCCGGCCGCGTCGACCAGCTCCGCCGTGCCTTCGATCGTCTCGGAGCGGCCGAGCTCGGAGGGCCCGGAGAGGGAGCTGGAACGCCCGGTCACGTACACCGTCGCACCGCACGCACCGAGGGCGACGGCGATGCCACGGCCGGCTCCGCGCGTGCCGCCCGCCACCACGGCGACCCGGCCGCGCAAGGCCGTCGCGGCTGCGCTCCCGGGGTCCATGCCCGGAGGTTAGCGGTATGTTCGAGCCGTGCTCCTGGCCTCGATTCCGAGTCCGTCGAACCCGTTCGTCTTCCATCTGGGGCCGCTCGCGCCGCGCTGGTACGGGATTCTGCTGGCCGTCGGGATCCTCATCGCGATCCTGGTCACGCGGCGCCAGCTCGCGCTGCGCGAGCGCGATCCGGCGCTGGCGGGCGAGGTCGCGCTGTGGGCCGTGCCGGCCGGCGTCGTGGGCGCGCGGCTCTACCACGTCGTCACCGACTGGTCGGCGTTCTCGGGTCACCTGACCGACATCCCTCGTATCCAGCAGGGCGGCCTGGGCATCTACGGCGCGCTGCTCGGCGGTGCCATCGGTGCCTACATCGGCGCGCGCCGGGCGGGCGTGCCGCTGCTCGTGATCCTCGATTGCGCGGCGCCGGGCGTGGCGCTCGCGCAGGCGCTCGGCCGCTTCGGCAACTACTTCAACCAGGAGCTCTTCGGCGGCCCGACCGATCTGCCGTGGGGTCTCGAGATCGATCCCGAGCACCGACCGGCGCAGTACCTGGACGACCCGACGTTCCACCCGACGTTTCTCTACGAGTCGCTCTGGAACCTGCTCGTGATGGCCATCCTGCTGCGCGTCGCGCGGCACTGGCGCGTGCAGGCGCCCGGCTACATCCTCGCGCTCTACCTCGCGCTCTACTCGCTCGGCCGGTTCTTCGTCGAAGGGCTGCGGGTCGACCCGGCGCACGAGATCGGCCCGTTCCGGATCAACCAGGTCGTGGCGGCCGTGGTCTTCGCGATCTCGCTGATCGTCCTCCTGCGCCTACGGAGGTCTCAGGCAGCGCGCAGGTGACCGTTGGCGGCGATCTGCGCGTCGGGCACCGGCCGCGGCGGGACGATCACGCGCACGGTGCAGCCGCCGCCGGCCGTCTCCTCGAACGCCATGGTGCCGCCGACGCCCCACGCGCGCTCGCGCATGGCGTCCACGCCGCGGTGCATGCCGCCGCGCTGCAGGTCGATGTCGCTCGCACCGTGCCCGTCGTCGGCCACGCAGAGCTCGAGGCCGCCCTTCTCGAGGCGGCGGGCGGTCACGTTGATGTGCGAGCCCCCCGCATGCTTGACGGCGTTCGTCGTGGCCTCCTGAGCGATGCGGTAGAGCGAGACCTGGGCTTGCCGGTCGAGCATGTCGATGGCCGCGGCGTCCACGGTGATCTCGACCTTGTGGGCCTCCGAGAGCTGCCCGGCGAGCTCGCAGAACGCGGCGGTGAACCCGTGATCGCGCAGCGTGATCGGCTCGAGCGCGAACGTCAGCGTGCGCAGCGAGCCGACGACGGTGCGGCAATGCTCGAGCGCGCGCTGCAGCGAGCGTAGGCCCTCGTCGACCTCGCCCGCGCGAATCGTGTCGTGTGCGGCCTGCACGATCAGCCCGATGCCCGCGATGCTCTGCTGCGGCCCGTCGTGCAGCGCGAGGGCGAGTCGCCTGCGCTCGCCCTCCTCGACCTGCAGGAGGCGGTCGGAGAGGCGGCCGCGCTCGCGCTCGCGCAGCTCGGCCTCGATGCGCAGCGTCTCGGCCAGGGTGAAGAGACGGGCGTTGTGCGCGGTGCGCACGGCGGCCGCGGCGAATACGCGCAGCTGGGCGCGCTCCACGGCGCTGAAGGGGCGGTCTGCGGGGCGCAGCACGGCCAGCGCGCCCGCTTGCAGGGAGGGAACGGCCAGCGGCAGGAACTCGACGGAGCCGCCGTAGGACGCCGCGAGCTCCGCGGCGAGATCGGCGGCGCTGGCCGCTGCGAGCGGCCCGGGGCGCCAGGCGGCGCCGAGCGGCGCGCTCGTCACGACGGTGCAGCGATTGCCGATGCGCTCCAGCACGAGTCCGCAGTCGGCCGAGACGAGCTCGAGCGCCTCCTCGGCGATGCGCTCGAGCAGGCGGCCTTCGTCGAGCTCGTCGGCCAGGCCGGTGGTGGCGGCCAGGAGACGATCCAGCGCGTCCGCCTGCGCGCTCAGCTGCTCGCGCAGCGCGCGCTCGGACTCGACGTTGCGCTCGGCGGCCCGGCGCGACCCGCGGGCGCGCACGACGAGCGCCCCGAGCACCGCGAGGGCGACCGCAAGCAGGACGTCCAGGACGATCTCGTGGACGCTCATGCCTGCTCGCTCCCCGCGGGGGTTCCGCTCACTACTCGATGATCGCTTCGCGCAAGGCGATCGCGACGGCCTGCGTGCGGTTGTCGGCCTCGAGCTTGGCGAGGATGTGACGCACGTGGCTCTTGACGGTCTCCTGGCTGATGAACAGCTTCTGCGCCACGTCGGCGTTCGACATGCCGTCAGCCAGCAGCTGCAGGATCTCGCGCTCGCGTCCGGTGATCAGGCTCTCCCGCGAGAGCTCGAGCAGCGAGGGGGCGAGGGCCGGATCAATGAAATCCTCGCCGCGCGAAACGCGGTCGATGGCGCGCACGATGGTGTCGTGGCCGGCTTCCTTGAGCACGTAGCCCCGGGCGCCGGCCTCGCGGCCGCGCTGCAGGAGGTTGCGCTCGGCGTGAGCCGTGAAGAGGACGACTGCGGTGCCCGGCACGCGGTCGCGGATGCGGCTCGCGGCGGTGACGCCGTCGACGTTGCCCATGCGGACGTCCATCAGGACGACGGCGGGGCGGCGGCGCTCGGCGAGCACGACGGCGGCTTCGCCGTCGCTGGCCTCGCCCACGACGCGGATGTTCGGCTCGCGAGAGAGCGCCATGCGCAGACCCTCGCGAACGATCTCATGGTCGTCAGCAATCAGGCAGGTGATCGGCTGGTCAGACTTCACGTTCACGGTGCGGTTACCCCCAAGGGCGGCGTCGGCGCTGCTCTCTCCGGGTCACGTATCGGCAGACCCACCGAAATCGTTAGTGTTGATTCTCGATGCAGGGAGATTTATGCATGTTGGATCAACTGCAAACGACCTGACAGGCCGGGCACCAGTGCACCGTGCGCGCCTCGTCGCCCTGCCCCCGGCGCTGCACGCGAGCGCCGCAGCGGCGGCAGAGCTTGTGGCCGTAGACGGCCCGGGGAAGCGCTCCGCCGGAGGCCACACCGGCCTGCAGCACCCGGCGGGACTGCTCGAACAGGGCCGCGAGCGTAGCGTCGCCGAGGCCGCCGACGGGTGCCCACGGATCGATGCGCAGCGCGTACAGCGCCTCGCAGCGCACGACGTTGCCGATCCCCGCGGCCACGCTCTGGTCGAGCAGCAGCTCGCCGATGGCGCGCGCGGGCGCAGAGCGCTCCCGCGCTCGCCGCACGGCCAGCTGCGATCTGCGGATCCCCGTCGAGGAGGTCGGGCCCGAGCGCGCGCAGGGCGGGGTGGAGGGCGAGCCGCGCGCGGTCGAGCAGCTCGAGCACCGGGCCGCCGAACTGGACCGCGCTCAGCCCGCCGGCGCCGAGCACGAGCCACGCGGCCGACTCGCTGCGGCGCCAGCGCTCACCTGCGCGGTAGACGTGCCAGGCGCCCGTCATGCGCAGGTGGGAGTGGAGGCAGCGTCCGTCGTCGAACTGCAGCAGCAGGTGCTTGCCGCGCGCGCGCACGGACGAGAGGACGTGGCCATCGAGCGCGGCTGCGAGACCGGCCGGCGCCCGCGCCGCGGGTGAGCGCGCAGCGACCCGCTCGCCGACGAGAGGCGCCAGGCGCAGCGCCGCCACGTGCAGCGTGTGCCCCTCGGGCAGGGCTAGCGCCTCGCGCGCAGGCTGAGACGGCGCGGCCCGGCTGCGAATCCGGCAGCGGTGAAGGCCGCCGCGCAGGCTGCGCCGGGCGCCGGCTCGCCGTCGATGCGCTCGAGCTGCAGCGTGCCTGCCCGGCCCTCGAGTGCGGCGGCGGCGAGCGCCACGGCGACGGCGTGCCAGTCGGGATCGGCGAGCGGCTGCAGCGAGAGCAGCGTCTTGCCGCCGCGCTCGGCGAAGGCCAGCGGCTCGCCGTTGCGCAGCACGACGAGCGCCCCGGCGGCCCGCGAGGCGCGGCCGGCGGCCTGAGCGGGCCAGCGCAGCGCGATGCCGTACGGATTGGCGGGATCGCCGGCCCCCAGGGCGATGGCGGTGGCGTCCGCCTGCGGGTCGCGCAGCTCGCGCAGCCGCTCGATCGCGCCCGGGAGGGCGTGCTGCGCGCCGCCGAGGCCGTCGACCAGGTAGCCGCGCCGCGAGACGCCGAGCGTCTCGAGCTCGCCGAGCGCGCGCCGCAGCCCGGCCGGGCCGCCCGGAACGCCCTCGGCCACCACTGCGGCCCGCACGAGTACGCCGTGGCGCTCGAGCAGCAGCTCGGCCAGCGCGCGGCGGCGATCCGGTTCGTCGACGGCCCCTGCCAGGAGCGGCGCGGTCGGAGCCCAGCGTCCGAGCGCGGCGCCGCGGGGCGGCAGACGGCGGCGCGTGAGCCGGCGTGTGCCGGCGCGTGGCGTGAGCGTCCGCGGCGCCGCGGCACGGCGCGTCCGCCGCAACGGCTCCCAGGCGTCGTTCGTCGCCTCGCCGGAGGCCACGAGGCGCCAGAGCGCCTCGATCACGTCGCTCTCGGCCAGGCCCGTCTCCGCAACGAGCTCGCTCAGGTGCCGTGCTCCGAGGAGCGCTCCGCGCACGGCCTCCGAGGCCGGATCGGCGGGCGGAGGCGCCTGCCCGGGCGGCGGACCGAGCAGTGCGGCGTCCTCGCGGAAGGCGATCGCAACGCGCCCGGCGTCGGCGCCGAGCCAGACGATCTCGCCGGTCGTGCAGAGCTGGTCGAGCAGCTCCGGCCGGTAGTCCATGCGCAGCGGCAGCACCTGGCGTTCCCAGACCTCGGGCGCCAGCGGCAGCCGCTGCAGCGGGAAGAGCACCTCGCGCAGACGGTCGATCCCACCGCGGCCGGAGCGACCGATACCGTGCCACGAGAGCGCGAACCGCGCCAGGGCGGGCTGCTCGACGGCTTCCACCTCGCGCCGCAGGCGCGCGACCGAGGCGCGACGGATACGCCGCAGCACTTCGACGTCGCACCATTCGCTGCCGCTGCCGCCGGGACGCAGCGCGCCGTGCACGAGCCGGCCGGCGCGCTCGAGGGCGATCAGCTCGGCCTCGGCGACCGCCGGCTCGAGGCCGTAGCGGTGGGCCAGCACCTGCGCGCCGAATGGCCCGCGCCAGCGCGCGAAGCGGGCCACGACCGAGCGCAGTGCGTCGGGGACCGGCTCCAGGAAGGCAGCCGGCACACCGCCGGGCGGCATGGCGCCCAGCGCATCGCGGTAGCGGCCGGCGTCCTCGGCGGCGATCAGGCGGTCTTCGCCGCCGATCCTCAGGCGCAGCGCTCGGCGCTCACCGAGCAGCGCGGCGGCGGCCTCCGCGCTGTCGCCCGGCAGGCGCCCCGGCAGCTCGGCGTCGGCCAGGTCGCCGACGCGGCGCAGCAGGTCGTGCAGGGCGTCGGCGCCTCCCCGGCGCTCGCTTCCGAGCTCCTGCTCGACCTGCTCCAGGGCATCGGCATCGAGCAGATCGCGCAGCTCGTCGGAGCCCGCGAGCTCGCGCAGGAGGTCGCGGTCGAGGGTCAGCGCCGCAACGCGGCGCTCGGCGGCGGGCGCGTCGTCCTCGTAGAGATACTGCGCGACGTACTCGAAGTTGAGCGAGGCCGCGAACGGCGAGGCGGTCTGCGATTCGACGGCCACGAGCTGGCGGGTGCCGTCTCGCAAGCCTCCGAGCAGCTCTCGCAGGGCGCCCAGGTCGAAGTGGTCGGCGAGCAGCTCGCGGTAGGTCTCGAGCAGGATCGGGAACGAGCCATAGCGCTCGGCGACCGCGAGCAGCGACTGCGCGCGTAGCCGCTGCTGCCACAGCGGCGTGCGCTGGCCGGGCCGTCTGCGCGGGATGAGCAGGGCGCGCGCGGCGCTCTCGCGGAAGCGGGCGCCGAACAGCGATGAGCCTCCGAGCTCGCCCACGACGAGATCCTCGAGGCGCTCCGGATCGATGGCGATGAGCTCGTCGGGCGGCAGGGCATCGGCGTCGGGGAGGTGCAGGATGATGCCGTCATCCGACCACAGGGCGTGCGTCTCGATGCCGTGCTGCTCGCGCAGGAGCGCGCGCAGCGCGAGTCCCCAGGGGGCGTGGACGCGGGCGCCGAAGGGCGAGAGCACGCAGAGGCGCCAGTCGCCGATCTCGTCGCGGAAGCGCTCGACCACGATCGTGCGGTCGCTCGGCAGCACGCCGGTCGCGAGCTCCTGCTCGCGCAGGTACTCGACGAGCGTCCTCGCCGCACGCTCGTCGCAGGCGTGCAGACCCGTCAGGCGCGCTACGGCGCTCTCGTCGTCGAGTGCCGCGAGCTCGCGCTGCAGGCGGCCGACGGCGCGTCCGAGCTCGAGCGGGCGGCCGGCCTGCTCGCCCTTCCAGAACGGCACCTGGGCGGGCTGGCCGGGCGCGGGGGAGACGAGCACGCGGTCGCGCGCGATCTGCTCGATGCGCCAGGCCGAGGCGCCGAGCAGGAAGACCTGTCCTTCGCGGGCCTCGTGCACCATCTCCTCGTCGAGCTCGCCCACGCGTCCGCCGCCGTCGACCAGGAAGACGCCGTAGAGCCCGCGGTCGGGGATCGTCCCGGCGTTCGCGATCGCGATGCGCTGGGCGCCCTCGCGGGCGCGCAGCGATCCCGTGGTGCGTTCCCACACGATGCGCGGGCGCAGCTCGGCGAACTCGTCCGAGGGGTAGCGGCCGGCGAGCAGGTCGAGCACGTTCTCGAGCTGCTCGCGCGTCAGCTCGCGATAGGGGTAGGCGCGCCGGACGAGCGCGTGCAGCTCGTCGATCTGCAGCTCCTCGACCGACGACATCGCGACGATCTGCTGGCACAGGACGTCGAGCGGAATGCGCGGCACGCGCGTGTGCTCGACCTCGCCCTCGAGCATGCCGCGGGCGACGGCCGCGGCCTCCACGAGCTCCCCGCGGAAGCGCGGGTAGATGCGCCCGCGCGAGGGTGCCCCCACCGAGTGGCCGGCGCGGCCGACGCGCTGCAGCCCGCTCGCCACCGACCCCGGCGAGGAGACCTGCACCACGAGGTCGACGGCGCCCATGTCGATGCCGAGCTCGAGCGACGAGGTCGCGACGATGCAGGGGAGCGTTCCGGCCTTGAGCGCCTCCTCGACCTCCGTGCGCGCCTCGCGCGAGAGCGAGCCGTGGTGGGCACGGGCGACCGGCTCGTCGCTCAGCTCGTTGAGCCGCAGGGCCAGTCGCTCGGCCATGCGCCGGCTGTTCACGAACACGATCGTCGAGTGATGCGCGTGCACCAGCTCGAGCAGCTCGGGGTAGAGCGCGGGCCAGAGGGAGTGCGAGCCGCCGTCGTTGGCGCCCGGCGCATAGGCCACCGGCGCGGCCTCGGTCTCGCTCTCGACCGGCATCTCGACCCGCAGATCCAGCTCCTTGCGCATGCCGGCATCCACGATGCGCATGTCCCGGTCGCCGCCGACGAAGCGGGCGATCTCTTCCAGCGGCCGCTGGGTGGCCGACAGCGCGACGCGCTGCGGATCGTGCTCGCAGAGCGCCGAGAGGCGCTCGAGCGAGAGTGCGAGATGCGCGCCGCGCTTGGTGGCGGCGACGGCGTGCACCTCATCGACGATCACGGCCTCGACGCCGGTGAGCATCTCCCGCGCGCGAGACGTGAGCAGGAGGTAGAGGCTCTCGGGCGTCGTGATGAGCACGTCCGGCGGCGTGCGCAGCATGCGCCGGCGCTCCTCGGGCGGCGTATCGCCGGTGCGGACCGCGACGCTCGGCGCCGGCAGCTCGAAGCCGGCTGCCGCAGCCGTCGCGCGAATGCCGGCGAGCGGAGCGCGCAGGTTGCGCTCGACGTCGTAGTTGAGCGCCTTGAGCGGCGAGACGTAGAGCACGCGCAGGCCCTCGCCGGGCTCGGTCATGAGGCGATCGAGGAACCACAGGAAGGCCGCCAGCGTCTTGCCGGAGCCGGTCGGCGCGCACAGCAGCACGTGCTCGCCGGAGGCGATCGGCGGCCAGCCCTGCGTCTGTGCGGGAGTCGGCGTGCCGAGCGCCCCCTCGAACCAGCGGCGCGCGTGCGAGGAGAACCCGGCGAGTGCGTCAACGGTGGCGGTGGACATCGCGGATGCACCATACGACCACCCGGGTGCGCGCCGTCAGCGCAAGAGCAGGTCGAACGAGAGCAGCGCGCTGGCAGTCACGACCATGGCCACCGCGAGCGTGATGCGGGCGGCCACGAGACCGTCGCTCGCGGGCGGGCGCTCGCGTGCGCCCAGGAGTGCGAACACGCCGCTGCCGGCCAGAGCAACGGCGGCCACGAACATGGAGGAGTCCGGCCAGGTGGCCCAGACGAGGAACGGGCAGACCGCGCAGACGGCGACGTATTCGGCGCTCCGCGCACGCAGCGGCAGGCCGATGAGCACGAGCACTGCGAGCCCCGGCATGAGCGGGCCGGTGCCTGCGGACACGCCGAATGCACTGGCGACGACGGCGAGCGCGATCGCGATGACATCGGCGCGCCGCATGGCTCGACGGTAGTCGAGACCCCTCGCGACCGGGCGCAACCCGAGGTCAGCCGGGGGGCGCGGGCGGTCGCTCGCCGTGGTGGTACTCGACGGCGTCGGCGACGCGGAAGACCTCCCACACGCCGTTGCGATCCGGCAGGCGCTCGAAGGCCCCGAGCTTGCCCGAGTCGGGGTAGACGACGATGTCAGGGGTGCCGCTCGTCGAGACGGCGAGGAAGCGCGCCGGGACCTCGCCCCAGTTGGCGACCTGATGGCCGCCCTCCCGCCCGCGGGGAAACGCGAGCACGTCGCCTGGCTCGAGCGCGCGCCACTCGCCGTCCGTGCGCACCGACGGGCGGCCCATGAGGACGATGAGCAGCTCTTCCTCGGCCAGGTGGTAGTGGTACGGGTAGGCCGCCTGCCCGGGCTCGATCTCCCAGATGCTGGCGCCGAGCCGCTGGCTTGCGAGCTGCCAGCCGAGCCGTGAACGCAGTGAGCGGAAGCCGGGTTCGTCCCGTTGCTGATCGAAGTCCGGCTCGAAGATGTTGGGCATGAAGCGGGATTCGCGCGGATCGCTCGCGATCCTTTCGCGCGGGGCGTCGAATGACGTACCGGACGAAATCGGTGCGTCTAAAGTGCGGACATGATCACTCGACGCCTCCCGGGCATTCGAAGCCTGCTGCCGGCCTGTGCCGCACTGGCTCTCGCCGGCCTCGTGCTCGCAGGCTGCGGCAGCTCCGACTCGGCCAGTGCCGTGGCCGGTGCCGCGGGCACCGACGGTCGCGCGGCGCACGCCTTCCCGGCCTCGACCGCGGGCTTCCTCGACGCCAACATCGACGAGAGCTCCACCGGCTGGAAGCAGCTGCTCGCGCTCGGCGCGCGCTTCCCGAGCTGGCCGAAGTTCGCCGGCCAGATCCAGAAGGGCATGGCCGGGGAGACAGGCGGGGATTCGCCAACGCTCGCCCAGCTGCGCTCCTGGCTCGGCCCCGAGCTGGCGGTGGGCGTGCTCGACGTGCCGGCCGGCGAGACCGATCCGACCGCGCTCGGGTTCGCCGAGGTGCGCGATCGCGCACAGCTCGAGGCCGCGCTGAAGAAGGACGCCGACACCAACGCGCTCGGCACGAGCGGCGATTACGACCTCTTCGGCAATGGCGGCAAGGCCACGATCGCGATCTCCGCCGACACGGCCCTGCTCTCGAACTCGCGCGCAGCGGTCGAGGCCGCCATTGCGCGCCTGGGCGGCAGCGGCGACTCGCTCGCCGACGCGCCCGCCTTCCAGGACACCATGTCGAAGCTCGCGACCGACAACATCGTCGTCGGCTACGCGCCGGGCTCCACGCTGCCCAAGCTGGTCGCCAAGGGCCAGAAGAGCGCCAAGGGCATCTCGCAGGTGCAGATCGGCGGTCAGCTCACGTCGCAGCTCGACTCCGTGCGCAGCATCGGCTTCTCGTTCGGCGCCACCGACAAGGGCGTGCGCATCCGCGGTACGACGCTCCTCAGCGGCGACGCGAGCGATCAGCCCGCGGAGTACACGCCCACGCTGCTCGAGCGCGTCCCGGCCAGCTCCTGGCTCGCAGCCTCCTTCGGTGACGTCGGCGCCAACGCGAAGAACGCCGTGGCCCAGGCGCTCGCCGCGAATCCGGACGCCAAGACGCAGGTGCAGCAGGTGCAGTCGGTGCTCGGCGTCACGCTCGACGACATCTACGCGCTGCTCGGCGGCGAGCACGCGCTCTATGCCGGCCCCGGCGCACCGGTCTCCGTCGGCCTGATCCTGCACCCCGCCGATCCCGCGCGCGGCGCCACGACGCTGCGGGCGCTGACGCGTCTGCTCGCGCAGGGCGGCACCAAGGTCAGCGACACCGCCAATGGCCAGTCCGCCATGATCCAGGGCTTCACGGCCCAGTGGCGCACGGTGGATGACGACATCGGCATCGGCACCGACGCTGCGGTCGGCAACGCGACCAAGGATTCCATCGTCGACAGCGACAAGTTCAAGCGCGTGCTCGCCGAGGACGGCGTGGACAGCGGCACGAAGACGCTCGGCCTCGTCTACGTCGACGTGCCGAGCCTGGTCAACCTGGCGAGCGCCTTCGGCGTCTTCAAGGGTGCCGCCGACGCCGAGACGCTCGAGAACCTGAAGCACGTCGGCGGCGTGCTGCTGTGGGCCGGGCGCGACGGTGACACGGTCGTCAGCGACCTGTTCGTCGAAAGCACGTAGGGGACCGATGGTCGCTGACTGGGTCGTCGTGGAGCTCGAGCCGGCTGGGGCGGCGCGCTCCGGGCTCCCCGCGCGCCTGGCGGTGCCGCGGGAGGTCGCCGAGCGCGCCGATCCGATCGAGCGCGTGCGCGCTGCGGAGTGGTCGCGGGCGTTCGTGGCCGGCCACGCCGACCACGAGCTGGCTCCGATGCTGGTCGCGCTCGCGACCGCCGAGCCGTACCGCCGCCTGGGCGAGCGCCTCATGCGCGAGGAGCGCTTCGACGAGGCCGTCCCGGCGCTGGCGCGGGCGATCGAGCTGACGCCGTTCGACGCGGCCTCGCGCTTCAATCTCGCGGTCGCGCTGCGGCGGGCCAACGAGCCGGAGGAGGCGCTCGTCGCGCTCGACGAGGCCGAGTGGGCCTACGGCGGCGAGTCGGCCTACCACGTGCTGCGCGGCAAGATCTGGGAGGCGCTGGACGAGCAGATGCGCGCCGTGCTGGCCTACGAGCGCGCGCTCGAGCTCGCCCCCGGCGACGCCTTCGTGCTGGAGCGCCTCGAGGCTCTCGGCGCGCTCATGCGAATCGAGGGTCCCGACGGCGAGGTCTTCTGGCTGACGCCGGGCGACTTCGAGCGCGTCATGCGCCACGAGCTCGCGTCGGCCAGCAACGACCCGGTGCAGCTGGTGGCGCTCGGCGATCGCCTGCTGGGCGGCGGGCACGTCGCCCTGGCGGCCTCGGCCGCCGAGCTCGCGCTCGCGGGCGGGGGCGACTCCCCGGGCGTCTGGGCGCTGGCCGGGCTGACCCGCGCCGCGCTCGGCCGCGACCTGCAGGCGCGCGACGCCCTCGGCCGTGCGGCCGCGCTCGACCCCTCCAACGTGGCCGTGGCGCGCGCGCTCGTGCAGCGCGAGGACGACCCGGAGGGCGATCTGCCGCGCGCCCATGCCGAGGTGCAGCGCCGGCCGGACTCGGCGGCCGCCTGGATCATCCTCGGTGATCAGCTGGCCGCGGCCGCGCAGCCCCGCGAGGCGCTCGGCGCCTATGCGCACGCGCTCGACCTCGACCCGGCGCTGCCGGGTGCGGATCACGCGCGCGAAGCTCTGCGCGTGCTCGGCTGACCACCGCCCTCGCTATGCTTCCGTCACTTGACCCCGCGCGGTCCATCACGTTCGAACAGGCGCAGGGAGCGGCGAACCACGCTGCTCCGCACGCCGGCAGGCAGATGACTGACGTCGCCCCCAGGGACGACGAACCTCCGAGCCTGCGTCGCCGTGCCCGGAGGGCGGGCCGATGACGACATGGACGGTCGTCGGGCTCGTCCTGATCGGCTTCTGCATCCTCTGGAACGCGTTCTTCGTCTCGGCGGAGTACGCGTTCGTCTCGGTGCGGCACACGCGCCTGGACGAGCTGGTGGCCGAGGGCAACCGCCGCGCGCGCACGGTGCGCAGGATCGTCGCGGATCCGTCGCGCTTCATCGCGGCCTTCCAGCTCGGCATCACGCTCTCCTCGATCGCGCTCGGCGCGCTGGGCGAACCTGCGATATCGACGGTGCTCGACAGCCTCTTCGGAAACGTGTCGTTCTGGGCCTCGGCCGTCGTGTCGGTGGCGCTCGCGCTCTTCTTCATCTCGATCCTGCACGTCGTGATCGGCGAGATCGTGCCGAAGTCGTACACGCTGCCCCGCGCCGAGCAGGTCGCGCTCACGGTGGCGCCGCTGATCGCGGTGTTCTTCTTCATCTTCGGCTGGTTCATCTCGTTCCTCGACTGGCTCGCCGACCTCGTCATGCGCATGCTCGGCATCGAGACGATCAACGAGCTCGAGGCCTCGCACAGCGAAGTGGAGCTGCGCATGCTGCTGCGCCAGGGCGAGCGCGCGGGCGTGCTCGAGCCCGACGAGCAGCAGATGATCGACAAGGTCTTCGACTTCTCCGACACGCCCGTCGAGGACGTCATGGTGCCGCGTCCCGACATCGTCGCCCTGCCCGTGGCGCTCACGCCGACGGCGGCGATGGAGCAGGTGCTGCAGCACCCCTACACGCGCTATCCGGTGTATGACGACGAGTTCGACAACGTGCTCGGCGTGCTGCACGTGCGCCGCCTCTTCGTGGCGATCCAGAACGGCGCCGCCGCCAGCAGCGATCTGCGCGGGCTGCTCTATCCGGCGCACCTCGTGCCCAAGACCAAGCGCCTCGGGCACCTGCTCACGGAGATCCGGCGCCAGAAGGGCCACATGGCGATCGTGGTCGACGAGTACGGCTCCGTCGCGGGCCTCGTGACGCTCGAGGATCTGCTCGAGGAGATCGTCGGCGAGATCGACGACGAGTTCGATCCCGAGGACGCCCCGATCCTGCGGCTCGGGCCGGATCGCTACCGCGTCGAGGGCAGCCTGCCGGTGGAGGAGTTCAACGAGCGCTTCGAGCGCGAGCTCTCCGACGAGGATTACCACACGGTCGGCGGCATCGTCTTCGGGGAGCTCGGACGCGCCCCGGCAGTGGGTGACAGCGTGGAGGTCGGCCACGTCAAGTTCGACGTCGCCGCGATCGACGGTTCGCGCATCCTGCATGCCGACGCCACGTTGCTGCCGCTGCCGAAGCGCCGCGACGAGGACGACGAGGACGGCGACGACTCGTGAGCTACCGGCCGGCGCGCCGCGGCGGCGCGGGCATGGAGATCCTGGAGGTCGCGCCGCTCACGGTGGTGCTGATCGCGATCAACGTGATCGCCTATTACCTGCAGACGCGCAATGCCTCGGTCGTCGTGGCGATGAACAGCGGCACGACCGCCGGCACGCAGCCGGTGCAGGGCTCGGTCGAAGGGCACTACGCGCTGTGGGGGCCGATGGTGGCCTCGGGCGAATGGTGGCGGCTGATCACGAGCGGCTTCCTGCACGCCAGCCTCATCCACATCGGTTCCAACATGCTGGCGCTCTTCTTCATCGGGCGGGCGCTCGAGCCCGCGCTCGGATCGCTGCGGCTCGGGCTGATCTACTTCGTCTCGCTCGTCGCCGGCTCGCTCGGCGTGCTGGCGCTGGAGCCCAACTCGCTCTCGCTCGGCGCCTCGGGCGCGATCTTCGGGCTCATGGGCGCCTTCGTCGTGATCGCCCGCGACCGCGGCATCAGCGTGATGCAGAGCGGCATCGGCCCGGTGATCCTGCTCAACCTGGTGATCACGTTCACGATCCCGGGCATCGCCATCGGCGCGCACCTGGGCGGCCTGATCGGCGGCGCCGGCGTCGCGTTCCTCATGGTCGAGATGGACAAGCGCCGCATCGGCCGCGGCCCGGCGCCGTTCGCCGCGGTCGCGCTCGTGTCGTTCGCCGCACTGATGCTCGTGGCGATCCTGCTCGCGCGCTCGAAATACCCGAGCGTGGGCTGACGGACGCGTTCCGCACGCTCGCCGGCCCCGTGACGGCCGAACTCGAGGAGCGCGGCTCGCGCTTCCTGGCGATCGCCGAGCCCGTCCTCGATCGCGCCGGCGCCGAGGCCTTCATGGCCCGCGAGGCGCGTGCCCACCGCAACCCGACGCACGTCGTCCCCGCCTTCCGCCTGCACGACGGGACAGCCGTTCTCGAGTGATGCCGGCGAGCCCGCGGGAAGCGCCGGCGCGCCGCTCCTGTCCGCGCTCGCCGGGGCCGGGCTGCACGACGTCGCAGCGGTCGTCGTGCGCTGGTACGGCGGCACCAACCTGGGCGTCGGCGGGCTCGTCCGCGCCTACGGCGGCGCGCTCGCCAAGGCGCTCGAGGGAGCGGCCGTCGTGCGCTGCGAGCGCGCGGCCGATGTTCGGCTGCAGCACGCCCACGACCAGACGGCCGCCGTCATGCGCTGTGTCACGACGCATGGCGGACGCGAGCTCGAGCACGCCTACGGCGAGCAGGGCGTGGATCTGCGCTTCCGCGTCCCGCTGGCGCGCTGCGAGTCGCTCGCGCGCTGCCTGCGCGACTCGACGCGGGGCGCCGTCGCGTTGGAGCGCCTCGGCGAGGCCGTGCTCCGCAGCTCTACGTGAGTCTCGACCGGGAGCTCCTCGGGCGGCTTGCCCTCGAGCAGCCGCCAGGCGCGGATCTCCGGGGGATCGCTCTTGAGCGAGACGATCACGTAGGCCGCCTCGGGCCAGGTCGCGAGCTCCATGTCGGTGCGCGACGGGCTGGCCGGCGACATCGTGTGCGAGTGGTAGATGGCGGCCACCTCGTCGCCGCCGTCCTCGATCTCCTGCGTGATGCGGAAGAGATCCCTGGAGTCGACGCTGTAGCGATACGGGCTCGCGTCGGCGTTGAGCGCGGGGTAGAACGTGCGCAGCTCGCCCTCAAGGGTGCCTCCGAAGATGCCGCAGGCCTCGTTCGGGAGCTCCGAGCGGGCGTGGGCGATCATCTCGTCGGCCAGCGCGCGCGGAAGCGTTACCACCAGACGCCCTGCTCCATGCGGTCCAGGAGCTCGGCCTCGGGGGCGTCCCAGAGCCCGGCCGAGAGGTACTTCCAGCCGCCGTCGGCGAGCACCATGACGATGTTCGCCGGGCCGTCGAGGTCGCGGGCCACGCGCATCGCTGCGTGCAGGACGCCGCCGGAGGAGACGCCCGCGAAGAGGCCCTCCTCGTGTGCCAGGGCGCGCAGTCCGCGCACCGAGTCCTCGTTGCTGACGAGCAGCTTGCGGTCGAGCAGCGAGAGGTCGAGGATCTCGGGCGTGTAGCCGTCCTCGAGCGAGCGCAGGCCGTCGATGCCCTCGCCGGGCAGCGGCTCGGCCGCCACGACCGTGAGGTCGGGCCGGTCGCGGCGCAGGCGGCGGGCGCAGCCCATCAGCGTTCCGCCCGTCCCCAGGCCGGCGACGAAGACGTCGATCTCGGGGCAGGCCGCGAGGATCTCCTCCGCCGTGCCCTTCTCGTGCGCGCGCGGGTTGGCCGGGTTGCCGTACTGGAACGGCATGAAGAGCGTGGGGTCGGCCTCCGAGAGCTCGCGCGCCATGGTCACGGCGCCGTTCGAGCCCAGCTCGGCCGGGGAGTAGATCACGTCGGCGCCGAACAGCCGCATGAGCTGCTCGCGCTCGGGCGTGGAGCCGGCCGGCATCACGATCGTGACGCCCAGACCGCGCAGGCGGCCCTGCATGGCGAGCGCGATGCCCGTGTTGCCGCTGGAGGGCTCGAGAATGCGCCTGCCCGGCCACAGCTCGCCGGCCTCGGCGGCCGCGTCGAGCATGGCGCAGGCGACGCGATCCTTGACGGAGCCCGTCGGGTTGAACCACTCGAGCTTCGCGAACAGCCGGATCTCCCGGCTCGGCGCGAGACGCGTCAGCTCGACGAGCGGGGTGCCGCCGACCGTCCGGCAGAATTGCACCGCGCGCGGCGGTGCGGCCAGGACGGGCTCAGCTTCCACTGCCACCGGCCATGGCCGGCAGGACGATCACGTTGGCATCGGCGGTCAGCGGGGTGTCGAGCCCGCCGCTCACGCGCACATCCTCGCCCTCGACGTACACGTTCACGAAGGCCGCGATCTCGCCGTCGTCGTCGAGCAGCCGCGAGCGCAGCGCGGGGTGCTGCTCGGTGAGATCGTCGAGGGCGGCGCGCAGGCTGTCACCGCCGGCGTCGACGGTGCGTGCGCCTCCTGCCAGCGGGCGCAGGACGGGAGGGAGACGGAAGCTCGCCATGTCAGGTGGTCGCCCGCGCGGGAGGCAGGCAGAACTCCTCGTAGTCGATGTACTCGATCGGGCCGGCCTCCGCGCTGCAGACCGGGCACTCCGGGTCGCGGCGCAGCCGCACCTCGTGGAACGTCGTGTCGAGCGCGTCGAACAGGATCAGGCGGCCGGTCGGCGGCTCGCCGATGCCGAGCAGGAGCTTGAGCGCCTCGCTGGCCTGCAGCGAGCCCATGATGCCCGGCAGGACGCCGAGGACGCCGCCCTCGGCGCAGGAAGGCGCGAGCTCGGGCGGCGGCGGCTGCGGGAAGAGGCAGCGGTAGCACGGGCCCTCGTAGGGCTGGAAGACCGTGAGCTGGCCCTCGAAGCGGAAGATCGATGCGTGCACGACCGGGATGCGATGGCGCAGGCTGGCGTCGTTGAGCAGGTAGCGCGTGGGGAAGTTGTCGGTGCCGTCGACGATCACGTCGACGCCCTCGAGCATCTCGTCGATGTTCTCGGAGGTCAGGCGCTCCTGGTAGCTGATGACGCGCACGTCGGGGTTGAGATCCTCGATGCGCTGGCGCGCCGACTCGACCTTCGGCAGGCCGATCGAGGCCATCGAGTGCAGCACCTGCCGCTGCAGGTTCGACTCGTCGACGATGTCGGCATCCACGATCGCGATCGTGCCCACGCCGGCGGCGCCCAGGTAGAGGCCCGCGGGCGAGCCGAGACCGCCGGCGCCCACGAGCAGCACCTTCGAGTCGAGCAGCTTGAGCTGCCCGGCCTCGCCGACCTCGGGAATCAGCGTGTGACGCGAGTAGCGCGCGCGCTGCGCCTCGCTGAGCACGCTCGGCGTGCTCCAGGGGAAGCCGTTCTGCTTCCAGCCGCCGAAGCCGCCGGCCAGCGACGCGACGTCCTCGTAGCCGAGCTCCTCGAGCGAGCGCGCGGCGAAGGCCGAGCGCGCGCCCGACTGGCACGAGATCACGATCGGCGTGGAGAGATCGGGCACGAGCGCCGCGATGCGCGACTCGAGGTTGCCGCGCGGGATGTGCACGGAGCCGTCGATGGCGCCCTGGTCGTACTCATCCGGCTCGCGCACGTCGATGAGGACGGGGGGCTCGTCGGACGAGAGGCGGGCTGCGGCGTCGGCGGCGCTGATCTCGCTGATCTGCGACTTCACCTCGGCGAGGAGATCCTGATAGGTAGGCACGTTCCTGCGAACGCTACGTGCATCGCGGCTATTCCGTCGCGCCTACCCTGCCCGCGTGAGCGCCCCGATCGACAGGAAGCGCGCAATCCCGGTGGCGATCGCGGGCGCGGTCGTGCTGGCCGTCGCCATTCTCGGGGCTTTCGCCCTGCGCAGCCCGGCGCCCGCAGCCGCCCCGCGCCTGGCGGAGCCGTTGCGGGGCTCGCCGCCGCTCGTGCTCGACCTGCCCGCGCATCCGCGTGGCGGCGCCAAGGCGCTCGCGGCCGTCGCGGCCGACCTGCGCGCCGGGCGCCGGGCACAGGCCGAGGCGTCGCTGCGGCGTGCGCGCGCGCTCCTGGGCGCGGGTGACATGCGCGTCCAGGTCGCCGGCGCGCTGCTGCGCTACCGCCCGGGCGATTTCGAGACGTCGATCGGCGTGCTGCGGGCGCTCGTCTCCGACGACGACCGCGCTCCCGTGCCCGCGCTGCATCTCGGGCTGGCGCTGCTCTGGTCCGGCCAGCGCGCAGATGCGAGCGCGCAACTGCAGGAGACGCGCTCGCTCGACCCGGACGGCCTCTACGGGCGCACGGCCGACGACATCCTGCACCCGACCTACCGCAAGGGCGAGCCGCTCTGGCTGCGCTCGCAGCCGGTGCGGGGATCGCTCGCCCAGTTGCGTGCGCGTGCGGCCGCCGCACCGCGCTCGCAGGCCGCGCAGCTCGACTACGCCTACGGGCTGCAGTTCGGCTCGCGCACGCGGGCGCGCCTGGTCGCGGAGCGCGCGCTCGCGCTGGATGCGAGCAACATCGATGCGCAGGTCGCCGTGATCGTGCTCGGCTTCGACAAGGACGTGCCGGCGCAGGCCGTCGGCCGGCTGGCCCAGCTCATGCAGAGCCGCGCGGCGGCGCCCAGCCCGCGCTTCCACTTCGGCGAGCTGCTCTCCTGGATCGGGCAGGAGGCCAAGGCCAAGCAGGAGTACCGGCAGGCGCTGAAGCTCGATCCGACGGGCCTCATCGGGCGCTTCGCGCAGAGCGTTCTCGACGCCTCGAAGTAGTTATGACATCACGAGAAGGAGATCGCGCGCAAAGCGCGAACCTCCGCGGGCATGAGCACAATCTCCTCGCCCGTGGACCTGGAAGAGCGCGTTCGAGCCGCGCTCGATGACGACGAGCACTTTGACGTCGCGACGCTTGCGCTGAGTCCGGTCGACGACCTGGACGAAGAGGAAGAGGTCTCCTCGCAGGCCTTCGCCGACGCCGAGGCCGACGCCGAGGAAGAAGAGGAGACCGTGCACGCGGTCGAGGTGCTGTCGAGCGATTCGCTCCAGCGCTTCCTGCGCGACATCGGGCGCACCAAGCTGCTCACCGCGGCCCAGGAGATCGAGCTCGCCAAGCGCGTCGAGCGCGGCGACATGCGCGCCAAGCGGCACATGATCGAGGCCAACATCCGCCTCGTCGTCTCGATCGCGAAGCACTATCGCGAGCAGGGCCTGCCGTTCCTCGACCTGATCCAGGAGGGGACGATCGGCCTGGTGCGCGCGGTGGAGAAGTTCGACTACCGGCGCGGCTACAAGTTCTCGACCTACGCCACGTGGTGGATCCGCCAGGCCGTCGCTCGCTCGCTGGCCGACAAGGGCCGCACGATTCGCATGCCGGTGCACGTCGTCGAGAAGCTCAACCGCATCGGCCGCACCGAGCGCAAGCTGCGCACCGAGCTGGCCCGTGACCCCACGACCTCGGAGATCGCCGAGCGCGTCGAGCTGCCGGTCGAGGAAGTCGAGCAGATCATGCGCGCCGCGCAGACGCCGATCTCGCTCGAGAAGCCGGTGGGCGACGAGGACGACTCGCAGCTCGGGCACTTCATCGCCGACGTCACGACGCCGACGGCCGAGGATGAGGCCTCGCGCAAGATGCGCCTCGAGACGCTGTCCGAGATCCTGGGCGTGCTCAGCTTCCGCGAGCGCCGCGTGCTCGAGATGCGCTTCGGCCTCGACGGCTTCGAGCCGTGCACGCTGGACGAGGTCGGCTCGGCCTTCCGCGTGACCCGCGAGCGCATCCGCCAGATCGAGAACCAGGCCCTCAAGAAGCTCTCGTCGCTGTCCGAGGCCCAGCGCCTGCGCGAGCTCGTCTAGCGCGCTCCGCTTCCGCCTGCCCGCGGGCCGGCCGGGGTGCACTGAACAGCGGCCAAATGGCACTCGCGGCGAGTGTCATTTAGCGCACATGCGCGCACCCGGGGTCTGGCCCGCACAGTTGGGGTCTGACCCCAACTGTGCGGGTCTGACCCCACGTGTTCGTTTCGGCTCCGAGGCCACTAGGCATGCCGAAAATGCCAGCCGTGGCGCGACACGTGCCTGCGACGGGGTGTGGGCGCGCTTGGGCGTCGAGTCGTCAGAAAGCGCATGGACACTGGGATGGACACCCAGGGGTCAGACCCGAACACCTGGGGTCAGACCCCAACTGTTCGGGCCAGACCCCGTTCGTACGGCCCGGCCTGACGCTTTCGTTCGGCCAAGTGGCACTCGCGGCGAGTGTCATTTGGCCGTCTCCGAGGACGAGTCCGGAACGGGCCCGCGGGCCCAGGCGCTACCCTGCGCGCCGTGCGCCAGGAGCATCAATTGCTCGAGGACGGCCTGCCCGCCGGGCACTCGCGTTGCGACACGCGCGCCCAGGGGGCGGGGCTGAGCCTCGCCTTCGAGGGGTCCGTCGGCGTGCCCCGCCCGAACCGCACCGTGGTCGGCGAGGCGGCGCTCGATGCCGAGGGCCGGTGGTCGCGCGTGCATCTCGAGCAGGACGGGCGGACGCTGCAGCTCGATGTTCCGCCCGAGGCGCTGCTCGACGTCGAGGGCGCGCCCGCGCTCGTCGGGGCCACCGCGCAGCGCCTCATCCGCGGAGGTCTGCGCCCCGGTCAGAAGCGCGATATCGACGTCGTGCGGGTGCGCGCGGGCGGCAGCGTCGAGTCGCTCAAGGGCTCGTGCATCTGGGTCGGCGGCCGCGATTGGCGGCTCTTCCTCCCGCGCGAGTCGACGGGCTTCTCGGTTCGCTCGGACGGCTCCGTCGCAGGCGTCGAGGCGGCTGCCCTGCTCGTCGAGTGAGTGCGCTCCCGCGCGGTTCGCTGCGCGAGCTGTTCAACGACCAGAACCGCGCGCTCGTGCTGGCCGGTCTCGGGGCCAGCTTTCTGGCGTCGTTCGACCTGCTGATCGTCGTCTCGGCGTTGCCGAGCGCGGCGCGCGACGTCGGCGGGCTCAACCACTACGCGCTCGCCGCGGGCGCCTATTCGGTCGCGAGCGTCATCGGGCTGCCGCTCGCGGGCGCCGTCAACGACCGCGTCGGGCCGCTGCGCACGCTGCTTGCGGGCGGCGCGATCTTCGCCGTCGGGACGGTGGTCGGCGGAACGGCCACGAGCATGGAGCAGATCGCCGCGGGACGCTTCCTGCAGGGCTTCGGCGGCGGCTTCCTGCTGACGGTGCCGCTCGTGCTCTGGACGGCCTACCTGCCGCGGCACCTGGAGCGCTACGCCTTCGCCGCCAACGCCGTCGTGTGGGCGACCTCGGCGGTGATCGGGCCGCCGGCGGGCGCGCTGCTCGTCGCGGTACTGGACTGGCGAGCCGTCTTCTGGGTCAACGTCCCGCTGCTCATCCTGATGTTCGTGTGCGCCGTGCGCGGCCTGCGGGGGAGAGAGGTGCCGCCCCACGAGCACGGACGCGTCAACGTGCTCGGGCCGCTGCTGCTCGGCGCGTTCGCGTTCGCGCTGCTGCTGCCCTCGCCCTACCCGGTCATCGCCGCGCCGCTCGCGCTGGCGTTCGCGATCCACGAGCTGCGCACGCCGAGGCCGCTGATCCCGCGTCACCGCTCGGGCTATGCGACCTGCCTGCTGGCGCTGACCGCGGGCATCGCCTTCACCGGAGCCACGAGCGTGATCACGCTCGTCCTGCAGGCCGGCTCCGGCTGGTCGGTCTTCTGGGCGGCGGTGCCGCTGCTGACCTCCAGCGTGGCCTGGACGATCGGCACCGGCCTTGTGACCCGCCTCGACTGGACGCTGCGCCGCATCATCGGGGTCGGCACCGCCGTCGTGGCGGCCGGCGCGCTGGTGATGGCGATCCCGGCCGACGGCGGCCTCGCGGTGGCGATCGGATTCATGCTCGCCGGCTTCGGCATGGGCCTGGCGAGCCCCGCGCTGTTCCCCGCCGTGCTCTCGGACGATCACGGCCTCGAGGGCCGCGATACGGCCTCGGTGACGACGGCGCGCCAGCTCGGAGCGGCGATCGGCGCCGCACTGGCGGGCTTCGTCCTGCTCGAGACCGTCCCCCACGCGGTGTTGAAGGCGGCCGAGGACGGAGAGTCGCCGCTGCCGCAGCTGCACGACGCCGCGGCGCTCGCGTTCGGCTTGCTCGGCCTGCTGGTGCTGCTCTCGCTGCCGGCCGTCAAGGCCGTGCGGCTGACGCCGCGGCGCGCTCCGGCGCCGGTAGCGGACGAGCCGCCGATCGGCGCCGCCGTCTAGAGCGTCACCACGGCGGCCGCCCGTGCACCCAGCGACCGCCGGCCATCGTCGCCACGACGCCGATGCCCGCGATCTCGTCCGGCGGGCAGGTGACCGGGTCGCGCTCCAGCACGACGAGATCGGCGGCGTAGCCCGGCAACAGCCGTCCGAGGCGGCGCTCGGCGTGTCGTGCGCGGGCCGCGCCGCTCCAGAAGCCGTCCAGCGCGAGCTCCGCGGCGAGCGCCTCGGAGACCGGCCAGTCGCGCGTCGCGGCGGCCTGCACGCCGGCCAGCGGGTCGAGCGGCTCGATCGGCGCGTCCGAGCCGAAGCAGAGGGCCGCGCCGCTCGCGGCCAGGGAGCCGAGCGCGTAGGCGCCGGCGCAGCGCGCACCCCACGCGGCCTCGGCGACCGGGCGATCGGAGGGTGCGTGAGAGGGCTGCATGGAGGCGGTCACGCCGAGCTCGGCGAAGCGGGGGAGATCGGCGGGGTCGAGCAGCTGTGCGTGCTCGATGCGCGGCCGCAGGCCATTCGGTTCCCAGTGCGCCCGCGTCGCCTCCAGCGCATCGAGAACGGCTCGATTGGCGCCGTCGCCGATCGCATGGACGGCGAGGTCGAGGCCGGCATCGCCGCAGCGCGCCGCCAGCTCGCGCAGCTCCTCGTCGCCCAGCAGCGCCTCGCCACGGCCCGCGTCGGAGAACGGCTCCAGCATGCGGGCCGTGCGCGATCCGAGCGTGCCGTCCGCGAAGGCCTTGACGGGGCCGATGCGCAGCCACTCGTCGCCCATGCCGCTGCGCAGGCCGAGCGCGATGATCGCCTCCAGCCGCTCGGCCGGCAGCGAGGCCCAGACGCGCAGCGTCAGCCGCCGGACGGCGTGCAGTCGCTGCCAGCCCGCGAGGCCGCCGTCGCGCTGGAAGTCGTGGATCCCGGTGACGCCGCGCGCGTGGGCTTCGCGGAGGCCGCGCGCGAGCGCCTCGTCCAGCGCTTGCTCGGGCGGCGACGGAATGGCCGCCACAGCCTCCCAGGCGGCCGTCTCGCGCAGCACGCCCGTCGGCTCGCCCGACGCATCGCGCTCGACGACCGGCGCGCCGCCGATCGGCAACCGCGCGAGCGCGGCCGACGAGAGCCAGGCGGTGTGGTGGTCGTGCGCCCACAGCAGCACCGGGCGATCACCGCACACGGCGTCGAGCGCGCTGCGGTGGGGCTCGGGCTCGCCGCCGGGCCAGTGCACGGAGCGCCAGCCGGCGCCGAGCAGCCAGTCGTTCCCGTCCCCGGGCGCCGCGGCCACGGCTGCGAGCACCTCGGCCTGCGAGCGCGTGGCCGAGAGATCGAGCCGGCCGAGCGAGAGGGACCACTCCAGGAAATGCACGTGGGCATCGGTGAAGCCCGGCACGACGCAGCGGCCGCCGAGGTCGATGCGCTCGTTGGAGACGAGCGAGCGATCGCCTTCGCGCACGTCGACGCCGCCGCCGATGCGATCGCCCGCGATCGCGATCGCCCGCGCGAGCGGAAGCCGAGGGTCGCCCGTGCGCACGCTGCCCGAGTGGAGGATCACGCGGCGGAGGGTAGCCCGTCGCTATCGTCTGCGCCGTGCTGCCGCCCCCACCGCCGGCCGAGGAGATCGATCGCCGCATCGCGGCGTTCCAGGACGGCCTGCGGCACGACGGGCTGGACGCCGCGCTCGTGGTGCAGTCCGCGGACCTCGTGTATCTCAGCGGCAGCGCGCAGAACGCCCACCTCATCGTGCCCGCCGAGGGCGAGCCGCTGCTGCTCGTGCGGCGCGATCTCGAGCGCGCGCGGACCGAGAGCGCGCTGCACCGCATCGAGCCGTTCACGTCGCTGCGCGCGCTGCCCGCCGCGCTCGCGTCGATCGGCCTGCCGGAGAAGCTCCGGCTCGGGCTCGAGCTGGACGTGCTTCCGGCGGCGTCGTACCTCCGCTACCGCGACCTCTTGCCCGGCGCCGCGGTCGCCGACTGCATGCCCGCCCTGTGGTCGGCGCGCTCGCGCAAGAGCGCGTGGGAGGTGACGCGCATCCGCGCGGCCTGCGTCCAGAGCCAGGCCGCCATGGAGTACGCGCCGCAGCTGCTCGTCCCCGGCCGCCTGGAGTGCGACGTCCTGAGCGACCTCGGCCACCACATGCGCCTGCACGGCCACGAGGGCACGATCCGCTTCCGCGGCATCAACAGCGAGTTCCTCTTCGGGCAGGTGCTGGCGGGCGAGAGCGGCGCCGTGCCAGGCCCGACGGAAACGCCGCTGCACGGGCCCGGCCTCTCGACCGCGCAGGGCCGCGGTCCGTCGCGCAGACCGCTGCGCGAGGGCGATTCGGTCGTGATCGACATCTCGGGCCTGTCGGAGGGCTACGTCTCGGATCAGACGCGCACCTTCTTCGTGGGCCGCGCCGATCCGCTGCTGCTCGACGCCTATGCCACCTGCCGGCGCATCCTGGCCGGGTGCGCCGAGCTGCTGCGGCCGGGCACGCCGGGCGGCGCCGTCTACGAGCGTGGCCTGGAGATCGCGAACGAGGCCGGCCATGGCGAGCGCTTCATGGGGGCGGGGGAGGGCCGCGTGAAGTTCGTCGGCCACTGCATCGGTCTCGAGCTCAACGAGCCGCCCTACCTCGCACGCGGCTACGAGCAGCCGCTCGAGGAGGGCAACGTCGTCGCGATCGAGCCCAAGCTGGCGTTCACGGGACTCGGCGCCGTCGGCGTCGAGAACAGCTACCTGATCGGCGCCGACGGGCCCATTCAGCTGACCGGCGCCACCGAAGAGCCCGTGATCGTGTGATCGACCCCGGGCTCTACCGTCGCCTGTTCGCCGAGCTGGCGGCGATCGGCCGTGGCCCCGGGGGCTGGAACCGCATGGCCTGGGGGCCGGGGGAGGATGCGGCGCGCGCGTGGTTCCGCACGACGGCCGGAGAGCTCGGACTCGAGGTCGTGCAGGATCCGGCCTCCAATCTCTGGGCGGTCGAGCCGGGCGGGAGCGGCGGGCCGTTCGACGCGGTGGGATCGCACCTCGACACGGTCGCCGACGGCGGCGCGTTCGATGGTGCGCTCGGGGTCGTCGCCGGTTTCGTGGCAGTCGAGGCGGCCCGCCGCGCCGGGGGCGCAGCGCGCCCGCTGGCTGTCGGCGCCATGGTCGACGAGGAGGGTCCGCGCTTCGGTGCGGCGATCTTCGGCTCGCGCGCGCTCTGCGGCGAGCTGGCGGTCGACGCCGTGCTCGCGCGCACCGATCCGGATGGACACGTCCTGCACGATCTCGCCGCACCGCGCGGCGTGACGGCCGAGACCGTGCGCGCCGCGCCGTTCTTCCTGCCCCGCGTGGCCTCCTGGATCGAGGTGCATGTCGAGCAGGGGCGCCGCCTCGTCGACGTTCCCGCGGCACTCGGCGTCGCAACCTCGCTGGCAGCGCGCGAGCGCTGGAAATGCACGCTCTACGGCCTCTCCGACCACGCCGGCACGGCGGCCATGGCGGGCCGCCGCGACGCGCTCGTGCCCGCCGCACGCGTCGTGCTGGCCGCGCACGAGCTGGCCGCAGCCGAGCCCGGCGCGGTGGCGACGGTCGGGCGCATCAGCGCCCTGCCCGGCTCGACCAACCAGGTGCCGGGCGAGGCGCGCCTGAGTCTCGACGTGCGCGCAACGGATCAGGCTGCCCTGGAGCACGTCCGCGACGGCGTGCAGGCCGCGGCCGAGGCGGACGGAATCGAGTCCCTGTGGGAGCTCGAGACCACCGACCCGGGCTGCGAATTCGACGGCGAGCTGCGCGAGGCGCTCCACGAGGCGGCGCGCGCCGAGGGGGAGGTCGCCGTCGACCTCGCGGCCTACGCGGGGCACGACGCGGGTGTGCTCGCGCGCCACCTGCCGGCGGCCATGTTGTTCGTGCGCAACCCGACGGGCATCTCGCACAACCCCGCCGAGAGCGCTGCCGAGGAAGACTGCCTGGCCGCCTGCGCGGTGCTCGCGCGCGCGCTCGTCCGTGGCTAGAGCGCGACGGCGCGCCGGCGGCGGATTCTTCACCAGACCGTCCCCAGATCGCAACCGGCTGTGCCCGAGGTCGGCGCGCCGCGCTGCCGAAGAGTCGGGTGTATGACGGGCACCCATCAGGCTCCGCTCCTGTGCGAGTTGCACGCCCACACGCGCTGGAGCGACGGCTCGCTGACGATTGGCCAGCTGATCGACGTCTACGGCGAGGCAGGCTTCGATGTGCTCTGCATCACCGACCACGTCGTTCGCAGCGACGATCCGGATTGCGCTCCCGGCGGCGTGTCCGAGCACGTGCACGCGGGCAATCACTCGTCCTACGTCATGGCGATCGAGATCGAGGCCGCGCGGGCCCGCGCGCAGTACGACATGCTCGTTCTGCCGGGCCTGGAGCTGACCTACAACGACCCCGATCCGCTGCGAGCGGCGCACGCAGTCGCCGTCGGGCTCGAATCCTTCATCGGCGTCGACGATGGCATCGAACGCGCCCTCCGGGACGCGCGCCGCCAGGGAGCCGCACTGATCGCTGCGCATCCCTACACGCCGGGCGCCGCTGCGCAGGCGCCTCGCTCGACGGCGCGCTTCGCGGCCGACTTGCCGGTGCTCGCGCCGCTCGTCGACCGCTGGGAGCTCATCAACCGCCGTGACGTGTTCGGCTGGGTGGCCCGGGCGGGGCTTCCGGCCGTTGCGAGCGGCGATGCGCACGAGCCCGAGCACCTGTTCACGTGGAAGACGATGATCTCGTGCCGCAAGGAGCGCGCGTCCGTCGTTGCGCACCTGCGCTCTGCGGCGCCCGCCCAGCTCGTCGATGCCGCGTCGGTGGTTGCGGCGCGAGAGGCGACGCGCGCGACGCGCATCGCCCAGTCTGCGTGGTGAGGCCCGAGCCGTCGTGCGAACAAGGCGCCGGTCAGCGAGGCAGCACCGCGCGCCGCTCGGCGTAGCGTTCGCGCAGCGCCGAGCGCTGCCAGGCCGCCAGCGGGAGGCGCCGGACGACGCTCGCCGCGTGCATGAGGGCCGCGTCGTCGGCAGCGCCGTCGATCAGCTCGCAGGCCGCGCGCCAGGCGCTCGGGTGCGGCTGCGGGAGGCGCCTGAAGGCCTCGATGCAGGCCGTGCGCGAGGCCGCCAGCACCTGGGCGGTGCAGCCGAAGGCCTCGGCGATGTCGCCGGCCCGGTCGCGCAGCTCGATCAGCGCGACCGCGTCGTAGGCGGCGTAGTCGAGCTGGTCGGGCTGGATGGGCTCGGCGCCCCACCAGTCGGGGCCGAAGTCGCCCTTGGGTGCCCCGAGCAGCCGCCGCGTGACCGTTGCGAGCGTCGCGTCGCGACGCTCGTAGGCCGGATCCTGAAGCGACCAGTGCCGCTCGAAGATGCGGAACGCGCAGCTCGTGTCGAAGACCGCGGTCCAGGCGGGCAGGCCGAACTGGAAGGTCAGCCAGGATTGCTCGTAGCGCGCGTTGTGGGCGATGATCTCGCGGCCGTCGGCCAGGATCCGCAGGAGCGGCCGCGGCGCGACCGCGTAGCAATCGACGACGCCGCACACGATCTCGCTCCCGCTGCGCGCCGCCACCTGCAGGAGGCGCACGGCTCCGTCGGCCGGAGACCACTCGTCCGGTGCGCCCAGAGGCCCGCAGTCGGTCTCGATGTCGACCGCGAGCGCACCCGCGGGCGCCAGTTGCTCGCACAGGGCCGTCAGGGCCGCGGCATTCTCCACGAGCGTGAAGCGCGGGTGGGGAAGGGGCGCTCCGGGGACATCGGCGGGAGGGGGCACACGCCGTGCGAGCGGAGGCTCCGGCAGGCCGCGCGGGATCTCTGCGCGCTCGCGCGGGCCCTCGAGATAGCCGACGTCGGCGAGGCCGTCGGCGGCGGTCTCGAGGATCGCCGCATACGAGCGCTGCGCCAGATTGCGCTCGAGCAAGGCTCGCTGCTCGTCGAGCGAGAGCGCGTCGATCGTCTCCAGGTCGCTGTCGCAGAGCAACGCGAGACGCCCCTGGAACCAGGCCGGATTCGATTCCGGCCAGAGGCGCAATTCGGCATGGACACCGGCGGCGGGGCCATCGACGGCGCGCAGCGTGACGGCCCAGAAGGGCCGTTGCCGGCGGCTCGAGCGCCCTTCGCGCAGGAGCGCGCCGCCGTAGGGGACGGCGGTCAGCAACGCCCGCGTTCGCGGCTCGATCCCGACTGTCGCGTAGCAGCGTGGATCGAGCACCTCGTCGACCTGCACGCGGCACACCATAGGTTCGCGGTCGGCCGGGCAAGGCCGCGTTAGTGTGTGGGTGATGGCGAGTTCTGCCTGCGCTTCTGCGCGCGCTCCGCGCGCGCCCTTCCTGCTCTCGCTCGTGGCTACCGCCGCGGGCCTCGCCGGGCTCGTCTCCGTGGTCACGCCGACCTGGTCCGGGCGTCTGTCGTTCGTCTCCGAGCTGCTCAGCCCGGCCGCGCCGCACGTCGCCGACGGCGTCATCGTCGCCTCCTCACTGGGGCTCGTCCTGCTCGGACGCGGGCTGGCCAGGCGGCGTCACCGCTCCTGGCAGGCGGCGCTCTGGCTGCTGGCCATCTCGTGCATCGGGCATCTGCTCAAGGAGCGCGACGTGGCCGATGCGATGGCCGGCGCCGTGCCGTTCGCGCTGCTCTGGTGGAAACGCGACGACTTCAACGCGGCCGGCGACCCGAACGGCCCGCCGCGGGCGCTGGCGGCAGCCTTCTGGGCCCTCACCGGGCTGTACGTCTACGGGCTCGTTGCGACCTACGTGCACGCCGAGGTACGCGGGATGCCGTTCGCGTTCGACGATGCCTTCAGAGGCGTCACGTTCGGCCTCGTGGGCGTCGATGCGAGCAACGACCCAGGCCGCTTCGAGCACGGGCTGACGATCAGCCTCGCGAGCGCCGCGACCATCTGCGCCGCCTACGTCGTCTGGCTCGCACTGCGTCCGCGCGACTGCGCCGTCAGCCAGCAGACGGCCGACCGCCGTGACGCGCGGCGCCTCGTCGAGCGCCACGGGCGCGACTCGCTGGCGTATTTCGCGCTGCGCCGCGACAAGTCGTACTTCTTCAACGAGGAGCGCACGAGCTTCCTCGCCTACCGAGCCGTCGGCGGCGTCGCGCTCGTCTCCGGCGATCCCGTCGGAGACCCCGCGGCCACGCCCGCCCTGCTGGCCGACTTCGCGCGGCATTGCCACGCCCACGCCTGGCGCGTGGCGGCGCTCGGCGTCGCCCGGGCCCACCTCGCCGACTGGCACGCGGTCGGGTTGCGGACGATCTACGTGGGTGACGAGGCCGTGGTGCATCCGGCGCGCTTCTCGCTCGAGGGCCGGCCGATCCGCAAGGTGCGCCAGTCGGTCACGCGCCTGCACAAGTCCGGGCACACGGCGCGGGTGGTGCGCGCGCGCGAGCTGACGATCGAGCAGCGGCGCGAGGTCGAGCGGGTCAGCCGCTCCTGGCTGCGCGGCCAGCCCGAGCGCGGCTTCTCGATGGCGCTCGACGACATGCACGCGCCCGACCACGGCGATGCCGTGTTCGCGCTCGGCTACGACGCGCAGCGACGGCTCGTCGGATTCGTGCACTTCGTGCCCGCACCGGCCAGCGGCGACCTCTCGCTCTCGGCCATGCGCCGGCTCCACCAGACGCCCAACGGCCTCATGGAGTTCCTGCTCTGCGAGACGTTCCAGTGGGCCGGGACGCGCGGCATCGAGCGCATCTCGCTCAACTTCAACGCCTTCGGCGACCTCCTGCGCAGCGACGCCAAGCTGCCGGCCTGGGAGCGCGGCCTGCGCTACGTGCTCTCCAAGGCCGATCGCTACTTCCAGGTGGAGCGCCTGCTCGCGTTCAACCGCAAGTTCTTCCCCGAGTGGGAGCCGCGCTACGCCGCCTTCGAGCGCTATTCCGATCTCCCGCTGGCGGCCCTCGTGCTGCTCTCGATCGAGAGCCTCGTGGCCTGGCCGGACGTTCTCCGGCGGCTCTGGCCGCACGCCTCGCCGGTGCCGTCGGCACCGGCCGCCGACCGCGTGGCGTAGGAATCCGGGAGTCCGTCCGACGCCGGTCGTAGGCTGAGGGCGATGGCTGATTTCGCCTCCACGTCTCCTCCGGCACCCCTGCCCGCGTCGCGCGAGCAGCTCGCATCCGTGCTCGACGCCCGGCTCACCGAGATCTGGGCCGAGCTGTTCCAGGTGCCGCGCGAGCGCTGGGACCACGAGCTGATCGGCTGGTTCCTGCGCGCCGCCTACGGGCAGGGCTACTGCGATGCGCTGCGCGAGCCGCCGGGCGGGTCGCTCACGCGCGAGCTCGGGTACGAGTCGACCGAGCGCTGACGGGCTCGCCGGGCGCGGGGAACAGGCCCCGCGGGTATGCTGAAGGCGCCGATGCGCGGTAGCAACGTCCGCCTCATCGTCGCCCTCATCGTCGCCTCGACGCTGGGCGCGGCGCTTCTCTACACCACGGTCCTCGGCGGTACCGTCGATGTCGTGCAGGTGCGCCAGCTGCTCGCGAAGCAGGCCTCGAGCGGGGAGGTGCGCCTCAACGGCACCGTGGTCTCCCACGAGGGCGACGCCGGCAGCCCGTCGGGCCTGCGCATCCAGCTGGCCGACAACGCGGCCTACTCGCAGAACCCCGCGACCAAGCGCATGATCACGTTCGTCTACCACGGTTCGGTGCCCTCGGCCTTCCGCGACGGGCGCGCGATCCTGATCGACGGCCAGGTCAGCGGCTCGTCGTTCAGCGCCCGGAACGACTCGCTGAGTACCAAGTGCCCGTCGAAGTACTCGTCGACGTCCGTGGCGCCGACGCAGTGACGCCGGAACGCCCGTAATGGAACTGCTGGGCCGCGGCGCGCTGCTGCTGGCGTTCCTGGCGGCGCTGTATGCGCCCATCGCCGCGATCGCGGGCGCCCGGCTGCACGACGCGCGGCTCGTCACCAGCGCGCGGCGTGCGCTGACGGCCTGCTTCGTCTGCGTCGCGGTCGCCTCCGGCGTGCTCGTGACCGCCATCGTGCGCCACGACTTCCGCTTCGAGAGCGTCGCCAACCACTCCTCGCGCGAGGTGCCGGAGCCGTACCTCATCTCGTCCTTCTGGTCGAGCCAGGAGGGGTCGCTGCTGCTCTGGCTGCTCGTGCTCAGCGGCCTCTCGGCACTCGTGACCTACCAGCACCGCCGCCGCTCGCGCGAGCTCATGCCGTACCTCGTCGCCTTCCTGGGCGGCGCCTGCGCGTTCTTCGCGTTCGCCACGAGCTTCGTCGCGAGCCCGTTCGCCACGGTGGCCCAGGTGCCGCGCGACGGAGCCGGACTGGTGCCGTCGCTGCAGAACCCGTACATGCTCACGCACCCGCCCCTGCTCTACCTCGGCTACGTCGGCTTCACGATCCCGTTCGCGTTCGCGATGGCGGCGCTCGTGAGCGGGCGCACCGACGGCCGCTGGCTGCAGGCCGTGCGGCGCTGGACGCTCGTCCCGTGGCTCGCGCTCGGCGTCGGCATGCTCCTGGGCGCCAAGTGGGCCTACGAGGAGATCGGCTGGGGCGGCTTCTGGGGCTGGGATCCGGTCGAGAACGCCGCGCTCATCCCGTGGCTGACCGCGACGGCCTTCCTGCACTCGGTGATCGTGCAGGAGAAGAAGGGCATGCTCAAGGTCTGGAACGTTTCGCTCGTGGCACTCACGTACGTGCTCTGCATCGTGGGCACGTTCCTGACCCGCTCGGGGTTCACATCGTCGATCCACACGTTCGTGGTCTCGAGCGTCGGCTGGTGGTTCATCGGCTACATCGCGATCGTCGCGACCGTGGCGATCGTCGTGATCGTGCGCAACCTCGACCAGTTGCGCTCGCCTCACCGCATCGACTCGGTCGTCTCGCGCGAGGCGACGTTCCTGTTCAACAACCTGCTCTTCGTCGCGCTCGCCTTCGCGATCCTCTGGGGCGTGCTCTTCCCGTCCATCTCGGAGGCGCTGGCGGGCCATCGCGTCGCGACGCAGTCGCCCTACTACGACTTCTTCGCCGTCGTGCTCGGGCTCCCGCTGCTCCTGCTGGCCGGCATCGGACCGGTGATCGCCTGGCGCCGCGCCTCGCTGCGCGGCGTCGTGCAGGCCTTCCGCTGGCCCTTCCTGTCGGCGCTCGCCGCAGGCGCCCTGCTCGTGCTGCTGGGCTACGCGTCGAGCGTGGCCGGAGTCGTGGCGATCAGCGTCTGCCTCTTCGTCGCGGTCACCATCGGCCTCGAGTTGGCGCGCGGGACGGCGGCGCGCCGGGCGCTCACGCCCGGCACCTCGTGGCCGGCGGCGCTCGCGCAGCTGATCGGGCGCAACCGCAGGCGCTACGGCGGCTACATCGTGCATCTCGCGGTCGTGATCGCCGTCATCGCGATCGTCGGCACGAGTGCCTACGCCACCAGTCGCACGCTCGTGCTGGCGCCCGGGCAGACCGTGCAGTTCCACGGCTACGGCCTCAAGCTGCGGGGAATCGAGTCCCCCATCACGCGCAGCTACATCTCGACCGAGGCGGTCATCGACGTCTCCCAGGGCGGTAAGCGCATCGACACGCTGCGCCCGTCGGCGCGCACCTATCTCGACTCCGGCGAGCCGACCAAGCAGATCGCGATCCGGCCGCTGCTGCGGACAGGCGAGGATCTCTACCTCGTCTACGACGGCTCGCCGCGGCCTGGTGTCGTGACCATCAAGGCCTTCGTGAACCCGCTCGTCAACCTGCTCTGGCTCTCCGCGATCGTCCTCGTGCTCGGCTTCGCCATCGCGATCTGGCCCGATCCGCGCGCAGCGGCCCGGCTGGCGCGGCGCACGAACGAGGCCTTCGCCCGCGCTCGTTGATGCTGATCGCCCTGCTCGTTCTGCTCGCGCTCGGCGTGGCCGTGGTGGCCCTCGTCGCCTGGCCGCTCGTGCGCGAGCGCAGCGCCGAGCTGAGCGCTCCGGATGCTCAGCGGCTGGCGCTGCTGGAGCGGCGCGATGCCGCGCTGCAGGCCTTGCAGGAGCTCGATCTCGACCATCAGGCGGGCAAGCTCACCGATGAGGATGCGGAGCGCGAACGGCAGATCCTGCGCGACGAAGCGGTCGCCGCGCTGGCCGAGCTCGAACGCCTCGAGGGCGGCGCGGAGGCGGTCAGGCCGCGCGCGTGACGACGCAGATCTCGACCAGGCGCTCCCGCAGCCGCTCGCGGTCGCGCTGGTAGAGCGCGACGCAGCGAACTCCGGGGTGCACCTCGTGCAGACGCCGCAGCTTGCGGTTCTTGCGCGTCACGTGGCACTGGCGCATCGCGGTGACCTCGAGATAGAGGTCGAGCTCCGGCAGATGGAAGTCGGGCGTCACCGCCTCGCGCACGCATCCGCTCTCGTCGCGGCTCAGCACGAACGTATGGGGCTCGTATTCCCAGCGTATGCCCAGTGCGTCGAGCGCTCGGGCGCACTCGACCTCGGCCTCATGGGCGAAACGCGTCACAGGCAGTCAGGCTAGGGAGGTCGTCGGACGACGCCCGCGGCGGAGCCGGTGTGATTCAATTCGCGACGATGGTTCACGGCGGAAGGACGAACGGCATGCTGCGCACGTTCCTGGTATCCCTGGTGGCCGTGCTGGCCGTTCCCGCCAGTGCCTTCGCAGCCGAGGACACGGGCTCCTCGAGCGGCGGCTACAAGGACCGCACCACCGAGGTGATGCTCGGCATCATCTTCGTGCTCATGATCGGAATGGTGCTGATCGGCGTGCTCGAGGGACGCGGCAAGCACTGAGGCTCTCCGCGGCACTCCGGCGCAGGTCGTAGAGTGCAGGCATGACCACTACCGAAGCCCTGCGCGAGGCGCTCAACGCCGTCGAGGACCCCGAGATCGGGATGGGCATCGTCGACCTCGGCCTCGTCTATGACGTGGCCGTCGAAGACACGAGCGTCAAGATCACCTACACACTGACCTCGATGGGCTGTCCCGTCGGCCCCTGGATCGCCGAGCAGATCGAGACGGTCGCCGCCGGCTGCGAGGGCATCGAGAAGGTCGAGACCGAGCTCGTCTGGACGCCCGCCTGGTCGCCCGAGCTGATGTCCGAGGACGCCAAGTTCATCCTCGGGTACTGAGAGCGGCCTAGCGAGAACGGCCTAGCCGCGCGCGACGCGTTCGCGCGCCGCGACTGCAAGCTCGTCGGCCCGCTCGTTGAGCTCGTGGCCGGCATGGCCCTTGACGAGCTCCCAGACGATCTCGTGGGGCTCCTCGGCGGCCAGCAGCTCCTGCCACAGATCCTGGTTCTCGACGGGCTTGCGCGCGGCGGTGCGCCAGCCGTTGCTCTGCCAGGTGCGCAGCCAGCCCTTGCGGTGGGCGTTGACCACATAGGCCGAGTCGCACTGCACGCGCACGTGGCAGGGGCGCTTGAGGGCCTTCAGGCCCTCGATCACCGCCTGCAGCTCCATGCGGTTGTTCGTCGTGTGCGGCTCGCCCCCGGAGAGCTCGCGCCGGTGCTCGCCCTTGACCAGCACGACGCCCCAGCCGCCGGGGCCGGGATTGCCCGAGACGGCGCCGTCGGGCACGAGCAGCACGGCCTCTGCGCCCTCAGGCATCCGAGATCTCGAGCACGAGCTTGCCGTTCTGGTCGCCGGCCTCGAGCCGGCGCTGCGCCTCCTGCACGTCTTCCAGCGGCCGCACCGAATCGACCAGCGGGCGGATGCGCCCCTGCGCGAAGAGGCGGGTGACCGCGCGGAACTCCGAATCGCTGGCCATCGTCGATCCGAGCACGTCGAGCTGCTTCCAGAAGATGCGATGCAGGCGCGCGGGCGGGTTGCCGCCCGTCGTCGCACCCGTGAGCACCAGTCGCCCGCCGCGGCAGAGCGCCTCGATCGAGGTGGCCCAGGTCGCCGCGCCGACGTGTTCGTAGACGACCTCGACGCCGCGGCCGTCCGTGAGTTCGCGCACGCGCGCCAGGACGTCCTCGCTGCGGTGGTTGATCGTCGCCAGCGCTCCGCGCTCGCGGGCCACGGCGAGCACGTCGTCGTGCGAGGCCGTCGCGATGACCCGCGCGCCGAGCGCCGAGGCGAGCGTGACCGCCGCGCTGCCGACTCCCGAGCCGGCGCCCCACACGAGCACCCACTCACCCGGCTGCAGGCGCGCGCGGGTCATGAGCATGCGCCAGGCCGTGGCGAAGACGAGCGGGTAGGCCGCGGCCTCCGCGAAGCTCAGCGGCTCGGGCTTGGGGTGCAGGTTGGCGACGGGCACCACGACGTAGTCGGCGTGGGTGCCGGCGACGTGCTCGCCCAGCACCGCGAAGCGCTCGCAGAGCGATTGCTGCCCGCGCAGGCAGGCCTCGCAGGTGCCGCAGAAGAGGCCCGGGTTGATGACGACGGCCGTGCCCGGCTCCGGGCCCTCGGTCTCGGGTCCGAGCGCCTCCACGACGCCCGCGCCGTCGGCACCGAGCGTGTGCGGCTTGGGACGCGAGGGCTTGCCCAGGCGGATCCAGATGTCGATGCGGTTGAGCGCGCTGGCGCGCATGCGGACGAGCGCCTCGCCGCGCCCCGGCTCGGGCACCGGAATCTGATCCACGAGCACGACCTCGGGGCCGCCCTCCTCATGGATCCGCACGGCGCGCACCGGACAGATCGTATTAGGCTGCTCCCGATGCAGGATGAGCTCAGCGCGGACGGCCTGCTGCTCGGGGTCGCGCGCGCCGAGCCGTACGCAGAGACCGAGCGCCTGATCGCCGAGCGGCGCGCCCGCGGACTCTTCGGCGACCTGCGCTTCACGCTCACCAACACGCCGCGCTCCTGCCACCCCGAGCGGCTCGTGCGCGGGGCCCGCAGCGTGATTGCGGCGGCGCTGCCGCTCTGGCGTCCCGCCGCGCCGCCGCCCGAGGGGCCGGTCGGCCGCATGCCGCGCTACGCCTGGAGCGACCCCTACGGGCCGCTGCGCGAGCGCTTGGCGGCGCTGGCCGAGCGCCTGAGGGCGCGCGGTGCGCGCTGCGCGGTCTTCGTCGACTCCAACCACCACGTCGATCGCGACGCCGCCGTGCGCGCCGGGCTCGCGTTCTCGGCGCGCAACACGATGGCGATCGTGCCGGGCCAGGGCTCGTTCGTCGCCCTCGGGGCGATCGTCACCGACGCCGAGCTGGAGCCGGCCGACGAGCTCGTGCCGCCCGGATGCGGCTCGTGCACGCTCTGCCTGGATGCCTGCCCGACGGGCGCCCTGATCGAGCCCGGGGTGCTCGACGCGACCCGCTGCATCTCCACGACGACGCAGGCGCGCGGGCCGATGCCCGAGGCACACGCTGCGGCGCTCGAGGATCGCGTGTACGGCTGCGACATCTGCCAGGACGTGTGCCCCTGGAACGCCGGCCCGGCGCGCCGCGCTGCCGATCTGCCCGAGGATCCGGGCGCCTGGGTGTCGCTGGCCGAGTGGCTCGAGCTGCCGGGCGAGGAGCTGCTGGCCAGGCACGCACACCTCTACGTGCCCGAGCGCGACCCGCGTTACCTGCGCCGCAACGCCCTGATCGCGCTCGGAAACGGCCCGGCCGAGTTTCGCGAGCTCGCGCGGCCGTATGCCGACGACGCCGATCCACTCCTGCGCGACGCCGCGCGGAGGGCGCTCAGATCGTGACGAGCGTTCCGACTCCGTCGCTCTCGGCGCGGTCGAGCACCGCGCTCCCGAAGGCGACATCGTGGGCGCCGACGCCCAGGTTGGCGACCACGATCTGCCCGGACGGCCGCTCCGGCGCGTCAGCGGCGAGCCAGCGGCCCACGGGCCCGTCGAGCTCGCGCCAGCCGCCGAAGTGGGAGCCGCGGTAGCTGTCGAGCTGAGCCACGTCGTCGGCCAGCAGCAGGGCCGCGCCGTTGGCGGTCTCGGCGCCGATCGACGTGGAGTAGTCGAGCGGCAGGGCGAGGACGTCTCCGCGCAGGGCCTGCGGATCGACGCGGCCGCCGCTCGCTCCGATCGGGATGCCCGTGATCACGACCGCGGCGCCGTCGGCGGCATCGCTCGCGCTGCCGGCCGTGCGCAGCTTGACCTCTGGCGTGTGCTCGTCCGCCCAGGCCCTGAGCGCGTCCAGGTTGGAGCTGCGGTGATCCCACACCACGACGTCGCGCCGTCCCAGTGCGTCGAGCGCCACGAGGTGCGTGCGTGCCTCCACGCCCGCTCCGGTGATCGCCACGTGGCCCGAGGGCGCCAGCTGCGCCACGCAGGCTGCGGACGCGGCCGCCGTGCGGCAGCCGGTCAGCGCGGCGCCGCCCAGCAGGCCGCGTACCGCCCCGGTGGCGCTGTCGAGGACGATCACGAGCGCCGAGATCGTCGCCAGGCCGCGCTCGCGGTTCTCGGGGAAGACGCTCACGAGCTTGACGCCGGCGGCGTCGAGCCCCTTGGAGTAGGCCGGCATGACGTTGACGAACGCATCCGCGCGCGGATGGATGGCGGGCTTGGGGGGCATCTCGACGGTGCCGGAGGCCAGCCCGACGAGCACGGACAGCGCAATCGCGGCGGCTTCGGCGGGCGGCGGGAGCAGCGGCGCAACCTCCGCCTCGCTCAGCCAGCGCGCCTGGGCGGCGGTCATTGCGCGTTGGTGGTGGCGTGCGCCCGCACGAGCGCGGCGAGCTCGCGCGCCCGCACGGCCACGCGTGCGCGCAGCGGCTCGGGCTCGAGCAGCACCGCTTCGCCGAGGTAGCGGCAGAGCTCGGTGTAGAGCCAGCGCTCCGAGCCGTAGGCGACCGATGCGAGCGCGGAGCCGTCGGCCAGGCGCACGGTGTCGGGCCGCTCCTCGAGCTCCCAGCGAGCCACGCTCGCCGAGAACCACACCGATGCCGTGCCGGCGCGATCGCCGAGTGCGCCGTCGACGCGCACGGTCACGCTCTCGCGGCGCTCGAAGGTCTCGTCCAGCGCGCGCGCCGCGCGGATGCGGTCCACCCGGAACGTCCGCTCGCCGTCGCGCGTGCGATCCCAGGTGTCGCAGTACCAGTCGCCGCGCACGCCGCGCAGGTAGTGCGGCTCGACGACGCGCTGCTCGACCGCGTCGGCCTGGCGCGCGAGGTATTCGATCTCCACCAGGGTGCGGCCGCGCACGGCGGCCGACAGCACCGAGAGCACGTCCTCGTCCAGCGACGTGGGCTGGGGGGTGGGGGCGCCGCGCATGTCGTAGCGCCCGAAGGCCACCTCGAGCTTGGCGCGCACGTCGTCGAGCGTGGTGCCGGCGTCGGCGGCGACGAGCGGGCCGACGAGGTCGAGCGCGAGCAGCAGCGCCTTGGCCTCGAGCGGCGAGAGCCGGGCGGGGCGCCGGAACTCGTCGCCGTACAGCTCCTTCTCGACGTGGATGGTTCGCCCGTCGTCCACGCGCTCGGCGTAGACGGCGTAGCAGCCGCCGCCGAAGTTGACGAGGTTCAGCAGCTGCAGGTGATCCTCGAGCTCCTCGTCGGTGAGCTTGAAGCGCGCCGCGAGCTCGGCCGCGTCGATCATGGCGTCCTTGCGCTCGCCGCAGGCCGCGAGCACGTCGGCCAGCATGGCCTGGAGCACGGCGAAGCGCTCCGGCGTGACCGGGGACTCGCCGCGCTCGGGCGGCGCGCCTCGGTCGACCAGCTCGAGCGGCACGGCATGGGGGCGCGAGTCGCCCTCGTGGTCGGTGGCGACGCGCTCGAGCGCCGAGGCCACGCGCTCGACCAGCTCGGGCGGCGAGACGGGGGAGGCCAGGCCGTCGAGGCCGATCAGCCAGCCCGCGAGCTCCTGCCAGTCGGCGACGGTCGTCGTGAAGAGCAGCGAGCGGTCGTCGCGGTGCTCGATCGTGCCGTACTGCCCGACTGCTCGCTCGGCCAGCCACGCCGCCTCGGGCTCGACCAGGATGACCGCGGGCTCATCGCCCTCCCCGAGCTGCCACGGGGCGCGATTGCGATAGGCGCTCGGATCGAACTCGGGCGGCACGCGGAAGTCGCGCTCGCGCCGGGTCGAGAAGCGCACGTCGCCGCGCACGCGGTCGAGCCGGAAGGTGCGCACGCCGTCGCGGTCGTGATCGCGGCCGATCACGTACCAGTGGCCGCCCATGAGGTAGAGGCTGTAGGGGTCGACCGTGCGCACCGCCTCCTCGTCCGAGGAGATGGCCCAGTAGCGGAAGACGACCGTGCGCTGCTTGGAGATCGCGGTCTCGAGCTTCTGCAGGCGCACGGCGACCTCTGCCGTGAAGCCGCTCCCGAGCAGCCGCACCGAGACCTCGGGCGCCGCGTCGTAGGACGGATTCGGACGGCCGAGCGCGAGGTTCTGCAGCGCGAGCCGCAGCGGCTCGGCGTAGGCGAACTGCCCGTCCAGCAGATGCACAGCGGTCGACAGCGCGGCGAGCTCGGCGTCGTTCAGATTGAGCGGCGGCAGGAAGTAGTGCTCCTGCAGGAGGCGGTACAGCTCCTCGCCGGTGAAGTCGTCGCGCTGCGACTCGAGCGGGACGCCGAGTGCGAGCAACTCGCTGCGATCGGCGTAGAAACGGCGCGCGAAGGCCTCGTCGGACATCTCCGAATAGCCCTCGACTGCCTGTTTCACATCGCGCGCGGAGGCAGAGCGCCGTTCGGCCATCAGGTATGCGACGAGCGAGAGCTGCCGTACGAGCTTGTCGGTGTCGGGTGTCACAGAGCAAAGGAGTCTATGTGAGGTAAGGCCCCTTGGCGCCTGTCGATGAGCCTCATTTTCGGCCCATGCCGCTCTCGTGCTGCGCCGCTCGCGCGAGGGCGCCTGCAGGTGACGCGCGAGGGGCTCTCTACCATGCGGGTATGGCAACCCGTCGCCTGCGGCTCGTGCGCGTCGTCGCCGCCGCCTCGGTTGGGCTGGCCGCGTCGTCGCTCGTCGCGACGTCCCTCGCCGCAGCGCCCCCGCCGGCGCCCGATCCCGCCTGGTGGGTGCCCGGCGCGCGCCTGCTGACGCTCAGCGCGCCTCCTTCGAGGCCGGCGGTGGCCCGCTTCTCGACCGGTCTGGCCGGGTGGGGCCTGCTGGGGCCGGGCGCCGTGACGGTGCGCGCGGGCGGGCCCGGCGGCCACTATGCGGCGCTGCGCGACAACACGACGCTCGAGACGCCGCCGCTCGCGGTCGGGCGCACGCAGCAGGTCCTGCTGATCACCGCGCGCGCACCGGTCGGGTCTCCGCTCGTGCACGTCGCCGCGATCGGGCCCGACAACGTCTCGCACCCGCTCGGCGAGCTGCGGCCGTCGGCGAGCTGGGACACCTACGCCTACAACGCCGCGGGTCTGGCCGGGCAGAAGGTGCGCCTCGTGCTCGATCCGGTGATGGGGCGGCAGGACGCGGTCGATCTGGCGCGCGTGGGGGAGAGCGAGCAGGTCGCGTCGGGCATGACGCTCGTGCGAGGGGCCGCGCGCCGTGCCGTGGGTGCACCGGCGGGCGCGCTGCTGACCGCCAGCGCCGGGCCCTTCGAGCTGCGCACGCCCACCTTCACGGTCGCGCACGATGCGTCCACGATCAGCGTCTGGATCCGCGGGATCGCCGGCCTGCGGCCGAGCGTCGTCATGCGGGCCGGCGGACGGTCGCTCGGCATGGCGATCGCGGGCAGGACCTGGCGCCCGGTGCGCGTGCCCGTGACGGCGCTGCGCGGCCGCCGGGTCGCCCTGACCATCGCGAGCCCGGACGCAACGGGTCTGCAACTCGCCTACGTGGGGACCGTGCAGCGGGCGCCGGAACTGCGCGTCCGGCGCTTCCTCCCGGCCGATCCCGACGCGCCTCCCAATGCACCCGTCGGCGTCGTCGTAACCGGATCGAAGGCCCTGGCGGGCGTTCGGATCGCGCTCGAGGGGCGCCGTGGAGCGGCCTGGCGCCGCCTCGGCACCGTCCGACTGGAGCGCAAGGGAGCGCGCGCCGTCCTGAAGGTCAAGCTGCCCAGGCGCGCAGTCGTGCGCGCCGTGTTCACGGGCAGCGAGGCGGTGGCGGCAGGCGTTTCGCCCGTGCGCACCCGCCGGGCGTGATCGCGCACCTCGACCTCGACGCCTTCTTCGCCGCGGTGGAGCAACTCGACCGGCCGGAGCTGCGGGGCCGGCCCGTGGTCGTCGGCGGTGATCCGCGCCGCCGCGGCGTCGTCTCGACGGCCAGCTACGAGGCGAGACGCTTCGGCATCCGCTCGGCCATGAGCGCCGCCGAGGCCTACCGCCGCTGCCCGAGCGCCGTCTTCGTGACGCCCGACATGGCGCGCTACCGCGAGCGATCGAGCACCGTCTGGGGCGTCGTCGGGAGCCTCGTCGAGCGCGTCGAGCAGGTCGGCATCGACGAGGGGTACCTCGATCTCAACGGACTCGTGCGCGAGCCCTCCGAGGCGCGGGCGCTGCTCGGAGCGCTGCAGGCGGCGGTGCGCGACGCCACGGGCCTCTCGTGCTCGCTGGGGTGCGGAACGGGCAAGACGGTGGCCAAGATCGCCAGCGACCACCGCAAGCCCGGCGGCATCTTCGTGGTCGCGCCGGGTCGCGAGGCGGCCTTCCTGGCGCCGCTCCCGCTGCGCGCGCTGCCCGGCATCGGGCCGCGTGGCGAGCAGCGCCTGGAGGCGCTCGGTCTCGTCACGATCGGCGACCTGGCACGGCAGGACGATGCCCAGTTGGCCGCGCTCGCCATGGGCAAGGTGGGCCGCGACCTGCGCGAGCGCGCCCGCGGCGTCGATCCCCGGCCCGTGGTCGTCGAGGCGTCCGACCCCGTCACGATCGGCGAGGAGACGACGTTCGATCACGACCTCCTCGACCCGCTCGCCATGGCGGCAGAGCTCGCCCCGATCGCCGAGAACGTCTTCGCGCGGGTCGAGCGCCACGGGTTCGCGGCGCGCACCGTGACCACCAAGCTGCGCTACTCCGACTTCGCGATCGTGACGCGCTCGCGCACGCTGCCGGCGCCCGTGGCGACCTCGGGTGCGCTCAGCACGCTCGCGATCGAGCTGCTCGAGAAGGCGCTCGCCGACCGTCGGGCGCCCGTGCGGCTGCTCGGGGTCTACGTGGGCAAGCTGGCGCGCGAGGCGCAGCTCGAGCTGCCGCTGGAGTGAGCCGCGAACCTACGCGGCGACGAAGCCGGTCGCGATGCGCTCGTCGAGATGCGCGTGCGACGGGCAGTACTCGCTCTCGGGCATCGCGCCGCGCTGGCACGGCTGGCCCTTGCGCGTGAGCGCGCGGCAACGGCCCAGCAGATCGCTGCGGCGTTGCAATTCGGCCTCGGCCGCTTCCACGACGCGCGAGATGACCTCGTCGACCGCGACGTACACGCGAGCCTGCTGCGTGATCGGGAAGTAGCGCCTGATCTCCTCGAACAGGCTGCGCGTCGGCCGCGCGAAATAGCGGGGGTCGGCAGCGAGCCGTTCGACGGCAGCCTCACAGGCGGCCAGAACGCGTCTCTGGGCCTCGACCCGACTCACGCCGGGTTGCGATTCGTCCACGAGGTCCTTGACCGCGAGGAAGATCGCACGGCTGTACTGGTACATGCACTCTCCTGCCGGGTGACCGCTCTCCATCCGTGCGGATACGGAGGTTCGCCACCGGGCTCTCGTTTCCCTGCGACCGATTGTGGAGACAAGCGGGCCGAGAATCAAGGGCAGGAGACGAGCACGTCCGGCGCGGGCTGCGCCTGGGCCTCCCGTTCCAGCCTCCCGCAGGTCACCGAGAGCGCCTGCGGCGAGCTGTCGCCACAGGTGAAGCGGCGCCCGAGTCGCTGTGCGGCCACTGCGGTCGTGCCGCTGCCGACGAAGGGGTCGATCACGAGCGCCCCGGGGTCGGTCGTGGCCGCCACGACGCGCTCCAGCAGGGCGAGCGGCTTCTGCGTCGGGTAGCCCGTCCGCTCGCGCGCGGTCGGCGCGATGCTCGGGATGTCCCAGACCGAGTCGAACGGCTTGCCGCCCTTGAGGTAGTAGCGCTTCCCGTGTGCGCGCTGGTAGCGGCCGTGCGCGTCGACGTGGGCGTATTTCGCCGCCATCGCGGGCGTGACCCCGCCGCGCAGCCGGTGAAAGGTATTGCCCGGGCCGCGCGCGTAGAACAGCAGCACGTCGTGCTTGCGCGCGAACGCGTTGGCCGGTGCGCGCCCGCCGAGGCCGTAGCGCCACACGATCTCGTTGCGGAAGCCGTCGCGCCCGAACACCGCATCGAGCGCGATGCGCGCATGCGCGCTCATGCGGTGATCGAGGTGCAGGAAGAGCGAGCCGGTGGGTGCCAGGACTCGCTGCAGCTGGACGAGCAGCGGTTCGAGCCAGGCGCGGTAGGCGTCCGGGTCGTCCAGCAGGTCGTCGTAGCGGTGCTCCGCGCCCGCTCCGTCGGAGCCACGCCGCACCTGCCCGGTGGCGAAGGGCGGGTCGGCGTAGGCCAGATCCACGCTCGCCTCCGCCAGCGTCGTCAGCAACGCCAGCGAGTCGGCGAGCACGAGCCGGTTGGGCTCGGCATCGCCGAGGCCGAGCCTCAGGCGTTCCGGGAGATCGTGCACGCGCCCATCATGGCGCGAGCGAGCGAGCTCAGGCTGCCGCGCCGACCCGCGAAGGCATGGTCGACGGCTCCTCGAGGTGCGAGTGCGACGGGCAGTACTCGCGGCCCGGGAGCGGCGTGCGCTGGCAGGCCTTGCCCTTGCGCGTCGTGGCGCGGCAACGGGCGTTCGCCTCGTTGAGCCGGTCCAGCTCGATCTGGATCGAGGCGCGGGCCAGACTGACCATGCGCTCGATCGCGTAGAACACGTGCGCCTGCTGCGAGATCGGGAAATAGCAGCGGATCTGCTGGAACAGGCTGCGCGCGGGCTGCGGGAAGTAGCGCGGGTCGCTCGCCAGCCGCTCGACCGTCGACTGCGCCGCCTCGAGCACGCGCCGGCGGGCTTCGGCCACGCTTATCGTGTCCGGGTGCGGATCGACGAGGTCTTTGAGCTCGAGATAAAGAGTGCGGCTGAAGCGGTACATGATTGCTCGCTCGTGACGGACGACTGGGCCCTGTTTCCAAGAACTTCGTGCACGCACGGTTCGGGAAACGGACCATTAGCGTACCGGATGAGCACGCGAAAAACCAGTAATCGGTGGATCAGATTGCACGGCTGACAGCCGACTTTGTGACGCAGCCCATGTCATCACGGTGATGAGTTTGTGACAAGCCCCTGCTGATGGCGTCGCAGGGCTCCGGACGGGCGGCCTTCGCACCGCGCGGAGCGACCCGGACGACCGTTGCGGCGACGCTCGTCACGACGGTGGCCCGCTGCTCTACCGTTCGCGCGATGGAAGTCATCGAACGCGTCGGAGTCGTGGGCCTGGGGACGATGGGAGCCGGCATCGTCCAGGTGCTGCTGGAAGGCGGTCGCGAGGTCGTCGGGCGCGACGTCGACGATGCGGCCTTGGCGCGCGCTCGCTCGCGCATCGAGGGCGGCCTCAACCGCCGTGTCGAGAAGGGCCAGCTGAGCGACGAGGAGCGGCACTCGGCCCTCGCGCGCCTGACGCTCGTGCGCGATCTGGCGGGCCTCTCCGGCTGCGAGCTCGTGATCGAGGCGATCATCGAGGAGATCGGCGCCAAGCAGGCGCTGTTCGCCGAGCTGGACGGCATCTGCTCGGAGCGGGCGGTGCTCGCGACCAACACCTCCGCCATCTCCGTGACCGCGATCGTCTCGGGCAGCGCGCGGCCCGAGCGCTGCCTCGGCCTGCACTTCTTCAACCCGGCGCCGCTCATGCCGCTGGTCGAGGTCGTACGCGCCGAGCGCACCGACGAGGAGTCGTACGCGGCCGCCGGCGCGCTCATCGAAGCCTGCGGCAAGCGCGCGGTGCGCTGCAACGACACGCCGGGCTTCATCGTCAACCGGCTGCTCATCCCGGCGCTCAACGATGCGGTGCTCGCCCTCGACGAGACGGGCGTGGCGCCGGAGGACATCGATGCTGCCATGACGGCCGGCGCGGGCTGGCCGATGGGGCCCTTCCGCCTCATCGACCTGATCGGGCTCGACGTCCACGTGCACGCCGCCGAGGCGCTGCACGCCGACCTGAGCGAGCCGCGCATGGCGCCGCCGCCGCGCCTGCGCCGCATGGTGGACGCGGGATTCCTGGGCCGCAAGAGCGGTCGCGGATTCTACGACTACGGTTCGGCCGAGTAGTCCTGGGCACCCCAAACGCCCGGAACTTACGAAATCCTTACCGCTGCAGCACCCCACCGTGACAGCACCGATGGATAATCGGGCCATGGGCCTCCCCAGCCATCCGCGCCTGCGTGTCAGCCGTAGCACCGCACTCCGTGCCGTGCTCGGCGCGCTGCTTGCCGCGCTCGCGCTGGTTCCCGCGGCGGCGGGAGCCGCCACGGGCGCCAAGGGCCCGAAGGCCGTCAAGGGCGATCGCGGCGTGTTCGTCTCCAAGGGCGTCGGCCGCCAGATCTTCGCCGGCGGCGGCGGTGTCGCGTACGGCGTCATCTTCTCCGGCGCCTCGCTCGTCGTCGTCGACTACTCGGCGACGCACGACATGAAGGTCGACGCGCCCGTGGTGCCGACGACGAATGCCGACGGCTCGCGCACCTACGTGCCGGCCGGAGGCACCACGCGGGTGGCGTTCCGCATCTCGGGCACGCTCTACCGCGTGACCGTGACGGGCTCGAGCACGTTCAACGCCGCCGGCGTCTTCGGCAAGCTGCAGGTTCGCGGCAAGGGCACGCTCAGCGTGAACGGCACGCGCTCGCGCTGGACCGGCCCCGCGAGCATCCTGGGCAAGGTGCCGAGGGACGTCAAGAAGCTCTTCCAGCTGGCGGCCGCCGGGCTGCCCGTGCCGGTCGTCACTCCGCCGCCTCCGCCCGATCCGCCGCCTCCGCCCGCGACGACGACGACCTCCGGCAGCTGAGCGCACGCCGGTGCGCGCCCGGTGCGTCGCTAGAGTGAGCCCATGACCGAGCGCATCCTCGTCGTCGAGGACGAAGCGAACATCGCGAGCTTCGTCAGCGCCTATCTCGAAAAGGCCGGCTACGCAGTCGACCGCGCGGTCAACGGCGCCGAGGCCAAGGAAAAGGCCGTCAGCACCAGTCCGTCGCTGATCCTGCTCGATCTCAACCTGCCCGACATGGACGGGCTCGAGGTCTGCCGTCACGTGCGCGCGACGAGCACGGTGCCGATTCTGATGCTGACCGCGCGGGATGACGACGTCGACAAGATCGTCGGCCTCGAGGTCGGCGCCGACGACTATCTGACGAAGCCGTTCAATCCGCGCGAGCTGGTGGCCCGCATCCGCTCGATCCTGCGCCGGGCGACTGCGCCGCCGCCCGTCTCGAAGGGACGCCGGACGCACGGCGCCATCGCCATCGACGCCGGCCGCCGGGAGCTGCTCGTGGACGGCGAGCCGATTCAGCTGGCGCCCAAGGAATTCGACCTGTTCTGGGAGCTGCTCGACCACAGCGGCCTGGTGCTGACGCGCGACCAGTTGCTGGAGCGGGTCTGGGGCTACACGTTCGCGGGCGACACGCGCACGGTGGACGTGCACGTGCGCCAGTTGCGGCGCAAGATCGGCGACACCTGCCCGATCGTGACCGTCTGGGGTGTCGGCTACAAGGTTGCCGACGATGCCTCTGCGGTCTCTTAGAACGCGACTTGTCGCGCTCTTCCTGGTCAGCCTTGCGATCGCTGCCTTCCTCTTCGCCGTGGTGGCGGTGCGGCAGTTCTCGCAGGAAGAGCGCTCCCGCGCCCGCTCGGAGCTGACCCGCCAGTCGACGCAGACCGTGCGCCTGATCGAGGAGTTCGCCGAGAAACGCCTGAGCGGCGAGGCAGGCGCGCCCGCGGACTTCGCCAGCAGTCTGGGTGCGATCACCGCGGCGCACGTCTACTTCGTAGGGCGCTCGGGGCTGGAGCCGCCGATCGACGAGGTGCGCTTCGGCAAGGCTCCGAAGGGCACCGAGGCGCGGCTCGACTGGAAGAAGCTCGGCCAGAAGGGGAATGCGCAGACCCTCGACCTGAAGCTCGCCGACGGCACCTCGACCATCGCCGCGGCCAGCGGCTTCCGCTACGGCGGCCAGTTGATCGGCGCGATCGTCGTCGCCCGGCCCGTGCGCTCCATCAACGCATCGACGCTCGTGCAGGGTCGCCGGGTTGTGCCGCCGCTGCTCCTGGCCGCGGCTGCGGCCGCGCTCGTCGCGCTGCTGCTGAGCCGGCGCATCACGCGCCCGGTGCGCGAGCTGACCGAGGCCAGCGAGCGCATCGCGATGGGCGACTACGACGTCCACCTGAGCTCCAAGGGCCCCGACGAGCTCGGCCAGCTGGCGCTCCGCTTCGAACAGATGGCGCGCCAGCTCAAGGAGGCGAGCGAGCACGAGCGCAACTTCCTGATGCGCATCTCGCACGAGTTGCGCACGCCGCTCACCGCGATCCAGGGGCATGTGCAGGCGATCGCCGACGGCGTGATCGAGGGTGAGGAGGAGCAACAGGCCTCGCTCGAGATCGTGCTCGCCGAGGCCGGGCGCCTGCAGCGCCTGATCGGCGATCTGCTCGATCTCGCGCGGCTCGAGGGGCGCAAGTTCTCGCTCAATGTCGAGGAGGTCAGCCTCCTCGACGTCTGCGAGCGAGCGGTCGGCGCCCAGCGCGAGGAGGCGCGCGCGGGCCAGGTCAAGCTCCAGGTGCTCGCCGCGGGCGCGCCCGTCGTGCGCGGCGACGGCGACCGCATCCTGCAGATCGTCTCCAACCTCGTCACGAACGCGCTCCACGCGACGCCTGTCGGCGGCGAGGTCACCGTCGACGTGGCGCTCGGCGAGGGAGTGGGGCAGGTCGTCGTGAGCGACACGGGCCCGGGCATTCCCCAGGCGGAGCGCGCCTCGATCCTGCGGCCGTTCGTGACCAGCGACGTGCGCCATGGCATCGGCCTCGGCCTTCCCGTCGCCTCGGAGCTCGCGCACGCGATGAGTGGCACGCTCGCCGTCGGCGAGCGCCCCGGCGGCGGCGCCGCGTTCACGCTCTCCCTGCCGCTGGCGGGCGGCTCCGGATCGGCGCCGGGGCCGGCGCGGAGGATTCCGCCGAGTGCGGAGCCGGCCTCCGAGCTCGTAGCCGAGTAAAAGCTCCAAGCCGGATCCGCCGGGACGCGCCCCGTTCCCGTCCGCATGGGTGCGCGCCCCGGCGTTCCTTCCTATCCGTGCTTCGCGTTGCCGACCTGCGTGACCGCCTCTTGCAGCCGGTGCACGAGTGCCGTGGCGATCGGGCCGCCGACCTTGTTGTCGATGGCGGCCGCGACGGCTACGAGCAGCGCGGCCACGGCGAGGACGATGCCGACGTATTCGACGGTGCCCTGTCCGCGCTCGGCCCGCAGCATGTGTGCGACGACGGCCCGCTTGATGGAGAGCGACATGTGGGTGAACTCCTCCTTTCGGCCCGCGCGCGGCGGGCGGTGTGTGTAAGCGCGAGGCGGTCGCCCCGCGCTCCGCAGCCCGGTCTCGGGCTGCCGGTTGGCGCTCATCGGGCCAATCGCTCGCCGACGACCGCCAGGCCGCTCGGCTGCGGGCGCAGGTAGACCACGTGCTCGTAGTCCTGGACGGGCGGAAGCACGTCGATGCCGCGACCCACTTCGGCAGGGACATGGTCGTCCGGGTGTCCATCTCGCCACGGCGTGCGATGCACCGTCCACTCGACGATGACGTCGCCGGCACGTAACCCGGCCGGCACGCCGCCCTCCTCGCCCGCTGCGAGCGCGGCGACGCCCGACCCGGTGCGCGCAGCGTGGACCGCCTCCGGCAGATGCTCCAGCACGGCCTGGCCGACCTTCTGGGCCCCGAGCGCAGCGGCGCCGCGTGCGAGCCTCGCGCCCGGAATCATCGACACGACGTCCAGCCCGAGCGCACTCGCGCTGGTGTGGTGGGCGAGGGCGTCGGCCACTGCACGGCGCTGCACCGACACGGTGATCCAGGTGACGACGGGTGCGCCCGTGGGCGTCTCGACATCGTGGTCGCCGGAACCGGCCGCCACGGCGTCGTAGGGGCCACCCGCGAGCTGTGTCCAGGAACCGTAGGTGCGCGTCCGGCCGAGCCATGGCGCCGCGGCGCGCGCCGCGTCCAGGAGCAGCGCATCGACGATTTGGCCGGCTTCGGCAGAGCCGTGCCGGCGCTCGAGGGCGAGCAGAGCGGCGTCCGGTGTCAGCGCATCTGCGCCCGGCAGGAGTGCCGACTGCACATCGGCGATGTCGGCAGGTTCGGCGTGCGTCGAGGCCGGAGCCTGCGCATGCCCCGAGAGGACGACCGCGAGCGCGTCGCGGATCGCCCCCAGCAGGGGAGGCCCCGCGATCAGTGCGAGGCCGGCGCCGAGGAGTGCTGCGAGCCCCAGGAGCGCGGCGTACTCGGCCGACGCCTGGCCCTGGGCGCTCGTCATCAGCGCCCTTCCCCGCGCGCCCTCACGAGCTCGTCGGAGATGACGGTCAGGCCGCTTCCCGCGCGACGCCGCAGGACGACGTCGCGAATGCCGCCGACCCGCACGACGACGTCGCCCGCGGCATGACCTGGCTCGATGCCGTCCGCAGGCTCGTCGGCGCCGAGGCCGGCCTCGCGCGCGAGCGAGATGACCGCTCCGGGAAGCCCGGCCAGCCCGACGACGATCTCGACGGCTCGGCCAAGACGCGCGGGGTGGAAGCGGTCGCGCAGCCACGCGTCCTCGCTCGCCCGCTCGACGACGGACATCTCGCCCACGCCGCTGTCCATCTCGTGTTCCTGAAGCGTGCGTGCGACGAGCGGGCGGAGCGTCGCGGCGAACGCCGCATCGGCTGCGGCGCGCGTGAGCCGCGAGCGGAGGTGGGTGCGCAGATCGAGCAACGTCGGGCCGTCTGCATCCGAGCTCGTCGCGCCGGTGAGCAGGACCCGCTCGAGCGTGTCGAGGTCGGGCGCGCTGGGCTGCCCCGGGGCGAACAGGCCCGTGAGAGCCCCGCCGATGGCCGAGGCGACCGGAGGCGCGAGCCGCACGACGCCGAGCACGAGCACGGCGGCCAGCGCCAGCGCCGTTGCCGTCAGCGCGATCGTCTCGACGCTTGCCTGGGCTCGTTCCCGCATGCCGCCACGATGGCGGCGGCCTACGTGACGGATCTAGGCGCGAGTGTGCCGGGGTTGTGTCAGGTCGCGTCCGGGGGGACGCGCTGCGCAGCGGGTGCGGGCACGTCCTCGACGCTTGCGCGCATGCGCAGGCCCGCAGCGGCGATAGCGCCCTCGGACGCCGGCTCGGCGTCCTCGCGCGCGACGGTGAAGTGCAGTGGCTGACCGACGACGGTCTGCAGCTCTGCCAGATCGCGGCGCATCGAGCGGAGGTCTGCGCGCAGGGCGGTCAGCCCGCCGCTCACGAGCTCCACCAGCACTTCGAGATCCTCGACGCGTGCCATTCTCTCGGCCAGCAGATCGCCCTCCACGCGCGCGACCGCGCCCGCGAGCTGTGCCGTCTGGTCGAGCACCTGGTCGATTCTGCGGCCCAGACCGCCCTCGTCCTCGCCCAGAGCCCGTGCCACCGCGGCCTCAACGCGGGTCGGCAGGATGGCGGCGAGCTCGCTCGCGGAGCGACGCAACTCGTCGACGTGTCGCTCCGAGCGTGCGAGCAGCGTTCGTAGATCGGGACCCGCCGGCTCGCTCGCGCCGACGCTGCGCTGGCGCAGTTCGCCGATACGGCGCAGGGCTGCCTCGCGCGCGTCCCTCAGTGGATCGTGCTGCGTGTCTTCGGCGTCCAATCGAGCCCCCTTCCGACGGCGCGAAGCCTAGAGCATCGGTAGACGCGCGCGATGGGTGGCGATCACCACCCCGTCGGGAGGCACTACGGTTGAAAAGCGATGGATACGTGGCACCAGGTACGCGCGAGTGACGGCGATCAACCCCTGCTCGAGCGGCTGCGGTTCGCGCGCAGCCTCGCGAGTCGCACGCGCGGGTTGCTGGGCGTCCGGTCGCTGCCGCCGGGCGAAGGCCTCGCGTTCCGAGAGAAGTCGATCCACATGTTCTTCATGCGCATGCCGCTCGACATCGTCTTCTGCGACGCGGATCTGCGCGTCGTGCGCGTCGTGCACAACCTCGCTCCCTGGCGGATGGCCGCTTGCAGACGCGCGCGCTACGTCCTCGAGATCGGACCGGGCGAGGCTGCGCGGATCGGTCTGCGCGAGGGCATGGCACTGCGCGTCGAGCCCTCGTTCTAGACCCCGCGTCCGGCTCAAACTGTGACGGCGACGCACCAGAGCGTGACGAAAGTGTGTCAATCAGCTCGATCGTCTTGATCGCAGTGCATGTTTGGGCGTACGGTGGCCCTGGCTGCACGGGACGCTCCTGAGGGGGAGATCGAGATGCAAAGGACGGTATTACTCGTCGAGGACGAGGCGAAGCTTGCCGACGTGCTTGCGATGCAACTTGCGGAGGAGGGCTTCGATGTCCGTCGGGCGGGCTCGCTCAGACAGGCGCTGCACCTGCTCGACGATCTCGTCCCCGATGTCGCGATCGTCGACATCGGCCTGCCTGACGGATCGGGACTCGACGTCCTGAGGCGGTTGCGCTGCGGCGCAGACCGGCTCGACAGCGGCACGCCCGTGCTCTTCCTGACGGCGCGCACCGAGGAGGCCGACGTGCTGCGCGGCTTCGAGCGGGGCGCCGACGACTATCTGAGGAAGCCGTTTGCGCTGCCCGAGCTGATTGCCAGGGTGCACGCCCTGCTCGCGCGCGGGCGCCGCCTCAATTCCGACATCCGGGTCGGCGATCTGCTGCTCGAGCCATCGGCGCGCCGGGCGAGCTGGGCCGGCTCGGTCCTGCCGCTCTCCGGGCGCGAGTACGACCTCCTCCTCGAGCTCGCACGAGATCCGGGCGCAGTGCGCTCGAAAGCGGATCTGCTGCGGGAGGTCTGGCGCATGCCGGCGACGCTCCGCACGCGCACCGTCGATTCCCATGCCAGCCGTCTGCGGCGCAAGCTCGTCGAGGCCGGTGCGCCGTCCGATCCGATCGTGAACGAGTGGGGGCGGGGTTACCGCCTCGAAGTCGCGCGTGCGCTTTAGGCACCTGCCTCTCGAAGCCCGCCTCTCCATCGCTGTCGCCGTCGTCGTCGCACTCGCGCTGGCGGCCATCGGACTGCTGGTCGTGGCACGCATCCACGACCGCGTGGCGCGCGAGGGCCGCGCGAGCCTCGTGCGAACGCTCGCAGCGGCATCGCCGGCGCTCGAGCGCAACGCGATTCCCGAGGTGGCGGGCATGCGCTTCGCCTGGATCGACGGCGAGCGCGCGGGTGGGGACGCAGCGCTGATCGCCGCGGTACGCGCCGGGCGGCGCGCCGGACTCGGGACGGTCGCCGAGGGTCGCAGCGGGACGAAGCGGTTGTTCGCTGTCAGCCGTGCGCCTCAGCACGTGGAGCGCGATCTGCTGCTGATCGAGGCGGAGGGGCTCGTCCCGATCGGCATCGTGCTCGTGCTCGTGGCGGTGCGGCTGTTCGAGCGGGCGGGACGGCGCCACCGGAAGGCTCTCGAGACGATCGCGGCCACGGCCCGGCGCATGGGCGACGGCGAGCGCGACGTGGGGCTCGTGGCCGGCGGCAACGAGATCGGACGCGTCGCCGGGTCGCTCGAGTACCTCGCACACGGGTTGCGCGACCTCGATCGCGAGCGCGGGCGGTACGTCTCGCAGGTCAGTCACGACCTGCGCAATCCCCTCGCGGTGATCGGCGCGTATGCGTCGGTCCTGCGCCGCGGCGAGCGATCGCGCCCGCGTGCGGCGCAGCTGCAGACGATCGAGGACGAGGTCTCGCGGCTCGCCGTGATGGTCGACGACCTGCTCGAGCTCGGCCGTACCCACGCCCTGGCCCTGCACATCCAGCGCACGTCCGTCGATGTGCGCGCGATCGTCGCGGAGGCCGTGGAGGGGGCGCGCGCACGCTCGGGGCCGAAGCGGATCCTGCTGCTCACACCCGCGCTGCCGGCGATCGTTGCGGTGGATGCGCAGCGCATGCGGCAGGCGCTCGACAACCTGCTCGACAACGCGGTGCGCCACGCAGCCACGGAGGTGCGAGTCGAGCTCGTGCACAAGCCGGAGCGCGAGCTGGTGCTGGCTGTCGAGGACGACGGGGCCGGTGTCGATCGCCGGTTGCTGCCGCGGCTGTTCGACGCCTTCGCCCAGGGCTCGGAACGTACCGGGGGTGCAGGCATCGGGCTCTCGACGGTGCGCGCCATCGCGGAGGCCCACGGTGGCGGCGTCAGCGTGGGCGCGGCGGGCGGGAGAGGCGCTCGCTTCACGCTCAGACTGCCGCTCGCACCCGCCGAGACGATCGTTCCATGAACCGCCTGGGAGCGCTCGATCGTCTGCGCGAGCACTGGCTCGCGGCCTGCGGCCTGGCGCTGGCGCTGGTTGCGCTCGCGCTGGGCCTCGCTCCGGGGAGCAGCGAGCCGGAGACGGCGGTGCTGGCCATGCGTCACGCCGTCGCGGCCGGCGGCGTCGTGCGCGGAGGCGATGTCGTCACGGTGGAGATCGGGGCATCCGATCGAACGCCGTCGATGCTCACGGGCCTTGGCGCTCTGGAGGGGCGCCGCACCTCCATCGACCTCGCCGGCGGCGACTTCCTGCCACGCGGTGCGCTGAGTGCCAACGGTGGCGCATCGCTCCTGCGTCGCGGCGAGCGCGCGGTCGCACTCGAAGTGGCTGCGGCATCGGCGCCCGACCTCCGGCTGCTGCGGGCAGGGCGCCGGGTCGATGTCGTGATCGTCCACGGAGATGACACGCGCGTGGCTGCGCGCGGCCTCGAGCTGATGTCGCCTGCGACCGAGCGCTCGGGTGGAATCGCCGTCACGCTGCGCGCGCCCGCCGGCCTTGCGCTGACCCTCTCCGCGAACGGGACGGCCGGCGAGGTGCGGCTGCTCTTGCGTGGTGAGGATCCATGATCGTCCGGCTCGCGCTGCTCGGCGGTGACTCGGCGCTCGACGACGAATTGCGCAACGCGCTCCACGCACTCCCGGGCATCGCGCTGCTGGCGCCCGCGCATTCGGCCGACGCCGACGTGCTCCTGGCGGCCGACTCCTCGCATGCCGCAGCCGTCGACCTCGTCCGCGGCGAGCGAGCGCGCCGTCCGGATGCCCGCGTGCTGCTCGTCCCCGCGCGCGGCTCGGGAGCATCGGCGCTTCACGCGCTCGATTGCGGCGCTGTCGGCGTCGTCGAACGGCCGCTCGACGGCCCGGGACTGCGACAGGCGCTCGCGGCGGCCGGCTGTTTCGATGTGCGCGTCTCTTCGCGCGCCGGTGCGGAGGAAGGCCACATCGCGCTGCTCGGTGCGGGCGGTGGAATGGGCACGACGACGTGCGCGGTGGCACTTGCGGCTGCGCACGAGCGTGCCTTCGTGCTCGACCTCGCGCTCGCAACGGGTGATGCCGCCGAGGTCGCCGCAGCACAGGTCGCCGTGCCCGACGCCCTGCTCCGGATCGCCTGCGGGCCGGTGACGACGCCGTCGGAGCTCGCCGCCGGGTTCGCGCACGGCGGGTCGTGCCGCGTGCTGGCCGCGCCGGCGCTGCCGGAGCAGGCGGATCTGATCGACGAGCATGGGATCGCGCGGGTACTCGACCTCGCGGTGGCCGGCGACCTGCGCGCGATCGTCGACTGCGGCGCGCATCTGGGTGTCGAGACCGTTCCGGCGCTCGAGCGCGCGAATGTCATCGCGATCGTCGCGAGCGCCGACGCGCGCGGGGTTCACGGCGCTCGGCGCACATCCCTCCTGTTGGCTCGTCTCGGCCTCACCGGCAGGTCGCTCGGAGTCGTCGTCACGCGCGCACGCAGCGCGCGAGCAGCCACATCCCTCGCCGAAGAAGCCGGCCTGCCTCTGCTGGCCGTCGTCAAGGAGGACGCGCGCGTGCCGCGTGCGCGAGAACGCGGATTGCCGCCGCCCGACGGGGCATTCGCCGCGCTCGTCGCGTTCGCCGGCGCCCCTGCCACATGAGCCTCTGGGAGCGAGCCCAGCTCGGTGCCGCAGCCGCCGTCGAGAGCCCCGCCAGTGCGGGCTCGGCCGCGATCCGGCCCGATCCCCTGGCTGCCTTGCTGAACGATCCGAGCATCAGCGAGGTGATCGCCAACGGCCCGACCGAGGTCTGGATCGAACGGCGAGGCCGTCTGCAGCGAGCGTCGCTCCGCTTCGATGATGCCGACGCGCTGCGGGATGCCTGCGTTCGGCTGGCCGCTCGCGCCGGCCGTCGCCTCGACGACGCTCAGCCGATGGTCGACGCGCGCCTCGCCGACGGCTCGCGGCTGAACGTCGTCCTGCCTCCGCTCGCGCCGGATGGACCGTTGCTGACGCTGCGCAGATTCACGCCCCGGCCGTTCACGCTGGCCGAGCTGGTGGAACGCGGCTCGCTCTCGCAGGACGACTCGACGCTGCTCGATGCGTGCGTGCAGGCGCGTCTCGCGATCGTCATCAGCGGCGGTACGTCGAGCGGCAAGACGTCGCTCCTGGGTGCGCTCGCGGCACGCATCGACGCCTCCGAGCGCATCGTGACGGTCGAGGACGCGGCGGAGCTGCGCATCGATCGCCCGCACGTCGCGCGCCTCGAGGCGCGCGGGGCGAGTCTCGAAGGACGCGGCGAGGTCGGCATCCGTGAGCTCGTACGCAACGCGCTCCGGATGCGGCCGGATCGCCTGGTCGTCGGCGAGGTGCGCGGGGGCGAGGCGCTCGACATGTTGCAGGCCATGACGACCGGCCACGACGGGTCGCTCACGACGGTGCATGCCAAGAGTCCCGACGACGCGCTCAGGCGGATCGAGCTGCTCGCGTTGATGGCGGGACTCGAGCTGCCACACGCCGCGGTGCGCGAGCAGGTCGCCTCCGCCTTCGACGTCGTGGTGCAGGTCGTGCGCCGCCCGGACGGGGAGCGCCGGCTGGTGTCGATCAACGGTGTGGAGCGGATCGGGCAGGGCTGGCAGCTCGTGTCGCGCGAGGTCGTCGAGCGGCGTTGCGCAGAGGGCGCATCGTCGTGACGGCGGGCCTGCTCGCGTGCTTGGCCGCGCTCGCCTGCGTCGCCAGTCGTCTCGGTGCCGAGCGCGCGCCGCACGCCCTGTTCGTGCGCGTTCGCGCAGCGCGCGCCGAGCGGGCCCTCGAACGGGAGCTGCCCGACGCCCTGCGCAGGGTTGCGGCCGAGTTGGGCGCCGGACGGACGGCCGATCGCGCGCTCGTGGCGGCAGCCGCCGCGGGCGGTGCGGCGGGTCAGGCCTTCGCGCTTGCCGGGCGCCGGGCGGCAGCAGGCGAGGAGATCTCGACGGCGCTGGCAGCGGCTCTGGGAGAGCGCGCGCGTTTCGCCGCGGCGGCGATCTCGCTGCAGCTCCGTGCCGGCGGCGACCTGCCTTTGCTGTTGCGGTCACTGGCGCGCCGGCTCGATGAGCGCCGCGGCGTCAACGCCGAGATCCGGGCGCTCACGGCCCAGGCACGGCTGTCCGCGCGCGTCGTTCCGCTGCTGCCCGTGGTGGGGCTCGCCCTGGCTGCGCTGCTCGACGCCGGGGCGGTGCGTTTGCTGCTGACCACGGCGCCGGGCCTGGCGATCATCGCGGTCGCCACCGTGCTCGACCTCGCGGGCCTGCTCGTGATCCGCGCGATCGCTCGGGGCATCGGCTGAGCGCGGCGCTCGCAGGCCTGGCAGTGACGCTCTCGCTCGCTGCGCTCCGGCCGCGTGCGCGCGTTCTCCTGGCACTCTCCTTTCTGGCCGCCTGCGGTGTGACGTGGCACGCGCTCGGCGCCTCCGCCGCGGTCGTGGAGGGAGCGGCCGTCGGAGCGGTCATGCTTGCGAGCCGCCGACGCGGACTCGTTGCGCAGGGCCGCTCGAATGCGGCGCTCGCGGCGGCGTTGCCCGACGCTCTCGATCTCCTCGCTGCCTGCGTCGAGGGCGGAGCGACGCTCGACCGTGCGCTCGCGGCGGTGGCCCCGCACGCCGAGGGCGGACTGGGTGCGCGCTTCGCGCTCTGCGCGGCGCAGCTGCGCTCGACGCGACCACGGCGGGAGGTCTTGCGAGCGCTCGGAGGCGAGCCCGTTCGCGAGCTCGAACGCGCGGGCCACGCGCTGGCGTCGGCCGACGAGCTCGGCTCGCCGCTGGCGTCGACGCTGACCGAGCAGGCCTCGCTGCAGCGGGAGCTCGCCCGCCTCGGCGTGCGCGAGCGCGCGGCCGCGGCGGGACCGAAAATCGCGCTGGTGGTCGCGGTGACGCTCGTGCCCTCGGCGCTCGTGCTGGTGCTCGGCTCGCAGGCGCTGGCGCTGCTCGCCGGGGTCTAGCCCGTAAAGCGCTGCCCGCGAACGACCTGCGTCTTGCCCCCGGCGCGCAGCTGCACGTCGACGACGTCGCCCTTGTTGTAGACGCCGATGCCGATCGAGAGCATGACCTTGCCGACCGCCGAGACCGACGTGCGGCGCTTGACCGGCTGCTTCAGGTGGATCCTGTCGGGGAGCACCTCGTAGTCCTGCTCGGCCACGAGCGGCACGCCGTTGACGAACACGCCGACCACGTCGGCGCCGGCCGGCCGGCGCGAGCTCGTCGTAGGTCTCGTGCTCGGCCATCTCACGGCGATCCTACTCGCGACAGCGGCCTCGAACGTCCCCTAGGCTTCGGCCATGGCGATCGACGTCGACGAAGCGAGTTTCGAGCAGGCGGTCATCGAGCGTTCGCACAGCGTGCCGGTGCTCGTCGACTTCTGGGCCGAGTGGTGCGGGCCGTGTCACCGGCTCGCACCCGTGATCGAGCGCGCCGTGGATGCGACGGAGGGCGCCGTCGAGCTCGTCAAGATCGACATCGACGCGAACCCGAACATCGCGCAGCGCTACGGCATCCAGGGCATCCCGAACGTCAAGGCGTTCCGCGACGGCGAGCTCGTCGACGAGTTCACCGGCGCACAGCCGCCGGCCGTCGTCGAGCGCTTCGTCGAGAGCCTCAAGCCCAAGGCCTCCGATGCGCTGCTCGCGGCCGGCGACGAGCAGTCGCTGCGCGAGGCGATCGAGCTCGACCCGACGAGGGCCGACGTCCGCGTCCAGCTCGCCCGCATCCTGCTCGCCGACGGCCGGGAGGCCGAGGCCCTCGAGCTGCTCAAGCCGGTGCAACACGACCGTGAGGCCGATGGGCTCCTGGCGCGCAGCGAGCTGGCTGCCGATCCGGATGCGCCTCCCGTGGCGCGGCTCGGCCTCGAGGCGCTCGCGCGCGGGGAATACGAGGCGGGCCTGCGCGCCCTGCTCGACGCCATCGCCGAGACGAGCGGCGACACGCGCGACCGCATCCGCCGCACGATGATCGGGACGTTCGCCGAGCTCGGCGACGTCGATCCGCTCGCGACCGCGATTCGCAAGCGGCTCGCAGCCTCGCTCTACTAGCCGTCGAGGAACGAGCGCACAATCGGATTGATCACGTCCGGCTGCGTGAGCGGCGCCATGTGGCCGCCCGCGGCGATCGAGCGGAACGACCACTGCGGGCAGGCTCCCTCGAGGATCTCGACGATCTCCCGGATCGGCCGTGCGCGTGGAGGGATCGCTGACGACGAGCGTGGGGCAGGTCAGCGCCTGGAACTGCTCGACGGTCGTCTGCTCGTCCATGGCCGCATCCCACTCGTGGAAGTTCGGCGGCAGATACGTCGGCGAAGGCCGCGCGGCGCTTCTCGGGCATGGCGGCCCACGCGCCGTCGCCGATCCAGTAGTCGGCGAAGCGCTCCGCGACTCGATCCCAGTCGCCGAGCGCGCCGAAGCACTTGACGTAGTCGCGCAGGTCGCGCGCCTCCAGGTAGGCCGCGGTGCGCCCTTCCTGCTTCAGCAGGTAGATCGGATTCGGCTCGAACAGCACCATCCGGCCGACGCGCGGGCCGAGCAGCGTGGCCGCCTTGAGCGCGACCTGCCACCGAACGAATGCCCGACGAGGTGCACGGGTTCGCCCAATCCCTCGCACACCGCGAGCACGATCTGCGCCTGGGCGAAGAGCGACTGGGGAGCCACGTCCGGCCACGGCGTCGTTCCGCCGTAGCCGTAGAGGTTGGGCGCGAGCACGCGGTAGCGATCCGTCAGCGAGTCGGTGAGCGAGCGCCACTGGCGATTGCCGCTCACGGAACTGTGGATGAGGACGACCGGCGGGCCGTGTCCTTCGTCCGAGTAGTCGATCTCGAGGGTGCCGCTCGAGATGACCGGCATTGAGGCTCCTTCGGTCGGCTGCGCGCCGCGCCAGCTTAGACGCCGCGCTCGTCGCCGCCGGACCGCGGTGGGGCGAGCATGCCAATTTGGTGTTGCAATGTGGGGGGTCGTGGGGTAAAGTGGTGCGCACTGGGAGGAAGAGCGCCTTCAGTGGTGCGGTTAGGGGAAATGTGTGCTCCTCGGGGAGTTCGAGCAACGGTTGGATGACAAGAACCGCGTCACCCTGCCCGCACGCCTGCGCGAGCACTTCGCGGACGGCGTCGTGTGCGCCCGTGGGCTCGACGGCTGCGTGTCGGTTTTCCCGCACGCGGGCTGGGAGGAGTACATGAACGCGCAGAACGAGCGGCTCGACGGGTTCTCCCGCGAGGGCCGCTGGATGCAGCGCTACCTCTTCAGCGGCGCGCTCCAGGGCGAGCTCGACAAGCAGGGCCGGGTCGCGCTTCCGGCCTCGCTCCTGCAGCACGCGCAGCTTGGCAAGGACATCGTCATCGCCGGCCTGCGGGACCGGCTCGAGATCTGGGACCGCGAGGCCTGGCGTCGCCAGCTCGCCGAGGTCGAAGGGAGCGCCGAGAGTGTTGCCGAACGTCTTGCCCAGTCGAAGCCCTGAAGCCCACGTACCGGTGCTGGCGCGCGAGGTCGGCGCGCTGCTCGACGTGCACCCGGGCGAGCTGATCGTCGACTGCACCTTCGGTGCGGGCGGCCATTCGCGCCTGCTTGCCCGCGAGCTCGAGGGCAGCGGCGAGCTCGTGGCGATCGACCGCGATCCGACGACGCAGCCCTTCGTTGATGCGCTGCGCGCAACGGTCGGCACCGGCGTGACCGTGCGCCCGATGCACGGCCCGTTCGCGACCTGCCTCCGCCGCCTGCTCGACGAGGGCGCGCAGGCCGGAGCCGTCCTGATGGATCTCGGCATGTCGTCCATGCAAGTCGATGAGCCGTCGCGCGGCTTCAGCTACACGCAGGACGCTCCGCTCGACATGCGCATGGATCCGAGCGACGAGATCACCGCTGCCACGATCGTGAACGAGTGGGACGAGCGCGAGCTGTCGCAGATCTTCCACCGCTACGGCGAGGAGCGCTTCTCGCGCCAGATCGCCCGCGCGATCGTCCAGGAGCGGGCGCGCACGCCGTTCGAGACGACGCTGCAGCTCGTCGCTGTCGTCAAGCGCGCGATCCCGACGCCCTCGCGCTTCGGCCACGGGCATCCGGCCAAGCGCGTCTTCCAGGCGCTGCGCATCGCGGTCAACGACGAGCTCGGGCAGCTCCAGGACGGGCTCGAGAGCGCGCTCGCCCTCTGCCAGCCCGGCGGCAGGGTGGCCGTGATCGCCTTCCACTCGCTCGAGGATCGCATGGTCAAGCAGCGCTTCGTCGCCTCGGCGAAGGGCTGCATCTGCCCGCCCGATCTGCCGGTCTGCGGTTGCGGCCGCACGCCGGAGTTCCGGCTCGTGACCAGCAAGGCAGTCCGCCCGAGCGCCGATGAGGTCGCCGCCAATCCGCGCGCTGCCTCTGCGCGCCTGCGCGTCGTGCAGCGGGAGGTGACGGCGTGAGTGCCGTCGCGGCACCGCGCAGCACCACCGCGCGGACGCGAGCCACCCGCCGCGCGCCGGCCCGCGTCGGCGTGACGTCGGTGCTCCTGATCGTGGCCTGCGCGGCCGTGCTGATCGGCATCGTCACGCTCCAGGTGGCGGTACTGCGCCTGAACAGCGAGCGCGGCGACCTGCAGTCCAAGCGCGATCAGATCGTCAGCGCCAACAGCGAGCTGCGCGGCCGCCTCGGCGGTCAGCTGGCTCCGGGCGTCCTCGCGGCCGCGGCGAACAAGCAGGGCCTCGTGCTGGCGCCGGTCGACGCGGTGGACACGGGCTCGCTTGGCAAATAGCACCAGAAGGCGCCGCCCGCGCGGGGCGGCCGCACCGCGGCGGTCCGACAGGCGCATCCGCCTGATGCTGGCGTGCGTGTGCGTCGGCATCTGCGCGCTCGCCCTGCGCACCGTTCAGGTGCAGCTGCTGGACGGCGGCTCCCTCGCGAGGGCCGCAGAAGCGCAACAGCGCGTTGCCGTGCCGATCTGGGCGCCCCGCGGCGCGATCGTCGACAGCACGGGCCAGCCGCTCGCGCTCTCCTACGAGGCCGTCACGGTCGGCGTGTGGCCGTCGCGCGTTCCCGATCGTCGCGCCTTCGCACAGGCGCTCTCGCAGTACACGGACGTGACGCCGGCCGTGATCGAGCAGCGCATGGGCGGGAGCGCGCAGTACGTCTTCGCGGTTCGCCGCGTGGCCCCGTCCACGTGGACGCGCATCACGAAGGACCGCACGCTCGGCCCGCTCGTCAAGACGCGGGCGATCGAGTCGCAGCAGGAGCCGAAGCGCATCTATCCCAAGGGCGGCCTCGCCGCCCAGGTGGTCGGCGTCGACGGCGCAGGGCTCTCGGGCGTCGAGCTCTCCCGCAACGACGCGTTGAGTGCCCGCGATGGTCTCGCATCGGTCTCCAAGGTCAACGACCGGCCCGAGGGCGATCCGCACTGGGCTCGCGTGCTGCACGTGCGCGAGCCGGTGCCGGGCAAGAACGTGCAGCTCACGCTCGACCTGCGCATCCAGCGGCTCGTGCAGCAGGCCATCGCCGGCACGCGAGCCAGGTGGCACGCCAAGGCGGTCACGGCCGTCGTGCTCGACGTCAAGACGGGCGGCATCCTGGCGATGGCCGCCGCGCCCGGCGTGCCGCCTTCCGGCTATCGCGCCGGCAACCCCGACGAGTGGCGGCTGCGCGCCATCACCGATCTCTACGAGCCGGGCTCGACGTTCAAGCTCGTGACGTTCATGGGCGCGCTCCAGGAGGGCGTGATCACCCCCAGCACGCCGTTCGAGGTGCCGTACACCTACAGCAAGTACGGCCGCACGATCGAGGACGCGCACTTCCGCACGGGCATCGAGGACTGGACGGCTCGCGAGATCCTCGCGCACTCCTCGAACGTCGGCACGATCACGATCGCCGACCAGAAGCTCGGCGAGACGCGGCTCCGCAAGTGGATCCACCTCGTCGGCATCGGCAAGCAGACGGGCGTCGATCTGCCGGGAGAGCGCAAGGGCGACCTGCTCGACGACGACAAGTGGTACGGCACGGCGATCCTCAACGTCCCGATCGGCGAGGGCATCGCCGTCACGCCTCTGCAGATGGCGGCTCTCTACGGCTCGGTCGCCAACGGCGGCACGTGGATCCAGCCGCACGTCACGGCGGCCATCGGCGGCAAGCCCGTCACCAGCTGGAAGAAGCGCCAGCTCGTCACGCCGCACGTGGCCAAGGAGCTGCGCGGCATGCTCACCGACGTCGTCGACTACGGCACGGGCGTGCAGGCGCGCATCACGGGCTACAGCCTGGCCGGCAAGACGGGCACGACGCCCAAGTTCGACGCCAAGACGGGCAGCTACTGCAACCCCAATCTCGGCAAGTGCGAGTACCAGACGTCGTTCGTCGGCTTCGCCCCGGCCAAGCACCCGCGCTTCGTCGCGCTCGTGATGGTCGACGAGCCGCAGGCGCCCGGCGACGACCAGTCCGTGCTCGAGGGCGGAACCGTCGCCGCACCCGCGTTCAAGCACATCGCGCAGGGGATCCTGCAGGTCTTGCATGTCCCGGCCGACCGACCCCGCGAGCTGGGCCACTAGACTGCAGCTCCCGTGGAGCTCGCCGCGCTGTGCACGGATGCCGGTGTCGCCTCGCGCGTAGTCGGCGAGGTGGCCGGGATCGACGTCGTCGACATCGCTTATCGCTCCGAGCGAAGCGGCCCTGGATCGCTGTTCTGCGCGCTCCGAGGCGCCCGCGCGGACGGTCACGCGCATGCGCCGGAGGCCGTCGCCAACGGCGCGGTGGCGGTGCTGGTCGAGCACGAGCTGCCCTCGCTGGGCGTCCCGCAGATCGTCTGCGAGGACGCGCGCACGGGCATGGCGCGGCTGGCCGACGCGCTCTACGGCCATCCGAGCGGCGAGCTCGACCTGGTCGGCGTCACGGGCACCAACGGCAAGACGACGACCACGCTCCTGCTCGCGGCCATCCTGGATGCGGCTCAGCGGCCCTGCGGGCTGATCGGAACCGTCGAGCGCCGCATCGGCGGGCGGCGAGAGGCCGCGAGCCTCACCACGCCGGAGGCACCGGATCTGCAGCGCGCGCTGCGCTCGATGCTGGACGCCGGTGACGAGGCCTGCGCCATGGAGGCGTCATCGATCGCCATCACGCAGCGGCGCCTCGTCGGCTGCGAGTTCGCGGCGGTCGGCTTCACGAACCTGTCACAGGACCACCTCGACTTCCACGGCGACCTCGAGCGCTACTTCGCGGCCAAGGCGTCGCTCTTCGACGGGCGCTTCCCGCGGGCCGTCAACGCAGACGACCCCTACGGCCGGCGCCTCGAGGCCGAGCTGCGGTATGGCGTCGAGTCCGACGACGCGGACGTGCGCTGCGAGGCCTTCACCCTGCGCGCCAACCGCACGGAGCTCTTCGTCCGCACGCCGCATGGCGGGCTCTCGCTCGAGCCTCGCCTGCGTGGGCGCTTCAACGTCGACAACGTGCTCTGCGCCGTCACGCTGGCGCTCTTGCTGGAAGTGCCGCTGGGCGCGATCGAGCTCGCCGTCTCGGCCACGGGCGCGCCGCCGGGCCGCTTCGAGCCGGTCGAGGCGGGACAGCCGTTCGGCGTGATCGTCGACTACGCGCACACGCCCGGGGGCATCGCTGCGGTACTGGCCTCGGCACGCCCGCTCGCGAACGGGCGCCTGCTGTGCGTGTTCGGCGCAGGCGGCGACCGGGACGACGCGAAGCGTCCGCTCATGGGCGCGGCGGCGGAGGCCGGCGCCGATCGCCTCTACGTCACGAGCGACAACTCGCGCTCGGAGCCGACGGAGCAGATCGTCGGGCAGATCCTCAGCGGCATGCAGAAGGACGCGACGGTCGAGCACGACCGCCGCAGGGCGATCGGGCGTGCACTCGAGGACGCCGCGCCGGGCGACATCGTGCTGATCCTGGGCAAGGGGCACGAGCAGGGCCAGGACATCGGCGGCGTGGTCGAGCCCTTCGACGACCGCACCGTGGTCGAGGAGTTGCTCGGCCTTTGATCGCGCTCACCGCGGGGGAGCTCGAGGGCACGCGCCTGCTGAGCGGCGATCCGGCCACCCGCATCGAGAGCGTCGTCACCGATTCGCGGGCGGCCGGGCCCGGCTCGTTGTTCTGCGCGCTGGAGGGCGAGCGCACCGATGGCCACGCCTACCTGGACGACGTCCGCAGGGCCGGAGCCGTCGCCGTGCTCTGCCGCACCGGGCGTTCGCGGCCGCTCGCGGGCCTTTGTGTCTTGGAGGCCGATGAGCCCCTCACCGCCCTCGGCGCCATCGCCCGGCAGGTACGGCGTGCATGGGGCGGGAAGGTGATCGGCATCGCCGGATCGAATGGCAAGACGTCCACCAAGGACATGCTCGCCGCGCTCTGCGCCCCGCACGTGCCGACACTCGCCACTCACCGCAATCACAACAACCGCCTCGGCCTGCCGCTCACGCTGTTCCGGCTCGAGCCGCAGCATGCGCTCTGCATCTGCGAGCTCGGCACCAGCGAGGTCGGCGAGCTGGCCGACCTCGCGGCGATCGCCGAGCCCGACATCGGCGTGGTGACCAACATCGCGCCCGAGCACCTGGAGTTCCTGGGCGATCTCGAGGGCGTGGCGCGCGAGGAGGCCTCGCTCTTGGGAGCTTTACCGCCCGGGGGCGATGCGGTGCTGCCGGTGAACGAGCCCCTGCTCGATCCCTACCGCCGCGAGGACATAACGCCTACGACCTTCGGCGACCCCGGCGGGGACGTGCGCTGCCTCACCTGGGAGCCCGGGCCCGACGGAACTCGCGCGGTGCTCGACGTGCTCGGCGAGTACGCCGAGCTGGTCGTGCCGCTGCGACCGGCGCACCACGCCTCGAATCTGGCCGCGGCAGCCGCCGCCTACGTCCGTGCCGGCCTCCCGCTCGACGGCATCGCCGCTGGAGCAGGGACGATCGAGCTCTCGCCGCTGCGCGGGCAGGAGCGGGAGCGCCGCGCGGGCGGCGTGCTCGTGAACGATGCCTACAACGCGAATCCCGCCTCGGTCGAGAGCGCCCTGGCGGCCCTCGTCGAGCGAGCCGACGGGGCGCGGACGGTCGCCGTTCTCGGTCACATGGCCGAGCTCGGGCCGGATGCGCCACGCTGGCACGCCGAGGTCGGGCGCGCCTGCGCGCGGCTCGGAGTCGATGTCGTGATCGGCGTGGGGGAGCTCGGCGCGGCCTATGCGACCGCCGCCGACGGCTGCGACTGGCACTGGGCGCCCGATGTCGCAGCGGCGGAGGTTCTGCTCGCACGCGTCCTGCAGCCGGGCGACGTCGTGCTGCTCAAGGGCTCGCGCTCGGCCGGCATCGAACGGCTCGCCGAGGTCGCGCTGTGACCCACGTCCTGGGCGCCGGGGTGCTCGCCACGTTCCTGACGGTGCTCACGGGCGGCGCCTTCATCTCGTTCCTGCGCGACCGCTCGCTCGGCCAGAACATCCGCGAGGAGGGGCCGATCGGGCACCGCGTCAAGCAGGGGACGCCGACGATGGGCGGCCTGCTCATCCTGACGATGGCGACGATCGCCTTCCTGATCTTCACCGAGCGCAGCGCGCAGGCCTTCACGGTGCTCGGCGTGACCCTCGCGTGTGCGGCGATCGGCTTCGTCGACGACTACGCCAAGATCGCCAACAAGCGCTCGCTGGGGCTGGCGGGCCGCTGGAAGCTGGCGCTGCTCGTGCCGATCTCGGCCGTGCTCGGCTACGTCGCCCATCACGAAGGGCTCTCGACGCGGCTCTACCTGCCGCTGGTCGACACCCACATCGACCTCGGCTGGGGCTGGTACATCCTCGTCTTCCTCGTGCTGGCGGGCTCGACCAGCGCGGTCAACCTCACGGACGGGCTGGACGGCCTGGCTGCGGGCACCAGTGCGATTGCGTTCCTGGCGTACACGGCTCTGGCGACGATCGGCTGGCAGCTCTCGCGCACGCCCTGCTCCGACGCCGCCGCAAGCTGTCTCTACGTCGGCCCGAGGGGCGACTCGGCGCGTCTCGACCTGGCCGTGTTCGCCGCCGCGCTGCTCGGCTGCTGCATCGGGTTCCTCTGGTACAACAGCTTCCCGGCACAGGTCTTCATGGGCGACACGGGCGCCCTCGGCCTGGGCGGTGCGCTGGGCGCACTGGCCGTGCTCACGAAGACCGAGCTGCTGCTCCCGATCATCGCCGGCGTCTTCGTCGTCGAGGCGCTCTCGGTGATCATCCAGGTCGTCTCGTTCCGGCGCTTCGGACGGCGCGTCTTCCTGATGGCGCCGATCCACCATCACTTCGAGATGAAGGCCTGGTCGGAGACGACGATCATCGTGCGCTTCTGGATCATCGCCTCGCTGCTGGCGGGATCCGCGTTCGTGCTCGCCTACCTGCGGTTCGACCAGTACACCTGATGGATGCCGTGCTCGCCGGCGCGCGGCGCGTCGTCGTGCTGGGCGCGGTGCGCTCCGGCATCGCGGCCGCCGAGGCGCTGCGCCGCTGCGCTCCGCACCTGCACGTCGTGCTGGCCGATCGCCGCTCCGATGCAGGGGAGCCCCCGGCGGGCGTCGAAGGGGCGCCAGGCCGCGACGATCCCGAGCTGCTCGAGGGTGCCGACCTGCTCATCAAGAGCCCCGGCATTCCCGAAGAGGTCGCGATCGTGCGCGCCGCACGTTCGGCCGGCATCCCGGTGTGGGCCGAGGTGGAGCTCGCGTACCGCCTGCTCGAGGAGCGCAATCCGATCGTCGGCATCACCGGAACCAACGGCAAGACCACGACCACGCTGCTGACGGCCGCGATGCTCGAGGCCGGGGGCGTGCCGAGCGCGAGCGCGGGCAATGTCGGCACGGCGCTCTCGAGCTTCGCGGGCCGGATCGAGCCCGGGCGCACGATCGTCTGCGAGCTCTCGAGCTTCCAGCTCGAAGGCGTCGAGCAGTTCCGCGCCGATGTGGCCGTGCTGCTCAACGTCACGCCCGATCACCTCGACCGGCACGGGGAATTCGAGGACTACGCGGCCGCCAAGCTGAAGGTGTTCGAGCGCCAGCGCCCGACCGATATCGCGGTGCTGTGCGTCGACGACGCCTACGTCGCAGCGCTCGACGGCCTCCCGGGCGAGGCCCGGGAGCTACGGGTCTCCGGGACCGAGCTCGGCGAGTTCGAGGCCGCCTTCGAGGCCTCGCATCTGCGCGGTCCGCACAACCGCTCGAACACGGCGGCTGCGATCGCCGTGATCGGTGCCCTCGGTGCGGACAAGGCCGCCGCAGCCGAGGCCTTGCGCGGCTTCGCGGCACCTCCGCACAGGCTCGAGCAGGTGCGCGAGCTGCGCGGCGTGCGCTACGTCAACGACTCCAAGGCGACCAACGTCGAGGCCACGCTGCAGGCGCTTGCATCCTTCGAGGCGCCGCTGCACGTCATCCTGGGCGGATCGCTCAAGGGCTCGGCCTTCGCCCCGCTGGGCCCGGTGCTGGAGAAGACCGCCCGGCGCGCATACCTCATCGGCGAGGCCGCCGGCGAGCTCCGCTCCGCGCTCGCGGAATCCGGTGTCGAACTCGTCGATTCCGTCACGCTCGAGCGCGCGCTCGCGGAAGCCGCGCAGGCGGCAGCCCCCGGCGACGTCGTCCTGCTCTCTCCGGCCTGCGCCTCCTACGACCAGTTCCGGGACTACGAGGAGCGCGGCGAGCGCTTCCGCGAGCTCGTCGAGGCCCTGGCGTGAGCCGCTCCGGCGCACCTCAGGCGCGCGGCGCCGAGCAGCTGCTCGTGATCGTCGTGATGGCGCTCGTGGCCTTCGGCGTCGTCATGGTCTATTCGGCTTCCGCCTCGCTCGCGCTGCTCGAGCACCACGCGGTCTACGCGGGGATCGGCCTCGCGGCCCTCTGGCTCCTGGCCCGGCACGACTACCGGCACATGGCATCGCTCGCTCCGACCATGCTCGTGATCTCGGGGGTCCTCCTGGTGCTCGTGGTCGCATCGGGGGTGGAGCGCAACGGCGCGCAGCGCTGGCTCAGCCTGCCCGGCGGTTTCACGCTCCAGCCCTCCGAGCTGGCCAAGGTGGCGCTCTGCGTGTTTGCAGCCGCCGCGCTCTCGGCCCGCCGCCAGCCGCCGCGCGACTGGCGCGAGGCCATGCGCCCGGTGGGAGCGGCCGCGGCCATCCTGTGCGGTCTGATCGTGATCAGCGACCTCGGCTCGGCGATCGCCGTCGGCCTCGCCGCTGCGGCCGTGCTGATCGCGAGCGGGGCTGCCGCCGGCGCGCTGGCTCGGCTCGGGATGGCGGCAGCGGCGCTGGCGGGCGTGATGATCGCCGCCGAGCCGTACCGCACGCAGCGCCTGACCGCGTTCCTGCACCCGGGCGACACGCTCGGCGCCGCGGGCTACCAGCTGCACGAAGCCCAGCTCGCGTTCGGCACGGGCGGGCTGCTGGGCGTCGGCCTCGGCCAGAGCGTCACGAAGCTCAGCTACCTGCCCGAGGCGCATACCGACATGATCGTTCCCATCGTGGGCGAGGAGCTCGGCCTCCTGGGCGTGCTCGGCCTGCTCGTCGCGTTCGGGCTCGTGGCCTGGTGCGGCTACAGCGTCGCGCTGCGCGCCAAGGATCCGTTCGGGAAGCTGCTGGCTGCCGGCCTCACGACGCTGATCGTCGGTCAGGCCCTGCTCAACATCGGCGGCACGCTGGGCGTGCTGCCGTTCACGGGCGTGCCCGTACCGCTGATCTCCTACGGCGGCACGAGTCTCGTCGCCACGCTCGCCGCCATCGGCCTCGTGCTGTCCGTGGGCACCTACGGCGGGCAGGCGCTGCGGGCCGCCGAGCCCGTGCGAAGCGCGCCGGCGAAGAGGAAGAGGAAAGCGGCCACAAGACGGCCCCAGGCGGCAGCGCGCCCTGCCACGGCGAGCACTGCGCGCGCGCGGCGCCGCCGGGCGATGTGACGCCGCGGCGCGTGCTCATCGCGGCCGGCGGCACCGCCGGACACGTGATGCCCGCACTCGCGGTGGCCGACGAGCTGGTGCGCGCAGGCGCGGAGGTGACATTCGCCGGCACGGCCGAGCGCGCGGAGGGCGAGCTCGTGCCCGGCCGTGGCTACGCCTTCGATCCGTTTCCGGTCGAGGCCTTGCCGCGCAAGCCCTCGCTGCGCGGCCTGCGGGCGCTCGCAGTGGATGCCAGGGCGCCGCTGGCCTGCCGGCGCATCCTGCGCAAGCGGCGTCCCCACGTCGTGCTCGGGGGCGGTGGCTTCGTGGCCGGGCCCATGCTCGTGGCTGCCCGGACGCTCCGCATTCCCCGCGTCCTGACCGAGGCCGATGCGCACCTCGGCGTCGCCAACCGGCTTGCTGCACCCATTGCCGACAAGGTCTTCCTGGCCTACGCGCTGCCCGGGCGCGAGCCGCCGCACTACGAGGTCATCGGGCGCCCGGTCGCCCGCGAGTACTTCGAGACGACGAGGGCCGAGGCGCGCGCCGAGCTCGGACTCCCGGATCACGCCTTCGTGCTGGCCGTCTTCGGCGCGCGCGCAGGCGCGCGCCGGATCAACGAGGCCTGCGTCGGCGCCTACGGCCTCCTCGGCCTGGACGACGGGATCGTCGTTCACGTGACCGGAGCGCGCGACTACGAATGGGTCGTGGAGAACGTGAGCGCGCCGCCGGAGCGCTATCGGATACTCGAGGCGACCGATCGCTTCTGGACGATCCTCGCCGCCGCCGACCTCGGTGTGAGCCGCGGCGGCGGGACGGTCTGGGAGCTCGCGGCGGCCGGCCTGCCAGCGATCCTCGTACCCTATCCCCATGCCACGGGCGACCATCAGACGGCCAACGCGGAACACTTCGTCGCGGCCGGCGGAGGGGTGATCGTCAGCGACGCGGCGCTCGATGCGGCGACCCTGCGCGCCCGCGTGGCCGAGCTTCGCGACATGCCCGAGCGGCTCGTCCACATGCGTAAGGGCATGAAGAGCTGCGCGCGGCCCGAGGCCGCCGGCATCGTGGCGCGCGAGCTCCTACGCCTGGCGCAGGGGCGCCCGTGAGCGCCGACGTCCACCTGCTCGGCATCGGCGGTGCCGGGATGTCGGGCATCGCGCGCGTCCTGCGCGGCTACGGCCGCGAGGTTTCGGGGTGCGACCGCTCGCCCGCGGCGGTCGAGGCGCTCACGGCGGAGGGCATCGCCGTGTCCCTGGGCCACGATCCGGCGCACCTTCGCGCCGGCATGGAGCTGATCGTCTCGACCGCGCTCGACGAGTCCGAGCCCGAGCTCGCCGCAGCCCGGCGCCAGGGACTCCGCATACGCCACCGCTCGGAGGTGCTGGCCGACATCGTCGCCTCGGGCGACGGCATCTGCGTGGCCGGCGCGCACGGCAAGACGAGCACGACGGCATTGATCGCCTACGTCCTCTCGGAGTGCGGCGAGGACCCGACGTTCCTCGTAGGCGGGGACGTGCCGCAACTCGGCGTCAACGCGCGCGTGGGCTCCGGAACCTTCGTGGTGGCCGAGGCCGACGAGTCGGACGGCTCGCTCGCCCGCCTGCGCCCGCGCGCAGCGGTGGTGCTCAACGCGGAGCTCGACCATCTCGATCACTACGCCTCCCTCGACGACCTGCACGAGCTCTTCCGGGCATGGGTCGCGGAGCTCCCGCCCGAGGGGGCGCTGGTGCTGCACGACTCGCTCGACTACGCCTCCGAGGCCGAGTTGCGCCGGTTCGGTGCGGGGCCGGGGGAGGGCTGGCGGGCGCTGGACGTCGTCCCCGAAGGCGACGGCATCCGGTTCGTCCTGGAGGCACCCGGCCGGGACGCGGTGCCCGTGCGCCTGGGGATGCCTGGCGCGCACAATGCGCTCAATGCGACCGCAGCGCTGGCCATGCTCGACTGGGCGGGAATCAGTCCCGAGCGCGCGGCGGCGCCGCTTGCGGCGTTCCGCGGCGCGACCCGGCGCTACGACCGCAAGGGCGAAGTCGCCGGAATCCGCCTGGTCGACGACTACGCGCATCACCCGAGCGAGCTCGCCGCCACGCTGCAGGCGGCACGCTCCGAGACCGGCCAGGGGCGCCTTCTGGCCTGCTTTCAGCCGCACATGCCGTGGCGTACGCGCATCTTCGCCGACGGATTTGCCGGCGCGCTCCGCCTCGCGGACGCTGCCTGCGTCTGCGACGTCTACGTGGCGCGCGGGGCGGCCGATCCGGAGATCACGGGCGAGTTGATCGTGCAGAGCGTGCAGCGCCAAGACCCGGCGTTCCCGATCGCCTGGACGCCGGAGTACGCCGATGCGGCCGACTGGATCGCGCGCACGGCGCGGGCGGGCGATCTCGTGCTGACGCTCGGGGCCGGGCCGGTCGACGATGTCATCGGGCTCGTCCGCGAGCGACTGGGATGATGCCCGAAGGCGTAGAGGCCGATGCCGGACTGGCCCGCCTGACGACGATCGGCACCGGCGGCCCGGCGCGCTTCCTGGCGCGGCCGCGGTCCGCATCGCAGCTGAATGCCGTGCTGGCCTGGGCCGGCGAGGAGGGGCTGGACATCGCCGTGATCGGGCTCGGCTCGAACCTGCTGGTCGCGGATGAGGGCTACGACGGCGTGGCGCTGCGGCTCGAGGGGGAGCTGGCGGCGATTGAGATACTCGGCAATGCCATCACCTGCGGCGGCGGCGCATCGCTCGCGGCAGTCGTACGCCGGGCCACCGAGGCCGCGCTGACGGGTATCGAGTTCGGGTGCGCCATTCCCGGAACCGCGGGCGGTGCGGTGCGCATGAACGCCGGCGCGTACGGCAGCGAGATCCGCGACGTGCTGGTGTCGGCCGACGTGGTCTCGGCGGGCGGGACGCGCCGCGGCGGGCCGGATGAGCTGGAGATGCGCTACCGGCACTCCAACGTGCGGGGCTCGGAGGTCGTGGCCCAGGCCACCTTCGCGCTCGCGCGCGGCGTGCGCGACGAGATCCGCGCACGGGTGCGCGAGATGCAGCGGCTGCGCAGCTCGAGCCAGCCCCGCAAGGCGCGCACGTTCGGATCGGTCTTCAAGAACCCGGACGAGGGCCCGGGCGCGGGCGCGCTGATCGAGGCCTGCGGCCTCAAGGGCCACGTCATCGGCGGTGCCTGCATCTCCAGCGTCCACGCCAACTTCATCGAGAACCTGGGCGATGCGCGCTCGGCCGACGTCGCGGCGCTCGTCTCGCTGGCCCGGAGATCCGTGCACGAGCGGTTTCAGGTCGATCTTGAACACGAAGTGGAGCTGCTCGGGCCGGTCCACCTGGACTGAAGCCCACCCACAGGGTGGGAGGAGGCGCCACGCACGCGCCGAAACGGGGCGCATGACGCTGATGCGCCGCCGCCGCGCCGCCGCCGTAGTGGCGGCAATCGTGGCCTTTGCGCTCGCCGCGGGCGCCGTGGAACTCGGCTACGTCTGGGTGAAGGGGTCGGGCATGTTCACGCTGCGCAGCGTCGCCGTGCGCGGTGGCACCGAGAGCGATCGCCTGGCCGCGCGCGATGCCGTGGCACGAGCTGCTGCGGGCTCGTCCCTGCTCTCCCTCTCACCGGCGCAGGTGGCCGGGGCGATCGAGCAGGTGCCCACGATTCGCGTCGCCAGTGTCGATCGCGACTTCCCGCACACGCTGCGCATTCACATCGTCCCCGAGCGCGCGGTGGCCCTGGCCGTCGGGCCCGGGCACTACCGCAGCCTCGTCGCCGCGAGTGGCCGCGTGCTGCGGGTCTTCGGCCCGCACGAGGTGACGCCGGCGCTGCCGCGGCTCTGGACGACGGTCGATCAACGACCCGTTCCGGGCGGCTCGATGCATGCCTCTTCCGCGCTGGCCGCCCTCGATGCGCTGGCGGCGCGGCCGCCCGATTTCGGCGCCCAGATCGCCAATGTGAAGGTCGAGCCGGAGCGTGGAATCGTGATGCGCGTGAGCGGTGGACTCGACATCGTCCTGGGCCCGCCGCTGGCCCTCGATCGCAAATTGCGTGCAGCGGCGTGGGTTCTGCGTCACTATCCATCACGTGTGGAACGTGAACAACTCGTTTACGCCGACGTCTCGGCGCCCGATCGGCCCGCAGTCATGCCGCGCGGCGGCTATGCACCGACCGCAGGGCTCGGCGCAGAGCTGCCGAAGAAGGCGGAGAAAGACAATGGCGCCTAGTGGCCCATTTTTCGGAGAGAGGGTGAATCGGTGTCGATGAAGGAGACCGGCGGGTCGTATCTCGCGGTTATCAAGGTTGTCGGCGTGGGTGGCGGGGGTACGAACGCCGTCAACCGCATGGTCGACAGCGGACTGCGGGGCGTCGAGTTCATCGCCGTCAACACCGACGCGCAGGCGCTCCTGATGACAGACGCCGACGTCAAGATCGCCGTGGGCCAGAAGGTCACGCGCGGTCTTGGTGCAGGCGCCAACCCCGATGTCGGGCGTGACGCGGCGATCGAGAGCCGCGACCAGCTCAAGGAAGCGCTCAAGGGCGCGGACATGGTGTTCGTGACCGCCGGTGAGGGCGGCGGCACCGGCACGGGCGCCGCGCCGGTGATCGCGGAGCTCGCGCGCGAGCTCGGCGCCCTGACCGTCGGCGTCGTCACGCGGCCGTTCGGCTTCGAGGGCAAGAAGCGCGCCGAGCAGGCAGACCTCGGCATCGACGAGCTCGCCTCGAAGGTCGACACGTTGCTCGTGATCCCCAACGACCGCCTGCTCCAGGTCGTCAGCCCCTCGACGCCGATCATGGAGGCCTTCCGGGTCGCCGACGACGTGCTGCGCCAGGGCGTGCAGGGCATCACCGACCTGATCACCGTTCCCGGCCTGATCAATCTCGACTTCGCCGATGTGCGCACCGTGATGCGCAACACCGGCACCGCGCTCATGGGCATCGGCGCGGCTGCGGGCGAGAACCGCGCCGCCGAGGCCGCTCGTGCCGCCATCTCGTCTCCGCTACTCGAGTCGAGCGTGGAGGGTGCGCGAGGCATGCTCCTCAACATCACCGGTCCCAGCGATCTCGGCCTCTTCGAGGTGGACGAGGCGGCGAAGATCGTGCAGGGTGCGGCCGACCAGAACGCCAACATCATCTTCGGCGCCGTGGTCGACGATGCGATGGGCGAGCACGTGCGCGTGACCGTCATCGCGACCGGCTTCGAGCGCGGTCAGCCCACGATCACGCGCCGTGAGCGGCCGGCTGAAGGCGATCCGGGTGGGTCGCAGCTGTTCGACGTCCCGTCGGACATCCTCGACGTGCCGTCGTTCCTGCGGGACGATCGGGACTAGGTCTCGCGGCCGCGCCAGCGCGGCTCGCGCTTGCCCAGAAACGCGTCGATGCCCTCGCGGGCGTCGTGAGAGACGGCGTTGTCCGCCATGATCTCGCTGGTCTGCTCGTAGGCCTCGGGGAGGGCGCGGTCGAGCTGCTCGTAGAACGCGATCTTGCCGATCGCGATCGTGTGCGAGCTCGCGCTGGTGATCTGGGTGGCGAGTGCCTGCGTCTGCCCGGCCAGCTCCGCAAGCGGCACGACGCGGTTGATGAGGCCCCACTCGGCTGCGGTGGGAGCATCGATCAGCTCGCCGGTGAGCAGCATCTCGAGCGCGCGCTTGCGGCCGATCGTCCGCGAGACCTCGACCATCGGCGTCGAGCAGAACAGGCCGATGCGCACGCCCGGCGTGGCGAAGCGCGCATCTTCGCTCGCGATCGCGAGGTCGCAGGCGGCGACGAGCTGGCAGCCCGCGGCGGTGGCGATGCCGTGCACCTGGGCGATCACGGGCTGGGGGAGGCGGTGGATCGCCATCATCAGCTCGCTGCAGGTGTCGAACAGCTCGCGCGCGCCCGCGAGAGAGCAGTCGCTCATCTCGGAGAGGTCGTGTCCGGCGCAGAACGCCGGCCCCTCGCCGCGCACGATCACGGCGTGCACCGAGGTGTCGGCGGCCGTGTCCGCGAGGGCGGCGAGCAGGTCGCGCAGAAGCGCGAGGGAGAGCGCATTGCGACGCTCGGGGCGGTTGAGCACGAGCGTGCGGACGCCGGCGGCGTCCTCGATGCGGAGCGGGGAGGCGGTGGCGGTTGCCATGTCCCGAGGATACCGCGTTAGACGGGGGTGGGATCGAAGCGATAGCCGACCCCGTACTGCGTCTGGATGTACGAATGCGTCGAGCGCCGGTCGAGCTTCTCGCGCAGCTTGCGCACGCAGACGTCGACCGAGCGATCGCGTGAGCGGTAGGGGACGTTCCAGACGCGCTGCTGCAGCTCGTCGCGGTCGAGCACACGGCCGGGCTGCCGTGCGAGCGTGAGCAGGAGCCGAAACTCGGTCGGCGTGAGCTCGGCGTCGGTTCGCTCGCCGGCCTCGTCGACCAGGAAGGCGCGCCGCCCTGCCGGATCGATCTGCAGACCGGGGGCGTCGATCGGATCGAGCGACTCGCCGGGCTCACCGACGCGTGTGCGCCGCAGGAGCGCCTGCACGCGTGCGACCAGCTCGCGCATGCCGAACGGCTTGGCGAGGTAGTCGTCGGCCCCGATCTCGAGCGCGTGCACCTTGTCGTGCTCGGAGCTCCGAGCCGAGACGATCAGGATCGGGATCGTGATGCCGTCGCGCCGGGCCTCCTGCGTCAGCGCCCAGCCGTCGACGCCCGGGAGCATGAGGTCGACCACGGCGACGTCGTGCTGCTCGTAGCGCAGCTTGCGCAGCCCCTTGTCGCCGTCTTCGGCCAGCACGACGTCAAGCCCGGCGTGCCGCAGGTGCGCCGCGATGGCACGAGCGATCACGCCGTCGTCCTCGACCACGAGCACGCTCGGCACACCCGAAGCGTGCCACGCTCGTCGGTCGCCGTGAGGCGTCATCTACACTGGCGTTGGCCGCGTGCGGCCGCGAAGCGTGGTGAGAGTAGCTCAGTTGGTTAGAGCCCCCGGTTGTGGTCCGGGAGGTCGCGGGTTCGAATCCCGTCTCTCACCCTTGTAGGCAAGCCAGATACCCGCGGCTCGGCTCTGCTGGGCTGGGTCAAATGCGACGCGCAATTCATCGCCCAGCGCATCGACGCATTCGCCCGAAGCCGCGCGACATCGTCCCCTCAATCGGCCTCCGAAGCGGTTCGCGATACCGTCGGCGCAGCCAGACAGTCCGGCCGGCTCGGCGCCCATGCGCAGGGAGCGGTCGTCGGCTTCGGCTCGGGACCTCGTGGGCATCGCGGTCGGCGCCCTAGCCGGCGGCGGGCCGCGCACTGGCACTTTCAGCCTCGATGGGCGGTCGCGACGTGGTCGCACAGCTGTGTGAAGCGGTATGCGAGGCGATTCCACGAGTAGCTGTCGCAAACGTGCCGGGCGGCGTTGGCCCCGCGTTGACAGCGCTCGGTCGGGTTGTCTCGAGACGTGATAGACGCAGTCCGGTTTTGCCGCCGTGTGCCCGCCCAATTATTGTAACGATTGCAACGAATACGTTGAAGTTCAAGTACGGTGGGGTAGTTCGGCCGGCGCGTGCCGGATGCGGTGGTGGGGCGGTGGCCGTTTGCCTTTGGGCCTAGGCGCACCGTCCCAGCCGCGTCGTCGCCGCACGAAGGTTGCAACGGCGCCATGTGACATCGCGTCACCGGAATCGGAGAGAGGAGCACACCATGCCGACAGTCCGCCCGTGGTACTCGACAAGGCCAGTGGCGACCAGGCACCACGACAACTCGAAGTGCATCGAGGGCAACAACATCGAAGATCGAAATCTCGCGCGCGGGATGGGCATGCTTCCGCTGTGTAGGCGCTGCGCGGAACTCAACGCCGCCGGGAAGTAGGCGCGTCGCGGGCGCTCGCGCGAAACGCAACGAGGCCGAGCCGGAACGTCTCATTCCCGTGAAGCGAACGCTTCATGTCATGAGCATCGAGAACCGCGGCGGAGCCCCGTTGGGCTGGATCGATGGCTGAGCACACGATCACCGTCATCGAGGTCGGGCCCGCCGATTCGGACGGGCACGCGGACGTCGCCGCGCGCTGCTCGTGTGGGTGGCGGGGCACCCTGCGAACCGGTCGGCAAGGAGCCGAGAAGGCGACCGCGGACGGTGCGACGCACCTGCGACAGGTCGAGGACTGACGCTAGATGCTGTCGACGGGGCGCGGCTTCAAGGCCTCGCCATCAACGATCTGCATCGCGACGATGTCGACGTATTGCAGGCTGGTGTCACGCGCTCGCATGCGCGCGGCAGCTTCTCTCGCCTCGGCCTTGTCTCGGTACCGCTCGGGCTCGGTCGGCCTGTGGCTGTCAGGCCAGAGCTCGTACCAAGTAGCGTCGTCGGAGGCCATTCCGACACCATACGCCGCGGCAGCCTGAGAGACAGTCCAGGGACACCTCTCCGTGACGGACTTCCCGGACGACAAGGACGAACGGAGCCGAGCCCCGGCGCTGGTGACGCGAGACCGGCGAAGCGCACGAGCGGTGGCTGTGGGGCTGCTGCGCTCGACTTCGATGACGTGAGGATTGCTGGGCGCCTCATCCCGCCAGGGGTGCCTCATCACCGTACAACCCGGGTGATCCCTGGTCCTGACCGCGATGCTCCCGAACTCTCCATTGCGACGGCGGCGTCTGCCGCGACGAGAAGCTGGTGCGCGAGTTCTCGCGCCTGGCTGGCCGTAACCGTGATCGGAATGTCGAGAAGGACGAATACCTCACGCGTGTCGTCAGTGCGCATCGCCTCGATATGTGGTTCGCGTATCGCTTTTACCGCTCGCATGGGTGCCATTACGCTTGTCGGCAGCGTCCGGTTTTGGCGTTGTCGAGTCCAGCGGGTGCTCCTGCACAGCCGCCCAGGGATTCGCAGGCGTAGGGGGCATCTATACCGGCTGTTCGACGTTCCTGCCACGAAGCCGCTGAGAATTCCACGCAGTTTGCTTGAAGAAGCGTGCGATCGGCTTCTCGGCGGCTGAATGACCAACTCGGGACCCGCCACATTTGGGCGACGGGCCCTTCGTCGTGGTTGGAAAGCCGCGGGCGGAGAGGTACGCGGCTCGAGAATTCGGCGCCAAGCTGGGCGCCAGCCTTGGAGACAGGGTCGCGCGAGCCGTAAGCGAGCTCGGCGTTGATTGAGGCAACCGTGATGGGCGTCGGCTGGAGTTCGGGTGAGCGCGCTTCTCAGGAGGATCCACAATCCGCATGTCGGTGTGCGCGTTCATGTTTTTTAAGGCGTGCAGGCGTAATCTCGCGATCAGTGGGGGCTCGCCTCTCACTCCCTCGTGTTTCCAAGCGTGGGCGGGCCCTCACCGTCTGCGCGCTCCTGACATATCTTCGCGCTTGAACGTTCACCGAGGCGAGCTTCATGTCAGCCGCAGCGGCATGGAAGGCTGATGGGCTACCGCACACCGGCGGGGCCCGCAAGAACCGGTGCTCGAGGCTGAGGCTGAGGAGATCGCGGACGCGCCCGGCGCCTCCTCCGGCGGGCTGAGCTTGCTCTCGGCCAGAGCGCGCTTGTTTCCGGCGGCCGGCATGGGAGAGTGAGCACCCGGACTCCTCGGCGACGGCTCCCGCGGGCGCGCAATCCGCTTCTCCGCGGCAGCATCCTCGATCTCCTCGTGGTAGATCGTCGCGGCACTCGAGATGACCGCTCCACGGCGGACGAGTTCGAGCGCCTCGTTTGGCGGAGCCTTACGTCGCTGGCGGCCACGGTCCCCGCGGCCACATCGCGGAAGAACCGTGCGTGCCCGAAGGCATCGAGCCCCCGGCTTTGAGAGGGCTGTTGAGCCAGGACATTGCAGGGGAAACTCGCTGGTAACAGGCAGAGGGCCCGGCAAAGCCGGGCCCTCTGGGTGATGTGGTGCAGTTAGAGCTACGCGACCAGAACGCGCTCGCTGCTGTGAGCGACGATCTTGCCGCTCATGATCTTGGGCTCGTTGGGAACAGCATGTCGAGCTTCTCGTCTCGGATCCACTTGCCGACGAGCTTGGTCGACTCTTCGCCCTGTTCGCGTGTCTCGAAGAGACCGAACGAGGTGAAGCTGCCATTGCCGGTGTCGACGAGGTAGTAGCCGGCGAAGCCGGGCAGTTCGTTCAGCTTCGGGACGAGGGTCTTGTTGACCGGTCGTCAGCTCGGCCGCGCGATTCTGGTCCACACCATGGTAGCTGCGAATGGTCGCATGCATGTCATGCTCCTTCGGTCAGAGTCCAGAGAACTCCCGCTGCGCTCGGGCCAGGTGTGACAGTCAAACAGAAGGCAGAACCTCCGCGACTTCAACGCTAGAGCCTACGCGCTGAAGCCACCCTAGCAACGACGCGTGAGCGCCGCACGCGTAGTTCCCCGCACATGTTCTGGGTCCACGGCGCGGGTCCACCGACCGGTTATGCGTGCGGACGGCGCGCCCGGTCGTAGGCGTGCGGCCTGCCGTCCCACGGCGCGCCTGTTCGCATTGGTGCTTCCAGGCGCTCGGGGCCTATCCACCCGCACGAGCAATCGCAGTGAAGCGATCCGGTGCGCCGAATCTCAACCGCACGTCCCGCACGGTAATGACATGGCCGTCTATAGCCGCAGCGGTCGTGAGCCGTCCCACGAGTTCACGCCTCGGTCTCGAAACTGGCGAAGCCAGCCTCGTCCGTCTCGTGGATGGCAGGAGTTCGGCCAGGCGTGTGATCATCGCGACACGGCTGGCCGTGGTCGCTTCGGGAGGGATGACGAGCTCGAGCCTGCCGCCTCGCTGCTTGATGTCTGGCCGGCTGGGATCAGCACACCGAGCACGGACGAGTCCATGAAGGTGCATTCGGAAAGGTCGACCAGCACGTTCAGTTGATCGCTCGCGCTGGCCAGTGCTTCGGCCAGCGCTTCCTTGCCGCTGAGGTCATGTTCTCCTCGCAACTGGACGAGGGCGATGCCGGGCAGCCTGAACTGCACCTCCAGAGGTTGAGGTGCCGTCGGTTGGGCGTCTTGCGGTGCCATTGAGGCTCCGATGTGACCGCGTCCCCAGAGCGTGCCGTTAGCCCGAAGTTGAAAGGGCGGACTCCACGGGGACGGGGTTTGGGTCAGAGTGGCGCGCGCGCAACCAACTTACTCCTCAATCTTCAATTGTCCTAGGGGTCTCTTGGGTGGCGTGAGGGTTGGACTCCCACGTATCGGGCAGGGCCTCTCGTGCTCACGAGCCTTGAACTCGAGTTCGCTGCGATACCTGAGGCCGTTACCAGCGCGCGCTCAGCAATCACGGCGCTGTGTAACGACTGCAACTTGAAGGCGAGATCGTCATGCGCGTGAGGATCGCCGTGAACAGGCCTGCACCAACTGCGTCCAGCATGCGTACGGCGGCGAAAACCAGGATCCACGTACATGCTGGAGACTCGCGTCACGGACGACGCTGCCGTCGTCGTGCACGAGACGGACGGGAGACGAGCGGCCAACCGAGTACAAACATGGGTCTCGGGCTTGGCATGAAGCTCATCGAAAGGCTCACTGACAGCACCCACATCTCGACCTGTCAAGGTCGCGGCACGCGCGTTGCCATGCGGTTCGCCACTCCCCCTCGACCGGCATAGGCCATCGCGCGGGGGCCGGGCCCCGGGGGAAGAAGGGCGCGGGCTTCCTGATCCCCTTGCGGGAGGCGACAGCGCCTGCGGAGTTCGTACGACGAGCTCAGCGGCATCCCATTGATGACTGGGGCCGCAGCGGTGCGCATGCGCGCGGCTGTCGCTTTGCGCGGGGATGGCACGGCTTCGGTTTGGGCGGGCCGCGCGTCGTTTGCGCCGGAGGGCCCGCCCGCGCCTGGCTCAGGGGGGAGTGAGAGCGGACGAACCCTCACCCGCGAGGATATGAACGCGATCTGTCACGCACCTGAACGCACTGCGGCGCAGTCGGAGTTCCTCCCTGGGGAGTGGGTGGGCTTGCCGCTGGCCCACCCTGCACGGCGCGACGGCGCTACGCGCAGCCCGCTAAGCACACATCACTATCCGAACGGCAGCAGCCAAGCGTCTCGCGCCACAGCAGATTCCGGTCGAGCTACACGAGACTCCGTCCCCACCTCTTCATCTCCATCTCCGCGCGGCACGAGGTGGGTGGGTGGATTCCACCCTTGCGTGGACATGTGACGAGTGACACGATCTGGACGCGGAGGGGGCGGGTGCCTCGAAGGCGCTCGGACAAAGAGCGGAGAGGAGGCAAGGTGAAGAAGCTGCATGCAGGCCGGCGGCTGTTGGCCGCCGTGGCGATGGTGATGGCGTCCCTCGGACTGGGTGTGAGCGTGGCCGGAGCTCACAACAACGATCTGGGCTTCGACAGTGTGGTGAGCGGCCTGGGTAACCCCCGCGGGATCGCGTTCGATGCTCATGGGAAGCAGCTCTACGTCGCCGAGAGTGGCGACGCCGGCACGCTCTGTCTCGATGCCACCGACTGCGTCGGATTTACGTCCAAGATCACGAAGGTGGACGTCAAGGCCGGGACGATGAGCCCGTTCATCACGGGCCTGCCGTCTCGGCGGCCACACCGGCACGTTCTCTATCTCGCGACGGGCGTCGCCGTCAACCAGGCAAGGTCTACGGCGCCCACGGCCCAACCCAAACGGCCCGCCGCCCGCTTCGGGCTGTAACGGCGCTCAGGACGCCTCGACGCAATGCGCCGCCCAGAACTGGTGGGGCGCTGCGCGCGACCTAAGGGCAACTTCGAGCTGGAAAAAGAACGTCGGCCCCTTCGCATCCGTGGACGGCCGATAACGACGCGACCATCCCGTCGGACGGCTGGCAAAGCTGCCAGATGCAGCCGCCGTATCGCGGCGGCACCTGAACCCGGACTTCAACCCCGGCGATGCCAACCTCTACGCGATGCGGCCGGGGATGACGTCAACTACGTGGTCGACGGCGGCTCGAACACACTTACCGGGGTGCCCCGCCACGGCGACCCGAGCGTCGGCTGCGCTGCCGAATCCTGCTCCGGGAGGAATGCAGATGACGCCGCGCCGATGCGTGGCGCCGCTGAAGGACGGTAGGGTCGTCATCGGGGACCTGAAGGGCGTGCCCTCGTCTACACGGCTCGACCATGTTCCCGCGAGCCGAGACGCCGTCAGGACAGGCTGCCTGATCAGCGTCGGTGGCTGCGCAGCCGACAGGTGGGGCAAGAACGTCGACCTCAGCGACATCTTCGCCGGAAACGTGACCAAGCTGTCGCTGAAGTACATGTCACTCGGCCCGCCGCACAGGGCCTGACCTTCCCGACAGGCCGTGGCCGTTTCAAAGCGTGGCACGGTCGACGTCGCCAACAACGGCGTGCGCCCGTCCACGCAGACCACCCCCATCCCGGATACCTGCACGGGTCCTGGCGAGATCGTAAAGCTCCACAGCCACTAGACCATCGACGCCGGCTCGCGCCCCGAGTTCGCGATTGCGGGGCGCCAGCCGAGCCGTGCTATCCGTGGTTCTAAGCCAGCGTGATGACCACCTGAGAGCACTCTGAACGTGCGAGTGCGAGTTTCTACACGCTCGCTGGGCTGGGCTGGCCGTGTGGTAGGCGTGGTTCTATCCGTGGTTCTAAACCAGCGTGATCTGAGCGAACTGAGAGCACCCAGCGTCACGCAACCATGCGCGACAGAACCCACGTGACGTAGAATTTGGCCAGGTTGTGGTCCGGGAGGTCGCGGGTTCGAATCCCGTCTCTCACCCTTGTAGACAAGCCATCGGCGACCCGAGCGCCGCAGTGGTGCCGCCACGTGGTGCACGCCTTCATCCGACCTGCCGAGCGCACGACCACGATTGGCGACCGCGCTCGCCGCGCGTGGCGAGCATCAAGGCCGCGCGGTCAAGGCTCTCATCGCTCGACGGCCGACCTCGTCGCGAATCAGTCACGCTCTCGACACGCCGGAGCGTCCTCGGCAGAAGCCGAGGCGCGTAGTTTCCGCGGCGAGCACGGTGCGCTTCCCCGATGTCGGTCTCGGCGGCGCGGGCCTACCTTCGTGGTAGTGGGACCTACGAGGAGGAGAGAGAGGCCCTGATGTCGACACGTGTTGGCCCGCCGAGTCAGGACCAATCGAGTTTCTTCTGGAGCACTTCGGCTGCTGTGCTGGCGATCTTCGTCGCAGGCGTGGGCCTGCTCGTTGGCGGCATCATCTGGCTGAGCAGCGGATCGCCGGACGGCCCCGCCGCGCCGGTCGTATCTCCCGCTGTCGCCGCGCCGGCCGCGGCGGCCTCCGGGATGGCCGGGATGGCCGGGATGGCCGGGAGCAGTTCGGCCGCGAGTGGAGCCAAGGCGACGAGCGCCCCGCATGTGCCGTTCGACGCCGCTCTGCCCCCCGTCGGAGCCGGAACCCAGCACCACTACACGATCCGACTAAACGACGAGGCGTCGAGATCGCGCCAGGTGTCCCCTACCAGGGTTCGAGCTTCGAGGGCACTCGCCCGGTCCCGTGATTCATGTCCGTCAGGGCGACTGGGTCGACGTCACACTGGTGAACGACGGAACGATCCCGCATTCGATCGATTTCACGCTGCGCTGATCGCGCCGGACGTCTCGTTCGCGACGGTGCCCGCGGCGGGAGCGTGCACTTCCGCTTCCGCGCCAGACTGCGGGGGCGTTCATGTACCACTGCGGCACCCCGCCCGTCCTCGCCCATATCGCCAACGGCATGTACGGCGCGATCGTCGTCGATCCCAAGAGGGCTTGCCGCCCGTAGCCAAGAGCTTCGTACTCGTCTCGGGCGAGTGGTACTCGAAGGCGACGGAAAGGCGAAACCCGCGACGCTCAACTTCGAAAAGGCCCGCAGAGCAGCCCGACTACGTGACCTTCAACGGCTACGCGAACCAGTACAAGGAAATCCGCTCACGGCCGATCCAGGCGAACCGTCCGCTTCTACGTCGTCGACGCCGGCCCGAGCCTCAACACCGACTTCCACGTCGTCGGTGCAATGCTCGATCGCGTGTACCTCGACGGCACCGACACCAACGTGTTCCGCGGCGTGCAGACCCAAGTCGTGCCCGCCGGCGGGGGCATGGTCTTCGACGTGAAGTTCCGCGACCGGGGATCTTCCCGTTCGTGAGCCACGCCTTCGCCGCCGTCGAATGGGCGAAGTCGGCCTCGTCGACGTCGGGAACGTCGCCGGCACCATGAGCCACTACCCCGGCGGGCGACGACTCCGTTGCACGCCCGGACTGCGCCCGCGCCCTCGCCGGAGTGCTAGCAGCCCCGCTGCCGGCGCGATGGTAGGAACGTCAGGGATGGGGACAACGAGCGTCCCATCGACCTCGAGAAGAAGGCCGATCGGAGCGGAGCGAAGCCCGTAGCGAAAGCGATGAGGTCACCGCGAGCGCGACGAAGGGATTCCAGACGCGGTACGCGAAGGGATCACCAAGAGCGGCGAGAGCGTCCCCAACATCAAGGGCGCGAGGATTTCGGAGCAGAAGGTCGATGCCAGTGCTGTTAGATCGCGCTCCGTGGACGCTGAAGATCAGTTCGTGGTCGACTAACGCAAAACCAGTTTACGGATAGCGAACGGGCAAGCCAGATCTGGTCCGCTGCGAAAGACCCGGCCGGAACTCAACGGGAGCTACCGCGGACGGCGCCACCGGTCATGTCTGCCTCTGGCGTACGGAGACATCGACCTCAACGTGGAAGCAGCCTTCCAACGTTGGCATGGGTGATGGTTAACTCCAACAGCGCGCGGTGGAACGTTCGACGAGGTAGCGCAAGAAGAGCGGGTCGCTCGATCGGATCCGCTCGACCGGCTCGCCGTGGCAGGTGCAGAGCTCGACGACGGCGGGCTCGTCGGTGAGGATCAGCAGTGCGCCACGTGGCGCCGTGCGCCTCCCAGCGCTCGAGCGTCGGATCGCCGATCGGGGGCGGAGGGCGACTCAAGCGGACACCGCCGCCTGCTCGCCGGCCGCGCGGAATACGACGCGGCAAGGGAGACACGCGCGGATCGTTGATGACGAACTCGTCGAGCTCGCCGCCCGCGGCCTCGCCACCCGGCCAGGAGACCCGTGGTGGAGATGGCAGATCTGGCGGCCTTCGGGCCGATGGCCGTCACACCGCAGTCGCTGAACGGGCAGCGGGTGAGGTCGAGCACCGCGCTCCGCGGCTGCCGGAAGATTGCTCGACGGGTGCGAACCCGAGCCGCACGAGCGACTCGATGATCGCCTCGCGCGTACCGCGCACGTGCGCCGGACGCTCTCTCCGCGTGGCGCGCCGATCTCGAATGCCGTTCTCCGCGGAGGTGCCTGACTGCGCCGAGCAGGTCGAGCAGCATCGGCACGAGCTGGCGGAACGGCTCGTCGGCCGCGCCGACGAGCCGATAGCGCAGGCGCGGCCGCCCGCGGGCGCGAGACGGCTGCCGCTCGACGACACGCGCCTTCGGCGACGAGCGTTGACAGGGTGCGCCGCACGGCGTTCTCGTGGAGGCTTGTCGACGGCGACCAGCTCGCTCATCGACAGGCCACCGCTCGCCGCCGCGAGCGCATGCCGGAGGCGCGCGCGCCGTTGCGCTTGGCGCTCACGCGAGCCATCTCCATGCCAGCCACGCACCGAGCGCAGGGAGCAACACGCACTTCGCGCCTTCGAGCGCGATGTAGGCGACATGCAGCGAGGACCGCGGAACCTCATCGCCGGCGATCACGCGCTGCACGCGCGCGTCGAGCCTCGGGCGGAGGACGAAGACCTGAACGAGAGCAGTGCGGCGATGGCACAGAAGAGCGCGAGCGGCCAGTCGCGCGCCAGGTGGGCGACGAGAACAGCGAGCAGGCCGGCGAGAACCAACTCGGCGGCGTTGAGCGCGCGGAAGACGAGCCGTCCGATTCCGAGTCCGAGCGCCAGGCGTGATCCCCGGCGCCCTGAACTTCAGCGGCGTCTCGATCGCAGAGATCCCGAGCCACCAGGCCGAGCCACAGGAACGGCAGGGCCAGCGCCATGACTTGTTCGCCGCGCTCCACTATGTCGGTGGGGCCGGGCGGCGTCGGGACGAGCGGGTCGCGGCGCCGGTGGATCGAGAGATAGCGCACGCCGTCGCGCCCGGCGGTGATCGCGCGCGTGCTTCCGCGCGGCACGAGCAGGAGCTCGCCACCGCGAGCTGATGCTCGGAGCCCGCGAGGCTGACCGAGGCGGAGCCCCGCGAGCACGACGAGAGGACGTCGAGCTCGTTGTTGATGTGCGCGGCGACGCCGCCGCCGGGCGGCCAGTCGAGCAGCGTCGCGTTGAGCTCGTCGGACTGCATGCCCCACTGCGGCCCGGGCCCGCGGTAGGAGCCGTCAGCTGGACGGGCAACGCGGGCACTCACGCGCGTGCCGCGCGCGTCTGCTCGAGCAGGCGCGCGACGATCTCGGCGGCGGCTTGCGAATCGCCGGCAGGCCCGCACCCTGACCCGCGAGCATCGGCAGGAGGTCGGCTCGCTCCTGTGCGGCGGCGGCGCGGCGACCTCGGCGATCGAAGCGCCCTGGTCGCCCCAGCCGAGGGTGCCGGCGTTGCGCTTCGACGAGTGCGTCGACGAGGCGGTTGCGGATCCAGCGCGCGTGCCGTCCGGTCAGGGCGTCGGTGACGACCGTGCCGTCGGCCGGGCATTCGGCGAGCGCTCGCCGGTAGCACTCGGGGATGCCGCTCTCGCGCGCGACGAGGAAGCGCGTGCCCAGCGAGACACCCGAAGCTCCGAGGGCGAGCGCGGCGGCGATCCCGCGGCCGTCCATGATGCCGCCGCTGGCGACCACCGGCACCTCGAGTCCAAGTGCATCGACGACCTGGGGGACGAGCGCCAGCGTCCCCACTTCGGGCCGTGGCGGTCTGACGTCGATGCCGAGAACGCGCTGCGATGGCCACCGGCTTCGCTGCCCTGAGCGATCACGCCGTCCGCGCCCGCAGCGACGGCAAGTGTCGCTTCGCCCGGCGTCGTCACCATCGCGAGCAGCGGGATACCGGCGCGGCGCGCCAGCGGGATCGCGGGCGACGGGTCTCGAATGTCGTGATCATCGAAGCGCCCGCTGACGACGCCTGCCTCGAGCAGTTCCAGCGGAGCGGCCGCCTGCGAGTGCGGGGTCCCGCGGGCCGTCCAGAGGCCGAGTTCCTGCCTGAAGCCGGCGAGCACCGCGGCGATGCGCTCGGGGTCGCCAGTAGCTGGGCTACGCGGCGCCAGTTGCGCGTTCACTCCGACGGGTGCGCCGCCCGAGCCCGCGATCGCCTCGCGCGTCGCCGCCGTAGCGGCGTCGAGCGACATGCCCGTCAGCCCGAGAACACCGAGCCCACCCGAGCGCGACACCTCGCTCACAAGCTCGGGTGTGTTCGGCCCCCCGGCCATCCAGCCAGCAAGAGGGCGTGGCGGATACCCAGCAGGTCGCAGAGTGGTGTCCGGAGTACGGATGTCTCGGTCGGGTGCCATATTACAACACTACAAATGTCGGTATTGGCGCGTCGCTCAACGCCGTCGGCCGCGCCGATCGTGCGATCGAGGAGTTCCTGCCGGCCGTGCTGCTGTTCGCGGAGCAATTCCCCCGACGGCCCGCGCGATACTGGCCAACCTGCACGAGCGGCGGGGAGTAGGCGTGGACGGTGACAGCAGGCAGCCCGGCCGAGTGCGCCACGGAGTGGATGTAGCCGGCGGGGCCGAGTTGCATCGCGCCCGGTGCGAGGTGTCCGTTCGATGCTCGCGTCTCCGAGCCGGATCTGCCGTTCGATCACGGCGCCTTGGCCGCAGTCAGGGCGACGGCCGAGTTGCCGTGATCGTGGAAGCCGGTCGCCTGTCCCGGCATCCAGCTCAGGACCCAGATGTCGAGACGGCCATCCTCGAACAGGAGCCGGTAGCGCCGGCGTCGGAGTCGCAGATCGGTCAGCGGTGTCCAGATGTCCGGCCGGCGCGCGACAGCCGCGACCAGATCGCCGAGCGCATCCGTGGACCGAGAACCTCCGTGCCGTTCCGCGCGACCAGTCGCGCTGCCTCCTGCGCGAGGCCGGGCCGGAGGGGAGGTGACCTGGTGCCATCCCTAGGTGCAGCTGCGACGGCGGTCGACCCCGCCGGGCGCCGCCGGCAGTTGAAGTACGCACTCCCGCAGCGCCATGCCCGGGTCTGCAAACGAGATCGGGTCGCATCCTCGCGCGACGTAGCACCAGCTCGCGCGCGGCCGCCAGATCGTCGGGACGGCCGACGGAGATGAGTCCCGTGAGCACGTCGTCGGCGTCGAGGAAGCGGCGCTCATGTCGTCGCGGTCCGGGCTCCCCCGGAAGACCGCGCGGCCGCCACCCAGTCCCACGTATTCGAGGAACGCCCAGTCGCCCTGTGGGTGCCGAAAAAATAGGGGAGGGCGCAGAACGACCGAGTCGTCGGTACCCATGATCTCGCGCGCGACGTGGACACCGTGTTCGCGTGCGACGTCCCAGTGCTCGATGCGCACGCGCCGCCCGTGCAGATCGCTCTCGTAGGCCGCGACGTCTCCTGCCCCGCGTAGAACGCCTGGGGCACCGGTGCGCAGGCGGAGAGTCGGTCGCGATGCCGCCGAGCGCGAGATCGAGCCCCGCCTG
>CAVQLU010000014.1:0-316212 GCA_963713435.1 uncultured Actinomycetes bacterium
CGCTACCCGATTACACGCCGCTTGAAGTCCGCAACGCCGAGCCAGAGGAAGAGCGCGCAGAACCCGAGCAGCGCGGGATAGACGGCCCACAACGACATGTGGGGAGACGACGTCGAGGCTGCGCGGAACCCTTCGTTCATGTAGATCAGCGGGTTCACGAGGACGAGGATCTGGAGCCAGTGGAAGCCGGCGATCGTCACGGGAGCAGAGCGTCGTCCAGGCGTAGTACGTCCCGCCGAGGAACGTCAGCGGCAGGATGATGATCCCGAACAGCAGTGGCACGGAGCGCGGATCGAAGATCGTGCCGAAGGTCAGGCCGAGCGCCGAGCATGTGACGCACGCCAGCGGAGTCAGCGTCAGCAGCACCAGCCAGTGCACCTGCAGGTGGATGTGGATGTCACTCGCGTGCACGACGGACGCGATGGGAAACACCAACATCGCCGCGAGCAGCCCCTGGAGCGCGCCGAACGTGACCTTCTCCAGTGCGACGAGGGACACGGGCATCGGCGCCAGCACGCGATCCTCGATCTCCCGCGTGTAGCCGAACTCCTGCACCGATCGGCAGCGCGACGGCCTGGATGCCCTGGAACATGATCGACAGCCCGACGACCCCGGCCACGAGGATCGTGGCGAAGGCCGACTCCCCGGCTGCGCCTCCGCCGCCGCCCACTCCCGTCCCGATGGTCGGGAAGACGTACAGGAAGACGAAGCACAACAGCAGCGGCTGGACGAGCGTGCGCGGAATGAACTCGCGCAGGTGCTTGCGCAGCACGACCAGGTCGCGCAGCAGCATCGCGCCGAACGCGATCCGGCTCGAAGCGGCCGCGAGCGGACGGCGAGCATCGGCTCGTGTGCGGTCGTCTCGGCCATCAGTCCCGCAACTCCTTGCCCGTCAGGTTGATGAAGACCGTCTCGAGCGTCGGAGGAGCCACCTGCACGTCGCGCACGGCGAAGCCGGCGTCATCGGCCGCCGAGATGACCTGAAGCAGCACCCGGTCGGTTCCGCGGACGGCGACGTGCAGCGTGCCGTCGAACGTCGTCACCGAGTCCAGCCCCTCGACGCGCGCCTTCAACTGCTCCGCCAGCAGGCCGAGGTCGCCGTCGGCGCTCACGGTCACGATCGTGTCGGCGCCGATGGAACCCTTGAGCTCGTCCGGCGTGCCCAGCGCGAGCAGCTTTCCGCGATCCATGATTCCGATGCGGTCGCAGAGCTGATCCGCCTCCTCCATGTTGTGCGTCGTGAGGACGACGGTCTGGCCCCTGCTCGTGGAGCTCGCCCAGGATCTCCCAGAGGCCGATCCTCCGTCTGCGGGTCGAGTCCCGAGGGTCGGCTCGTCGAGGAAGAGGATCGCGGGACGGTGGAGGATGGCGCGGGCGACCATCAGGCGCTGCGCCATGCCGCCCGAGAGTGCCATGACCGGAGCGTCACTGCGCTCGCTTAAGATGGAACCTGCCGAGCAGCTCGTCGGCCGCAGTGCGGGGACGCGGCCGCGGACATCCCGAAGAAGCGGCCGTGAAAGGTGAGGTTCTCGCGTACCGTCAGGGAGCGGTCCAGCGCGTTCGTCTGCGGCACCACGCCGATCAGTTGCTTCGCGATGGACGGGTGCCGCACGACGTCGACCTCGCCCACGAAGGCACGCCCGGAGGTGGGGATGACCCGGGTCGTCAGCATGCTGGCGGTCGTCGTCTTGCCCGCCCCGTTCGGGCCGAGCAGACCGAAGATCTCACCCGCTCGAACGCTCAGGTTGAGGCCGTCCACCGCGGTGACGCCGCCCTCGTAGACCTTGGTCAGATCGACCGTGCGGACGACATCGGCAGTGCCGATCCTGGCCGGATCGAGATCGGGAAGCGAAGCTGCCAAGCGCTACGGCGCCTTGCCGGCTGCGTGCGGCGACGGCTCGGCAATCCACGCTCTCGGCCTGTGTGATGTCCTCGGGGTCGAACAGCCGCAGCTCGCCGGGGGCAAGCGGCCCGAATGCGGCCGCGCCGTGACGAATCCAGTCCTTGTCGGTGACGAGCGCCATCCGCTGCCACGCGGAACGGTGCTTGAGCCCGACCGATCCCGCGGCCTTCATGTCCTCCCAGAGCGCGCCCAGGGCGAGACCGTCGAAGTCCTCGGCGAGCTCGAAGTAGATGTTCAGCCGCTCGCCTCGCTCGAGGCTCGCATAGATCGGCTCCATCATCCCGACGTACTCGTCGCGCGTGATCTTGCCGGACGCGCGGAAGCCGAGCACGCCGGCGGGCAGATCGGAGACGCGTTCGACCACACGGGCAGCGTAGCGAGGGCCCACACGCAGCGGCAGACGGGTAAGGGCGACGGGTACTCGGCCGGTAGCGGCCTCCCGCATGCTCCTGGTGTCAAATCGACAGGGGAGCCGAGTCATGCAAGCGCGCCGCACCGTCTCAGCGATGTTCGCTGCACTCCTGATGCTCGCGGGCGCGTCGGCTTCCGCCGCCACCCCGAGATCCGACTCGGCGACCCAGCCCGGCTTCCGTGTCACGTCCAGCATCGACGGGGAGACGGTCCTGCCGCACCGCATCCGCTGGACCGCCCGCCACACGCTTCCGGCCATCGAGGTGCAGGAGGTCGACTTCCTGATCGACGGCAAGGTCGCATGGATCGAGCACGAACCTCCCTACGTCTACGGCGATGACGACGGGCCGCACCGCGGCTACCTCGTGACCTCCTGGCTCGCGCCCGGCCTCCACCGCTTCACCGTCAAGGCCGTCGCCTCGAAGGGCCGTAAGGCGACCTCGGTCGTGCGCGCACGCGTGACGGCGCCTCCCGGCCCGCCTGCGGGACTGGCCGGAACCTGGCGGCGACCCTCGGCGACACATCAGGTGCGCCTCCCGCCGGATCGCCCGGTAACCCCACGGACACCTTCAGACCGGCCGGCGCCTACACGACGGTGATCGACAGGCGGATGCTTCAGGTGCGCTTCCCCGGCAAGTTCGTGAGGCCGGCCAGCGACGACAGCGGCGAGGGCTGGACGATCGACTCCGACTACGCCGTCGCGGGGGGCACGCTGCACGCCGGCGGCGGGGTCACCTTCGAGCCGTTCCACGAGCAAGCCGAAACCGGCTGGTGGTGCTGGCCCGACGGGCCGTCGGAGACTACGACTGGTCGATCAGCAACGACATGCTCAACCTTACACCACACGGCGGCGCTGATCCCGGCGGCGTGCGCGGCTTCGTCGTGCCGGCCAGTGGACGTGAGCCGGCGGACCGGGCGGTGTCAGAACTCGACGATGACCTTGATCGCCTCGCGGTCGTTCATCGCGTGGTAGCCGTCGGGCACCTCGTCGAGCGTGCCCGTCCGGTCGAACACCTGCCCGGGCTCGATGCGGCCTTCCAGGACGTCCGGAGCAGCTCCTCGATGTACGCGCGCGCGGACGCGACCCCCCACCGACGGTGACGTTGCGGAAGAACGTCGTCACCGCTGCGGGGATCGAGTCGTCCTGCGGCGCGCTGAGCGGCCGACACCCCGCCGGGGCGCGCGATGCCGAGCGCGGTCTGGAGGGATTGCTCGAGACCGACGCACTCGAGCACGGAGTGCGTGCCGGAGCCGCTGGTGAGCTCGCGGACGCGCTCCATGGCTCGTCGCCGCGCTCGCTCACGACGTCGGTGGCGCCGAATGCCCTTGCGAGCGCGATCCCGCTCGGGACGACGGCCGAGGATGATGATCTGCTCGGCTTCGAGCCGGCGCGCCGCGATCACGCCGCACAGGCCACCGCGCCGTCGCCGACGACCGCGGCGATCCGGCCGGGGCCGGCATCGCGGAGACGGCCGCGTGGTGGCCGGTCGACATCACGTCCGTGAGCGTGAGCAGTGACGGCATCAGCGCGTCGTCCCTGTCGCCGGCAGCACGACGAGCGTGCCGTCGGCGTACGGCATGCGGACGGCTCGCCCTGCTCCACCGTCGACGCCGCCGAGCCGTACCTCCCGCCGTGCAGGCAGGAGGTGTGGAGCCTTCCCGGCAGAAGACGCAGATGCCGTCCGAGTAGAGAAAAAGGCGCAACGACCAGGTCGCCCGCCTCACGGCGTGGACCTCGGCTCCGACGTCCTTGACGACGCCGATGAACTCGATGGCCGATGCGGCGCCCCGCGTCGTCGCGCTCCATGGATTTGTAGGGCCACAGGTCGCTGCCGCAGACGGCGGCGCGCGTGACGGTCACGAGGCGTCGTGGCTCGTCGAGCCGAGCGTCGGGGACGGTTTCGATCCGGACGTCGCCGGCGCCGTGCATGACGGTTGCGCGCATGGTGCTGTCGCCTTTCGTGGGTCCTGTGGAGGTACTGAAGCACGACCGCAGCGAAACTGACAGGCCCTCTTGGCGCCCCTTTGCGACGAGCCTCTCGGCGTGTCCCGGCCGAGGCGCGTCGCACGCCAGTCGGACCGAGTCGCGACTACCGCGCCGAGCGCGGCACGGCAGCGCGAGGCTGCCGTGCCGTGACGGTCGAGCGACGGTGACACGCGCTTGCGTGCTCGAGGCCGCGTCTTCCCTTCAGATCGCGGGCGTGAGCCCGTGGCGGCGCATGACTGCGAGGGCCGCGGCGAAGTCGGGCGGGCCGTCGACGTTGATGATGGCCGCGATGTCGCGGAAGTAGGCCGGGCCGAGCAGCCCGGGAGTGGCGATCCCGAGCTGCGTCGCGAGCTCGGTGCCCAGGTTCTGGAAGCTGTGCACCGTGCCGCGCGGGATGTGGAGCACGTCGCCGGGGCCGACGGCGACCACCTCGCCTGCGACGGTCCAGGTGAGCGTCCCGCGCAGGCCGTAGATGGTCTCGTCGAATGCGTCGTGGCTGTGCGGTGGAGGCACCGTGCCGTCGGACGGGATGTCGAACTCGAACACCGCAGCGCTGCCGCCGGTCGTTTCCGCGTCAACCAGGAAGCGGATCACGTCCTGGCCGATCCGGATCTCCTCGCCTGTCTTCGTGGTCGTCATTTGAAGTCTCCCTCCTGAATTAGTAAAGTGATTTCACCATATATGCCGAACAACGTTTCGTCAAGCGAATTTACTAAATTACCGTCGAGCGCGCCCGTCGGGCCGCCGATGATCGGCGCGCTCATGCGTCTCCCGTGGGAGGCGGTGACGCAGCGGCTGCTGCTCGCGCTCCGCGCGCACGGCTTCGATGACATCGATGGCCCGCAGCTCAGCGTCTTGCTCTGGCCGGGGCCGGACGGGCTGCGGCCCTCCGATCTCGCCGCCCGCATGCGGGTGACGAAGCAGGCGCTCAACTACCTGCTGCGCGACCTCGAGCAGAACGGCTACCTCGAGCGCCATCCCGATCCCGACGATCGCCGCGCGCGCCGCATCGCCCTGACCGACCGCGGAAGGGAGCTCGTTCCCGTGCTGCGCGGCGCGGTCGTCGAGATCGAGCGCGAATGGGCCGCCGCACTCGGCGAGCAACGGTTCACGCAGCTGCGCGAGCTCCTCGTCGCGCTCAACGCCGTGGTCGCGCCCCCTTCGGGCTGAAGAGCGCCGGCGGGTGCTCGTCGCGGGTCGTGCGGCCGCGGATATCGTCGCGCCCATGGTGGACTCGACCGACGCGAAGGCGCGGGCGCCACTGAGCGTCCGGCTGGTCTACCGCGAGGCCTCGGACACCGCACGCGGGCGTTTCTGGGAGGTGGTCACCCCGGCGCTCGTGATCTTCGTACCGCTCACGCTGATCGACACCTATGCCGAGCACCTCGCGGCCGAGCGCGAGGGCGACACGAGCCTGCTCGGCACGCTCATCCAGACGTTCTCGCTGGCCGGCGCGAGCGGGCTGCTGTTCGGCTGGGTGGTGTTCGCCGGGCTGCTCGACGCCGAGGTGGGCTCGCACCACTTCGGCCGGGAGCGGATGACGCTCGGGCAGCGCCTCCGTCATCTGCCGCTCAGGCGCCTGATCGCCGCCAACATCATCGTGAGCGCCATCGTGGTCGTCGGCGCCACGTTCCTCGTGATCCCCGGCCTGGTCGCGCTCACGCTCTTCGGGATCGTCGGGCCGGTGATCGTGAGCGAGCGGCTGGGCGTCTTCGCCGCGCTCCGGCGGTCGGCGCACCTCGTGCGCAGGCACCTCTGGGTGGCCTTCGGCGCCATCGCGCTGCCGTTTCTCGCCGAGCAGCTGATCGAGGACGGGATGCTCACCATCTGGCCCAGCAACATCTGGGAGAGCGCGCTGGTCTCGATCGCCCTCACGCTGATCGTCGGCGTGGCGGTGGCCCTGGTCGAGGTCGTGCTCGCGTACGAGCTGATCACGCGGGAAGAGCCCGCGGCCGCCAGATCTCCCTTGTCGACGCTGCCGCCTGCATCTTCGGGTGGCATGACCGGCGTTGAATAGGCGCGATTCGGATAGGAGCGCGCCGGGTATGGGAATGCCCTGGGGGCCGGGGACGCTATGACGGGTAGCTCACGCCGCTGAAGACGAACGTGCTCAAACGGGAGGCGAGGTAGCCCAATGTCTGACCCGAATGACCTGCTCGCGCGCGCCGATGCGGAGGAGGCGGCCGAGGTCGCCGCTCTGGAGGAGCGCGCCTCCCCGTTCAGCGCGCTCTACGCGCACTGGGAGCGCAATCAGTGGTCTGCGCTCGCGCTCGATCTCGAGACCGACAGGAGGAGCTTCGAAGCGCTCGACCCCGCCGCGCGGGCGGGCATGGTGTGGATCTTCGCCCACCGCTTCCACGCCGAGTTCAGCGTCGCCCGGCTGCTCGCGCCGTTCCTGCTCTCGGCGCCGACCTACGACGTCCAGCTGCTGCTCGCCACGCAGGTCGCCGACGAGCACCGGCACCTCCAGGCCGTGCTCCGCATCTACGACGAGGTGTTCGGCGTGCACGGCGGCATCGATGCCGTCCGCGAGGTCGCCGACCGCAACATGGATCTCGTGGCCGAGGCCCTCTACGAGCGGCTCGAGCACTACGTGGGGCGGCTCAGCGCGACGTCCGGCGAGGACGAGTTCCTGGCTGCGGTCGTCGTCTACCACCTGCTCGCCGAGGGCGTGATCGCGCGCACGGCCCAGAACCTGGCGGCCACGCAGTACGAGCGGCTCTCCTTCCCCGGGCTGGCGGAGGGCCAGCGCCTGGTCGCGCGCGACGAGGCTCGCCACATCGGCATCGGCGTTTCCTACGTCCGCCGCCGCATGGAAGCCGACCCGGAGGGCACGAGCGCCGTCATCACCGGCGTGATCGAGGAGCTGATCGCGCTCTGGGCCGAGCTGCTCGGGCCGGCCGACGCGGAGCTGGGCGATCTCGTCAGGAACGGCTACGGCATCGAGCCGGTCGACTTCTACCAGGAAGCGCTCCGGCTGGTTCAGATCCGGCTGGCCTCGGTCGGCTACGAGGCCATCCTGGCCGGCTGACTCGCGCGCGTGCGTGTCTGCATCCTCACGGACTACTACTACCCCCAGCTCGGGGGCATCACGGAGCACGTCCACGGGCAGGCGACCAACCTCGCCGCCCTCGGGCACGAGGTGACGATCCTGACCGGCCGGATACCGCACGCGCCGCGCGCCGCGGACCGCGATGAGCGCAGCCTGGCCGCCGACGACGTCGAGGTCGTGCACATGGGCCTCGCGCTGCCGCTCTACGGCAACGGCTCCCAGACGCTGCACACGGTGCTTCCGCTCGGAACGCGCCAGCTGCGGAGCTTCCTCGCCGAGCGCCGCTTCGACGTCGTGCACATCCACGCCCCCTACAACCCGAGCTTCTTCATGCTCGCGCCCTTCGTGCTCCCCGCCGGGGCGGTCGGCGTCGGGACGTACCACTCCGTCTTCACGCCGGGCCGGGTGCGCGATCTCGTGCATGCCCCGACGCGCGCCTCGCTCAGCCGCCTGCACGGCCACGTCGTCGTCTCGGAGTCCTGCATCCCGCCGCTCGATCACTACTTCCCCGAGTTCGACTGGCGCGTGATCCCGAACGGCATCGATGCCGATCACTTCGCGCCGGGCGCCGGGCCGATCGAGGAGCTGCGCGCGAGCGGGGACCCAGTGATTCTCTTCCTCGGGCGCTTCGATCCCCGCAACGGGCTCGGGATCATGCTCGACGCGTTCTCCGGCCTCTGGCGGCAGCGCGGAGGCGGCGTGCGGCTGTGCGTCGTGGGGGACGGTCCGCTGCGGCGCTACTACCAGTCGCGACTCGCATCCGACGTGGCCCGGTCGGTGCACTGGGCCGGGCGCATCGACTGGAACCGCCCGCGCTACTACTGCTCCGCCGACGTCTTCTGCACCCCCTGCCAGCGCGCGAGCTTCGGCATGGTGCTGCTCGAAGCGATGAGCTGCGGGCGGCCCGTGGTCGCCAGCCGCATTCCCGGATTCGAGATGCTCGTCCGCGACGGGCATCAGGGATTGCTCGTCGCGCCTCCGGATGATCCGGCGGCGTTCACCGCCGCGCTCGGGCAGGCGCTCGCGGCGCCGGAGGAGGCCGGGCGCATGGGAGCCGAGGGCCGCAGAACCGCCGTCGAGCGCTATTCGTGGCGCTCGGTCGCCAGGCAGCTGGAGGCCTACTACCGCGAGCTGCGCGGCGAGGCCCGGCCGCATCTCCACGCCGCCAACGGCGCCGCACGGCTCGATCTGGAGGAGATCGCGGCTCCCGGCTGATCCTGCTCGCTCCAGCCACCCCAGGCACTCACGCTCATTCAGTGAGAACGTCTCAGCCGTCGGATAGTGTCCGCCGGGCATGGCACCGGGCGCCTCTCAGCGTGTCGGTCCGGTCTTCGGCGCGCTGATGCTCATCATGCTGATGGCGTCGCTGGACCAGACGATCGTGTCCACAGCGCTGCCGACGATCGTCGGCGACCTCGGTGGGGCATCGAAGCTCGCCTGGGTCGTGACGGCCTACATGCTCGCGTCGACCGTGAGCACGCCGCTCGCGGGCAAGCTCGGCGACCTCTTCGGCCGCAAGCTCGTACTGCAGGTCTCGCTCGTCGTCTTCCTGATCGGCTCGGTGCTGTGCGGCCTGGCCGGCAGCATGACGACGCTGGTGCTCTTCCGCGCGATCCAGGGGCTCGGCGGCGGCGCGCTGATGGTGAGCACGCAGGCCGCGATCGGCGACATCGTCCCCGCGCGCGATCGCGGGCGCTACTCGGGGCTGATGGGGGGCGTCTTCGGCATCTCGACGGTGATCGGGCCGCTGCTCGGCGGCTTCTTCGTCGACCACTTCTCGTGGCACTGGATCTTCTACATCAACGTCCCGATCGGCGTGATCGCGTTCTTCGTCATCACGGCCGTCTTCGCGCCACCGGCCGAGCGCCGCCATCACACGATCGACTACCTCGGCATCGGGCTGCTGGCGGCGGGGCTCACGAGCATCGTGCTGTTCACCACGCTCGGCGGCACGTCGTATGCCTGGACGTCGCCGCTGATCATCGCGCTGATCGTCGTCAGCCCGATCCTGCTGGCCGCCTTCGTGTGGGTCGAGAGCCGCGCGGCCGAGCCGATGCTGCCGCTCGGCCTCTTCCGCAACCGGGTCTTCGCGACGACCTGCAGCGTCGGTTTCGTCGTGGGCGTGGCGCTCTTCGGCTCGATCACGTACCTGCCGCTCTACCTGCAGGTCGTCAAGGGGTCGAGCCCGACGGAGTCGGGCCTGCAGATGCTGCCGCTGATGGGCGGCGTGCTGATCGCCTCGATCGGGAGCGGGCAGATCATCTCGCGCACGGGGCGCTATCGCCTCTGGCCGATCCTCGGCACCGGTGTCATGGCCGTCGGGATGTTCCTGCTCTCGCGCCTGGAGCCCGACACGTCGATCCTCACGGCCGACGTCTACATGTTCGTGCTCGGCTTCGGCCTGGGTTGCGTCATGCAGGTGCTCGTGCTCGCCGTCCAGAACGCCGTCTCCTACGAGGATCTCGGAGTGGCCACGGCAGGCGCGAGCCTCTTCCGGTCGATGGGCGGCTCGATCGGGACGCCCATCTTCGGAGCCATCCTGGCGGCCCAGCTGAGCTCGAACCTCGCATCCGCCTTCGCCGGCCTGACCGCGTCGATCGCCGGGCTCAAGGAGGGCGCCACGCCGGAGGTCATCGCCCATCTTCCGCCGGCGATCCACGACCGCTACACCGACGCCTACACCCAGGCGCTGCAGCCGCTCTTCCTGGTCGGAGCGGCCGTTGCGCTCGTGGCCTTCGCGCTCTCCTGGCTCATCCCGGAGGTGCCGCTGCGCAAGTCGGTCACCTCGGACGGGATCGGCGAGTCGTTCGCCGTCCCGAAGGACGCCAGCTCGCTGCACGAGCTGGCGGCCAGGGCGGCGGACCTGGCGAAGCGCGAGAACCGCCACGAGGTCTACGAGGCGCTCGCGGAGCGCGCCGGCGTCGCGCTCACGCCCGAGGAGATCTGGACGCTGCACCGCGTCGACGAGCTCGCGCCCGCGTCCGGTGCCGATCTCGTCGCGCGCGCGGGACCCGATCGCGAGCGCCTCACGCCCGTCTTCCGCGACCTCCGCGAGCGTGGGCTGATCACGGCGGACGACACGCCGGAGGAGATCCGCTACTCGCTCTCGGAGAGCGGCCACGCGGCAGTCGATGCGCTGCTCGCGGCCCGGACGGAGCAGATCTCGCAGCTGCTCGACGACTGGGCGCCGGAGACGCACCCCGAGATCCAGCGCCTGATCGCCGAGCTCACCCGCAGCCTCGTCGCGGAGGCGCCGGGGCGGGAGCTCGCGCTGCAGGCGTAGTTACGGCAGCGGGATCACGGGATCGCCCACTCGCACGAGGCCGGGCGTGACCACGTCGCCGACGACGCCGAGCGGCAAGGGCTCCGTCGTCTCGATCTCGCGGCGGTAAGTCGCCAGCACGCCGAGGGTGTCGAAGTCGCGCTCGGCCGTGGCGGGATCATGGGTGGTCACGACGCAGCGCCCGATGTTCCCGCTCGGATGCACGACCGCCTCGCCGATCTTCACGTCGCGGCCGATCCAGGAGTCCTCGGCGTACGGCTCGACGCCGTCGACCTCGACCAGCATGCGGAAGCGCCTCGAGTCGAGTTCCTCTGACCGTCCTCCGACGCGCGCGAGGTCGGCGATGGATGCGGCGGAGATGATGCTGATGCCGGCGGCGGGCCCGCGGTCACCGGCAGCGCCGACCTCGTCCGACATCACGAGCCGCAGCCCGATGCCCGACCAGGCCGAGAGCGCGGCGTTCCAGGGGCCGACGACGAGGCGCCCGGCCGCGGGCCGGCCGAAGAAGACCGTCTCGAACGCCTCGCCGAGCTCGAGCGCTCCGCTGACCACGCCCCCCTCCGGGAACTCGATCGCAAGCGTGCCGGCTGCGATGTCGAGCCGGCTGCCGACGAGCGAGAGGCGCATCGACGTCTTCCCGTTCACGAAGCGCCCGTCGCCGTCGACGAGGTGCAAGCGGCGATTCTCGGCCACGCCGTTCGGCCCGACCTCGGCGGCCTGGACGCGGTGCAGAGCGAGGCCCTTGACCGGCGCGATGGAGATCCGCGAGACACGCGCATTGCGGGCGGGGGCTTCCACGCGGCCATCCTAGGCGAGCCTGGAGGCGCGCCCGAGTCGCTACGCTCAGCGCGCTCGCGCGCCTCGCTCGCTCGTCGTCCACTCAATCAGGGGAGAGCTCAATGGCTGAGGGGATGAATGTCGAGGCCGCTCACAAGCTGAGCCACGCGCATCACGACGGGCCGGGGGACAAGCGGCGCTGGGAGGCCGCGATCGAGATCGTCGAGGTGCTCTTCCTCGCGGTGATCGCCATCGTCACGGCCTGGAGCGGCTACCAGGCGGCGCAGTGGGACGGGCAGCAGGGACTGAAGTACGGCATCGCGTCGCGCGAGCGCTTCGAGGCTGACGCGGCCTCGACCCTCGGCGGTCAGCAGATCGTCGCCGACAGCGCCGGGTTCACGGCCTGGCTGCAGGCCAAGGACGCAGGTAACAAGAGCCTGCAGAGGATCCTCGTCCGGCGTTTCACGCCCGACTACCGCGTCGCGTTCGCAGACTGGCTGAAGACCGACCCGCTGAACAACCCGGCGGCGCCGCCCGGCCCTGCCTACATGCCGAGCTTCAAGAACCCGAACCTCGAGGAGGCCAAGCGGCTGAACGCGCAGGCCTCGGTCAGCTTCGAGGAGGGGACGTCCTCGCGCGAGACGGCGGAGAAGTACGTCCGTGCGACGGTCTTCTTCGCCTCGGTGCTCTTCCTCGTCGCGATCGCCCAGCGCTTCAAGATTCATCGCGTGCGGGTGGGGGCGAACGCGCTGGCCTGCGCCCTCCTGCTCTACGCCTGCATCTCGGTGGCGACGCTGCCGCGCCTCTAGGCGCCCGGCGGGGCCCCTCCCTCTCACTCCCGGGGGCGCCCGCTCGTGGCGCGCTCGTCAGGCGTTCGCGGCCACGGGATCGGGGCGCACGATGACGGTGTCGGCCACCCTGATGATCTCGTCCACCGGCAGATCGGCCTTGGCTGCGTGCTCACGGATGGCCGCCGGGCTCGAGGCCTCGTAGATGCAGACCGTGCCGACCGAGCCGCCGCCCTCCTCGAGGACGTAGCTGCGGATCCAGCGGACGTCGTCGGGCATTTCCTCACCGACGCGTGTCGAGCGCGCCGCTGCCGCTTGCAGTTCCTCGGCCGAGCTCCAGCCGCTCCGCCTCAGGATCGCGTACAGGTCCATCGGGCTTCCTCTCGTTTGAGAACAGTCGCGCCAACGTACCCCGGCCCGCGCTCGGGGGGATCGGTAGGACCGCCCAACTTTTTGGCTCACCGTCGCGGGCCGAGGTTCACCCGGGTGAGCGCCGCCGGGCGAGCCGTCAGGCGTCCGTGCGGGTGTATAGTCCGCCGGGCTTTGGGGTTCCCGGAGCGCTCACGACGCCGATGCAAGAACCCGCTTCCAGCAGCAATTTCCGAGTGCGTCCCCTCCTCTGCGGGGGCCTGCTCGCCCTCGCCCTCGCGATGTTCGCCGCGGGCTGCGGGGGCTTCTCGAATGCGGGCGCGGGGTCGGCTGAGCAGGAGAAGGCGCAGCAGCTCGTTTCGTCCGCGCATGCGGCCGGTCTGGCGCCGCACCTCACGGTGGAGGTCGCCGAGGCGCTCTACGGCAAGGACGCCGCCGCGGTCTGCGACGTCTTCGAGGACGGTCTCACCACGGCCGAACGGAACGATCTGCTCGGCAACTCTGCGAACCGGCGGCCCAAGACGATCACGACGAACGCCATCGACTACGGCCGCCTCGTCGTCAAGACCTACTGCCCCGACGAGCTGTCGCGCTACAACAGCATCGTCGACGACCTGAACCCCGTCACTTCCTCCGACTAGCCCCCGAGAATCGAGTCGCAAGCATCAGTAGCACCACGGTCTCCGAGTCGGCCGGCGCGCCCCCGCTGGGCGTGAAGACGGCGAACCCCGGGCATCTCGCGTGGCCCGCGCTGGGCATGCTGATGGTGGCGAGCGTCGGCAGCATCGCGCAGCTCTCCGACTCGGCCACGTTCGGCTGGGGCGCGGTCACCGTGTACCTGCTGCCCGCGCTGCTCTTCCTGCTGCCGGTCGGGCTGATCTCGGCAGAGCTGGCGACCAGCAACCGGGGCGGGATCTTCATCTGGGTCAGCGATGCCTTCGGCGAGCGCGCGGGCTTCCAGGCCACCTGGTTCGTGTTCATGAACAGCGTGACGCTGTATCCCTCGCTGCTCTCGTTCGGGGCCGCGGCGCTGGCCACGGCGTTCGGTCGTCCCGATCTCGCGTCCAACGGGCTCTACATGGGCGCGGTGGTGCTGGTCGTGTTCTGGCTGGCGACCTTCATCGTGACGCTGGGGATGAAGTCGTCGGCGGGCATCAGCAACATCGGGCTCAGTCTCGGCACGATCCTGCCCGCGGCGTTCCTGATCTTCTTCATGTTCGCCTGGCTGATCGACGGCAAGCCGAACCAGATCCCGTACGGCGGCGCGTCCGATCTCGTGCCGCCGGTGGACGGGCTCTCGAGCATCGCGCTGATCGTGGGGACGTTCATCGCCTTCGCGGGCCTCGAGGTCAATGCCGTGCACATCGGGCACCTCAAGGGCCGGCCGGTCAACTACCTCAAGTCCGTGATCATGGCGGCCTGTGTCGTGGTCGTCATGTACCTGCTGGGATCGCTCGCGATCTCCGTCGCGGTGCCCGACTCGACGCTGGAGCTGACCTCGGGCGCCTCGCAGGCCTTCACGATCTACGCGGACGGCTTCGGCGTCCCGCACCTCGCCAACGTCCTCTCGGATCTGCTCGTGGTCGGCGCGCTGGCGGCCTCGATCGCCTGGATCGCCGGGCCGAGCCGCAGCATGTGGCTGGTCGGGCGCGCCGGGTATCTGCCGAAGGCGCTGCAGAAGACGAACAAGAACGACGTCCAGACGCCCATCCTCTTCCTCCAGGGCGCGGTCGTGACGGTACTCGCCCTGGTGTTCGTCGTCGCGCCCAACACCTCGTCGGCCTTCGCGATGCTGCAGGACATGTCGGTGATCCTCTACATGGGCATGTACGCGTTCATGTTCGCGGCCGTCATGAAGCTGCGCCGCTCGCAGCCCGATCGGCCGCGGCCGATCCGCATCCCGGCGCTCTACCTCGTCGCGTGCATCGGCATCCTGTCGGCCATCTCGGCGATCATCCTCGGACTGACCCCGCCCTCGGGCTTCTCGTCGATGTCGACGACGACGTACGCGCTGATCGTCGCCGTCCGGCGTGATCGTGCTCGCGATTCCGCCGCAGTTCATCTATCGCTTCCGCCGGCCGGAGTGGAAGACGGATCCGGAGGCCCTCGAAGAGCAGGAGGCCTGAGGTGTGCCGCCTCTTCGGGATGAGCGCCGGAGCCGAGCGCGTGCACGCGAGCTTCTGGCTGCTGGACGCCCCCGACAGCCTGCAGTTGCAGGGTCGGCGCAATCGCGATGGCACGGGGCTCGGATTCTTCGACGAGTCGGGCCGCGCCGTGGTAGACAAGCAGGCCGAGGCCGCCTACTCCGACATCGCGTTCATCCAGGATTCGAAGACGGTCTCGTCGTCGACGTTCGTCGCACACGTGCGCATCGCGACGACGGGCGAGTTGAGCCTCTCGAACTGCCATCCGTTCGTCTCGGACGGGCGCATCATGGCCCACAACGGCGGCTTCGAGGAGCTCGACCGGCTGGAGGCGCAGCTCGGCGACTATCTCGACGGCGTCGAGGGCGACACCGATTCCGAGCGCTACCTCGCCCTGGTCACGCAGTGCATCGATCGCAACGGCGGCGACGTGGGCGCCGGGATCACGGAGGCCGCGAGCTGGCTGGCCGACAACGTGCCGCTCTACTCGCTCAATCTCGTGCTCGCGACCAACACCGACCTGTGGGCGCTGCGCTACCCCGATCACTTCAACCTCTTCGTGCTCCACCGGCCGCGCGGCGGCCCCGCCGGCGATGCGGCCCTCGACGCGAGCAGCGACATGCTCGGCGTGTCGTCGACTCACCTGGCTGAGCGGGCGGCTATTGTCGTTGCCTCGGAACGGATGGACGAGAGCCCCGATTGGCGGCTCATGGAGCCCGGCGAACTCCTGCACGTCGCACCTGATCTGACGGTCGAATCGAAGTTGGTGCTCCCGGGCCCGCCACGCCGGTTCAGCATCGACCCACTGCCCTACATGCCATGACGCACGCACCTGCATCTGAATCTGAGGAGTGCACGACGTGATCACCAAGATCGGTAGAAGCGTTCTCTGGGCCATGATCGCCCTGGCGGTGATCGTCGCCGTGCTCGCGCTCACGGTGAGCCCGTGGTGGTGGCTGGGCGAGATCATCTTCGTGCCGCTCGCGCTCGTCGGGCTGCACGACATCACGCAGAAGAAGCACAGCATCACCCGCAACTACCCGATCATCGGGCACCTGCGCTTCATCCTCGAGGACATGGGGCCAGAGCTCCATCAGTACCTGGTGGAGAACAACACCGACGGCGCGCCGTTCAACCGCGATCAGCGTTCGATCATCTACGAGCGGGCCAAGGGCGTCACCGACACCAAGCCGTTCGGCACCGAGCAGAACGTCTACGCCGAGGGCTACACGTTCCTCAAGCACTCGATCGCCACGCGCCCGGTCGCGGAGGATCCGGTGCGCGACCTCCGTATCACGGTCGGCGGGGCCGATTGCAAGCAGCCGTATTCGCTCTCCGTCCTGAACATCTCGGCCATGAGCTTCGGCGCGCTGGGCGGCAACGCGGTGCTTGCGATGAACACCGGCGCCAAGATGGGCAACTTCGCGCACGACACCGGCGAGGGCGGGATCTCGCGCTATCACCGCGGCGGCGGCGGCGACCTGATCTGGCAGATCGGCACCGGCTATTTCGGTTGCCGCAGCAAGGAGACCGGCGGCTTCGATCCCGACCTGTTCGCGAAGAACGCCGTCGATCCGCAGATCAAGATGATCGAGATCAAGATGTCGCAGGGCGCGAAGCCGGGACACGGCGGCATCCTCCCGGGCGCGAAGGTGACCGAGGAGATCGCCGAGGCCCGCCTCGTCGAGGTCGGCAAGACCGTCTTCTCGCCCACCTACCACCAGGCGTTCTCGACGCCGCTCGAGATGTGCGCGTTCATCGCGCAACTGCGCGAGCTCTCCGGCGGCAAGCCTGTCGGCTTCAAGATCTGCATCGGCGAGCCGCGCGAGTTCATGGCCATCGTCAAGGCCATGATGCAGACCGGGATCTACGCCGACTTCATCGTCGTCGACGGCGGCGAGGGCGGCACCGGGGCGGCACCGCAGGAGTTCTCCAACTCCATGGGCTTCCCCTTGCTGGAGGGTCTGTCGCTCGTGCACAACACGCTCGTCGGCGCCGGCATCCGCGACAAGATGAAGCTCGGCGCCAGCGGCAAGATGGTCACGGCGTCGGCCATCGCGACCTCGCTCGCGCTCGGCGCAGACTGGTGCAACTCGGCGCGGGCGTTCATGTTCTCGGTGGGCTGCATCCAGGCTCAGCGCTGCAACACCAACAAGTGCCCTGTCGGCGTGACGACCCAGGACCCCAAGCTGCAGCGGGCCCTCGACGTGCCCGACAAGGCGACGCGCGTGCACGGGTTCCACAAGAACACGGTTCACGCGCTGGCCGAGTTCGTCGCCGCCATGGGCCTCGAGCACCCGAGCGAGCTCGGACCGCAGCACGTCGTCAGGCGCATCAGCGCGGTGCAGATTGCGAGTCTCGACGAGCTCTACTCGTTCCTCGCGCCTAACGAGCTGCTCGAGGGCGGCGGCCCGGATCGCCTGCAGCGCTACTGGGCCGACGCCTCTGCCGACACGTTCAAGTTCAACCCGAGTAGCGCACCGTTCAAGGGGTGAGCCGGCGACGGCTCGCACCACGTCCATCTGCAACGTTCAACGCGAGGAGCAACACGTGATGGATCTCGCAACGTACACCCCTATGGGTGACAAGAAGAACTCCGATTTCTTCAACGAGTACCTGCCCAGGATCTACGAGCGCCGGGAGCAGTCCGGCCTCAACCAGATCGTCGGCAACATGGCCGCCGTCGTCGTCCAGGTCGAGCACGGGGATGCCGTCAATTACCTCGCCGAGCTGGCCGTGATGGGTCCGTATCGCCTTGTCGAGGCGCGCATCGGCGAGACGCACCGCTACTACGTGCTCAAGTCGCGGCCCGAGTTCCCTCGTTTGATCGTGCTGGAGCCGCTGACCCCCGGCTACGAGGACAACATCACGCGCTGGAACATGCTCTACCCGCTGGCCAAGAAGAAGCCGAATTGCCGCTACATCGGCGAGGTCTACAAGGCCGAGTCGGTCTCGGCCGTGCGCGAGGCGCTGGAGCCGCAGAACATCCGTTTCTCCTACCCGGGCGACACGGTGAATCCGTTCTACACCGGCAAGCACCTCAACTTCACAACGCTGTCGGATCACACCTACAACAAGGTCGGCTACACGGACGTCGATCTCGACGACATCGAGGCGCTCGGCCTCGGCGACGTGATCAAGCTCTCGGCCGACGAGCTCGAGAAGCTCGACAAGGCCCATGCGCTGCAGGAGGAGCACGGCATCGCCGATCTCGTGCTCGGCCTCGATCACATGGCCACGCGCGTCCTCTCGGGCGACCGCGAGGATGCGCTGCTCGAGTACCTCACGATGGTGCCCTACTACTTCTGGGGCGCCTACAACATCCACGAGATGAACTCCTCGACGAACGTCACGCGGCACCCCGACATCGACGACGACAAGAAGTCGCCGGCTCGCGTGTTCACGGCCAACAACACGCCGTCCTACGTGAACTCGTTCGAGAACCTGCCGATGCCGACGGAGGAGTTCGTGCGCAACTTCGGCCGCCGCATGCACCACATGGCGGTCGCCGTGATCGACGGGCACATCGCCGAGGAGAAGAACGTCGACTACGTCGTGCGGCAGCTGAGCGACATGGGCACGAAGTTCCTGGCGCACGTCGTCGGCGAGTGCAAGGACGACCCGAACCTGAAGCAGATCTTCTCGAAGAGCTCGGCCTACTCATCGCTCATCACCGAGTACATCGAGCGCTGCCACCACTACGAGGGATTCTTCACCCGCGACAACGTGGCGGCCCTGACAGCCGCGGCCGGAGCAGACGAGCGCTACGAGCACGGCCACGTCTTCGACTGAGTCACATGCGCAAGATCGGGGTCTGGCCCGCAACGTGCGGGTCAGACCCTGGCCTTGCAGGCCTGACCCCGTGCGTTGCATCGGCTCAACCAGGCCGTCTGTCGGGTGATCGATGCCTCGGGCGCATGCGAACCGCCGCCGGGAATCAGCGACCCGGCGATGCCGGTTTTCGCATGGCTAGGGCGCTGCGTCTCGCTGCAACGCTCGGTCCCAGGTCCGCAACGCCGGGGTCAGACCCGCACGTTGCGGGCCAGACCCCGAGCGTGCGGACCCGGGCCCGCCTTTGCGACTTGTCTCGCTCAGGCGTCGTAGTCGGGCATCCACTGCGCGGCGACGACCTTCGCGCGCAGTTCCTCCGGCGTCGTCTTCGGGGCGACGCCGGCGTTCTGAGCCTCCGTGGCGACGGCGATCGCGATCTCGATCGCCACGTCGCGGACGTCCGTCAGGAGCGGCAGGAGCGGAGCGTCCGGATCCTTCAATGCGGGCGAGTTGGTGCCGAGCGCGCGGCCTGCGGCGACCATCATCCCGTCGGTGACGCGGGTCGCACCCGAGGCCACGAGGCCGAGTCCGACCGCCGGGAAGATGTAGACGTTGTTGCACTGCCCGATGGGGATCGTGCGGCCGCCGTGCTCCACGGCGTCGAACGGCGACCCGCTGGCCACCAGCGCCTTGCCGTCGGTCCACTCGATCAGGTCCTCGGCTGTCGCCTCGCTGTGGCTCGTCGGGTTGGAGAGCGGGAAGATGATCGGCCGGTCGACGTGTGCGGCCATGTCGCGCACGATCTCCTCGCTGAACGCACCCTTGACCGTGGAGAGCCCGATCATGATCGTCGGATGCACCTGGCCGACGACCTGCGCGAGGTCGATCTGGCCGGCGGCCGAGCGTGGCCAGTCGGCCACGGCCGAGGCCGGCTGGGCGTACACGGCCTGATCGGGCTCGAGGTCGCTGCGGCTGTCGTCGAGCAGGCCGTTCTTGTCGACGATCCAGAAGCGCCGCCGCGCCTCCTCCTCGGAGAGGCCGTCGGAGACGAGCGCTGCGCGCAGGTAGTCGGCCACGCCGATGCCGGCCGAGCCGGCCCCGAGGAAGACGATCCGCTGGTCGGTCAGCTTGCCGCCGGTCACGCTGATGGCGCCGATGATGGCGCCGAGCGCGACCGAGGCCGTGCCCTGCACGTCGTCGTTGAACGTCAGCAACTGGTCGCGGTAACGCTCGAGCAGCGGGCGGGCATGGGTGCTCGCGAAGTCCTCCCACTGCAGGCAGACGTTCGGCAGCTCCTCCTTCACGGCGTCGACGAAGGCGTCGATGAAGTCCTGGTACTCCTGGCCGGTGATGCGCTCGTTGCGCCAGCCGAAGTACTCGGGATCGTCGAGGCGCTCCTGGTTGTTGGTGCCGACGTCGAGCACGATCGGAAGCGTCCGGTCGGGCCGGATACCGCCGATAAGCGAGTAGAGCGAGAGCTTCCCGATGGGGATGCCGAGTCCGCCGACGCCCTGGTCTCCGATCCCGAGGATGCGCTCGCCGTCGGTCACGACGATCACGTCGACCTCGGCGTTCGGCCGGTTGCGCAGCGAGCGGCGGATGTCGTCCTTGTGCGGATAGGAGATGAATAGCCCGCGCGGGTGCGAGTAGATGTGGCTGAACTCCTGGCACCCGGCGCCGACCGTCGGGGTGTAGACGATCGGCAGCATCTCGACGACGTGGTCGAGCAGCAGCCGGTAGAAGAGCACCTCGTTGGTGTCCTGCAGGCCGCGCAGGTAGACGTGTTTCGCGAGGTCGTCGCCCTGGCGGTTGTAGGCCTCGTAGGCGCGCACGACCTGTTCGTCGAGCGTCTCGACGTGGGGCGGCAGCAGACCCTGGAGCCCCAGCGACTTGCGTTCCTCGTCGCTGAACGCCGTTCCCTTGTTCAGCGTGGGGGTGTCGACGATGTCGACTCCGGCGCGGTCCGTGCTCACAGCGCGGTCTCCTTGGATAGCGTGGTCGCGGCGCTCACAGGACCTGCCCGACGTCGCGGATGTTCGACTTGCCCTGCTCCCAGACCTCGGCGACCTCGCCGTGGAAGATCAGCTTGCTGGTGGTGAGCGCGAAGCCCTTGACCTCCTCGACCGTCATCTTGGGCGGCATCGCCAGGGCGCGCGGGTCCGTTACGAAATCGATCAGCGCAGGCCCCGGGTGTGCGAGCGCGCGCTCGATCGCGGGGCGGATGTCGTCGTGGCTCTCGACGCGCTCGCCGTGCATGCCGGCGGCGGTCGCGACCGCACCGAAGTCGGGGTTCTTGACGTCCGTGCCCCAGGGCTCGTAGCCGACGACCATCATCTCGGCGCGCACCATTCCGAGCGTGGAGTTGTTGAAGACCATGAGCTTGACGGGGATGTCGAGCCCGGCCGCGGTCAGCAGCTCGCCCATCAGCATCGAGAAGCCGCCGTCGCCGCAGAGCGCGATCACCTGGCGGTCGGGACAGGCGATCTTGGCGCCGAGCGCCTGGGGCATGGAGTTCGCCATCGATCCGTGGCTGAACGACGCGAGAATGCGCCGCCCTTCCTTCATGTGCAGGTAACGCGCGCCCCAGACGTTGCACATGCCGGTGTCGACGGTGAAGATCGCGTCGTCCTCGGCCAGGTCGCTGAGCGCCGTCGCCACCATCTCAGGCCGCAGGCCGTTACCCGGGCCTTGGTGCTCGACGTAGGTCTGAAGGCCCTTCACGGCATGGGCGTGATGCTTCTGCAGGCCTTCCAGGAACGAGGTGTCGCTGCGCTGCTCGAGCTTCGGCAGCAGCGCCCGCAGCGTTTCGCCGACGTCGCCGACGAGGCCGAGCGAGATGTTCGCGCGCCGGCCGAGATGCGAGGCCTTGTCGTCGACCTGGATGATCGTGGCGCTCGACTGCAGGAACGGCCGGTAGGGGAAATCCGTGCCGAGCATGAAGAGCAGGTCGCACTTGTCGACCGCCTCGGCGGCGGCGCCCCAGCCGAGCAGGCCGGTCATACCGACGGCGTTGGGGTTGTCGTGCTCCAGCACGTCCTTGCCGCGATAGGCATAGCCGACCGGTGCCTGCAGCTTCTGCGACAGCGCGAGCACCTCGTCGCGCGCGGCACGCGTGCCGTCGCCGCCGTAGATGGCGATCTTCTTGGCCTTTCCGACCAGCTCGACCGCCCGCTCGAGCGCCGCATCGGAGGGCCGCAGCAGCGGGCGGTCCTTGACGACGGCGTGCTTGAGCATCTCGTGCTTGATCTCGGCCGCGCCGACATCGCCCGGCAGCACGACCATGCCGACGCCGCGCTCCTGGATCGCGGCCTGCATGGCCAGCTCCGCCAGGCGCGGCATCTGCTCGGGCGAGGTGATCGTGCCGACGAAGGCGCAGCAGTGGGCGAAGATCTGCTCCGGAGCGGTCTCCTGGAAGTAGTCGCCGCCGATCTCGGTGCTCGGGATGTGCGTCGCGATCGCGAACACGGGCGCGCCGTTGCGCTTGCAGTCGTAGAGACCGTTCAGCAGGTGCAGGCTGCCCGGGCCCGAGGATCCGAGCACGGCCGTGGGCCGCCCCGAGACCTGCGCGGCCGCGCCGGCGGCGAAGGCGCCCGCCTCCTCGTTGCGCACGTGCACGAACTCGATGTCCGCCTTGTGCCGCCGCATGGCGTCGACGATCGGATTCGCCGAGTCGCCCACGATGCCGAATACCTTCGTGATTCCCGACTCGACCATCAGGTCGACGAGAGCCTCCGCAACCGTCTGGGACATACCTTCCTCTCCACTCGCGCGAGTTGTCGCCCGAATCGCTCCGGCCGGGAAAAAGCGTTGCCAATACTAGGCGCTTCAGGGGGCCTGGAGACGGGAGGTGGCGTCCTCACCCGGGTGACTCGCAGATGTGAGAGGATCCGCGCGATGATCCACGATCCTGGGCTCGAGAGACTGGGCAGGGAGTCCCTTCGCGAGCTGCAGGAGCAGCGCCTGCGCGCGATCGCCCGGTATGTCTACGAGCGCATCGGGCCCTACCGCGAGCGCTTCGACGCCGCCGGGGTGCGACCCGATCAGATCCGCTCGCTGGACGATCTCCGCCGCCTGCCGTTCACGCGCAAGAGCGATCTGCGCGACCACTACCCGTTCGGGCTCTTCGCCGTCCCGCGCGAGGAGGTCGTGCGCATCCACGGCTCGTCGGGAACGACGGGGAAGCCGACGGTCGTCGGCTACACGCGCGCCGACATCGAGCTGTTCGCCGAGGTCTGCGCTCGCTCGCTCGCGCTGATCGGCGCCGAGCCCGGGATGATGATGCACAACGCCCTCGGCTACGGGCTCTTTACCGGCGGCCTGGGCTTCCACTACGGCGCCGAGCGGCTCGGCATGACGGTCGTGCCGGCCTCGGGCGGCATGACGGAGCGGCAGCTGCTGCTGATCCAGGACTTCCGCCCGGACGTGCTCGCCTGCACGCCCAGCTATGCGCTCACGCTCGCCCAGGCCTTCAAGCAGCGCGGCGTCGCCCCGGAGGACATCAGCCTGCGTTTCGCCGCGCTCGGGGCGGAGCCCTGGTCGAACACGATGCGCGCCGAGATCGACCGTGGCCTCGGCATCCGCTCGTGCAACGTCTACGGGCTGTCCGAGGTCATCGGCCCGGGCGTCTCCAGCGAGTGCGTCGAGGAGCGCAGCGGCTTGCACGTCCACGAGGATCACTTCCTGCCCGAGGTCGTCGATCCCGACAGCGGCGAGCCGCTCGCCGAGGGCGAGGTGGGCGTGCTCGTCTTCACGGCGCTCACCAAACAGGCGCTGCCGCTGATGCGCTACTGGACGGGCGATCTCGCCAGCCTCTCGTCGGAGCCGTGCAGTTGCGGGCGCACGCTCATCAGGATGGGCGCGGTCAGGGGCCGCACCGACGACATGCTGATCATCCGCGGCGTCAACGTCTTCCCCACCCAGGTCGAGGAGGTCATCGGCCGCGTGCCCGAGCTCTCTCCCCACTACCAGCTGGTGGTCAGCCGCGACGGGACGATGGACGAGGTCGAGGTGCGCAGCGAGGTGACCGAGGAGCTCTTCCGTGCGGTCGGGGTCGAGCTGCTCTCGGACGAGGCGATCGAGGCCGATCACACGCTGCGAGACGTGCGCGGGCACCTCGGCGGTCTGATCAAGGACACGATCGGGTGCTCGATGAAGGTCAGTCTCGCCGCCCCCGGCTCGCTGCCGCGCTCGGAAGGCGGCAAGCTCCCCCGCGTGCTCGACAAGCGGCCGCGGGAACAGGCGTGAGCGTTCAGAACCGGCCCGCTGCCGCCTGGGCGGCCCAGCTGCGCGACGACGTCGAATCGATCTACGACGACCTCACGGACGGCTTCAGCAAGCAGCTGCGCCTCTCCGAGCTCGTCTACGCAGCGGCCGAGCGCTTCCCCGACCACCTCCCCAGTCGCGCCGCGATCGACGCCGAGCGCGAGCTCTTGCAGAAGGACAAGCAGGGCCTCGAGATCGCGCAGGGATTCTTCGTCGCGCACGTGCTCGCCTGCCCGCGCGCCGGCTTCCACCTGATGCACTCGATGGCGCAGCCCACCTCGGCGGCGCTCGCTCGGCGCAGCGAGTTCGAGCGCGCCGGCGCGCTCGATCTCGGACCGATCCGCGTCGACCGCGCCGGCGAGATCGGCACGGTCACGATCCAGAACCACGCCTTCCTCAACTCCGAGGACGACGTGTCGACCGCCGCGCTCGAGGTCGCCGTCGACCTCGTCCTGCTCGACCCTGCGATTCGCGTCGGAGTGCTGCGCGGCGCGCCCGCCACGCACCCCAAGCACGCGGGCCGGCGCATCCTCGGCTCGGGCATCAATCTGACGCACCTTTACCACGGCAAGATCTCGCTGCTCGAGTTCCTGCTCGAGCGCGAGCTCGGCCAGGTGACGAAGTTCTACCGCGGCCACGATCTCGCTCCGGCCGGCGGCGCGGGCCTCGAGAACCGGCGCGAGAAGCCATGGATCACCGCCGTCGACAGCTTCGCCATCGGCGGCGCCTGCCAGTGGCTGCTCGTGATGGATCGCGTGATCGCCGAGACCGGCTCCTATTTCGTGCTGCCGGCGCGCAAGGAGGGGATCATCCCCGGCTGCGCCAACCTGCGCCTCGCGCGCATCGTGGGCGAGCGCGCGGCACGCCAGGCGCTCTTCTTCGGCCGGTCGTTCCCGTGCGACAGCCCGGGAGGACTGCTGCTGGCCGACGAGGTCGTGGAGAGCGATGACATGGAGGCTGCCATCGAGAGCGCCGCCGCGGAGCTGACGAGCGCCGGCGAGACGAGCCTCGTGGCCAACCGCCAGGCGCTGCGCAAGGCGCAGGAGCCGCTCGACCTCTTCCGCCGCTATATGGCCGACTACTCCTACCAGCAGGCCCTCTGCCTCTACAGCCCCGCGCTGATCGACAATCTCGAGCGCAACTGGAACGCGAAGGGGCGGTCGCTGTGAGGAACCGCGCTTTGCGTAGACTCGCCGCGTGATCGCATGCGGCAGCTGCGGCGTCGAGAACCCGGAGCAGGCGCGCTTCTGCATGGGGTGCGCCTCGCCGCTCGCCGCGCAGGCGAGTGAGCGGCGAGAGCGGCGGGTCGTCAGCGTCCTGTTCGCCGATCTGGTCGGATTCACGAGCCGCTCCGAGCGGCTCGACATCGAGGACGTCGGGGAGCTGCTGAGCTCGTATCAGCAGCTGCTGCGCAGTGAAGTGGAGTCCTGCGGAGGCGTCGTCTCCGACTTCGCGGGCGATGGCATGATGGCCATCTTCGGCGCGCCGAAGGCACACGAGGACGACCCCGAGCGAGTCGTGCGGGCCGCCCTCGCCATCTGCGAGCGCATGAGCGAGCTCGCTCACGGCCGAGACGATGGCCTGCGCGTGCGCCTCGGCATCGCGAGCGGCGAGGCGCTCGTGTCGTTCGGCGGGGCGCGCGAGCTGGACGCTACCGGCGACATCGTGAACACCGCCTCCCGGCTCCAGACGGCCGCTCCGCCGGGCGGCGTGCTGGTCGACGAGGCAACCTACGCGGCCACGACCCGCGTCATCCGGTACGAGGCGGCCGAACCTGTCATCGCAAAGGGCAAGGAGGCGCCCGTGGCCGCGTGGCTGGCGCGCGAGCCGCGCTCGCTCGTGCCGGAGCAGGTGCGCGATCAACTGAGTCTGGTGGGGCGGGAGCACGAGGCCGATCTGGTTCGCAACCTCTTCGAGCGCTCGCGTTCAGAGCCGTCGACGGAGCTCGTCACGATCATCGGCGCGCCCGGCATCGGCAAGTCGCGTCTCGTGGCCGAGCTCGACTTCCACATCGGCTCGATCCCGGATCTCGTCACCTGGAGGATCGGCCGCTCGCTGCCCTATGGCGTGGGGGTCGCGTTCTGGGCTCTCGGGGAGATGGTCAAGGCACAGGCGGGAATCATCGAGTCGGATGCAGGACCCGTGGCCGGTGAGAAGCTTCGCGACGCCGTCTCGGCCATGCTCGTCGAGGAGCGCGACCGCCAGTGGGTCGAGCGGCACCTCCGCCCGCTCGTGGGACTCGACGTCGAGTCCACCCTCTCGGCCGAGGACGGTCGTGGCGAGGCGTTCGCCGCCTGGCGGCGCTTCTTCGAGGCGCTCGCCGAGGACAGCGCGACCGTGCTCGTATTCGAGGATCTCCACTGGGCCGACGATGCATTGCTCGATTTCATCGATCTGCTCGCCGATCGCGCGGGCGCCGTCCCGCTTCTGATCGTCTGCACCGCCCGTCCGGAGCTGCTCGAGCGGCGGCCCGGCTGGGGCGGCGGGAAGACCAACACCAGCACGGTCAGCCTCTCGCCGCTCTCGAGCGATGACACGGCGCGCCTGGTGGCCGAGGTGCTCGACCAGGCACTGCTGCCCGCCGAGCTGCAACAGGCACTGGTGGCGCGTGCCGAGGGCAACCCGTTCTACGCGCAGGAATACGTGCGCATGCTGCAGGCGCAGGGCCTGCTCGTCCAGGAGGGCGGTGGCTGGCGCCTCGAGGGCGAGGCGGCGGGATTGCCCGAGAGCGTGCAGGGCATCGTCGCGGCGCGCCTCGACACGCTCGCCGCTGCCGAGAAAGCCTTCATCCAGGATGCCGCCGTGCTCGGCAGAACGGGATGGCTGGGCGGAGTGTGCGCGCTCGGGGATCGTTCGGGATGGCAAGCCGAGGAGTCGCTGCACCAGCTCGAGCGCGCCCAGCTGCTGCGCCGCAACCGGCGCTCTGCGGTCGAGGGGGAGATCGAGTTCGCTTTCTCGCACGCCCTGACCCAGGAGGTGGCGTACGGGCAGATTCCCCGCGGTGAGCGAGCGGCCAGGCACGAGCAGGCCGCAGCCTGGATCGAGCAGCTCGCCGGCCGCCGCGATGATCGCGCCGAGCTGCTCGCGCACCACTACGCCACGGCGCTCGAGCTGCGCAGGCAGGCCGGGCGCGAGATCACCGACCTCGCGCCCCGCGCCCGCGTGGCTGCGATCGAAGCGGGGCGGCAGGCCAAGGCGCTCACGGCACATGGCACCGCGGCGCGTCACTTCGCACTCGCGCTCGAGCTGACCCGCGAAGACGATCCGGAGCGGGTGCCGCTGCTCTTCGACCACGCGATCGCGCTCTCTCATGCAGGCACGCCCGACGAGGCCTTGTTCGAGGAAGCTCTCGGCGCGCAGTTGGCGGCGGAGGACTGGGAGCGCGCGGCGTGGATGGAGAATGCGCTGGCGGAGTGGTCGGCGTTCCGGCTCGGGGACGGGGAGCGGGCGGATGCGCATTTCGCCCGGGCCGCCACGTACAGCGCACGCGTCCCGACTCGCCCCATCGCGGGCATCGTCGCCGCTGCAAGGGCCTACCGGCTGATGCTCGGTGCGGGCCGGAGCAGCCAGGCGCTCGAGTTCGTGAGCGAGGCGCTCGGTCACATCGAGAGCCCCGACGGGCACGCGCTGTTGCTCTGCCGGCGGGGCTGGGCACGCCTGGGTCTCGGCGACATCGGCGGCGTGGAGGACACGCGCGAGGGATGCCGGGTCCTGGCCGAGCACGCGCACCCGCGCACGGGCCTGGAGTATGCGAACTTCGCAGAGGATCTGGCCGGTCTGGGCGACCTCGACGGCGCGGCGGCGGCGCTCGCCATGGCCTCCGAATGGGCGACCCGCTACGGCGAGGCCGACATGATCGGCTACGTCGAGATCGGACAGTCGGAGGGGCTGTTCCACCGAGGTCGCTGGGATGAGGCGCTGCGCATCTGCGCCGCGTACGCCGATGGCGACGAGCTCCTCAACAGCGCGTACTCGCGCACCGTCCGCGGCCGCATCCTGCTCGCGCGTGGCGATGTCGCCACCGCGGCGGCGGATGCGCGCGAGATTCTCGCCTATGCGGCATCGACGGACAACATCGATTGCCACTCCTTCGGGCTCGCGCTGCGCGTCCTGGCACTGCGCGCCGAGGGAAGCGAGGCAGGGGCCCTGGCGGCCGCCGTGGAGTACCTCGAGCTCTGGAACGACAGTGCCCTCGGCCATCGCTCGGCCGACCTGGCGGCTGTCGTACCGATCCTCATCGCCGCAGGGCGCGCAGACGCGGTCGCCGAAGCGGTCGCGATTCTGCCTCCCGAGTCCCGCATGAAGCACGCCGTCGGCGCCATGGCGGAGGGCGCGTACGAGCGTGCTGCGGCGCTCTACCGTGCAATCGGCGCGCGTCCGGCGGAGGCTCGCGCGCTCGCGCTGGCGGCCGAGCGCGCGCTCTCGAATGGTCGTTCGGAGGAAGCTGCGCGCTGCGGCGCGGCCGCGCACGCGTTCTACCGCGAGGTCTCGGCCACGCTCTACGCTGCAGAGCTCGAGCCGCTGCTCTCGGCCGCGAGCGGCACGCAGCGGGGCGTGGCGGGCTGAAAGGCAGCTTGTAACGATTCGTGCTAACGACCCAGCACCCATAGCCCGCAATCGCGTTCTGGCTGCTAACGTGGTAGGTGCACGCGAGCGAGTACCGGGGTGCGCACTTCATGCGTTTCCTCTGCCCGTTCAGGAATATGGCAGAGGAGGTGTTACATAAATGGCAACCGGAACCGTCAAGTGGTTCAACGATGCGAAGGGGTATGGCTTCATCACCCCTGACGCAGGCGGCAAGGACCTGTTCGTCCACCACAGCGCAATCGCCGGCGACGGCTTCAAGTCGCTTGCAGAGGGCGCGAAGGTCGAGTTCGAAGGTGCCGAGGGCGCCAAGGGCCCCGAGGCAAAGAACGTCACGCTTATCTAGACAGGTGACGTCGAGCGGGGGCGTCTAGGCGCCTCCGCTCACCACTAAAGGGCCCATCTCGGTGGGCCCTTTTTTACGCCGTCAGGGCGCTGGGCTCCCGTTTCCGCCCCGAGTCGCTTCTACGATCCACGCCGTGACCATCTCCGCCCACGACTCGCTCGTCCTGCTGGCGTTGCTGGTCGCAGCGACGGCGCTGCTCGTGCTGGCGCCGATCGTGCGCATCCCATATCCGATCCTGCTTGTACTCGGCGGGCTCGGCATCGGCTTCGTGCCCGGAGCGCCGGACGTCGAGCTGAGCCCGGAGATCGTGCTCGTCGGGATCCTGCCGCCGCTGCTCTACTCCGCGGCGTTCTTCACCTCGCTGCGCGACCTGCGCGCCAACCGGCGGGCGATCTCGCTGCTGGCGGTCGGTCTCGTGCTCGTGACCATGCTCACCGTGGCGGCGGTCTGCCACGCGACCATCGGCGGGCTGTCGTGGCCGGTCTGCTTCGTGATCGGCGCCATCGTCGCGCCGACCGATGCGGTCGCGGCAACGGCCATCGGCTCGCGGCTCGGCCTGCCGCGGCGCCTCGTCACGCTGATCGAGGGCGAGAGCCTGATCAACGATGCGACGGCGCTCGTCGCTTACAGCTTCGCGGTGGCGGCGGTCACGACCGGGACGTTCTCGCTCTGGCACGCGACCTGGCGCTTCGCGGTCGACGTGATCGGCGGCATCGCCATCGGCCTCGCCGTCGGCTACGTGCTGCGCCAGGTGCGCCGGCGCATCGACCACTCGCCGACGGAGATCGCGATCGCGCTCGTCTCGGGCTATTTCGCCTACCTGCCCGCGCAGGCGGCGGGCGTGTCGGCCGTGCTCGCGGTGGTCACGGTGGGCATCTACGTGGGCTGGTACACGCCCGAGTTGACCACCGTGCAGACCCGGCTCCAGGGCGACGCGGTCTGGGAGATCCTGACCTTCCTGCTGAACGCGCTGCTGTTCATCCTCGTCGGGCTCCAGCTCAGGCCCATCCTCGATTCGCTGCAGGGCCACTCGGCGATCTCGCTGATAGCCGCGGGCGCCGCCGTCAGCCTGGCGGTGATCCTCACGCGCCTGATCTGGATCTTCCCGGCGACGTACCTGCCGCGCTGGCTGTGGAAGCGCGTGCGCGAACGCGATCCCTACCCGCCCTGGCAGCAGCCGGCGCTGCTCGGCTGGGCAGGCCTGCGCGGCGCCGTCTCGCTGGCCGCCGCGCTCGCGCTGCCGCTCACGATCGACTCGGGGGAGAGCTTTCCGCACCGCTCGTACGTGATCTACCTCGCGTTCTGCGTGATCCTCGCCACGCTCGTCCTGCAGGGCCTCAGCCTGCCGGCCGTGATCCGGATGCTGCGGCTGGAGGACGACGGCCTCTCGGAGAAGGAGGAGACCAAGGCGCGCATCCTGGCGGCCGAAGCGGCGCTCGGCCGGCTCGAGGAGCTGGCCGGGGAGGACTGGGTGCGCGAGGACACCGCGGAGCGCATGCGAGGCGCGTACCGCTTCCGCGCGAACCGCTTCGCCGCGCGCTTCGACGACGAGGACGACGGTGCGCTCGAAGAGCGCTCGCAGAGCTATCAGCGGCTGCGGCGCGAGCTGCTGGACGCCGAGCGGCGGGCCGTCCAGGAGTTGCGGCGGCAAGGGCGCATCAACGACGACGTGATGAATCGCGTGCAGCGCGACCTCGACCTCGAGGATGCGCGGCTCGATGTCTGAACTCCCGTCTACGATCGCCCGGTGAGACTTGGCTACGCAGCTCTGATCGTGCTCGCCGCCGCCGTGGTGGCGATCACCTGCATGCTGCTCGTGCGGCGCACGGCGCCCGAGGGGAGCTACTTCGCCGATGGCGACCGGGCCTCCGGCGTGTTCGGTGTGCTCGCGACGGGTTTTGCCGTGCTGATCGGGTTCGTCGTCTTCCTCGCCTTCGAGAGCTTCGACACCTCGCGCAGCGGCGCGGAGGCGGAGGCGCGCACGGTCGCCCAGCAGATGGAGACGGCGCAGTTCATGCCCGTCGGTGCGCGCGCGGCCCTCTCGGGAGAGCTGATCTGTTACGCCAGGTTCGTGGTGCATCGCGAGTGGCCGGAGATGCGTGCCGGAACGCTCGATGATTCGCTCAACCCCTGGGGCATCGCCACGTTCAAGACGCTGAGGACGATCGATCCGCGCTCGGCCTCCGAGCAGGCGGCGTACTCGAAGTGGCTCGATCAGCGCTCCGACCGCGAGAACGCGCGCGCCGATCGCGCGCACGGAGCGGAGGGGGTCATTCCCTTACCGCTCTGGATCGTGCTTTTCCTGAGCGCGGCGATCATCTTCGTGTTCATGATGTATTTCGCCGACAGCGCGGAGCGCGCCGTCGTGCAGGCGACGATGATCGGCGGCGTCGCGGTGGTCATCTCATCGACCTTCGTGCTGCTCTGGTTCCTCGACAACCCCTACCACGCAGGGGTCGGGGGTCTCAAACCGGTCGCCATGGAGCGCACGATCCGGCAGCTCTCGCAGGAGGTCGTGGTCGCCAAGGTGCATCCTCTGATCACGTGCGACGCGAACGGCGTCCCGCGTGGCTGAGCCGGACAGGACCGCTCACTGGGCGGACCTGCTGGCGACGATCCTGCTCTCGGTTGCCGCCGTCGCGACCGCCTGGGCGACCTACCAGGCAGCGCACTACCGCAGTGAGCAGGGCCTCGCGGGCAACCGCTCGACGGCAGCGCGCGTCCAGGCCAATCGCGCCTCCGGCGTCGCCAACCGCCAGATCCAGATCGACGCGCTCACGTTCACGCACTGGGTCGACGCCTACACGCACGGCGACAAGAAACTCGCAGCGTTCTACTTCCGGCGCTTCCGCCCCGAGTTCCGGCCGGCGGTCACCGCCTGGGCCGCGACCAGGCCGCTCACGAACCCCGACGCCCCGCTCACGCCCTTCTCGATGCCGCAATACACGTCAGCCGAGAACGCGGAGGCGGATCGTCTGGAGGTGAAGGGTGCGGCCGAGTCGGTGATCGCGCAAGCAGATGTCCAGCGCGCCGACCGCTACACGCTCTGCGTGGTGCTCTTCGCCACGGCGCTGTTCTTCGCCGGCATCAGCACGCGGCTGCGCACGACCGGCTCGCGCATCTTCGTGCTCGCCATGGGCTGGCTGCTGTTCTCGTCGGCTTTCCTCTGGATGATCACGTTCCCACTCAGCCTCTCGCGCTGAGCAGATCTCACAGCGCGGGGAACGGGATCGTGCTCGTCTCCGGCCAGCCTGCCGGTGCCCCCGCGGCCAGCGCGACCGCGGTGCAGTCGAGCGGCGCGCGCAGGGCGTCGAACGCCGACCTGAGGACGGGCTTGGGCTGCCCGGCGGCGTCCAGCCAGCCGAAGCGCACCCACGGATCGGCCGTGACGCCGAGCGGCACGGGATGGTCGTGGAAGCCCCAGAAGACGAAGCCGGCCAGGCCGGGCGTGCAGCGCGCGAGCGCGATCGCCTGCGCCGTCCAGACCGCCTGGCCGTCGAGGCCGGCATCGTCGGACGACCAGCCGAACTCCGACACGATCACCGGCACGCCCGCCAGCCGCGCCAGCGCCGGCACGTCGAGCAGGTCGATGCGGTGCTCGGGGTCGCGGTCGGCGAGCGGCGCCCCGCGCAGCGGGTAGGGGTGCACGCCGAAGAGATCCATCGGCACGCCGTCCGCGCGCAGCCGCGCCGCCCAGGCGGCCGGATCGCGGCCGGCGTCGCGGTAGCGCGCGAGGTTGCCGGCTGCGACCTGCGCCGCGGGGCTGGCTTCGTGCACGGCGGCGTACACGGCGCGCGCCATCGGCTCGTAGGCCTCGACGGTGTTCGGCTCGGCGAACATCCGCACGTTCGGCTCGTTCCAGTCGTAGAACAGGCGCACCTGGGGATAGCGGCGCGCGACCGCGTAGGCGAAGTCGCCGAGATCGGCCGCGGCGAGCGGCCAGACGTTCGGCGCTGCGCCGCCGTTGGCCCAGGCCGGCACGTGCCAGAACGCGATCTGCGGGCTCAGGCCCGAGGAGCCGTACCGCGCCATGTCCGCGTCGAGCGCCTTCCAGTCATAGGCGGGGTCGGCGGGATCGCGCGGACTCGCCGGCCGTTGCAGAGCGATCGCCGACCAGTCGACGTAGACGCGGGCGGATGACAGCCCGGCCGCGCGGGCGACGAGTAGCTCCGATGGGAACGCGCGCTGGGCCGCGTCGTCGCTGATCGCGAACGGCACGCCCTGGGGATTGGCGGTCGTGGCATCGCGCTGCGCGCGCGGCCCCGTGTCGCCGCCGGCCGCGAGGAGGGCCAGCAGGGAGAGCAGGATGTGAGCGAGGGCATCCATGCAAGCGTGAGCGCGTCGTCCTGGACTGGGGCCGGCTGCCGCTCCCTCTCCGCGGTGCCGGTCACCGGACGATAGCGCTCCCCGGAGCCCGAGCCGGCTTTTTCGGGGGCTTCGCGGAGAGCGGGACGACGGCCGGCGCCGCACGCGGCTGCGCCGGCCGTCGTCGCCGCGCTCGCTACGGGATGTTGGCCGTAACCGTGCCGAACAGGCCGTGCGTCGCTTCCGCGGGCCCGGCAGCGAAGTAGAGGGAGTTGACCGGACCGGATGCGGTGTTGCCGAAGCCGAAGCCGATGCCCCAGAGGCCATCGATCCAGACCGGCTTCCTGTCCTTCGTGAGCAACCGTCCGTTCCACTTCCAGCGACCCTTGTGGCTGGGTCGGTACGTGTTGATGTAGCCATCGCCGAAGTTACCGACGAGCAGTGTTCCGGAGGCCTTGCCGAAGCCCGTCGCCGGCGCCCAGGCGATGCCCCAAGGGGCGTTCAGCAGGCCGCGCGTCGCCACCCGGTGCTGGTACACGCCTTGCGGCGAGTACTGGTCGACGATCCCGAGTCCGCGCTGCTTGATCTCGAACCCCGTCTTGGGATCGGGCTTCGCGTAGGCCACGAAGATGGAGCCACCCGCCGCCTGGATGCCGAACGGCGAATAGCCCTTCGGCAACTTCGGATCGGTGAACGCGCCCGGGAGCTTCACGGCATTCCAGTCGGCGTCGACGACGTCGATCCGGCCGTTGCGGAAGTCGGTGGCGTACAGCCAGGTGCCCGAGATCGCGAGGCCCGTGTAGACGGCGCCCCACTTGGAGCCGTCGAAGCCGACCGTCGCCGCGGGGCCGCCCGCCCAGCCTTGAAGCGTGCCGGAGAGCGTGGCGAAGAGGAAGCGCGACGACACCGGCCCCGTGGCGGACGGGATCTTGAACGAGACTCCATCGCCGTTGAAGACGGTGCCCGTCGGCCCGACCGGGACCTGCACGACGAGCGGCGCCGCGAGCGGGAAGCGTTGCCCTGCCGCGTTGTACAGCGTGGAGGTATTGGTGCCCTGGTTGGCTACCCACCACGGCGTCAGCGGACCGGCCGAGATGCCCCACCCGTTGACGAGATTGGGATCGAGAGTCGGTGCCACGCCCGCCTGGTCGGACACGAGCGGCGTCACCGTGTAGCCGCCGTTGTTGTGTGTCTTGCTCGCGCCGGCAGCGGTGCCGGCGGTCGCGAGCACGACGGCGAGTGCGACCGTCGCGAGCGCGATCCATCGGGAGCGCTTCATGTGGCCTCCTGGGTCGAGTGACGGGAATCCCCCGCACCCCTCCCTACGCGCACCCGGCGAAGCGCGGTTTGCCAGCCCCCGGGAGGCTGGAAAACCACTCCAGGGGGTCGACAGACGCCCCGAGAGCGACTACTCCCTGATGTATGCGCCCCGAGCTTCTCGCCCTCATCGTCCCTGTCGCCCTTGCCCTGCAATACGCGCGGAAGCGCCGTCCGCCCGTGCGCAACGATGCCGCCGAGGTGCTGCGCTGGTGGGGGCTCGAGCATGGCTTGAACGACGCCCGCCGACCCCAGATCGCGAGTGCGGAGGCCCCGGAGCCCGGCTTTGATCCGCTCGACGTCATGCTCGGCATGCAGGCCAACGAGGACGCACGTGCAGCCGCGAGCAGCGGCGAGTCGCTGTCGGCGGCAGTGCCGTCGCATGCCATCACGCTGCAGGGCTCGGCGCTTTTCCGCACGGGTGACCGCCAGCGCGTCCATGCCGCCGTCGAAGGGGAGCTCGAGCCCGGTCTGCGCGCAACGGTCATGCAGGTCACCTGCGAGCAGCGGGATGACGAGCACAAGGACTGGATCTGGCTCTGCGACCTGACGATCGTGGCGCTGGAAGGCGTGCGCCCGCGCGGACAGGGGCTCCTGGTGCGGCGCCGGACGTCCGGCGGCGGGGCCAGGGTGGCGCTGCCCGACGGCTATGTCCCGCTGACGCTCGAGTCGGCCGAGCTCGACGAGCTGTACGACGTGCGCATCGCCGCCGGCTGCGACGAGGTTGCGGCTCGCGAGGCGCTGACACCGGCCATGATCGCCTGGCTGTGCGAGCGCGCGGCCGAGGCCCTCGTGGTCGAGACCGGCGGGGCCAGCGTCCGGCTGGCGACGGCGGGGATGCTCTCCTCCGACGCCGAGCTCGACGCCTTCGCAGCCGATGCCCGCTGGCTCGCGCACGCGTTCATCGAGGACGCGCCCAAGCAGGCGCAGGCCGCCGCCTAGGGATCAGATCCAGCGGCGCAGGCGCATGAACGAGACCACGCCGACCGCCACCACGAGCTGCATCAGCGTGCCCAGCCAGAAGGCCGTCGAGCCGGTCACGTTGCGCACCAAGTAGGTGAAGTTCTGGCCGAAGTAGCCGGTCAGGAACGTGATCGGGAGGAAGACGGTCGCCACGGCGGCCAGTCTCCGCATGACGTCGTTGAGGCGGTTCGAGACGGTCGAGAGGTGCACCTCGAGCGCACCCGTGAGGAGGTCGCGCTGGGTCTCGATCGCTTCCGTCACGCGGATCAGCTCGTCGTGCGTGGCGCGGAAGCCGAGCCGCACGTCCTCGTCGGAGCCCGGGATGGCGACCGTGCCCGCCGACAGGCGGGCGACCAGATCGCGCTGCGGCCCGAGCACGCGGCGCATCATGACCAGCCGCCGCCGCAGGTTGAGCACCTCGGGCAGCACGTCCTCGTGCTCGCTTTGCAGCACCAGGTGCTCGAGCGCGTCGACGCGCACGTCGAGTTGCTCGAGCTCGGGGTAGAAGCTGTCGGCCAGCGAGTCCGCGATCCGCTGCATCAGCGCCGCGGTGGCCGGCAGAGGGCCCGCGCGCATCGTGCGCGCCCGCAGCTCGATGAAGGCCGGGCAGCGCTCCGTGTGCACCGTCAGGAGCCAGCCCTCCGCCACGACCGAGTGCACCTCGACGAGGCTGTCCGCATCGTGCGTCGCGCCGAACAGGACGAGCAGCGTGTGGCCCGGGTAGTCGTCGGCCTTCGCGCGCTGGCCGAAGACGCCGATGTCGGCCCGTGCGAGGGGGTGCAGCTCGAGCAGCTCGGCGAGCTCGGCGAGCTCCTCCGGCGTCGGATGGCCGACGTCGAGCCAGAAATGCTCGCCGCTCGCGAGGCGCGCCTTGACGTCGTCCAGAGCGACGGCGTCGGTTGCGGTTCCATCGGCCTGCACCAGGGTCCACGCCACAGCGCCAGATTCGCCCGCCGCGCGTTCGCACCTGCGTCCGTCAGCTCGTCGCGCGCCTTTCGTCCCGACCAGCGCTCTGCCAAGCTTCGGGCGTGGATCGGAACGTCATGTCAGGCGCCGACCTCACGCAGTCCGAGCTCGCGGTGCTGCGCATGATCCTGCTGCGGCCCGACTTCGAGACGTTCGCGCAGTTCGCCGACTGCGCCGGCCTGGCGCCCGAAGTGGCGGAAGCCGCCACCAGGCGGCTCGCCGAGATCGGCCTGATCACCTGGACAATGGACGAGCACTGGGACTGGCTGCGCCCGCGCTTCGAACACGAGCTCTGGCCCGAGGTGGCGGCGCGCGTGTCTGCCACACCCATCCGCTGGCCGGAAGACGCGAGCGCCCCGCTCGACCCGGAGGCCGTGCGCACGGAGATAGCAGAACGCGTTCGCTTCTCGTGGTCGCAGATCCTCGAAGCCCGGCCGCGGCGCTTCGATCCCGCGCTCGCCGGCGACGACCGTCTGGCAACCGCGCTCCTCTACTACGGGCCGACGGGCTTCGTCTACGCGGCGGGCTGGTCAGCGCATCTCGTGGCGGCGGCATATCTCTTCAGCCCGTCCGTCTGGCTGTCGGCGGCCCGACGCTTCGCAGACGGGTCACTGCGGCGGACGATCGGCATGTCCCTGGGCGAGGCCCGGACGCTTCCCGCTCTACCGCCGATGCTCGTGGTCGATCGCTCGTACACGATCTGCAGTGTTTGCGGACACCCTGCCGCGACGAGCGAAGGGCGGCACAAGACGCTCATCGACTCGCAACTCGGCTCCGGCATGATCATGGAGACAGTGCCGTCCGATGCCTGGGGGGACGAGCCGTTCGTGCCCGCGTGCGGTGCGGTCTGGACGCATTGGACGATCCGGGCCTGGCTGGCGGAGATCGGGGAGTGGACACGGGACGACGGCGCAATGCGCGAGCCTCTCGAGACGCAGAATGGCCTGATCGGGCTCGCCCCCTGAACGGCTCGCCGGTCAGCCCATGCGGCCGACCGTGAAGATCCCGGCGGTCTGACCGCGCGTCGCGTCGCTGCGCACCACCAGCGTGCCGCGCAGCTTACGGCTCGCATCGACGCGCGCCGAGGCGCTGAACTCGCCGTGCTCGCCGGTGCGCGTGCTCACGAGCAGGACGGGCGGATGGCCCGGGCGCTGCACGATCAGGCGCAGGCGGACCCCCGCCAGGCCCGCGCCCCCGGGCGTGCCCTCCGTGAGACGTCCCACGAGGTCGGGAACGCCCTGCTCGAGCAGCAGCAGAGGAGCTGCGGCAGCGTGGTAGCCGGGCGCCTGGCGTGTCGGGTAGGCCTCGATCGCGGCCTGAAGCGCAGGCGACGTCAGCAGTCCGAGCAGCGCGCGCGCCGCGGCGCCCGACCTCCGCGTCGCGTAGGCGCGCACGGGATGCGCGAGCGCGGCATCGCCGGCGCCCGGATCGTTGCGGGCGACGACGACCCGCAGGCCGCGGCCGCCTCCGGCCGCCTGCAGCTGCTTCAGCACGCCGCGATCGACCAGTGCGTAGCAGGCCTTCGAGGCATAGCCGCACGCGCTCGTCGTGCGAATGACGTCTGCGGGATCGCTCGCCCCGTGGTGGTACCAGCGCTCGCCCACCGGTACGGCCTGCTCGCCCTTCACGACACCCGCCGACTGCCACAGCGCGAGCTCGCTGCGTCCGATCCCGCCTGCCACGAAATCGCTGCGGCCCGCAGCGCCGGAGGCCGCGACCAGGCGCAGCGCGGCAGCGATGTCGCGGGGTGCGCGCTGGCCGACTCCGGCCGGATCCGCCGCCGGTCCCACCAGCACGTCGTCGCCGTAGAGCACCAGGCGCCCGGCGGGCTCGAGCGAGGCGCCGGAGGCGACGAACGCCGCCTCGGCAGCCGGGCTGTCGGAGAGCGCCAGCGCCGCCTTGCCGGCGCTCAGCGCGCTCAGGGCGGCAGCGCCGTCGCTGCTCACGTAGCGCAGGCTCAGGCCGCGCCTGTGCGCCGCGGGGGCCAGCACCGCGCGCACGAAGCCCGACTCCGCCAGGGTGGCCGGGCCCTGCACGACCACGGTCGCTCGCGTCGAGCGGGCGCTCGCCGCCGCGGGCAGCACCGCCGCGAGCAACAGGCAGGCGAGCAGGCGTCGCACGGAGGCACTCTCGGCCGGTTGCCGGCTCATGTCAAGGCGCGAGCGTCTAGCCTCGCGCCATGGCTCCGCGCGTGCGCGACGACCTCCCGCACGCGGTGCGCGTGGTCGAGACGGAATGGATCACGCTGTCCGACGGCACCCGTCTGGCTGCCCGCTTGTGGTTGCCCGAGGGAGCCGGGCGCGTGCCGGCGATCCTCGAATACCTGCCCTATCGCCTGAGCGATGGAACGCAGGCCGGCGACCATCAGCAGATGACCTGGTTCGCGGCGCACGGCTACGGCTGCGCGCGAGTCGACATCCGGGGCACCGGCAACTCGGACGGGATCATCGAGGACGAGTACTCCGAGCAGGAGCTGCAGGACGGCCTCGAGGTCATCGCCTGGCTCGCCGCGCAGCCGTGGTGCGACGGGGCGGTCGGCATGGTCGGAACCTCGTGGAGCGGCTTCAACGGCCTCCAGCTCGCGGCTCGCACGCCCCCGGCGCTCGGCGCCGTCGTGACCTACTACTCGACCGACGACCGCTATGCCGACGACGTGCACTACCGCGGCGGCCTCGTGCTCCCCATGGACATGGCGATGTGGGCGAACTGCATGCTCTCGTGGAACGCCCTGCCGCCCGATCCCGCGATGGTCGGCGACGGCTGGCGCGAGCAGTGGCGCGAGCGACTCGAGGGCACGCCGCACTTCGTCGAGCAGTGGCTCGTCCACCAGCTGCGCGACGACTACTGGCGCCACGGCTCGGCCTGTGAGAACTACGCCGGCATCCGCTGCCCCGTGTTCGCGATCGGCGGCTGGACCGACGGCTACACCGACACCGTCATGCGCCTGCTCTCCAATCTCGACGTGCCGTGCCGCGGGCTGATCGGACCCTGGGGACACAACGATCCGGTGCATGGTGTTCCGGCGCCGGCCGTCGGCTCGCTGGGGGAGTGCGTGCGCTTCTACGACCGCTGGCTCAAGGGCATCCGCAACGGCATCGACGAGGAGCCCGCGCTGATCGCGTGGCTGCAGGACTCGCTGCCGCCGCAGGCGCGCTACGAGGAGCGCCCCGGACGCTGGGTGGCCGAGACGGCCTGGCCGCCGGAGCAGCCCCGTGAGCTGCGGCTGCACCTGACGGCGGACGGGGAGCTCGCAGCGGACGCCGGCGAGCGGGAGGTGCTCGAGATCATCGGCTCGCAGACGTGCGGCCTCGACGGCGGCGCGTGGTGCGCGGACGGCCATTCCGACGACCTGCCGTTCGACCAGCGCGCCGACGACGGCAAGTCGCTCTGCTTCGACTCCCGGCCGCTCGCCGAGCCGCTCGAGCTGCTCGGGCACGCCATCGCCGATCTCACGCTCGTGAGCGATCGCCCGCTGGCGCTCGTGAGCGTGCGCCTGTGCGAGGTGCTGCCCGGCGGCGCCTCGCTCATGGTCACGCGCGCGCAGCTCAACCTCACCCACCGCGAAGGGCACGACCGGGTCGTTCCGCTCGTCCCCGGCGAACCCGTGGCGGTGTCGATCGCGCTGGACTCCATCGGCCACCGCTTTGCGGCCGGCTCCCGGTTGCGCGTCGCCATCTCGCCGACCTACTGGCCGCTGGCCTGGCCGTCGCCCGAGGCCGTCACGCTGGGCGTCGTCGCCGGCGAGAGCTCGATCTCCCTGCCGTTGCACGACGGCGCCGCGGCGCCGGCCGCCCCTGCGCTGTGCCCGCCCGAGGAGCCGCCCGCCTATCCGATGACGGAGCTCGCCCCCGGCGTGGGGGCGCGCACGATCACGCGCGAGCTGGGCAGCGGCCGGGCCGAGTTGCGGCTCGACTGGGACCTGGGCGGGACGAATCGCGACGAGGTCAGCGGCACGGAGATCACGTTCGCCTCCGACGCGATCTTCGAGATCGCCGAGGACGACCCGCTCTCGGCGCGGGTCGTCTGCAACAACGTCACGGCGGTGAGCCGTCGCGCCGAGGGCTGGGACGGACGCTCCGAGACCCGCACCGAGATGACCTGCGACGCGGAGAGCTTCCACATCGAGTCGCAGCTGCGGGTGCTGGACGGCGGCCAGGAGTCGTTCGTCCGCACCTGGTCGTTCTCCGTTCCGCGCATCGGCGGCTGAACCGCTACGAGCGCACGGGCTCCGGCTCGACGAGCTCCTCCGGCGGCGTCGCTCCGGCCACGGCCTCCTCGGTTGCGAGGTCGGTGGTGCGCTTGGCGAGCGTGTTGCGCAGCGGTACCTCCTTGAGGAACCAGGAGAGCACGAAGGGGATGATTGCGATCGCAACTCCCCACAGGAACACGCCGTGCAGCGCGTTGGCGAAGGCGCTCAGGAACTCCTCGTGGATGAGCGGCGGCAGCTTGTCCGCCTCGGCGGGACTGAGCTGGACGCCGCTGCCGACGTGCGCGATGACATCGTGCGGCAGGCCGCCGAGCTGATCCGCCAGGCGCGAGGCGAAGATCGCTCCGAAGATGGCGACGCCGAAGGCGCCGCCGACCGAGCGGAAGAAGGTGGCGGTGGAGGTCGCGACGCCGATGTTCTCGGCCGGCGCGTCGTTCTGGACGACGAGCACGAGCACCTGCATCACGAGTCCGATGCCGACGCCGATCACGAGCATGTAGAAGGCCGAGAGCCAGGGAGCGGTGCCGACGCCGAGCCGGGAGAGCAGGAACATGCCCGCGACGATGGTGCCCGTGCCGACGATCGGGAAGACCCGGTAGCGGCCGACGCGGCTGATCACGCGGCCGGAGCCGATCGCGGCCACGAGCAAACCGCCCATCAGAGGCAGCATGCGCAGACCGGAGTCGGTCGCGCTGAGGCCGTACACCAGCTGCAGGTAGAGCGGGATGAAGATGATCGCGCCGAACATCGCCATGCCGATGGTCGCGCCCATGGCGCTGGCGACGTTGAAGACGCTCGAGCGGAAGAGCGTGAGCGGGATGATCGGCTCCGCCGCGCGCCGCTCCTGCCACACGAAGGCGATCAGCAGCAGGACGCCGGCGATGCCGAGCGCGAAGATCGTCGGCGAGCCCCACGCGTACTCCGTGCCGCCCCAGGTGGTGAGCAGGATCAGCGCGGCCACACCGCCGCTCAGCAGAACGGCGCCGACGTAGTCGATGCGGTGGCGCGTGGCGGGCGTGTGCAGGTGGAGCTTGAAGATCACGATCAGGATCGCGACGATCCCGACGGGCAGGTTGACGTAGAAGACCCAGCGCCACGAGAGCTGGTCGACGCAGAAGCCGCCGAGCAGCGGCCCGGCCACCGAGGCGACCGCGAAGACGGCGCCGATCAGCCCCATGTAACGGCCGCGCTGCCGCGGCGGGACGATGTCGGCGATGATCGCCTGCGCGCTCACCATCAGGCCGCCGGCGCCGGCGCCCTGGATGGCGCGGAAGCCGATCAGCTGCACCATCGTCTCGCTCAGGCCGGCCAGCATCGAGCCGACCAGGAAGATGATGATCGCGGCCAGGAAGACGGGCTTGCGCCCGTACATGTCGCCGAGCTTGCCGTAGATCGGCGTCGAGCACGTCGAGGCCAGCAGGTACGACGTGACGACCCAGGAGAGGTGGTTGAGGCCGCCGAGGTCGCCGACGATCGTCGGCAGCGCCGTCGACACGATCGTCTGATCGAGCGCCGCCAGGAACATGCCGAGCATGAGCGCGACGAAGACGGTCGTCAGCGCGCGCCCGCTCAGGGGCGCGTCGACCTCCGGCTCGGTCTGGGTCTTGGTCACGTCGGCGGCCACGGTCTGACCATAGCAAATACCGGAGGCTACCCTCCGGTATGGGTATGATGGCTGTATGACAGGCATCGCGGGCGAACAGGCCGGGCAGCGGAGTCACGCCCGGCGCAATCACGAGCTGCTCGTCGCCGCGGCCCGCGAGGTGTTCGCCGAACGGGGCGTCGAGGCCTCGCTCGAGGAGATCGCTCGCCGCGCGGGCGTTGGCACCGGCACCCTCTACCGGCACTTCGCGACGCGCGACGCTCTCGTCGAGGCCGTCTTCGAGCGGCGCATCGGGGAGCTCACGGCGATCGCCGAGGCCTCCGCCGCCGAGCCCGACGGGTGGCAGGGTCTCGTGGGCTACCTCGAGCAGACGCTCGAGATCCAGGCCGGTGACCGCCTGCTCAAGGACGTCTTCCTGCGCTCGCCGCCTGGCACGCGGCCGGGTCGAGCGCGCGCGGGAGGAGATCTCACAGCTGCTCGAGCAGATCCTCGAGCGTGCGCGCGAGCAGGGGAGCCTGCGCCCCGACTTCGCCCTCGCCGACCTCATCCTGCTGTTCTGGTCGTTCGCCACGCTGATCGACGCGACGGCCGCGGTCGAGCCGACCGCCTGGCGCCGGCATCTGCACTGGCTGCTCGACGGCCTGCGCAGCGAGGCGGCCACGCCGCAGGCCGTGCCGCCGCTCTCGGACGAGCAACTCAAGGCCGCCGTCCAGGCCCTGCGCGCACAGCGCGCGGGCCGGCGGGGAGGCGGCACACCCGCGACACCGCCAGGAGGTAGCTGATGCGTATTCGCTGGTACGGCCAGTCGGCGTTTTCGCTCGACGGCGCGCAGAGCGTCTTCATCGATCCGTTCGGCGACGGCATCGCCGGCCTCGCGGAGCGCGGGCTGCGCTTCGACTATCCGCCGATCGACGACGTCCATCCCGACCTCCTGCTCATCACGCACGAGCACGCGGATCACAACGGCGTCGATGCGATCGACGGTGGACCGCCCATCCTGCGCTCGACGGCCGGCACGCTGCAGTCGCCGGTCGGCGAGGTCGTCGCGGTCGCCTCCGAGCACGATGACGTCGCAGGCACGCAGCGAGGCCCGAACACGATCTTCTGCTTCGCGCTCGACGGGCTGCGCGTCTGCCACTTCGGCGACTTCGGGCAGAGCGCGCTGCGCCCCGAACAGCAGGCTGCCGTCGGCGCGGTCGACATCCTCTTCCTCCCGGTCGGAGACGGCCCGACCGTCGGCGGCGAACGCGCCGCCGCAGTCGTGCGCGCGCTGCGGCCGAGCCTCGTCGTGCCAATGCACTACCGCACGGACGCGATCAACTTCCTCGATCCGCCCGACGCGTTCCTGGCGGCCCTCGGCGCGCCGGTCGCGCGCCTCGACGAGAGCGAGTTCGACAGCGGCGACCTGCTCGGGGAGCCCGACGCCCCGGTCGTCGCGCTGCCCGCCGCCCCCGGAGGGCCCTGGGCTCCACAATAGGCGGCAGATGGAAGACGTCGCCGGAATCCTGCTCGCCGGCGGGCGCTCTCGGCGCATGGGCAGCGACAAGGCGAGCCTCGCCTGGCACGGCTCGACGCTCGCGCGCCGGGCAGCGGGCCTGCTCGCGCGCTGCAGCGAGCCTCCCGTGGTCGTTGTCTGCGCACCGGGTCAGGAATTGCCGCCGCTGCCGCCGTGGGTCGAGGTCGTGCGAGACCCCGAGCCGGGGCTCGGGCCCCTCGCGGGCCTCGCCACCGGGCTCCGTGCGGTCGAGCCGCGCGCCGCCGTCGCCGCGGTCTGCGCCGTCGACGCCCCGCTCGCGCACCCGGCCGTCATGCGCGCGCTGCTCGGCGCGCTCGGGGAGTCGCTCGCCGTCGTGCCGGTCGGCGACGGGCGCCCGCAGCCGCTCTTCGCCGTCTATCGGACGCTGTTGGCGGAGCTCGCGGCGCAGCTCGTCGCAGAGGGCGAGCGCCGGGCCACGGCGCTCGCCGAGCGGGCCGGGGCGCGGCTGGTCGAGCCGTTCGAGCTCCTGTTCGTGGATGACGTCGCCGCCTACGATCCCGAGCTCACCTCGTTGCTCAGTTTCGACGACGCCGATGCGTTCGCCGGCGCGCTCGCGCTGCCCCAGCCGCTCGTGCGCGTCACGGGCGGTCTGGCCGGGCCGGCCGAGATTCGCGCGTCCACCATCGATCGCGCGCGCCGCGCGCTCGTGGCCGACGTGGCGCCCGAGGGCCTGGGCTCGGTTCCCGTCGACGGCGAGACGCCGCTCTTCGCGGGCGACGCGCTGATTCCCCGCGTCTGACCGGCCTTCGCTTCTCAGGCGGGCGAGCGCCCGAGCTGCGTGTCGGCGCTCTGCTTGATGGCCTGGACGATCGCCGGATCGCGCAGCGTCGTGGCGTCGCCGAGCTCACGGCCCTCGGCGATGTCCTTGAGCAGGCGGCGCATGATCTTGCCGCTGCGCGTCTTGGGCAGGTCGGGCGTGAAGAGCAGCAGCGACGGCCGGGCGATCTTGCCGATGGCGTCGGCCACGTGCCGGCGCAACTCCTCGCGCAGCTCGTCGCTGTGGACGCCGCCGATCGTGATCACGAAGGCGGCGATGCCCTCGCCCTTGACCGGATCGTGCGCGCCGATCACGGCGGCCTCCGCCACCGCGGGATGCGAGACGAGCGCCGACTCCACCTCGGTGGTCGAGATGCGGTGGCCGGCGACGTTGATGACGTCGTCGACGCGGCCGAGCAGCCAGAAGTAGCCGTCCTCGTCGGTCTTGGCGCCGTCGCCGGTGAAGTAGACGCGCGGCCCGAAGCGCGACCAGTAGGTCTCGACGTAGCGCTCGTCCTCGCCGTAGAACGTCCGCAGCATCGACGGCCACGGACGCTTCAGCACGAGGTAGCCGCCCCCGCCGCGCGGCTCGGTGTCGCCCTGCTCGTTGACGATCTCGGCGGCGATGCCGGGCAGCGGCACGGTGGCCGAGCCGGGCTTCGTGGCGGTCACGCCCGGCAGCGGCGCGATCAGGATCGATCCCGTCTCGGTCTGCCACCAGGTGTCGACGATCGGGCAGCGCCCGCCGCCCACGCGGTCGTGGTACCAGATCCAGGCCTCGGGGTTGATCGGCTCGCCGACCGTCCCGAGCAGTCGCAGGCTCGAGAGGTCGTAGCCCTCGAGGTGGCCGTCGCCGGCGCCCACGAGCGCTCGGATGGCGGTCGGCGCCGTGTAGTAGATCGTGACCTTGTGCTTCTGCACGATCTCCCAGTGACGGCTCCAGGAGGGGTGCTCGGGAGCGCCTTCGTAGATCACGCCGGTCGTGTGGTTCTGCAGCGGGCCGTAGACGATGTAGGAGTGCCCGGTGACCCAGCCGATGTCGGCGGTGCACCAGTAGACGTCGTCGTCGCGGATGTCGAACACGAGCTCGTGCGTCACCTTGGTGCCGAGCAGGTAGCCCGCCGTCGTGTGCAGGATGCCCTTGGGCTTCGCGGTCGTACCCGAGGTGTAGAGCAGGAACAGCATGTCCTCGGCGTTCATCCGCTCGGGCTCGCACCAGTCGTCCGCGGCCGGCACGAGGTCGTGGTACCAGACGTCGCGCCCCTCGGTCCAGCCGATCTCGTGCTCGGTGCGGCGCACGACGAGCACGTGCTCGATCGTGGGACAGTCGGCGATCGCCTCGTCGGCCGCCTGCTTGAGCGGCACGATGCCGCCCTTGCGCCAGCCGCCGTCGGCCGTGATGAGGACGCGGCACTCGGCGTCGTTGATGCGCCCGGCGAGCGACTGAGCGGAGAAGCCGCCGAACACCACCGAGTGCGCCGCGCCGAGGCGCGCGCAGGCCAGGAGCGCCATCGGCAGCTCGGGCACCATGCCGAGGTAGATCGCCACGCGGTCGCCCTTGCGCACGCCCAGGTCGCGCAGCACGTTGGCCAGGCGGTTGACCTCGTCGTGCAGCTCGCGGTAGCTGATCACGCGCTCGTCGCCGGGCTCGCCGACCCAGATGTAGGCCGTCTTGTCTCCGCCGCCCGCCGCGAGGTGGCGATCCAGGCAGTTGACCGAGGCGTTCAGCTCGCCGTCGGCGAACCACTTGAAGAAGGGCGGGTTGGAGTCGTCGAGGCTCTCGGTCGGCTCGCGGTACCAGGTCAGCTGGGAGAGAGCCCGGGACATCCAGAAGGCGACCGGATCGGCCTCCGCCTCGGCGTACAGCGACTCGTCGGAGACGCGGGCGCGGGCGCGGAACTCGGCTGGCGGCGGAAACTCCCGCCGTTCGTCCAGCAGGGCCTCGATGGCCTGCCTCTGACCGTCCATGTGCATCCCTCCGCTTGAGCCCGTCGGCGCGTCGCCTGACGATAGCCAAGCTGCGGGCGGTGCGGTGGGGTGAAGATCACAGTCGTGGCGGGCAGTCCGGCTATCCTTGCCGGGTGTCTGGTCTCCGGGCGATCTCTGCGCGGGCGCTGCGCGCCCTGACGCTCGTGATCGCGGGTGTGGCCGCGCTTGCCCTCGGCGTGACGGCCGGCTCGAGCGCCGAGCCGAGCACGACGGCGTCGTCCTACGCCGTGCTCATCAACATCCCGGGCGCGCAGTCGAGCGGCACGCTGACCTCGCCGGCGGGCTCCTACCAGTACCGCGATCTCGTTGCCATCCACTCCTATGCCGCCGGCTCGGCCGTCAGCGACAGGGACGCGCGCGCCTACGGGCACAGCGAGCTCAGCGGCGTGAGCCTGCTCGGCGGCTTCGTGACCGCCGGATCGGTCGAGGCGAAGGCCTACGCCGACGGGCGCAAGACCCCGGCCTCGGGCACGTTCGGCGGCGCGGTGAGCGGCCTCGTCGTCAACGGCGCCGCCATCTCGCCGCAGCCCGGCGCGCAGTTCGAGATCCCGGGCATCGGCTGGGGCGCGGTCAACGAGCGCCGCGTCGTGCATTCGGCCGGCGCCTACCGCGGCTCCGAGGTCGCGCTGCACGTGCACCTGACGGTCGGCTGGCACGACCTGCCGGCCGGCACCGAGATCCTGCTGGGCTATGCGGACGCGGCGGCGGCCCCGCCCGCCGGCGCACCGCCGGCCGCTCCGGGTGCCGGTGCTGCGCCCGTCGCGACGGCAGCACTCGCGCGCGGCGGCCCGGCCTCCACCGATCCGCTCGAGCTCGGCGCACCCGTCGTGCCGCTGCCGCCGGGCGACGAGACCCCCACCGACTCCGGCGACGGCGTCACGCCGACCGGCATCGAGGCCCCGCCGCCGGGCGGCTTCACGGAGACCCCGCCGGTCGATCCGAAGCGCCAGAAGGACCTGGTGGCTGCGAGCTACGTCTTCCCGGTCGCAGGCGGCGCGCACTACGGCCACGATTTCGGCGCCCCGCGCGCCGACACGGGCTTCCACGAAGGCTCCGACCTGTTCGCGCCCGAGGGCACGCCCCTCGTGGCGGTGCAGAACGGCGTGCTGCACAACGTCGGCTGGAACCGCCTGGGCGGCTGGCGCCTGTGGATCGAGGACACGAACGGCAACTGGTTCTACTACGCGCACCTCTCGGCCTATGCGCCGATCGCCAAGAACGGCGCCCACGTCAGCGCGGGCGACGTCGTCGGCTTCGTCGGCCACACCGGCGACGCCATCAGCACGCCGTCGCATCTGCACTTCGAGATCCACCCTGGCGGCCAGTGGGCCGTTCCGCCCTACGACTACCTGCAGGCCTGGCAGGGCCATCGCAACCCGTTCGCCGCCATTCCGGCCGAGCCGCCGCCCGTGGCCGGCGCTCAGCTCCAGTCGACCGACATCTCCGCCGCCTCCGGGCTCGACACCGCGGCCGTCGTCTCGGCCGCCTCCGGCAGCGCGGCCGCCGACAACGCGCTGGTGGCGCTCGGCGTTCCCGCCCCGACGGCGAGCGAGCTGCTGGCCGCAGCGCCGGCGCCATGACACTCGAGACAGCCCTGGGAGTGCTGCGCGAGGAGCGTGCGCCGGCCTATCGCTCGCAACAGCTCACGCATGCCGTCTACTCGGAGCTCGCGGAGCGCTGGGACGAGGTCACGGCGCTGCCGCGCTCGCTGCGCGAGCGTCTCGAGCGCGATGCCCCCTTGCGCACCCTGACCGAGGAGGGCGCCCAGCGGGCCGAGGACGGGACGATCAAGCTGCGGCTGCGCACGCACGACGGCTATCCGCTGGAGGCGGTGGCGATGAGCCACGGCCCGCGGCGCACCGTCTGCCTCTCGTCGCAGTCCGGCTGCGCGCTGGCCTGCACGTTCTGCGCGACGGGCCGCATGGGCCTCGGCCGCAACCTGGCGCCCGAGGAGATCAGCGAGCAGCTCCTGCGGCTTGCACGGCTGCTGCGCGACGAGCAGGAAGCGCGCGTCTCGAACGTCGTGATGATGGGCATGGGCGAGCCCTTCCACAACTACGAGAACGTGCTGGCCGCGATCCGGACGATCAACTCGCCGGACGCCTTCGGCCTGGGTGCGCGGCAGATCGCGATCTCCACCGCGGGCTGGATTCCCGGGATCGACAAGCTCGCCGAGGAGCCGCTGCAGGTCAAGCTGGCCCTCTCGCTGCACGCGCCCGAGGACGAGCTGCGCAGCAGGCTCATGCCGGTCACCAAGCGCTATCCCATCGCAGCGCTGATGGAGGCCTGCCGGCGCTACCGCGAGCGCACGCGCCGCCGCGTCTTCATCGAGTACCTGCTCCTGGCCGGCGTCAACGACAGCTCCCAGCAGGCGCGGCAGCTCGTCGCGCTGCTGCGCAAGGGCGGTCCGGGCGCCTTCCACGTCAACCTGATCGCCTACAACCCCACCGGCTCCGAGTACGTCGCCGCGGATGACGCCTCCGTGCGGCGCTTCCGCGGCGAGCTCGAGCGCGGCGGCATCGGCACGTCGTATCGCGTCTCGCGCGGCCGCGGCATCGACGCCGCCTGCGGCCAGCTCGTCATGCAGGGCATTCCCGCCCGCAAGCGCGCCAGCTGACGGGTTCTGAGAGCTGAATTCAAGGGTGGCGTTCGTATTCGAGACCTCCGAACACCCCGCCACCCTTGAATCCAGTTCTCAGTACGATCCGGCGATGACGGACGTGCCCGCCAGCATGCGCGCGTGGGTGATCCGCCCGGATCGGCTGGGCGAGCCGCGCGACGCGATGCAGCTGGAAACCGTGGAGACGCCGGAGCCTGGACCCGGCGAGGTGATCGTGCAGGTGATGGCCGCCGGCGTGAACTACAACAACGTCTGGGCCTGCCTCGGCCAGCCGGTCTCGGTCTTCCGCTACACCGGCTACGACTTCCACATCGGCGGCTCGGATGCCTCGGGCATCGTCGCAGCGGTCGGTCCGGGCGTGACGCGCTGGAAGCCCGGCGACGAGGTCGTCGTGCATTGCAACCAGAGTTGCGGCGAGTGCCCCGAGTGCAACGGCCTCGACCCGATGGCCTGCTCCCAGCAGAAGATCTGGGCCTACGAGACCAACTGGGGCTCGTTCGCCGACTACTGCAAGGTGCAGGCGCAGCAGCTCCTGCCCAAGCCGGCGCACCTCACCTGGGCCGAGGCCGCGTCGTACGGCCTCGTCTACTTCACCGCCTACCGCATGCTCGTCGACCAGGCAGCCCTGGAGGCCGGCCACAACGTGCTCGTGTGGGGTGCGGGCGGCGGGCTCGGCTCGATGGCGATCCAGCTCTGCCGCCTCTACGGCGCGAATGCGATCGCGGTCGTCTCGAGCGAGGACAAGGCCGATCTCTGCCGCCGCCTGGGGGCCCACGCGGTCATCAACCGGCGCGACTACGACCTCACGGGCGACGACGGCGAGCCGGACCTCGACGAGGTCAAGCGCTTCGGCAAGGCGATCCGCGAGGCCACCGGCGGGGTGGACTGCGACATCGTCTTCGAGCACGTCGGCTCGGCCACCTTCTTCACGAGCGTGTTCGTGTGCCGGACATTCGGCAAGATCGTGACCTGCGGCGCGACCTCGGGGTTCTCGCTGACGTTCGACGTCCGCTACCTGTGGATGCGCCAGAAGACGATCATCGGCTCGCACTTCGCGAACGCCTACCAGGCCTTTCGCGCCAACCAGCTGATCGCCGAGCGCAAGATCCTGCCCGTGCTCTCGCGCACGTTCCCGTTCGAGGAGTGCTCGGAGCCGCACCAGATGATGCGCGAGAACGCGCACCTCGGGAAGATGGTCGTCCTCGTCGGCGCCGAGGCGTGAGCGGCGCGCGCCGCACCACGTCGGGCATCGAGATCCGGCCGGTCTACGGGCCGGCCGACGCCGTGGGCGACCCCGCTCGCATCGGCGAGCCCGGCGCGTTCCCGTTCACGCGGGGGCTGCGGCCCGACGGCTACCGCACCCGGCCGTGGACGATCCGCCAGTACGCGGGCTTCGGCACCCCGCAGGAGGCCAACGAGCGCTTTCGCTTCCTGCTCGCGCAGGGCCAGCCGGGCCTGTCCGTCGCGTTCGACCTGCCCACGCAGATGGGCATGGATTCCGATGACACGCGCGCGCTCGGCGAGGTCGGACGCGTGGGGGTCGCGATCGACACGCTCGACGACGTCGTGGCGCTCTTCGACGGGATCCCGCTCGACGCCGTCTCGACGTCGATGACGATCAACGCCCCCGCACCCGTGCTGGTGGCCATGTACGTCGTGGCCGCCGAGCTGCAGGGCGTGCCCGCGGCGTCGGTGCGCGGCACCGCGCAGAACGACGTGCTCAAGGAGTACGTCGCGCGCGGCACCTACATCTACCCGCCGCGGCCGAGCCTGCGCCTGGCGGCCGACCTCGTCGCGTGGTGCGCGCACGAGGCGCCGCGCTTCAACGCCATCTCGCTCTCGGGCTACCACATGCGCGAGGCGGGCTCCACGGCCGTGCAGGAGATGGCGTTCGGACTCGCCAACGCGATCGCCTACGTCGAGGCGGTGCTGGCCCACGGCATCGCGGTCGATGACTTCGCCCCGCGGCTCTCGTGGATCTTCAACACGCACACGAACTTCTTCGAGGAGATCGCCAAGTACCGGGCGCTGCGGCGCATGTGGGCGACGCTCATGCGCGACCGCTTCGGCGCGGTCGACGAGCGCTCACTGCAGTTGCGCACGCACACACAGACGGGCGGCTCGACGCTCACGCTGCAGCAGCCCGAGAACAACATCGTGCGCGCGGCGCTGCAGGCGCTCGCGGCGGTGCTCGGCGGCGTGCAGTCGCTCGCCCTCTCCTGCTACGACGAGGCCATCGCCATCCCGACCGAGCACGCCCAGACGCTCGCGGTGCGGACGCAGCAGATCCTGGCCGAGGAGGTCGGCGTGACCGACACCGCCGATCCGCTGGGCGGCTCGTGGTACATCGAGGCGCTCACCGATGAGCTCGAGGGTCTGGCCTGGGAGCTGCTGGCGGAGGTGGAGCGCATCGGCGGCGCGGTGGCCGCCGTCGAGACCGGCTTCTACCAGCGGGCGATCGACGAGGAGGCCTATCGCGCGGAGATGGCCCTCGAGTCGGGCGAGCGCGTCGTCGTGGGCGTCAACCGCTACCGCGAGGGCGTGGACCCCGAGCCCGTCTCCTTCCAGGTCGATCCCGCGCTGGCCGACGGCCAGATCGCGCGGCTCGCCTCGGTGCGCGCCGCCCGCGAGGGCGCTGCCGTCGAGGGCGCCCTGCAGACCCTGCGCGCCGCTTGCGAGCGCACCGAGCTGAATGCGATGCCGGCGATCGTCGCCGCCGTGCGGGCGCGGGCCACGCTCGGCGAGATCTGCGGGGCGATGCGCGAGACGTTCGGCGAGTACAAGCCCGCCTGAGCGTCTTACGCCACGACGGCGCGCACGGACTCGATCAGCGCGGCCAGCGCCGGAGCCAGATCGCCCGCGTCGCGGCGCCGGATGGCCACGATCTGGCGTCGCACGGGCGCCGTCGAAACCACGGCGACGGCGGCCAGCGAGCCCTCGTCCAGTTCGTCGCTGAGCGCACTGCGCGGCAGCAGCGCAATGCCGAGCCCGAGCTGCACCATGCGCTTGGCGGCGTCGATCGAGTCGAGCACCATGACGCCGCGCGGCGAGACGCCGGCGGCGCGGAACATCGAGCTCGTCAGCTCGTGGTAGCTGGACGAGGGGTCGAAGAGGATCAGTTCCTCCTGGCCGAGTTGCTCCACCCGCACGGCGTGGTCGCCGGCGAGTGCGTGGGCGGGATGCGTCGCGAGCACGACCTCGTCCTCGTAGAGCGGAGTGCTCTCGATCTCGGCGTGGCGCAGCGCTCGCACGATGGCGATCTGGATCTGCTCGGAAAGCACCAGCTCGAGGAGCTCCTCCGAGTGTCCCGTGCGGACGCCCAGCGCGACGGCCGGGTGCTCGGCCGCGAAGCGCTGCAGCGCGCGCGGCAGCACGTAGGTGCTGACGGCAGGCGCCGCGCCGATCTCGATGCGCCCACCCGTTCCCCGTGCGAGGTCGCGCACCGCTGCCGCGCCCTGATCGAGGCTCTCGAGCGCCCGCTCGGCATAGGGCAGCAGCGTGCGTCCGGCCGCGGTCAGACGCACGCCGCGCGGCAGCCGTACGAGCAGCTCCGTCCCGAGCTCGGCCTCCAGCCGTTGCAGACGCGCAGTCAGACCCGGTTGGGTGACGTGCAGTTCGCGCGCAGCCGCTGTGAGGTTGCCCGTGCGGGCGACCGCGAGGAAGCTTTCGAGGCCCGCGATGCTAGCCATAGCCAGATACTATCGTTCACATCACGAATCACGATTTGTCTTATGTCTCGTCCTGCCCTACCTTCAGTACATGGCCCTGGCGTCCCCCTCGTTGCGCTCCGACCCCGCTGCCACCCGGTGGGAGGAGCTCGTGCACGTCGCCAAGGTCGTGCCGCTCGAGCATCGCGCGGACGCGCCCGCGGCAACCGGCCGCGAGGGGACGCGCCGCGAGCACGTCCGCATGGACTTGCTGGTCGCGCGCGCGCTCGAAGCACGCTCCCGCTGACACTAGCCGCCGATGTGCGACATCTCGACCTTGGGCAGGTCGAGCGGGGTGCTCTGCGAGCGCAGCTCCGAATAGCGGTCGTCGCGGATGCGCCAGAGCGTCCGTAGCTTCTCGTCCAGCTCGCTGTCGGAGAGCTCGCCGCGCACCAGTGCCCGCAGGTCGTGGCCGCGACTCGCGAACAGGCAGGTGTAGAGCTTGCCCTCCGCCGAGAGCCGCGCGCGGGTGCAGTCGTGGCAGAACGGCTGGGTGACGGAGGAGATGAGGCCGATCTCGCCTGCGCCGTCGCGATAGCGGTAGCGCGCGGCGACCTCGCCCACGTAGGCCGGATCGACCGGCTCGAGCTCCCAGCGCTCATTGATCGCGCCCACGATCTCGCGCGACGGGACGACGTCGTCGAGCCGCCAGCCGTTCGTTGCGCCGACATCCATGTATTCGATGAAGCGCAGGATCACCCCGGTGCCACGGAAGCGCTCGGCCATCGCGAGGATGCCGTGCTCGTTCATGCCGCGCTTGACGACCATGTTGACCTTGACCGGGGCGAGGCCCGCCGCCAGAGCGGCCTCGATGCCGTCGAGCACGTCGGCGACCGGGAAGTCGACGTCGTTCATGGCGCGGAAGGTCGCGTCGTCCAGCGAGTCGAGCGAGACGGTCACGCGGCCGAGGCCGGCCGCGGCCAGGCGTGGCGCCATCCGCGCCAGCAGGGCGCCGTTGGTGGTCAGCGTCACGTCGTTGATGCCCGGCACCGGGACGAGCCGCGCGATCAACTCGTCGACGCCGCGGCGCACCAGCGGCTCACCGCCCGTGATGCGCAGCTTCTCGACGCCCATGCCCGCGAACACGCGGGTCAGGCGCTCGATCTCCTCGAACGTCAGCAGCTGCTCGCGGCGCAGGAACTCGAACTGCTTGCCGAAGACCTCCTTCGGCATGCAGTAGACGCAGCGGAAGTTGCAGCGGTCGGTGACCGAGATGCGCAGATCGCGCACCGGCCGGTTGAGCTTGTCGAGGGCGACGGCCATCCGCTGCAGTATCGCGCAGCGCGCAGTAGCCTGGTCGCATGACGATCGCAGTCGGCCAGCGCGCAGTGCAGGAGTTCCCGGTGAGCGACCACACGGTCGAGCTCTTCGGCGAGGCGTCGACCGATCGCAATCCGCTGCATTTCGACGATGCGTTCGCGGGGGAGACGCCGTTCGGCGGGCGCATCGCGCACGGCATGATCACCGCGGCCTTCATCTCGGCGATGATCGGCAACGAGCTCCCCGGGCACGGCTCGGTCTACCTCGGGCAGACGCTCAAGTTCCGGGCGCCGGTGCGTCCGGGCGACGTCGTGCGCGTCGAGGTGGAGGTGCTCGAGTACGACCCGGAGCGGCGCGGGACACGACTCTCGACCCGCGCCTTCGTCGGCGAGACGCTCGTCGTGGACGGCGAGGCGAAGGTCATCGCACCCGCCTGATGGCGCTGCCGCTCGGAGGCGTTGTCGCGGTCGGGAGCGACGGGCGCGAGCGGCGGCTGGACGCCTCGCAGGTGGAGCGCGACACGCTGCGCGCCGCGGCCGCACTGGCGCGCACGGGTGTCGCCCCCGGTGATCGCGTCCTGGTGCGGCTGCCCAAGCGTTACGAGTGGCTGCTCGCCCTGGGCGCGCTCTATCGCCTCGGCGCAGTGGCGGTGCTGTGTCCGCAGCTGACGCCCGAGGCCGAGCTGACCGCCCGGGCGCGGCAACTTGGCGCGCGCGCGTCGCTGCTCGAGCCGCGGGATGTCGCGCTCGCCGACTCGCAGGCGCCCGCGCATGCACCCGGCGCCGACGCGCCCGCCTTCGTGATCTTCACCTCGGGCTCGACGGGCGAGCCCAAGGCGGCCGTGCACGCACGCCGCTACGTGCGCGCCAACTGGCTGCAGACGGTGCACTGGATGGGTGTCCAGCCGGGCGATCGCGTGTGGTGCACCGCCGGCACCGGCTGGGCGAAGTCGCTGCGCAACACGTGGCTGGCGCCCTGGCTGCGCGGCGCCGAGACCGTCCTGCACGAGGGCCGCTTCGACCCTGACGAGCGCCTGCGGCTGATCGCACGGCTGCGGCCGGCGGTGCTCTGCATGTCGCCGACGGAGTTCCGGCTGTGCGCGAAGTCGGCGGAGTTCGAGCGCGCCGACCTGAGCAGCGTGCGCGAGGTCGTGGCGGCGGGGGAGCCGCTGGGCGCCGATGTGCTGGAGCGCTACCGGGAGCTGCACGGCTTGCGCATCCGGGACGGCTACGGCCAGACCGAGATCGGCGCCGTGGCCGGCGTCATGCGCGGCGACAACTCGCCGCCGGGCTCGCTCGGCGCTCCGCTCGACGGCGTCGACCTGCGCCTGGACGGGAGCGGCGAGCTGCTCGTACGGGCCGCGAGCGTTCCGACGTTCTTCCTCGGCTACCTCGATGCGGCGGGATCTCAGGAGGCTGCGGCGCTCGAGGACGGCTGGTGGCGCACGGGCGACCGCGCCTACCGCGACGATGAGGGCCGGCTCTGGTTCCAGGGCCGCGCCGACGACGTCATCATCTCCGCCGGCTACCGCATCGGACCCGTCGAGGTGGAGTCGGCGCTCGGCTCGCATCCCGCCGTGCTCGAAGCGGCCGCGATCGCCCGGCCCGACGCCGAGCGCGGCCACGTCGTGCACGCGGTCATCGTGCTGCAGCCCGGTGCCGTACCCTCGGAGGCCCTCACGGTGGAGCTGCAGACGCACTGCAAGCGCGTGGCCTCGCCGATCAAGTACCCGCGCTCGATCGCCTACGCGGCCACGCTGCCGAAAACCGAGTCGGGCAAGATCCTGCGCTCGCAGCTGCGCGACCAGCTTTCTCCGAGCTTCTAAGCTGCCTGCGGATGGCGGCGCTGACCGGAGCGGCGAGTTTCGCGCAGCGCGCACGGCGGCGCGTGCTCGCGCACGACGCACGCGCCTTCGAGCGCTACGCGCAGGTGCTCCTCGTGGCGATGTTCCTCAACATCGCCTCGGGTGCCTTTGTGCGTCTCACCGGCTCGGGACTCGGCTGCCCCGACTGGCCGCTCTGCAAGGGCCAGCCCGTGCCGCCCTTCAACTACCACCCGGTGATCGAGTTCTCCAACCGCGCCATCGCGCTGGCGGGCATCCTCGCCGCTCTGCTCACCTGGCTCTCGGCGCGTCAGGTGGGCGATCGGCCGGCGCGCCGCCTGGCCGGCGGGGTCGCGCTGCTCACGTTCGGGCAGATCCCTCTCGGCGCCGTGACCGTGCTCTTCGATCTCAATCCGGTGCTCGTAATGAACCACTTCCTCGTCGCCGTGGTGGCGACCGGGCTCGCCGCGATCCTGCTCGCCCGCATGGCTGCGGGAGCCGCGACTCGCGCCCCGACATGGCTCGCGTGGCTGGCCCGCATCAGCGTGCTGGCCGCCTTTGCGCTGATCGTCAGCGGCGCGCTCGCGACGGCGGCAGGTCCGCACGCCGGCGGCGAGGACATCCGCCGCATGGGCAACCTGCTGGACGCGACCTACGTGCACGTGCGCGTCGCGACGACCTACATCATCATCGCCGCGCTGCTCTTGCTCGTCCTGCAATTCGGGAGCTGGCGCCCCGATCGCTGGCGCGGCCTCGCGCTCGCTCTGATCATCCTGCTGCCGCTGCAGGCCTTCATCGGCGAGTACCAGTGGCACAACCAGCTGCCCTGGTGGGTCGTCCTCGCGCACGTCTCGGTCGCCGCGGCGGCCTGGATCGCGTGCGTCTCGCTCGCGACCCGCGTGGTCGCGAGACGCGCGACGACCGTCTAGACCCCGCTCGTCATGCCGGCCGCGCGGCCGCGCGCGGCGACCTGCTCGGCCATCTTGCGCGAGGCCTCGTCGATCATCTCGCCCTCCCACATCACGGCTCCGCGGCGGTCGCCCTCGGTCGCCTGGCGGTAGGCGCTCAGCAGTGCCTCGGCGCGGTCGAAGTGCGCCTGGGACGGGCGGTAGATCTCGTTGAGGAGGTCGATCTGGGTGGGATGCAGCGCCCACTTGCCGTCGCAGCCGAGGCGAACCGAGCGCTCGGCGACGGTGCGGAAGCCTTCGAGATCCTGGATCGCCGAGTAGGGACCGTCGATCGCCTGCAGGCCGCGTGCCCGCGCCGTGATCACGATGCGCGAGACGATGGAATGCCACTGGTCGCCGGGATAGAGGTCGTCGATGCCGCCCACGCTGAGCGCGGGGATGCCCAGATCGGCGGCGTAGTCGCCGGGTCCGAAGATGATCGTCTCGATGCGGTCGGAGGCATCGGCGATCGCCGGCAGGTTCTCGGCGCCGCGCGCGCTCTCGATCTGGACCTCGAGGCCGATGCGCTTGCTCATGCCGAGCTCGGCCTCGAGCTGCGTCAGCAGGTGGTGCGCGAAGGCCACGTGATCGGGCCCCTGGACCTTCGGCAGCATGATGCAGTCGAGCGCGTCCTGCGCGCCCGAGACGACGTAGATGATGTCGCGGAAGCACCAGGTGGTGTCGATGCCGTTGACGCGCACGACGCGCGTCGGCGCCGTCCACTCGTGACCCGTGAGCGCGTCGACGACGTTCTGACGCGTGGCGTCGTTCTTCTCCAGCGGCGCTACGGCGTCCTCGAGATCGATGAACACCATGTCGGCCGGGAGCGTGGCGGCCTTGGCGACCATCTTGGGGTTGGACCCGGGGACGGCGAGGCAGGAGCGGCGTAGGCGCATGCGCGAAATCTATGCTGACCGGGCCATGGCCGGAGGCATCGAAATCACGCTCGGCGACATCACGGAGCAGCCCGTCGATGCCATCGTCAACGCCGCCAACGAGACGCTGCTCGGCGGCGGGGGCGTGGATGGCGCGATTCACCGTGCGGGCGGACCGGCCATCCTGGCCGAATGCCGGGCGCTCGGCGGCTGCGCGACGGGCGATGCGAAGGCCACGACGGCGGGCCGGCTGCCCGCCCGTTACGTGGTGCACACCGTCGGCCCCGTGTGGCGGGGAGGCGAGCGCGGGGAGCCCGCACTGCTGGCCTCGTGCCACCGGCGCTCGCTCGAGGTTGCTTCAGGCCTCGGCTGTCGCATCGTCGCCTTCCCCGCGATCTCGACCGGCGTCTACGGCTATCCGGTCGCGCTCGCGGCAGGCGTGGCCGTGGCGGCCACGCGCGCGGCCCTGGCAGACCTGCCCGAGATCGAGGTCGTGCGCTTCGTGCTCTTCGGTGAGGCGGCTCGCGTCGCCTTCAGCGAGGCGGCTACTGCCTGATGGAGTCGGCGATCGCCCGTACGTGGCCGGGCGTCGAGCCGCAACAGCCGCCGACGATGCGCGCACCGGCCTGCACGTAGCCGCGGGCGGCCTCCGCCAGATCGTCCGGAGTGACGTCGTAGACCGCCGTGTCGCCCGTCATGCGCGGCAGGCCGGCATTCGGCTTGACCCAGAGCGGCAGCGTGCCGGCGGCCTCGGAGATCTCTGCGACGATCTGCGACATCGCGTCGAGGCTCGTGCCGCAGTTCGCGCCCACGGCGGCCGCGCCGCCCTCGACGGCCAGGGCGACCACCTCGGCGGTCGTCGTCCCCATCATCGTGCGCGTGCCGCGATCGAACGAGAACGAGACCACGAACGGGACGTCGGTCGCCCGGCGCACGCCGTCGATCGCCGCGCCCGCCTCGATCGGGCAGAACATGGTCTCGAGCACGAGCAGATCGGCGCCGCCCTCGGCGAGGGCCTCGGCCTGCTCGGCGTAGGCAGCGGCCGCCTCGTCGTGCGTGAGCGTGCCGAGGGGCTCGCACAGCTCACCCGTCGGGCCGAGGGAGCCGGCCACGAGGACGTCGGGTCCGACCGCCTCGCGGGCCAGTTCGGCGGCGCGGCGGTTGAGCTCGCTCGCGCGCCCGTTGAAGGGGCCGTCGGCGAGGCGAATGCCGGTGCCGCCGAACGAGCACGTGAGAACGATGTCGGAGCCCGCCTCGGCGAAGCCGCGGTGCAGCTCGATGATGCGGTCGGGCTCGGTGAGCACCCACTCCTCGGGAGCGACGCCGAGCGGCAGGCCCATGTGCTGGCAGGTCGTGCCGGTGGCGCCGTCCGCGATCAGCACGTCTCCGCGCTGAAGACGCTCGAGAAAGCTTGTGCGTGTTGCCGTGGCTTGCATGAGGAGCTCCTTTCGCCCGACATCCACCCGGGATTGGCACCTTGCCCTGTGCGGCAGGTTGCCGAGGCGTCAGCGGGCCGGGACCCTCAGCCTCTCTCGATGTTGAGCGAGCTCACGCTCGCCTCGAGGGCAGTTTATCAGGCGCGAAAACGCGTGATCGCCGGCAGATGCCGCGCGCGCAGTTCATCGTCGAGCACGCCCTCGCCCTCGCCTTCCGCCAGGCAGAGCACTCCCACCTTGCCCAGATGCGCGTTGTCGTGCACGTCGTCGCAGGCCTGCCCCGCCTGCTCGAGCGGGTAGCTGCGGCTCAGGATCGGGTGCGTCTTGCCGGCGCGGCAGAGTTCGTTCGCAGCCCAGCCCTCGCGGTAGTTGGCGAGGTGCGAGCCCACGATCGTCTTCGCGAACATCCACAGGTAGCGGTTGTCGAACTCGTGCATGAAGCCGGTCGTCGATGCGCAGGTGACGACCTTGCCGCCGCGGCGCGTGACGAACACGCTCGCACCGAACGTGTCGCGACCGGGGTGCTCGAACACGATGTCCACGTCACGGCCGCCGCTCAGCTCGCGGATCTTCTTGCCGAGCCGCAGGTGCTCCCGGGGGTTCTGCTGCCCGCTCTCGGGATCCCAGAAGCGGTAGTCCTCCTCGGCGCGGTTGATGATCCACTCGGCGCCCGCATCTCGGCACTTCTGCGCCTTGGCCTCGCTCGAGACGACGCACACCGGATAGCCGCCGCCGGCCAGCACGTATTGCAGGGCGAACCCGCCGAGGCCGCCGCCGGCGCCCCAGATCAGCACCACGTCGCCCTGGCGCATGCTCGCCCCGTTCGGCGACACGAGCATGCGGTAGGCCGTGCAGTTGACGAGCGGCATCGAGGCCGCCTCTTCCCAGGTGAGATGCTCGGGCTTGGGCATCAGCTGATCGCCGCGGGCCACGCACAGCTCGCCCATGCCGCCGAAGTTGCACTCGAAACCCCACACGCGCTGATCGGGATCGAGGATCGCGTCGTCGTGGCCCGCGGGCTCCTCGAGCGCCACGTAGTTGGGATGCACGAGCACGCGATCGCCGGGCTTCCAGCGGCTGACCGCGGCGCCGGTGCGCAGCACCACGCCGCACGCGTCCGAGCCGACGACGTGCGTGGGCAGGTCGTGGCGGCTGCCGTAGCCGTGGGTCTTCGCCAGCCGCTTGAGAAACGCGAACGTCGGGACCGGCTCGAAGATCGCCGACCAGACGGTGTTGTAGTTCACGCTCGAGGCGAACGTTGCAATCAGCACTTCATCGGGCGCCAGCTCGGGAGTCGGCACCTCGCCGACCTGGAGGGCCAGCGACGGGCGCTTCTCCGCGCTCGGGAGCTTGCCGATGGTCTCGGCGTCCTCCGCACGCAGGTAGGCACCGACATACGTGCCGGGCACGGGGATCGCGCCGAAGTCGTCGCTGTTCGCGCCGTCGGCCACGGCGGCGCGCACGGCGCGCGCGAGAGGGGTGTCGATCGTCATCGGACGGCCAGGATACGCCACGGCCGAGTCCGCTGCGGCGCGCCCAAGAGTTCGTGACGCGTGATACCTTCCGCCGGTGGCTGACGACAATCCCGGCACCGGTGAGGTCTCGCCCCCGGAGTCGAATGCCGGCGGTCAGATCTTCCGGCCCATCCGCACGGTCAATGCCTTCGAGCAGCTGGTCGAGCGCATCGGGCGTGCGATCAAGCTCGGCCTGCTCGCTCCTGGAGAGCGCCTCCCGCCCGAGCGCCGCCTGGCCGAGCAGCTCGAGCTCTCGCGCTCGACCGTGCGCGAGGCGCTGCGGCTGCTCTACGACGCCGGCTACCTCGAGGCGCGGCGCGGCCGGCGCGGCGGTGTCTTCGTCGCGCAGCAACTGCCGACCGGACCGGCGCCGGGCATGCTGGCCCTGGACGGGGCCGGCGTGCGCGATCTCCTGGCCTATCGGCGCTGCCTCGAGCTCGGCGCCGCCGAGCTGGCGGCCGAGCGCGCCAGTGAGACGCAGGTGGCCGAGCTCGCCGCCGTGATCGAGCGCTGCGAGGCCAACGCGACGCCCGAGACCTACGACCTCTTCCGCGCGGCCGACGGGCGCTTCCACGTGCTGCTGGCCCACGTCGCGCGCTCCTCGCGGCTGGTCGCAGGCGTCACCGAGGTGCGCGCCGAGATCGCGAACCTGCTCGACTCGGTGCCGCGCCAGCCCGAGGCGCTGGTCGGCTCGACCACGCACCACCGGCGCGTGCTGGCGGCCATCGCCGAGGGCGACGGAGAGGGCGCGCGGCTGGCGATGCGCGAGCACCTGGATGCCACCGAGCGCCTCCTGCTGGGCGTGCTACCCAGCGTCTAGAAGACCGTTCGCTGCTCGAGGAACGGGTCGGCGTCGTTGTGGTAGCCGTAGCGCTCCCAGAACCCGGGCTTGTCGACGGTCGAGAACTCGAGACCGCGCAACCACTTGGTCGACTTCCAGAAGTAGCGCTTCGGGACGACCAGCCGCAGCGGATAGCCGTGCTCGAGACCGAGCGGCTCGCCGTCGGCCTCGTAGGCCAGCAGGACGTCGTCGTCGTCCATCACGCCGAGCGGGAGGTTCGCGGTGTACCCCTGCTCGCCGTGGCTGATCACGTGCTCGACCTCGGGCAGCGGCCGCGTGAGCCGCACGATCTCCTGGAAGGGCACGCCGCGGAACGTCATGTCGAAGCGCGACCAGCGCGTCACGCAGTGGATGTCGGTGCGGATCTCGACCGACGGCAGCTCCCTGAACTCGTCCCAGGAGAGCTCGAGCGGCTGCTCGACCGCGCCGGAGGTGCGGAACGTCCAGGTGGCGAAGTCCGCCCGGCTCGGAACCGATCCGGCCTGCAGCACCGGCCACTTGGCCGTCGCGTACTGGCCGGGCGGGAGCCGCTCGGGGTCGACGCCCATCGATCTGGCCTTGCGCTCGGCGGTGGAGCGGAACAATCCCATGCCATACGGTAGCCCGAAGCGCCTTGGCGTTACGCTGCGGTCGTGAGTGTCACCGCACCCGTCGGCGAGCAGCTCGCCGCCGCTCGCGCGGGCGCCGCCATCTGTGCGCGCGACGAGCTCGCGTTCGTCCGCGTCTCGGGCCGCGACGCCGCGCGTCTGCTGCAAAACGTCGTCACGAGCGACATCGACGCCCTGGCGGTCGGCGAGGGCCAGTACGGACTCGCGCTCACGCCCAAGGGCAAGCCGATCGCCGATGCGTGGATCGTGCGCGAGGGCGAGGATTCGTTCGTCTGCGCCTGCGAGGCGCCGGCGCAGGACGAGCTGAGCGCGATGCTGCGGCGCTACCGGCTCGCCTCCCGGGCCGAGATCGCGCCGGTCATCTCCGCGCTGAGGTTGCTCGAGCGGCCGCTGGCGGCGCCGGTCGAGGGCTGGCACGCCGGCCCGCTCGGCGCACTCCTGCTGGCCGACCCCGCGACCGCGCAGGCGGCCTGGAATGCCGCGCTCGCCGAGGGCCTCGTGCCGATCGGAGCGGAGACGCGCGAGACGCTGCGCATCGAGCAGGGCCTGCCGCGCTTCGGCGTCGACTTCGACGACTCGAACCTCCCGGCCGAGGCCGGCGTGGTCGAGCGGGCCGTCTCGTTCACGAAGGGCTGCTACATCGGCCAGGAGCCGATCGTCCGCCTCGCGCATCGCGGCCACGCCAACCGCGAGCTGCGCCGCCTGCGGCTCGCGGCGTCACTGGAGCTGCCCGCGACGCTGCTCGAGGGCGAGCGCGACGTCGGTCGCGTGACGAGCAGCGCGGGCCTGCCGGAGGGCGGCGCCGCCGCGCTCGGCTACGTGCGCAGCGCGGTCGCAGACGGCGCTGCGCTGGTCGCGCTCGACGCCCGCGGGGAGCGCGTTGCCGCTCTGGACGCTGGTAGAGTGGCCGCAGGGCGCCCGTAGCTCAGGGGATAGAGCGCAGCCCTGCGGAGGCTGAGGTCGCACGTTCGATTCGTGCCGGGCGCATCAACCGGGCGCCTGACTATGCGGCGTCCGGGACGGTGCGCCGTCTGTCCTGGCTCGTGTTCTGGGGCACCTTGACGTCCCACACGAGTCCCAGCTTCTCGAGGCCCTTGATCACGAGGGCCGAGACGTCGAACTGGAAGCGGCCCAGCCCATGTACGGCCGAGGACGGGAACGCATGGTGGTTGTTGTGCCAGGCCTCGCCCAGGGAGGGCAGTGCGAGCAGCCAGTTGTTGCGGCTCTCGTCGCGCACGTCGAAATCGCGGCGTCCGAACATGTGGCAGATCGAGTTGACACTCCAGGTCACGTGCTGGAAGACCGCGATGCGCACCAGGCCGCCCCAGATCGTGGCCTCGACGCCGCCCCGGAGGCCGTCGATCGCATAGCCGATGGCGAACGGCACGACGAACCCGAGCGCCACCCACAGGAAGTAGAGGCGGTCGACGTTGCGGATGAGCGTGTCCTCGAGCAGGTCGCGCCCGTACTTGGTGCGCACGACGAGGCCCTTCGTGCTGAAGAGCCAGCCCACGTGCGAATGCCAGAACCCGCGCACGACACCCATGAAGCCCGAGCCGCTGCCGACGTGCGGAGAGTGCGGATCGCCCTCGACGTCCGAATGGGCGTGATGCCTGCGGTGGTCGGAGACCCACTGGGCGACGGGGCCCTGCGACGTCATGGAGCCGAGCACGGCGAGCACCGCCTTGATCGAGCGGCCGGTCTCGAAGCTCCGATGCGTGAAGTAGCGGTGGAATCCGACCGTGATCCCGAGGCCCGGGATCACGTAGAAGAGCGCGAAGATGACCAGGTCGACGGGCTCGACGGCCACGCCCCAGAGCGTGGCGATCACCGCCAGGAGTCCGAGCGGGGGCAGCACCACCGCGATCAGCGTGATGATGCGATGGCTCGTCGGCGGTCGATCGAGTTGTCCCTCGACCCTGGGTCCGTTCGGCATCGGATCTCCTTCGTCGCCGCGTCTGCGACGGTTGGGCCCTGCGAGGCGGGGGATAATCACTCCGTGGGGAGCAATTGTGGACGCCGCAGCGGATTGCGGCGCAGGTGAGGGTCGCCATCGTCGGCGCCGGCATCGCCGGGCTCGCCGCGGCACACCGTCTCGACCCGCATTGCGACGTCGTGCTGTTCGAAGCCGAGCCGCGGGCAGGGGGGCATGCACACACCGTACTCGGTCACGGACACGCGCTCGACTCGGGGTTCGTGGTCTGCAATGAACGGAACTACCCGCATTTCCTTGACCTGACACGCGAGCTGGGCGTCGCGCTGCGCCCGACGGTCATGTCGTTCTCGGTGCGCTGCGAGCGCTGCGACCTCGAGTTCTCGGGCCATGGGCTGTCCGGATTGTTCGCCCAGCGGCGCAACCTGGTCCGCCCCTCCTTCGCCCGCCTCCTACTCGATCTGGGCCGCTTCTTCCGCAACGCCCGCGCGCTGCTCGACGATCCGGATGCCGCCGATCTGACGATCGGCTCCTACCTCGAGCGCGGTGGCTACGGGCGCGCGCTGACCGATCACTTCCTCGCGCCGATGGGGGCTGCGATCTGGTCGTCGTCGCCGGCGCGCATGCGTGAGATGCCGGCGCGCTTCTTCGTGCGCTTCTTCGACAATCACGGCCTGCTCGGCGTGCGCGATGCGCCGCAGTGGTACACGATCGAGGGTGGATCCCAGACCTACGTGAACGCGCTCTGCGAGCGTCTTCGGGGCAGCGTCGCGCTGGGTGCTCCGGTGCGCAGCGCTCGCCGCGACGGCGCCGGCGTCGAGGTCGCGGCCGGCGACGGCGCTCCGGAGCGCTTCGACCGGCTCATCCTGGCCTGCCATCCCGACCAGGCGCTCGCGCTCCTGGCCGACCCGGGCGACGGCGAGCGCGCTGCCCTGTCCCGCATCCCGTACACGCGCAACGAGACGGTCGTCCACACGGGAGACGAACTCCTGCCGCGCCGCGTCGCGGCGCGCGCGGCCTGGAACGTGGCGCTCGTCGACTGCCGTTCGCACGACCGGCCGGTCAGCGTCACGTACTCCCTCAACCGCCTCCATGCCTTCAGCGACCCACTCGAGTTCTGCGTCTCGCTGAACCAGTCGGCGCTCATCTCCGAACAAGCCGTAATCGCACGCATGACCTACGACCACCCCGTCTACACGCTCGACTCCGTCGCGGCCTGCGCGAGCCTGCGCGCGCTGGCCGGCGAGCGTCACACCGAGTACGCCGGTGCGTACCTCGGCTGGGGTTTCCACGAAGACGGCGCCGTGAGCGGCATCGCCGCCGCCGAGCGCACCCTCGCGGGGGCGACATGAGCAGGCACTCGGCCCTCTACGACGCCGTTCTGGAGCACGAGCGCTACGCGCCCGCGCACAACGCCTTCCGCTACCGCATCTACCAGCTCCTACTCGACCTCGACGAGCTCGACGAGCTGTCGGCGGACATCCCGTTCCTCTCTTCCGGCCGCCGCAACCTGGTGGAGGTGAGGGCTGCCGATCACCTCGGCGATCCGCGCCTCTCGATTCGCGACAACGTGCGCACGTGGCTCGACTCGCGGGGTGTCAACGTGCCCGAGGGACGCATCGAGCTGCTCACGCACGCGCGCACGTTCGGGTACGTCTTCAATCCCGTCTCGTTCTATTTCGTGCGCAACCCCGACGACACGCTGGCGTGCGTCGTGGCGGAGGTGCACAACACGTTCGGGGAGCGCTGGCCGTATCTGCTCGGAGCACCCGGCGAGCTCGACGGAGACGGTCGCATGCGCTTCAGCACCGAGAAGCGCTTTCACGTCTCGCCGTTCATGGACGTCGCGGGGACGTACCGCTTTCTGCTGGGCGAGCCGGGCGAGCGCCTGATGCTGCGGATCGACGAGGAGCTCGACGGGCGCCGGCTCTTCCGCGCGGTGCTGACCGGCGAGCGCCGTCCGCTCACGAGCGGCGCCCTCGCGCACGCGCTCGTGCGCTATCCGTGGGTCACGGGGCAGGTCATGGCGCGCATTCACTGGCAGGCGCTCAAGCTCTGGCGCAAGCGCGTCCCGTTCCACCGCAAGCCGCCCTTCGACCCCGAGCACGGCTCGGTGCCGACATGAGCCGGGTCGAGGGCAAGGCCGTCGCTGCTGCGCCGCGCACGCGGCCCGGCCTGGTCGGAACCGCCTCGCGCCGCGTGCTCGAGCGCGCGCTCACCGGCATCGCCGAGGGCGCGCTCGAGATTCGCGCTCCCGACGGCGTGCGGCGCTTCGGCGACCCGGCCGCCGAGGCGGCGGTCATGGAGGTGCACGATCCGCGCTTCTTCGCGCGCCTCGCCCGCTCCGGCAGGCTCGCGGTCGGGGAGGGCTACCAGGCCGGTGAGTGGTCGTCGCCCGATCTGCCGGGCCTCGTGGCGGTGCTCGCGCGCAACCACGAGCAGGTCTTCGGCCGGCCGCCGCTCTCGCTGCTCGCCGGTCTCGGCCGCCTCGTCCCGCGCATCGAGCTGCCGCGCGGCCTGCGCCGGGCCGAACAGGACGTCCACGCCCATTACGACCTCGGAAACGCGTTCTTCGCGCTCTGGCTGGACGACTCCATGACCTACTCCTGCGCGCTCTTCGAGTCGCCTGCCGCGACGCTCGCCGAGGCGCAGGAGGCCAAGTACCGGGCGCTCGCGGATGCGACGTTGATCGGCCGGGACGACCGCGTGCTCGAAATCGGGTCGGGCTGGGGCGGCTTCGCGCTGCACCTCGCGCGCGAGCGCGGCTGCCGGGTGACCACCGCCACCATCTCCCGCGAGCAGCACGCGCTCGCGACCCGGCGCGTGGCGGAGGCCGGAATGGGTCATCTCGTCGAGGTCGTCTACAGCGACTACCGGCAGCTCGAGGGCTCGTACGACCGGATCGTCTCGGTCGAGATGATCGAGGCGATCGGCCACCGGCAATACGGCACGTACTTCGCCGCGCTCGACCGGCTGCTGGCGCCCGACGGGCTGGCCGGCATCCAGGCGATTCTCGTGCCCGACCAGCGCTACTCGAGCTACCGCGGCCAGCGCGACTGGATCAACAAGCACATCTTCCCGGGCGGCATGCTGCCGTCGCTCGAGGCCATCGCGACCGCTGCCCGGCGCTCGTCGCGTCTGATGGTGCACGACGTGCGCGAGATCGGCCCGCACTATGCGCGCACGCTGCGCGAGTGGCGGGAGCGCTTCCTCCTGCGCCGCTCGGAGGTCGAGGCGCTGGGTCTCGACGTGCACTTCCAGCGCACCTGGGAGTACTACCTGGCGTTCTGCGAGGCGGCCTTCGCCACCTGTGCGCTGCGCGACGCCCAGATCGTGCTCACGCGGCCGCTCAACCGCACGCTCGCAGCGGACGGCTAGGTTCTTCTAACGATCCCAGCCCGGGTGCTCGGCGTCGAGCCGGGCCCCCAGCAGCAACGCCGAGGGGGAGAGCGGCTCGGGCCGCCGGCCGACCGGCAACACGGCGAGTCCGGCCACCTCCGGCAGCCGCACGGTGAAGGGGCCGTCGTGCTCGAGGCGGAAGACCGTGGTGAGCTCGGTCTCGTTGCCGAGCTCGCAGAGCACGCGCGCGACCTCGTGGAGAGCGGCGGGCTCGACGGTCACGCCGATCTCCTCGGCGAGTTCCCGCACCGCAGAGGTGCGAGCGTCTTCGCCGAGGCTCACATGCCCGCTGCAGGCGTGATCCCAGTGGCCGGGCGCGCTGTCCTTGCCGTAGCCGCGCAGCTGCCAGAGGCAGCCGCTGCCGGTCATCACGACGACGTGCACCGACGGATGGATGAGCGACGGATCGGCATGGCAGGCCGCGCGTGGAGCGCTCCCGATCTGCCGTCCCTCGGCGTCGATCACCGGGAACAGCTCGCTGCCGTCGTCAGTGAGCGTCGCTCTCCTCGGGGTGCTCGCGCAGGTAGCGCTTGGCCTGCTCGCTGCGCGTGGCGAGCAGCGTCAGCAGCGTGAACGGGATGCCCCAGAAGATCCCGTACAGGAACCCGCGCAGGAAGACCGGTTGGTTGAGCAGCTTGACGTGGCCGACCCAGAACACGAGGAACCAGATGGGGAACGCGATCGCGAACTGCGCCACCCCGGGGAGCGCCTCCCAGCGGCGCTGGATCGGGTTGGTCGCGAGTACCGGGTCGGGCATGGTCCGCACCTTATCGCCGGGCCTGGAGCGAGCGGTACGCTTGGCAGGTGCCGCCGCTGATCGGAATCACGGCCATCCCGCGGCCCGTGCAGACCATGTACGGGCCGGCCGACGCGCACACCTCCACGGATGCCCTGACCTCCAGCGTGATCGCCGCGGGCGGCGTGCCCGTGCTGCTGCCGGTGGTGCCGGCCGAGCATGCGGCGCTGCAGCTGCGCGGGCTCGACGGACTCGTGCTCGCGGGCGGCCAGGATGTCGATCCGACGACCTACGGCCGCGCGGCCGCGGCCGACGGGGCCTGGGTGCATCGCGGCCGCGACGAGCACGAGCTGGCGCTGCTGGCCGCGGCGCGTGAGGCGGGCCTGCCGGTGCTCGGCGTGTGCCGAGGGCTGCAGCTCGCGAACGTCATGCTCGGCGGCGACTTGATCGAGCACGTCGACGGCCACGACGCGGGAGCGCGCTACGACGTGGATCTGCACCCCGTGCGCGTCGCGGAGGGCTCCGAGCTGGCGCGCGCAACGGGCGGCGGCGAGCTGGCCGTCAACAGCCTCCACCACCAGGTGGTGGGCGAGCTCGCGCCCGGGCTGCGCGCGACCGCCAGCGCCGCGGACGGGCTGCCCGAGGCGGCGGAGGCCGTCGAGGGCCCGTGGTTCGTGGCAGTGCAGTGGCACCCCGAGCTGATGGGACGCGTCCCGGGCGGGCTCGATCTGTTCGAGGCGCTCGTGCGCGAAAGCGCTGCGTGACCGGCCTCTTCGCCGTTTGCGGATCGATCAGCGCCGACATGATCGGGTACGCGCCGAGGCTGCCGGGCCCCGGCGAGTCGGTGCTCGGCGACCGCTTTCTGCTCGCGCCGGGCGGCAAGGGCGCGAACGTCGCCGTGGCAGCGGCCCGCCTGGGAGCGCCCGTGCGCTTCTTCGGCGCCCGCGGCGATGATCAGTTCGGCGAGTTCATCGGCTCCGCGCTGGCCGCCGAGGGCGTCGACGTCTCGTCGCTGCGCGTGATCGCGGGGATGCACAGCGGGGTTGCGCTGATCGCCGTCGACGCGCAGGCCGAGAACCAGATCCTCGCGCTGCCGGGAGCCAACGGCGTGGCCGGCCCGCCGAGCCCCTGCGGGGCGGCGGTCTGGTTCTGCCCCGGCGAGATCCCGCGCGCGGCCCACGAGGGAACGCTCGCCGCCGCGAGCGCGGACGGCGCCGTTGCCGTCGTCAACCCGTCGCCCGCCAATGCCATCGACGCCGAAGTCGTTTCCCGCTTCGACCTCGCGATCGTCAACGAGACCGAGCTCGACGCGTTCGAAGGACACCTGCCCGAGCGCGTCGTGCTCACGCGCGGGCGCCGCGGAGCCGTGCTGCTCCCCGAGGGCACCGAGCTGCCGGCAGTGCCTGCGCAGGCCGTCGACACGACGGGTGCGGGCGATGCCTTCGCCGGCGGCCTGTGTGCCGGCCTGGCGGCGGGGCGCGTCACTCGAGGACGCGGTGCAGCTCGCGCTCGTGACCGCCGCGATCTCCGTCGAGCGCGACGGCTGTCAGCCCTCGTACGCCCGGCGCGGCGAGGTGGCCGAGCGCGCTGCGACGGCCGGCGTCGACCGTGCCGTTGCCCTGAAAAACGACGAAGGGGCCGGTGGCGCGCAGGCGCCACCGGCCCCTTCCAACGCCGTTAGCCGATCGGCGCAACGTTGACGGCTTCGGGACCCTTGGTCCCTTCTCGCGCCTCGTACTCGACACGCGAGCCATCCGTCAGTGTGCGGAAGCCGGAGGACACGATGTTCGTGTGATGCACGAACAGGTCCTTGCCGCCTTCGTCGGGCGCGATGAAGCCGTAGCCCTTCGCGTCGTTGAACCACTTCACGGTCCCGGTCGCCACCCCGCTACCTCCCAGGTTGAACGCCGAAAACGAACTGCAGCGGGGCTTGAAAGCTCTCACTTGCGAGGTTCGTCCACCGACCGTGGCGGGTCGGCGGCCAAAGGCTACCACGCGCGCGCGAGAAGGCCTCGCCCTCCTGAGGGCTCATTCCGAGATGAGCCCTCAGGGAGTCTTCAGCGCGCGAAGTCCTCGGGCAGGATCGCGTCGGCGGCGAGCGCCGACGTGAAGCGCTCGATCTCGCCCTCGCGCTCGATCCGCTCGATCTCGCGCAGGTGCTCGACGAGGGAGCGCCGATCGTCGGCCAGGCGGCGGTCGAAGCGCCGGACGTCGATCGTCGGTGCGCAACGGCTCCAGGTGCGCTCGCAATCGGGGCAGCGCAGCCGGAGCTTCCAGGTGTCCTCGCCGGCGCGCTTGCAGTGCAGCGGATAGGCGAGCCGGGAGCTGCAGTGCGGACAACACCCGAGTGCACCGGCCCCCGAGGTGGCGTGACCTCCCATGTCGGATCAAGGTAACGGGGCGTCCGGACGGCATCCGGGCGGTTGGTAGGCTCGGCCTGGGCGCCCCCATCGTCTAGTGGCCTAGGACGTCGGCCTTTCACGCCGGTAACACGGGTTCGAATCCCGTTGGGGGTATTCGGCTTCGAGCGTCGGCGCACGGCAGAACCGACGGGACACAAGTTGAAGGTTGTTCCGGTTGAAATCCCGATGCGCCACGCTGCGGGCGACTCGCAGTCGCGGGCGGGCAGGAGCCGTCTCAGAGACTGCGGTCGGCATCGGCGGCGGCGGGACTCTCGACAGCGCCTCCAGGTCGGACTTCGGCCGGCCTGATCGGTCGCTCAGGCCGACGCTTGCTCGAATCACGCGAGGCGTGCGCGCCGCCTACGGCGCCCAGCCCAACTCGCGCATCGCCCAACCGGCGTTCCAGATCTTCGTCAGGTGGCGGATGCGGCCGTCGGCGAACTCCATGACGTACACGTAGTCCGAGCTCACGTGCCGGCCGGTGGGCGGCGGACCGCCCTCGCCGGTATGCGTGCCGGAGAAGATCCCATAGGCGCAGACGCTGCCGCGCTCGGCATCGGTCGCAAACGACTTCACGACATAGCTCCCGTCGGGCAGGATCACGAGCAGGCCCTTCATCCACTCGGCGTAGCCTTCGAGCGTACCGATGTCCGCGAGGGGCTCGGCCTGTGAGGAGAAGCCGGCGTCGGGATGGCAGTACGGACTGCATCCCTCCCAGCCTCTCCCGGTCTCGCAGGCCTCGAAGAAGGCCCTCGCGGTCTCCGTGATCGTTCCGGCGGCGGTTGGCGCGGACACGGTCGCTCCCTCCCTGACTCGTTGCAGAGAGGCCGAGTCTAGTTCCTCACGAGTGCCCCTGCGACTAGGCGCCGTCCGCGACCTGTCGGTCGTATTCGACCGCGTCGTAGCGCCCGAGCGACGCGCGCACGAGCAGGTCTTCGGAGAGCAGCCACTCCTCCCAGCCGCCGACCTTCACGAAGTTGCCGGTTTCGCTGTGCGTGCCTTCGAGCGTCCACACGAAGATGGCGTTGTCGCCGGCCTTGCGCACGTCATCCATGCGCACGACGAGGTCGGGAAAGGCGCTGTAGAAACCCTTGGCCATGTCCGCGATTGCACTTCGCCCGACCAACGGCTGGCCGCCGTTGATCGTGATCCGCCCATCGGATTCGTAGAAGGACGCGACGGCATCCGGCGCGTGCGACGTCCAGGCTTCGGCGTAGCGCGCGCCAACCGCGTGAATGTCAGACATGGGGGCGGTCTCCTCGGTGTTGCGAGCCGGCGGCTCGAGCTCTGCGTGCGAGGATACTGGCGCTCAGGCAGCGCGCTTCAAGTTCAACGTGAATCGGGCGAGGACTATCGGGTCCGAACGTCCGCGTCCAGCCGAAGCGACGACCGGCACCCTAGCGCACGTCGCTCCTCAGCATCCGGCCGCGCCTCGCGGCCGGATGCCCTCCCGCACGAGTGGAGCGCGTGTGTCGTCAGAGCCTGCGGGCGGCCGTCGGCGGGAGCGGTGCGCTCGGGTCGATGCCGTGGATGCCGCCGATCGATTCGGCGAACCAGCGGTCGAACTCGTGGTCCGACTGGAGGACGCTCGCGATGAAGCCGTCACTGCCGGGCCCCTCGTGGATTGCGAGCACGAGGTAGTTGCCGTCGGGCAGGGGCTGCAGGTAGGCCCGGTGCTCGGTCAGGCCGTGGCGAGCGTTCATGTCGTCGAACGCGGCTTTGCGCGGCCCGTTCAACTCGGTGATCCAGCCCTCCCAGGTCGCGAGCCTGTCCGCTGCGAGCGGTGCTGCCAGCGCCGGCACGGCTTAGGCCTGGATCAGGATCGTGAGGGTTTCGGGCAGCACGCCGTCGTGCTCCATGGCCGCGGCGGCCCCTTCGCTCTGCATGGCGGCTCCGAACGCCTCCATGTCGGCCACATCGGCGGTCAGGCCAACGCGCTTCGGGTTCTGCGGGTCGACGAACGTGCGGATGTTCGTCACGCCGAGCGGCCCGAAGAACTCCTCGCGCTTCGGCGATCCCAGCCAGTGAGCGGTGTCCTTCACCTCGTGAACGGCCATGATCGTCGGCACGGGTGACCTCCTCTGTCGTGAGGGTCGGCGGCTCCGGCCCTCTGCGTGCGAGCATACGCCGATGGTGACGAGCGAGGAGATCGCGCGGGTCCCGCTGTTCGCGTCCCTGGCGCCGGCCGCGCGGGAGCGGCTCTCGCAGACCAGTCCGGACATCCGTCTCGCCGCCGGCGAGTACGCCGTGCACGAGGGCGAGGACCGAGCGCTGTTCGTCGTGCTGGAAGGGATGATCGAGGCCGTGAAGGTCGTCGACGGCATCGAGCGCAAGCTCGGCGAGCGGCCTCCGGGGACCATCTTCGGTGAGGTGCCGATCACCCTCGGCACGGCCTTCCCCAGCGGTTTTCGCGCGTCCGAGGCCTCGCGCGTCATGCAGATCGCCGCGGGCGACTACTACGTGCTCGCGGCTGCAGCTCCCGAGGTCGCGGTTCAGGTCGGCGCGCTGGCCCGCCAGCGCATCGGCGGCCTGCAGGGCGTCGCGGCAGAGCCGCCGCAGGCGCGCGCGTTCCTGCTCGGCCACCGCTGGGATGCCGCTTGCTCCGATCTGCGGCGCTTTCTCGACCGCAACCAGATCACGTTCGAGTGGGTGACCCCGGAAGCGCCCGATGCAGCCCGGCGTTGGGGCGGCGATCTCCCGCCGGAGGGCGACCTGCCGGTCCTGCGCTCGGCCGAAGGTGGCGCCCTGCTCGTGCGGCCGTCCCTGCGCGCCGCCGCCGAACTCCTCGGCCTCCAGACCACGGCGACCTCCCCCGACTACGACGCGGTCATCATCGGCGCCGGGCCGGCGGGTCTCGCGGCCGCGGTGTACGGCGCCTCCGAAGGACTGCGGACGATCGTGATCGAGCGGGAGGCGCCGGGCGGCCAGGCCGGGTCGTCGTCGCGAATCGAGAACTATCTCGGCTTTCCCGCCGGCGTCTCGGGCGACGAGCTCAGCAGGCGGGCGCTGCAGCAGGCGCGGCGCCTGGGCGCGGAGATCCTCGTCACGCGCTCGATCTCGGGCATCGATCCGGCCGCACGCAGCGTCCACCTCGACGGCGGCGACGAGCTGCGAGGCGCCTCGATCATCCTGGCGACGGGCGTGACCTGGCGGCACCTCGCCGTGCCGGGCATGGAGTCGCTGATCGGCAAGGGCATCTACTACGGTGCCGCGCGCAGCGAGGCGCCCAACACCCATGGCCTCGACGTGCACATCGTCGGCGCCGGGAACTCGGCCGGCCAGGCCGCGCTCTTCTTCTCGAGCCACGCGCGCACGGTGACGATCGTGTGCCGCGGCGACTCGCTCGAGAAGAGCATGTCGCAGTACCTCGTCGAGCAGGTGCGCCGCAAGCCGAACATCTCGGTCGAGCTCGGCGCCGAGGTCGCCGCGGTCCACGGTGGTACGAAGCTCGAGGAGATCGAGATCAGCAGCCGCGCGGGCGGGGAGCCGGTCCGCCGCGAGTGCGGCGGCCTCTTCATCTTCATCGGCGCCGACGCGGACACGGCCTGGCTGCCCCCGGAGATCGCGCGCGACAAGCGCGGGTACGTGCTCACGGGCGCCGAGGTGGCGGCGGACGGCGGCTGGTCCGAGCGAGCGCGATCCCTTCCTCCTGGAGACCAGCGTGCCGGGCGTCTTCGCGGCCGGCGACGTGCGCTTCAGTCCTGTCAAACGGGTCGCCGCGGCCGTCGGAGACGGCAGCATGGCAATCGCGTTCGTGCACCAGTACCTGCGCATCGCCTAGAGCAATTCAGCGCGTCACGTCACGAAGGCCTAGCTACGCTGCTCGCATGTCTCAGCGCGCATTGCCTCCACTCGACGACGGCGCTCTCTTCCTCACCGATGCGGGGATGGAGACGGCGCTGATCTTCCACCAGGGTCAGGAGCTCCCGAGCTTCGCGACCTTCCCGCTGCTCGAGTCCGAAGTCGGGCCGCGATGCGCTGCGCACCTACTACGAGCCGTTCCTGGAGCTCGCGCGCACGCGCGGGACGGGCTTCATCCTGGGCGGCTGCACCTGGCGCGCCAGCGCCGACTGGGGCACCGAGCTGGGCTACGACGCCGATGCCCTCGCGGCCGTCAACCGCCGGGCGATGGCGTTCGTCGAGGACCTGCGCGACAGCCAGCCGGCCTCGTCGCGGCCGGTCGTCCTCGAGGCGCCCGTCGGCCCGCGCGGCGATGCGTATGCGCCCTCGTCGCTGATGACGGCGAAGGAGGCCGAGCAGTACCACTCCGCGCAGATGCAGACGCTCTCGGACACACCCGTCGAGCTCATCACGGCGCTCACCTTCACCTACGCGGACGAGGCCATCGGCCTCACGCGCGCAGCGAACGCAGCCGGGCTCCCGGTCGCCGTCTCGTTCACCGTCGAGACCGACGGCCGCCTGCCGAGCGGCCAGACCCTGCGCGCGGCCATCGAGCAGGTCGATGGCGAGACCGACGGGGCGCCGCTCCACTACATGATCAATTGCGCCCATCCGACGCACTTCGCAGGCGCGGTCGCCGACGGTGGGCCGTGGAGCGAGCGGATCCAGGGCCTGCGCGCCAACGCCTCGACGCTCAGCCACGCCGAGCTGGACGAGGCCGAGGACCTCGACGACGGCGACCCCGGCGATCTGGCAGCGAGGCACCTCGCGCTGCGCGGCTCGCTGCCCAACCTCTCGATCCTGGGTGGTTGCTGCGGCACCGACATCCGCCACGTCACGTGCATCGCCGACGCCTGGCTGGAGTCTTAGGAAAGGTACTCGCAGAGGGCGAGCATGCCCGCGTGGTGCAGCGCGAAGAGGTCGGCGGCGAGTGCGTCGGGGAAGGTCGAGAACTTCGCGATCACGATGCGCGACGGGCGGTGGATGAGGATCGACTGGCCGTTCATGCCGAGCGCCGCATAGATGCCCCGCGGGCCGTCGTCGACCCACCACTTGTCGTGGTAGAAGGCCTCGGGACGGCTCGGGTCGGCATCCCTCGCCGAGCTGCGGAAGGCCTCGATCAGCTCGGCGTCGCGCACGCGCACCCGTGCCACCCAGTCGGACGGCACGACCTGCTCGCCCAGCGCCTCGCCGTCCGCGAGGCACATGAGCCCGAAGCGCGCGAGGTCGCGCAGCGTGGTGCAGATGCCGCCCTCCACGACGGGAAAGCCTGAGCGGTCGAGCATGATCTCGGCGTCCTGCTCGGCGCCGATCCGAGACCACACCTCGCGCGAGAAGAGCTCGGGGAAGGGCGCGCCCCCGACTCGCTCGAGCGCCCAGCCGAGCACGTCGGTGGCCAGCGAGCAGTAGCGAAACGGCCCGCTGCCGTGGTCGTACGGGCCGCGGCCGATCGTGCGGATCCAGGTCTCGGTGTCGCGCGGGATCGTCCCGTGGAGGTCGTGCGTGCGGTAGTCCGAGACGTCGAGGATCGTGTACTCGTCGACGTCGTAGTCCCAGGCGTTGCCGGCCCGCATGTCGAGGATGTCCTGGAGGCGGCACCCGTCCCAGGCGGTGCCGGCGAGTTCGGGCAGGTGAGCGGTGACGAGATCGCCGGGAGCGATCAGCCCGCGCCCCGCGAGCACGCCGAAGAGGATCGAGGTGAGCGACTTCGAGCACGACATGAGCAGGTGCGTGTCCCGCTCGCGCATGCCGTCGAGATAGCGCTCGGTCACGACCGAGCCGTCCTGGACGACGAGGAACCCGTCAGTGAACGTCGCGGTCAGCATCTCCGCCAGCGTGTAGCTGCGGCCGTCGAAGCCGAACGTGAAATCCCCGAGCTCGCGCTCGGCCCGGGGGAGCCGGCGCACCGGGCCGTCGCCGCGCGCGATCGGGGCCGTGCTGCAGAGCTGCGGCACGTGCCGGAAGCCCCAGCGGTTGTAGGGCGGGTCGAGCCAGTTGGCGGTGGTCACACCGAGTGCGCGGCCCTCGTCGGCTATCACGCGGCAAGCCTACGGAGCGCCGGCGCCGGCGGGCGGCACCTGATGGCGGCGTAGTGCTTTTGCCCGCCACGAGTGTGGATATCCGCACTCGCGGCCGTGCGCGGCTGGAGGACGATTGAGCCAGGTCGAAACCACTGAAGGGAAGGACACCATGACCGGAAGAACTCTCACCCGCATTCGCCGCCGCCGCTTCCTGCGGGCCCTCGAGCTCGCAGTCGCCGGCTTCGTGATGAGCCTTCTTGCGATCTCGCTCGAGCGCCGCCTCGCCGGTCGAGGCGGCCACGCGTTCGAGGCCGCCCTGCGCTGACAGGTCACTACCCGGTGACCCACGCGGCCAGGGCGGCGACCAGCGCGATCACGGCCGTTACCGCGACGGCCGCGATCGCGTAGGTCAGGCGGTGCAGCAGCCGCTCGAGCTCGCCCAGCCCGCGCACCTCGACCTGAAGGCCCGGCCCGGGACGTACGCCGGTGACGCGCTCGAGGCCCTCGAGCAGGCGGCGGCTGCGCACGCGCAGCTTCTGCATCTCGTAGAAGACGACGCGGGGATCGACGTGCCCGGTGATGTCGCGCGTCAGGCGCGCGGCCACGAACCGGCCGATCAGCTCGACCGGCTGCAGCTCGGGATCGAGCTGCGCGGCGGTGACCTGCACCTGCGCGAGCGCCTTGCCGGCCAGCACGAGCGAGGCCGGCATGCGCACGCCATGGCGGGCCGCGACGCGCGCGAGCCCCGTCAGGACCTGCCCGAGCTCGATCTCCGCCAGCGATCCGCTCCGCACGTAGGCGAGGAGCTCCTGGAGATCGCGCTCGAGGCTCTCGAGGTCGAGTCCCACAGGCACCTCGGGGCCCGAGAGCATGAGCAGCGTCTCGGCCAGGAAGGGTGCGTCGTCGCGCCAGAACGCCATCACCAGCAGGAGCAGCATCAACCGGATGTCCGGGTCCAGCTCTCCGACCATGCCGAAATCGAGGAACCACACCTCGCCGTCGGCCCAGCGCAGGTTGCCCGGATGCGGATCGGCGTGGAAGAACCCCTCGTCGAGGACCTGCTGGTAGTAGCACGAGAGCAATTGCCTCGCGGCCTCGCGCCGTGCCTCTTCGGGGGCTGCTTCGCTCACGCCGACGCCGGCGATCTCCTGCATCACGAGCAGCCGCTTGGTCGACAGCTCCGGGTAGACCCGCGGGGCGTTGAGGCGGTCGTAGCCCGCGAAGACCGGGCGGAGGCGCTCGATGCTGGCCAGCTCGATCGAGAAGTCGAGCTCCCGGCGCAGCGATTCCGAGAGGTACGAGAAGACTGCCGGCAGATCGACGATCCGCTCGAACGCGAGGCGGTTGCCGACCTTGTCGGCAAACAGCTGGAGCAGCGCCAGATCCTCCAGGATCTGATGCTCTGCGCGCGGTCGCTGCACCTTCAGCACGACCTCCGAGCCATCCGGGAGGCGCGCGCGGTGCACCTGCGCGATGGTTCCGGCCGCGAGCGGCTCGGGCTCGATGTGTGCGAGGGCGTCCTCCCACGGGACGCCCAGCTCGCTCTCGACGACGCCCACGACCTCCGCCCGGGTCATGGGCGGCATGTCGTCCTGCAGGTGCGCGAGCTCCGCGATGTACTCGGGCGGGAGCAGATCGGGGCGCGTCGAGAGCACCTGTCCGAGCTTGGCGAATGTCGGCCCGAGCTCTTCGAGTGCCAGGCGCAGGCGGCGCGCCCGGTCGGCGGGTGGACGCTCCTCGCGCAAGCCGTGGCGGGCGAAGACGCGGCCGATCTGTGCAACGCGGCCGAGCAGCCGCTCGCGTGGCACCTCGCGCGGCAGCGGGCGAGAGCCGTCGGCGACGAAGACGACGCTGCAGCGCGCGGCGTGCGAGACGCGGTTGGCGACATTGGCGAGCAGGAACTCCGTGCGGTCGCGCATGCCGGCGTCCGAGAGCACGATGAGATCGGTGCCGGTGCCCTCCGCCTCGCGCACGATCGCCGCAGCCGGATCGGGGTCGTCGGGGTCGAGGGGGAACACGTTCAGCTCCGCTGCAAAGCGGTCTGCCGCGTCGCGCGCCCACGTCACGGCGCGGCCGCTCGGATCGGGCACGGCGAGGATCTTGCTGACTGCCACGTGCGCGATTCTGCCCGCTGGGGCGCTCATGCGCGAGTGCTTCGGCGCCGGCTGTACCATCGAGGCGGTGAACGACGGCCTCTGCCTGCTCCCGGCCACCGAGCAAGCCGGGGCGCTGCGCGCCGGCAGCTTCTCGGCGCGCGAGCTGGTGGAGGCGCACCTGGCGCGGATCGAGCGCATCGACCCGCTCGTCAACGCCATCGTCACGCGTACGCCCGAACTCGCGCTCGCAGCAGCGGACGAGGCCGATCGGCGGCGCGCGCGCGGCGACGACCTGCCGCCGCTGCACGGCCTGCCGATCGCGCACAAGGATCTCCAGAACACCGCCGGCGTGCGCACGACCTACGGCTCGACCGCCTACCGCGACCACGTGCCGGGCACGGACTCCCTGCTTGTCGAGCGGCTGCGCGGAGCGGGCGCGATTCTCGTGGGCAAGACGAACACGCCGGAGTGGGGCGCGGGCTCGCACACCTTCAACCGGGTCTTCGGCGCGACCCGCAACCCGTGGGATACGACGCGCTCGGCGGGCGGCTCGAGCGGTGGCGCCGCAGTCGCGCTGGCCTGCCGCATGCTGCCGCTCGCCGACGGCTCCGATCTCGGAGGATCGCTGCGCAACCCGGCGGCCTGGAGCGGCGTGCTCGGACTGCGCCCGACGCCCGGCGTCGTCCCGCGCTGGCCGGTGGCGACGCCGTGGCTCCCGTTCGCCGTGGAGGGCCCGATGGCGCGCACGGCCGGCGATCTCGCGCTGCTCTTGGGAGTGCTGGCCGGTGGTGATCCCCGCGATCCGCTCGCGCAGCGCGCCGCGCAACTCGACCTCGCCTCGCCGCTCGAGGCCGACCTGCGCGGCCGGCGGGTGGCCTGGAGCCCGGCCGTCGGCGGCCTGCCGATCGAGCCCGCCGTGCGCGCCGCGCTTGCGGCCGCCCTTCCGCTGCTCGGCGAGATCGGTCTCGACGTGAGCACCGACGAGCCCGACTTCGCGGGCGCGGACGAGGTCTTCGAGACCTGGCGCGCGTTCATGTCGGCGACGGGCCTCGGTGAGGAGTACGACGCGCGCGGCGACGAGATGAAGGGGACGGTGAGCGCAGAGGTCGAGCGGGGACGGGCGCTGACCTCGGCCAAGCTCATCCGCGCGACGCAGCTTCAGGCTGCGCTCGCCGAGCGCAGCCTGGCCTTCTTCGATCGCTACGACTACCTCGCTTGCCCGGTGACGCAAGTCGAGCCGTTTCCGGTCGAGCAGGAATACGCGGCCGAGATCGACGGTGTGACGATGGGCAGCTACATCGAGTGGATGCGCTCCAACTCGCGTATCAGCGCGCTCTGCTGCCCCGCGATTTCGGTGCCCGTGGGATTCAGCGCGTCGGGCCTGCCCGTCGGGCTGCAGCTGGTCGCCCGGCCCTTCGGCGAGCGCGCCCTGCTCGAGGTCGCGCATGCGCTCGAGACCCTCACCGGCCTGGCCGGGCAGATGCCGCCGCCGGCCGTCCCGGCGTAGTCTCCTGCGCATGGCCCGCTTCAACATCTCCGCCCTCGACCACGTGGCGATCGCCGTGGCCGACGTGGATCGCTCGTGCGCGTTCTACGCGCGCGTGCTCGGGTTCGAGCGGCTCTTTCCCGAGTGGGACATGCCGGTCTTCATGGGCACGGATGGATTCGGGCTCGCGATCTTCCACGAGAGCGTGCACCCCTCGCCGGCACCGGCCGACCAGGAGCCGCAGGCCGTGCGCATCCTGCATTTCGCGCTCCGGGTCGACCGGCCGGGCTTCGAGGCCGCGCAGCGGGAGCTGGCGGGCGAGGACTTCAAGCTGACCGTCTCCGACCACGGGCTCAGCCACTCGCTCTACTTTCGCGATCCCGACGGCCACCTGGTCGAGCTCACGACCTACGAGATCTAGGCGAGGCCGCGCTCGTCGATCTCGCGCAGGGCCGACTCGGACTTCGCGAGCTCCTCGATGCCGAGCTTGCGCTTGACGCCGGGGCTGCGCTCGAACTGGATGGCCTGATAGGCCACGATCTGGAAGTGGTTGCCCCAGGGATCGAGGAAGTCGAGTCCACGGGCGCCCGGGTGCACGACCGTCAGGCCCTCGCGCTCGACCGCAGCCCGCACGGCTTCCATGTCGTCGACGACGAGGCCGAAGTGGCGGTGGTCGTCCGGAGCCTGTCGCCGGCCCTCCATCAACGCGATGAACTGGTCGCCCATGTCGATGAACGCCGCGCCCGGCACGCGCCCCCGCAAGTCGAAGCGGAAGAGGCGTGCATACAGCTCGAGAGCGGCGTCGATGTCGCCTACTTCGAGGGCCACGTGGTTCATGCCGATCAGCCGAGCGCGCTGCTCCATAGCGCGAAGGCTATGGGCGCCGGGCGACGCGGGCAACCGCATCAGACGTAGGCTGAGGGTGATGAGCACGGCCGGGTACTCCGGGACGCCACTGCCGCGGAAGCTCGGCATCGGCGCCGACAGCCGCCTCCTGCTGGTCGGCGCGCCGCCGGAATTCGGCGCGCTGCTGGGCGATCTGCCTCCCGGCGTCGAGGTGGTGGAGCCTGGCGCCAAGGAGGTCGACGTCGTCGTCCTCTTCGCCCGCGACAGCACATCGTTGCGCGCGCACTTCTCTCCGCTGGCCGACTCGCTGCTGCCCGCGGGAGGTCTCTGGGTCGCCTGGCCCAAACGCAGCTCGGGAGTCGAGACCGATCTCGGCGAGAACGCGATCCGCGAACTCGGCCTGACCGAGGGCCTGGTCGACAACAAGGTCTGTGCGATCGATGCGACCTGGTCGGGCCTGCGCTTCGTCCGGCGGCTCCGCGACAGGCCGGGACGCACGTGATCGGGCGCGCCGCGTTCGTCGCACTCGTCGCCTCCGCGCTCTGCGCCGTGCCGGCACTCGCCGCCACGCCGCGTGTCGAGGTGCCCGGCCCCGGCGCGACCGTGCGCGTGGACGCCGCCTCCGGGGAGAGCGAGGATGCGACGGTCGTCGTCCACGGCGTGAGCGGGCGCCTCTCGGCCCACTTCGACGGCGCATCGGCGGCGTTCCTGCCGGCCAGTCTCTCCGTCCTCCGTGTCGCGACCACGCAGGTCGCGGGCCGCGAGGTCGCCGATCCCCTGCCGCCGCTCGAGCGCCTCGCCGCGATCTCGGGCGCGGGGCCCGTGCGGCTCGTGTTGCGGCTTCCGCGTCCCCGAGGGCACCGCCGCCGGCAGCTACGACGGCCGGCTGGTGTTCGCCCAGAACGGGCAGCCGTTCGAGACGCTGCCGGTGCGCTTGCGGGTCTTCGCCGTGCGCCTGCCCGCCCGGGATGACCGGACGGCCTTCCGCACGCTCTTCCTGATCCAGCCGCAGACCTACCTCGACGCCGTCGCCGCGCACAGCGGGGTCGCGTCCGAGACCGTCGGGCCGGGGGTCACGGATCGCCTCTACGCCTTTCTCTCCGACTACCGCCTGAGCCCCGGGCGATTGGGGCTCCGGGACGCCGTGGCCCGACGGCTATGCCGAGCGTCCCGGGTGGTCGCAAGCCTCGGCGACGCGCATGTCCGCCGAGGGCAGGAATCCGTTCCGCACGATGCGGCTGCCGCTCGGCACGCAGCGATCGGCTCCTTCGCGCACGGGCCAGACAGCCCGCTCCCCGGCGACCTGGACCGCCTACCTGACGGATCGCGTGCTGCCGTTCTGGCGCGAGCACGGCTGGCTCGATCGCGCGCTCGTGTGGGGCTGGGACGAGCCCGGTCCGGTCTACGGCCGCCAGTTCGCCGCGCCGCAGGCCTGCGCTGCGCACGCGGCCGGAGTGGCCTATCTCACGACCGGTGCGCCGTCGCGGCGCATCCCGGCGCGCCGCGTGACGATTCCGTGGGGGCAGGGCACGCGCAGCTTCACGATCCGTGCGCACGGAGAGGACAACGGCTACCTGTGGGACGATCAGGGCTGCGACGACGTGGACATCTGGGCCGTGCTCTCGCGCCGCTACTACGGCTCCTTCGCCACGCCCGTCGAGCAGAAGGCGCACATCGCGGCGCAGCGCGAGCTGCAGGGCGCCATCCGCACGGCGCGCCGGCGGGGAGCCTCGATCTGGAGCTTCACCTACGACTCCAAGTCGGGCCTCGGTTCCCCGGGCTACGCGGCCACGGAGCCGCCGACCGACGCGCGCGTGTTCGGTCTCTGGAACGCGCTCGAAGGCCTGGACGGGACGCTGTATGCCGACGGCATGGTGAGCTACGGGCACGTCGACCCGTACCGGCGCCTCGCTCAGAACGGCCAGCACGTGCTGCTCTATCCGGCGCTCAGGAGCACCGACGAGCCCGTCTCGTCGCTGCGCCTCGAGAACCTGCGCGACGGCATCGAGGACGCCGATCTGGCGCGCCTCGTCGTGGCGCAGCGACGGCCGCGCGGCGCTGCTCGCGATCCTCGCGCGCGAGCGCATCTTCTCGATCCGCCACGGGCGGCTGCTGCTCGGCTGCAAGATGGGCTGCGATCTCGTCACCGGCACGAAGTACGCCTGGCCGCGCTATCGCCACGGGGCGGGCACCGCCGCCGCGCTCGAGCGCGTCCACACGGCGCTGCTCGAGGCACTCGCGCCGCCTCCCGCCTGAGCTCGCGTGGCCTAGCTGGTGAAGACGGTGACGATCGCCACGCCGCCTGCGATGACCGCGATCACGGCCACCGAGAGCGCGACGATGCGGAGCTCTCGGTCGGGCGGCGGTTGCCCGCCGAGACGGATGGCGTCGTCCATCCGCTGCCAGCGCGAGAGGCCGAGGAGCGCCGCCGCGAGCCCCAGCGCGATCGGCACGATCGCGATCGCAGCATGCAGCCAGACCGGGGTGATCTTGACGATCGTCCCCGCGGTGACGCCGACGGCGATCAGGGCCAGCGCGCAGCGCATCCACGAGAGGAGCGTGCGCTCGTTGGCCAGCACGACCCGCGGATCGAGTGGCGCGCTCACTGCCGTTCCATCGTAGCGACGCCCCTGCGCCGCAGCATCTACGGCGCGGTGTAGGCCCAGGTTCCGAACAGCCCGGTGACGCTCGTGGTCGCGCTCACCGCGTGGACGACGAAGCCGAGGCGGCTGCCGGCCAGACCCGGAATCGCCTCACCATCGACCACCGTGTCGCTGCCGGGTGCGCTCGTGAGGTAGAGGCAGACCTTGCCGGCCGGGGCGCTCGGTGCCACGGCGGAGCCGCTGCAGGTGGCGTCGCCGTCGGCGGCACTCGCGTTCGGGGCGAAGTTCACGCTGCCGTTGCCCAGCTCGGTCGGCGCCGCGCCGGGCAGCTGCACGACCTGCTGCACGTCGTTGGCGTAGGCGGTCGTCAGCGTGTCCGTCGACGGGAGGTTGGCGGTGAAGGTGTTCGTGACGGTGACGCCGGTGCCGACTCCGAAGGCCCCGGTCACCGTGATGCCCGACGGGATCCCGCGCGTCGCGAACGTCAGGTACCCGGCCGCTGCGGTGCCACCCAGTGCGAGGGCGTTGTCGGCGTTCGTCGCGCGCTGCGCGTTCGTCGCGCGATCCGCGACGCCGACCCGCTTGGCCGTCAGCGCGCTCGGCACGGTCGCGAGCGTGCTCTCGTTGATCTGCTTGCCGGTGACCGAGTTGGCCTTGATCCGGTCGCCCTTCAGAGAGCCCTTGACGAGCCGGTTGCCGGGCAGGGAGCCGCGCTTGATCTTCGAGCCGCTGAGGACCTTGCCGACCCTGGTGGCCGCGCCCTCGGCGAACGACGTCCCGCTGACCGCGAATGCGAGTGCGACGAGTGCAACGCCCATTGCCGGCGAGACCCGTGTGGGCTTCGAGAACACGCTTCCTCCCTTGAATCTCCGCGGCCGGCGCCAGCGCCTGGCCTCTCCAGCGCTATCGGCGGCGCGCAGCGCGCCCTTGACACCGAACGGGGGGAGGCGGTTCCTAGCGCTCGCGCTCGTCGAAGCGCGGGTGCTCGTCGAATCGCTGGTGGAAGGCCCAGCGCTCGAACGGAACCGTGGCGAGCGGCGGCACCGAGGAGGCGAGCGCCAGCAGCGTCATGCGGTTCGACCACTTGTATTCGGCGCGCACGAGGAAGACGACGAGCACGTAGGCCAGGAACGCGTAGCCGTGCACGGTGCCGAAGATGTGCAGCGCCTCGGTGTGCGTGTGCGCGATGTACTTGTCGTACATGCTCGCGAGCAGGCCGATCCAGGTGATCGCCTCGATGATGGCGGCGATGCGGAAGATGCGGACGAGGACCACGGGGGCATCCTAGGAGAGCCCGGCGTTCCGGCATCGCCCTGGCGACGGACGTCCGGTACCGTGGCGGCGGGCGGTTAGCTCAGCTGGCTAGAGCGCCTGCTTTACACGCAGGAGGTCCAGGGTTCGAGTCCCTGACTGCCCACTGCCTATCCCTCTCCCTGCTCGTGCCGGATGCTCTGCTGATGCAGCGTGAGCTCGCCGGCCTGGCGGAACAGTTTGTGCGCGGTCTCCCTGCTGATCCCGGCCATGCGTGCCATGTGCGCGACGTCGAAGCCGTAATTGGTGCCCCATACGAGCAGCCCGACGAGTTCCTCGCGTGCGTCCGCGACCTGTTCGGCGAGGCGGTCGCGACGCTGCCGGTTCCGCTCGAACAACTCGGGCGCCACCAGCCGCTGCTCGGCTCGGTGGGTCGCATCGGTTGTGTCATCCAACACAATTGCCCTTCCAATCAGCTAGCCGGTGTCAAGCATACTGACAGATTGTCGCTACTTGCCCATGAAGCGTCAGCACTCCTGACAGACTTATCGGTGTATGCGCAACTATGTCGTGCACGCTCGGGGTCAGACCCGCACGTTGCGGGTCAGACCCGCACGTTGCGGGTCAGACCCCAGGCGTGCGGACCCTCGCTGGCCTGGCGACATGGTGGTTCCGTGAAGACGTAGGCTCTGCGACTCCGGATGCCGACGAAGGGAGCGACGCGTGTGCGGGAACCTCGACGAGTTCGTGTTCGAGCCGCTGCTCGAGCGGGACGGCGTGAAGGTCTCGCGCAGCCCCTGGGGGCCGGACGACCAGATCGGGCGACTGAACTGGATCACCCCGGAGGCGACGGCCGCGATCCTCGGCAACCTCGACGGCAGCCACGTCTTCGACCTCTCCGTCGACTTCTTCAAGGGGATGCCGTCCTGGGTGGCGGCCGGTGACCCCGTCTACGACATCTGGATGACGCACACGCCCGACGGCTCCGTCATCGACGGCCTGGCGGGCGCCCCGCCGCACCTGCTGGAGAAGTACTCCTACGCCGGCGACGCGATTCAGATGTACGTGCATTGCGGGACGCACCTCGACACCCTCAACCACTTCGGGCACTTCGGGACGTTCTGGAACGGCTGGAACCAGAAGGAGCACCTCGGCAGCCGCCACTGGCTCAGGGGCGGGGCGGAGCACTTCCCGCCGATCATCGCGCGCGCGGTCGTGCTCGACGTCGCCGGCCTGCACGGAGTCGCCTGCCTGGAGCCGTGCCACGAGATCACACCCGGCGAGTTGCAGCGCGCCGTCAAGGAGCAGGGCGTGGAGCTGCGGCCGCACGACCTCGTCCTGGTCAACACCGGACGCATGACCGTGTGGCCGGACGTCAACGGCTACATCACGGAGCAGCCCGGCATCGGGCTCGACGCGGCGCGCTGGCTGCTCGAGGAGGCCGGCGCGATGGCTATCGGCTCGGACTCCCTCAGCCTCGAGGTCGTGCCCAACCCGGACCCCGAGAAGTTCCTGCCGGTGCACTCGTACATGTTCGCGACGGCCGGCGCCTCGATCATCGAGGTCCTGGACCTGCGCGAGGTATGCGCCGAGAAGCAGTACGAGTTCGCGTTCCTGGGCTTCCCGCTCAAGCTCCGCGGCGCCACCGGAAGCCCGCTGCGCCCGATCGCCGTGCCGCTGCGCTCGTAAGGCCTCAGACGGAGCGGGTGATGCCGCCGTCGATGCGGATGTTCTGGCCGGTGATGTACGCGGCGCGGTCGGACGCCAGCAGGCTGATCAGCTCGGAGACCTCCTCGACCCGGCCGTAGCGGCCCATCGGGATCCGCTCGCGGAACTCGGCGTTCTCGGGCAGCGAGTCGATGAATCCGGGCAGCACGTTGTTGACGCGGACGTTGTCGCCGGCATAGCGGTCCGCGACGAGCTTGGCGAACGCCGCGAGGCCCGCCCGGAAGACGCCGCTCGTCGGGAAGACGGGATCGGGCTCGAAGGTGGCGAAGGTCGAGATGTTGACGATCGCGCCGCCGCCCTGGGCCTGCATGATCGGAACGACGAGACGGATCGGGCGGATGGCGTTGAGCAGATAGACGTCGAGTCCCGCGTGCCACTGCTCGTCGCTGAGCTCGAGCACCGGCGCGCGCGGGCCGTGGCCGGCGCTGTTGACGAGGGCGTCGATGCGGCCCCACCGCGCCATCGTCGCGTCGACCAGTCGCCCCAGGTCGTCGTTCGACTGATTCGAGCCGGTGACGCCGACGCCACCCAGCTCGGCGGCCAGTTCCTCGCCCTTCCCGGACGAGGACAGGATCGCTACGGAGAACCCGTCGGCGGCGAGCCGCCGGGCCGCCGCGGCTCCCATGCCGCTCCCGCCTGCCGTGATGACCGCGACCCTTGCGTGCTCCATGCGTCCCCTCGTCGTAGACAGCGAACGGCGATCCTAGTCCGCAGACACCCTGTTCGCCCCCTCCTCGTGGCGCTATCGTCCTCACATGGCAGCCACGAAGGAAACCCAAGACAAGGATGTCATCGCTCGACTTGCGGACAAGGGCGAGGAGACGCTGCGGCGGATCGTCGACACCCCGCGTCGCATGGTCGGCGATGTGCGAGGCGGCGTCGACGCTCGCCTCCACGACCTGGCGAGCAGGCTCCGCGCGATGGATCCGCTCGACAGCCGCGTGGCCGAGCTCGAGCGGCGCCTCGAGTCGCTCGAGAAGCCGGCCAAGAAGCCCGCGCGCCGGACGACGCGGCCCAAGGCCGCCGCGACCCCGCACACGGGAGCCGTCGCTCTGGTCAAGCCCGACGACGCCGCGAAGGACGACGCCCCGGCCGGGGGCGAGAGCGAACCGACCGGGTAGGCGCCCGTGACGAACGGACGCGACGTGGTGCTGGGGCTGGCGGTGAAAACCGGCCGGTTCGGAGTCACCACGGGCCGTCTCGTGCTCGGGCCCGCGCGCGTGGTCGGGCGCTCACCGATCGCGGCCCCGTTCCGTGGCCGGGCGGAGGGGCTTGCCGACACCGGGCGCAGCGCCGGCGTCGACGCGCGGCGCCGGCTCGAGAGGGTGGCCGAGGATGTGCTCGCAACGCCGGAGGCCGAGCAGGTCGTCGATGGCGTCCTCGCGGGCGCCCTGCCGGAAGCCATCGCCCGATCGCTCGTCGAGCATCGTGTCATCGAGCGGGTGGTGATCGAGGCCCTCGCGAGCGCCGACCTCGAAGCGGAGGTGGTGTCGGCGAGCGAGAGCGCGCGGACCGAGCGGGTCGTCGCGCAGGTTCTGGCCAGCCCGACCCTCGAGCGTGCGCTGGCCGACGCGCTGGAGAGCCAGCTGACGGTCGAATTCACGGAGCGACTCGTGCGCAGCCCCGCCTTCAAGCTGGCGCTCACGAACGTCCTCTCGAGCCCCGAGGTGCGACACGCCCTCACGGGACAGTCGAAGTCGCTCGCCGAGGAGACGGCCACGGGCCTCCGCGGCCGCGTCTCCCGCATCGACGCCGCCGCGGAGCGCGGACCCCGTCGCTGGTTCCACCGCCCGCCGCGGGCCGAGATCGCAACCGGGGTGTCGCCCGTCCCCTACGGAGGCTTCGCGACGCGAGGAGTGGCCCTCACCGTCGACGCCGCTCTCGCAGCGATGATCTTCCTGACGGGTTCCGCCGTGGTCGCGCTCGTCGGATCGCTCGTCTGGCATCCCCACTGGGCGGCATCGCTGATCGCGGGGCTGCTCGCAGTCGCGGGGCTGCTCGTGAACGTCGCCTACTTCGCCGGGTTCTGGTCGACGGCGGGCCAGACGCCGGGCATGCGCCTCATGCACCTGCGTGTGGTCGGGCCGACGGGGTCACCACCCGGCCTGGGACGCTCCCTCCTGCGTCTCGCTGGGCTGGCCCTGGCGATTCTGCTGCTCTTCACCGGCTTCCTGCCGGCACTCGTCGATGACCGCCGGCGCGCCCTGCAGGACTTCCTCGCCGGCACCCTGATCCTGTCGAGCGACGAGGGATCGCCCGAGGCCGACGCGATCGGATGAGGTCGCGTCGCGCCGCTGTGCGCGATGCCGATCGTCGGCGGCTCGGCGCCGCCTCGAAGGGCTGTTCGAAGGGCTTCCCGCAATACGAGCACAGGAGGTCGTCCCTCGCAGGACGAGCGCCGGCGCGATTGCGCAGATCGACGCAGTTTCTGCCAGGCGCGCCGGCAGCGTCGCATGTGCGGTCACTCCGGATCGGGTAGTCCCACAGGCTCATCTGACAGCGCGAACCTACCAGCCGGCTGCAGTCGCGTGGCCGTGCGAGCCGGGCGCTCACCTGGGTGAACTCCCGAAAACGACGAGCGCCGTCCGCGGGAGGGCGCGGACGGCGCTCGGCGTCTCGGGGCAGCTCAGGCCGCGACCGCGACGGGATCGGGGCGGACGACCAGGGTGTCGGCCACCTCGAAGACGTCGGACGCCGGAATGCCGGCGCGCGCGGCGTGCTCGCGGATCTTCTCGGGGCTCGACGCCTGGTAGATGCAGAACGTGCCGAGGCTGCCGTCGGGCTCGTGCACGACGTACGAGCGGATCCAGCGGATGTCCGCGGACATCTCCTCGTCGCCGACCTGCTTCGACCGCGCTGCCGCGGCCTGCAGGGCCTCCGGGGTGCGCCAGCCGCTCGGGCGCCTGATGACGTACAGGTTCATCGCTCTTCCTTTCTCTCGCTGTGGGCGGTTCGCCCTCGCCGATAACTAGCACGACCGTTCGTGCTGTTTCAGAATATACGACCGTTCGTGCTAACTTGTCAAGGAAATGAGTGAAATCAATTCCACGGACCCGCAGATCGCCCCGCGCGCAAGCAGCGCAGCGACGGCGAGCGGAGCCGCAATGCGATCCTCCTCGAGGCGACCAAGCTCGCGACGGTCGAGGGCATCCGCGGGCTCTCCATCAGCCGCCTGGCCGACGCGGTGGGGATGAGCAAGAGCGGCCTCTTCGCGCACTTCGGCTCCAAGCAGGAGCTCCAGCTCGCGACCATCCAGACGGCCAGCGCGATCTTCAGCGAGCTCGTGCTGGAGCCCGCCCTGAGCGCGCCGACCGCGATCGAGCGCCTGCGCGGGCTGACGGCCGGATATCTGAACTACGTCGAGTCCGAGACGTTTCCGGGAGGCTGCTTCTTCGCCTCGATCGCGTCCGAGATGGACACGCATCCAGGCCCGGTGCGAGACGTCGCAGTCGGGTTCATGGACGAATGGCTCGGCCTGCTCGAGCAGACGATCCGGGAGGCGCAGGCGGAAGGCTCGATCGATCCGCAGGTCGACCCTCCGCAGCTCGCCTTCGAGCTCGAGGCCTGCCTGATCCTCGCCAACACGCTCTTCGCCATGCGCGCCGGCTCCGCTCCGACCGAGCGGGCGCGGCGGGCGCTCGAGCGCCGCCTCGCCGAGGCGGCGCCGGCTCCCGCCTGACCGGCCCTCGCCGGCCGCCGGCGATCGTTATGGTGGCGCGATCGCTCGAAAACGAGAGGAGCAGCCGTGGCCGGCCAGGAACGACCCAACATCCTCGTCATCTGGGGTGACGACATCGGGATCACGAACCTGAGCTGCTACAGCGACGGGCTCATGGGCTACCGCACGCCCAACATCGACCGGATCGCCGACGAGGGCATGCGCTTCACCGACTCCTACGGCGAGCAGAGCTGCACCGCCGGCCGCTCGTCGTTCATCACCGGGCAGAGCGCATTCCGCACGGGCTTGAGCAAGGTCGGCATGCCGGGCTCCGACGTCGGACTGCATGCCGAGGACGTGACGATCGCGGAGCTGCTGAAGCCGCTCGGGTATGCGACCGGGCAGTTCGGCAAGAACCACCTCGGCGACAAGAACGAGTTCTTGCCGACCGCGCACGGCTTCGACGAGTTCTTCGGCAACCTCTACCACCTCAACGCCGAGGAGGAACCCGAGCACGCCAACTATCCGCCCGAAGCGGACTTCCCGAACTTCAAGCAGCGCTTCGGGCCGCGCGGGGTGCTGCACTCCTGGGCGACCGACGAGGACGATGCGACAGAGGAACCGCGCTGGGGCCGCGTCGGCAAGCAGCGCATCGAGGACACGGGCCCGCTGACGATCAAGCGGATGGAGACGATCGACGACGAGGTCCTCGAGCACACGCTCGACTTCATCGATCGGCAGGCAGCCTCGGAGACCCCGTTCTTCGTCTGGTTCAACACGACCCACATGCACTTCCGTACGCACCCCAAGCCGGAGAGCGTGGGGCAGGCGGGCCGCTGGCAGTCGCCCTACCACGACACGATGATCGATCACGACAAGGTGGTCGGCGAGGTGCTCGACAAGCTCGACGAGCTCGGCATCGCCGACAACACCATCGTCATCTACAGCACCGACAACGGGCCGCACATGAACTCCTGGCCCGACGCCGGCATGACGCCGTTCCGCAGCGAGAAGAACACCAACTGGGAAGGCGCCTTCCGCATCCCCGAGATGATCCGCTGGCCCGGCAAGATCGAGGCCGGCGTCGTCTCGAACGAGATCGTCCAGCATCACGACTGGCTGCCCACCTTCCTCGCAGCGGCCGGCGAGCCGGACATCGTCGAGAAGCTGAAGGCCGGCCACACGATCGGCGACAAGACCTACAAGGTCCACATCGACGGCTACAACCTGGTGCCGTACCTGACGGGCGAGGCCGAGAACAGCCCGCGCCCGGGGTTCGTCTATTTCTCCGACGACGGCGATGTGCTCGCGCTGCGCTTCGACAACTGGAAGATCGTGTTCATGGAGCAGCGGGTGCAGGGCACGATCCAGATCTGGGCCGAGCCGTTCGTCGTCCTGCGGGTGCCGAAGATCTTCAACCTCCGCACCGACCCGTTCGAGCGTGCCGACATCACCTCGAACACCTACTGGGACTGGCTGCTCGAGAACTGCTTCCTCGCGCTGGCGGGCACCGCTCTCATGACCCAGTTCCTGGCGACCTTCGAGCAGTACCCGCCACGCCAGAAAGCCGCGAGCTTCACCATCGATCAAGCCGTCGCCAAGCTCGAGGCGGTCCTCACCGCGGGCCACTGACCGGCCGTGACCGCACCCGCCGGCATGCAGTGGATTCCGGGCGGGACGTTCCGCATGGGCTCGGACGACCACTATCCGGAGGAGGCTCCTGCGCGGCCGGTGGCGGTGGAGGGCTTCTGGATCGACCGCTTCGCCGTCACTGCGGCGCAGTTCGCCGAGTTCGTCGGCGAGACGGAGTACGTGACCGTCGCGGAGCGACCGCTCGACCCTGCGGATTTCCCCGGAGCGCCGGCGGAGAACCTCGTCCCGGGCTCGCTCGTCTTCACGATGACGAGCGGTCCCGTCGACCTCCGCCACATGCAGCAGTGGTGGCGCTGGACGCCGGGCGCCAGCTGGCGGCTCGGCGAGCCTGATCATCCGGTCGTCCACGTGGCCTGCGAGGACGCCGAGGCCTACGCCGCCTGGGCCGGCAAGGCGCTGCCGAGCGAGGCCGAGTGGGAGTGCGCGGCGCGCGGCGGCCTCGACGGCGCGGCGTTCGTCTGGGGCGACCAGCCGGAGGCGCCCGGCGAGCGACTGGCGAACTTCTGGCACGGCGACTTCCCCTGGCGCCACGACGCGGGTTACGGGACGACGGCCGCGGTGGGCTCGTATCCGCCCAACGGCTTCGGGCTGCACGAGATGGCGGGCAACACCTGGGAGTGGACGGCGGACTGGTACGGCATCGGCGAGCAGGGCGGATCGTGCTGCGTGCCGCATGACGGCCGAGCAGAGCTACGACCCGGCACAGCCGCAATTCCGCATCCCGCGCCGGGTGATCAAGGGCGGATCATTTCTTTGCGCGGACAGCTACTGCCGGCGCTACCGGCCCGCCGCGCGCCGCCCGCAGATGATCGACTCGGGCATGAGCCACATCGGCTTCCGCTGCGTCGTCCGCCCGTGAGCGAGCCGTTCGAGGTGGACGTGGAAGGCGGGCGGCTGCACGGCTCGCTCGCCGGCGACGGGCCACCGGTGCTCCTGCTGCACGGCGGGCCCGGGCTGTCCGGGGACTACCTGCAGCCCGTCGTGGACGAGCTCGCCGACGGCTATCGCGTCGCCGCCTACCAGCAGCGCGGCCTGGCGCCGTCGACGGCGCGCGCCCCCTACGACGTGGCCGTGCAGGCCGCCGACGTCGTGTCGGTGCTCGACGCGCTCGGGTGGGAGCGCGCCCTCGTGGCCGCGCATTCCTGGGGCGGGCACCTGCTGCTGCACGTGCTGGCCGAGCGTCCGGAGCGAGTGCGGGCCGCGCTGATCATCGACACGCTCGGGGGCGTCGGCGACGGCGGCGAGGCCGAGTTCGACGCCGAGATGATCCGTCGCATGCCGCCCGAGGACGTCGCGCGGGCCGAGCAGCTGGAGCTCGAGGCGATCGCCGGGCGCGGGAGCGAGCGCGACCAGATGGAATCGATGCGGCTCTTCTGGCCCACGTACTTCGCAAATCCCGCGGAGCCCGCCCCCTTTCCGGGCTTCCGCTCGTCGGTCGAGGCCTACTCCACCACGTTCGCGTCGCTGCGCCGCGAGCTCCCCGGCCTGGCTGCGCGCCTCGCGGGCCTCACCGTGCCCACCGTCTTCCTGCACGGAGCGGGGAGTCCGATGCCGGTCTCGGCGTCGTCGGATACCGCACGTGCCATCGGCCCGGCCGCGCGCGTCGAGATCTTGGGCCGTGCGGGACACTTCCCCTGGCTGGAGCGACCTGGAACAATCCGGGCCGCGCTCGATCGCCTTCAAGAGGAGCCCTGATCCATGCCATTCACACTCGACACGGAGACGCCCTTCGGGCAGCGCGCGCAGCGGCGGTTGCGCGACGAACTGATCGGCTGGCTGATCACGACCAGCCCGGATGGCACGCCGCAGCCCGTGCCGGTCTGGTTCCTGTGGGACCGGCCGGACTCGTTCCTCGTCTACTCCAAGCCGGGCACAGCGAAGCTGCGCAACATCGCCGAACGGCCGCGCGTGGCGCTGCACCTCGACGGCGACGGCACGGGCGGCGACATCGTGGTCGTGCTCGGAGAAGCGGCGCTCGCGGACGACCCTCCGGCCCACGAGGTACCCGCCTACGTCGAGAAGTACGCAGAGCTCATCGCGGGCCACACGTGGACGCCCGAGAGCTTCGCCGCCGAGTACTCCGTGGCGGTGCGCATCGTGGCTACGCGGCTGCGCGGATCGTGAACCCGGCACCTGATGTGCGCCCGCACTGGTAGAACAACAGCGTGAGCGAGACGACGGCTCTGCTCGTGATCGTCGTCGTGACGGCCCTGGGGTTCGACTTCACCAACGGCTTTCACGACACCGCGAACGCGATGGCCACGACGATTGCGACAGGCGCACTGCGTCCGCGCGTGGCCGTGGGAGTGGCCTCCGTCCTCAATTTCGTCGGCGCCTTCCTCTCGATCAGCGTTGCGGCCACGATCGCCAAGGGCATCGTCACGCAGGGCGACGTCACGCTCGAGATCATCTTCGCGGGCCTGGTCGGCGCGATCGTCTGGAACGTTTTCACCTGGTATCTGGGCATTCCGTCGTCATCGAGCCACGCGCTCATCGGCGGCATCGTCGGGTCGGTGCTGGCCGCGGTCGGCACCAGCGGAGTCGACTGGACGGGAGTCGTGTCCAAGGTGGCCGTGCCGGCGCTGCTCGCGCCGCTCGTCGCCGGGACGGCCGCGCTGATCGCGACGCGCATCTCCTACCGGCTCACGGAGCGCGCACCGGCGGAGACGTCCAGGCGCGGCTTCCGCGTCGGTCAGATCGGTTCGAGCGGGCTCGTCGCCCTCGCGCACGGGACGAATGACGCGCAGAAGACGATGGGCGTGATCGTCCTCGCGCTCGTCGCCGCGGGTCGTCTCGGCCCGGCCGAGTCGATGCCGCTGTGGGTCAAGGTCAGCTGCGCGACGGTGATTGCGCTCGGCACCTACTCGGGCGGCTGGCGCGTGATCCGCACGCTCGGGTCGCGCGTCACCGAGCTCGAGCCGCCGCAGGGCTTCTCGGCGCAGACCTCCTCCAGCGTGACGATCCTCTCCTCCTCGTACTTCGGCTTCCCGCTCTCCACGACGCAGGTCATCGCCGGCGGTGTCACCGGCACGGGCCTCGGGCGGCGCGGCGGCATCGTGCACTGGAAGGTCGTGCGCAAGATGATCGTCGCGTGGGGACTGACGCTGCCGGCCGCGGGCCTCACCGGGGCGGCGGCCTACGGCGGAGTGCGCGCCTGCGGCGGCGGCATTCCCGGAGTCGTCGTCGTGTCCGCGATCGCGATCGCGGTCCTGAGCGGGCTCTTCCTGCTCTCGCACCGCGAGCCGGTCCGCGCGGAGGATGTCGTCGCTCCGCCTGTCCCGCCGCGGGTGCCGCCCGCCGTTCCGGTTCCGCCGACCCCGGCCCCTGTCGCATGATCCTCGCGACGTTCAGGGACTACGTCGATCCCGATGCGCTCTGGCGCATCCTGGCGGTGACGCTCCTCGCCAGCGTGCTCGTGCCCGTGGCGTTCGCCGCCGCGATCACCGGGCAGGGCCGGCGCGAGCAGGCCGTTGCGCGTGGCGGCAGTGACGCCATGGGGACCGCGATGGTCGTCGTCGGCGCCTTCGTGTGCCTGGCCGCGATCGTCCTCGGCATCTGGGCGATGCTGCAGAAGTAGGACGCTAGGGGAGCAGCGGCGAGGTGGGGCGCTGCGCCAGGCCGCGCGGCTCGGCCAGGCGCTCCAGGACGACCGCCGTATCGGCGATCGCCACGCCGGTGAGGTGGACGTCTCGGCCCTCGAAGTCGGCGATCACCGCCCGCAATGCCGTTGCGTACGCAACTTCATCGCGGCGTGCGAGCGCCCCGAGTGCCGCCGCCGTACGCTCGAAGGCCTCGCCGCCCGTGGCCATCTGCGCCGCCGCAGCGGCGGCTTCGGCATCGTCGTGCATGGCCAGGCAGGCGAGTGCGCGTGCGTAGGCCGCGGTCGGCGAGTCGCTCTCGCCGTCCAGGGCCGCCCGCGCGTAGGCCGCGGCCGCGCCGCCTTCGCCACGCAGGATGGCCGCCTTGAGCATGCCGACCAGACGGCCGTAGCCCCCGGGCGGCGCGGCCTCCCACGATGCGCGGTAGCTGCCTTCGGCGACGAGCAGGAACGGCTCGGCGCCGGCGGGATCGCCCGCCATGAGGTGGCGCTGAGCTTCCGCATCGGCTTCCACGGCGCGCGCCTGCAGGTCGCGGTGCAACTCGTCCGCGGCGCTCACCAGGCGCCGCCGCCACCGCCGCCGAACGATCCGCCGCCCCCGCCCCCGCCGGAGCTCCCGCTGGACGGCGAAGGGAAGGCCGAGCCGAGACCGGACGCGAAGCTCCCGGCGCTGAACGACGGGATGTACAGGGCCGGCGCGTAGACGGATGACTGGGAAATCGCCGGGAAGTCGACCCGCGCGGCGTCGAGCACGCGCTCGGCGATGCCGAACGCGATGCCGTAGACCAGGTAGCTCTCCCACAGGGGCAAGGTGTCGGCCGGCTTGTCGGCCAGGCGCGGGAAGTCCTCGAGGTAGTGCCGGAAGCCCTCCCAGCGCTCCGCGGAGGCCTGCAGCTCGGGGCGGCGCCGGCGCCACAGGGGCGCGGGGAGGAACAGCACGACAACCGCGTTGAGCGCGAGCGCGACGCCCAGACCCGTGAGGATCAGGTCCCGCCGCACGAGCGGTGGATCGGCGATGCCGGCGATGCCGACGGCCGCCAGGCCGACGCCGACCGCCAGGAAGAGCACGAATGCGAGCCACTTCACGAGGATCCCGTGACCGCTCCAGAACTTGCGCTGCCGCGCCTGGTTGCCCACCGCCGACTCGAACGCCTCGGAGCGGCCGTGGAACCACTCGCGGTCGCCGTCCGGGAGATCCTTGACGGTGGCGGCGACGCGCGAGAGCGCCGCCGGACCCTCGGCCGTGAGGCGGTCGAAGATCTCGGCCACCGGCTTCTCGACGACGCCCAGCTCGATGCTCTCGTCCCCGCGCGTGAGATCGACGTCGTCGACCTCCTTGTGGCGCAGACCGCCGAGCGACGACTCCTCGCGCGTGACGGCGGTCATCTTGTAGCGGCCGCGGCGCACCAGCTCGAAGAGCGTGGCGGCCAGCTGGTCGCCACCGGCGACGACGCGCTGCGCGAGCAGCGACGGCACGAGCGCGGGCGCGAGATCGTCCGGCGGCTCGTGCACGTATTCGGCGGCCGTACCGGTCGCGAACTCGCGCCCGAAACGCCAGTACGCGAGCCCGCCGAGCAGCGCGGCCGGGATGATCGCGATGGCGATGGCGGCCAGGATCCAGGCCCACGGATGGTGCAGCGTGTCCTCGAGGTCGCGGCGCTCGCGCTCCGCCCGGTCGGCGGCGGCCTGCTCGCGCGCCACCGTCGCGGCCACGATGCTCCCGTCCACGTGCTTGGCGTACGGTGCGCCGGAGGCGAGCGCCGCCGGCGGGTAGAGCACGCGCAGGATCACGCTGCGCTTGGCCGGGATGTCCTCGACGGTCGCCTGCACCGTGCCTCGCGTCACGCTCACGCTGTGGTCGAGCCAGGGCGGCTCCACCCAGCCGCGCGTCCCGGGCAGGGGCCCTGCGGCATGCACGCTCGCGTCCAGATGGCCGAGCCCGCTCGGCCACTGATTGCCCCAGACCTGCGGCGCAACCTCGACGGCGTCGTCGTAGGCCGTCACGACTCCGCGCAGCCGGTAGCGGAGCGTGAACGTGCGCTCACCGCCGCTCTGCGCGTAGTGCCAGACGATCCGCAGGCCCTGTGGGAGGCGCACGGCGCCGAAGTGCCCGGCCGCGTCGCTGCTGCCGAGCGTCGTGTTCCCACCCGGCGCATAGGCCTGGCCGGCCTCGCTCACCTGCACATCGCCGGCGGTCACATCGGGGGCCAGCGGAATGTCGCGGTAGGCGCCGGTGAAGGTGCCCGAGTAGCTGAACGTGATGTCTTCCCGCATGAGCACCTCGCCGCTGCGCGCGAGCGTCACGGTGACCACGGCCCGCGGCAGGCTGTAGCTCTTGTCGGCCTGGGCGGCGGCGGGCAGCGCGAGCGCGAGGACGAGGGCCAGCGCGAGCCAGGCCGGCCGCCTCATCCGCGGCCGTCCGCGAGCTCGAAGAGAGCGCGCCGGCGGAATCCGAGCGCGCTCGCGAAGAGGCTCGCCGGCAGCTGCTCGATGGAGGCGTTGTAGGTCTGAACCGTGTCGTTGTAGACCATGCGTGCGAGCGCGATGCGGTCCTCGCTGTGCGACAGGTCGTGCTGCAGCTGCGCGAACCGCTCCGAGGCGCGCAGGTCGGGATAGGCCTCTGCCACGCCGATGACGCCGCCGATGGCGGTGCCGAGGCGTTGCTCGGTCGCGGCGCGCACAGCCGGGTCGTCGCCGATCGCCTCGGCACGAGCCTGCGCGGCTGCGTCGAGCACCGAGCGCTCGTGCCCGGCATAGGAGGCGACAGCCTCGTTGAGCTCGGGCACGAGGTCGGCTCGCCGCTTCAGCTCGGCATCGACGTCGCCCCACGCCGTCTGCGTACGGTTGCGCGCGCGCGTCAGGCGGTTGTAGAGCAGGACCGCGATGGCGGCGACCACGACCACGAGCGCGACGACGATCCAGATGAGCACGCCAGCGAGGCTACCAGTGCAACCCATTCGGATCGAAGGCGCTCACGAGCTCTCCGGGAGTGCACGACTCGGGCCGATCGAGCAGGCCGGCGCTGTGCGCCAGCCGGCCCACCAGCTCGCGCGGATCGACTCCCTGGGCTCGCAGCTCCTCGAGACCCACTGCGCCGTTGCGCTTCGCCAGGCGCTCGCCGTCCTCGCCGCGCAGCAGCGGCACGTGGGCGTAGCCGGGACGCGGCGTCAGCCCGAGCAGGTCGTAGAGGTGGAGCTGACGCCCCGTCGAGGCGAGCAGATCGGCGCCGCGCACGACGTGCGTGACGCCCTGGGCCGCGTCGTCGACGACGACTGCGAGCTGGTAGGCGACGACGCCATCCGCGCGGCGCAGGACGATGTCGCCGCTCGTGCGCTCGAGTTGCTCAGCCTGAGGGCCCTGCAGGTCGTCGCCGAACTCGACGACGCCCTCCATGCGCGCCCGCAGCGCGGGCGTGCGGCCGAGCGCGAGGCGGGCTGCGCGCTCGCTCTCGCCCAGATCACGGCAGGTGCCGCCGTAGATCGGCCCGTCGGGCCCGTGCGGCGCCGAGGCGGCGCGGCGCACGTCGGCGCGCGAGCAGAAGCACTCGTAGAGGACGCCCTGAGCGCGCAGCCGGTCGATCGCCGCCTCGTACAGCTCGGCGCGGTCGGACTGCGATACGGGTGCCCCGTCCCAGTCGAGCCCGAGCCAGGCCAGCGACCGCTCCTGCAGCTCCGCGCAGCCGCTGCGCACGCGCGCCCGGTCGAGATCCTCGAAGCGCAGCAGGAAGCGGCCGCGGGCCTGGCGCGCCCACAGCCACGCGACGAGCGCCGTGCGTGCGTTGCCGAGGTGGAGGTCACCGGTCGGGCTGGGTGCATAGCGGCCGACGTACACGCCGCGTCACGCTACCGTGGCGGTCGATGGGTCTGGTCTACTCGACGGACGGCGGTCGCGTGCGGCGCTGCCAGCACTGCGGCCAGCCGCTGGCCGACGGCGGCCGCTGCGCCTGCCGTGTCCAGGCCGGGCGCGCGCCGGGCGACGGGATCCTGCGCGTGCGGCGCGAGACCTCCGGCCGCAAGGGCAAGACCGTGACGACCATCAGCGGCGCCGCACCCGCCCAGGCGACCGAGCTGGCGCGCGACCTCAAGCGGCTGTGCGGCTCGGGCGGGAGCGTCGTCGACGGCGTGATCGAAATCCAGGGCGATCACCGCGCAAAGGTGCTCGCCCACCTCGAGAAGCTCGGACTGCAGGTCAAGAGCGCAGGCGGCTGACGGCTGGATAGCATGTGCGCGGTCGACGACGCAGGGGGACGCATGGAACAACACATGGAAGACCGGCTCGGCAAGATCGCCATGCGGGTCATCGGCTTCACGATCGTCGGAGCGATCGTGTTGGTGCTCGTCGCCAAGGGTGTGGACGGCTTCCCGTTCGAGGTCTGGGGCCTGATCGGCGGCATCGTGCTGGCAGTCGTGTCGTTCGCCGTCGGGCAGGTCGAGTAGCCCCCAAGGGTCGCCGCGGGGTTGTAACATTTGCTGCCAATCCCTCCGGAGGTAGCGCATGTCCCGCGTGCTTGTGGTCGCCAACGAGACCGTTGAAGCCGAGGAGCTGCTCGCTGAGCTGCGGCGGATCGAGGACGAGCGCAGCTCGACGTTCTTCGTCGTCGCTCCGGCAGTGGCGGCAGAGCACGGGTTGGCCGACACCTGGTCACAGGCGGGCGCCATCGACGCGGCGCAGCAGCGCCTCGACCGCACCCTCGCGGTGCTGCAGTCCGAGGGCCTCGAGTGCAGCGGCACGGTGGGCGACATGGTGCCGTTCGCAGCCGTCCGCGACGCGCTCGACCGCTTCGATGCCGACCTGATCGTGATCTCGACGCACCCCGTCTCACGCTCGCGCTGGCTCCGCAAGGACCTCGTGGCGCAGGTGCGCGGCCACACCGACGTCCCGGTGGTGCACATCGTCTCGCACGTGCACGAGCAGCCGGGCGCCGAGGTCTAAGGCACACCCGCATCCGCGCTGTCGATGATCGCGACGGTGCGGCCGCCCGCGCCGCGCCGTAGGCGCTCGAGGCCGTCGGGGATGCCGTCGAGGTCGGTCAGATTCGTGACCACCTCGGCCAGCCGGAGCCGCTCGGCGGCCGCCAGTTGCACCAGCGAGGCGAGCTCCTCCGACGGGTTGCCGCTGCCGTAGTAGCAGCCCTTGATGCCCTTGTCGGAGAGGAACTCGATGGCCGGGAAGGCCGCCTCGACCCCGACGGCTGCGAGGCCCACGACGACCGCGGTGCCTCCGGCGCGCAGGCAGTCCCAGGCCAGCCGCATCGTCTCGGGCCGTCCCACGACCTCGAAGGCGTGCTCGGCGCCGCCGCCGGTCAGCTCGCGTACGGCCGCGGCCGGGTCGGACGCGCGCGCGTCCACCGCGTGCGTGGCCCCGCGCGCGAGCGAGAGCTCGAGCATGGCGGGATCGCGATCGACGGCGACGATCACGCCGGCACCCGCCAGCACGAGGCCCGAGATGACCTGCTGGCCGACACCGCCGCAGCCGATCACCGCAGCCCGGTCGCCGATCCGCACCTTCGCCACGTTGCGCACGGCCCCGATGCCCGTGACGGCGCCGCAGCCGAGCAGCGCGGCTTGCCAGAGCGGCACGTTCGGGGCCAGCGGCACGACGCCCGCCGCGGCCACGACCGCGCGCTCGGCGAAGCAGGCGACGGTGAGTGCGTGCTGCAGCGGCGTGCCGTCGGGCAGCGCGAGCCGCGACGTGCCGTCCATCAGCGTGCCTCGCACCCCGGCCTCGCCGGCAGGGCCGCAGAGCGTCGGCCGGCCTCCCCGGCAGGCGCTGCAGGCGCCGCACGACGGGATCATGCAGAGCACCACGCGATCGCCGGTTGCGACGTGCACGACGCCCTCTCCGACCGCCTCGACGGTGCCGGCGCCCTCGTGTCCGAGCACCATCGGCCAGCGGCGCTCTCCGAGGCGACCCTCGGCGAGGTGCAGGTCGGAGTGGCAGACGCCGCAGGCGGCGATGCGGACGAGCACCTCGCCGGCCCTGGGTGGCGCGAGCTCCACGTCCTCGACGCGCACGTCGCCGGGCTCGCGCAGGACGACGGCCCTCACGCGACGCGCCAGCGCTCGAGGGCATCGAGGTCGGGCGTGACGCCCAGCCCGGGGCCGGGGGGCGGTGCGATCGTCCCGTCGTCTGCGATGGCCACGACGGAAGGCAGCAGCCAGTCGCGCCGCTCTGCCGACCAGGCGGGCGGGTCGTAGGGCACCTCGACGTACGGGCACGTCGACACGCCCAGCGTCAGGTGGAGGTTGCAGACCAGGCCATAGCCGTTCGACCAGGTGTGCGGGCTGAACATGCGTCCGCAGAGATCGGCCAGAGCGGCCAGCCGGCGGCAGCCCGAGATGCCGCCCGAGAGCACGACGTCGGGCTGCAGCACGTCGACGCCGCCGCGCAGGACGAGATCGCGCGCCTCGTGCGCGCCGCGCACCATCTCGCCCGCCGCGATGCGGATGCCGGTCAGGCGGCGCAGCGCGCGGTACCCCTCCACGTCGTCGCAGCGCAGGGGCTCCTCCAGCCAGTAGACGCCGAGCCGCTCGAGCTCGCGCGCGCAGCGCGCCGCGGTCGCGACATCCCAGCGCGCCTCGCGGTCGCCCGCCATGCGCCAGCCCTGATTGGCGTCGACCATCAGGTCGAAGTCGTCGCCGACGGCCGCCCGCACGTGCTCGACGACCGCGATGTCATCGCGCCAGTCGGGGTGGTGGAAGCGCAATTTGAGAGCACGCACACCCCGGTCGCGCAGCGCCACGGCACGGCGTGCGCGCTCATCGGGGGAGACCAGCTCGCCGCTCGAGACGTACGCCAGCAGGCGCTCGTTGCGCCCGCCCAGCAGGCGCCAGACGGGCGTGTCGAGCAGGCGCCCGGCGAGATCCCAGACGGCGCACTCCGCGGTCCACGGCCGCCCGCCGTGGAAGTCGACCGTCTCGCAGATCTCTCGCACGGCCTCGCTGCGCAGCGGATCGAGGCCGACGAGGAAGCGCTCGAGCACCTCGCGGTCGGGCAGGTGGTCGCCGCTGGCGTAGCCCGTGATACCCACGTCGGAGTGCACGAGCACGAGCGTCGCGTCCTGGTGGGTGCGCGGGATCGGATCCCACGCCGCCCGGAACGGCGGATCGAGCGGGTAGCGGTAGCGCCGCGTCTCGATGCCGGTGATGCGTGCCTCCATTAGGCCGATGACCGTAGCGACTTTGCGCGCTACGCTCCTTCGCATGTCGACGGAGCCTCCCGAGCAGGATCGTCTTCCGCCGCCCCAGAAGCTGTTCCCGCCGCACCAGCCCTACCCGCCCGAGACCGATCCGGTGGATGAGGCCTCCGAGGAGTCGTTCCCCGCCTCGGATGCGCCCTCGACCTGGTCGCGCGAGGACTAGCGGCTCGCGCGCACGGCCTCGATCGCGGCCGGATCCTCGAGCGTGGAGAGGTCTCCGGGATCCTCTCCCACCACGGTCGCGCGGACCGCGCGGCGCACGATCTTGGCGCTGCGCGTCTTGGGCAGCGCCGTCGTGAAGCGCACCTCGGCGGGAGCGAAGGCCTTGCCCAGCGCCTCCGCGCAGCGCTGCCGCAGCCGGCTGCGCAGCTCCTCCGAGGGCTCGTAACCCGCACGCAGCACGCAGAAGCACCACACGGCCTCGCCCTTGACCTCGTGCGGCACGCCGACGGCGCAGGCCTCGGCGACGGCAGGATCACCGACCAGCGCCGACTCGTACTCGGCCGGGCCGATGCGCTTGCCTGCGATGTTGAGCGTGTCGTCCGAGCGTCCGTGCAGGAACCAGTCACCGTCGGCGTCGACCGAGGCCCAGTCGCCGTGCGTCCAGACATCCGGGAAGCGCCGCCAGTAGGTGTCGAGGTAGCGCTCTGGGTCGCCCCAGATGCCGCGCGTCATGCTCGGCCACGGCTGCGTGCAGACGAGCTCGCCCACCTCGCCGCGCAGCGGGCGGCCTCGCTGGTCGTAGACGTCCATCGCCATGCCGAGCAGCGGCAGGCCGAGCGTGCAGGGCTTGTGCGGCAGGAAGGGCGGTGAGCCGAGGAAGCAGGCGGCCACCTCGGTGCCGCCCGAGATGTTCATGATCGGGCGCTGCCCGCCGCCGACGCGCTCGAACAGCCACAGCCATGGCTCGGGGTTCCAGGGCTCGCCGGTCGAGCCGAACAGCCGCAGCGCCGAGAGGTCGGCGCCCTCGAAGGCCGCATCGCCCGCCTGGCGCAGGGCGCGCACGAGCGTGGGGGAGACGCCCAGGAACGTCAGGCGGTGGCGCTCTGCCAACCGCCACAGGCGGCCCGGGTCCGGGTAGTCGGGCGCGCCGTCGTAGAGCAGCGCCGTCAGTCCGAGCCCGTGGGCGTTGCCGAGCAGCCAGGGGCCCATGATCCAGCCCATGTCGGTCATCCAGTGGATGCGGTCGCCCGGCTGCAGATCGCCCGTGTAGCGGCCCTCGCTCGCGATCTTGACCAGGAACCCGCCGTGGACGTGGACGGCGCCCTTGGGCCGGCCGGTCGTGCCCGAGGTGTAGGCGAGCATGAACGGGTGCTCGCTCTCGACCGGCGTCGCGCGCCGCGTCCCGGGCTTGCCCTCCATCAGCTCGTGCCACCACACGTCGCGATCGTCCCGCCACGCCACGGGCTCGCCCGTCAGGCGCACCACCACCGTCGAACGCACGCCGGGCGCGCGGGCGACCGCCTCGTCGGCCGTGGCCTTGGCCGCCACCGGGCGGCCCTTGCGCATGAACGCATCCACCGTGACGAGGACGACGGCGCGCGAGTCCTCCAGGCGGCTGCCCACCGCCGAGGCCGAGAACCCCGAGAAGATCGGCACCACGAGCGCGCCGAGCGCGGCGGTGGCGTAATAGGCGATCGCGACCTCGGGGATCATCGGCAGGAGCAGAGCGACGGCATCGCCGCTGCGCACGCCGAGTTCCTCGAGACCCTCGGCGAAGCGCGCGACCTCGCGCGCCAGGTCGGCGTAGCTGAGCGAGCGCGTCGCACCCGCCTCGTCCTCCCAGGCGATCGCCTCGACGCCGGCATGCGCCGGGTCATCGGCCCAGCGCTCCACGCAGGCCTGGGTGAGATTGAGCCGGCCACCGCCGAACCAGCGCGCCCAGGCGGGGCCGTCCGAGGTGTCGAGCACGCGCTCGTAGGGCTGCGTGAAGGGGATCGCGAGGTCGCCGACGACGGCGTCCCAGAACACCTCCGGCTGCGCCGTCGAGAGCTCGAGCAGCTCGTGATAGCCATCGGCGCCGAGCCTGCGCGCGAGGGCCGTGGCGTTGGCTTCGGCCGCCCACGACTCCGGCGGCGTCCAGGCGTAGTCGCTCACGGCGTCCGCAGCTGGTGGCGGGCGCGCAGCGCCATCTGCGCAGCGGAGATCAGCAGGAAGAGCGCGAAGGCCCGTCGCAGCGTCGACTCGGGCAAGCTCAGCGCGATCTCGGCCCCGACCAGCACGCCGGCCAGCGAGCAGAGGCCGATCAGGCCGGCCGACCGCCACTCGACCAGACCCGAGCGGTGCTGGCGGAACGAGCCGACGGCGACGACGGGCACGATGGCCGCCAGCGACGTGGCCTCGCCGCTCAGCTGCGAGAGGCCGAGGCCGAGCGTCAGCGCGGGCACGAAGACGATGCCCCCACCCACCCCGAAGAGGCCGGCGAGCACCCCGCCCGCGAGGCCGAGGGCGACGGCCAGCGCGACGTGGCTCACCAGGCCAGCCTGGCGGCGACCACGACCATCACGCACGCGAATGCCAGCTGCAGGTGCGGACCGCGCACGCGCTTGGCGAGCGTCGTGCCGAACACGACGCCGACGACGGCCGGGACGCCGATCAAGCAGGGCGTCGTGCCACACGACGAGGCCGTCGAAGGAGTAGCGGACGGCGCCGAAGACGGCCGTTGCGCCGATCGCGGCCAGCGAGGTCGCGGTCGCGCGATGCGCCTGCCAGCCCCGGGCGATCAGGGACGGCACGATCACGATGCCGCCGCCGACGCCGAACAGCGCGGCCAGGACGCCGGCCGCGCCGCCGACGCCCGCGAGCGCCGCTACGCGCCTCACGCGCGCAGTCCCAGGTGCTGCTTGAGTGCACGCGTCTGCCGCCGCGCGACCTCGAGCGTCGTCGCCTCGGCGTCCGACAGGCGCACGATCCAGTGGCCGGGCGAGCTCTGCTCGAGCGCCGTGACCTTCTGCAGGTTGACGATCGAGGAGCGGTGGATGCGGAAGAAGATCGCGGGGGGCAACGAGTCCTCGAGCTCGCGCAGGGACTGCGTCGAGAGGTAGCGCTCGTCGTAGGTCGCGATGCGCGCGTAGTCGCCCTCGGCGAGCATGAAATAGACCTGGTCGTGGTCGAGCAGGAGCGTCTCGCCGCGGCGGCTGACCGGCACCTTGGCGAGCTCGCCGAGGGCTGCCCGCTCGGGCGCGCCGCGCAGCGCGCTGCGCAGCCGCTCGACCGTCTGTGCCAGGCGATCCTCGGCGACCGGCTTGAGCAGGTAGTCGAAGGCGTCCACCGAGAAGGCCTGCACGGCGTAGTCCTGGTGGGCGGTCACGAAGACGACGTACGGGCGCTTGGGCCACGACATGATCTCGCGCGCCGCGTCGATCCCCGTCAGCTCGGGCATGGAGATGTCGCAGAAGACGACGTCGTAATCCAGGCGCGCGGCGAGCGCGAGGGCCTCCCGCACGCTGGCGGCCTCGCCGACCACCTCGACGTCGCCGATGCGCTCCAGCAGGTAGCGCAGCTCGGCGCGCGCCGGCGCCTCGTCGTCGACGATCAGCGCGAGCAGGCTCACTGCGCGACGGCGTCCTGTTCGTGGCCTGGCGGAACGGTCGGGATCACGATCGAGACGAGCGTACCGATGCGAGGGGCCGAGGCGATGCGCAAGCGCCCGTGCTCGCCGTAGAAGACGGCCACGCGCTGCGCGGCCGAGGCCAGTCCGAGGCCTGCGGCTCCCGATCCGATGCCAGGTTCGAGCACGCGGTCGGCCAGCTCGCGCGGAATGCCGCGCCCGTTGTCGCGCACCGTGATGCGCAGCCTGCCGAGTCGCACCTCGCAGCGCACCACCACGCGCAGGGGCCGGTCGACCTTGCCGTGCTTGATGGCGTTCTCGACCAGTGGTTGCACGAGCAATGGCGGCACGAGCGCCATCTCGGCCGCCGGCGTGACGCGCACGTCGACCTCGAGCTGATCGCCGAAGCGCGCGCGCTCGAGCGCCACGTAGGCCTCGACGTGACGCAGCTCGTCGCGCAGCGGCACGAACGCGCTCGGCCGGCGCAGGCTGAGGCGGCAGTGCTCGGCGAAGGCCAGCACGAGCCGGCGCGCCTCGTCCGGCTGCGTGCGGCAGAACGCCGCGATGGTGTTGAGCGCGTTGAAGAGGAAGTGCGGCTCGATCTGCGCCTGCATCGCGGCCAGCTCGGCCGAGGCGGTCGCACGGGACTGCAGATCCATCTCGCCGAGCATGACTTCGGTCGAGATGAGCGCGCCCAGGTGGCGCGCGATCGCGCGGTCGCGGTCCGAGACGGCGAGCGCCTTCTCGCTGAACAGGACGATCGCGCCCACGGCGTCGTTGCGGTTCATGATCGGAGCGACGATCGCCGAGCGCAGCGGGCAGTCACGGCCGTCGCAGCCGTGCTTCCAGCCCACCGGCAGCCGCGAGACGCGGCGCTCGAGCATCGCGTCCACGGCTCCGGGCGGCGCCGGCAGTCCCGCGCCGTGGTGGTCGGCGCCGAGGCCGGAGTGGGCCAGGACGTGCTCGCGGTCACACACGGAGACGGCCGCGTAGCCGAGTCGCTCGCGCGTCTCGTAGGCCACGACCTGCGCGCTGGCGGCGTCGAATCCGCCGCGCAGGGCGCCGCGCACCGCCTCGATCGTCTCGAGGATGGCCGCCGCGGGCGCCTGGCCGAGCGGCACGACGCGCCCGAAAGCCGCGCGCACGAGGCCCAGCCAGGCCACGAGAGCGAGCGTCGTCAGCGCCACGATGGGCACGAACCAGCGGAGCGAGATGCCCTGGTCCTGCAGCATCCGGAGGATCACGAACAGGAACAGCGCCTGCAACGACGCGAGCGCTGCGCCGATCATGAGCGGGCCGCGCACCTCGTGCCAGCGACGCCCGACCTTGGCGGCGGCGAGGCGGCGCCCGGTCGAGACGAAGACGAGGCCTTCGCCGCTCTTGTCGGGGTCGCTCACGTGCGCGCGACCCGGCCCGGCTTGCGCAGCTCCGCGACCTGCGCGAACGGGCGCGCGTTGACGATGTCGTCCTTCGTGGCACCCGCGCGCCTGGCCATGAAGACGCCGAGCTCCTGATACTCGAGCGCCGCCAGCCGGTGCGCGTCGGTGGAGATCACGAGCTTGACGCCGCCCGCGAGCGCGAGCCGGGCGTGGGCGGGCCGCAGGTCGAGCCGGTGCGGCTGCGAGTTGATCTCGAGGAACGTGCCGTGCCCGGCGCAGGCGGCGACGAGCGCCTCGACGTCGAAGCCGTAGCCCTCGCGCTCTCCGATCAGGCGGCCGGACGGATGTCCGATGACGTCGACGCACGGGTGCTCGGCGGCCGCCAGCAGGCGCTTCGTGATGCGGTCGGGGGCCTGCCGCTGCGCGACGTGCAGCGAAGCCACCACCCAGTCCAGCTCGTCCAGCAGGTCGTCGGGCAGGTAGAGCGTCCCGTCGCCCATGATGTCGACCTCGCAGCCCGCCAGCAGTTCGAAGCCGGTGAGCGTCTCGCGGATCCGGTGGACGGCCTCGATCTGGCGCCGCACGTCGTCGGCCTCGAGGCCGATGCCCATGCCGACGCCCGCCGAGTGGTCGGTGATCGCGATGTAGTCGTGCCCGCGTGCCTGTGCGGCCTCGACGAGGTCGAGCAGCGAGTGCTTGCCGTCGCTCCAGTCGCTGTGGGTGTGCAGGTCGCCGCGCAGGTCGGCGAGCTCGACGAGTGCCGGGAGCTCGTCGCGCCGCGCGAGCTCGAGCTCGCCGTTGTCCTCCCGCAGCTCGGGCGGGATCGGCGCATAGCCGAGATGGCGGTAGACCTCGGCCTCGTCGTTCGTACGGAAGACCTCGCCGCTCTCGACGTCCTCGATGCCCCATTCCGAGACGCTCTTGCCCCGCCTCTGGGCGTCCTCGCGCATGCGCACGTTGTGGCCCTTCGAGCCCGTGAAGTGCTGCAGTAGGTTGCCGTAGCTCTCCGGCGGCACGACGCGCAGGTCGAGCTGCACGCCGTTGTGGGTGAGCACCGAGGCCTTGGTGGTGCCCTGGCCGAGCACCTCGGCCACGAACGGCTGCTCGACGAGCCAGGCCGTGAGCGCGGGTCCGTCGACCGCGGCTGCGATCACGTCGACGTCGCCGACGGTCTCGGCGCGACGGCGCAGGGAGCCCGCCTCGTCGGCGCGCTCGCAGGCAGGGTGCGCGCGCAGCGGCTCGAGCACGGTGCGCGCCAGATCGAGGGCCTGATCGAGCCGGAAGACGCGCTTGCGAGGCGCCGCTCCGGCCTCGAGCTGCGTCAGCAGCGCCGCCTCCTTGCGCTCGCCGAAGCCCTGCAGCTCGCGCAGTCGCCCCGCGCGCGCAGCAGCCTCGAGCTCGGCGAGCGTCGTGATGCCGAGCTCCTGCCACAGCCGGCGCGCCGTCTTGGCGCCGAGCCCGGGCAGATGCACGATCTCGACCAGGCTCTCGGGCACGCGTCCGCGCAGCTTCTCGAGCGCCTGCATCGTCCCCGTGTCGCGCAGCTCCGCGACCTTCGTCGCGATCGTGTCGCCGATGTCGTCGAGCTCGGTCAGCCGGCCCTGCTCCGAGAGCGCCCAGACGGACTCGGCGGTCTCGCGGAAGCGCTTGGCCGCCCTGCGGTAGGCCAGCACGCGGTAGACGACGGCGCCGTCCAGCTCGTAGAGATCACCGAGCAGGTCGAACAGGTCGGCGATCTCGCCGTTGCGCAGGGGAGTCATCTACGGGCTGGATCGTACCTGCCGCTGCATTCAGGCCTGAATGAGGGCAAGATGCGAAACGTGCCGTCCTTCCTGATTTGCGTCCCGACCTACAACGAGCGCGAGAACATCGAGCGCATGGTGGACGCGCTCGCGCGCGTGCGCGAGCTGGACGGCGCGACGGGCGACGTGCTCGTGATCGACGACTCCTCGCCGGACGGCACGGGCGCCCTGGCGAACGAGCTGGCCTCGACGCGGCCCTGGCTGCACGTGCTGCACCGGCCGGTCAAGGAAGGTCTCGGGCGCGCCTACCTCGACGGCTTCCGCTGGGCGCTCGAGCGCGACTACGACTACGTGCTGGAGATGGACTGCGACTTCTCGCACGATCCGGCGTCGGTGCCGTCGCTGATCGAGGCCGCCCTGTCCGGGGCCGATCTCGTGCTTGGCTCGCGCTACTGCAGCGGTGGAGGCGTCGAGAATTGGGGACGCACCCGGCGCCTGATATCCGCTTCCGGCTGCCTCTATGCGCGCACGCTGCTCGGCGTGGGCGTGCGCGACCTCACGGGCGGCTTCAAGTGCTTCCGGCGGGGCGTGCTCGAGGCCATCGATCTCGACGAGGTCGACGCGCAGGGCTACCAGTTCCAGATCGAGATGACGTATCGGGCATTGCTGCTCGGTTTCGAGGTGCGCGAGGTGCCGATCACGTTCACCGATCGGGTGGCGGGCGGCTCCAAGATGTCGCACTCGATCGTGATCGAGGCGATGCGCCGCGTGCCGCTGCTGCGCCTCGAGGCCGCTCGGGGGCGAATCCCCCGAAACGCTGCCGTGCAGTAGAGCGGCGAATGCTAGATTCGTCGCATGCGGCGTCGCTCGCTTCTGCTTTGTGCGGCCACAGGCGGGCTCGTGCTCCTCGCTGTAGCCGCGTACGGCACCTGGAGCTACGTGCAGCGCCCGCAGGTCGGCGCCGCGCCCCAGCGCTGGTACCGCACGTCGGCTCCGCAGGTGGTCGTGCCCGTCCAGAACGCGGACAACCTCACGGGCGTGCGCGCGAGCGTCGATGACGCCGTCGTCCCGGTGCGCACGAGTTCTGACGGACTCGTCGTGCCGTTGTCGCGCGTGGCCGACGGGACGCACGTCGTGCACCTCCAGGCCAGGCCCAGCGGGATGTTCGGCGACAGCGTCGAGAAGTCGTTCGCGATCCACGTCGACACGCGCCGGCCGGCGCTCGCCCTCGACCAGTCGTCGAGCGGGTGGCAGACCGCAAGCGAGATCAGCGGTTCGATCGAGGACGGCTCGACGCTTGCCGTCAGCTATGGCGGCAAGCGCGTCATCGTGCATGCCAAGAGCGGCGCGTTCGCACTCGATCCCAAGCTGCCCGACGGCCGCACGAAGGTGCGACTCGTCGCGAGCGACCGCGCCGGCAATCGCTCCGTCATCACGCGCACGGTGGCGGTCGACCGCACCGCTCCGCGGCTGCACGTCGATCGCGTTCCGGCCCTCATCGGCACGGCGCATCCGACGCTGCGCGGCTCCCTCGACGACTCCTCGCCGGTGGCGGTGAAGGCGCTGCTCGACGGCACGTCGGTTGCGCTGCGGGCGCCCGACGGGCAGGCAGTGCTCGGCAACGGCACCATCAGCGGCCGCTTCTCGCTGCCGCTGACGCACGTCTCCCAGGGCGTGCACACGCTCACGATCACCGCCACCGACGCCGCGGGCAACACGAGCACCGTCAAGGCGGGCCCGTTCACGGTCGACTCGACCGAGAAGCTCCGCTCGTCGACCGTCCTCTCGCTCGGCGCCCGCGGGGCCGACGTCGTGCAGCTCGAGCGCCGCCTGAAGTCGTTCGGCCTCTACAAGGGGCCGTTCACGCGCTTCTACAACGCCCGCACCGCGGCTGCCGTGCGGGCCTTCCAGCAGGCGCACGACCTGCCCGTCACCGGCATCGCAACGCCCGAGCTGCTGCAGCTCAGCGCCGAGCGCATCGTCGTGCACCTGAATCAGTTCCGCATGTTCCTGATCCGTGACGGCAAGCGCGTCTTCAGCGCGCCGATCGCCATCGGGCAGCCCTCCTACCCGACGCCGACGGGCCACTACGAGATCATCTCCAAGATCAAGAATCCGACCTGGGTGCCGCCGAACTCGCCCTGGGCTGCCGGACTCGAGCCCATCCCGCCGGGCGCCAGCAATCCGCTCGGGACGCGCTGGATCGGCACGAGCGCGCCCAATATCGGCTTCCACGCGACGCCGCAGGACTACTCCGTCGGCCACGCGGCCTCGCACGGCTGCATGCGCATGCACCGCGCCGATGTCGAGCGGCTGTATGACCTCATCCGCGTGGGCACGGCCGTGGACATCGAGGTCTAGGCGGGGAATCGCTTCGCCCCCGGTGGCGTTTGTAGTATCGAACCCCGCATTAGGAGATTTTCGTGAGCGATATCACACATGTCAGCGACGCCGATTTCGACGCCGAGGTCACCAACAGCGACCGTCCCGTCGTGATTGACTTCTGGGCGCCTTGGTGCGGTCCGTGCCGTCAGATGGAGCCGGCCTTCGAGGAGCTCGCGGCGGCCAATCCGTCGCACAAGTGGGTCAAGGTCAACGTCGACGAGAACCCCGCGACGGCTGCCCGCTTCCAGATTCTCGCGATCCCGGCCTTCGTGGTCGTGGATGGCGGGCAGGAGACGAAGCGCATCGCCGGTGCGAAGCCGAAGGGCCGCTTCGCCGCCGAGCTCGGGCTCGGCGTCCCGGCCTGATCGCACAGCTCGTCGATGTCACGTACGCCCCGGGGAGCGCACCGCTCCTGGCGGGCGTGACGCTGGCAGTGCACGAGCGCACGAAGCTGGGCGTCGTCGGGCCGAACGGAAGCGGCAAGACGACGCTCCTGCGCCTGCTGGCCGGTGAGCTCAGGCCCGACAGCGGCGAGGTGGTACGGCGGCAGGGCATCGTGCTCGGCCGCGTCGCGCAGGACGATCGCGAGTTGCTCGCCCTCGATCCGACCGTCGCGGACGCGCTCTACCGGTCGCAGGCAGAGCTCCAGCTCGAGCGCCTGGCCACTGAGGTGGCCGACGCGGCACACGATCCGCCGCGCCTGCGCGAGCTCGAGCGTGAGTACGACGCCGCGCTGACGGCGCTCTCGGCTGCCCAGGAGCCGGATCGCGCGCTGATCGCCGACCTGCTGGGGGAGCTCGGGCTGCGCAGCATTCCCGAGTCGCGGCGCATGAGCGAGCTCTCGGGTGGACAGCGACGACTCGTGCTGCTGGCCCGCGCGCTGGCCGCCGATCCCGATCTGCTGGTGCTCGACGAGCCCGAGGCGCACCTCGATCTGCGTGCGCGCGGACTCGTCGCCGACCGGCTCGGATCGCGCCGGGGCGCGACGGTGCTCGTGAGCCACGACCGCGCGCTGCTCGACACCGCGGTCAAGGAGACGCTCGACCTCTCGGACGGGCGCTCCGATCTGCTACGCCGGCGGCTACACGTACTACCTCGAGGAGCGGCCGAAGCTGATGGCGCGGCTGGAGGGCGAGTACGAGCGCGCCCGGGCCGAGGTCAAGCGCCAGGAGCAGGTCTTCTTCCAGTACCGCGAGTGGGCGCGCCTGAACTCCAAGTTCGCCTCGCGCGCCCGCGCTCGCCTGACATTGCTCGAGCGCGCCCGCGGCCGCGTGGACAAGCCGCAGAAGCGCCGTGACCGCACGCTCTCGCTCTCGTTCTCCTCGGATGCGCGCGGCCGGGTCATGGCCGAGACGACGGGGGCCGAGGTGCGCTACAGCGAAGCGGTGCGCGTCGGCCCCGTCGATCTCGTGCTCGAGCGCGGCGACCGGGTCGCGCTGATCGGGCCGAATGGCGCCGGGAAGTCGACGCTGCTGCGACTGCTGGCCGGCGAGCAGGAGCCGACCGCGGGCCGCGTGCGCATCAAGGAAGGTGCCCGCGTCTCGCTGATGACGCAGGAGAGCCTGTCTGTCGACCTCGAACGCACTCCGCTCGACGTCGTCCTCGACGAGCGCGCGATGGGTCGCGACGACGCCGTGCGCCGCATCTGCGCGCTCGGGCTCGACTACGAGCACTGCCTGGCGCCGCTCGGGCGGCTCTCGGGCGGGCAGCGCGTGCGCGTGCATCTCCTGCGCGTCTCGCTGCAGCGACCCGACCTGCTCTTGCTCGACGAGCCGACGAACTACATCGACACGCAGTCGGCCGAGGTCGTGCAGAGCGAGCTCGAGGCCTTCACCGGCTGCGTCATCGCAGCGACGCACGACCGCTACTTCCTCGAGACCTTCGCGACGCGCATCGTCGAGCTGACGCCCGGGGCGAAGGGCACGCGCGTGGCCGAGCGCGAGGGCCTCGTTCAATGAATCTGGAGGCCCGCTACCGGGCGCGCAGCCTCTGGCTGGACGGCCTGCCCGAGCCGCTCACGCCGCGCGCCTCCCTGCAGGGCAACCGCGACTGCGACGTCGCGATCGTCGGCGCCGGCTTCACGGGGCTCTGGGCCGCCTACTTCCTCGCGACGCTGCAGCCCGACCTGCGCATTGCGATCGTCGAGCGCGAGATCGCCGGGTTCGGGCCGTCGGGGCGCAACGGCGGCTGGGCCTCGGCAGGGCTGGCCGGCAACGCCGCGCGCTATGCACGCCTGCGCGGCGACGATGCGGTGCGCCGCGGCGAGCGCGCCATGGCGGATGCCGTCGGCGAGATCGGGAAGGTCATCGCCGCCGAGGGGATCGACTGCGGCTGGCTGCAGAGCGGCACGCTGATGGTGGCCACGAGCGCTCCGCAGGCGTCGCGACTGCGCGCCGGGGTCGAACGCCGCCGCTCGTTCGGCATGGGCGAGGACGACCTGCGCCTGCTGGAGCCCGGCGAGCTCGCGACGCGGGTGCGGGTGCGCGGGGCGCGTGCCGCGTCGTTCACGCCGCACTGCGGCCGGGTAGACCCCGCGCGCCTGGCGCGCGGACTGGCGAACGCGTGTGAACGGCGCGGCGTCACGATCTACGAGCGCACGGCCGCGGAGGTCATCGAGCCGGGCAGCGTGCGCTGTGACGGCGGCGTCCTGCGCGCCGGCAGCGTGCTGCGGGCGACAGAGGCGTTCACGGTGCAGCAGCCCGGCCAGCGCCGGCTCTACATGCCGCTCTACTCCCTCATGGTCGCGACCGAGCCGCTGCCCGCGGATGTCTGGGACGAGCTCGGCTGGGACGGCCGCGAGACCGTCTCCGATCTGCGCCATCTCTTCTTCTACGCTCAGCGCACCCCCGACGACCGCATCGCGATCGGCGGCCGCGGTGCGCCCTACCGCCTGGGCTCGCCGATCGACGAGTCCTACGAGCGCAACGACGGGGTGCGCGCCCGCCTCGTGCGCACGATCGCCGAGCGCTTCCCGGCGGCCGCCTCAGCGGAGATCACGCACCACTGGGGCGGGCCGCTCGGCGTGCCGCGCGACTGGTGCTGCTCGGTGCACTACGACCGCGTCTCGGGCTTCGGTGCGGCCGGCGGCTACACCGGGCACGGCGTCGTCACGAGCAACGTGCTCGGCCGCACGCTGGCGGACCTCGTCCTGGGCCGCGACACGGGACTCGTCTCGCTGCCCTGGGTCGAGCACAAGAGCCCGCGCTGGGAGCCCGAGCCGCTGCGCTTCCTGGCCTCGCGCGCGATCGTGGGCATGCTCGGGAGCGCCGATCGCGCCGAGGATCGCAGCGACCGGCCGGCGAGGCGCGCCCGCCTCGTGCAACCGTTCATGCAGGCGCGCTGACGCCCAGAACACCCAGCCAGCACACTCACAACCACCGAACTTCCGACTCAGGACACTAGTTTGAGGATGATGAAGAAGCGCGAAGGCGATCCATGGATGTCGGCGCCCGACTACGGGCGTTCCCTGCATGGCATGGGCGTCAACATGCTGGTGCGCGAGACCTCGCGGACGGTGGCCTTCGCCCGTGACGTGCTCGGGCTGACGATCGTCTACGCCGACGCCGATCTGGCGGTCCTGCGGCACGGCGAGCACGAGTGGATGGCCCACGCCGATCACACCTACGACGCGCATGCCCTGCTGCCTCGCACGCGCATCGCCGCACTGCGCGGAGGGGGCATCGAGCTCCGCGTGCACGGCGTCGATCCGGATGCCGCCGTCGCGGCCGCCCAGCGGCTCGGATATACGGTGCTCGACGCCCCGAACAACAAGCCGCACGGCCTGCGCGAGGCCTATATCCTCGATGCCGACGGCTACGTCTGGGTACCGGATGTCCCGTCGCTCAGCAAGTGGGCCGTCTAGCACCTGCGACCATCTAGCCTGATGCGATGGGCATGGGCAGCGATCCGCAGCACGTCGCCTACCCGGGCGCCGAGGGCTCGTACACCGAGGAGGCTGCCGGCCGGCTCTACCCCGCTACGCGCCAGTCGTCCTACACGACGTTCGATCACGTCGCCGAGGCGCTCGTGGCAGGCGACGTCGACCGCGGAGTCCTCCCGATCGAGAACTCGCTGGCGGGCCTCGTGCCCGACACGCTCGCGATCCTCGAGCAGGGCGCCGTCTCGATCGTCGCCGAGGTCGCGCTGCACATCCCGCACTGCCTCGTAGGACCGGCCGGTGCGACGCTCGAGAGCGTGCGTGTCGTGCACTCGCACCCGATGGCGCTGGCGCAGTGCCGGGGAGCGCTGAACGGCCGCTACGAGCGCGTTGCGGCCTCCACGACCTCCGAGGCGGCGCGCACGGTCGCTGCGCTCGGCGATCTCACGGTTGCGGCCATCGCGAGTCCCCTCGCGGCCCAGACGTTCGGACTGACGATCCTGGCCGAGGAGATCTCCGACCACCCCGAGAACCTCACGCGCTTCGTCGGGCTGGCGCGCTTCACGCGCCTCGACCTCAACTCCCACAGCGACTGGCACACCGGCCTCCGGATCATCACCAAGCACGAGCCCGGCGCGTTGCATGACGCCATCGAGCCGCTGCGCTATCACGGCGTGCAGATGACCTCGCTGCACTCCCGCCCGATCATGGGCGAGCCCTGGCGCTACCAGTTCTACGTGGACGTCGAAGGCCACCGCTCGGCGCCGCGCGTGCTGCGCGCGCTGCGCGACGTGGACGAGCGGAGCGCGGAGCTGCACGTGCTCGGCTCGTATCCCGTGAGCCGCGGAGTGCGTTGAGCGCGGTCGCCGTGGCGGCCCCGAGCGGGTTGGACCGCCGCGGCCTGGGCGTGCTCTCGTTCGGCCATCTGAGCGTCGACCTGGCGCAGGGCACGGTGCCCGCGCTGCTGCCCTTCCTGGTCGCCGATCGCGGCTACAGCTATGCCCAGTCGGGTGCGCTGCTGCTGTTCGCGAGCATCGGGTCGTCGTTCCTGCAGCCGCTGCTCGGCGCCTTCGCCGATCGCATCCACGCCAGCTGGATGATGCCGGTGGGGACGTTTCTCGCCGCCATCGGCATCGCGCTCGTCGGCCAGCTCGAGTCCTACGCCGCCACGGGCGCCGTGCTCGTGATCGCCTCGGTGGGTGTGGCCATGTACCACCCCGAGGCCGTGCGCTTCGCGAGCTTCGTGGCGGCCGCCGGCGGCCGTCAGGGCACCGGCATGAGCATGTTCGCGGTCGGCGGACTCAGCGGGTGGGCGCTCGGGCCGATCCTCGCGACGCCCATCGTGGCCGTCGTCGGGCTGCGCGGCACCGCGATCGTGGCGCTCATCCCACTCGCCGCGTCCCTGCTCCTGCTCGTCAACCTGCCCTATCTGGAGGGGTTCCGGCCCTCGGCCGCGGAGCACCATGCCGCGCGCGCAACGGCCGCCGCGAGCGACTGGCGCGGCTTCAGCGTCGCCGCGACCGCGGGCACGCTGCGCACGGGCTCGCTCTTCGCGTTCCAGGCGTTCGTGCCGCTGTACGTCTGGCGCACGCTCGATTCGAGCGAGGGGACCGGCAACATCGCGATTGCCGCGATGCTGGCCGCAGGCGCCTTCGGCACGCTCCTGGGCGGCCGCCTGTCGGACCTCCACGGGTTTCGCCGCGTCGTCATCGGCTCGCTCTTCGCCGCTGCTCCGCTGGCGCTCTTCATCCCCGTGCTGCCGTTGCTCGCGCTGATCCCGGTGATCGCACTCTTCGGCCTCATCAGCGAGATGAACTTCTATCCGTTGGTCGTGATCGCGCAGCGGACGCTGCCGCGCAACGTCGGCTTCGCTTCGGGCGTGATGCTCGGTCTCAGCATCGGCATCGGCTCGCTCGCGAGTCCGCTGCTCGGCGTGCTGGCCGACAGCACGTCGCTGCGCACCGCGCTCGTCGGCGCCGGCGGGCTGGCGGTGCTGGCTGCGCTGACCTCGTTGTTGCTGCCGCAAGAACCGACGTGAGCGCCTTCGACGATGTTCTGGCGAGCGGTCGCGTGGAGGACGGCGCGCTCGTGTTCGAGCACCAGGAGGACGGCCGGCCGGCCGTCTTCACCGGCTTTGGCGACCTCGACCCGCGCGTGCAGTCGGCGCTCATCGCGACGGGGATCTCGGGCCTCTACAGCCACCAGGCCGATGTCTGGGAGGCCGCCCGGCGCGGAGAGCACGTGTGCGTCTCCACCGGCACGGCCAGCGGCAAGTCGCTCGCGTTCACGCTCCCCGTACTCGCGGCGGTGTGCGAACGGCCCTCGGCGCGCGCGCTCTACGTCTATCCGACCAAGGCGCTGGCGCAGGATCAGGCGCGCGCCCTGCGCGAGTACGGGCTGGGGCTGCGCCCGGCGGTCTACGACGGCGACACGCCGCGCGAGCAGCGGCACCTGGTGCGCCGCTTCGCCAACCCGATCCTCACGAACCCCGACATGCTGCATGTCGGCATCCTGCCCAACCACCGCCGCTGGGCCGAGGTGCTGACCAACCTCACGCACGTCGTCGATCGACGAGGCGCACACCTACCGCGGCGTCTTCGGCTCGCACGTCTCGCTCGTTCTACGGCGGCTGCGGCGGGTCTGCGCGCTCTACGGCTGCGAGCCGCAGTTCCTGCTCGCGAGCGCGACGATCGCGAACCCCGCGCAGGCCTGCGAGCTGCTCACGGGTCTCGATGTGCGCGTCGTCGAGGACGACGGCGCGCCGCGCGCGCCGCGCCGCGTGGCGTTCTGGGACACGCCGCTGCTCGACGAGGCGGAGGGGACGCGTGGTTCGGCGCTGGGCGAGGCCGCCGGTCTCCTCGCCGCCCTGACCGCGCGCGGGTTGCGCACCATCTGCTTCGTCAAGAGCCGCAAGGCCAGCGAGCTGGTCTTCCGCTTCGCGCGCGAGAGCCTCATCTCGGCGGGTCGCGACGACGTGGCGGAGCGCCTCGCGCCGTATCGCGCGGGCTACACGGCCGAGGAGCGGCGGCGGATCGAGGGTGATCTGGTCTCGGGGCGGCTGCTCGGGGTGGTGGCGACGGAGGCGCTCGAGCTCGGAGTCGACGTCGGGCTGCTCGACTGCGCGCTCGCCGTCGGATTCCCGGGCACCGTCGCGAGCCTGCGCCAGCAGTGGGGCCGTGCCGGGCGCCGTGGCGAGGGACTGGCGCTGCTGATCCCCGGCGCCGACGCACTCGATCGCTATTTCATCAACCACCCCGATGCCCTGTTGGGACGCCCGAACGAAGCCGCGATTCTCGATCCGACCAACCCCGAGATCCGCATCGGCCACCTGCGCGCCGCCGCGCACGAGCTGCCGCTCACCGAGGCGGATGATGCCGTGCTCGGCGCCGGCGCGCTGAGCGCGGCGGAGGAGCTCGTCGAGGCCGGAGAGCTCGTCCGCACGCCGGGTGGGCTGGCCTGGCGCGGTGCCGGATCGCCCGCCGGGAGCGTGTCGCTGCGCTCGGGCTCGTCCGACGCCGTCGCCGTGGTCGAGCGGGAGACCGGCGCCCTGCTCGGGATGCTCGAGCAGGAGCGGGCCTTCTCGACGGTGCACGAGGGCGCGGTCTACCTGCACCGCGGCGAGACCTATCTCGCCGAGACGCTCGATCTGGACGATCGAGTCGCGCTCGTCGCGCCGTTCGACGGGCCGTGGTACACCCAGCCGCGGCGCGAGACCGAGACGAGCATCCTGCGTCCGCTGATCGGGCCGGAGGAGCGTTGTGGAGTGGCGCTCAGCTACGGCGAGGTCGAGGTGACCGACCAGGTCGTGGCCTACGAGCGGCGGAGCCTCCCGGAGCAACGGCGCCTCGACACGATTCCCCTCGACCTGCCGGCGCGGCACTTCGTCACCCGTGCGCTCTGGTTCGTGCCGCCGGATGAATTGATCGATGCAATCGGCGGTGACCTCCTCGGTGCGCTGCACGCCGCCGAGCACGCGCTCATCTCGGTGCTGCCGCTGCTCGCGATGTGCGATCGCTGGGACATCGGCGGGCTCTCCACGAACATCCACCCGCAGACGCTGCGCCCGACGGTCTTCGTCTACGACGGCCACGCGGGCGGCGTCGGCATCGCGCAGCGCGGCCACGAGCGGTTCGCCGAGCTGGTCGCGAGCGCGGCCCGCGTCGTCTCCGAGTGCCGCTGTCGTGACGGCTGCCCGTCGTGCGTGCAGTCGCCCAAGTGCGGCAATCTCAACGAGATGCTCGACAAGGGCGCCGCCGGGCGCCTGCTCAGCGCGATGGCCGCCTGAGCGGCCCCAGGCGAAGGAGCGCTCGCTGCGGCGTCGCGCGCAGCCGCTCGCGCTCGGCGCAGTCCGGGCAATCGCTGTGGCGGGCGGGACAGCGGTCGGGTGCGGGCTGCGCGGCGAACGCCTTCCCGAACTCGGCTCGCGCCCGGTACAGCAGGTTCTCCGCGTCGGCCTCGCTCGTGTCGAGCAATACGCACAGGATCGGGATGTCGAACCCCAGCACGTCGCGCAGGATCAGCACGTCGCGGTAGGCGGGGCGCTGGACGCGCAGCGCGGCCTCGGCCGCCAGCTCAACGCAGTCACCGCCGATGTCGTGATCGCCTGAATCGGTCGCCGGACGCCGCGCGAGCTCGTCGAAGCACTCGTCGCGCACGAGGCCGTAGAGCCATTCGCGCGGTTGGGGCCGCGACGGCGCGGCGCCGCCCTGCAGGTCGTCCCAGCCACTCGCGGAGGCCGCGGCAAGGCAGCGCTCGCCGTCGCCGAGGGAGGCGAGCATGCGGGCGGCGTAGGAGAAGAGCGGCGTCTCGTAACGCGCCGTGAGTGCTGCATAGGCGTCGGCATCGCCGGTGCCGGCACGGCGCACGAGCTCCCCGTCGCTGACGCCCACGAGGGCGCTACCGCTTGCGGCGCAGAACCTTCAGCACCGCGAGTGCGCCGATGCTGCCGACGACGTACGGCGCGGCGGCCTGGGCGCGCTCACGCGCCCGGCGCTTGGACTCCTGGATCGCCGCGCCGAGCTCGTTCACGGTGCCGACCAGGCGCTCCCGAGCCGCTTTCGCCTCGGCTCGCTTGCGTTCGGTCTCGCTCACGGGACTTCCTCCTTGACCATCTCAACCGTGGCCAAAGCCTCCGCCACCGCCGCGTCGGGCGTCGGGATGCCGGTCTTCTTGATCGCGCGCTGGCCGAAGAAGGCGAGCAGCCCCGCGATCAGGAGCAGCACCGCACCGACGATCAGCGCGGAGGCCCAGTAGGGCAGGACGAGCGCCAGCGCGAAGATGGCGGCTCCCACCAGAGCGAACAGCCCGAGCAGCAGGAATGCGGCTCCGCCGGCGATCAGCCCGACGCCGACCGCGTGCACCTTGAGCTTGGCCTGCACCTCCGCCTTGGCCAGCTCGATCTCCGTGCGGATCAGGTTGGCGACGTCCTCGCGCAGGCGGCGTAAGAGATCTTGGACGGCGAACACGGGGCTAGCCTAGCGTCTCAGGCCTCGACGCCGTCAGTTGCCTGCACGCGCTCCCACTCCAGCAGCTTCCAGGCGAGCTCCTCCTGGACCTGCTGGTAGCGCGTGCCGAGCTCGCTCAGGCGGGCATGATCGGCTTCTATGGCGAGTGCCGTCTCGAGCGTCGCCTGCTCGGCCTCGAGCTTCGCGATGGCCGACTCGAGATCGCGGACCAGCCGTTGCGTGCGCTGGGAGGGCTTGCGCTTCGCGGGCGCCGCCGCCTTGGACGCCTTGGCGACCTTGGGAGCCTTCGGCGCAGGAGCGGGCGCGGGCGGGCGCTCCGCGATGGCCTCCAGGTAGTCGTTGTAGTCGCCGTGGCGCAGGGCGATGCGGCGGTTCTCGATGCTCGCGGTGTGCGTCGCGACGGCGTCGATCAGCGCGCGGTCATGGGAGACCAGCAGCACGGTGCCCTCGTAGGCGTCGAGCGCTTCCTCGAGCGCCTCGCGCGCCTCGACGTCGAGATGGTTCGTGGGCTCGTCCAGCACCAGCAGGTTGGCGCCGCCGGCGACCAGGGCGGCCAGCGCGAGACGTCGCCGCTCGCCGCCCGAGAGCACGGCCACCTTGCGATCGACCTCCTCCTGCGTGAAGAGGAAGTTTCCGAGGATGGTGCGCGACTGCGTCGAGTTGAGGTGACCGCCCGTGGCACGCGTCATCGCGTCGACGACGCTCAGGTGTTCCGGCATCTCGGCGATGTGCTGGCTGAAGTAACCGGTCGTGACGTTGTGGCCGAGCTTGATGCGGCCGCCGACCGGCTGTCGCAGGTCGAGCAGCGTCTCGATCAGCGTCGTCTTACCGGCGCCGTTCGGGCCGATCACGGCCACGCGCTGCCCGCGCTCTACGACCAGTCCCGCGTCGTCGAGAAGCTGTTTGTCGCCGGCGCGCAACTCGACGTGCTCGGCCTCGATCACGATGCGCCCGCTGCGCTCCACCTTCGAGAAGCCGAACGCGATCGCGCGATCGCGGCGCGGCGCCTCGACCTTCGGCATGCGCTGGATGGCCTTGGCCTTGGACTGCGCCTGGCGCGAGCGTGTGCCGGCGCGGAACTTGTCGACGAAGCGCTGGAGGCGCTCGATCTCGGCCTGCTGGCGCTCGAAGGCGTCGGCCTGGTTGGCGAGCGCGAGCGCCTTCTCGCGCCGGTAGGCGCTGTAGCCCATCGCGTAGTGCTTGCTGCGGCCGAACTCGAGCTCGAGCACGCCGGTCGCGACGCGCTCCAGGAACCAGCGGTCATGCGAGACGAGCAGGATGGAACAGGTCAGTGCCGTGAGCTGATCCTCGAGCCATTCGAGCGCGCGCAGGTCGAGGTGGTTGGTGGGCTCGTCGAGCAGCAGCAGATCGGGCTGTGCCGCCAGGACGCGCGCGAGCGAGGCGCGCGTCAGCTCCCCGCCCGAGAACGAGCTGAGCGGCCGGTCGGCGTCCTCGACCTTGAAGCTCAGCCCGCGCAGGATCTCCTCGAAGCGCGCGCGCCAGGCGTAGCCGCCGACCGATTCGAGCTCGGATTGCGCGTGGGCGTAGGCGCGCAGGACGTCGTCGCTGGAGTCGCCCGCCGCCATGCGGCGCTCCAGATCCTGCAGGCGATCCTCGGCGGCGTGCACGTCGGCCAGGCCCTCGCCGACGTAGGAGCCGAGCGTGTGGGCTCCCGCGATCGGGGGGCGCTGGTCATGCAGGGCGATGCGGTAGCTCTTGGGCTTGCCGACGTCGCCGGCGTCGGCGTCGATCTCGCCGACGATGGTGCGCAGGAGCGTCGTCTTGCCGGCGCCGTTGCGCCCGATCAGCGCGAGGCGCTCGCCCGGCGGCAGGCGGAACGAGACGCCGTCGTAGACGACGTGGGCGCCGTAGCTCTTGCGCAGCCCGGTGACATGGAGGGTCGGCACGCTTTGGAGGCTAAACGAGGCTGCTACCCTGTTGAGCAGGGGAATGTGCTCCGCGCTCCGCGGTGTAGGCCCCGAGAGGAGCTACGGCGCTCCCGGTCGATCCGGCCGCCCCGCCGTGGCGATACTGAACCACGGAGGAAGACAGTGACCGGATTCGCCGAACTCGGCCTTTCGGAAGGCGTGCTCGAAGCCATTGAGGCGCTCGAGTACACCGAGCCGATGCCGATTCAGAGCGAGGCCATCCCCGTCATCGTGCGCGGCCGCGACATCATCGGCCAGGCGCAGACGGGGAGTGGCAAGACGGCGGCCTTCGGGCTGCCGGCCGTCGAGCAGATCGACGAGACGTCCGAGGACATCCAGGTGCTCGTGCTGACGCCCACGCGCGAGCTCTGCATCCAGGTTGCGCAGGCGCTGCGCACGTTCTCGGAGTTCAAGGGCGTGAAGGTCGTCGCCTGCTTCGGCGGCCAGCCCATCCCCGAGCAGACGGTGCAGCTGCGCCAGGGCCCGCAGATCGTGGTCGGCACGCCCGGCCGCGTGATGGATCTGATCCGCCGCGGCTGGCTGCAGCTCTCCGATTGCCGCTATGTCGTGCTCGACGAGGCCGACGAGATGCTCTCGCTCGGCTTCATGGAGGACGTCGAGTGGATCCTCAAGAAGACGCCGTCGGGCCGCCAGACGCTGCTCTTCTCGGCCACGATGCCGGCGCCGATCCGCAAGCTCGCCGACAGGTATCTCTACGAGCCCGTGCACGTGAAGGTCGAGTCGGCGACCCTGACGGTCGAGACGATCGACCAGGTGATCGTCGAGGTCGAGCCCAATCGCAAGCTGGACGTGCTGTGCGCCGTCCTCGAGCGTGACCGTCCCGCGGCAGCGATCGTCTTCCGCCGTCGCAAGATGACGGTCGACGAGCTCGTCACCCAGCTGGGTGCGCGCGGCTTCGATGCGGCGCCGCTGCACGGCGACATGCCCCAGGGGCGTCGCGACGGCGTGATGCTGCGCTTCCGCAGCGGCCGGGCGAAGCTGCTGGTGGCCACGAATGTCGCGGCCCGCGGGCTCGACATCTCGCACGTCTCGCACGTCTTCTCGTACGACGTCCCGGACGATCCCGAGGAGTACACGCACCGCATCGGCCGCACCGGCCGCGTGGGCCGCAGCGGCATCGCCTACACGTTCATGACGAATCGCGACCGCAAGGGCGTGGCCGAGATCGAGCGAGTGACGGGCGCGAAGGTGCGCCACTTCACGGCCGATCAGGTCATCGCCGGCGAGGAGCTGAAGGTGCTCCCGCCCGAGGTCGTGGCCGCAGTCACGGAGGCCGCGTCCAAGCCCGAAGTCGAGCTCGCGGTGCCGGGGCACGTCGTCGAAAGCAAGCCTGTCGAGCAGGGCCCCCTCAATGGCACAGAGTCCGGCGAGCCGGTCGCGCGACTGTTCGTCAACGCAGGCAAGCGCCACGGCGTCACGCGCGAGGCGCTCGCGGAGGCCTTCACGGCATTCGAGCCCCAGCGCGTCCGCATGCACCACACCTACGGTCTCGTCGACGTCCCCGCCGAGCGCGCCGACGAGGCAGTCGAGGCGCTCAAGGGCAGCGAGCTCGCGGGCCGGACGCTGAACGTCGAGCTCGCACGCGAACAGCCCGCCGCCGCCTAATCCGGCGGTGCGTGCGGCCGGTTGGCGGTGATCGAGCGGCCGGCCTCGTCCGTGAACGCGGGCCGCTCAGCGCTGCCGCTGGTGCGGATGTGGTGGTCATGGAGCAGCTTGTGGTGGCGGGGGCAGAGCAGGATCAGGTTGTCCAGCTCGGTCTTCCCGCCCCGCTCGACTGCAACGCACGTGGTGCGCTTCGAGCTCGCGTGCGGCGCTGCAGCCGGGGTACTGGCAGTGCGACGACCGCTTGTGCAGCGCGCGCTGCTGCGCGTAGGACGCGCAGCGCCCGACGCGTGAGTGCACGAGGTCGCGGCCGCTGGGCTTGATCTCGAGGCGCCGCGCATCGCAGACGAGACGCTCGGCGGTCTCGGCGCTGATCGGACCGGCGCCCTCGAGCAGCGGCGGCGCGTCCTCGCTGAGGTGCACGATCACGGTGGAGGGGCTGCGCCTCAGGCCGCCCTCTGCGCCGCCGGACTGGCGCGCGAGGGTGACGAGTGCGTCCGCGGCGGACTGTTGCCAGTCGAGCACGGCGCCGGCCTTCTTGTCCTCGGCCCGTTGGGGCTTGGCGATGTTCCAGATGGCCTGCTCGAAGGCGGTGCCCTGCTCGAGCGGCAGCCGTCCCCGCAAGACGAGCTCGCGCCGCCCACGCGTCCAGGTCATGCTGAGCGCGCGGCGCTCGTAGAGCTCCTGATCGTCAAGCACCGCCGGCGGGACGATCGAGCGCGCGGCGACCGCAATGGCACCGGGCGCCTTGCCGACTGCGATGCGCGCCAACTCGGCATCGCTGGCCGGGGTCGCGAACTCGGCAGCGGCAGCAACCTGGTCGAGCGTGAGCGAGCCGGTGCTCATGGCGTGATCGAGCGCGGGCAGCTCGCGCAGCGCGTCGCTCGTGCGCGTGATGCGAGCCGCGGTGCGGTGGTCGCTACTCGAGATCTGCGCGAGCCACTGCGCACTCGAAGAGCACCCCGCGGACTTCCAATCGCCCCGATCATCAGCGGCGCGCACGATCTCGGTCAGCCGCTGAGTGAGACGCGCGAGCTCCTCTGTGACCTCGCGTATCTCGATCCGGCAAGCCTCGCGTTCACGCTCCAGCGCGTGATCGACGGTCTCATCAACAAGTACGAACATTTGTTCGTATCCTACCGAAGGATCGACCGCAAAGTGTGCCGAAATTGTGCCGATATGCGGGGATTTTCACCCCACACGGCCCGAGCGCGGAGCGCCGACCCGGCCCAACCCGCCACCCCGCCTGGTGACGTCCGAAACGCCACGCAGCAACGCAACCGCCCACGCGGAGCACCGCATCAGCGTGCGCCGCAAAGCAGGCACAGCGGCCCTAAGCCACCGCCGCCCCGGCAACCCCCAAAGCCTCCCGCAACCCCAAAACCAACCCGACCGTAAAGGCCCCGAAGACCCCATACCGCGCGGACACCTCATCGAACCGCATCTCGTACACGATGTCCTTGATGTCCTTGGGATCGTCACTCACCAGCGTGACGCCCCACTCCCAGTCCGAAAGCCCGGTCGCCCCGGTAATCAGCTGAATCACCCGCCCGGAGAACTTCCGGCCGAGCTTCCCGTGCCCGCCCATCAGCTCCCGCCGCCGATCGAAGCCGAGCAAGTACCAGTTGTCCTCACCCTCGCGCCGCTTGGACATCGGGTAGAAGCACAGCAGCCGCTTGCGCGGCAGCCGCGGGTGCACGTCGCCGCTCGAGCATCGCCATGTGCTCCTCGCTGCCCTCGCGCGGCGTGTATTCGGAGAGCTCTGTCATCGAGACGAGCCCGAGCTCCGGCACCGGCTCGAGCCGCCGGCCCAGCTCCGTGCGCAGAAACGCGCCGCGGAAGCGCTCCAGGCGCGCCAGGTCGGGCCCGATCAGCATCAGGCCCAGATCCGCGCGGTCACCGAGCGGCGCGGTCCAGATCGCCTGACAGTTGGGCTCGGCGCACAACTCGTCGACCAGCGCCTCGCTCTCGGCCACCGCGATCGGCTCGCGGCGGTCGCCGCGCAGCCGGAAGTAGCAATGGATGACGCCCCAGCCCTCGCTCGCGAGGAGGGGATCGGTCACGCGACCGTGACGTCGGGCGAGAGGTAGACGTCCTGGATCGCGTTGAGGAGCTCGATGCCGTCGGCCACGGGCTTCTGGAACGCCTTGCGGCCCGAGATCAGCCCGGTGCCGCCCGCGCGCTTGTTGATCACGGCGGTCTTGACCGCGTCCTGCAGGTCGTTGGCGCCCGAGGCCCCGCCCGAGTTGATGAGGCCCGCGCGGCCCATGTAGCAATTGGCCAGCTGGTAGCGGGTCATGTCGATCGGGTGCGGCGTCATGAGCTCGCTGTAGACGCGCTTGTCGGTCTTGCCGAAGTCGAGGTCGAGGAAGCCGGGCGCCGAGACCTCGGGCAGCTTCTGCTTGATGATGTCGGCCTCGATCGTGACGCCCAGGTGGTTGGCCTGGCCGGTCAGGTCGGCGGCCGTGTGATAGTCGGGCCCGCCGTCCTTGGAGCGGTTGAAGGCCGAGTTGCGCAGGTAGCACCAGAGGATCGTGGCGAGGCCGAGCTCGTGCGCGGTCGCGAAGGCCTGCGAGACCTCGACGATCTGCCGCTTCGACTCGGCCGAGCCGAAGTAGATCGTCGCGCCCACGGCCACGGCGCCCATCTCGCGCGCCTGCTTGACCTGCCCGAACATGATCTGGTCGTAGGCGTTCGGGTAGCTCAGGAACTCGTTGTGGTTGATCTTGACCACGAACGGGATGCGGTGCGCCCACTTGCGCGAGCAGGCTCCGAGCACGCCGAGCGTGGAGGCCACGGCATTGCAGCCGCCCTCGACTGCGAGCTCGACGATCTTCTCGGGATCGAAGTAATCGGGGTTCTTGGCGAACGACGCGCCGGCCGAATGCTCGATGCCCTGGTCGACGGGCAGGATCGAGACGTAGCCCGTGCCGGCCAGCCGGCCGTGGGAGAAGATGCTCTGCAGCGAGCGCAGCACCGGCGTGGGGCGGTCGCTGTCGCGCATCACGCGGTCGACGAAGTCGGGCCCGGGCAGATGCAGGCGATCGCGCGCGATGCCGGTGCACTCGTGGCCGAGGAGATCTTCCGCCCCCTCGCCGAGGATCGATTCGATGCGGTCGATGCCGCTTGCGGAGCTCGTGATGGCCATGCCTTGCAGGCTACCTTCACGCGCGTGCCCGCGTGAAGCCGGAAGAGGCCGAGAACCTCCTAGACTTGCCCGGCAGCCACGCGGCGGGAGGGTTCTTGTGGACGGAATCGAGGGACTGGGGAGCTTCTACCTCGGTAAGCCGTACGACATCGAGGCCAAGGCGAAGCAGGACGGCTACGTCCTCTACGACTCGGCCGACCTGACGACGCACGGCGTGTGCGTGGGCATGACCGGCTCGGGCAAGACCGGCCTCTGCGTGGGCGTGATCGAGGAAGCCGCGCTGGACGGCGTGCCCTCGATCGTGATCGATCCCAAGGGCGATCTCGCCAACCTGATGCTGACCTTTCCCGCGCTGGCGCCCGCCGACTTCCGGCCCTGGATCAACGAGGACGACGCCGCCAAGGCGGGCGTCTCTCCCGACGATTTCGCGAAATCACAGTCCGAGCTGTGGACGAAGGGGCTCGCCGACTGGGATCAGAGCGGCGCGCGCATCCAGGCGCTGCGCGATGCGGCCGACTTCGCGATCTACACGCCGGGGAGCGACGCCGGGCTGCCGGTCTCGGTGCTCGGATCGTTCGCGCCGCCGGCGGATCAGTCGGACGCCGAGGCGCTCGGCGACCAGATCGGCGCCATCGCCACGGGACTCCTGGCGCTGCTCGGCATCGACGCCGATCCGATCAAGAGCCGCGAGCACATCCTGCTCTCGAGCCTGCTGGGCGCGGCCTGGGCCAAGGGCCAGTCGCTCGACATCGCCTCGCTGATCGCGCAGATCCAGCAGCCGCCGTTCGCCAAGATCGGCGTGCTCGACCTCGACTCCTTCTATCCGCAGAAGGATCGCTTCGAGCTCGCGCTGGCCCTCAACAACCTGCTCGCCGCGCCGGGTTTCCAGCTCTGGATGCAGGGCGCCCCGCTCGACATCGGCAGCTTCCTGCGCAGCGACGCGGGCAAGCCGCGCGTCGCGATCTTCTCCATCGCGCATCTCTCGGACGCCGAGCGGATGTTCTTCGTGACGCTGCTCCTGAACGCCGTGCTGGCCTGGATGCGCGGGCAGTCGGGCACGACCAGCCTGCGCGCGCTCGTCTACATGGACGAGATCTTCGGCTACTTCCCGCCGGTCGGGGAGCCGCCCTCGAAGAAGCCGCTCCTGACGCTGCTCAAGCAGGCGCGTGCGTTCGGCGTGGGCGTGCTGCTGGCCACCCAGAACCCGGTGGATCTGGACTACAAGGGGCTCTCCAACGCAGGGACGTGGCTGATCGGCCGCCTCCAGACCGATCAGGACAAGCAGCGCGTGCTGGACGGGCTGGAAGGTGCCTCGGGCCAGAGCGGACTCGATCGCCCGGCGCTCGAGAAGCTGCTGTCCGCGCTCGGAAGCCGTGTCTTCCTGCTCAACAACGTGCACGAGAACGCGCCGGTGGTCTTCCAGACCCGCTGGACGATGTCGTATCTGCGCGGCCCGCTCTCGCGGCCGCAGATCGCCTCGCTGATGGCGCCCTTCAAGGCGGCCCAGCCGGCGCCCGCGGCGGCTCCGGCGGCGGCCGCGCCGGTCGCCGGCGCACCCGCCGCCGCAGCCGCCGCCCCGGTCGCGGCGAGCGCCGCGGCCACGCCCCCGGCGCCGCCCGCCGGCGTCCAGCCGGCCTATCTGCCGCTGCGCGGCGCCCCTCCCGCGGGCGCGTCGCTCGCATATCTGCCGATGCTGATCGGCGGCGCGCACGTGCGCCTGCTCGATGCCAAGAACCAGGTCGACCAGGCCATCGACAATGCCCGCCTCGCCACGTTCGCCGACGGCCCGATCGCGGTCGACTGGGCCGGCGCGACCGATCTGGCAGTCGCGCTCGCCGACCTCGAGTCGACACCCCGAGAGGGCGCGGCGTTCCACGATCTGCCTGCGGCCGCCCGCGATGCCAAGGGCTACAAGCGCTGGGCGAAGGACTACGCCGACTGGCTCTACCAGACGCAGACCGTTTCGCTCTGGCGCAGCCCGTCGCAGAAGCTCGTCTCGCGCTCGGGCGAGTCGGAGGCCGATTTCCGCGCGCGCCTCGCGCAGGGCGCGCGCGAGGGCCGCGACGCGCAGAGCGAGAAGCTGCGCGCCAAGTACGACACCAAGGTCGCTCAGCTGCAAGCGAAGCTGCACACCGCGCAACAGGCCGTCGATCGCGAGGAGAATCAGCAGCGCGGCGCGGGCCTGCAGACCGCCGTCTCGGTCGCGGGCTCGATCCTCGGCGGCTTCCTGGGGCGCAAGGGCGTCACGGCCGGGTCGCTCACGACGGCCGCGCGCGGTGCGGGCCGCGTCGCCCAGCAGCACGACGACGTCAAGCGTGCCGAGGAGAACGTCAAGCTCATCCAGGCGCAGATGGCCGAGCTCGAGGCGCAGTTCGCGCAGGACGCGGCGGGCGTCGGAGTCGACGCCGCGGCGACCGAGGAGCTCGACTCCGTCGTGATCCGCCCCAAGAAGGCCGACATCGACGTCACCATCGTCACGCTGGCGTTCGCGCCGCACTGGCAGGACGCCGGCGGGCAAGTCACGCCCGCGTACTAGACGGGCTCGATCTCCACGCGGTTGTCGTTGAACGTCGGTGCGTCGCGCAGCGTCGTGAGGCGCTGCGGCGTCGTCGCCTGCGGGCTGCGGCCACCCGCGTAGTCCCGGTTCCACCAGCCCATCGGCGCCACTGCCACGCCGGCGCGGGCGTCGTCCGAGACCACGGCGCGGCAGGTGAAGCTGCCGCGCGCGTTGGCGACTCGCACATCCGCGCCGTCGGCGATGCCACGGGCCTCCGCATCGGCGGGGTGGATGACGACGAACGGGTCGGGCTGGGCGGCGTGCTGCCGCCGCCCGTTCGCGAACGTGGAGTTGAGGAAGAGGTGGGTCTTCGGCGTCAGCAGGGCCAGCGGATAGCGCTCGGCGAGCGCCTCGTCCGCGACCTCGCCGGGTGGGTCGTAGAACGGCAGCGGATCGAAGCCGGCGCCGGCGAGCCGCTCGCAGCGCAGCTCGAGCTTGCCGGACGGGGTGCCGAACCCGCCCTCGGCGTGCGGTGTGGTGCCCTGCCCGCGGTCGACCTTCGCGAAGCCGCGCTCGCGCAGACCGGCCAGGCCGATGCCGGCCGGATCGCCGTCGAGCAGTGCCGCGAGCATCTGCTCGTCGCTCTCGTCGAAGCACGGATCCGTGAGCCCGAGCCTGTGGGCCAGCAGCCGGAACGTCTCGCTGTTGGGGCGCGCCTCGCCGAGCGGCGCGATCGCGGGCTCGTTGAGCGTGATGTAGTGATGCCCCCATGACCACACGATGTCGAGGTGCTCGAGCTGCGTCGTCGCCGGGAACACGACGTCGGCATGCGCCGCGGTGTCGGTCATGAACTGCTCGCACACGATCGTGAAGAGGTCGTCGCGGCGCAGACCGGCGAGCACCTTCTCCTGATCCGGTGCGATGGCGGCGGGGTTCGAGTTCCAGACGACCAGGGCGGCCACGGGAGGGTCGAGCGCCGCATCGGTCAGCGCCTCGCCGATGCTCGACATGTTGAGTGAGCGCGCCGGCCCCTCGCGGAGCTGCGGTCGCGCCAGCCGCGCATCGTCCAGGACGCCGAACATCGCCGTCGGGATGTACGACAGGCCGCCGCCGCGGTGGCGCCAGGAGCCGGTGAGCGCCGGGATGCAGGCGATCGTCCGGTAGGCGATCGGGGCGCCGGCGTGCCGCTGGGCGCCGACGCCGAGGCGGATCAGCGACGGCTGATCCTGGGCCAGCGCGCGCGCGAGCTCGCGCACATCCTCGTCCGGGAGGCCGCAGCGCTGCGCCTGCAATTCGACCGGGCCTTCCTGCAGGCGCGTCAGGAGCTCCCCGTAGCCGAGCGTGTGCGCCTCGCACCACTCCGCGTCGGCCAGGCCGGCATCCACGAGCGCGCGCATGACGCCGAGTGCGAGCGCGCCGTCGCTGCCGGGCAGCGGCTGCAGGTGCCAATCGGCGACTCGCGCCGTGCGACTGCGGAACGGATCGATCACGATCAGGCGCGCCCCCCGCTTGCGCGCCTCGAGGATGAACCGCCAGAGGTGCGGAGCGGTGGAGAGCGGGTTCCAGCCCCACACGACGATCGTGCGCGCGTGCACCCACTCCTCGGGATCGACCTCGGGCGAGGCGCCGTTGGTCGCCACCGTGCCGGCGGCGCCCGCGCTGGCGCAGATGGTGCGCACGAGCGTCGAGCCGCCGAGCGCGTCCATCAGCCGGTTGCCCATGACGTCGCCCTGCAGGACGCCCTGGGTGCCGAGGTAGCTGTAGGGGACGATCGAGGCGCCGCCATGCCGCTCGGCGGCTTCGCGCAGACCCGCGGCGGCGGTGTCGAGCGCCTCGTCCCAGCCGACCTGCCGGAAGCGCCCTTCGCCTTTGGCGCCGGTGCGCACGAGCGGATGCAGCACCCGTTCCTCCGAATACACGCGCTCGAGGTAGTTCGAAACCTTGCCGCACAGGAACCCCGCCGTGACGGGATGCTCGGGGGCGCCCTTGATGCTCGTCGCGCGGCCCGAGGCATCGACCTCGACCAGCAGCGCGCAGGTGTCGGGACAATCGTGCGGGCAGGCCCCGCGGACGACTCGGGCGGGTGCGTTCATGGCGGAATCGATCCTACAACCCACGGCGCGAAGGCCGCCGGAAAGTCCTGCTTTCGCCCCCGAATCCCGCATGAACACGCTGCTACGGTCGGAGAGAGGGGCCTGTGAACGACTCGCTGACCGCATACCGGCGGCGCGTGCCGGGGGTGCGCGTCCTCGTCGTCGCAGCGATCGCGGCGGCTGTCTTCGCGGCCGCGAGTCCGGCTCTGCGCGAGTCGCGCGCGCTCGGCGCCACCGCCGCGTGCACGCCGGATGCCGGCTGGCCCGGGACGAACGCGACGCTCGCACAGCAGGTCGTCGATCTCGAGAACGCGCGCCGCGCGGGCCTCGGCCTCGCGCTGCTGACGGTCGACGCCACGCTCACCGACGCGGCCGCCTGGAAGGCGAGCTTCATGGCCCAGACAGGCGTCTTCGGGCATGACGATCAGGCGCCGGTCTCGCGTGACGCGCACACGCGCTCGCTCGATTGCGGCTACGCCTCGAACGCCGCCTGGGGCGAGAACATCGCCTACGGGCAGTCGTCGCCGGCCGAGGTGATGACCGCCTGGATCAACTCCGAGGGCCATCGCGAGAACCTCGACAATCCGTCGTTCCGGGCGATCGGCGTGGGCGTGGCCACTGACGCCGCCGGCCGCATCTACTGGGTGCAGGACTTCGGTAGCGCAGTCGTCGCCGCCGGTGCGCCGCCGCCGACGGCCCCGCTGCCGCCTCCTCCGCCACCTCCGCCGCCTCCCCCGCCGGCGGCGTCAGCGGCGGCACCGGCCGCCGCGCTTCCGGCCGCACCCGCGGCGAATGAAGCCGCCGCTACGGGAGGCGTGATCGGGAACGCCGTCGCGGAGTCGAGCCGCGGCGCAGACCCCGTCTCGCGCAAGCACCGCAAGCGCACGACCCGGCTGCACGCGGCCAAGCCGCACGCGGGCGACAGCTACACGGTGCGCGTGTCATTCGGACGTGTGCCGGTGGCAACGTCGGCGCTCGCGGTGCGCTGTCGCGCGCGGCTCTCGGGCAAGCGCCTCGAGGGCGCGGGCGCGATCGACGGCCACGTGGCCACGTGCACCTGGCAGATCCCGGAGAGCGCGGGCGGCCAGCGCCTCCTCGCGCGGGTGAAGATCAGCGGGCGCCACGGAGTCTCGCTCGTCCGCAGCGCCCGCCTGATCGTTTCCTAACGCGCCGCAGCGAGCTCGTCTGCCGTGCGCTGCACCGCGCGCACGATCTTCGTGTACCCGGTGCAGCGGCAGAGGTTGCCGCCCAGCGCGATGCGAATCTCGTCCTCGCTCGGCTGCGGGCTCTCGGCCAACAGCGCCGTTGCCGAGATCAGCATGCCCGGAGTGCAGAAGCCGCACTGCACGCCGCCCTCGGCGACGATGTTGCGCTGCAGCGGATGCGGCTCGGCGGCACTGCCGAGGCCCTCGACCGTCGTGACCTCGCGACCGTCGGTCTGGACGGCCAGGTAGGAGCAGGAGTTCACGGGACGGCCGTCGACGAGCACCATGCAGGCGCCGCACTCGCAGTCGTCGCAGCCCTCCTTGGTGCCGGTCAGGCCGACTTCCGTGCGGATCACGCTGACGAGCGTGCGGTGCGGCTCGACGGTGACCGGATACGGGACGCCGTTGACGTTCAGGGTGATCGAGACGCTCATCGGTTCAACCTCCGAGGGGCGCGCCGATGCCCGAGGCGCGGTTGGCGGGGACGGGGACGTGCTCGCCGCGGGCGCGGGCGGCCGCGGCCTCGACGGCTCGGCGGGCCATGACGCCCACCGTGTGGCGGCGGTACTTCTCGCCGGCGCGTACGTCGCTGATCGGGGAGGCGTCGGCGCTGGCGCCGGCGGCGACCGCCGCGAGCGTCTCCTCGTTGACGGGCTTGCCGACAATGGCGGCCTCCGCGCTCGGCGAGCGCACGATCGTGGGCGCGACGGCCGTCAGGGCGATGCGGCAGGCCTCGACGTCGCCATCGCCGTTGAGCGTGACGACGGCGGCCGCTCCGACGACGGCGATCTCCATGGCCCGCCGGTATTCGAGCCGCAGGTAGGCGCTCCCGGAACGTGCCGGCAGCGCGGGCACCCGGACGCTCACGAGCAGCTCGCCGTCCTTGGCCGAGGTGCGGCCGGGGCCGGTCCACAACTCGTCGAGCGAGACGGTGCGAGATCCGCTCTGCGAGCGCAACTCGGCCTCCGCGCCCAGCACGAGCAGTGCCGCGCCCGTGTCCATGGCGGGCGAGGAGTTCATGATGTTGCCGCCGATCGTGCCGACGTGACGCGTGGCGGGCGAGCCAACGAGCGCGCTGCCGTCGGCCAGGCCCGACCAGCCGGCCGCGACCTCGGCATTCGCCTCGAGCTCGGCGTGATTGACCAGCGCGCCGAGCACGAGGTCGCCGCCCTCGACGGAGATCGAGTCGAGCCCCGCGACGCCGTGGATGCCGACCAGGTTCTCGGGCAGCGGGAACTTGCCCTGGCGTGCGCCGACCACGAGGTCGGAACCGCCGGCGACGGGATGCGCGCCCGCGGCGAGCGCCGCGAGCGCCTCGTCGAGCGTGTGTGCTGCGGTGTAGCTCACGAGCCCATCTCCTGCATGTGCTCCCACACGCGCTCGGGCGTCATCGGCAGCTTCCGCAGCGGCCCGCCGGTGAGCTTGGCGAGCGCATTCGCGATCGCCGCCGCCGTCGCGACGTTGGGCGCCTCGGCGACGCCCTTGGAGCCGCGCGGCCCGCCGTCGGTCGCGTTCGTCTGCACCCACTTGACGGTGATCGGCGGAGCGTCCGGCATCGTCTGAAGCTTGTACTCCAGCAGCGCCGCGTTGAGCTGACGGCCCTCGTCGTCGTACTTCGTGCCCTCCGAGAGCGCCTGGCCCATGCCCATCATGACGCCGCCCTCGACCTGGCCCTCGGCGCCCGTCTCGTTGATGATCGTGCCCGAGTCGTGCGAGCACGAGACCTCGAGCACCCGGACGACGCCGGTGTCGCGGTCGAGCTTGACCCGCACCGCGTGGCAGCTGACCTGCGGCGCCGACCAGGCGTCCATGCCGATGCGGCCGACGCAGTGCTCGTTGTCGGTCTCGGGGCCGGCCGGCGGCGTGCCGGAGCCGGTGCCGAGCAGGAGCTCGCCACCGTGGGCGGCCGCTGCGAGATCGGCCACGGCGACCTTGCTGTCGGGCGAGCCCTTGACCTGGGCGAAGCCCTCGACGAGCTCGATGTCCTCCGGCGCGGCCTCCATCTGATCGGCGGCCAGCTGGCGCAGCTGCTCGGCGATCTGCTTGGCGGCCGCGACGACGGCCCGGCCGTTGTTGACGAGCGTCTGCGAGCCGGTCGCGCCCATGTCCCACGGGCCGGCGTCGGTGTCCTGGTAGACGAGCGTGAAGTCCTCGGGCTGCATGCCCAGCTCGTCGGCGGCCAGCATGGGCAGCGTCATGACCGAGCCCGTGCCGCACTCCTGCGCGCCCGTGACGATCACGCCCGAGCCGTCCGCATTGAGCTTCACGTAGGCGCCGGAGGGCACGCCGAAGGTGGGCCACCAGCCGACTGCGACGCCGATCGCCTCGTCCTCGGGCAGCTCCTGTCCGTAGCCGCTCATCTCCGCGGCATTGGCGATGCACTCCTGCAGGCCGATCGGCAGGTAGACCTGCCGCGTGGGGCCCTCGTCGCCCGTGTCGATGCAGTTGCGGCGGCGGAACTCGACCGGATCCATGCCGATCGCGTTGGCGAGCTCGTCGGTGTGCTGCTCCAGGGCCCAGCAGGCCTGCGGGGCGGTGGGCGCGCGCACGGAGCCCGAGGGCTGGTGGTTCGTGTACACGCAGTGGGCGTCCACGAACACGCTCTGGGTCTTGTACGGGCCGGCGACGTGCATGGCCGCGAGCTCGGAGAAGAAGGCCGAATCGGCCGTGTAGGCGCCGTTGTCGATGATCAGGTGCCCGCGGCGCGCGGTGATCGTGCCGTCCTTCTTCACGCCGCTCTCGATCTCGATGACCATCCCCTCGCGGCGGCGGTCCGGGGCGAGGAACTCCTCGCGGCGCGTGAAGAGCAGGCGCACCGGGCGCCCGGCCTTGCGTGCGAGCACGGCGACGTGGGACTCGAAGTGGAAGCCGCACTTGCCGCCGAAGCCGCCGCCGAGCAGCGGCACGATGATGCGCACCTTGCTGGCCGGGAGCTGCAGCGTGTCCATGACGCCGCTGCGGGCCGAGAACGGCACCTGCGTCGAGGTCCAGATCGTGACGTGGTCGCCCGACCACTGCGCCACGATGGCGCGCGGCTCGATCGGCACCGCATGCGAGCCGTCGGCGACGAAGCGGCTCTTGACGACCACGTCGGCGTCGCGCATGCCCTGCTCGATGTCGCCCTTGACGATCGTCGAGTGGGAGGCGTCGTTGCCGTCGCGCACCATGCCGTCGGTGTCGCCGTAGGAGGCCCAGTCGGCGTGCACGAGCTGGCCGCCCGCGAGCGCTTCCTCGAGGTCGTTGACGACCGGCAGCTTCTCGTAGTCGACCTCGATCAGGTCGACGGCCTGCTGCGCGATCTCCGGCGTGACCGCCGCGACGGCGGCCACGAGGTCGCCTTCGTAGCGCACGTACTCCTTGCAGAACAGGCGGCGGTCCTGCGTGAAGTCGCCGTAGAGCACATCCGGAACGTCCTCGTGCGTCGCCACGGCAAGCACGCCCGGCAGGGCCTCCGCCTTGGATGTGTCGAGCCGCGTGATGCGGCCGTGGGACACGCCGGCGAACTTGAACTTCGCGTGGAGCATGCCCGTGAGGGTCAGGTCGGCCGTGTAGCGGCCCGAGCCCGTGACCTTGTCTGGGCCGTCTGCCCGGATGAAGCGCCTCTTGGCAACGGTCGCCAACACTGCCTCCTTGGGATGGTGGGAGCGAACCCGGATCGTAGCGCCGCTCAGGTGCCGTACGAGTCGAGCAATTCCTGCACGCGGATCACGCTGTATTCCGCGTCGAGCTCCTGCGCGACAGCCTCCACGACTTCTTCCGGGCTGCCGTCGCGCGCTTCCCACTCGCTCTGGCGCCAGCCCTCGAGATAGGCGTCGGAGTCGGTCGCGCCGAGGCGCATCGCGGCCTCGTCGATCGCGACCATGAAGCGCGCGTCGAGCGAGGCCTTGGCCGTGTGCTCGGCATGCCTGGCCGTCACGAGCGACGGCAGGTCGCGCCAGTAGGTAACGCGGAACTCGGTCACGGCGGAACTCTACGCTTCCTTGAGGCGACCAAGGAGAGCGAGCATGGCGACGGGACTGGTCTGGCACGAGCGCTACATGTGGCACGACACCGGGCACGCCGCTGGACCGTTCCCGGCCGGCGGCTGGATCGAGCCGGACGTCCACGCCGAGAATCCGCTCACCAAGCGCCGCTTCAAGAACCTGCTCGACGTCTCCGGCGTGACGCCGCAGCTGCGCGCCATCGAGCCCCGCATGGCGACCGTGGACGAGCTCTGCCGCTTTCACGAGCGCGGCTACGTCGAGCGCATCAAGGCGCTCTCCGACGACAACGGCGGCGACGCCGGCGGCCTCACGCCCTTCGGGCCCGGCTCCTACGAGATCGCCCTGCTCGCGGCCGGCGGCGTGCTGGCGGCCGTCGACGCGGTGCTCGACGGCGAGGTCGCGAACGCCTATGCCCTCGTGCGGCCGCCCGGGCACCACGCGCTCGCCGACGCCGGCCTGGGCTTCTGCATCTTCGGCAACGTCGCGGTGGCCGCGCACCACCTGCGCAGCGTCGACGCGCGCGTCGCGATCGTCGACTGGGACGTGCATCACGGCAACGGCACTCAGAGCGCGTTCTACGAGAACGGCGACGTGCTCACGATCTCGCTGCACCAGGACGGCTGCTTCCCGCCGGGCTCCGGGGGCTTCCTCGACAACGGCGAGGGCGCGGGTGCCGGCGCGAACATCAACGTGCCGCTCCCGCGCGGCGGCGGGCGAGGGGCATACGTGGCCGCCTTCGAGCGCGTGGTCGTGCCGGCACTGGATCGCTTCGCGCCCGACTTCCTGCTGGTCGCGAGCGGCCTGGATGCGAGCGCGATGGATCCGCTCGGGCGCATGCAGATGCACTCCGACGGCTATCGCGAGCTGACGGAGCTGATGCTGGCCGTGGCCGAGCGGCAATGCGACGGCCGGCTCGTGCTGGCGCACGAGGGCGGGTACTCGTCGGCCTACGTGCCGTTCTGCGGTCTCGCGATCGTCGAGGCGCTCTCCGGCATCGAGAGCGGCGTCGAGGATCCGATGCTCGCGCTCGTGCGCGCGCAGGGCGGCGACGAGCTCGAGCCGCACGAGGATGCGGCGATCGCGCGCTGCGAGCCGCTCGTCGAGCTCGTGCCCGCTGTCTAGTCCGAGACCCTCCGCTCGAGCAGCGCGCGCACTCCCGGCCAGTCGTCGTCGGTGATCGCGAACATCGCCACGTCGCGCAGGCCCGGGCCGTCGGCGCGCAGGGAGTGCTTGCGCAGGATGCCCTCGAAGCTCGCGCCGATGCCGGCGATCGCGCGCCGCGAGCGCTCGTTGCGGGCGTCGGTCTTGAGCTGCACGCGGGTTGCGCCGAGGACGTCGAAGGCGTGCTCGATGAGCAGCAGCTTCGCGCTCGGGTTGAGGCGCGTGCCGCGCCAGGGGTCGCCGTACCAGGTGGAGCCGATCTCGATGCGGCCGTCCGCCGGTGCGATGTCGAGGTAGCTCGACGAGCCCGCGACGACGCCGTCGCTGAGCACGGCGAACGGCAGCGTCGTCCCCGCGTCGCGATCGGCGAGCGCTTTCGCGAGCCAGCTCTCGGGCGTGGAGTCCCCGCTCGTCGGCCCCGCCAGCGGAAACGACGTGGGCGCGAGGGCGACGGCGGCGAGGAGGCCCTCGCGGTGCTCCACCCCGAGCGGCTCGAGCCGCACTCCTGCGCGCTCAAGCACGACGGGTTCAGGACGCAGCACGTGGCACCACCTCGGCGAGCAGCTCGACCAGCCGGCGACCGCTCGTGTGCTGCGCATCGTCCATGTCGACGTCGTAGCAGAGCAGGTCGAGCCCGATGCACGCCGGGTGGCGTGCGAGCGGCCGGGCCAGTTCGGCGAGCTCGTCCAGCGAGAGCCCGCCCTCCTGCTGAACGGGAGTGGCCGGCATCGCCGCGGTCGACAGGACGTCGACGTCGATGGACAGCCAGAAGCGCCCCGAAGCCGCGGCCAGCTGCTCCGCGATGCGCTCGCCCGTCTCGCGCGCGCCGTTCTCCTGCACCGCGGCGCAGTCGAGCGAGGCGCCGATCCCGAGCTCGTCGGGCATGACCGACCCGTCGCTCTGCGCCTCCTCGCTGTCGCGATGCGCGAGCAGCGCGATGTGCGACGGCTCGATCAGCGGCACCGTGGCGGCGAGCCCGACGAGCGCCGGATCGCCGACCCCCGCGCAGATCGCCACCGGCATGTCGGCCGCCTCGCCCGTGGGCGAGCTGCGCGGGTCGTAGAGATCGAGGTGGCCGTCGATGTAGGCGAGTCCGACCGGTCCCGCGACGGCGGCGCGCAGAGCGGCGGCGACGCCGGGCACGAGCGAGCAGCAGCCGCCCAGCACCACCGTGAACGCGCCGCTCTCCAGCACGGGGACGAGCCCGTCGCGCACGCCCTCGCAGGTGGAGACGACCGTCGGATACCCGACGATCCCGGAGACGGGATCGCGTTCCTCCCCGACGATCCTCACGGGCAGATCGCCGGCATCCCGCGCCCCGAGCGCCTCGACGACGCCCTGCTCCCGGTAAACGCCGGGCGAAAGCTCGGTCCCACCCGGCTTGCCAAGACTGTCGATGGGAACACCGACAACGACGATCGCCATGCGAGCAGGCTACCGAGCATGCGATACGTCGGGGTCTGACCCGCAACGTGCGGGTCTGACCCCGCAATGTCGCGGGTCAGACCCGCGCGTACGTGCCTGAGCGTGCGGACCTGGCACCGGGCGTGCGATCGCAGGTTGCTCTACGCCACGGCGTGCGGGCGCGAGCCCGTGAACATCAGGGCGCCGACGGTCAGGCAGAGGGCTGCGATGACGGCGAAGGGGAGGCGTTCGTCGATGTGGCCGTGGGCTGCGCTTGCGGCCAGCGGGCCGATCACGGCCGCGACGCCCCAGCTCAGGTTGACGAGGCCGATCACCGCTCCGCGGCCGGCGCCGGCCGACTCGGCTCCGCTGCCTGCGAGCAGGTAGCTGAACGTGTTGAGTCCCGCGCGCCCGGCGGCCGAGGCCAGGAGGAAGGCGGCGATCGCAGCCGTCGAGCGGTCGGCCACGGGTACCAGCCAGGCTCCGCCGAGCAGGGCGCAGCCGCAGGCGGTGAGGGCCACGTGGCTGCGCTGCTCGCCCATGCGGCCCGCCAGCGGCGCGACCGCGATCCAGACCAGCGCTCCGATCGAGAAGAGCACGCCGATGCCGCTCGGCGAGAGGCCGTTCTCGCTCAGCCGCAGCGAACCCAGCAGGTTGCCCATGCCGCCCACGAAGCCGAGCAGCACGGTGGCGAGCATCGCGTAGACGACCATGCGGTTGCGATGTGCGCCCCGCACCGGGCGCCGGGGCTTGGGCGCCGGCGGCTGAAGCGGGCCGGAGCGCTGACGTGCGAAGAGGATGGTGACGGGAAGGGCGAGGGCCGCGCCGGCGGCGAACGGCGCCCAGATTCCAACGCGGTCGGCGAGCAGCCCCGCGAGGATCGGCCCGACCAGCAGCCCCGCTCCGCCCGCGGTGATCGCGCGGCCGGTGGCTCCTGCGGGCCGGCCCGGCGCTCCGGCCAGCATCACGCCCGCCGTCCAGATGATGCCGTTGGCGATGCCCAGCAGCGCGCGCCCCGCGAGCAGCGTCGGCACGTCGCCCGAGAGCGCCAAGACGACCGATCCCAGCACGACGAAGCCGCCCGCGCAGGCGACCAGGGGGCGCGCGCCGACGCGATCGGCGAGCCGTCCGAGCGGCAGCGTGACGACGACCATGCCGAACGTCGTCGTCGAGAGCAGGAGCGCCGTCTCGGCGGACGAGAGCCCGTAGTCGGCCGTGAGCGTGGGCAGGAGCGGCACCACGGCGACGTCGGCGATGACCGAGACGAAGATCAGCGCGTACAGCGAGGCGAGGCTCGGCAGGGAGGTGTCGCGATCACTGGCCACTCACGCAGCGTGGTCCACGATCGTCCATGCGTCCAACTACGATTAGATGCCATAGTCATGAAAAAGCCTCATCGATTGCTCGGCATCGAGATGCGCCACCTGGTGGCGCTCGAAGCCGTCGCGGTCACGGGCTCGTTCGCGCGCGCCGCCGAGCAGCTCGGCTATACGCAGTCGGCCGTGAGCGTGCAGATCGCGACGCTGGAGCGGGCGGCGGGGACGCGCCTGCTCGAACGCCCGGGCGGGCGGCGGCCCGTCGTGCCGACCGACGCGGGCGAGCGCATCCTGCGCCACGCCGTACGCCTCAGCGCGCAGCTGCAGGCGGCCGAGGCCGATCTCACGGCGCTCGCGGAGGGAACCGCGGGAACGCTGCGCGTCGGCACGTTCCAGAGCGTGTCCATCCGGATCGTGCCCGACGCCGTGCGCCGTCTCATGCAGCTCCGCCCGGGAGTGGAGGTGCGACTGCAGGAGGCGCCCTACGAGGACGAGCTGCTGGCGCTCGTGGAGCGCGGGCGTCTCGATTTCACGTTCGCGCTGGTGCCGCCCGAGGGCCCGTTCGAGCACGTCGAGCTGCTGCGCGATCCCTACGTGCTGCTGACGCAGGAGGGCTCGGCGCTCGCGCAGCGCGAGACCGCCCCGACGCTGGCCGAGATCGGCCGCCTGCCGCTGGTGGCCTACAGCCGCAGCACCTACGGGATCGAGGCGCTGCTGCGCTCGCGCGGCATCGAGCCGCACGTCGTCTTCCGCAGCGACGAGAGCGGGGCCGTGCAGCGCATGGTCGCCGCCGGCATCGGCTCGGCGCTGATCCCGCGCCTGGCGCTCGAGCCCGGCCTCGGCGGCGTAGTGGCGCTCGATGCCTCGCGGCGCGTGCCCGCCCGGCAGATCGGGCTCGTCTGGCATCGCGACGCGACGCTGCCGGAGGCGGCCGCCGACTTCCTGGCGGCCGTGCAGACGCGCTGCGAGGAACTAGTGTCCTGAGTCGGAAGTTCGCTGACGCGATCACGCCGTCCGGCCGCCCTGGACGCGACCCGGCTTCTTGCTCATACAACACCGGCATGGGCGGCGAAGCCGCGCCGCGCCCAGACCACCCGGCCAGCACGCTCGCGACCACCGAACCTCCGACCCAGGACACTCGCGGCGCAGATGCGCTGAAGCTGCCACCCTGTACGGATGCGAGTGGGAATGCTGACCGGCGGGGGCGACTGCCCCGGCCTCAACGCCGTCATCCGCGCGGCCACGCGCCGCCTGGTCGACGGCGGCGCCGAGCCGGTCGGCGTGTTGCGCGGCTGGCGCGGGATGATCGACGGCCTCTTCCGGCCGCTCGACCTCGAGGCCGTGTCGGGCATCCTGCCGCGCGGCGGCACGATCCTGCGCACGAGCCGCACCAACCCCTTCAGCGAGGAGGGCGGCCTCGACGCGGTGCGCAAGTCGTTCGAGCAGCTCGACGGCCTGATCGCGATCGGCGGAGAGGACACGCTGGGGGTGGCTGCGCGGCTGTTCGTCGAGCACGGCCTGCCGGTAATCGGCGTTCCGAAGACGATCGACAACGATCTCGCCGCGCACGGACCAGACGTTCGGATTCGACACGGCGGTCTCCATCGCGACCGACGCGATCGACCGGCTGCACACCACTGCCGAGTCGCACGACCGCGTCATGGTCGTCGAGGTCATGGGCCGCCACGCGGGGTGGCTGGCGGTCGCGAGCGGCCTCGCGGGCGGCGCCGACGTCGTCCTGATTCCCGAGTTTCCGGTGACGGTGGAGCGCTGCGCCGAGCTGATCCGCCAGCGGCACACGCGCGGCAAGGACTTCTCGATCATCGTCGTCAGCGAGGGCTGGCCGCTGACGCGCGAGGGCGGCGCGGACGATCTCTCGACCCCGACCGGCCAGCGCGATGCGTTCGGGCACCTGCGCCTCGGCGGCGTCGGGCAGCGGCTGGCAGATGCGCTCGAGGAGATCACGGGCTACGAGACGCGCGTGACCACGCTCGGCCACCTCCAGCGCGGCGGCACGCCGACCGCCTACGACCGCGTGCTGGCGACGCGCTACGGACTGCTGGCGGCCGATCTGGCGCTCGAGCGGCGCTTCGGGTGCATGACCGCGCTGCGCGGCATGGAGGTCGTCGCGGCACCACTGGACGAGGCCGTCAAGGAGCTGCGCACGGTGCCGCGCTCGTACTACGCGCTGGCCGAGGCGTTCTTCGGTTGACCCGGCGCGGCCGAGCCGCGCGGACCGACCCGCACCCGGACGCCTAGGCCTGATCGCCGGTCGGCTGATCGTCCGCAGGCTCGACCATGCGGATGCCGCCGGGCGGCACATCAGGAATGGTCACCCGGATCGTCGTGCCGGCGCCCGGGCGGCTCTCGACCGCGACCGCCCCGCCGTGCGCCTCGACGATCGCGGCGACGATCGCCAGCCCGAGGCCGGCGCCGCCGTGATCGCGCGAGCGCGAGGGATCGCCGCGGTAGAAGCGCTCGAAGACGTGAGAGGCCTGCTCGGCGTCGAGGCCCGGCCCGGCGTCTGCGACCTCGAGGACGGCGCCCGCGCTCTCGCGGCGCACCCGCACCGTCGCCGCCGCGTCGGCGGGCGTGTGAGCGCGCACGTTCGCGAGCAGGTTGTCGATCACCTGGCGCAGCCGCTCGGGATCGCCCGTGACGGTGACCGGCGCGGGCGCCTCGAGAGCGAGCGGGCGCGCGGGCTCCATGGCGTGTGCGGCGTCGACGGCCTCGCCGGCGATGGCGGTCAGGTCGGCCGGGCGCGACTCGAGCGGGCGGCCCTGGTCGAGCCGGGCGAGCAGCAACAGGTCGGCGACCAGGACGCCGATGCGGCGCGACTCGCGCTGGATGCCGGCCATTGCGCGCTCCAGATCGTCCGGGCGGTCGCGCGCGCCGCGGTCGAACAACTCCGCGTAGGCGCTCACGGCGGCGATCGGCGTGCGCAGCTCGTGCGAGGCGTCGGAGATGAAGCGGCGCAGGCGCGCCTCCGAGGCGGAGCGCTCGGAGAACGCGTCCTCGATCTGCCCGAGCATCGCGTTGAGCGCGGCCCCCAGACGGCCGATCTCGGTGCTGCCGCCGTCGGGCTCGACGCGGCGGGAGAGATCGCCGGCGCCGATGGCGGCGGCCGTCTCCTCCATGCGCACGAGCGGCCGCAGGCTGGCGGTGATCAGCCACACGCCGAGCAGCAGCGCGGTTGCGATCACCGCGCAGGCCACGAGCAGCTCGATCCACTTGAGCTGGTTGAGCGTGACCTCGGTCTCGTGCAGCGGCACGCCCAGGATGAGCGTGCCGGTCGGCGCGGCGACGGCGAGCAGGCGGAAGCGCGAGCCGCCGCTGGTCGCTCCCACGGTCGCGCGCCGCGGGTCGCCGTCGCCGTCGGGTCCGAAGTCGTGCGGGATCCGCGGCGTCGGGGCGGTCTCACCCGGGCGCGTGACGGACGCCTGAATCGCCGGCGAGCCACCGCGGGGCTGGAGATCGATGTACATCCCCGGAGTGAGCACGCCCAGCGCGGCCAGGCGGTTGAGCTGCACCTGCGGCGGCCCCCGCTCGAAGCGGTCGAGCGAGCTCGCGACGCCGTTCGCGCTCGTGTCGAGCGAGGCGTCGACGCGCCGGAAGAGCGACGAGCGCAGCGCGGCGTAGGTCGCGATGTCGGCCGCCACGAGGCCGGCCGCGGAGACCACCGCCAGCACGATCAGCAGACGCGCGCGCAGCGACATCCCGCGCAACGCCGCTCCGATGCGCCCGCCGCTGCGGCCGCCGGGCGTCACTAGCGATCCGGCTCGCGCAGCACGTAGCCGACCAGCCGAACGGTGTGGATCAGCGGCGGCCCGACGCGGTCGAGCTTGCGGCGCAGATAGCTGACGTACGTCTCGACCACGTTGGCGTCGCCGCCGAAGTCGTAGTTCCAGACGTTGTCGAGGATCTGTCGCTTGCTCAGCACCCTGCGCGGATTCTGCAGCAGGAAGCGCAGGAGCCGGAACTCGGTGGGCGTGAGGTCGAGCGCCTCGTCGCCACGGCGCACCTGGCGCGTGTCGTCGTCGAGCTCGACGTCGGCGAAGCGCAGCACGTGCCCGTCATCGCCCTGCGTGCGCCGCAGCACGGTCTGCACGCGCGCGACCAGCTCGGCCAGGCTGAAGGGCTTCGTGACGTAGTCGTCGCCCACTGCGAGGCCCGCGATCTTGTCCTCGGTGGCGTCCTTCGCCGAGAGGAAGATCACCGGCACGGGCATGCGCCGATCGCGCAGGCGCCGCGCGACGGCGAGGCCGTCGAGATCGGGCAGCATCACGTCGAGGATGATCAGATCGGGACGAAAATCGTCGATCGCCGTCACCGCGGCACGGCCCGAGGCGATCTCGCAGGTGTCGAAGCCCTCGTAGCGCAGGGCGGTCGCGACGGCGTCCGTGATCGACGGCTCGTCGTCCACGATCATGACCCGGCGGGTGTCGGCTACGCGTTCGGCCATGGCCCGAGCATGCCACGTCGGGGGAGGGGTCCCATGCCGACAGACTCGCGGCCGCGTCTGGGAGTTGGCTGTGAATCTCCTGTGATGCTCCGTAGACCCCGCTGCGGCGCTACGGTTGGCCCGCTATGAGAGCGTGCAGCGAGCGATGACCGCGCCAGGTCCCGCAACGAGCGGCATTGCGGACCTCGACCGCACGCTGGGCGGGCTCTTCTGGGGCGACAACGTGGTCTGGGAGCTGCGCCGCAACGCCTCCGTGGAGCCGTTCGTGCAGGCACTCGTGACGGCGGGCGGGCAGGCCGGCGCGTTCGCGCACGTCGCGCTCGGCCCGGGAGGAACGGCGGCGGCCGGAGACGGCATCGAGGTGATCGATGCCTCGGTGGAAGGCCCCAACGGCCGTCCCGGAGAGCTGCTCTCGGCCGTGCGCGCGTATGCGAGCCGCACCGATCGCACGATCCTCGTGTTCGATGCGCTGGACGACATGGCCGAGCGCTGGGGCGCAGAGATCGCGCGACGCTTCTTCGCGCGCTGTTGCCCGATGCTGCTCGAGATCGGCGCCATCGCCTACTGGTCGATCGGGGGCGCCGACGCGCTCGCCGAGCTGCGCCGCGAGGTCGAGGAGATCACGCAGTGCGTGCTCGTGGTCGACGACCACCGCGTGCGCATCTCGAAGGCCGACGGGCGCCCGCCGGGCGTCGAGGGCAGCGTGCTGACCGTCAGCCGCGACGGCGACGAGTTGCGCCTCACGGCGACGCCCGCCGCGGCGCGGCTCGCAGTGGCGCTGCGCAGCCTGCGCCAGCGACGCGGCCTCAGCCAGACCGATCTCGCGGCGCTCGCGGGCGTCTCGCCGAGCGCCATCTCGCACGCCGAGCGCGGGCAATCCGGCCTCTCGCTCGACACGCTGCTCGACCTCTCGGCGCGCCTCAACGTGACGCTCGACGAGCTCCTGCGCGGCGACGTGGTGCGCGGGTATCAGCTGGCCCGCCGCCATGACCCGAGCGAGCGCAGCGCCTCGACGCTCCTGCCCCTGCTGGACGAGCTCGGCGTGGGCCTGCGCGTGTACCTCGCGCGCCTGCCACCGCGCGCCTCGGGCCGCCCGGACGAACGCCACAAGGGCGTCGAGGCCGTGACCGTCGCCTCGGGACTCGTGCAGATCGAGCTCGGAGATCGCCGTGCGGCGCTGCGGGCCGGCGAGGCGCTCGTTGCCGAGGCAAGCTCCATCACCGGCTGGCGCAACGTCGGCGAGAGCGAGGCCATGCTGTTCTGGATCCTGCGCGATCCGCGCAGCGCCGAATCGGCCTGAGCATGACCCGTACTCCTCGAAGTGCCCCCCGCTCCGAGGAGCATGAGCGCTGCTCCTGCAGGTTTGGGATGCGCCCGGCCGGGGCTTACCTTCACGTACGTGTTCGTTTCGCTGCGTACTCGCATGGCCGCCCGCCACGCTCCCGAGCCGGTTGTGCTCGCACGCTGTCTCGACGGTGCGATCGCCGAAGCGTGGGATCGTTCGCACGGCGCCTGGAGTGCGACGACGGCCCTGCATGACGTGCGCACGCGCGACGCGGTGCGCGCCGCCACGCCCGAGTTGCGCGCGTTGGCGCAGACGCTGCGGGCGAGCGGGGAGGCCGACGCGGAGTCGCTGCGGCTCTGCCGCGGGCTGCTGACCGACGGCTTCAACTCGCCGCTCTATGCCGACGACGCCGAAGTCCTGCGACGCGAGGCCGGGCGTCTGCGCTTTCGCCTGCTCGCCGGAGCGGCGGCATGAGTGAAGACCTCTCGCGCGCACTGGAGCGGCGCACGCTGCGTGCGCGCCAGGCGGCCATCGCGACCGGCGCAGCGCTGCTCGCTCTCGCCGCGCGGCACGCGTCGCCCGATCTGGACGTCACGGCCGTCGCAGCGGCGGCCGCCGTCGTCACGTTCGTCGTCGCGCTCGCGCTCGCCCACCACGAGGTGCGGGAGCGCACGATCGACGCGCTGGCCGTCGCGCCGCCGCGGCGCGTACGGGCCGTCGCCCGCTCGCTCGAGCGCCTGGCCCGGGCGGCCGAGAGCGGGCACGCGCAGCTCCGGCAGACCCGCCCGCCGCGCTCGGTGCTCGAACTGGCGCCCGAGGCCGGAGAGATCCGCGAGCTCGCGGCGCTGCTGCGCGCCTACCCCGACCCACCGTCCACCGCTGTCGCGGCCTGCGACCGGTTCGTCCTGCGCTGCTGGAACGGGGGCCTGAACGGTCTCGACCACGAGCTGTTGCGGCGCGAGCTCGGCCGCGTGCGCTCCACGCTCGCGGCCTAAGGCCCCGTCTCAGTAGGGCGCGGTGCCTGACGGTGTCGAGCGCCGCCTGGAACGCGATCGACCCTTGAAAGATCGTCCTGATCGGGCTGCGGGCCGATCGCGTCCCAGCCGACGCTCGCCATCACGCCAGACGCAAGCGCCCTACTGAGACGGGGCCTAAACGCTCTCGCGCCGACCGCTGGCCGCCGCGCGCAGCACGGCGTCGATCGTGCGCACCTGGCCGAGGGCGTCGGCCCGCCCGAGCCGCGGCGGGTGCTCGCCCGCGACGGCCTCGGCGAAGTCGTCCAGCTCGCAGCCGTACGGGTTGGCCGGTGGAATCTCGAAGTGCTCCGTCCGCTTGTTGCTGCGGACGAGCTCGATGCCCGTGCGCACGCTGTGCCAGGGATCGCTGACGTGCAGAACGCCCTCCGAGCCCACGACCTCGAGGTCGCTGCGGTCGGGCAGGTCGAGCGCGCAGTCGAAGTGCGAGAGGACGTCGCCCTCGTGGGCGAGCGTCGCGACGAGGCGCCGGTCGACACCCGACGGCGCCAGCAGCTGCTGGGCGGTGACGCTCACGGGCTCACCGGCCAGCAGCCGGGCCGCGCTGATGCAGTAGCAGCCGACGTCCATCGTGCCGCCGCCGTCGAGCTCCTCCAGCAGGCGCACGTCACGCGGGTCGTCGAGCATGAAGCTGAAGGCGGCGCGCACGAGACGGAGGTCGCCGATCGCGCCGTCCGCGATCAGCTCGGTGAGGCGCAGCGCCTGCGGGTGATGACGCCACATGAACGCCTCGGCGAGCACCAGGCCGGCGGCCTCGGCGGCCGAGAACGCCTCCTCGACTGCCGCAGCGGAGCGCGTGTACGGCTTCTCGCAGAGCACGTGCTTGCCGGCGGCGAGGGCCTGCAGCGTCCAGTGGTGATGCATCTCGTTGGGCAGGGAGATGTAGACCGCGTCGACGGCCGGATCGGCCAGCATCGCCTCGTAGCTGCCGTAGGCGCCTTCGATGCCGAGCTCGCGCGCCTGCGCCTCGGCGCGCTCGAGCTGCCGGCTGGCGATGGCGACGACGCGCGTGCGCGAGCTGGCACGCGCCCCCGCTGCGAGCTTGGCGTTGATGCGGGCCGTCGAGAGCATTCCGATCGCGAGCGTCATCCGAGCACCTCCTTGAGAGCGGGATAGAGCGCGCGGAAGCGCTCGCGCCGTTCGGCGTAGAGCTCGATCCAGTCGGGTTCCGGATCGATCTGATCGCGCACGCGCACGCAGGCCTCCACGGCCTCGTCGACGTTCGCGAAGAGGCCCCCGGCGACACCACCGAGCAGCGCGGCTCCGAAGGCCGAACCCTCGTCGACCGACATGCGGCAGACGGGGATGCCGAGCACCGAGGCGCAGATGCGCAGCCACAGGTCGCTGCGCGCCCCGCCACCGGAAGCGCGCGCCACGGTCGCGTCCACGCCGAGCGCGCGCAGGAGAGCGAAGGAGTCGGCGAGGCCGAAGGCGACGCCCTCGAGCACGGCGCGCATGATGTCGCCGCGCGTGTGGCTCGCGCTCAGGCCGACGAGCGCGGCTCTGGCGTCCGGGTCGGCATGCGGCGTGCGCTCACCCGTGAGGTACGGCAGGAAGAGGATGCCCCCTGCGCCCGCCGGCGCCGCGCCCGCCTCCGCCATGAGCTGCTCGAAGGGCACGCCGGGCGCGAAGGTGTCGCGCGCCCACTGCAGCGAGCCCGCGGCGGAGAGCATCACGCCCATCGCATGCCAGGCGCCCGGCACGGCATGGCAGAAGACGTGCACGCGCGCCTGGGGCTCGGGCCGGTAGCCGGGAAGGGCGGCGAAGACGACGCCCGAGGTCCCGAGCACGAGCGAGACCGGGCCGGGGCGCTCGACGCCGACGCCCAGAGCCGCGGCGGCGCAGTCTCCCGCGCCGGCGGCCACGGGGACGCCCGCCGCTGTGCGGCCGGAGATCTCGGGCGACTCGAGCGAGCGCGGCATCCAGTCTGCCGGCAACTCGAGCGCGTCCAGGACGGCGGAGGAGAAGCGGCGCTCGGCGACGTCGAAGAGCAGCGTGCCCGAGGCGTCGGCGACGTCGATGGCGCGCTCGCCGCAGAGGCGCAGCCGCACGTAGTCCTTGGGCAGCAGGATGTGGCGGATGCGCGCGTAGATCTCGGGCTCGTGCGTGCGCAACCACAGCAGCTTGGGCGCCGTGAAGCCGGTCAGCGCACGGTTGCCGGTCAGCTCGATCAGCCGCTCGAGGCCCACCCGTCTCTCGATCTCGGCGCACTCGGCCGCCGTGCGCTGGTCGTTCCAGAGGATCGCCGGCCGCAGCACGCGCTCCTGCGCGTCCAGCGCGACGAGGCCGTGCATCTGCCCCGAGAGGCCGATGCCGGCGACTTCGTGATCGCCGAGCGCCGCGATTGCCTCCTGACTGCCGGACCACCAGTCCTCGGGCGCCTGCTCCGACCAGCCCGGCCGGGGCTGCGAGAGGCCGTAGTGGCTCTCCGCGCTCGCGACGACCCCCCCGTCGGCGGCCACCGCGAGTGCCTTCACGCCCGTGGTGCCGACATCGAGACCGACGGCGACGGCGCTCATCGAATACTCAACCCGGCTTGGGCGCGCCGAGCGCGGCGTAGACCAGCTCGTAGGCCTTGATCGCGTCCTTGCGCGACTGCGCCTCGCGCAGCGCGGCATCGTCGATGCGGCCTGCCACGGAGTCGATGAAGTCCCACTGGTGGACGCTGCGCTTGACGACGTCCACGGCGTCCTCGGTGTACGGATAGAGATCGAAGCCGAGGCGCTCGCCGCTCGCCCCGTAGCCGGCACGGCGCAGCTCCAGCGCCAGCTCGAGCGTCTCCATGAAGGCGGTGGCGCCGACCATGTTGTCGTCGTCGAACGTGCCCCAGCCGGAGTTCGCGTGCTGGTGGCCGAGCAGGCCCTCCGCGGCGAGCATCGCGGCGTATTCGCCGAGCGACTCGCCGTTCATGATCAGGTGCTGCCAGTCCATGTTGACCTGGACGTTGTCGATCCCCTGGGCGCGCAGCTTGTGGATGACGTGCAGCGTCATGCCGATGTTGCGCATCAGGATCTTCATCGCGGGCTCTGAGTTCTTGTGCTCCAGGAAGAGCTTGCGATCGTGCTTCTTGCAGACCTCTGCGGCCTGGCCGACCGCGTCGATGAACCAGCCCCAGCTCTCGGCGTAGGGCGTCTGGAACGGGTAGTTGTAGCCCTCGATGCCCGGCCAGAGCACGAAGTGCGCGCCCAGCGAGCCGGCGAAGTCGGCACCTTCGAGCGTGAGGCGGAGCGCCTCGGCGCGCGTCGCGGGATCGGGCGAGACGAGTCCGCCGCGGCCGAAGCGCGGATCGAGGTGCAGCCCGGCGCAGAGCGTGTAGATGCCGTGACCGCCGAGCGCGGAGCGGACGTCGTCGAGATTGTCCGGCGAGAGCTCGGCGGGATAGTGGAACTCGTAGTCGTCGATCAGGTCGCCGAGTCCCGCGACGGCCCGGTGGACGCGCTCGGCCGTCGTCTGATCCCGGAGCTCGGGCTGGTAGCCGCCCGGGTTGAAGCGCGTGACCATCGAGCCGAACGCCCAGATGCCGAGACTGGTCTTGAGGCGACCCATGTGTGGGCTCCTTGCTGGAGACGAATGCGGGGCGAGGTGCCTCGCAACCGTACCGGCGGAGCGTCCGCCCTGCAGCTAGTGTCCTGCGGACACTAGGGGTCGGACGTGACGGGATAGGTGCGTGCGCGCGAGCTGCCCTCGTGGCGGCTGCGCGTGGTGAGGTAGCGGCGGACGTTGTGCCGCGTCACGAACTTGAGTCCGGTGTTGGTGTCGGCCGGCGACACGAGACCGCTCGAGTAGCGGCAGAGAAAGAGCTGCTGGATCGGCAGCAGGCCCTGCAGGTAGGGCTGCTGGTCGATCGTGAAGTCGAGCCGGCCCGAGGCGACCGACTCGAGCGTCCCTGGCAGGACGCGATCAAGGACATCGTCACGGCCCTGATCCTGCTCGCCGCGGTCACGCTCGACACGCTCTCCAAGAAGCGGCTCGCGCGCTCCGGCCGCTAGCCGGCGAGCAGCGCGACCTCCGGGGGCGACGGCGCCCGCCAGGCCAGCCGGCGGTGATCGACGACCTCGCCGCTGCCGCCGCAGCGCGCGCATGAGCTTCCGCTGTGCTCGGGGCAGGGCGCGAAGAGCGCGTCCGCGACGTCGAGCACGTCGCCGCAGGAACAGCGCGCGACGATCAGGCGGGCGCCATCGCCCGAGGCGACGATGCGCATGCCGTCGAAGGCGTGCCCGGGGTGGATGCGTGCCGGGAGCGGCGGCTGCGACGTCACGCCAGTAGGCTAGTCGCATGGCCATCGCCCCCGAGAAGAGCGGGCGTGAGACGCTCGCGACGACCTTCGTGCTCGACGGCGACGTGCACGTGAACGAGCCTCCGGGCGAGCTCGCCGAGTACGCCGAGGCTCCCTGGGACATCGCCCTGCGCGAGATCGAGCGTATCGGCGGCAGCTACATCGGGCTGCCGGGCATGGCGCCCAAGCCCGATTACAGCGTGCCCTGGCCGGGCGGGCAGAACCGCCCGCAGATCGTCACCAACGCCGCCGACATGCGGCGCGAGCTGGACGACCTGCACGTGGATGTGGCGGTGCTCTTCCCGGACAACCTGCTGGCGCTGCCGATGGTGCGCGACCCCCGCTTCGCGCTCGCGCTGGCCAGGGCCTACAACGCCTGGCTGTGCGAGCGCTGGCTCTCGTCGGAGCCGACGCTGCGCGGGGCGCTCGTGGCCTGTCCCCAGCGCCCGCAGGAGAGCGCCGACGACATCCGCCGCCACGCCGGGCGCCCCGGCGTCTGCTCCATCTACCTGCCGGCCTGCGGCTTGCGGCCGCTCTACGGCCACCCGCAGTACGAGCCGATCTGGAAGGCCGCGACCGAGACCGGCCTGCCCGTCGCCGTGCATTCGGTCGAGGCGGTCTTCCCGGTCTTCCCGTTCCAGCTCGACTGCTTCGAGACCTCGCTCGCCCAGCACGCCTTCGCGCACCCGCTCTCGATGGCGGCGAATCTCGTGAGCCTGCTCGAGACGGGCGTTCCGATGCGCTGGCCCGAGATCCGCTGGGGGTTCATGGAGGCGGGCGTGGGCTGGGTGCCGTGGATCACGAACCGGCTCGACAAGGAGTACCTCGAGCGCAGACGCGAGGTGCCGCACCTGCGCGAGCGGCCGAGCCACTACATCCGCCAGTTCTTCTTCGGCACCCAGCCGATCGAGGAGCCGGTGGTGCGCGGCGACATCGTCAAGGTCTTCGAGCTCTTCGACGGCGAGCGCTGCGCCGTCTTCGCCTCGGACTGGCCGCACCACGACTTCGACCATCCGCAACACGTCTTCGGGCTGCCGTTCTCGTCCGAGGCGCGCCGCGCCATCCTGGGCGGCAACGGCGCGCGCTTCTACGGCATCGACATCCCCGAGCGCTACCGAACCACCTGATGCCCGAGCCGCGGCAGCGCCACCGCGTCGGCTCCGCGGCCGACCTGCCGCCGGGCAGCCACACGGTCGTTCGCGCAGGCAACCGCGAACTCGGCATCTTCAACATCGCGGGGACGCTGCACGCGCTGCCCAATCTCTGCCCGCACCAGCGCGGGCCGCTGTGCGCCGGCGGGACGTCGGGCACGCTGGAGGATGGCCAGGAGACCGGCTGGAAGCTGGCCTGGCGCCACGAGGGCGAGATCGTGACCTGTCCCTGGCACGGACTCGAGTTCCACGTCCCGACCGGGCAGTGCCTGGCCTGGCCCGAGATCAAGCTCCGAACCTACGACGTGGCCGTCGTGGACGGAGAGATCGAGGTCGCGCTCTAGTCGCGCTCTCGCGCGCTCTGGCCTTCCACGCGCGCGAGGTCATCGGCCAGCCGCCGGTGGCTCTCGCGGGCGTGGCCGCCGACCGCCGCGACGAGGCGTGCCGCGTCGCGCGCCTCGAGCGCCGCGATGATCTCGGCGTGCTCCTGGCAGATCAGGTCGAGATCGGGGACGCCGCGGCCGCGCGTGCGCCGCGCGATGCGGGCTTCGTAGTTGAGCGCGTCGAAGGCGCGGCGGAGCTCGGGGTTGCGCGCGGCATTCAGCAGCGTCTCGTGGAAGCGCTGGTTGTCGTTGACGAACCACACGAACTCGCTGTAGCGATCCTTGCCGTACTGGCCCTCGCGGATGTGCGTGTCGATCTCGCGCAGGCGATCGAGGTCGGCCGGTTCGGCGCGCTCGCAGGCCCAGACGGCTCCCGCGCATTCGATCGCCTCGCGCGCCTCGAAGAGATCGCGCAGCTCTGCGAGCGAGATCGGCGGCAGCGCCGAATAGCCCACGTAGGCGCGAAAGGCGACCAGCTGCTCGCCCGCCAGGCGGGCCAGCGCCTCGCGCACCGGGGTCGGGCTGACGCCCAGCCGCGTCGAGACCGACTCGATCACGATGCGCTCGCCGGCCTCGAACTGGTCGTTGATGACCTCGGCCTTGAGCAGCTGGTAGACCTGCTCGGCGAGGCCCGCGATGGCGATGGCGGGAGGTGGGGTCGCAGCCGTAGGCGTGCCGGGGCTCACGCGTCGGGGGCGCGATACTCCGCGCCGACGAGCTTGAGGAGTTCCTCGATCGACGTCTCTGCCGTGGGGCGGTCGAAGGTGATGCGCCCATTCTGCAACAGGCATACGCGGTCGCATGTCTCGAGCACGTGCAGGTAGTTGTGTGCGATCACAATCTGCGAGACGTCGCCGCGCTCGCGCAGATCGCGGATCAGCTTGAGGATCAGCCCGCCTTCCTTGGCGCCCATGGCGGCCAGCGGCTCGTCCAGGAGGATGATCTTGGCGTCCGAGAAGACCGACCGCGCAACGGCGATGGCCTGGCGCTGACCGCCCGAGAGCGAGGCGACCTCGGCGTTGACGTCGGGGATGTTGACGCCCAGCGAGTTGAGGTGGGAGCGCGCTTGCTTGCGCATCGAGCGGTTGTCGAGCACCTTCAGGCGCGTGTGCTCGCGCTTCAGGAACATGTTGTGGTACACCGACAGCCCGGGGATGAGCGCCAGGTCCTGGTAGACGGTGTCGATGCCGAGCGAGCGGGCGTGGATGACCGACTTCAGCTGCACCGGGTCGCCGAAGACCGAGATCTCTCCGGAGTCGGGGCGGTGGAATCCCGAGAGGATCTTCACCAGCGTCGACTTGCCGGCGCCGTTGTCGCCGATCAGCCCGAGCACCTCGCCCTTCTTGAGGTGCAGGCTGACGTCGCGCAGGGCCGTGACGGGACCGAAGCTCTTGGCGATGTGCTCGACGCGCAGGGCATCAGGAGGGCCGTTCTCGCCTGGCGTGCTCAATGCGCACCTCCGCGCGCCCGGGTGATGAAGTACCCGAGCGCCATCGAGAGCAGGATCGCGATGCCGATGAAGAGGTCGTTGTAGAAGGCGTCGACGCCGATCAGCGTGAACCCGTTGTTGAGCACCGTCAGCACCGCGACACCGACGAAGGCGCCCAGCACGGTGCCCGAGCCGCCCATCAGGGCCGTGCCGCCGATCACGGCGCCGGCGACGCCGTAGAACATCAGGCCCGTGCCGCCCTGCAGCGGGTCGGTGGTGCCGATGTGCTGCGCGGTCAGGATGCCGCCGAAGCCGCCAAGGAGGCTGCACTGCATGAAGCTCCCGATGCGCACCCAGTCCACGTTGACGCCGCTCTCGCTGGCGCCGATGCGGTTGCCGCCCACCGCGATCGTGTGCAGGCCCCACGGGGTCATCGTGAGCACGAAGTGCATGATCAGCATGAGGCCGAAGGCCCAGTAGAACGTGTGGTAGTCGCCCACGCCGAAGATCTTCCCGAAGGTGGGACTGGTCGGCGTCGTCTGCTGCGAGCCGTCGGATATCAGCAGTGATATGCCGTTCAGCACGCTGAACATGCCGAGCGTCACGATCAGGCTCGGCACCTTCAGGTAGACGGTGATCAGGCCGTTGGTCAGCCCGACCAGTCCGGACACCGCGAGACCGGCGGCGAGGCCGGCCCAGAGCCCCCAGCCCTGGTCTGCCACCTGGTAGAGGACGAGCGGCGCGAGGGCGTAGACGTGCCCCACCGAGAGGTCGATCTCGCCGCAGATCAGGAGCATCGTCTCGCCCACCGCCGCGATCAGGATGGGCGAGCCGTACTCGACGAGCGTCGCCCAGTTGCCCTGGCTCGTGAAGGCGCTGTTGCGCGCGTTGAAATACAGGATCAGCGCGACGAGGACGAGGAAGATCCCGAACTCGCGCCGCGCGATGACGTGCGAAGCGATGCGGCGGCCGGCACCCGCCGGCCGCCGCTCGGTCGTCTCGGCTGTCGCCACGGCGGCGAGCCTAGCTCTTGATGTACTTCGCTGCCTTGTCGCTGCCCTCGTACCGGGACTTCGTGCTCAGGTACGGAGCCACGTTGTCCTTGGTCACGAAGAGCAGGCCGGTATTCGTATTCGACGGCGACATGAGGCCGCCGGAGATCTTGTAGAGGAACAGCTGGATGACCGGCTGGAAGCCCTGCAGGTACGGCTGCTGGTCGATCGTGAAGTCGAGGATGCCCTGCTTGATCAGGTCGAGGGTGATCGGCAGCAGGTCGTAGCCGCCGCCCTTCACCTTGCCCTGGAGGTTGTGCTTCTGCAGCGTCTGGCCCACGCCCTGGGTCGAGCCCGCGTCCACCGCGAACATGCCCTTGACGTCCTTGTGGCCCTGGTAGTAGGCATCGATCTTGGAGAGCTCGCCGGGCACTTCGGCGCCCGTCGTGATCACGTCGATCTTGTAGCCCTTGCCCTTGAGCGCGGCCTGCGCGCCGTCGATGCGCGGCTGGATGTTGGACTGCCCCGGGGTGGCGATGAAGAGCGCGATGCGCGCGCCCTTGGGAACGAGCGTGGCGATGCGCGCGCCCATGGCGACGCCCGAGTTGTAGAGGTCCTGGCCGATGTAGGCGAGTCGCGTGTTGGCCGTCGAGCCGTCGGCGTTGTAGGCGACGACGGGGATTCCCGCCTTGAGCGCCTTGGCGGTCGGTGCGTCGAAGGCCTTGGGGTCGACGATGCAGACGGCGATGCCGTCGGCCTTGCCCGAGATCGCGGCGTTCATCGCGTTGATCATCTCGGGCGTCTTGGCCGTCTGCGAGCCCGTCCACTGGTAGGTCGTCTTGGTCATCGTGCCGGCGTCTTCCGCGCCGTAGCGCGTCGGCACGAAGAAGGGGTTCGTCGTGACGTGGTTGACGAACACGAAGCGCCATTTCGGGTGCGACGGATAGGCGACCTGCGCCTCTTTCACCGCGGCGAACGCGTCGCCGGTCAAGCCCGGCAGGGCCAGTGCCCCGGCCCCGCCCGCCAGTGCGGCTCCCATCATCGCGCGACGACTGATTCCCGTGCTCTGATCGGTCCCGGTCACCTTTGTTCCCTTCGTTGCGTGGGGCGGGCAGGCGGGTTGTAACACGGCGTCCTATAGGATGTAAAGGGTTTGGTGGACGCGCCGGCGTCTTGCCTCACCTCGCGGCCCGGCCGGGTGCCGCGGCGCTGCGTTCGCGAGGACTCCGAAGTGCGCATCACCTCCGCCACGACGTTCACGGTCGGCAACCCCTGGAAAAACTGGGTGTTCGTGCGGCTCGAGACCGACGAGGGCGTCTACGGCGTCGGGGAGGGCACGGCGAACGCCTTCGCCGAGACCATCGCGGCCGCGATCCACGAGCTCGAGGACACCTACATCGGACTCGATCCGACGCAGGTGGAGCTGCTGGCCGAGCGCATGCACCGCGACGTCTACACCGACGGCGGGCAGATTCACCGCGCGGCCCTTGCGGCCATCGAGATCGCCTGCTGGGACATCCTCGGAAAGAGCGTCGGCAAGCCGGTGCATGCGCTCATGGGCGGTCGCGTACGCGACCGCGTGCGCGTCTATGCGAACGGCTGGTACCAGGTCGAGCGCACGCCCGAGGCCATGGCCGCGGCTGCGCGCACCGTCGTGGAGCAGGGCTACACCGCCCTCAAGTTCGACCCCTTCGGCCACACCTCGCGCGTCGTCGGTCCGGACGAGGAGGCGCTCGCCATCGACCTGATCGAGGCCGTCCGGGATGCCATCGGCCCGAGGGTCGATCTGCTGGTCGAGGGTCACTGCCGCTTCGGCGTCGCGCAGGCCATCCGCTTCGCGCACCGCATGGCGCCCTCGAATCCGCTCTGGTTCGAGGAGCCCGTGCCGCACCAGGACCCCGACTCCGTGGTCGAGGTGGCCCTGCACTCGCCCGTGCCGATCGCGACCGGCGAGAGCTTCGCGTCGCCCAAGAACTTCGCGGCACTGCTGCGCCGCGGCGGCGTGCGCATCTGGCAGCCCGACCCGATGCACCTCGGCGGTCTCTGGCCGACGCGCAGCGTGATCGCGATGGCGGACGCCTCGGACATCGCCGTCGCGCCGCACTCGGCGGCGGGCCCGATCTGCTCGGCCGTCTGCCTCCAGCTCGCGGCCTGCAGCCCCAATCTCTTCATCCAGGAGCTGTTCGACGAGTTCAATCAGGGCTGGACGCGCGAGATCGTCGATCACCACCTGGAGACCGATGCCGAGGGATTCCTTAGTGTTTCCGATCGGCCCGGGATCGGCATCGATCTCGACTGGGAGCGGCTCGCGCACCACCCGGCGCGCCGCGGAAATCGCATCCGCCTGTTCGAGCGCGGCTGGGAGCTACGGAGGAGCGTCGATGACTGAGGCCAACGGCTCGCGAAGGGAACTGCGCTCGGAGGCCTGGTTCTCCGGCCTCAACATGTTCACGTTCGCCCACCGCAGCTGGAACGGCCGCGGCTACCCGCCCGACGTCTTCGACGGGCGGCCCGTGATCGGCATCTGCAACTCGTGGAGCGAGCTCACCACGTGCAACGCGCACCTGCGCATCGTGGCCGAGCACGTCAAGCGCGGCGTCTGGGAAGCCGGCGGCCTGCCGCTCGAGTTCCCGACGATGTCGCTCGGCGAGTCGTTGATGAAGCCGACGACCATGATCTGGCGCAACCTCATGTCGATGGACGTCGAGGAGTCGCTGCGCGGCAATCCGATCGACGGCGTCGTGCTCCTGTGCGGCTGCGACAAGACGACGCCGGCGCAGCTCATGGGCGCTGCGAGCGTCGACCTACCGACCATCGTGATGCCCGGCGGGCCGATGCTGAACGGCCAGTGGGGGGAGGAGGAGGTCGGCTCGGGCACCGACCTCTGGCGCATCTCCGACATGCGCAAGCGCGGCGAGATCTCCGACGAGGAGTACCTCTCGATCGAAGCGGGCTACTCGCGCTCCGACGGTCACTGCAACACGATGGGAACCGCCAGCACGATGACCGCGATGGCGGAGGCGCTCGGCACGACGCTGACGGGCGCCGCGGCGATCCCGGCCGCCGACTCGCGCCGGCGCGCGCTCGCCCACATCACGGGTCGGCGCATCGTGCAGATGGTGCACGACGACCTGCGGCTGTCCCAGATTCTCACGCCCGAGGCCTTCCACAACGCGATCGCGACGCTGCACGCGATCGGGGGCTCGACGAACGCCGTCATCCACCTCCCCGCGATCGCCGGGCGGCTCGGCTTCGACCTGCCGCTCGAGCGCTTCGACGAGCTCTCGCGCAAGGTGCCGTTCCTGGCCAACCTCAAGCCGAACGGCGAGTACCTGATGGAGGAGTTCCACCAGGCCGGCGGCGTGCCGGCGGTCATGGGGGAGATCCGCGACACCCTCGAGCTCGGGGCGATGACCGCGAGCGGCGCCACGATGGGCGAGAACCTCGCCGGGCATCGAGGCCGACGGCAGGGTGATCCGCAAGCGCTCCAATCCGCTCTCGGCCGACGGCGGCATCGTCATCCTGCGCGGCACGCTCGCGCCCGGCAGCGCCGTGATCAAGCGCTCGGCGGCCGCCCCGGAGCTGCTGCACCACCGCGGTCGCGCCTACGTCTTCGAATCGCGGCAGGAGCTGCTCGAGCACATCGACGACGAGGATCTCCCGGTCGACGCCAACACGGTGCTCGTGCTCAAGAACGGCGGCCCCAAGGGCGGCCCCGGGATGCCCGAGTGGGGCCAGCTGCCGATCCCGACCAAGCTGCTGCGGCAGGGCGTGACCGACATGCTGCGCATCTCGGACGCGCGCATGAGCGGCACGTCCTACGGCGCCGTCGTGCTGCACACCTCGCCCGAGGCCGCGGCCGGCGGCCCGCTCTCGGTCGTGCAGACCGGCGACGAGATCGAGCTCAACGTCGACGAGCGCCGGCTCGACCTGCACGTGCCCGCCGAGGAGATCCAGCGGCGCCTGGAGGCCTGGACGCCCCCTCCGCCGCACTACACGCGCGGCTACGGGCGGCTGTTCATCGACAACGTCCTCGGTGCCGAGGACGGCTGCGACTTCGACTTCCTGCGCGCCGACGGCGTCGAGCACGCCGACTACGGGCCGATGTACGCCCGCATGGGGCATTCCTAGCCGTCAGGCGAAGAGCGGCCGCAGGTGGTCGTTCAGGAAGACGCCGTCCGGGTCGAACTCGCGGCGGATGGCGATGAAGCGGTCGCTCTCGGGATAGCGCGCGGCCAGCTGCTCGCGCGTCAGGAAGTGCAGCTTGCCCCAGTGCACGCGCGCGCCGAACTCGCCCAGGAGCCGGTCGACGGTGCGGAGGTAGGGCCAGTAGTCCTGCCCGGGCTGGCCGGAGACGGAGATGACCGTCGTCGCAGTGCCGTAGTTGGACGAGAGGTAGGCGTCGTCGGCGGCCGTCGTGCGCACCTCGAGCGGGAAGATGGCCGCGGGCTGGCTCGCCAGCATCAGCTCGCGCATCGCCTCGACGGCCTCGCGGCCGCGCTCGAGCGGCACGAAGTACTCGAGCTCGTGGAAGTTGGGCTCGAAGTCGGCCGGGTAGATGCGGTAGCTGCGGTCGACGCGGCGGCCCGGAGTCGCCGTCGTCGGCGACGTCGTCGCCGACCTCGTCGTAGACCTTCACGTAACAGGTGTCGGTCATCTGCCGGCCCGGCTGGTGTGGCCAGGCCGTAGAGCACGGCCGAGTCCTCGCTCGGCAGCCAGAAGAACGAGAAGTGGCGGTGGCCGGCGAAGAGCTCGTCCCAGCGCGCGAGCACGTCCTCGAACGGCCAGTGCTCGATGCGCTCGGCGATGCGGTAGGCCGGGACGGCCTCGATCGTCACGCTCGTCATGACGCCGAGCATCCCGACCGAGACCTGCGCCGCGCGCAGCAGGCCGGGCTGCGTCTCGTCGATCTCCACGAGCTCTCCGCGGCCGTTCACGAGCCGGCAGGCGCGCAACGAGGCCGAGAAGCTCGGCAGCCGGTTGCCCGATCCGTGCGTGCCGGTCGCGATCGCCCCCGCGATGGCCTGCGTGTCGATGTCGCCCTGGTTGGCGAGCGCGAGGCCGGCGGCCCAGAGCGGATCGCCGAACTCGCCGACGGTGGTGCCTGGCAGCGCCGTGACCAGGCGGCGCGCCGCATCGATCTCCGTGACGCCCCGCAGGCCGGTCGTCTCGAGGACCGTGCCGCTCGTCTCGATCACCGGCGTGAACGAGTGGCCGGCCCCGGCCGCGCGCAGGCCCGTCCCCGCCGCGATCGCGCGGCGCACCTCCGCGACCACCTCGGCCTCGTCGGCCGGGGCGGCGACGCGCGCCTCGCAGGACTGGTTGCCGGCCCAGTTCGTCCAGGTCATGCGAGCGTCGGCGAGCGCCTCTTGGATGATCGCGGTCACGTCGTCGGGGCGCGACAGGAACGGCGAGTGGCTCGTGTCGAGGCGGAGCACGGTCCCGCAGCGGCCCGCCAGCATCTCCTGGACGGCCGGCGGGATCGCGTTGTCGCGCTCGCAGATGACGTAGGTCGACGGCACCGTCTGCCAGGCCGCCGTCGTCGAGTTCCTGGACGACGCTCGCGCGGCTGTGCGGCCGGAGTTGCGCGACGGCGCGGTCGGCCGCCTCGGGCGAGCAGTCGTTGTAGAAGACGTGCCGGGGGTTGTCCGGGAGCAGCGAGAGGCCGTCCTCGGAGCCGATCCACCACTCCGGCTCCTCGCCGCCGCGCGCTCCCAGCAGCGACTGCCCGGGCTCGAGCACGAAGGACGTCAGGAACACGATGTGGGCCGCGCCGGCGCCGCCCTCGCTGGTCGGCAGGCCGCCGTAGGAGTGGGCGACGACGAGCGCCGGTCCGTCGGCGGCGGCGATGGCCGCCCGCACGACCTCGGCGTCGTCGCGGACATCGCCGAGCGCCGTCGCCCACGCTCGGCAGGCTCACGGCGACGTTGCGCACGCCGGCCGTGTTGAGGCGCTCGCCGACCGCCGCCCAGGCCCACGGTCCGTGCCACGCGCCGTGGACGAGGATCACAACGGGTTCGGATGCCATGGGCGGCGAGGCTAGCCGAAAGGAACCTATCCTCGGCGCATGGCCGACGCCGTGCGTATCGCCGCAGGGCTCGCCCTCGTGCGCGAGGGGCGCGGGTTCGACGCGCACGAGCTCTTCGAGGAGCTCTGGCGAGCCGCCGATCCGCCCGAGCGCGACCTCTACCAGGGCCTCGTGCACGTGGCGGTCGCGACCTACCAGGACGGCCGGGGCAACGAGGTCGGCCGCACGCGCCAGCTCGAGAAGGCGCTGCGACGCCTCGCGCCCTACGCGCCCGCCTACGCCGGCGTCGAGATCGACGACGCTGCTCGCCTGGTGCCGCGAGTCGCTGGCCGCGGGTCGCTGCGGCCCTGCGACGTGCCTTAGCCGGGCACGCGGGCCGTCGAGGCGCGCACGATCAGGCGGGTCTTGAGCTCGATGTGCAGCGCCTCGAGGCGCTGGTTGTCGAGCAGGCGCACCAGCAGGCTGACGGCCATGCGGCCCATCTCGGCCAGCGGCTGGCGCACCGTCGTGAGCGCGGGGGTGACGAGCGCCGAGTGCTCGGAGTCGTCGAAGCCGACGATCGAGAGATCCTCCGGCACGCGGATGCCGCGCTCGCGGGCCACGCGCAGCGCCCCGATCGCGTTGTTGTCGTTGAAGGCGAAGATCGCGGTCGGCGGGTCGGCGACGTCGAGCAGGCGGGATGCGGCCTTGGCGCCGCCCTCGATGTCGAAGGTCGACTCGAGCATGAGCGACGGGTCGGGCAGGACGCCGGCAGCGGCGAGCGCGCCCTCGTAGCCGCTCAGCCGCTCGGTGCTGGCGAGGTAGGCGCGCGGCCCCGTGATCGCTCCGATGCGCCGGTGACCGAGCCCGAGCAGGTGCTCGGTCGCGGCGCGGGCGCCGGAGGCGTTGGCCGCCGAGACGGCCGGGATGCCCTCGTCGAGCGTGACCCGCGGGTCGACGATCACGAACGCGTAGCCCTTGCGGCGCAGCACCTTGAGCTCGGCGTTGGACTCCTCGGGCAACATAAGCACGGCGCCGTCCGTCGTACCGTGCATGAGTCGGTCGAGCAACGTGACCTCGCGCTCGTGGTGGTGGAGCGTCGGGCAGAGCACCATGCGCATGTCCTGCTCGTACAGCGCCTCCGCCGTGCCGGCGAGGATCGACGAGAAGTACGGCGCCGCGACGATCGGCAGCATCACGCCGATCAGCCCGGTGCGCCCGCCCGAGAGGGCCCGCGCGCTGCGGTTGGCGGTGAAGCCGTGATCGCGCACCACGCGCATTACGGCCCCGCGCGTTTCGGCTGCCACGCCGGGCTTCTCGTTGAGCACGCGCGACACGGTCGCGATGGAGACGCCGGCCGCGCTGGCGATCTCGCGAATGGTCGCGCGGGCCTTGCCGCTCTCGTCCGTCGTGCTCACCACGCTATTGAAGCAGATATCTGTAAGCGGTTACAACGAAAGACGCAAAACCAGGTCATTTGGTGCTGCGGGCCGACCAAAAATAAGCAGCAAATCCCTTTGACTAGCCCTTGACCGCTCTGAAACGATCTGGTAAACGTTACCGACGCAGGCCTCGATGTGAGAGGCCCGCAGTTACGAAAGCGACCCACCGCCGGGTCGCGGGCGCCGGCTCGGCGCGGTGCACACCACCGCGCAGGGCCGGCGCTGAGAGCTACCACAGGAGGTAGGGAGAATGAGGAGTCCAGCTCGCGCCACGCGCTCCGGTCTCGTGACCGCATGCGTCGTCGGCGCCGTCGCCGCTGTTGCGGCGATCCTGGCACCAGGCGCAGCGGCGAGGCCCGCGCAGCCGGCAGCGCCGGCCGCCGGGTCGCACGCGTGTCTTGTCATGACCGGCTCGGGTGATGCGGCGTTCACGCGCAGCTTCAACCCGTACACGGGCTCGGTGCTGAACGGCGGCTTCATGAAGGGCGCCATCTACGAGCCGCTCGTCGTGGCGACCGTCGCCGGTGGTGGTCACATCTACCCCTGGCTGGCTCAGAGCTGGAAGTGGAGCAACGGCAACAAGACGCTGACGCTGAACATCCAGCCGGGCGTCAAGTGGTCGGACGGCCAGCCGCTGACCGCCGCTGACGTCGTCTACAGCCTCAAGGCCGGCAAGCAGGACAAGGCGATGGACATCATCGGCCTCTACCGCGCCGGCTCGAACATCGTCTCGATCAAGCAGGTCGGCGCCGAACGCCGTCGCCATCACGCTCAAGACGCCGGACTCGCAGTTCATCGCCGCCAACCTGAACCTGCAGTTCGTCGTGCCGCAGCACATCTGGTCGAAGGTCGCGAAGCCCGCGACGTTCAAGAACTCCAAGCCGGTCGGCTCGGGCCCGTTCACGAACATCACGCGTCTGACGACGCAGGACATCGTGTACGGCAAGAACCCGACCTACTGGAAGACCGGCACGCCCAAGGTGCCGTGCCTCGAGTACCAGGAGGCGACCTCGAACGACGCCGCGCTCCTGCAGATCCAGAGCGGCAAGGTCGACTGGACGCACAACTTCGTGCCGAACGTCGAGAGCGCCTACGAGGCCAAGGACCCGGCCCACTACCACGCGTTCTACGCCACCACGGCGTACCCGATCTCGCTGATGTTCGACACGACGCAGTACCCGTACAGCCTCGTGCCGCTGCGCCAGGCGATGAGCATGGCGATCAACCGCGACGACGTCTCGAAGCTCGGCGAGTACGGCTACGCGCCGCCCACCGACGCCATCGGCCTCGGCGGCATCTTCCCGTCGTGGGTCACGGATCCGGCCATCAAGGCCGAGGCCAAGCGCGGCTCGCGACCTACAACCCGGACGCCGCCAAGAAGCTCCTGACCGACAGCGGCTTCACCTACAACGGCAGACAAGCTGATCGACCCCAAGGGCAACCCGGTCTCGTTCCAGATCCACGTGATCTCGGGCTGGTCGGACTGGGTCGCCTCGCTGCAGATCATCACCAAGAACCTCCAGGCCATCGGCATCGACGCGAGCGCGCAGCTCGAGCCGGACTGGAACTCCTGGTACCCGTCCGCGTCGAGCACCAAGGCGCCGACGCTGCTCTGGCAGGCCGCCTCGCAGGGCTCGCCGTACGGGTTCTTCTACGCCAACCTGCACCAGAACGCCCTGATCCCCTCGGGTCAGGACGCGACCTCGACCGGCAACTGGGAGCACTTCTCGGATCCCAGCGCGACGGGCCTCCTGAATCAGTGGAAGCGCTCGCTCAAGCCGGACGTGCAGCACGGCGCTGGCCACGAAGGTGCAGGCCGTGTGGCTGAAGACGCTGCCCGTGATCCCGCTCTTCATCGGGCCGCGCTGGTCGACCTACAGCACGAAGTACTTCCACTGCTTCGCGTCGCCGAAGAACTACTACGGCGACCCGATCTTCACGACGTTCCCCGACAACGTCGTCTCGTTCACGCGGATCTGCCCTGGCGCGCAGACCGGTCCGTGACCTGAGGTAACGGAGTCGAACCTCCAGTTCCGGCGGGCGGGGGCCATGCGCCCCCGCCCGCCGGGGCATACTCGGGAGAACGCCGATGCGCTGGCTCATCCGTCGTTGTTGCTTTTACGCGTTCGCGCTGTGGGTAGCCGTAACGCTCAACTTCCTGTTGCCGCGGCTCATGCCGGGCGACCCCGCCGGCGGCATGCTGGCCCGGCTCAACCCGGCTCAGATCCAGTCCAACCCGGGGATCATCGAGACCTACCGGCGGATGCTGGGCGGCGGGCACCAGTCGCTGATCGAGGCGTACTTCTCCTACCTCGGGCAGATCGCCCACCTCGACTTCGGCATCTCGACCTCGAACTACCCGACCAACGTGTCCGAGGTCATCGGGCGCACGCTGCCCTATTCGATCTTCCTCGTGGGCGTGGCCTTCGTGCTCGCGTTCATCGTGGGCATCACGGTGGGCATGCTCGCGGCCTGGAAGCGCGGTGGCGCCGTCGACAACGTCGTCGTGCCGACGCTGCTCTCCCTGAGCGCCTTCCCCGCCTTCTTCACGGCGCTCGTCGCCGTCTACTTCTTCGGGCTCAAGCTGGGCTGGTTCCCGCTCCAGCACGCCTATGACACCGAGCTCACGCCCGGCTTCAACTACACGTTCCTGGAGAGCGCGTTCCGCCACGCGCAGCTGCCGATCATCATCATCATGATCGCCTTCGCCGGCGGCTGGGTGCTCAACATGCGCACGGTCATGATCAACACGATCCAGGAGGACTACGTGGCCATGGCCCACGCCAAGGGCCTGCGCGACCGGCGCGTCATGACGCGCTATGCCGGGCGCAACGCCATCCTCCCGCCGCTCAACGGCTTCGCTGCGCAGTTCGCGACCGCGGTCGGCGGACTCGTCTTCATCGAGTTCGTCTTCAGCTACCCGGGCGCGGGCTTCACGCTGCAGCAGGCCGCGCTCGGCAGCGACTACCCGCTCACGCAGGGGCTCTTGCTGGTGTTCTCCGTGACCGTGATCGCCGCCAACTTCATCATGGACATCCTCAACCTCGTCCTCGACCCGCGCGTGCGGGCGGATTAGGGCAGGCGCCGTGTCGCAGATCCAGCCAGTGGCCGTCGACGACGGCGGACAGGGCGGCGGTGTCGTCCCCCTCGAATTGCCCGCGAGCGCGCGCCGGCGCAAGCTGCCCGGGCTGCCCACGTGGCTGCTCCTGCTGCTCTCGAACCCCAAGTCCCGCTGGGGGATGATCGTGCTCGCCGGGATGATCGCGGTGGCGGTCTTCGCGCCCTGGATCGCGACCCACGACCCGAATCAGTACTCGCTCATCGACTCGCGCCAGTCGCCCTCGTGGCACCACTTCTTCGGCACCACCGATCAGGGCAACGACATCTTCTCGCAGGTCGTCTGGGGAACGCGCACGTCGCTCTTCCTGGGTGCGGCCGCGGCCGCCCTGGCGACCATGCTCGCGGCCTGCCTCGGCATCCTCGCCGCGTATTCCGGCGGCTGGCTCGACGAGATCGTCAACTTCACGATCAACGTCTTCCTCGTGATCCCGACGATCCCGCTCCTGATCGTCGCCTCGGCCTACCTCAAGAGCCGCGGCACGGTGCCCATGATCCTGATCCTCGGCCTCACGCTGTGGGCCTTCGAGGCGCGCATCCTGCGCGGCCAGGCGCTCACGCTGCGCAATCGCGACTTCATCCTGGCCGCGAAGGTCGCGGGCGAGCCGACCTGGCGCATCGTGCTGTTCGAGCTGATGCCGAACATGATCAGCCGCATCGCGGCGGCCTTCGTGCTGGTCTTCTACGTCACCATCCTGACCGCCGCCGGCCTCGAGTTCCTCGGCCTCGGCGACCTGGGCAACTCGAGCTGGGGCGTCACGCTCTACTGGGCGCAGGTCAACTCGACCGTGCTGCAGGGCGAGTGGTGGCCGTTCGTCTTCCCGGGGCTCGCGCTCGCGATCACCGTCGTCGCGCTCGTCTTCATCCTGGCGGGCCTCGACGAGGTCAGCAATCCGCAGCTGCGCCAGAAGAACCCCCACAAGAGCGCCGCGAAGAGCCTCTTCCTCGGCAAGGGGCGCAGCAAGTGAGCACCGTGGCCACGCAAGCGCTGCTGAAGCTCGAGGATCTCACGGTCGAGTACGTGCTGCCCGACCGCCGCGTGCTCGCCGTGGACGGCGTCTCGCTCGAGATCGCGCCCGGCGAGACGCTCGGCCTGGCGGGCGAGTCGGGCTGCGGCAAGAGCACGCTCGCGAGCGCCGTCCTGCAGATCCTCAAGCCGCCGGCCCAGGTCTCGGGCGGGCGCATCCTCTTCCGCGGCGACGACCTCGTCGCGATGAGCCGCGACGAGCTGCGCCGCGTGCGCTGGCGCCACGTCTCGCTCGTCTTCCAGAGCGCCATGAACGTGCTCAACCCGGTCATGCGCGTGGGCGACCAGTTCGTCGACATGTTCAAGGCGCACGATCGCGTGCGCAAGAACGAGGCCCTGGCCAGAGCGGGCGACCTGCTCGAGCTCGTCGGGATCGATCGCAAGCGCGTGCGCTCGTATCCGCACGAGCTCTCCGGCGGCATGCGGCAGCGCGTCGTGATCGCAATGGCGCTGGCGCTCGAGCCCGAGCTGATCGTGATGGACGAGCCCACGACCGCGCTCGATGTCGTCGTGCAGCGCGAGATCCTGCAGGAGCTCGAGGAGCTCAAGAAGCGCCTCGGCTTCGCGGTGCTGTTCATCACGCACGACCTCTCCCTGCTGGTCGAGTTCAGCGACCGCATCGCCATCATGTACGCGGGCGAGATCGTCGAGTCGGCGGCCTCCGACGTGCTCTTCCGGCACGCGCTGCACCCGTACACGACCGGTCTGATGAACTCGTTCCCGCCTCTCACGGGCCCGATCGTGCCGCTCACCGGCATCCCGGGCTCCCCTCCCGATCTGGCCCAGCCTCCGCCTGGTTGCCGCTTCCATCCGCGTTGCCTGCAGTGCACAGGGGTCGACCCCCACCTGTACGCGCTGCAGACCGGGGAGCGCCCAGTCCTGCGCGAGGTAGAGCCCGGCCACCGCGTCGCCTGCCACTGGGTGGACGCCCGATGAGCACGCTCGAGGTGCAGCACCTCGGCAAGCGCTTCCCGGTCCGTGGGACGTCGGCGCTCCGGCGCGAGATGCTCGACGCGGTGGCCGATGTCTCCTTCACGCTCCGCCCCGGTCACGTGACCGCGCTCGTGGGCGAGAGCGGCAGCGGCAAGAGCACGGTCGCGCGCCTGCTCGCGCGGCTGTACGTGCCGAGCGAGGGCAAGATCCTGTTCGAGGGCAAGGACGTCGCGGACCAGCGGCGGCGGCGCACCCTGCTCGACTACCGCTCGCGCGTGCAGATGATCTTCCAGGATCCCTTCGCGTCGCTCAATCCGGTCAAGCGCATCGAGCACCACATCGCGCGGCCGCTGCAGATCCACCACATCGTCCCGCGCGGCGCCGTCGACGCCCGCGTGCGCGAGCTGCTGCTCCGCGTCGGTCTCGTGCCGCCCGACGAGATCGCCCAGAAGTACCCTCACCAGCTCTCCGGCGGGCAGCGGCAGCGCGTCGCGATCGCCCGGGCGCTGGCCGTCGAGCCGAGCGTGATCCTGGCCGACGAGCCGATCTCGATGCTCGATGTCTCGATCCGCATCGGGATCCTCAATCTGATCCTCCAACTCAAGCGGGAGCTCGGCATCGCCTTCCTCTACATCACGCACGACATCGCAAGCGCGCGCTACGTCGCCGACGAGGTGCTCGTCATGTACCGCGGCCGCATCGTCGAGCAGGGCCCGACCGACGCCGTGCTGCAGGAGCCGGAGCACCCGTACACGAAGCTGCTGCTCTCGGCCGTGCCGAACCCCGACAGCGGTCTCGAGCTCGAGCCGCTCGTGCGCGTCGCCTTCGACGACCAGGCCGACTCGCAGCTCGTCGAGATCCGGCCCGGCCACTTCGTGAGGCGGGCGGTATGAGCCGCATCGGACTCAACCTCTACACGGTCAGGCGTGCCGCGGCGGACGACTTCGAGGCGACGATCCGCCAGGTTGCGGCGCTCGGCTACGAGGGCGTCGAGCTGTTCGACCTGCACGGCCACGAGCCGGCGCGCGTGGCCGGCTGGCTGCAGGAGCTCGGGCTCGTCGCGGTGGCGCGGCATGCGCGTCTCGAGACGATCGAGAGCGAGCTCCCCGAGCTCGTCGCCGAGGCGCAGCTGCTCGGCTGGCGGCGCGTGGTGGTCAGCTGGGTGGATCCCGCCGAGCTCGACACCTCCACCCTCGCCCGCATCGCCACGGCTGCGCGGCTGGTCGCGGAAGCGGGCTTGGAGCTCGGGTACCACAACCACGATGCGGAGGTCGAGCAGGGCTTCCTCGACCGCCTGCCCCAGGGCGTCTTCCTGGAACTCGACGCAGGCTGGGCCTGGTACGCCGGCGTGGATCCCGTGTCGTTGCTCGGTCGCGGCCCGCTCGTGCACATCAAGGACTTCCGCGAGCGCGGCTCGCACTCGTTCTGCCCCGTCGGCGACGGCGCGGTCGGATTCGAGCGCATCGTGCCCGCGGCGGTCGCGGTCGGCGTCGAGTGGCTGCTCGTGGAACAGGACGAATCCGACGGCTCCGAGATCGAGGCGGCACGCCGCTCGCTCGCAGCGGTCATCACCATGCTCGGGGAGGTCGCGTGAAAGTCGCGGTAATCGGTTGCGGCGTCATCAGCCGCGCATATGTTGAGAACGCCACGGCGTTCGACTCCTTCGAGCTCGTCGCCTGCGCCGATCTCGATTGCCAGCAGGCCGAGGCGCTCGGCAAGGCGAGCGGGCTCGCGGTCGTCAGCGTCGATCAGGCGATCGGCGATCCCGCGATCGACATCATCCTCAACCTCACGCCGCCGCTCGCACACGCGTCGATCACCTCGCGCGCGCTGGCGGCCGGCAAGCACGTCTACACCGAGAAGCCGCTGGCTACTTCCGAGGCCGAGGCCTTCGCGCTGGCCGGCGAGGCCGAGCGCCGCGGGCTGCGCATCGGCTGCGCGCCCGACATCTTCCTCGGCTCCGCCTACCAGGCGGGGCGCGCGGCGATCGACGAGGGCGCGATCGGCGAGCCGCTCTCCGTCAGCGCCGCGATGCTCGTCGGCGGCCAGGAGACCTGGCACCCGAATCCCGACATCTTCTACGCCGAGGGCGCCGGCCCGCTGTTCGACATGGGCCCGTACTACCTGACGGCCATCGTGGCCCTGCTCGGGCCGATCGAGCGCGTGGCCGGCTTCGCCTCGACGCGCACGCTGGAGCGCACGATCGAGATCGGGCCGCGCACGGGCGAGACCTTCATGGCCACGACGCCGACGCACACGACCGCTGCCATGCAGCTCGGGAACGGCGTGACCGCCAACCTGATCGCGAGCTTCGAGGCGCGCGGGCAGTACATCTGCGACGTGGCCATCCACGGCAGCGAGGGCGTGCTGCTCCTGCCCGACCCGAACGCCTTCGGCGGCCCGGTCCGCTTCAAGCGCGCCCGCGGCGGCTGGGAGGACATCCCGTACGCCTCCCGCGGCGCCGCCGACGCCCGCGGCGTCGGCCTCCACGACATGGTGGAAGCCATCGCCGCAGGCCAGCCGCACCGAGCCTCCGGCCGCCTGGGCGCGCACATCGTCGAGGTCGCGCACGGCATCCTGCGCGCTGCCGACGAGGGCTGCGTGGTCGCAATCGAATCGAGTGTCGCCCAGCCGGACCCGCTCCCGGTGATCAGCCAGGCCTGAGGAGCTCTCTCCGCGTGCGCTACGGAGCGCGCCGCGCCGACACGGCCCAGGTGCTCGTGTCCATCCAAACGCCGTCGGGGCGCGCGTAGGGCTCGATCGCGGCTCGCAGCTCGGCCTCGATGATGTCGCGCTTGGCCGCGGCCTCCTCGGGCGCGTCCCGGAAGATCTCCGCGGCGGGTCCGAGCTTGAGCTGGAACGCCACGACGTCGTCCACCGTCGCGCCGACGCAGACGTTCGCATCCGTCTGCTCGAAGCCGATGTCGCGATAGCCGGCGCTCGTCAGGATCGCTGTCACCGTCTCGGGGTTGGCCATCGAGAACGGGCCCGGCCCGCAGTTCGGCGCATCATCGGGCGGCGGGGGCAGGTGGCTCTGGGCGATCTTCTTGGCCACGAAGATGAACGGGTTGTGCTCGATCGCCCGCCACACGACCATCAACAGCTTGCCCCCGGGGACGAGCGCGCTGCCGATGTTGCGCATGCCCGCGACGGGGTTCGAGAAGAACATGGTCCCGAAGCGCGCGAAGGCCAGATCGAACTCGGGCCGGAACTCAGCCGTCTGGGCGTCCGCCTCTTCGAAGGAGACGTTGGCGAGGCCGGCGCGGAGGGCATCGGCGCGCCCGATCTCGAGCATCTTCGGGACGCAGTCGGTGCCGACGGCCGAGCCGCCGGGAGCCACGAGCCGCGCGAGCTGCAGGGTCGTCTCGCCGAAGCCGCAGCCGATGTCGAGCGCCCGCATGCCTGGCTGGAGGCCGGCCCGCTCCAGCGGTCCGCGGCTGTGCGCGTCGCCCATGGTCACGAACATGGTGCGGAAGCGCAGGAACTGTGCCAGCAGGACCTCGTTCCAGAACTGGATGTGCTCGGCGTTGGGTGCGGTCTCGACGCTCATGCGTCCATCGTACGGCCGCCCGATGCGTTGGTCCTGCCGCTTTCACACCGCGGCCCCTACCGTATTTCAGACCGTGCGCGGGCCGAAGCGCGCGAGGTTGCGCTCGCGTGCGCGCTCGATCTCTCGCTTGCGGTCGCGCGGCGGCGCCGTCGTGACGAGCTCGTGCAGCAGCCGCGACGAGGCCTCGGTGACGGCCTGCACGGCGCGCGCGAAGGCTTCCTCGTTGACCTTCGCGGGCTTGCTCATGCCGCTGATCTTGCGCACGTACTGCAGCGCCGCGGCCTCGATCTCCAGCTCGGAGGTGGGTGGTTCGTAGTTGTGCAGCGGGCGGATGTTCCGGCACATGCTGCCTCCCGTCGTCAGTGGTCAGCTTCGCCCGGAGCATACGAGCGGTGGCAGAAACGCGAGGCGAGCGCCCGGGTGCGTGAGCAGCCGGACGCCCGCCTGTCGGTCACCGATGCCAGTGATGCCGGTGTCCGCGCTGCAGGTGCAGCGTGCCCGAGAAGCACGTCGTTCCGAAGACGTTGCCCGGCGTCGGGATGGGACACGTGTCGTACTGCGTGTATTCGCCGGTCACCTTGGCGCCCTCGAGCCAGCCGTCCGTGACGATCCCCTCGATCGTCGCCGTGATCGGAACGGCCTGGTCGTCCTCGGTGATGTGCAGATCCGCGGCGAAGAAGTGCTTGCTGCCGTGGAATTCGTAGCGCGCGTGGCCCAGCCAGAAACCGGGCATCGAGACCGTGTCGTCGTCCAGGACCTGGCCGACGTACGCGCCGTCGCCGACATCGCCGCCGACGACGCCGGCCATGTGAACGCCCGCCAGGGTCGACGGGTCGGCCGGAAGCGACACAACCCACTTGGTGAAGGTGACATCGCCCGTGCGGTGGTGGTGCCGGCCGTGTGCCTGTGCCACCCCGGCGCTCAGTGAGAGCGTCGCGACGACCGCTGTCAGGGCGAGCAGGAAGGCGATGCCCCGGCCCTTGACGGAGCGCGCGTCGGCGTGCGTGTTCTTCATCGTTCCCCCTCTTCGTGGTTGCGTTGCAGCTCCTGCCGCGTGCAGGTGGAGTGCAGCGGCAGGCATCGTGGGTGCGGGTCGTAACGCTCTCGTAACGATCGCAACGAATTGCTCGGGAACCTGCGGGTACCTCGCGCAGTGTCAGTGCCGGCGGTGCGGGTGCGCGAGCTGTAGGTGCAACGTGCCCGAGAAGCACCTTGCGCCATGGACGGCCATGGCGATCCTCCGGCGCGTGCTCGGCTGGAGCGGTTAGTTCCCGAGCGCCAGCCAGCAGGCGGCGGCGCGCTCGCTGTCGGGCAGCTGCGGGTCGTCGATGGGGCAGCGCTCGAAGGCCACGGGGCAGCGCGGATGGAAGCGGCAGCCGCTCGGGATCGCGGTCGCGTCGGGCGGTTCGCCCTGGAGCAGCTCACGCGGCTCGGTGCGCTGCTCGACGCGCGGAGCGACCGCCAGCAGCGCCTTCGTGTACGGGTGCTGCGGGTCGCCGAGCACCTGCTCGGTCGTGCCGATCTCGACGATGCGGCCGAGGTACATCACCGCAACGCGGTCGCACAGCGACCACGCGAGCCCGACGTCGTGCGTGATCAGCAGCAGCGAGAGGGCGCGTGCCTCGCGAAGATCGACCAGCAGGCGGAGCACCTGCGTGCGCACCGACACGTCGAGCGCCGAGACCGGCTCGTCGCACACGAGCGCCTCAGGCTCGAGCGCCAGCGCGGCTGCGATCACCACGCGCTGCCGCTGGCCGCCCGAGAGCTCGTGCGGAAAGCGATTCCAGAAACGATCGGCGGGGGCCAACCCGGCATCGTGCAAGGCCGAGACGCCGCGGCGGACGCGCTCCTCGCCGGCCGGCATGCCGACGGCCGCGAGCCCTTCCTGCACCGAGGCTCCCACGGTGCGGCGCGGGTTGAGCGACTGGTACGGGTCCTGGAAGATCAGCTGCACCCGGCGCCGCAGGGCGCGCAGGTCGCGATCGACCGGATGCCCGTCGAAGTCGATGCCGCCCGCGCTCGGCGTCTCGAGCCCGAGCAGGGCGCGCGCCAGCGTCGACTTGCCGCAGCCCGACTCGCCGACGAGGCCGAGCGTCTCGCCGCGCCTCCAGGTCAGATCGACGCCGTCCACGGCACGCACCAGCGGGCCTTGCCCGCGCTGGTAGGTGATGTGCAGCCCGCGGGCGTCGTAGATCGCGTCCTGGCTCATGGCAGCCTGGCCAGCAGACAGCGCGCCTCGCGGCCCGTGCTGCCGGTGATCAGCGGCGGTGGGCCCTGGACGCAGTCGGCGAAGGCGCGATGACAGCGCGGTGCGAAGCGACAGCCGGGGAACGTCTCGCCGGGATGCGGCGGCGAGCCGGGAATGGCCTCGCCCAGCGTCCGCGGGCCGCCGACGTGGGCGAAGCCGGAGAGCAGCCGCTCGGTGTACGGGTGCTGCGGCGAGGCGAGGATGTCGCGCACCGGGCCCTGCTCGGCGATCTGCCCTGCGTACATGACCGCGACCCGGTCGCAGGTCTCGGCGATCACCGAGAGATCGTGCGTGATCAGCAGGAGCGCGAGGCCGAGGTCGCGCCGGAGCTCCTCGAGCAGCTGCAGGATCTGGCCCTGGGTCATCACGTCGAGCGCGGTCGTGGGCTCGTCGCCGATGATGAGCTCGGGCTCGCAGGCCAGCGCCAGCGCGATCATGACGCGCTGCCGCATGCCGCCGGAGAACTCGTGCGGGTACTGCTTGCGCCGCGCCGCCGGAATGCCGACGCGCTCGAACAGCTCGGCGACGCGAGGATCGGGATCGCGGCCGGGGGCGTGCAGGACGATCGCCTCGGCGATCTGCCGGTCGATGCGCATGACCGGGTCGAGCGCGTTCATCGCTCCCTGGAAGACCATCGACGCCGTCTCCCAGCGCATGTCGCGCCAGCCCGTCGGGGTGCGCCTGTGCAGCAGCATCACGCCGCGCTTGGAGTTGATCGTCATCTCGCCGCCGATGCGGCGCAGGCCGCTCGGGAGCAGGCCGAGCAGCGCCAGCGCCGTCGTGGTCTTGCCGCAGCCGGACTCGCCGGCCAGGCCGAGCGCCTCGCCGCGTCGCAGGTGGAAGCTGACGCCGTCGACGATCGGGACGATGCGGCGGTCCTCGCGGTAGGCGACGCGCAGGTCGCGCACGTCGAGCAGCGTGTCGCTCTTGACGGTCGTCGCGCTCATGCGCGCTCCCGCCGCGTCGGGTTGACGATCTCCTCGAGCGCGTAGCCGACCAGGCTGAAGGCCATCGCGAGCAGCGTCACGCACAGCCCGGGCGGGATGAAGTACGCCCACTTGCCGTCCGACATGGCGCCCGAGTCGTAGGCGTCGTTGAGCATCTGCCCCCACGAGAAGTTGGTCGGGTCGCCCAGGCCGAGGAACGCGAGCGTCGTCTCGGCGAGCACGGCGAGCGAGACGTAGAGCACCGCGTTGGCGATCACGAGCGGCAGGACGCCGGGCAGGATGTGGCGCAGCATGATCGTGCGATCGGTGGAGCCGAGCACGCGCGCCCGGTGCACGTAGTCGCGCTGCTTGAGCGTCAGCACCTGGCTGCGCACGATGCGCGAGGTGCCCGCCCAGCCCAGCGAGCCGATCACGATGATCAGCACGGTCTCGCGGCCGAGCGGCCAGCTGTCGGCCTTGCGGCCGAGCAGGCTCGCGATCAGGATGGCCGTCGGGATGAACGGGATCACGAGCACCCAGTCGTCGATCGCCATGAGCACGCGGTCGACCCAGCCGCCGCTGTAGCCGGCCACGATCCCGACCAGCGCGCCGAGCACGGTCGCGATGAACGCGGCAGCGAGTCCGACGGCCAGCGAGATGCGCGCCGCGTAGAGAAGCTCGGAGAGTACGTCGCGACCCGACTCGTCCGTGCCCAGCCAGTGGGCGCTCGACGGCGACTGCAGGTTCTCCGCGGCGTTCGTCGAGAAGGAGCCGGGCGCGTTCGGGTCCTGCGGGGCGAGGTACGTGCCCACGATCGCCATGAGCACGAAGATGGCGAGCAGGATCAGGCCGATCTGGCCGCGCCGCGTGCGCGTGAGGGCGATGAAGATCTGGCGCGGCCCGTTGCGGCTGGCGCCGTGCTCGCCGAGGATGCGGCGCGTGACCTCCGCGGCGTCGTGACTCGTTGCGCTCACTGCGTGCTCACCCTGGGGTCGAGGCGCGCGTACAGGAGGTCGGCGGCGAGGTTGCAGATGATCACGAGCGCCGAGCTGACGAGGTAGATGCCCTCGAGCATCGGGAAGTCCTTGTTCTCGATCGCCTGCAGCGTGAGCAATCCGACCCCGGGCCAGGAGAAGAGCGCCTCGACGGTGATGGCACCGCCGATCACGAAGCCGATGTTGAGTGCGATCTGCGTCACGATCGGCAGGCGCGCGCCCGGCACGATGTGCCGCTTGCGCACGCTCATGGGGCGAAGGCCGATGGCGCGGGCGGTCATCACGTGGTCGGCGTCCATGACGTCGGACACCGAGGCGCGCGTGATGAAGACGTACTGGCCGATCTCACCGAGCGTGAGCACGATCGTCGGCAGGATCAGGTGCTTGCCGACGTCCTCCCAGTGCGAGAAGCCCGTGGTGGGATCGCCCGGGGTCGCCTTGAGGCCGCCCGGTAACCAGGCCAGCGTGCCGGCGAAGAGGCCGATGAAGATCATGCCGATCCAGAAATCGGGCATTGAGTAGAGCGCGAGCGAGGTCTGCCCGATCCACGTGTCACGTGGACGACCGCGCCTCCAGGCCGCGGCGATTCCGAGTTTCGTCCCGATCCACATCGAGAGCACGGTCGCGAGACCGAGCAGCAGGAGCGTGTTGGGAATGGCCGTGCCGAGCTCGTCGAGGACGGGCTGCTCGGTCGTGTTGGACGTGCCGAGGTCGCCGTGCGCGAGCTGGCCGAGGTAGCGCCAGAACTGCGTCGGGAGGCTCTGGTCGTAGCCGCGCTCGTGGATGATCGCCTGGCGCACGGCCGGGGGCAGGCGCCCGCGGATCAGGTCCTTCGACGGGTCGCCGAGCGCGCGGAAGATGAAGAAGTTGAAGACGATGATCGCCAGGAGCGTCGCGAACGCGATCGCAACCCGGCGAGCGACGAATCGTGCGCTCACTCCTCAGTCCACTCGAGCGGCTCGGTCCTCCTCTGGCTTGTGCCGATGAATCTCGAGCCGAGGATCGCGAGTGCGATCAGCGCTGCGCCGATCAGCACCGAACGCGGCGTCGTCAGCCAGCCGTCGTCCGAGCTCGTCGAGGCCACCGGTGCCGAGCCCGTGCCGGCGGCCACGGGCTCCGGGCCGGGCTGGAGCGCGAGGATCTGCTGGGATGCCTCGAAGAGCGGACGGCCGGTGGGTGCGGGCGACGGCGTCCAGCCGTGCCAGGTGTCCTTGCGCCGGATCTCGGTCGCGTTGAGGTGCACCAGCGGGAAGTAGGGGAGGTCGCGCAGCGCAACCGCCTCGGCGTGGCGCACCGACGAGACCACGCCGGCCTCCGTCCGCGCCGTGCGCGCACCCTGGAGCGCCTTGTCGTACTCCTCGCTCGCGTAGAACGAGTCGCTGGAGGCGTTGTCGGACAGCAGTACCTCCATGATCGGCGTCGGCGTCGTTCCGCTGACGTCCCAGTCCCACAGGAACGCGTCGTAGTTGGGCGCGTACAGGTCCTTGGTCTTGCCGCTCGCGTAGATGCGGTTGTTGAGCGCGTCGTCGGAGAGGAACTGCAGGTCCATGACGATCCCGACCTTCTTCAGGTCGGCCGCCGAGCGCTGCGCCATCTGCTGGAACTGCTTGTTGGAAGTCAGCGTGAGCAGCTCGAACTCGGCTTTCAGGTTGCCCTTGGTGCAGGGCGTGCGCGAGCAGTCCCAGCCGTCGTCCTTCAGTTCCTGGCGCGCCTTGGCCGGGTCGTACCCGTAGCCGAGCGGCGTGCCCTTGCGGTTGACGTAATAGCGCTTGAAACGCGGCGAGATCAGGCCGTAGGCCGTCACGCCCTGGTTCTCGTAGATGACCGGGACGAATTTCTCCTTGTCGATCGCGTACGCGACGGCGCGGCGGATCGCGGGATCCTGCACGACCTTCACGTTCACGCCCTTGCCCGGACCGCTGCAGATCGGCGAGCCCTTGGGCGGGCAGGAGTTGAAGGCGATCTCCCAGTAGCCACCGCGCGGGGCCGAGATGAGCTGGAGGTCCTTGGCGGTCTTCGCGCGCCGCGCCCAGGTCGGCGGCCCGCTGTAGCCGTAATCCAGGTTGCCCTGGCTGACGTCGCGGTAGATCGAGTCGGGGTTCGCGTAGTACGTGATCAGGATGCGTTTCACCGCCGGCGCCTTGCCGCCGTTGCGGAAGAGGTCGTAGCGGGGATTGCGCGTGAGGATCGTGGTGCCGTTCTTCTCCCACGTCGTGAGCTGGTACGGCGCCGTCGTGACGGTCGGGATCGGCCCGTTGGTCTTGTCGATCTGGTTGATCGGGATCTTCGACCAGACGTGCGCCGGGAGGATCGGCACAGCGAGCTTGTCGAGGAACTCGGCGTCGCGCGTCGAGAGGTGCATCACGAACGTGTTCGCATCGGGCGCCGAGACCGATTTGAGCGCCGGCACACCCCCGACGAGCTGGTTCGTCTTGTTCTTGAGCAGCGCGTTGAACGTCCAGAGCGCGTCGGCGCTCGTGAACAGCTTGCCGTCCGACCAGTGGATGTTGTTGCGCAGGTGGAACGTGATCGTCTTGCCGTCCGGCGAGACGTCGACGCCCTTCGCCAGCGCGTTGTGGTAATCGGCCGCCTGGTCCTTCATCCGGATGCCGCCGAGCTGGTCGTAGTACATCGTCGCGTAGGACTCGACCGAGATCGCCTCGACGGCCTTGAAGGGGTTGGGCGTTTCGAAGGCCTGTGGCGAGCCGATGCGCAGGTCGCCGTCGGCGGCCGCGGCGCCCGAGACGCACATGAGCATCGCGGCGAATGCCGCGAGCAGGGCAAGTGCTCGTCGCATCGCGTGACCCTACCACTCGGCGCATGGCCTGCATACGACATTTTCCAGCTGCTTTACGGCTGCATGCGGCGTGCTCACCAGGCGATCGGCGCCGTGCCGTCGATCACGAGATCGGCGACTCGGCGCGGATCCTGTCGCTCGAAGTACCAGTCCTCGGCCGCGCGCCAGCGAGCGATCTGCTCCGGCTCGTCGTCGCCGCGCGCGAGCTGCCGCTCGATGCAGAGCTCGCGCGGCGCGTCGACCGCGACGATGACGTCGAGGTGGCCGCGCAGCGCCGGCCGCGCCACGTAACAGCCCTCCACCACCACGACGCCGCTCGCCTCGACGGTCGCGACCTCCTCGCCGAGCCGGTCGGCGGCCCAGTCGTAGAGGCGGTAGCGCGCGGCCTCGCCGCGCACGAGCGGGGCCAGGGCCTCGTCGCGCAGGCGCTCCCAGTCGAACAGCAGATCGACCGCCTCGAGAGGGGTCAGGGCCGCGCGCGTGCTCTCGGCCAGCGGACGGTAGAAGTCGTCGCCCTCGACGATCGCGACGTCGTCGCGCAGGTGCGCGAGCTCGCGCGCGAGCGTGCTCTTGCCTGCCCCGCTCGGCCCGTCGATGCCGACGATGACCGCGGGCCCGTCATGCGCTGCCGCGTCGATTGCAGCCGAGACGCGCTCGGCAGGGGTGAGGTCGCCGTCTAGCGCAGCGACTCCGGCAGGTAGTCGCGGTAGGCCTCGAGCATCTCGTCCACCAGGGCGTCGATCCCGTCCAGGGTCAGGCTCGCCGCGGTGTTCGGATCGAGCATCGCGGCGTGGCGCACGTGGTCGATCCGCCCTTCGAGCACCGCGCGCACCGTCAGGTCGCAGACGTTCGAGAACGTGCGGTTGAGCGCTGCGCACTGCGGCGCGACGTCGCCGACGTGCGTCGGGTTGACGCCCGTGTAGTCGACCAGGCACGGCACCTCGACGCAGATGTCGGCCGGCAGGTTCGTGATCAGCCCGGTGTTGCGGACGTTGCCGTAGATCACGCACGGCTCGCCGGTCTCGATGGAGTTGATGATCAGCGAGGCGTACTCCCAGCTGCGCTCGATCTCGAGCGGCGTGCCCGCGGCGAGCTGGCGCTTGACGCGCTCGTACTCCTCGAGACCCTCCTCGCCGCGGCCCACGAGGTCGCCGACCGGGATGCGCAGCCGCTCGATCTCGGAGTCGTGCCGCATGTACCAGGGGGAGTACTCGGCGGAGTGCTCGCTCGACTCCGTCGGGAAGTAGCCCAGGCGGCGGTACATGTCGACGCGCACGCGGCGCAGCAGGTCGGGGTTGCGCTCGATCGCCTCGTCGAGCTTCGGATAGAGGCTCTCGCCGCCGTGCTCGAGGCGGTAGAGGAACGTCTGGTGGTTGATGCCGGCGCCGAAGTACGTGACCTCTTCGACCGGCACGCCGCAGAGGCCCGCGATCATCTCCATCGTGCCCTGCACCGAGTGGCACAGCCCGACGACGTTCTGCTGGGGCGTCCCCTGGTAGACGAGCTGGCAGATCATCGCCATCGGGTTCGTGTAGTTCAGGAGCCACGCGCCGGGGCAGACCTCGGCCATGTCGTTGCCGATGCCGAGCATCACCGGCGCGGTGCGCAGCGTGCGGATGATGCCGCCGATGCCGAGCGTGTCGCCGATCGTCTGGCGGACGCCGTGGCGGGCCGGGATCTCGTGGTCGCGCACCGTCGCCGCGTGGCCGCCGACCTGGATGCTGTTGATCACGTAGTCGGCGCCGTCGAGCGCCTCGCGGCGGTCGAGGGAAGAGGCGATCTTCGGCTTCGCGCCGAGCGTCTCGGCCACTCGCTGCGCGAGCAACTCGGCGGTCTCGAGCCGCCCGGGATCGATGTCGTGCAGCGAGATCTCGCTGCCGGTGAGCTCGGGGAACGCGAGGATGTCGCCGAGCAGGTTGCGCGTGAACTCGACGCTGCCCGCGCCGACGAATGCGATCTTGGGCATGTGGCTCCTAACCAACCGGGACTGGCGGGCGATTGTAGAGTCGCAGACTCGTTCCGCACCGTCCCGCGACCCGTGTCCCCCGAGGAGCGTCCCGTTGAAGAAGATCCCGCTCATCGCAGCCGCTCTGGCCGGCGCCCTGCTCGCCACGGCAGCGGTCGCCGGCGCGCGCCCGGCCGCGTCGAAGCCGGTCGACATCACGATCTGGCACGCGCAGACCGACTCCGCGCAGAAGACGATGCACGCGCTCGTCGCGAAGTTCAACAAGACGCATCCGGGCATCGTCGTGCACGACGAGTTCGGCTCGAACGGCGACGAGATGGTGCAGAAGCTGCAGGCCGTGATCGGCGGCGACGACTACCCCGACATCGCGTACGTCTACGGCTCCGACGTGCCGAACGTGTCGCAGTCGAGCAAGGTCGCCGACATCTCGAAGGACATCAAGGCGACCGGCTTCGACTGGAACAGCCTCTACCCGGCCGGTCGCAGCACGGCGACGGTCGGCTCCAAGATCGTCGGCTTCCCGGCCGTGATCGACAACCTGGCCGTCGTCTACAACAAGAAGCTGCTCAAGGCCGCCGGCGTCGCTCCGCCCAAGGCCAACTGGACCTGGGCCGACTATCGCGCGATGGCCAAGAAGCTCACGAACGCGAAGAAGGGCGTCTACGGCACGGGCTATCCGATCTCGGGCAGCGAGGACACGGTCTGGCGCCTCTGGCCGATGATCTGGCAGCAGGGCGGCGAGGTGCTGAGCAAGGACAACAAGCAGGCCTTGTTCGCCGGAGCGCAGGGGCAGAAGGCATTGCAGCTGCTGACCGACATGGCGCTCAAGGACAAGTCGCTCTATCCCGACCAGACGCCCGACACCGAGAAGATGTACGGGCTCTTCGACTCCGGCAAGATGGGCATGATCGTGACCGGGCCCTGGCAGCTGTCGGACATCGTCGATCACAAGGTGTCCTACGGCGTGCAGCTGATGCCGGCCTACGGCACGTCGCACGAGACGATCTCGGGCCCGGACGTGTGGATGGCGTTCAACCACTCCGACGATCGCCGCAAGGCGGCGGCGACGTTCCTGGCCTGGCTGCACGAGCCGGCTCAGGACCTGCAGTGGGACGTCGGCAGCGGCAACCTGCCGCTGAGCGCGAAGACTGCGGCGCTGCCCGCGTTCAAGGCCTACGCGGCCAAGTATCCGGGCGTCGACCTGTTCGTCAAGAACCTCGCCAACGCGCGCCACATCCGGCCGCCGGTGGTGCAGTACACGGCGATCTCGACGGCGGTCGGCAAGGCCGTCGCGACCTCGCTCCTCGGCCGCGGGAGTCCGAAGGACACGCTTGGCCAGGCGGCCAAGGCCGCCGACAAAGCCCTGTCCTGAGCCATGGCGGCGGTTGCACGCGGGCGTCCGCGACCGCCGGCCTGGCGGCGCGCACTGCCCGAGAACCTGACCGCGTGGTCGTTCGTGCTGCCCGCCTCGCTGCTCGTCCTCGGGCTGGGGTTCTTCCCGGTCGTCTGGTCGTTCCTGCTCTCGACCAAATCGAGTAGCGGCTTCGGCCCCGAGCACAGCGTCGGGCTCGCGAACTACCGCGAGCTCGCACACGACCCGGAGTGGCTCGCGGCGGTCGGCCGTTCGCTGCGCTTCACGCTCCTCTACGTCCCGCTGACGGTGCTCTCGGGCCTCGGCCTGGCGCTGCTGCTGAACCAGAAGATCCGCTTCATCGGCTTCTATCGCACGTGCTTCTTCGTCCCGTTCGTGGCCTCGGCGGCGGCGACCGGCGTGATCTTCCTGTACGTGCTCGATCCGCAGTACGGCATCGTCAACAACGGCCTCGCCTGGGTGGGCATGAGCCGGCAGCAGTTCCTCGACGACCCCGACTGGGCGCTCTACCTGCTGGTGCCGATCTACACCTGGACGGCGGTCGGCTTCGACGTCCTGATCTACCTCGCGGCGCTCCAGGACGTGCCGGCTGATCAGGGCGAGGCCGCGCGCATCGACGGCGCCGGCCGCTTCGGCGTCTTCCGCCACGTGATCCTGCCGGCCGTGCGCCCGATCACGGTGCTGGCGGTCGTGTGGGAGACGATCAACGCGCTGCAGTTCTTCGACATCGCCTGGGCGACCAAGCGCGGGGGGCCGATCGACGCCACCACGGTGATCATCGTCTACGGCTACAAGCTCGGCTTCGTCGACGGGCAGAAGGGCCTCGGCGCGGCCGTGGCCTGCGTGCTCTTCGTCGGCATCGTCGCGCTCGTGCTGATCCAGGTCGTCTACGCGCGCCGCAGGAGGCTCGATGTCTTCTGAGGCCCTTCCGCGCGCGGCGACGGCCGCGACGACACTCGAGCGGCAGGCGCCGCGGCGCCGCAAGCGCAATCGGCCGAGCGCCTGGCACCTGCTGCTGGCGCCGCTCTCGCTGATCTTCATCTTCCCCTTCGTGCAGATGGTGCTGGCGTCGTTCATGACGACGGCCGAGATCAACGCCTACCCGCCGTCGCTCTTCCCGCACCACCCGACGCTGGACGCCTACCGCACGGTGCTGCAGGAGTCCGACTTCCCGACCTGGTTCAAGAACTCCCTGATCGTGACGACGGTCGCGGTGATCTCGCAGCTGATCCTCTGCCCGGTGGCCGGGTATGCCTTCGCACGCATGAAGTTCATCGGCACCCGCACGCTGCAGTTGCTGCTGCTGACGACCGTCTTCATCCCGCCGCAGCTGCTGATGATCCCCGTCTACCGCATGTACTCGGCGCTCGGCATCGTGGGCACGCTGCCCTCGCTCTTCCTGCCCTGGATGGCGACGGCGATCAGCATCTTCCTCATGCGCCAGTTCTTCGTGCGCCTCCCGAGGGAGATCGAGGAGGCGGCCATGATCGACGGCTGCAATCGCCTCAACCTGTTCGTGCGCGTCCTGCTGCCGCTGATGCGCCCCGCGCTCGCCACGGTCGCGCTGCTGACGGTGCTGAACGCCTGGAACGACTTCCTCTGGCCCCTGATCTCGATCAGCGACGAGAGGAACTACACGCTGCAACTCGGCCTGCTGACCTATCAGGGCACCCACCACACGGAGTGGGCAGCAGTCATGGCAACAAACGTGATGGTCACGCTGCCCCTCCTGATCGTCTTCCTCCTCGGCCAGCGCCATTTCGTGCGCTCCCTGACATTCACAGCAGTCAAGGGCTAAAAAGCCCGCCCAAAGCCAAAACGGTCAACACATATCAAGGGTCTGGCGCGGCCAGGCGGGGTCTGACCCCAAGTGTTCGGCACGCCGAGGGTCGAGTGCGTGCGATCTCGGCGCGGTTCGCGCTGTCTGGTCACGTTTGCGTGTCGTGAGTCAGCGCGCAGCGTGCCGAGTCGGGCGTAGGTGTGTCTGCTTACGCGCCAAGCGTGTACGGACAGCTGGGGTCAGACCCGTACAGGCGGGGTCAGACCCCAGGTGTTCGATCGGGGCCATGCGTCGATCGCGAGGCGACGGTGCGCTCACGGATATAACTCGTGACGTTGATGGCAACGACGGGAACTCAGCGGATCGTCACGGTGCTGTTCGCCGACGTCGTCGGCTCGACGGCGATCGGAGAGCAGCTCGGGCCTGAGCGCTCGAAGTTCCTGTTCGATGAGATCGTCGCGCTGATCGCGGGCGAGGTACGACGCTTCGACGGCACGGTCGCGCAGCTGCAGGGCGACGGGTTGTTCGCGCTGTTCGGGGCGCCGGTCGGGCACGAGGATGACGCCGAGCGCGCGGTGCGCGCGGCGCTCGCGATCCAGTCGGTCATCGCCACCTACGGCGAGGAGCTGCGCAGCGGCTACGGCATCGATCTGGCCGTCCGCGTCGCGGTCAACACGGGCCCCGTGGTGCTGACCGATGAAGATGCCGGCAACGATCGCTACAACGCGCTCGGCGATACCGCCAACATCGCCGCTCGCCTGCAGGAGCTGGCCGCCGAGGGCGGCATCGTCGTCGGTCCCGAGACCGAGCGCCAGGTGCAGCTCGGCTTCGAGCTCGAGTCGCTCGGCGAGGTCGAGCTGCGAGGGCTCGAGCGGCCTCTGCGAGCCGCGCGCGTCACGTGCGCGCGAGGACCGGCGCAGGTGCGCGCGCTCGTGCCGCTGGTCGGGCGCAGCAGCGAGCTCGCCGTGCTCGAGCAGACCTGCGAGGCGATCGCCGCCGGTAGCGGCGCGATCCTCTCCATCACGGGCGAGTCGGGCATCGGCAAGTCGCGGCTCGTCGTCGAGGCCCGCCGGCGCTTCGGCGACCGCATCCGGTTCCTCGAGGGCCGCGCCGGCTCGTATGCCGAGAACTTCCCCTACTGGCCCGTGCGCGACCTCCTGCGCGACTGGCTCGGCATCGGCGTCGATGCACCGGAGGCGCGCGTCCGGCTCGAGTTGAAGGCCGCGCTCGGCGGCCTCTCGGGCGATGCGGAAGCGGCCTATCCGTTCCTCGCGCGCCTGCTCGGCCAGCCGCTCGAGGCCGAGGCGGACGCCGCGCTGCGCGAGCTCAGCCGGGAGTCCGTGCAACAGCAGACGTTCGCGGCGGTGGCGGACGTGGTGCGGCGCCTGGCCGAGCAGCGCCCGCTCTGCATCGTCGTGGACGACCTGCAGTGGGCCGATTCGCTCACGCTCGAGCTGATGGAGGATCTGCTCGCGCTGACCGAGGAAGTGCAGCTCGGGCTCGTGTTGATCTACCGCGCCGATCGCGACCAGCCGTCGTGGCGGCTCGGCGAGCGGGCCCGTGCGCTCTACCCGCACCGCTACTGCGAGATCGAGCTGCGCCCCCTGCCCACCGGCGCCAGCCGCGAGCTGGCCGACGCGCTGGCCGAGACGGCGCTGCCCGGATCACTCGCCGACCTGCTCACCGAGCGCGCCGGCGGCAACCCGTTCTTCCTCGAGGAGGCGCTGCAGGATTTGATCGAGCGCGGCGCCCTGCGCCGCCGCGAGGGCGTGTGGGAGCTGGCCGACGGGCAGGTGGCCGTACCGACGCTCGTGCAGGGTGCGTTGCAGGCGCGCCTCGACCGGCTGCCGCCGCGCACCCGCGAGGTGGTCTCGGTCGCCAGCGCGGTCGGGCGCGGTTTCGGTCTGCCGCTGCTCGAGCGGATGCTGCCGCGCGACCAGGTGGTGCCGGCGCTGACCGAGCTGATGCGCCTCGACCTGATCGTCGAGGTCAGCCGCCGGCCGGCTCCGGAGTACCGCTTCCGGCACGGCCTCGTGCAGGAAGTGGCCTATGGAAGCCTGCTGGAGCCCGCGCGTCGCAGCCTGCACCGTCGCATCGGCGAGGCGCTCGAGATGCTCTACGGCGAGACGAACGAGTCGGTCTACGGCCCCATCGGCCGGCACTTCGCCGAGGCCGACGAGCCCGAGCGCGCCGCTCGCTACCTCCTGCTCGCGGGCGACGCCGCGCGCGCCGTCTACGCCGACCACGAGGCGGTCGAGCACTACCGCCGCGCCCGCACGTTCCTGCGCCGTCTGGACGACCCCGAACGCGAGCGCGACACGCTCTTCAAGATCGCGCTCGTCCGGCACCTGGCGTTCGACTACACGCGCGCGGGTCAGGCCTACGACGCCGCGTTCGACTGCTCCACGGAGGCCCGCACCGAGCGCGCGCCGACGCCCGCCCGCCTCGACCTCTCGCTCATCCGGCCCGATTCGTACGCGCCCGGCGATACCTACTCGGGCGAGTCCGCGATCGTGATCGAGCAGCTCTTCCGCGGCCTGCTGCGCATCGACCACGACCTCAACGTCGTGCCCGAGCTGGCGCAGAACATGAACGTCTCCGCCGACGGCCTGACCTACCTCTTCATGCTGCGCGAGGACGCCTGCTGGAGCGACGGGCACCCGCTGACCGCGGGCGACTTCGTCTACGCCTGGCGCAAGCTGCGCGAGGAAGGGCACGTGACGGCGTTCCTGCTCGACGACATCGCCTCGGCCGAGGCGCTCGACGACTGGACGCTCGAGGTGCACCTGCGCGAGCCGCGCAACTACTTCCCGTACGTGCTCGCGTCGCACTGGTCGTATCCCTGGCCGCGGCACCTGGCCGACGAGGTGGGCGCCGCCTGGCGCCGCCCCGAGTCGCTGGTCGGCAACGGGCCGTTCATGCTCTGCTCGGTCGACGAGGACGGGGCCCACCTGTGCGCCAACCCGCACTGGCGGAGTGCCTCGGGCAACGTCGGCGACGTCCACGTCGTGTTCCGCGAGCGAGGCGCGGAGCCGTCGCTCGAGGAGTGGCTGTCGGGTCGCTACGACCTGGAGCTCGCCGGGGACGCACCGCTCGCGTCGAGCTCGTCGATGAACACGGTCGCCGAACGCGCGCCGACGCTCTCGACGTCGTTCCTCGGCTTCAACGTCGACAACCAGCCGATGGCCGACGAGCGCGTGCGGCGTGCGATCGCGCACGCGATCGACCGCGCCGCGCTGCTGGCGGACTCGCCCGGCGTGGATCAGGCCGTCGAGCGCGGCGGCGCGATCCCGCCGGTGATGCCGGGGCACAGCGACAACGTCGCGGTGCACTACGACCTCGAGGCGGCGCGCGCGCTGCTCGCCGAAGCCGGCTATCCGGGCGGCGAGGGCCTCCCCGAGATCGTCGTGGCCGCGTCGGCCTCGACGTCGCCTGCGCCGCTCTGCCGCCAGCTCGCCGAGATCGGCCTGCGCACGCGCATCGAGACCTCCAGCCGCTGGCACGTGCTCGCGGCCGACGTGCACGTGTTCCTGGCGACCTGGCACGCCGACTATCCCGACCCGGACGGGTTCTACCTCGGGTTCCTCGAGCTCGACCTGCCGCTCTACCGCGACGAGGAGACCGATGCCGTGCTCGCCCGCGCGCGCGCCTCGCGCGACCGCGACGAGCGCCTGCGCCTGTACCGCGAGTTCGAGCGGCTCTGGATCGGCCAGCGGGTGGCGATCGTGCCGCTCTCCTATGCGCGCCAGCTGCTGCTGCGCCGGCCGGAGGTCACGTGCCTGAGGCTCAACCCGATGCGGGTCTTCCACCTCGAGCAGGTGGTCGTCGACGTGCCGGCGGCGCCGGACTAGTTGCGGATCGTGAACGGCAGCGTGGAGCTCGCGCGGTTGCCGTGGACGTCGGTCGCCTGGACCTCGAGGTTGTAACGGTCGTTCGGGAACGCCGCGCTGTTCCAGTCGTGCGCCAGGATGTAGCAGTAGAGCCCCGGCTTGTTCGGATGGTTCTGCCGCGTCTCCGCCCCGTAGATGGTGCCGAAGAGATCGGGCTTGCGGAACACGCGCAGGTCGACGCCCGCGCGCAGCGGTAGCACGCAGCGGCCCGCGCAGAAGATCCGGTAGCGCACGCGCGCCGGGGCGACGGGCATGTGGCGCCAGGGCGCGGGCACGGCGATCGGCGTCGTGTCGTGGGCGATGCAGCAGATCTGGACGCGCCCCTTGACCCGGTCGGCCTTCACGTCGTTCTTCCCGCGCCGGAACATGATCTTGGAGATCGTCGGATGCCCGACGTCGACGAACGGATGGATGGCGCCCGGACGGATCGGGTCGAGGTAGCGCCCGTTGATGCTCTCGGCGAAGTGGACGTGGCCCCACGGCGCCTCGATGTGGCCGATCAGCTGGTGCAGGCCGACCTGCTGGTGGTGGGCGACGGCCGGCACGACGTGCCAGTAGCCGAACGCGCGGCCGTCCGGTGCCTGCACCGCGACCGCGTGCCCGTGATCCTCGATGAACACCTTCCCGGGCGTGACCGCATAGACGGCCGTGCGGTCGGGCGCCGAGATGTCGATGCCGAAGTGGAAGGCGTGGCTCGCGTCGGCGATGCGCGGATCGTTGAAGAACGCGCGCACCGGATGCTGGCGGTCGAACGGCTTGACGGGCCAGGGGTACGGCGCGGACACGACCTCATCGAAGCCGCGGCCCGCGAGGTTGTCAAGCGGGGAAATCGGCCGAATTGGCGCGCGTGCTCATACGATGCCTGCACGCGCAAGCGCTGCAACATCAATTCTGGGAGCCTTCATGTTCTGGATTTTCATCGCCATCGTCTGGGTGATCGCAATGGGGGTCGGCCTGTGGGGCGTCTTCCATAGCTACCCCGACCCCGATCGCATCGACGTCAAGCGCTATGCCTACCGGCCGCAGGGACTGCTGGTGCTGGGCGGTGCGAGCGTCGTGTTCGTGCTCGCGACCGTGTTCTTCAGCTTCGCCCAGGTCAATACCGGCCACGTCGGCGTGGTGCGCACGTTCGGGCGCATCTCCGGGCAGATCAGCCCGGGCATCTCGCTGATCGCGCCGTGGCAGACCTACGACTCCGTCAATGTCCAGGTGCAGAAGCAGACATTCGACAATCTGACGGCATTTTCGGCCGAGACGCAGAACGTCAACATCACGACCACGATCAACTACTCCGTCGCTCCCACGGATGCCCGCGACCTGATCGCGCGCGTCGGCACCGACTGGTTCGACCGCCTCGTGCCCAACAACCTCAACCAGGCCTTCAAGGATGAGGCGGTCAAGTTCAAGGCCGTCGACATCGCGCCGAACCGCGAGACGATCCGCACCGCCGTACTCAAGGCGCTGCGCTCGCGCCTCTCGCCGTACTCGATTCGCGTCAACGACCTGAACATCGACAACATCGCGTTCTCGCGCCAGTTCGAGCAGGCCATCGAGGCCAAGCAGGAGGCCACGCAGGCCGCGCTGCGCGCCAAGGCGCAGGTGCAGCAGGCCGAGTTCGAGGCGCAGAGCCGGGTGGCGAAGGCCAAGGGCGAGGCAGACGCCAACGTCACGGTCGCGCAGGGTCAGGCCGAGGCCAACCGCAAGCTCAATGCCTCGCTCTCGCCGAACGTGCTGCAGTACATCGCGATCCAGAAGCTCAGCCCGCTCCTGCGCATCGCCGTTCTGCCTGCCGGCAGCAACTCGCTGATCGACCCGACGAAGCTGCTGCAGGGCGCCAAGTAGGAAGCTCTCACTGAATAGTTCTCGTGAACAGCGCAAGCGCGACGAGTCCCGCGCGCGCGGGTCCGATCACGCCAATCCCCTCACCTCCCGAGCATCGGACGCGCCCTCGCGAAGCTTGGGGAAGTGAGATGATCGGCAGCGCCCGCTCTGCTCCCGTTTCTGGAGGTAGCCCGTGAGCACGACGCTTCCGCCCGCCCCGTCGCTGAAGGCGCTCTCGGCCGCCGTCGACGGATTCACCGCGGCCCTTCCGGCAGGGGCTGTGCTGACCTCCGAGGCGGAGCTCGCGGAGTTCCGCGATCCGTTCGCGCACGCGAGCTGGGACGACTACACGGCCTCGGCCGTCGTCATGCCGACGACGGTGGAGGAGATCCAGGAGATCCTGCGTCTCGCGAACGAGCACAAGGTGCCGCTGTGGACGCACGGACAGGGGCGCAACAACGGCTACGGCGGGCCTGCACCGCGGGTGCGCGGATCGGTGATCGTCAGCCTCCGCAACATGAATCGCGTGCTGGAGATCAACGAGGAATGCGCATATGCGGTGGTCGAGCCGGGCGTGCGCTGGTTCGATCTCTACGACGCGATCCAGGCGGGCGGGCACAAGCTGTGGCTCTCGATCGCGGACCTGGGCTGGGGGAGCGTGATCGGCAATACGCTCGACCACGGTGTCACGTATCTGCCCTACGGCCAGGACATGGCAGCCCAGTGTGGCATGGAAGTGATCCTTGCCAACGGCGATGTGTTACGCACCGGCATGGGGGCAATGCCCGACAACAAGTCGTGGCATGTCTACAAGCGCGGACTCGGCCCGACGCCCGACCAGTTGTTCATGCAGTCGAACTACGGGATTGTCACGAAAATGGGCGTCTGGCTGATGCCACAGCCCCAGACCTACATGCCGTTCTGGGTGCGTGTGTGGAAGGAAGCCGACCTCGGGCCGCTGGTCGACACGCTGCGCAAGCTGCTGCTCGATCGTACGATCGAGGGCGTGCCGTCGCTGTACAACACGATCTGCCTCGGCTCGGTGCTCTCGAGCCGCTCGCAGTGGTACACGGGCGAGGGGCCGATTCCGGACGACGTCATCGACCGCATCGCGCGCGAGCTCGAGATCGGCCGCTGGATCATCCGCTCGGCGCTGTGGGGCGACGATGCGGTCGTCGAGCACAACTTCGCGAAGATCAAGGCGGCCTTCGAGCAGATTCCCGGCGCCGAGGTGTGGGGGACGAAGCACGACCCCGAGACGGCCTCGACGCTCGAGCATCCTGCCGACCTGATCCAGGCGGGGGTGCCCAACCTGGGCTGGAACAAGATGACCGCCTGGTACGGCGGCGAGGAGGGCGGGCACATCGGCTTTTCCCCGATCGCCCCGCTCACGGGAGGCGACGCGATCGCCCTGCGCGATCTCCTGCGCGGCCTCATCGAGGAGCGCGCCGGGCTCGACTACATCGCCGCCAACCTGGCCGTCAGCGCGCGCAGCTTCGCGCACGTCACGCTGATCATCTTCGACACGAAGAACGAGCCGCAGGCGCGGCGCGCCTACGACACGGCCAGGCTGCTGGTCGAGGAGGCGGCCAAGCAGGGCTACGGGGAGTACCGCGCGCACCTCGACTTCATGGACATCGCGGCCGAGCAGTACTCCTTCAACGACCACGCCTACCGGCGCTTCACCGAGACGATCAAGGATGCGCTCGATCCGAACGGCATCCTCTCTCCCGGCAAGCAGGGGATCTGGCCGAAGTCGATGCGCAACGGCCGCTAGGAGCGGCGTTCGGCCTCGGGCACGTCCTCGGGCAGGGGTACGTCCTGCGGTGTGCGCGGTTCGCCGGTGTCGTCCCAGGAGGCCCAGGCGAGCCCGTCGCGGCCCTGGTGCGCGCCGGGCGTCGCGCCCAGCGCCACGATGGCGCAGCGCTCCGGCCCGAGGTTGACGATCTGGCGCCGCACGCCCGGCCCGACGCGAGCGAGCTCACCGCGCGCGAGATCGTGCGACTCGCCCTCGACGATCAGCGTGAGCGTGCCTTCCCAGACGAGGTAGACCTCCTCCTGCCGCTCGTGATCGTGGACACGCCCACGCTGGCCGGGCGCGAGGATGATCAGGTTCATTCCCATGCCGCTCACCTCGAGCGGCCGGCGGAGCGAGACGAAGCGCTCGTCGCCATCGAGTGCGAGCGCGGTGCGGGTGTAGCCGGTTTCGGTCATGGGCCGATGCTAGTGCCCTGGGGCACGAGGCAGCCGCGCACCTCGGCGCCAGCACCCAGGGCAGACGCCGAGCGTCGTGGCGGCGGCCCCGGGCGTGCGACCGGGGCTGCTGCCTGTGCCCGCTGCCGTATGCGACGCTCCGCGCATGGACGACTACCGGGACGTGAATCGCGCGAACTGGGACGAGCGGGTGGCGGCCCATGCCGCGTCGCCCGACTACGCCGTTTCGCGCTTCACGCGAGGACCCGGCGTTCCTGAGCGAGGTGGTGAGGTTCGACCTCCCGCGTCTGGGCGACATCCGCGGCCTGGACGCCGTGCACCTGCAGTGCCACATCGGCACCGACACCGTCTCGCTGGCACGGCTCGGCGCGACCATGACGGCGCTCGACTTCTCGGCTCCCGCGATCGAGCAGGGCCGCAGGCTCGCGGAGGCCGTGGGGGTTCCGATCGACTTCGTCGAATCCGATCTGTACGGAGCCCCGGAAGCGCTCGGCCGCGAGCGCTTCGATCTCGTCTACACCGGCGTCGGCGCGCTCTGCTGGCTGCCCGACGTGCGGCGCTGGGCGGAGGTCGTCGCGAGCCTGCTGCGGCCCGGCGGCAGGCTCTTCATCCGCGAGGGCCATCCGGTGCTGTGGGCGCTCGGTGAGCCGCGCAGCGATGACCTCGTCGCCCTCGAGTACACCTACTTCGAGCAATCCGAGCCCGACATCTTCGACGAGCCCGGAACGTACGTCGAGACCGATCAGGAGTTCGCGAACAACATCATCCACTCCTGGAACCACGGCCTCGGCGAGATCGTCACCGCGGTCCTGGATGCCGGTCTCGAGCTGACCGCGCTCGAGGAGCACGACTCGGTCCCGTGGGACGCGCTGCCGGGCAAGATGACCGACGTCGGCGGCGGCGAGTACCGGCTCACCGACCGCCCCGAGCGATTGCCGCATTCCTACACGCTGCAGGCGCGCCGCGTGCGCTGACGACAGCGCTCTAAGATCGCCCGATGGGAATGATCGATGCAGGTGGCGTGCAGCTGTACGCCGAGCAGACGGGGCAGGGCGACGACGTCGTCTTCATCTCGGGCCTCGCCGACGAGGGCGCGTGCTGGGTCGACCAGGCCGCCGGGCTCGGCGACCGCTGGCGGATCACGACGTTCGACAACCGCGGCGTGGGTCGCTCGGAGACACCTCCCGGCGAATATCGCACGCGCGACCTTCGCGGCCGACACGGCCGCGCTGATGGACGCGCTCGGCATCGAGCGCGCGCATGTCGTCGGCTCGTCCATGGGCGGCGCCATCGCGCAGGAGCTCGCACTCGCGCATCCGGGCAAGGTGCGAAGCCTCGTCCTCAACGGCACCTATTGCCGCGGCGACCACTTCTTCCGCGAGGTCATCCGCAGCTGGCAATGGAGCGCCCGGAAGTCCGACAATCTGCGCGATTTCCTGAACGTCGTCAATCTCTGGTGCTTCGCTCCGCGCATCTACAACGAGGGCATCATGGAGGAGTGGCTGACCGCGGCGGTGGAAAGCCCGCACGCCGCAATCCGTCGACGCCTTCTGCCGCTCGGCCGACGCCCTGCTCGAGCACGACACCTACGACCGCGTGGGCGCGATCGCGGTGCCGACGCTCGTCACCGTGGGCGAGCTCGACCTCTGCCTGCCCGAGCGCTTCGGCCGCGAGCTGGCCGGGCAGATCCCGGGAGCGACGCTGAAGGTCATCAAGGACCAGGGCCACCAGCCGTTCCAGGAGGGGCCGGAGCAGTACAACGCGCTGCTCGCGGAGTTCTGGTCGTCGGTCTGACGCTGGTCCATCAGTCGGCAGGTCGACCGCGAAGACCATCAGCGTGTCGTCGTCCGGCGAGGGCCGGTGGTGGACGACGAGCTGCTCGTCCTCCGAGCGTCCGGTCGTCTCGCCGTCGCGCAGCACCGAGCCGCGCTCGGCGACGTACGTGAGCAGGTCGTAGAAGAAGCCGAGCGCACCGGTCGCCTCGTCGGCCGGTGCGGTGACGAAGAGATCGAGCAGGCCGAGCTGCGCCATGCCCAGGCTGAGCAGCCCGAGGCGGCCGTCCGGCAGGCGCCAGCGGCTGACTCCGCTCCAGAGGGGCAGCGGGATCTCGACGTTCTGGGCGACCTCGACGAAGAAGCCCGCCGGGTGGCTCGCGCCCGCAGCGCCCCAGTACACCGCCTGCGCCCCGCTCGCGACGAGCAGCGCGGCGAGCACGCGGGTGAACGCCTGGAGCTCTCCCACGGCGCTCAGGTCTTCCGCGGGTGTGTAGATCAGGACGAGGTGAGCCGAGTGTGGCGCGAGGGCCTTGGCGTTGCCGAGCGACGCGACCGAGAACGCGGCGGCGTGTTGCGCCTCGCCCTCGGGCACCGGTCCGTCGATGCCGCCGATCCGGAAGGAGCCCGCCAGGGGCTCGTCCGGCCAGAGCTGCCTCGTAGGCGCTCTCGATCTCCTCGTCGCTCGGGACCTCGGTGCTCTGCGTGAGCAGGAAGGCGAAGCGCGGGACGTCCTCGGGGACGGGAGCGTCGTCGTCGTCAGACACGGAAGATCTCGATGCCGGCCTCGGCCAGCATCCGCGCACCCGGCGCGGGCGGGTCGGCGAGGTAGGCCATCTGAACCTGCCGCGCCGGGACGATCACGTTGAGTCCGCGAGCTGCGAACTTGCGGGCGGTGGCGACGAGCACGACCGTCGCGGCCTGCGCGATCATCGCGCGCTTGACCTCGGCCTCGAGCGCCGTCGGGTCGGTCAGGAAGCCCTCGGCGGAGATGCCCTTGACCGAGAACACGACGCGGTCGGCGTAGAACCCCTCGATCGCGCGCACGGTCTCGGCGCCGATGAACGACTGCGTGAGCTCGCGGAACAGCCCGCCCAGCCCGACCATCTTGAGGTTCGAGCTCTCGGCGGACGAGACCAGGCTCATCACGGGCAGCGAGTTCGTGAGCAGCGTGGCGGGCACGCCGAGCTCGAGCAGGTGCTCGACCGCGAAGTAGCTCGTCGTCGAGGAGTCGACGAAGATCGTCTCGTCCGCCTCGGTGCTGGCTGCGATCGCCCGCCCGATGCGGCGTTTCTGCTCGGTCTCCTGATCGAGGCGGCTGCGGAACGAGTCCTCGTGGCTCGCCAGCTCGGGGAGCACGGCGCCGCCGTGCGTACGCCGCAAACGGCCTTCCTGGGCCAGGATCGCGAGATCGCGGCGAGCCGTCATGGACGAGATGCCGAACGCGCCCTCGACCGTGCCCACGGTCACGCTGCCGCGCTCGGCGAGCATGGCGAGGATGAGTCTGCGGCGCTCCTCGGGGACGATCGGCGGCGAGGAAGCCGGCTGACTTTCTTCGAGCATCAGCGTCGCAGTCTGTCAGAGCCGGGCGCTTGCACCGGTAGCAACGTATGTGCTAAAAGCCGTTCTCATATGTTCGATTCTAGGGTGTCGTGGGCGGAGATGACCGAGAGTGATCACACAAACGATCACTCGCACGCTCCGCCAACTGGTGGCACGGACGCCCGGTCGAGGACGGCTCGAGCAGCGATCCGCCTGCAGTGGATCGCACTCGGAAAGGAGGCTCGCCACCCGTCACGCAGGTCGTAGTGCCGGCACCACGTCGAAACCCGGCCTGCGCAGAGGGCCGAGTGGTGTGCCTCATCCAGTCCGTTCGTTCCCCACAGAAAGGTCCCCCATGCACTTGCTCAAGGGGCGTCGCGGTCGCGTCGCCGTGATCGCGGCAGTCGTCGCGGTCGGTGTCATCGGAATCGACCGTCGCCGCCCAGGCGACGAGCTCGATCAAGTCGGGTCTGACGGTGTACTACATCCCGAAGGACACGCTCAACCCGTACGAGGTCATCGCCGACCGCGGTGGCAAGCTCGCGCTCGACAAGATGGGCAGCAAGCAGGTCGTGCAGTCCGGCACCAAGGACACCGCTGCTGCACAGCTGCCGGCGATCCAGACCGCCATCCAGACGGGCGCCAACGCCATCGTGATCGCCGGCAACGACCCGGCCGCGCTCTGCCCGCAGCTCAAGCAGGCACAGGCCAAGGGCATCGCGGTCGTCGCGTTCGACTCGGACGTGAACTGCCGCCAGCTCTTCATCAACCAGGCCGACACGGAGACCATCGGCCGCAGCCAGATCCAGACGCTCGGCCAAGGAGATGGGCTACAAGGGCGAGTTCGCGATCCTCTCGGCCGCCTCCACGGCGACCAACCAGAACGCCTGGATCAAGTTCATGAAGCAAGAGCTCAAGCTGCCCAAGTACAAGAACATGAAGCTCGTCAAGATCTACTACGGCAACGACGATCCGAAGGACTCGCTGCAGGCCACGGAGAGCATGCTCCAGGCCTATCCGAACCTCAAGGGCATCGAGTCGCCCACGACCGTCGGCATCTCGTCCGCCGCCCAGTACCTCTCCAACTCGAAGTACAAGGGCAAGGTCGTGCTGCAGGGCCTCGGTCTGCCGAGCCAGATGAAGAAGTACGTGCTCAACGGCACGCTCAAGGACTTCGCGCTCTGGAACCCCGAGGACCTCGGGTACCTGGCCGGCTACGCGGCCGCCGCGATCGCCTCGGGCGACATCAAGGGCAAGGTCGGCGAGACGTTCACGGCCGGCAAGCTCGGCAAGTACAAGATCATCAAGGGCGCCGGTGGGCCGGAAGTCATCCTCGGACCCCCGTTCCTGTTCAACAAGAAGAACGTGGCCAAGTTCAACTTCTGAGAAGCTCCCGTGTGGGCCGCCCTCGTGGCGGCCCACACGGCCCTCTCCGAACATGGCCCAGCGAGTCTGCTTTCAGCTGCAAGTCCACCCTGACCGCATCGCGGAGTACCGCGAGCGGCATGCCGCCGTCTGGCCCGAGATGCGCGCCGCGCTCTCGGAAGCCGGCTGGCGCGACTATTCGCTTTTCATCTCGCCCACCGGTCTCGTGATCGGCGTGTGCGAGGTCGACGACTTCGACGAGGCGCGGCGCGCGATGGAGAAGACCGACGTGAACGCCCGCTGGCAGCGCGAGATGGCACCGCTCTTCGAGGGGCTCGAAGGGCAACGGCCCGACGAGGGCCTCGCGCTGCTCGAAGAGATCTTCCACCTTGCCTGACGCCGGCGATCCGAGGCCCGCGGTCGCCGCCGAAGAGCCGCTGCTCGTCGTCGATCACGCGAGCAAGAGCTTCGGCGCGGTGCGCGCGCTCGAGGACGGCTGGATCGAGCTGCGCCGCGGCGAGGCCCACGCGCTCGTGGGCGAGAACGGCGCCGGCAAGTCGACGCTCGTCAAGATCCTCGCCGGCGTGCACCGGCCCGACTCGGGCCGGGTGCTGATCGAGGGCGAGGAGGTCGTCTTCGACACCACCGCCCAGGCGCACGCCGCGGGCATCGCGATCATCTTCCAGGAGCCGACGCTGTTCCCGGACCTGACGGTGGCGGAGAACGTCTTCATCGGCGCGCAGCCGCTGCAGAGCTTCCGGCGGATCGACCGGCGCGCGATGCGGCGGCAGGTCGAGGCCCTCTTCGCCCAGCTCGGAGTGAACCTCGACCCCGACCGGATCGCCCGCGGGCTCTCGATCGCCGACCAGCAGATCGTCGAGATCGCCAAGGCGCTCTCGGCCGATGCGCGCGTGATCGTCATGGACGAGCCCACGGCCGCGCTCACGCAGACCGAGGTGGACCGCCTCTTCGGCGTCGTCGAGACGCTGCGCGCGCAGGGCGCCGCGGTGCTCTTCATCTCGCCACCGGCTCGACGAGGTCTTCGCGCTCTGCCAGCGCGTCACCGTGATGCGCGACGGGCGCCACGTCACGACCGAGGCGATCGCGGAGACGACGCAGCAGCGTCTGATCCACTCGATGGTCGGCCGCGATCTGGACGCGCTCTTCCCGAAGGTGGTCGCCGAGGTCGGCGCGACCGTCCTCAAGGTCGATCGCCTCACGCGCGAGGGCGTCTTCACGGACGTCTCCTTCGAGGTCAAGGCGGGTGAGATCGTTGCGCTCGCCGGACTGGTCGGCGCGGGGCGCTCCGAGGTGGCACGCGCGATCTTCGGCATCGACCGCGCCGATGCCGGCTCGGTCGAGATGCAACGGGCGCAAGCTGCCGCCGGCCTCGCCCAACGCGGCGATGGCTGCGGGCATCGGCCTCGTGCCGGAGGACCGGCGCCAGCAGGGGCTCGTGATGCCCATCTCGATCGAGCGCAACATGGCGCTCGCCTCGCTCGATCGCCTGCGGCGCTTCCTGCTCATCCCGCACCTCAGCGAGCGGCGCTTCGCAAGCGAGTGGGCGACGCGCCTGCAGTTGCGTTTCGGACGCCTGAGCGATCCCGCCTCGTCGCTCTCGGGCGGCAATCAGCAGAAGATCGTGCTGGCCAAGTGGCTCGCGCGGCAGCCGAAGCTCCTGATCGTCGACGAGCCGACGCGCGGAATCGACGTCGGCACCAAGGCCGAGGTGCACCGGCTGCTCTCCGATCTCGCCAACGAGGGCATCGCCATCCTGATGATCTCGAGCGAGCTGCCCGAGGTGCTCGGGATGGCCGATCGCGTGATCGTGCTGTTCGAGGGCCGCGTGGCGGGCGAGTTCGATCGCAGCCAGGCCACCGAGGTCTCGATCATGCGCGCCGCTGCCGGCATCGAAGGCGAGGAGGCCGCATGAGCGCCGGCGACGCCGCAGTCGGCGGAGCCGCAGCGCGCGCGGGCCCACAGCGTGGCCGAGGCGGTCGTCCGCTTCCGCGAGCTCGGCATCGTTCTGGCGCTGATCATCGTGGTCGGCGCGACGACGCTCGACAACCACCTCTTCGTCAGCGCCACGAGCCTGCAGCAGCTGCTCTCGGGCGCCTCGATCGTGGCGCTGCTCGCGATCGGCGAGACGCTCGTGATCGTGACGCGCAACGTCGACCTCTCGATCGGCTCGATCCTCGGCCTCACCGCGTACATGACGGGCGACATCTTCGTCCACTATCCGCACGCCTCGATCGCGCTCGTGATCCTCGCCGGAGCGGGCGTCGGGCTGATCTGCGGCGCCGTCAACGGCGCCATCGTGACGCTCTGCCGCGTGCCCAGCCTGGTCGTCACGCTGGGCACGCTGTACGTCATCCGCGGCATCGACGCGAGCTGGGCCGGCGGCAACCAGGTCGGCGCGTTCAGCCTGCCCGACGAGTTCAACACGCTCGGCTACGGCAAGATCCTGGGCGTTCCGTACCTCGGCATCGTCACGATCATCTGCGTCGCCGCCGCGACCTACGCGATGCGGACGTTCCGCCCGGGGCGCGACCTCTATGCGATCGGCTCGAACCCGGAGGCCGCCCACCTGGCCGGCATCCGCGTCGACCGCCGCGTCTTCGCGGCCTTCGCGCTGAGCGGCCTGATCGCCGGGTTCGCCGGCGTGCTCTGGCTCTCGCTCTACGGCTCGGTCGACTCCACGGCCGGCACCGGCTACGAGTTCGAGGTCATCGCGGCCGTCGTCGTGGGCGGCGTGGCGATCTTCGGCGGCAGCGGCAGCGTGCTCGGCGCCGCGCTCGGGGCGCTCCTGCTCAACACGATCGCCAACTCGCTCGTGGTCATCAACGTGTCGTCGTACTGGGATCAGGCGTTCCAGGGCGCGCTGCTGATCGGCGCGATCGCGTTCGACCGCCTCATCAGCCTGCGCCTGGCGCCGGCCCTGCGGACACGGAGGAGCACTCGTGCCTGAGGCTCACGCCGCCCGTCCGCTGCTGCACCGCCTGGTGCGCTGGGAGAGCGCGCTCGTGATCCTGCTGCTCTTCACGATCGCGCTCGGCGACTATCTCTCGCCGGCCTTCCTGAAGTCGAACAACTTCTTCTATCTCGGCCTCAACGTCGGCGAGGTCGCGATCATCGCGCTGCCGCTGGCGCTGATCGTGATCACCGGCGAGATCGACCTCTCGGTGGCATCGATGCTCGGCCTCTGCGGCACGATCCTGGCCGACATCACGTCGCACGGCGTGCCGATCTACCTCTCGATGGCGATCACGCTGGTCTGCGGCGCGCTCTTCGGGCTCTTCAACGGGGTGCTCGTCACGAAGGTGGGGCTGCCGTCGCTGGCCGTGACGATCGGCACGCTCACGCTCTACCGCGGCATCGCCCAGATCATCCTGCCGAATGCCTCGCTGGGCGGCTTCCCGGCCTCGCTGACGAACATCGGCGTCGTCCCCATCCCGCACACGCAGGTGCCGTACTCGGTGGCGATCTTCGCATTCCTGGCGATCGTGTTCGCAGTCGTGCTGCACGCGACGCCCGTCGGGCGCAAGATCTTCGCGATCGGCTCCAACCAGGAAGCCGCGTACTTCGCCGGCATCCGGGTGAAGCGCATCAAGCTCCTGCTGTTCGTGTGCTCGGGCCTGTTCTGCGCGATCGCGGGCATCCTCTACTCGCTGCGCTTCGCGAGCGCGCGCTACGACGCCGGCACGGGCCTCGAGCTCAACGCCGTGTTGATCGTGCTGCTCGGCGGCATCTCGATCTTCGGCGGTCGCGGGACGATTCTCGGCCTGGTGCTGGCGGTCTGCGTGATCGCGGCGCTGCAGGATGCGCTCACGCTCCACCTCATGTCGCCGCAGGATCAGAACGTCGTGATCGGCGGCCTGCTGATCGCGAGCGTGATCGTGCCCAACCTGGGCTCCATGTACTCGCGGGCGCGCACGCGCCTGGCGAGCGCCTCGGCGCGCAGAGCCAGCCGCCACGCGCCGACCGCCGGGGGCAGTCCCTCATGAACGCCGAGCGCCCGCGGGTCGGACTCGTCGGCATCGGCCTCGCGGCCTACTGGCCGCAGTTCGACGGCCTGCACGAGCGCCTCCTCGGCTACCAGCGCGACGTCGAGCGGCAGCTCGCGGAGCTCGGGGCCGACGTCGTCTCGGCCGGTCTCGTCGACACCGCGGAGGGCGCGCGCGAGGCCGGCGACCTCCTCGCAGCGGGCCGCGTCGACATCGTCATGCTCTATACGGCGACCTATGCGACCTCGGCGCAGGTGCTGCCCGCGGTGCAGGCCGCGAAGGTGCCGGTCGTGATCCTCAACCTGCAGCCCACGCGCAGTCTCGACTACGAGACGATGACCACGGGGGAGTGGCTGGCGAACTGCTCGGCCTGCTGCGTGCCCGAGCTGGCGGGCGCCTTCACGCGCGCGCGAGTCCCGTACCACACGGTCACGGGCACGCTGCTGCCGGGCGATCCGGCCTGGGAACGCCTGCGCAGCTGGATCGAGGCCGCCGCTGCGACGCGGGGCGTCCAGCGGGCGCGCTTCGGCTTCCTGGGCCACAACTACCCCGGGATGCTCGACATGTACTCGGACTTCACGCAGATCCAGGCGCAGGTCGGCTCGCACGTCGAGATCCTCGAGATCGACGATCTCGTGGCGCGCGTCGAGGGCGCCTCGGCCGCCGAGGTCGCGAGCAAGGGCGACGAGATTCGCGCGGCCTTCGAATTCGCCGTGCCGGGCTCCGATCCGATCGCCGGCGAGATCGAGCCCGAGCGCTTCGAGTGGTCCGCTCGCGTCGCCGCCGGCCTCGACCGGCTCGTCGGCGACTTCGCGCTGGATGGCCTCACCTACTACTACCGCGGTCTCGCCGACAACATCAACGAGCGCGTCGGCGCGGGCCTGATCGTCGGCAACTCGCTGCTCACCGCTCGCGGCATCCCGACGGCGGGCGAGGCCGACCTCAAGACGAACGTGGCGATGTTCCTGCTCGACCGACTGGGCGCGGGCGGCTCGTACACCGAGTTCTACGCGCTCGATTTCGACGAGCAGTTCGTGCTCATGGGCCACGACGGCCCGGGGCACGTCGCCATCGCCGACGGCCGCCCGGTGCTGCGCGCGCTCAAGGTCTTCCACGGCAAGTCGGGCGCCGGGCTGTCGGTGGAGATGAAGGTGCGCCTCGGGCCGGTCACGATCCTCGGCCTCACGCAGACCGCCGACGGGCGGCTGAAGCTGCTCGCCGCCGAGGGTGAGTCGATCGCCGGGCCGACCTTCCGCATCGGCAACACGAACTCGCGCATCCGCTTCCCGCTCGGCCCGGGCGACTTCATGGACGCCTGGTGCGCCGAGGGCCCGACGCACCACGTCGCCCTCGGCGTGGGGCATCGCGCCGGCGACATCCGGCGAATCGCGGCGCTGCTCGGCCTCGAGCTCGTGGTGGTCGCGTGAGCCGTCCCGCCGCCTTCGCCGCGATCGATCTCGGCGCCGAGAGCGGGCGCGTCGTGTGCGGCCGCCTGGCCGGCGACCGCATCGAGCTCGACGAGCCGCACCGCTTCCCGAACCGCCCGGTGCGCCTGCCCGACGGTCTGCGCTGGAACCTGCTCTCGCTCTATGCGGCGGCACTCGACGGCCTGCGCTCCGCCGCCGCGGAGAACACGCTGATCAGCATCGGCGTCGACTCCTGGGGCGTCGACTACGCGCTGCTCGACGCGCGGCGGGCGCGTGCTCGGGCTGCCCTTCCACTACCGCGACGAGCGCACCGTCGGCATGGTCGAGCTCGCGCACGCGCGCGTCGCGCGCGAGGAGATGTACCGGACGACGGGCATCCAGACGATGCCGATCAACACCGTCTTCCAGCTGCTCGCCGAGGAGGGTGGGGAGAGCCTCGCCGCGGCCTCCCGCATCGCGCTCGTGCCCGATCTGCTCACCAGCTGGCTGAGCGGCGTCGTCGCCAACGAGTCCACCGCGGCCTCGACGACGGGTCTCCTCGATGCCCGCAGCGGCCGCTGGGCGGACGACCTGATCGAGCGGCTCGGACTCCCCTCGCGGATCTTCGGCGAGCTGGTCGAGCCGGGCACCGTACTGGGCGCCCTGCTGCCTCATCACGAGCTCGGCGACGTGCCCGTGTGCGCCGTCGCCGGCCACGACACGGCCTCGGCGTTCGTTGCCGCGCCGCTGCGCGATCGCAGCTCGGCGGTGCTCTCGAGCGGCACGTGGTCGCTGCTCGGGCTCGAGCTGGACGAGCCGGCGCTCGGCGACGACGCGCTCGCCGCGAACCTCTCCAACGAGCGCGGGGTCGACGGCACGACGCGACTGCTGCGCAACGTCATGGGCCTCTGGCTGCTGCAGGAATGCCGCCGCGCGCTCGAGCCCTCGGGTGCGCGCGAGTACGAGGACCTGCTGCGCCTGGCCGAGGCCGCGAGCGACGACGTGCCGCTGTTCGATCCCGACGACGAGGATCTGCTGCGGCCCGGCGACATGCCCGGGCGTATCGCCAGCGCCTGCGTGCGCGCCGGACAGGCGCCGCCCGCGTCGACCGGTCAGCTCGTGCGCAGCATCCTCGTCTCGCTGGCCTGCAAGTACCGGCTCGTGCTCGAGCAGCTGGAGCAGGTCAGCGGCCGCAGCATCGAGACGATCCACGTGATCGGCGGCGGGGCGCGCAACGCCGTGCTCTGCCAGATCACGGCAGACGTGCTCGGGCGCCGCGTGCTGGCCGGCCCGGTCGAGGCGACGGCGCTCGGCAACGTGCTCATCCAGGCGCGCGCCGCGGGCGAGCTCGCCAATCTCGCGGAGATGCGCGCGGTCGCGGCCGCCTCGGCGCAGCTCGCGACGTACGAGCCGCGTGACGACGCGGCCGCGGACGACACCTACGGCCGCTTTCTCCAGGCGACGAGCTTTCAGCAGGCGATCACAGCGCATGCTCACGAGAGGACGACGACGTGACTCCGACGAACGAACACGATGAGCTGGCGGGCCGGCTGAGCGCCCGCGGCGTGGACGTCGAGGCGGTCGAGGCGGCACTGCGCGACCTCACCATCGAGACGCCCTCGTGGGGCTACGGCGACTCGGGCACGCGCTTCGGCGTCTTCCCGCAGCCCGGGCGTCCGCGCTCGGTCTTCGAGCGGGTCGACGATGCCGCCGAGGTGCACCGCCTGACGGGCACCGCAGGCGCGGTCGCACTGCACTTCCCCTGGGATGCCGTGTCCGACGTGGGCGAGCTGTCCGACCACATCGAGGCCTCGGGCCTGCGCGTCGGCGCCGTCAACCCGAACCTCTTCCAGGATCCCGACTACGTCCTCGGCTCGATCACGAACCCGGACGCGGCGATCCGCGCCAAGGCCGTGGAGCACCTGCTCGAGTGCATCGAGATCGCCCGCGAGCTCGGCGCCACGGCGCAGTCGCTCTGGCTCGCCGACGGCACCAACTACCCGGGCCAGGACGACCTGATCGAGCGGCGCGAGCGCATGGTCGACGCACTCGTGCAGGTCTATGCCGCGCTGCCCGCCGAGCAGGAGTACCTGGTCGAATACAAGCTCTTCGAGCCGGCCTTCTACGCCACCGATCTCGCGGACTGGGGCTCGGCCCTGCTCGTCTGCCAGCGCCTCGGCGAGCGGGCGCGCGTGCTCGTCGACATGGGCCACCACGCGCAGGGCGTGAACGTGGAGCAGATCGTCTCGATCCTGGCCTCGCAGGATCGCCTCGGCGGCTTCCACTTCAACAACCGCAAGTACGCCGACGACGACCTGATCGTCGGCTCCGTCAACCCGTTCGAGCTGTTCCTCGTGTTCTGCGAGCTCGTGGGCGGCGGACGGCCGCTGCCTCGCCTCACGATCGATCAGTCCCACAACATCGAGGCCAAGGTCGAGGCGATGGTGATGAGCGTCGTCAACATCCAGGACTCCTACGCGCGCGCGCTGATCGTCGACCGCGAGGCACTGCGCGCGGCCGGCGCGAGCGGCGACGTGCTGGCCGGGCACCAGGTGCTGCTCGACGCCTACAACACCGACGTGCGGCCGCTCTGCGCGAGCGCGCGGCAGGCGCTCGGCGCGGCCGCCGAGCCGGTCGCGGCTCTGCGCTCGTCCGGGCGCACCGAGCGCATCGCCGCCGAGCGCTCGGCCGCCGAGGCGATTCGAGGGGCGCGATGAGCGCTGCGACCGAGCTCATCGCAACCGCTGCCGACCTCTGGCCCACCAACGGCACGGCTCCGGGCGATCCGCTGGATGCCCTCGTGCACGCCTCCAACCTGCTGGGCGCCGATCGCGCGGTCTCGAACTTCGGCGGCGGCAACACCTCGGCCAAGGGCACGGCCGTCGACCACACGGGCACCGAGCGCTCGGTCATGTGGGTCAAGGGCTCGGGCAGCGACCTCGCCACGATGGGGCCGCAGGGCTTCACGGCGCTCCGCCTGCAGGAGGTGCTGCCGCTGATCGCGCGCGACTCCATGAGCGACGAGGAGATGGTCGCCCACCTCGTGCGCTGCCAGCTCGATCCCGCCATGCCGCGACCCTCGATCGAGACGCTGCTGCACGCCTTCGTGCCGGCGCCGCACGTCCACCACACGCATCCCGACGGCATCAACATCCTGGCCGGCTCGGCCAACGGCGAGCAGCTCGTGCGGGAGTGCTTCGGCGACTCGGCCGCCTGGATCCCGTACATCCGCCCGGGCTTCACGCTCTCGAAGCAGGTCGGCGAGATCGTGCGCGACACGCCCGGCCTGCGCCTCGTCGTGCTGGGCAAGCACGGGCTCGTGGTGTGGGGCGACTCCGCGGAGGAGGCCTACCACGCGACGATCGAGGCCATCAACCAGGCCATCGCGTTCGTCAACGACCGCACGCATGGAGCCAGGCGCTTCGGCGGCCCGTCGGGCGTCGCGCTCGACGAGGCGACACGGCACGCGACGCTCATGCAGCTGCTGCCCGCGATCCGCGGCGCCACCTCGTCGGAGCGCGCGAAGCTGCTGTGCGTCGACGAGTCGCCGAAGGCGCTCGAGTTCGTCTCGTCGCAGGCGGCACCCGAGCTCGTCCAGGTCGGCGCGCCCTGTCCCGACCATCTCGTGCACACGAAGAGAGTGCCGCTGTGGGTGCCGTTCGATCCCGCGGCAGATGACGTCGCGGCACTCGCGGAGCGCATTCGCGCCGCCGCGGAGGAGTATCGCGCGGCCTATCGCGCGTACGTCGCCGAGTACGGGCCCGAGATCACGCCCATGGATCCCGGATGCGCGCGTCGTGCTGGTGCAGCACCTCGGTCTCGTCGGGGTCGGCCCGACGCTGGCGGCAGCGAGCCTCTCGCGCGATCTCTACCACCGCGCGATGGAGGTGATGGCGGGCGCGCACGCGCTCGACCGCTTCGTCTCGCTCACGCCCGCCGAGAGCTTCGCGGTCGAGTACTGGCCGCTCGAGCTCTACAAACTCTCGCTGGCGCCGCCGCCGCGCGAGCTGCAGGGCCGCATCGCCCTCGTGACGGGCGCCGCGGGCGGCATCGGCCGCGCGATCGTGAACGCGCTCGCCGACCTCGGCGCGGCCGTGATCGCCTTCGATCTCGACGGGGACGGCGCCCAGGCCGCGATCGCCGATCTCGGCCCGGCCGGCCTGGCGGTGCAGGGCGACGTGACGAGCGAGGCCGCGGTCGCGCAGGCCTTCGCCGCGACGATCGAGCGCTTCGGGGGCCTCGACATCGTCGTTTCCAACGCGGGCATCGCCTCCAGCGCCTCCGTCGAGGAGACGACGCTGGCCGACTGGAACCGCAGCCACGCCATCCTCGGCACGGGCTACTTCCTGATCGCGCGCGAGGCGTTCCGGCTGCTGCGCCGGCAGGGGATGGGCGGGTCGATCGTGTTCGTCGCGTCCAAGAACGGCCTCGTGGCGGGACGGAACGCGGCCGCCTACTCGTCGGCCAAGGCGGCCGAGCTGCACCTCGCCCGCTGTCTCGCCGAGGAGGGCGGAGGCGCCGGCATCCGCGTCAACACCGTCAACCCCGACGCGGTGCTGCAGGGCTCCGGCATCTGGGACTCCTCCTGGCGCGAGGAGCGCGCGGCGGCCTACGGGATCCCTCCGGAGGCGCTCGAGGAGCACTACCGCAACCGCACGACGCTCGGCGTCAACATCCTGCCCGACGACATCGCGGCCGCCGTCGTGCATTTCGCCTCTGACCGCCGCTCGGGCAAGAGCACCGGGAACATCCTGAACGTCGACGGCGGCGTGCCGGCCGCGTACACGCGCTAGTCAGAGCGTCTTCTCGAACCAGTGGTGCGCGTAGGGCTCGTCGTTGAACGCGGCGACCTCTGCATACCCCGCCTTGCGATAGAGCGCGATGGCCTCGCCGAGCGTGCGGTTGGTCTCGAGGCGGATCGCCGCGGCGCCGGCGTCCCGAGCGCGTTGCTCGAGTTCGAGCAGGAGCCGGCGGCCGAGTCCCGTCCCGCGGGCCTCGGATGCGACCCACATGCGCTTCAGCTCGGCGGGCTCGTCCCCGTGGAACTTGAGGGCGCCGCAGCCCACGGGTTGCCCGTGCCTGCGGGCGATCAGCAGGACGCCCGAGGGCGGCGCCAGCTCCTCGGGGTCGGCGGGGATGCTGATGGCCGGATCGAAGCCGCTCTCGAAACGGCCCGCGAGCTCCGCGAAGTACTGCTCGATGCACCAGCGCGCATCGCGCGTGGTCGGATCCTCGGCAGCGATCGTGATGAGGTGTTCGGCCTCCATCGGCAGGGCCGGCCGACTCTAGTCAGGGAGCTCTGCCTCGTCCAGTCCGGGGTACTGCCCGCTGCTGCGCTCGTCGTGCTGTGGCGCAATCGCGCCGGCTACCGGGCGCAGGAACAACCAGCCTGCTGACATACTCGGGCCGGTGAGCAGGCTGCACGGCGACTCCCCGGGCGCGGCGCGCGTCGCGACTCCGGAGTCGCGCGCAGCGCGCATCCTCGAGAGGCTCGACGAGCTCTTCGAGATCGGCCGGGCGGCCGGCACCAACCGGCTCGGCTTCGACGCCGGTGAGGAACGAGCCCACGACCTCGTGCTCGGCTGGATGCGCGAGGCCGGACTCGAGGCTTCGCGCGACGCGGCGGCCAACACGGTCGGCCGGCTCGCCGGCAGCGAGCCCGAGCTGCCCGAGGTGTGGAGCGGCTCGCATCTCGACACGCCCCCCGACGGCGGGCGCTTCGACGGAGCGCTCGGCGTGTTGCTGGCGCTCGACGCCGCCGAGGCGATCGCCTCGCAAGGGCCGCCTCGGCGCACGCTCAAGGTCATCGCCTGCCGGCTCGAGGAAGGCCCTCGCTTCGGGCGCGGCGTGTTCGGCAGCCGCGCCATCTGCGGCGAGCTCGAGGACGACGAGGGCGACCTCCGCGACTCCGACGGCATCTCGCTGGCCGAGGCGTTCGCGGAGCTCGGCTACGGTGAGCTCCCACGCACCGGCTGGCTCGAGCCACGGCCCGCGTGCTTCCTCGAGGCGCACATCGAGCAGGGCCCGACGCTGGCAGCGGCCGGGCGGCCGCTCGGCGTGGTCAGCTCGATCGCCGGCATGGCGGGGCTGGAGCTCACATTCACGGGGCGGCGCGGCCATGCGGGCACCGTGCAGATGCCGCTGCGCTCCGACGCGCTCGGCGCAGCCGCGCGCTTCGTCGTGGATGCGCACGACGTCGCCCGCTCGCTTCCCGGAGCGGTCGCGACGATCGGCCGCCTGACCGTCGCGCCGGGCGCGACGAACACGATCCCCGAACGCTGCGAGCTGTTCGCCGACCTGCGGGCGCCCGACGACGCGCGGCTCGACGCCCTGGTCGAAGGCTCCGTCGCCGCGGCGCGCGAGGCGGCGCGGGGCGCCGGCTGCAAGGTCACGATCGAGCCGCGCTGGCGCTACGAGGCGATCGCGATGAGCGAGGGGCCGCGCGGCGCGCTCACGCGCGCGGTGGCCGGGCTCGGGCTCGAGCCCTTCGAGCTCCCCTCGGGTGCCGGCCACGACGCCGAGATCTTCGCCCTGGCCGGGGTGCCGAGCGCGATGCTGTTCGTGCGCAGCGATGCGGGCGGCGTCAGCCACGCGCCCGAGGAGCACACCGGAGCGGATGCCGTCGTCCTGGCCGTGCAGGCCTTCGAGGCCGCCGTGCGAGAGCTGGCCGGCGCGTGATCGACTGGGATGCACTCGCGCGGCCGACGCTGCGCGGCCTCGTGCGCTACGACCCGGGCGCGAGCAGGGACTCCCTCAGGCAGGAGCACCACCTCGCGCAGCTCGAGCCGCTCAACTGGAACGAGGATCGCTTCGAGCCGCCGCGGGAGGTGCTCGAGGCCGCCGCCGCCGAGGTCTTCAACGCGGCGCTCTACCCGGAGCGGCTGTTCGCCGACTTCCGCGACGGCCTGGCTCAGTGGCTCGGGGTGCCGCCCGAGTGCGTCACGCCGGCTCACGGCGCGCAGGCCCTGATCTCGTCGATCGCGCAGGTCTTCATCGGCGAGGGCACGCGGGTCGTCGCGCCGAATCTGACCTACGGGCTGTACGCGTCGGTGTCCGCGGCCGCGGGCGGAATCGTCACCCGCGTCCCGCCGGCCGGCCTGGCGATCGACCTCGGCGCCGTCGCCGAGGCAGCCGTCGCGACGCGTGCCCGCCTCGTGTGGATCTGCGATCCCAACAACCCGACCGGTACGCTCGTCGCACCTGCCGACTGGGCGACCTTCCTCGCCCGCCTGCCGGACGACTGCATCGTGATCGCGGACGAGGCCTACATCGACTTCGCCGACCCGGACGTGCGCGTGCGACGAGAGGACGACGTGCTGGCGGGGCGTCCCGTGATCGTGATCCGCTCGTGCTCGAAGATCTTCGGCCTGGCCGGCCTCCGCCTCGGGTATGCCATCTCGGATCCCGACGTCGCGCGGCTGCTCGACCTCGTGCAGGAGCCGTTCAACGTCAATCGCGCGGCGCTCGCCGCAGGGCTGGCCGCCGTCTCCCAGCCGCGCTTCGTGGAGGATCGCCGCTCCCTTGTGACGCACGCGCGCGAGACGCTGGTGGCCGAGCTCGAGGCGGCCGGGTTCGTCGTCCACCCCTCGCACGCGAACTTCGTGCTCGTCGAGCTCGGCGTCGACGACGTCGCGGTGTGCGACGCCGTGATGCGCGCCGGGATCCTCGTGCGCGGCGGCAGCGAGTTCGGCCTCCCGGGCATGGCCCGCGTGACCGTGGGTCCCGATCCGGTCATGCGGCGCACCGCTGCTGCGATCGCCGACGCCGTGGGCGCTCTAAGGTGACCGGCGTGCTGGTCGCAGACAGGATCATCGAGCTGCTCGGGCGCGAGGGCGCCGAGCACATCGTCGGCTTTCCCGAGAACCGCCTGCTCAACTCGGCCGCCGCCGCCGGCATGCGTCCGATCATCACGCGCACCGAGCGCGTGGCGGTCAACATCGCCGACGGATTTGCGCGCGCAACCAACGGCGAGCGCCTCCTGCCGTGCGTCTCGCAGTACGGGCCGGGCGCGGAGGCGGCGTTCGCCGCCGTGGCGCAGGCCTACGGCGATCGCAGCCCGATCCTGCTGCTCCCGAGCGAGCACGCCGTGCCCGCCCAGGAGGATCCGCAGGTGCGCAGCGAGCTCTCGTACCGGCCCATCACGCGCTTCCTGACGACGCTCAACGATGCCGCGCGCGGGCCCGAGGTGTTTCGGCGGGCGCTCAACGCCGTGCGCGGCGAGCGCAACGGCCCGGTGCTCGTGGCGATCGCGAACGACGTGCTGAACGGCCCGGCGGGAGATGCCGACTGGAACGTGCCGACGCGGCTGCCGCGGCTCAGCCAGGCCGATCGCGCCGACGTCGAGCGGACCGCGCAGGCACTGCTCGCGGCCGAGCGTCCGGTGATCGTGGCCGGGCAGGGCGTGCTCTATTCGGGTGCCACGGCCGAGCTGGTCGCCCTCGCCGAGCGCACGGGCACGCCGGTCGCGACGACACTCAACGGCAAGAGCGCGTTTCCCGAAGACCACCCGCTCGCGCTCGGCACCGCGGCGCGTACGCGGCCGGCCACCGTGAACGAGTTCTTCGCGCAGGCCGACCTCGTGCTCGGGATCGGCACGAGCTTCACGCGCTCGCTCTACATCACGCCGCTGCCCGCCGGCGCGACGTTCGGGCAGATCACCGACGACCGGCGCGATCTCGCGACCGGCTACGACGTCTCGTTCGGCTGCGTCGGCGATGCGCGCCTCGTGCTCCTGCAGTTGCTCGACGTGCTCGGCGAGGCAGATGTTGCACGACGTTCCGCGGCCGAGTCGCAGATCGCCTCGGTGCGAGCCGCCTTCGCGGAGCGCTGGCTGCCGCACCTCACCTCGGACGCCGCCCCGCTCAGCCCGTATCGCGTCGTCTGGGAGCTGATGCAGGTCGCCGACCGCACCCGCACCGTCGTGACGCACGACGCGGGGCATCCGCGCGATCAGATCGTGCCGTTCTACGAGACGGTCGTCCCGCGCGGCTACCTCGGCTGGGGCAAGTCGACGCAGCTCGGCACGGGCCTCGGGCTCGCCATGGGCGCACGTCTCGCACAGCCCGACTGGCTCTCGGTCAACATCATGGGCGACGCCGCGTTCGGCATGGTCGGCATGGACTTCGAGACGGCCGTGCGCAGCCGGCTCCCGATCCTCACGATCGTGCTCAACAACGGGCTCATGGGCGGCTACACCGAGTGGATGCCCGATGCCGTCGCGCGCTACGGCTCGGATCGCATGGGCGGCCGCTACGCCGACATCGCGACCGCGCTCGGCGGGCACGCCGAGCGGGTCGATCGCCCGGCCGACCTGCGCTCCGCGCTCGAGCGCTGCATCGCCGCCGTCGGCGCCGGGCAGGCCGCGCTGTGCGAGGTCGCAACCCACGAGGAGAACGCGATGGCACTCGCATGACGACACCCGATCCGATCCCCGCGGCAGTCCGGGCGCGCGATCTCGTCGGCTACGGCCGCAACCCGCCGGGCATCACCTGGCCGGGCGGCGAGCGCGTCGTCATCAACCTCGTGCTTGTGTACGAGTCGGGCTCCGAGTACTCGGTGGCCTGGGGCGACGACCGCAACGACGGCTGGGGCGAGTACGCCGACCCGGGCGTGCAGCCGCCGCAGCGCGATCCCGGCACCGAGGCGCACTACGAGTTCGGCAGCCGCGCCGGCGTGTGGCGGCTCGCGCGCATCTATGACGAGGCGAACGTGCCGGTGACCGTCTCGGCGGCCGCCGTGGCGCTCGAGCTCAACCCGGCCGTCGCGGAGTGGATGCGCGAGCGCGACCACGACCTGCTCGGTCACGGCTGGCGCTGGAACGAGGCCTGGACGTTCAATCGCGAGGAGGAGCGCGCGACGATCCTGCGCGCCATCGAGACGTTCGAGCGCGTGCTCGGGAGCCGGCCGATCGGCTGGAACTCGCGCGGCTGGCCGAGCGAGAACACGCGCAGCATCCTGCACGAGCTCGGCGGCTTCCTCTACCACTCGGAGGGCTGCGCCGACGACCTGCCCTACTACGAGCGCGCAGAGGGCATGCCGCCGATTCTCGTGATCCCGTACTCCAAGACCTACAACGACTCGCGTTTCCTCATGAACCCGGGCTTCGCGAGCCCGCGCGACTTCCTCGACACGATGGTCTGGGGTCTCGACGAGCTCGTGCGCGAGGGCGCAGAGCGGCCGACGATGATGACGGTGGCCGTGCACGAGCGCTGGAGCGGCCAGGCCGCCCGCGCCTCTGCGCTGCGGCAGTTCATCGAATACGCGCAGTCGATCGAGGGCGTGAGCTTCATGCGCCGCTGCGACATCGCGAGCTGGTGGCTCGAGCAGTATCCCGCACCGTTGAGGGTCGGCTTCGCCGGGGCGGGAGCGATCGCGGAGCACCATCTCGGCGTCCTCGCCGAACAGCCGGGGGTCGTGATCGCCGCGATCTGCGACCTCGACGAGCGCCGTGCCGATGCGGTGGCGCAGCGGATTCCGGCGAATGCCTACTCCGACTGGGAGGCGATGCTCGCCGTCGAGCAACTGGACGCGCTGTTCGTCTGCACGCCCCCGCTGCATCACGCGCGGCCGGCCGTCGCGGCGCTCTCCGCAGGCATCCCCGTGTACCTCGAGAAGCCGCTGGCCCGCTCGCTGGCCGACGGCCGGGCCATCGTCTCGGCCTGGCAGAAGAGCGGAACCGTGTGCGCCGTCGGCTACCAGTGGCGCTCGCTGGACGTGCTGGCCGAACTGCAAGCGCTCCTGCGCGTGACCTCTCCGGGGATGCTCGTCAGCCGCAGCTACGGCCCGACCGAACTCGCCAGGCGCGACCTCGAGGGCCGGGCCGAGTGGTTCGCCGATCCGCGTCGCAGCGGCGGCATCCTGTTCGAGTTGGCGAGCCACGACATCGACCTCCAGATCGCCATCGCCGGCTCGGTCGAGTCGGTGCAGGCAACCGCGGCGAGCGGCCTGCTGGCCCTGGCGGGCCGGCCCGCAACGGGCCTCGACGACTCCGTGGAGATCCTCCTCCGCTTCTCGGGCGGCGGCATCGGAGCCGTCCACGTTGCCTGGAACCCGGCCCAGTCCCCACCGCTCTACGCCCTCGACGTCCACGCCGTCGATGTGGCGCTCCACCTGGCCCTCGACCCGGACTTCGAACTGACCGGCCGCGCCCACGGAAGCGCAGTAGCGATCAAGGGCAAGATCCCGCCCCGCGTCTCCTCGGTCACCCAGTTCCTGGAAGCCGTCCGCACCAACGACCCGGCCGCTGTCCCCTGCACCCCAGCCGACGCCCTGAGAACGCTGGCAGCCGTAATCGCCTGCGAGCAAGCAATCACAACGGGCGAACGAGTAGCCCTCTAGCGCACATCCGGGGTCTGGCGCGTGCATTCGGGGTCTGACCCCGCCTGTACGGGTCTGACCCCAGGTGTACGGGCACGTAACCAAGCCGTTTCTGGCACTTCGGCGCGCCAGCTGCCGGCATCGGCGATCCTCGGCTCGTGGCCGCCGAGCTGCGAAGTTCGCCATGCCTAGTGGCGTTGCACCTGAAAACGGACACCCGGGGTCAGACCCGTACAGGTGGGGTCAGACCCGTCCTGTACGGGCCAGACCCTCGCTGTGCGGTGCGAACCTGGGGTTAGAGCTTCCCGGGGATCAGGGGCAGGCCGCCGGTGGCGTCTGTTGCGATGCTCCAGAACGTTCCCGTTGTCTGCTGGTAGCCGAGCTCGGCTACCTTCGTGGCCGTGACCCAGAGGGTCGGGCCGTCGAAGATGCAGTTCGTCGCGCATTCGCCGATCACGATCTCTTCGAGGATCTGGCCCTCGGGCGACAGCACCGTCAGGCCGCCCGAGATGGTCGTGCAGACGAACAGCCGGCCGTCGGCTGCGAAGGCCATGCCGTCGGGCACGTGGCCGTCGCTCAGCTGGGCGAAGGTCGTGGCCTCACCGTTCTCGAGGCGGCAGACGCGATGGCCCATCGACTCCGTCCAGTAGAGGCGGCCCTGGGCGTCGAAGGCGATGCCGTTCGGATACACGCCGGGCCGCTCGATCACCAGCTCGCCGCCGCCCGAGGCATCGAGGACGTAGAGGCGGCCGGGCTGCTGCTCGGCGTAGCGGTCGTCGCCCTCCGTGCCCGAATCGGTGAACCACAGCCGGCCGTCGGGGCCGAAGGCGAGATCGTTCGGGCCTGCCAGAGGGAAGCCGGCGAGGTTCGATGCCAGCTGCTCGACCGTGCCGTCGGCGCGCACGCGCTGGATGCCCGGGACCGCGCTCTGATCGGGCGCTCCGGGCACGTTGCCGCCCTGCGTCAGGTAGATCGCGCCGTCGCTGCCGAGAATCGCGCCCCAGGGCGATCCGCCGGTCGTCGGAGAAGCGACTCATGGCGCCGTCGGCCCAGCGGAGCAGCTCGCCGGTGTTGCCGTCGCAGATCACGATCGAGCCGTCCGGCATGACGACCGGGCCCTCGGGAAAACCCAAGTCGGAGGCGAGCAGCGTACCGTCCACGTGGCGTCCTTTCGCTGAGCTGAAACGTCGGAGTGAGATGCAGGTGCGCGCGATTGGATTCCGTCGTGCGCGTGTGAGATAGTAGCCCGCTCAACAAGGCCACAATCCGAGATCCTTCCCCACTTGGAGAGCCCGATGACCGACCGGCAGCCCGACAACGAACGAGGCTGGGACCCGAGGGTCTCGCGCGGCACCCTGCTGCGCGGCACAGCGGCAGCAGCGATCGGCGCGATGGCAGTCCCCAACCTCGCGCTGGGCGCCGGAGGCGCCACCACGCCGACCAAGGGCGGGACGCTGCGCGCCGGCTTCGTGGGCGGCGGCACCGCCGAGACGCTCAACCCGTACATCGGCGTCACGCCGATCGACGAGTCGCGCATCCAGAACCTCTACGACCCGCTGGTCGTCGTCAACGCCGACCTCACGCGCAGCCCCGGCCTCGCGCTCTCCTGGGCGCACAACAAGGACGCGACGGTCTGGACGGTCAAGCTCCGCCCGGGCGTCACGTTCCACAACGGCAAGACGTTCGGCGCCGAGGACGTGATCTGGTCGATCCAGCAGATGGCCGCCAAGACGAGCTACGCGCTGCCGTTCGTCTCGGGCATCAGGGTGGGCGAACTGAAGGCGCTCAACAAGCTGACGGTGCGCATCCCGCTCAAGGCGGCGGACGCCGACCTGCCGGGCAACTTCACGTACTACAACACCTGGATCGTCCCCAAGGGACAGACCTCGAAGGACTACAAGAAGCCGATCGGCACCGGGCCCTTCAAGGCGGGGACGTTCACGCCCGGCAGGCAGAGCGTCTTCTCCGCCAACAAGGACTACTGGGTCAAGGGCAAGCCGTATGTCGACACGCTCAAGATCACGTCGATCGACGACAACACGGCTCGCCTCAACGCGCTGCTCTCGGGCCAGATCGACGCCATGGCGCAGCTGCCCACGCAGCAGGCCAAGGCGCACGAGGCGACGGGCGACATCCAGGTCCTGGTCGCGCCCTCGCCCCAGGCGATGATGTTCTACATGGACACGACCAAGGCGCCGTTCAACGATCCGCGCGTCACGCTCGCGATGAAGCTGATCGCCGATCGCAAGGCGCTCGTGGAGAGCGCGATCAGCGGCTACGGGACGGTCGGCAACGACATCTTCGGCGCGGGCCTGCCCTTCTACGACAAGTCGCTGCCCCAGCGCGTGCAGGACATCGACAAGGCCAAGTCGCTGCTCAAGGCCGCCGGGCAGTCCGATCTCAAGGTGCAGCTCAACACCTCGACGATCTTCCCCGGCTTCGTGGAGGCGGCGACGCTGTTCGCGCAACAGGCCAAGAAGGCCGGCGTCACGGTCAACCTCAAGCAGGTCCCGCCGAGCTCGTACTACAACCCGTCGCTGCTGTACCTGAAGATGCCGTTCGCCGAGACGCAGTGGCCCATCTCGTCGCTCAAGTTCTTCTTCCTGCAGGCGCTCGCCTCGGACGCCCCGTACAACGAGACGCACTGGAAGTCGGCGACGTGGAACGCGACGCTCAAGAAGGCCATCGCCGAGCCCAACCAGGCCAAGGCGCAGTCGTACTGGAACCAGATCCAGCAGGCCCAGTACAACCGCGGCGGCTACCTCAACTGGACGAACGCCGACTGGGTCGACGGGCTCTCCAAGAAGGTGCAGGGGCTCAAGCCGAGCGCCGCGGGCGTCCTCGGCAACTACCGCTTCCTCGACGCGTGGCTGTCTAGCTAGCGCCGTGAGCTCGACTGTCGCGGCACCTGTTGCGAGGCGCCGCGAGGCCTCGCCCGTCTTCAGCTTCGTGCTGAGGCGGACGCTGGGCGCCGTCGTGGCGCTGTTCGTCGCCTCGCTCGTGATCTTCGCCGGCACGCAATTGCTGCCGGGGGACGCGGCGAGCGTCGTCCTGGGCCGCAACGGCACGCCCGAGAACGTCCGGCTCCTCCACAAGCAGCTGCACCTGGACAAGCCCGCCTGGCAGCAGTACACCGACTGGCTGAGCGGGCTCGTGCACGGCGATCTGGGCGACTCGGCGGTCGGCATGGCGCAGGGAGCGTCGAGCGCTCCGATCTGGCCGCTGATCTCCGACCCGGTCAAGAACTCGCTCATCCTCGCGGCCATCACGGCGCTGATCATGGTGCCGCTGTCACTCGGCCTCGGCGTGATCGCGGCCGTCTTCCGGGGCCGCTGGCTCGACCATTTCATCTCGATCGGCTCGCTGGCGGCCATCGCGCTGCCCGAGTTCGTGATCGGCTCGCTGCTCGTCGGGGTCTTCTTCGTCGGCCTCGACTGGCTGCCGCCCGTCGCGATCGTCGCGCCGGGGGCCGACCCGCTGGACACGCCGTCCAAGCTCGTCCTGCCGATCGCGACGCTGCTCCTGGCCTCGCTCGCCGCCGGCATCCGCATGGTGCGGGCCGGCATGGTCGAGGTGCTGCAGACCGAGTACGTGCAGACGGCGCGGCTGAACGGCGTCTCCGAGAGCCGCGTGCTGTGGCGCTACGCGCTGCGCAACGCGCTGCCGACGAGCGTGCAGATCCTGGCCCAGAACCTGCAGTGGCTGATCGGCGGGATCATCATCACCGAGGCCGTCTTCGCCTATCCGGGCATCGGCACGACGCTCGTCACGGCGGTGCAGAACCGCGACGTCACGGTGGTCGAGTCGGTCGCGATGCTGATCGCGTTCATCTACGTCCTGCTCAACCTGATCGCCGACCTGCTCGTGATGCTGCTCGTCCCGAAGCTGCGGGAGCCGGCGTGACCTCGGGGCGTCTCCGCTTCCTGCGCTCGTTCTCGGGCGCGCTCGGCGCGTTCGTCGTCGTCGCCGTGCTCGCGATCGCGGTGCTCGGGCGGTACGTCGCCCCGCACGACCCCTCGGAGCCCATCGGCGCTCCGCTCAGCGACGCCTCGAGCAACGCCTGGCTCGGCACCGACTTCCTCGGCCGCGACGTCTTCAGCCGCCTGCTCTACGGCGGCCGCTCGGTGATTCTGCTGGCCTTCGTGGCGACGCTGCTGGCGTACCTGATCGGGCTCACCATCGGCCTCATCGCGGGCTACAGCCGCTCCCGGGCCGACCCGATCCTGATGCGCTCCGTCGATGTCATGCTCGCGTTCCCGCCGCTGCTGTTCCTGCTCATCCTGATCGCGGGCGCCGGCACCGGCGTCTCGGTGCTGGTCCTCGGCGTCGCGCTCATCCAGGCCCCGGCGATCAGCCGCATCGTGCGCACGGCGACGCAGGTCGAGGCCACGCGCGCCTACGTGGAGGCGTCCATCGCGCGCGGCGAGCGCGCCCTCGCGATCGTCGGCCTCGATGTCCTGCCGAACATCCTCGCGCCCGTGCTCGTCGACTCCGGCCTGCGCTTCACGTTCTCGATCCTGATCATCGCCTCGGTCAACTTCCTGGGTCTGGGCCTGCAGCCGCCGAGCCCCGACTGGGCGCTCATGATCAGCGAGAACCGCGAGTTCATCTCGGTCAACGTGCTCGCCGTGCTCGCACCGGCCGCGATGATCGCCGCGCTCACGATCGGCATCAACCTGGCGGGCGATGCGATTGCGCGTTCGCTGGGCCGCTCGTACGTGCCCAAGACGGCCAGGAGCGTGACCGAGTGAGCGCGGTCGCACCGCCCTCGGCAGCCGTCCGCGTCGACGGACTGTCGCTCTCCCTGCGCAGCGGCGAGCCGGTCGTCGAGGACGTGAGCTTCTCGCTCGCGCCGGGCGAGATCCTCGGCCTCGTGGGCGAGTCGGGCAGCGGCAAGACGACGACGGCGCTCGCGCTCCTGGGCTACACGCGGCCAGGGGTGGTGTGGCGCAGCGGCACGGTCGAGGTCGGTGGCGAGCAGGTGCGCGGGCGCGACGAGCGGGCACTGCGGAGCCTGCGCGGTCGCGTCGTCTCGTACGTGCCGCAGGATCCGGGCGGAGCGCTCAACCCGTCGCTGCGCGTCGGCGACGCGATTCTCGACGTGCTGCGCGCCCACCGCGCCGGCGAGGGCTCGGCCGAGGCGGTGCATTCGGCACTCGAGCGCGTCGAGCTCGGTGGCGACGCGGGCTTCACGCGCCGCTATCCGCATCAGCTCTCGGGCGGCCAGCAGCAGCGCGTCACGATCGCCATGGCGTGCGTCTGCGAGCCGCCCGTGGCCGTGCTCGACGAGCCTACGACGGGGCTCGACGTGCTCACGCAGGATCGCATCCTGTACGAGCTCGATCGCCTGCGGCACGAGCAGGGCATGGCGATGGTCTACGTCTCGCACGACCTCGCGGTGGTCGCGCGCATGGCCGATCGCATCGTGGTCATGTACGCGGGCCGCGTCGTCGAGGACGCGGCCGCGGCCGACGTCATCGAGCGGCCGCGGCATCCCTACACGCGCGCGCTGGTCGAGGCGATCCCCGACTTCCGCCACCCGCGTTCGCTGCGGGGCATCCCGGGCGTCTCCGTCGGCGTGGGCGAGTGGCCCGCCGGATGCTCCTTCGCTCCGCGCTGCGAGCACGCCGCCGATCGCTGCCTCGAGGCGGTGCCGGTGCTGGCCGACGCCGCGCCCGGACACGCGGTGCGCTGCTGCCGCGCGCAGGAGCTGGCGCAGTCGGCGCGTCCCGCGAGCCTCATGCGGGCGCGCGCCGAGGCCCCCGTGGCCGCTCCGCTGCTGGAGGTGACGTCGCTGGAGGCGCGCTACCGCAGCAGCCGCACCGTCCGGCCGGCCGTCGTGGACGTCTCGTTCGCGATCGAGCCCGGTCGCTGCGTGGCGCTCGTCGGCGAGTCGGGCAGCGGCAAGACGACGGTCGGCCGCTGCATCGCGGGGCTGCACCGGCCTTCCGGAGGCAGCATCGTCTTCGACGGCGACTGGCTGATCCCCAACGCCGGCGACCGCCCGCTGGCCGTGCGCCGGCGGATCCAGATCGTGTTCCAGAACCCGTTCGAGTCGCTCAACCCGCGGCATCTGGTGCGCCGCTCGATCGCGCGCCCCCTGCGCGTGCTCAAGGGCCTGTCGCGCAGCGAGGCCGATACGCGCGTGGGCGAGTTGCTGGAGCGCGTGCGGCTGCCCAAGCGCCTCGGCGATCGCTTCCCCGTCGAGCTCTCGGGCGGCGAGCGCCAGCGCGTGGCGATCGCGCGCGCGCTGGCCGCCGAGCCCGATCTGCTGATCTGCGACGAGGTCACCTCGGCGCTCGACGTCTCGGTGCAGGCGGCGGTGCTCGAGCTGCTGCAGGAGCTGCAGCGCGAGCTCAACCTGAGCATGCTCTTCATCACCCACAACCTGGGCGTCGTGGCCTGCGTGGCCGACTCGGTGCTGGTGATGGATCAGGGCGAGATCTGCGAGGCGGGACCGGTTGCGCGGGTGCTCGACAGCCCGAGCCACGAGTACACGCGCCGGCTGCTCGCCGCCGCGCCGACGCTCTCGGAGGCCGCGGCCGGCGGTCACGAGCTGTGAGCGTCGTGATCGCCGGTGGCGGGGTGGTGGCCCCGGAGGGCACGGTCGGCGGCCGACGTGCTGATCGAGAACGGCCTGATCGCAGCGGTCGGCGAGGTCGATCGCACGGGCGCCGAAGTGATCGACGCCTCGGGGTGCCTCGTGCTACCCGGCGCGATCGACGTGCACACGCACGTCTTCGGCGGCATCCGCGACGACACGCGCTCGGCGCTCTGCGGCGGCACCACGAGCGCGCTGGCCTTCGTGGACGCGCTCGACGGCGAGCGCCCGGTCGAGGCGGCCCGCCGCACGCTCGCCGATGAGCTGCCCGCCTCCCTGATCGATCTCGCGTTCCACGCCGTGATCTGGGAGCCGCGCGCGTACAGGACGGGCGACCTGCGCGACGTGACGGCGCTCGGCGTCGGCAGCGTGAAACTCTGGCTGGCCTACGTCGAGCTCGGCATCATGGCCGAGGACGACGTGGCGCTTGCGGTGCTGCAGGAGGCCTCCGAGCTCGGGAGTCGTGGCGCTCGCCCACTGCGAGAACGGACGGGCGGTCGACCTGCTCACCCGGCAGCTCGTCGCGGCCGGAAGACTGGGTCTCGATTCGCTGCCCCGCAGCCGCCCGATCGAGCTGGAAGCAGAGTGCGTGCACCGCTTCCTGGCCCTCGCCGAGGTCGCCGGTGCCACGCCGTACGTCGTGCACGTCACGGGCGCACGGCCGCTCGAGGAGATCGCGGCGGCGCGAGCGCGCGGGCAGACCGTCTACGCCGAGGTCTGCGCCCATCACCTGCGCTTCCAGCGCGAGCAGCACGAGGGCCCCGACGGGCTGCGCTACGTGATGACGCCGCCGCTGCGCACGGCCGCCGACCGCACGGCGCTGATGCGGGGCCTGCGCGACGGCTCGCTCGACACCTACGCGTCCGATCACTGCCACCTGCGCCTCGACCGGGACAAGCTGCCGGTCGCGGGCGACTTCACGCAGGTTCCGACCGGCGTGCCTGGCATCGGGGCGCGTTTGCCCCTGGGGTTCGCGCAGGCGGTCGACGGAGAGGCGCCGCTCTCGCCGGAGCGACTCGTCGCGGTGGCGTGCGCCAACCCGGCGCGGATCTTCGGCCTCTATCCGCAGAAGGGCGTGATCGCGCCGGGCAGTGATGCCGACATCGTCATCTGGGATCCGTCGCGCCCCTCGCGGATCACGCTCGAGGCACTCCAGGACGGCCTCGACTGGTCGCCCTACGACGGGATCGACCTGCCCGGGACGATCCGCGACGTCTTCGCGCGCGGCGACCGGGTGGTCGCCGACGGCGCCTTCGCCGGGGAAGGGCACCGCGGCGCCTACCTGCCCGTCGACCGCGTCCGTCAGTAGGCCATCCAGCCGCCGTCGACCAGGACGTTCGCGCCGCTCATGTACGTGCACTCGTCGCTCGCGAGGAAGACCGCGAGCGATGCGACGTCCTCTGGCTGACCGAGTCGCGGGAACGGCGTGCGCGCGTGGGAGTAGGCGAGCGTCTCGGGCGTGTCCGGCTCGTCGATCGGCGTCGTCAGGATCTTGCCGGGCGCGACGGCGTTGCAGATGATGCCGCGCGGGCCGAAGTCGACGGCGATCTGGCGGGTGAGGTTGACGACGCCGCCCTTGGCGGCGCAGTACGCGAGGTGATCGGGCGCTCCGACCATGCCGTGCTGCGACGAGATGTTGACGATGCGACCGCGCGCGTCTCCCACGGGCTCCTGGGTCAGCATCTGCCGCACGGCCGCCTTGCAGCACAGGAAGACCCCGCGCAGCCCGACGGCCATGATCGCGTCCCAGTCGTCCTCGTTCGTCTCGAGCAGGCCCTTCGAGTGCGGCCCGGCGACGATCGCGTTCGGCACCATCACGTCGAGCCGGCCGGTACGCGAGACGGCCGTCGCGACCAGGCGATCGATGTCGTCGGCGCGCCCGGCGTCGGACTCCACGAAGACCGCGCGGCCGCCCGCCTCGGCGATCAGCTCGACGGTCGGCCGGCCGCCCTCGCGTGGATCCTCGCGCACGTCGCCCACCACGACGTCTGCGCCCTCGCGCCGCGAAGCGCAGGGCCATGGCGCGTCCGAGGCCGGACGAGCCGCCCGTCACGACGATCGCTTTCCCCTCGAGACGGCCCATCGGGCCGATCGTAGACGTCCGGCGGCATCCTCGAAATCGATGAGCTGACGAGCGGGATTCCTCGGATCGGCGCAGGCCGCCTGCGGATCGATCTAGTTGGTATGCGGAGGATCCTTCAGAGCCTGCTGGTCAGCGTCGTCCTCCTGACCGTGCCGGCTGTCAGCCAGGCAGCCACCAAGACCTCGCAGCGCGCGGTCGGCGAGCAGGAAGTGCTCGTGCTCCTCAACCAGATTCGCGCGCAGCACGGCCTGAGCAGCTTCTCCGCCAGCATTCCGCTCCGCAACGCAGCCCGCGCCCACTCGGCCGACATGCTCGCCAACGACTACTTCGATCATGACTCGCCGACTGAGGCTTGGGACGTCCGCATCTACCGCCACGTCAAGAGCCCGCTGATCGGCGAGAACATCGCCTGGGGCACGGGCGCCTACGGGACGCCCGAGGGCATCGTCAGTCAGTGGATGCACTCCCCGACGCACCGCCACATCATCCTGACCGGCGGCCTGCACAAGATCGGCCTCGCCCTCACGACCGGCACCTTCGAGGGTAGTGCCGGTGCCGTGATGGCTACGGCCGACTTCTCCGCCTGACCGTGACGCGGGCGCCTCGGCGACTCTGACGCCGGGCGCCCGTGCAGGCGCGGGGGATCCGGGGCATGATGCCGCGATGACGAGTATCGCCCCGTGGCTCTCGGTTCTCCGTGGTGCCGCCGCCGTCGAGTACTACGCGGCGGCATTCGGCGCGAGGGAGCTCCACCGGCACGAGAACGAGGCGGGCGAGATCGTCGCTCAGCTCGCGGTCGGGGACGCGGTCTTCTGGATCGCGGACGACCGGCCCTGCAGCCCGGAGACGCTGGGCGCGGGTTCGACGCGCATGATCCTCACCGTCGACGACCCCGACGCCGTCTTCGCGCGGGCCATCGCTGCGGGCGGCACCGTCGTGGCCGAGATGTACGAGGGGCACGGCTGGCGCATCGGCCGCCTGACCGACCCGTTCGGTCATGACTGGGAGGTCGGGCGGCCACTCTGAAAACGGCCGAACCCGCTGTACCCTCGAAGCATGCGGTTGTTTGCGGCGATCGGGCTCGTTCTGCTGGTGCTGTTCCCGGCGTCTGCGGCGGCTGACGGAGCGGCCGATCCGACGTTCGGCAGCGGCGGCTACCTTTCGCTGGCGCCGGCGCGCTTCTCAGGCCCGACCGGGCTGGCGATCGACTCGCAGGGGCGCATGCTCCTGGGGCCACGCTCGAGGACGGCTCGCTGCTGCGCACGCGCGCCGCCGTGCTCCGGCTGCTCCCCGACGGCACGCTGGATACGTCCTTCGGCAGTGGCGGCGTGGTCGTCGTCGAACCGCCGGCCGCGTACCGCACGACGAGAGCCGAGACGTTCGCCGTGGATCCGCAGGGCCGCATGGTCATCGCAGGCGAGGTCGATGACGACGTCCCGGCGCTCACGCGCCTGCTCCCCGACGGCACGCCCGATCCGGCGTTCGGCAGCGGGGGCATGCTCGTCGCCAAGGGTGCCTACGACGGAGCCCCGGCATGGTGGCTCTCGCTCGCGTTCTCAGGCTCGTCGATCGTCGTCGCGGGCGCTGCCGAGAACACGCCGCCGTACGGCAGCGGCCTCGGCGCCACGGCCGTCCTCGCGCGGATCGCCGACAACGGCACGCCCGACCCCTCGTTCGGCAACGGCGGCTTCGTCGAGTTCCCTGGCTCGAACGTCACGTTCGCCAGCGGCCGCGCGCTCGCGATCGATGGCCGCGGCCGCGCGGTGCTCGGCATCTGGCGCGCGACCACGACCGACTTTCCCGGGGACGTTTCGGCGGCGGTCGTCCGTATCACGGCGACCGGCGCTCTCGACAGCACCTTCGGCAGCGGCGGGCAGGTGCTGCTCGGTGGGCTCAAGGGTGGCGCGCCGCTGATCAGCCTGACGCGCAGCGGCGGTATCGTGGCGCTCGGCGCCTGGGCTGCGCTCACACCCGGGGGTACGATCCTCGTCGCCCGGCTCAAGCCGAACGGTCAGCTCGATCCGGCCTTCGGGACGGGTGGCGAGGTGGAGGCCACCGGCGTCCCGCCCTCCAACGGCGCTCTCGATTGCCGGGGCAATCTGATCGTGACCGGCCCCGGGGGTCTCACGCGCTACGGCCCCGACGGCCGCCTCGATCCGTCGTTCAAGACGCCCGCGGCTCCGCCCGTCCCGGTCGGCGACACGACGGGCGTCCCCGTCTTCGGCCTCTTCGCGTTCGCGCCCGGCGGGCGCCTCATGCTCGCCGGCGGCGTGAACGACGGACCCTCCGTGATCGGCGGCGCGACGCAGGTCGGGCACAGCGCGATCGCGCTCGCGCGCGTGGCGGCGTCCTGCCCGATCGCCGATTCGCGGCCGCCGGCCGTCGGGCTCACGTGCACGACGTCCTGCCGGCGTCTCCAGGGCACGGCGCTGGACGACCCGGTCGGCGGTGGTGTCCGGCGCGTCCTGCTCGGCGTCGAGCAGATCGACGGCAGCCGCTGCACGGCCTGGAACGGCCGGCGCTTCGCAGCGCTGACGTGCAGCCAGGCGGCCAAGCGCCTCGTCGCTGTGCCCCTGGTGCGCGGTGTCTTCCGCATCCCACGGCTCACCAAGGGTCATTTCGTCGTGCGGGCAGTGGCCGTCGACCGCGCGGGCAATCGCTCCCGGACAGTCCTGCGCGTCAATCGCTAGGGGCGCCCCTGCCGCGCAGCCGTTGCCAGAGCGATGGCCGCCGCGGCTGGGTCGCGAGCCAGTCCTCGCGCAGCGGCAGGCGGCCCTGCTTCCGTGCTGCGAGCACGCACTCGGTGTGCGCATGGCGACGGCGACTCGCGTCCCCTTCGGGTGCGATCAGCGAGTGCGCGGTCGTCGCGTGCAGGTGGTAGCCGCAGAGCGGGCAGCGGTAGGTCGCGGGCTTGCTGTTCTGCGCCCGGCGGATCGCCCACCAGCGCGCTTCGTCGAGCTTGGCCACGGGCGCCGCGCCGACCGTCTATACGTCGCGGAAGAACGTGAAGTAGAACTGGCGCCAGGCCGTCCACCAGTCGTCGGCGCGCGAGACAAGCGCGCGGCCGTCGACGACTTCCACGACGGCGTGGTGGTGGTAGCGCTCGACCTCCTCGCTGGTCGAGAACTCGACGCGGATCTCGCACGGAGAGCCCGGGTCGTAGGGCGCGACGGCAGTGAGGTCGGAAAGGGCCTTCTCCGCGCCCTCCTCGATCAGCGCGCGCGCGCGGACGGGCGCCTTGTGGCGCGCGCTGAAGCGGCCTAGCCCCTGTTTGACGGCGACCGTCGTGAGTCCGTCGCCGAGCAGCTCCCTGCCCTCGCGGCAGGCCGCCTCGTCGCCCGTGACCAGCAGAACGGGGCAGCCCCAGGTGCCGCAGAGGGCGGCGTTGATGCCGGTCTCGCCGACGAGCCTGCCGTTGAACGTGACGTTGCGCCAGTCCGTGCCCGCGACGGTGTGGTTGAGCACGCCGTCCGGCGTGCCCGCCATGGCGTGCATGCCGACGAAGAGCGCCGCGTCGCAGCCCTGCTCGAGGAAGTCCGTGTACTGCGTCCACTCCTGCTGCACGACGAAATCGCAACGCGGATCGAGCTGGTCGGGTATCAGCGAGTTGAACGTCCAGCCCTCGCCGGCGCCATGACAATCCATCACGACCACCTCGGTCGCACCGCCGTTGAATGCTCCGCGCACCGCGGCGTTGATCTCCTCGGTGTAGAGCCGCGAGCGATCGGCATGGAGCGCCTCGCCGCCTGTCGTCTCGGCCCACTTGGTGACGCCGGCGACGCCCTCCATGTCGCTCATGATGAAGACGCGCACGCGCGAGAGGCTACCGTCCTCGTGAGCACGCCGTCAGCCCGCAAGCCCGAAACCGGAGCGCCGATGCCCCGCCTGATCCCGAGCCCGACGTCGATCCCGGTCCCGGGCGGCAAGCAGATCGACGAATACGTCGGGAGCGTCAACACCGGCACCGACGGCGTCAGCATCGCCCACATGCGCGCGCCTGCCGACTGGCGGGAGCCGTTCCAGACGCCTGCCTTCGACGAGTACACGGTCGTGCTCCGGGGCGTCCTCCGCGTCGAGCACGAAGGCGGTCACACCGATGTCGCGGCGGGCCAGGCCGTCCTCACGGCGGCCGGCGAGCGCGTGCGCTACTCGACCCTCGAGGCCTGCGAGTACGTCGCCGTCTGCCTGCCCGCGTTCACGCTCGAACGCGTCGAGCGCGAGGACTAACTCGTCTTGTGAACGCGGATGGCGATGCCGTCCGCAGCCCCGCCGTCGGCCGGGACCGGGATCGCCTCCGGCGTGGCGAACTGCACCTGGCCGTCGATCGAGATCTCCGCCTCGAGTGCGTAGGCGGACGGCTCCTCGACCGCATCCGGCGGAAGCTCGATGGCGAACGGGATCGGCACCTGACGGTCGCCCATCGTCGTGGTGATCTCCGCAACAACGCGCGGAAGCGTCTCGGCCTGCGTGGCATCGAGCAACGCAACGCGCACCTCAGCCGAAGGCGGCATGGCGATCCGCTCGAGGTAGCTGACGGTTCCGGTGACGATGTCGGCCACGGCGCAGACTCTAGCCATCTGCCCTCCCCGCGTACGAACGGGGTCTGACCCGTACAGGACGGGTCTGACCCCAGCTGTACGGGTCTGACCCCAGATGTCCGTTTTCGGGTGCAACGCCACTAGGCATGGTGAACAGCGCAGCTCGGCGGACACGGAGCGAGGATCGCCGATGGCGAAAGCTGGCGGGCCGAAGTGCTAGAAACGGCTTGGTTGCGTGCCCGTACACGTGGGGTCAGACCCGTACAGGTGGGGTCAGACCCCGCCTGTACGCGCCAGACCCCCGATGTGCGGGGCGATGAGTTCGTGGGGTTCGTTTCGTCTTACTGGAAACCATCCGACTGAGAGAGGCGAGAGCGGTGAAACTGGTCGTGTCGGAGTTCGTGACGCTCGACGGCGTGATGGAGGCGCCCGGTGGGGAGCCGGGGCATCCGCACTCCGGCTGGGCCGGGGCCTTCATGGGGCCGCAGGAAGTGCAGTTCAAGCTCGGCGAGGTGCTCGAGGCTGAGGCGCATCTGCTCGGCCGCGTGACCTACGAGAGTTTCGCCGGTGCGTGGCCGCAGCGAGAAGGCCCGATGGCCGACAAGATCAACAGCATGCCCAAGTACGTCGTCTCGACGACGCTGCGCGAGCTCGAATGGACGAACTGCACGCTCATCGGCGGCAACGTCGTCGAGGAGATTCAGAAGCTCAGGCAGCGCGACGGCGGGCCGCTGCTCGTCGCCGGCAGTCGCACGCTCCTCCACACGCTGATGGCCAACGACCTCGTGGACGAGTACCGCTTCATGATCTTCCCGGTCGCCGTCGGCAGCGGGCTGCGCCTGTTTCCCGAAACTCCCGAGAAGACCGAGCTCGAGCTGACCGGCACGCAGACGTTCGACTCGGGCGCCGTCGTCAGCACGTACGTCCCGACCAGGTAGATTCCCGCCGTGCCGCTCGACCCCGTCGCCCGCAAGCTGCTCGACGAGGTCGCCGCGTCGGGACGGCCGAACGCCCACCTGCTGCCGGTCGCCGAGGCCCGCGCGAACTTCGAGTCGCTCTTCGCGGGACTCCGGCCCGGCGAGCCGGTCTCGGCCGTCGCCGACCACGCGATTCCGCGTCGCGGGAGCGGCGATCCCCGCGCGCTCGTACCGGCCGCAGAACGCCGCTGCCGGCGAACCGCTCGCGCTCGTCGTCTACTTCCACGGCGGCGGCTGGCTGCTCGGATCGGTCGAATCGCACGACACCGTCTGCCGTGCGCTCGCAAACGCCTCGGGCGCGGTGGTGCTCAACGTCGGCTACCGCCTGGCACCCGAGGCGCGCTTCCCGGCCGCGGCCGACGATGCGCTCGCCGCGACGCGCTGGGCGCACGCCAACGCGGCGCTGCTGGGCGCCGATCCCGCCCGCCTCGCTGTCGCCGGCGACTCTGCGGGCGGCAACCTCGCGGCCGTCGTGTGCCAGGACCTGCGCGACTGCGGGCGAGCCCATCGTGCGTTTCCAGCTGCTCATCTACCCCGTCACGACCGCCGATCTGGCGAGCGGGCTTCGACATGGCCTACGAGGGCTACTTCCTCTACCGCGACGAGATGCTGTGGCACCAGGAGCACTACCTCGCCGTCGCCGGCCGAGGCGCGCAACCCTCGCGTCTCGCCCCTGCTCGGCGACCCGTCCGGTCTGCCGCCGGCCGCCATCCAGGCGGCCGAGTGCGACCCGCTGCACCCGCAGGCCGAGCTCTACCGGGATCGCCTGGCCGGCGCCGGCGTGCCGGTCGCCTACAAGCAGTACCCCGGCATGATCCACGGCTACTTCGGCCTCGAGAGCATCTTCGGCGTCGCGGCCGACGCGATGGCGGACGCGGGCTCAGCCCTGCGCGCCGGACTCGCCTGAGACGTCGACGTCCCGGCCGCGGATCTGTCCGAGGCTGATGCCGCCGTCGACGACCAGCGTCGTGCCCGTCATGAAGCGTGACGCGGGCGAGGCGAGGAAGCCGACGACGTCCGCGATGTCCTCGGGCTCGCCCCAGCGCCCGAGCGGCGTGTGCGAGCGGATCCAGCGATCGCGTTCGTCGGCCTGCGCCCGGGCGGTCATCGGCGTGCGGATCAGGCCGGGCGCGACGGCGTTGACGCGGATCCCCCGCGGGCCGAGCTCGACCGCGAGCGTCTCGGTCAGCGAGCGCAGCGCCGCCTTGGTCGAGGCGTAGACCGACGAGGTGGCGCCCGACATCGAGAGCACGGTGACGGCCTCGATCGAGGCGATGCCGATCACCGCGCTGCCAGGCGCCATGCGGTCGACGAGGCCCTGGAGCAGGAAGAACGGCGCGCGCGCGTTGACGCCGACCACGCGCTCCCAATCCGCGAGCCCGACGTCGCCGAAGCGCGCCGTCTCGACCACGCCCGCACCGTTGACGAGCACATCGACGCGCTCGCAGAGCCGCGCGGATGGCGGCGATCGCCGCATCGACATCGAGGAGGTCGGCAGCGACGTGCGTGCCCGGATGCGCGCCGGACGGCGCGACCGCGTCGACCGACAGCACGTCGAAGCCGTCGCGAGCGAGCCGCTCGCAGCAGGCTCTCCCGATGCCACCGGAGCCTCCCGTGACGACTGCAACGGCCATGCGGATCCCTTCGTGGTCGGTGGCTCAGGACACTAGATTGCAGGCCATGCCTCTCGGCTCAGCGCTTCGACGCCATCATCGTGGGTGCCGGCATCTCCGGGCTGTACCTCCTGCACCGCCTGCGCGAGGCAGGGCTCTCGGTGCTCGTGGTCGATCAGGCGACCGGCATCGGCGGGACCTGGTTCTGGAACCGCTATCCCGGCGCGCGCTGCGACATCGAGAGCATGACCTACTCGTACTCGTGGTCGCGCGAGCTCGAGCAGGAGTGGACGTGGTCGGAGCGCTACGCCGGCCAGGCCGAGATCCTGCGCTACCTCGAGCACGTCGCCGAGCGCTTCGACCTGCGCCGCGACATCCGGCTCGGCACGCGCGTGTCCGAGGCGGCGTTCGACGAGACCGAGCGACCGCTGGTCGGTCGACCACGGACGACGGCGAGCGGCTCTCCGCAGCGTTCCTGATCATGGCGACCGGCTGCCTCTCGGTTCCGCGCATTCCCGACATCCCGGGCATCGAGCGCTTCGCGGGCGAGATGCACCACACGGGCCTCTGGCCCCACGAGGGCGTCGACTTCGCCGGCAAGCGCGTGGGCGTGATCGGCACCGGCTCCTCCGCCGTCCAGGCGATCCCGGTCATCGCCGCCGAGGCCGCGCAGCTGACGGTGTTCCAGCGCACGGCCAACTTCAGCGTGCCGGCCTGGAACGCCCCGCTGACCGCCGAAGCGATCCGCGACCGCAAGGCGCGCTACGAGCGTGTTCCGCCGCGTGGCGCGCACCACGACGGCCGGCAACCCGTGGAACGCGCGCGAGCAGAGCGTCTGGGACGCGACGCCCGAGGAGCGCGAGCGCGAGTTCGAGGAGCGCTACGCCGTCGGCGGGTTCTGCCTGCACGCCGCCTATTCCGACCTCTTCTCGGATCCCGCGGCGAACGAGCTGGTGTGCGAGTTCATCCGCGGCAAGATCCGCGAGCGCGTGCACGACCCCGAGCTCGCCGAGCTGCTCTGCCCCTACGACCATCCGCTCGGCACGAAGCGCATGTGCGTCGACACCGACTACTTCGAGACGTACAACCGCCCCAACGTGCGCCTGGTCTCGATCCGCGAGACGCCGATCGACGAGATCACCGCAACGCGGCCTGCGCGTCGGCGACGAGGAGTTCGCGTTCGACACGATCGTGCTCGGCACCGGCTTCGACGCCATGACGGGCGCCCTGCTCGGTGTCGACCTGCGCGGGCGCGAGCGGCGTGTCGCTGCGCGAGAAGTGGGCAGACGGGCCGCGCTCGGCGCTCGGTCTGACCGTCGCGGGCTTCCCGAACCTCTTCACCGTCACGGGCCCGGGCAGCCCCTCCGTCCTCAGCAACATGATGGTCTCGATCGAGCAGCACGTCGACTGGATCGCCGACTGCATCGCGCACCTCCGCGCAGCACGGCATCGCCACGATCGAGCCCACCGTGGCCGAGGAGGAGGCCTGGGTCGACCACGTCCGCGCGGTCGGCGACGCGAGCCTCTACCCGCGTGCCAAGTCGTGGTACATGGGCGCGAACATCCCGGGCAAGCCGCGCGTCCTGCTGCCGTACGTCGGTGGCGTGGGCACCTATCGCGCGCTCTGCGACGCCGTCGCCGAGCGCGGCTACGAGGGCTTCATCCTCAGCTCGTCGCGCGACTCGGTGGATCTGCCGATCTAGCACTCCCGCGTTCGGGACTACCTGAATGTGCAGGCATTTCACGCTTGTGCGCCATCCCCAGCGCAGCGCGAGCGGCATGCGGCTCGTAGACGGCACGCGGAACTACGGCAGTTGCCGTAGCCGCGGTACGGCAAGCCCACCGATGTGGCGCGAGCCGCGCGGTCGTACCTTCACTGATGAGCCGAGGCCCTGGGGCCTCGGCTCGAGGCTCATCAGTCGAAAGGACGACCATGCAGCTCTACGCAATTCTCCGCCGCAACGGCTGGAGTTCGCCCGACGAACTCAAGGAAGCCGCCGGCCGCTCGGGTCGCGTCGGTCGACGACATGCCCGAGAGCGTGCGCTGGATCCGCAGCTACGTGCTCGAGGAGGACGCGGGCTCGCTCGGAACCGTCTGCATCTTCCAGGCGACGAGTCCCGCCGCGATTCGCGAGCACGCCGCCCTCGCCGGCATTCCGGTCGACGAGATCATCCCGATCGCCGACACGGTCGTCATCCGGCCTGATCCCGTTGCCGCCACCGCCTGACTGCAGCCAGCCGGTGCCCCTGCGCCCACATGAGTGGCGCAGGAGCGCGCGGCGCGCACTTCGTCATCGAACAGGCTGGGCGCGAGTCCGGCCACACGACAGGAGGAGGAATCCATGAACATGCTCACCGATCTGACGCCGGCTCAGCAGACGGCGCGCGACATCTGGACGTCCGGCGACTACACAGAGGTGGCCGACCGCCTGATCCGCGACTTCGGCCCGATGCTGGTCCAGGAACTGGACATCGGCGCGGGCCTGAAGGTGCTCGACGTGGCCTGCGGCGCCGGCAACGTGGCAATCCCCGCTGCGCTGGCGGGCGCCGAGGTCACCGGCCTCGACATCACGCCCGTCCTGCTCGAGCGCGGCGCAGATGCTGGCGGCGGCCTCCGGGCGTCGATGTCACCTGGGTCGAGGGCGACGCCGAGGCGATGCCGTTCGCCGACGCGAGCTTCGACATCGTGACGAGCGCCGTCGGCGTCATGTTCTGCCCCTCGCACGAGAAGACGGCGGCCGAACTGCGTGCGCGTGTGCCGTCCAGGCGGCTCGATCGGGCTCATCGCGTGGACGCCCGAAGGGCTGATCGGCTCGCTGTTCGGCGTGATCAAGCCGTACGCCCCGCCGCCCCCGCCGGGCGCCAAGCCCGGCCCGTTGTGGGGCACCGAGGCGCACGTGCCGGGCTGCTTCGGCGACGCCGTCGAGGAGCTGCGAATCCGAGCGCAGGATGGTCCAGTTCAAGGGCTTCACGCCCGACTCGTTCGTCGACTTCATGAAGGCCAGCTACGGGCCGGTGCTGCGCGTCTTCGCGCGGATCGCCGACGACCCGGAGCGCACGCGCAGAGCTCGATGCCGCGCTGCGCACGTTCGCGCGCGACTCGATCGCGGTCTGCCCGGCGCACCGCGGCTCGAGGCCGAGTACCAGCTCACGCTCGCCCGCCGGGCCTAGAGCCGCGACGACGGGCGCCGGGCCGCAGCTGCGGCCCGGCGCACGTCTCCGTTTTATTGCAATCATTTGCACAAGCTCGAGGGCGGTCATATCCTCCCGGCATCGAGCTGCTCTCGGATGGCGACGTCCGGCTGATGCTGCGCTTCCTGCACGAGGCGAGCGAGGTCGATGGGCCGAGTGCGTTCACGGAGCCCGTCCTGGAGGCCCTCTGGCAGGTGATTCCGGCCGACCAGGGCGCCTGCAGCAACGTCTTTTCCGAGCCTGCGGCGGACGTGGCGCCGGAGGCGCGCACGCTGCTCACGTTCGCCGACCACGACTGCGACTGGTGCGTGCACACCGTGGGCGAGTGGACGGACGAGCTCGACGAGGTGTGCCGCCATTACATCGAGGAGCAGGATCCGACGCCGCCGACTCCGTGGTTCGTCAATCGCGCGATACGGGAGTCGGACGTCACCACCCGCTCGCAGCGCCTGCGCTCCGAGCTCTATCAGTTCATGAGCCGGGGGACGGGTACCGAGGACGCGCTGCGTCTCTGGTTCGCCGTGCCCGGCGAGGCGTGCATGCGGCGGATTCAGTTCTGCTGCGAGCGGATCGGCGGCTTGAGCGAGCGCGACGTGCGCGTCCTCGAGTTGCTCGCGCCTCACCTCGTGCGCCTCTACACGCGCGCCGCCGAGCGGCGTGCGGCGCTGCCGGTGCTCGGCGAGCTCACGCCGCGCGAGCACGAGGCGCTCCGTCTCATCGCCTCCGGCCTGACGAACCGCGAGGTCGCGCGCTCGCTCTGGATCTCGCCGAACACCGTGCGGACACACGTCGAGAACATCTTCGAGAAGCTCGGCGTGTCGAATCGCACCGCCGCTGCCGCGCTCGCCCGAGCCACGTCGTCCGGCCTCGAGAGCGGCCGGAATGGCGCTCCGCACTAGTCCTCGCCAGGCCCGCGCAGGTCTCGCGGCGGCACTTGCCGTCACCCTGCTCGGCCTGGGCGCGGTCGTGCACGCGGCGACACCCTCCAGCGGAGCCTCCGCGCACGATCACCCCTGTCTCGTGGTGACCGGTTCAGGCGACACGCCCTTCGTCCGCAACTTCAATCCGTTCGCCTTGCCCGAGCCGATCGACTTCACGTGGGGAGGCATCTACGAGCCGCTCGTCGTCATCACGAATGCCGGCGGCGGCCACGAGTACCCGTGGCTCGCCTCGGCGCTCGCGTGGAGCGACGATCACAAGACCCTGACGCTGACCGTTCGCCACGGGGTCGAATGGAGCGACGGTCAGCCGTTCACGAGCCGCGACGTCCTCTTCACGCTGACGGCCGGCAGGCAGGACAAGGACATGGATCAGATCGGCCTCACCCGTCCCGGGAACCAGGTCGCATCGATCGAACTGGTGGGCTCCGACAAGGTCGCCATCCATCTCAAGGCTCGCAATTCGAGCTTCATCCCCTCGGTTCTCGCCAACAACCTGCACGTCGTGCCAGAGCATGTCTGGGCGCATGTCCGGCACGCGTCTGCCTGGATGAACCCGCATCCGGTCGGGACGGGCCCGTTCGCCGTCGTGCGGCATTTCGGAGATCAGGACTACATCCTCGGCAGGAATCCGCACTACTGGCTCGCGGGTGCGCCCCATTTCGCGTGCATCGAGCGCGTCCTCGGCTCATCGACCGAGGCGGCCGTCTTCCAGATGCTGCACGGCGACATCGACCTCACGAACAACTTCGTCCCGCACGCCGAGCAGGCCTACGTGGCGCACGATCCGAGGCATTTTCACTTCTTCTACCCGACGGTCGGCCTGCCGGTCGGCCTCTATCTCGACGACACGAAGTATCCGTTCAGTCTTCCTGCATTCCGCCAGGGCGTGAGCATGGCGATCGACCGCGACACGCTCTCGCGGCTGGCCGAGCAGGGCTACGCGCCCGCGGTCGATGCGATCGGCACGGACCGCGTCTGGCGCTCCTGGATTGATCCGAAGACGGCCGCCGAGGCCAAGCGGCTGGCTGCCTACAACCCGGCGGCGGCCAAGCGGACGCTCCTCGCCGCCGGGTTCAGCTATCGGGATGGGATGTTGGTCGATCCGCACGGCAGTCCGGTCGTGATCAAGGCCAAGGTGATCGAAAGCTGGATCGACTGGGTCACGGCCTGGAAGGTCATCGCCCGCAACCTGCGGAGCATCGGCATCGAAGTCGACGTGCATCTCTCGCCCAGCTGGGGCGACTGGCAGTCGGACGCGTTTTCCACCAAGGTCGCCACCCTGCTCTGGGGTGGCCTGGACAATGGGCCGACTCCCTATGCCTACTTCCAGCAACACCTCGACCGCGCAGCGTTCATCCCATCCGGCAAGGCCGCCGACGTGACGGGCAACTGGGAGCATTTTCAGAGCGGCGAGGGCACGCGTCTCCTGAAAGCATTCAGGAACACGTTCGATCGAGCCGCCCAGCGGGAGCTCGTGGCGAGGCTCCAGCGAGTCTGGCTCGAGACGCTTCCGTATGTCCCGCTCTTCGTCGGTCCCGAGTGGTCGACCTACAGCACCAGGCATTTCACCGGATTTCCGAGCGAGCGCGACTTCTACCTGCAGCCGTCCTTCGCGACGACGGACTACGCGGTCGCGCTGACGCGCATCCGGCCGATCTAGGCAAGCGCGCCCCGAAAGATCCGTAATTCGCCCGATAGCCGTTCGGGCCGGGGCTGGGCATGCTCGGAGGCATGCCGAGCACCCGACTCCAGCTGATACTGCCCGTCGTGCTGGTGAGTGCGCTGATCGCCGGCTCCGCGACCCCGGCCGAGGCGGCCACGCCCACGCCCTATGCGCAGGCCGTGACGCAGATCTGCGCCCACGCGCTGCTTTTCGAAGGCAGTCACGCCATGGGCACGCGGGACGGCGCACTCGGCGTCGCGGCAGACATCCGAGCGTCTGCGGAGCGTCGCCTGGCACGTCTCGCAACCGTGCCGGCTCCGGTGGGCGAGCGGAAGCCCGTCGCGCTCTGGCTCGCGCTCGAGCGGCGCATCGCCGAGTCGTACGCGACGAGCTATCTCGGCATCTACGACGTCATCGCCGCGCCACGGACATTCGCGCAGTACGCGGCGGCAGCGCGTCGCATCCAGCGGCTCGAGCACGCACCCGACCGGCTTCGCCGGGTCGCGGCCCGCCTCGAGGCGCAGCTGGGCGTGCCCGACTGCACCGGGGGCTAGTGCGGGTTGCCGCAGGTTCAGAAGTTCAGCGTCAACTTCCAGCTATCGCTGCAAGCTCGTCCCGACGCTGCCCCGCAACACGCTCTGCCTCGGCGGTGGCACCGCCGTCAAGTTCTCCGCCCCGACCGGCGGCTGAGACGCGCGCGAATGGCATTTCCGCGATGCGGCTTCCGGAATTCCGGAAAGATAGCCGATGAGTTGTAAAATCCTGCTCACAGCGGGGTGACAATCGTCGCCCCGCTCGGCGTAGATGCGCAATCCGTACTGCGTACCTGCCGCGCCTGTCAAGTTCGCGGGCGTTCGGCCGATGGCAGGAGTGCGCGCGGCTGGCGACTGCCTCCATCCGCAGTAGCTCGATGTACCGCGCGTCCTGCATCTCGCGGGGATGACGAAGGGGGAACACTGTGCGGAAGACGATCTTCGGAGTGCTTCGCAGCTCCAGGCCGGTTCTGCTCATGACCGTCCTGGTCGCCGTGGTCGGCGTCACGGGTACGGCCTATGCCGGCAATCACGATTCCGGTGACAAGAAGCACGGCAATGACAATTCGAACGGCGGCCGGGTCCATAGCGACAGCAATGGCAATGGCAACGGGCACGCGGACTTCGGTGACCACTCGAGCCACAAGAAGCACAAGGGCGACAGCGGGGCGCCGCCTATGGCGTCGCTGTCGTGAAGGTTTCGCGCGGCCATACGGGAACTCCGCCCACCCAGAACCCCGCGACCATCTGGGCGCGCGTATTCGACCCTTCTCGGCTCGCCGGTCGGCGACACCACGGGCGGCGTGTTCCGCTTCACATGCAAGACCGACGACGCGCCTTGTCAGGTCTCGATCGGCGCGACGATCATCTCGGACAAGCCGGGCAGCGGCTCGGTCTATCCCCGCATCCTGATCTACCGGCAGGACTACAACAACGGTGGCCCTGAGGACTATTGCGAGTACGGCGACGGGTCGTCGGGTACCGCGCCGCTCACGATTCCGAATCAGCCGTTCACGACGAGTGCTGCATTCGCGCTGCCCGGCACCTACACCCCCGTGCCCGTCAACATCGGCGGCTCGGCGGACTGCGGCGCAACCCCGGTCGTGCCGATCGGGAACGGCGACGTCGCAGCCATCATCGTTCCGTCTGGCTATTACGACGTGCACTCGACTTACTCTTCAGTTCGTAGCCGATCACGATCGTGGCGCCCGTCCCTTGGTTGGGGCGGGCGCCACTTTCGTTTAAGCGCTCAACCCGGCCCCGCCGCCTGCCGATCACATCGAGGTGCAGATCCTCGACCGGAATTTCTGGGAATTCCATCGCTCGGCCCCTCTGAAGCCGGTCGCCGGATTCGCGCTGCTCGCTGCTGCGGCCGTCGCCGTGAATCCGCAGGGCAGCAACTGGTGGCTCGTCGGTCTTGCGGCATCCGTGCTCGCCGGGATGGCAGCCGTCGCCGCGCTCGCGCCGGCGCGCACCGATGCGGCCTGGCTCCCCCTGGGGCTTGCGCTGGCTGCCCTGCTGGCGGTGGCGCTGCTACGCCAGAGCCAGGGCGGCTCGGCGTCGGGGTACTCGCCGCTCGCGATCCTGGCGGTCGTCTGGGTCGCAGTCGTGGCAGATCGCCGGTCGGTGCGGCTGGCGACGATCGGCGCCGCGCTCATGTTCGCTGTCCCGCTCCTTGTCGTCGGGGACCCGCTGTACCCGGCCAGCGGGTGGAGGGGCGCGGCGCTCTGGGTGCTGATCGCCTACCTCGTGGGCTCGCTCATCAACTCGACGCTGGCCGAGCAGCAGCGCCACGTGGCCGACGCGAAGCGCCACTCCCAGGAGATCGAGGAGATGCACAAGGCGTTCGCCGCGATCTCGGGCGTGGCGCGCAGCGTCTCGCTCGGCACCGATGCGCGCGAGCTCGTGTGCGAGGCGGTCATCTCGAGCACCGCGGCACGCCTGGCCACCGTCGTCGAGCCGCGCGGGAGCGGCTTCGAGATCACCGGCTCCGCGGGCATCCCGACCGACAGCGTGCAGCTCAGCGACGTGCAGCCGACCGCCAGCCTGACCGCCTACCGCGAAGGGCGCCGCATCTTCTTGCGCGATGTCCGGGAGGAGCCCGGCGTCTCTCCGGTCATTGTCGAGGCGACCGGCATCATCTCGGCGCTGTATGAGCCGATCCTGCGCGAGGGGCGGCCCGTGGGAGTGCTTTGCGCAGCCTGGGCGACGCCGCGCAGCCACCTGGACTCGAAGACGATGGCCGTCGTCCAGTACCTGGCGGCCGAAGCGGGGTCGGCGATCGAGCGCGCCGATCTGATGGCTCGCCTCAGCGGTCAGGCACGCACCGATCAGCTCACGACCCTCCCGAATCGCCGCGCCTGGGACGAGATCCTCGAGCACGCGACCGTCAATCCGGGGCCGATGTGCATCGCGATGGTCGATATCGATCACTTCAAGGACTACAACGACGAACACGGCCATGCGGCCGGCGACCGGCTGCTGCATGCCTGTGCGGTGGCCTGGAAGCGGCAGCTGCGCCCCAGCGACACGCTCTCCCGCTATGGCGGGGAGGAGTTCGCGGTCTTTCTCCCCAACTGCTCGCTGCTCGATGCGGCGGGCGTTCTCGAACGCCTGCGGCGTGCCACACCGCACGGGGCGACCGCATCCGTCGGCGTCGCCGAGCGGCAGTCCGGTGAGGATGTGGCAGACGTCCTCGCCCGCGCCGACGCCGCGCTCTATGCGGCCAAGGAATCCGGGCGCGACCGGCTGCAGGCCGCCTGACCCGGAGCGTCAGTTGCGGATGGTGATCGGAACGCTGCGCTCGTCGCCGTTGCCGCTGATGTCGAAGGCGCGGATGGTGAGGGTGTAGGCGCCGTTGCGCTCACGGGTCGTGTCCCAGAGGTACCGATCGTCGGAGACGATCAGGTGGTAGAAGAGGCGCCCGGTGCAACCGGTGGCGTCGGTCGCGCACAGATAGTCGGCCAGCGGCGGACGGGAGCCCGCGGCGTAGTGCGCGTAGAACGGCTCGCGCCCGGCCAGCAGCATGTCGGATTGCCACACGTTGCGCTGCCACACGACCGCCTTGTCGGAGGCGCGGCGGATCTGCACCCACACTCGGTAAGGGCTGATCCCGGCAGCCAGCTGATGTGAGTCCTTGTAGATGCCGACGGCGCCCTGCGAATCGTCGATCCAGGCGCGCAGATCGACGGCGCCGCGGAGATCAGCGAGCACGAGACTCGTCGCGCCGTCGGCATCGACGATCTGCCCGCTGGCCGTCGGCGACCAGTCCGCCGACGGTGGGCCGTAGGCGTAGATGGCCCGTATCACGGGCTTTTCCTCGTCGAGATAGGGTCGCAGCTTGCCTCCGGCGTGCAACGGGTTGACCCACACCCGCTGGCCGTTCGCGATCGCCCACTCGGAGAGGTGGACGTGCCACTCGTTGAGGCAGGTCCAGCCGACCACCTGGCCGGCGCGCACCATCGTGCCGTTCGGCCAGGCGGGCGAGGCGTGCCAGTAGGCGAAGTGCCCGATCGCGAAGCGGCGGTCGTTGCAGTTGCGCGTCATCTCGTTGCGCCGCGTGTAGTGCAACTCGCCGCTCTCGACGGCGAAGACGCGATGGGACATGCCCGGAGGTGCGAGCTCCGCCGGCTTCGAGTCGTCGACGGCGATGTCGACGCCGAAGTGGTAGCCGCCCTCGCGCGGGTCGTTGAACGCGCCGTGCAGCGCGTGTGCCGAGTGGAGCGGCGCCACCGGCCAGCCGGTGTAGTCGTCCGCGTAGTGGTAGCGGAAGCCGTCGGGCAGCGCGCCCGGGGTGAGGAGGTTGCGCGCGCCGAGCCGGCGCCCCGTGGCCGGCGAGGCGTCGCGCAATTTCGGCGCCGCGTCGGCCGGGATGCGCGGGGCGACGAGTGCGCTGAGCGCCAACGTGGGCTGAATGATGTGCAGGCGGTGGAGGCGCGGCGGGGACGCCGGCGGCAGCCGGAGGCGATGGATGCGACCGCCGGCCAGCGGAACGAGCACCGGGAGGATCGGCCCGTGCGGCGGGAAGAGCGGCTCGAGCCTGACCGGTCGCGGCACGGGCGTGCGCTCGGGGGTGAAGATCGGGATGGGCCTCGTCTCGCGGTGTCGCGCCGGCGCGGCGGTCGGTGCGGCGAGCAGGCCGGCGAGCACGGCGAAGGCGAGCAGCGCGACGAGGCGAGCAGGCGGGTGCGGCAGCCGGCGCATCACGCCTCGATGGTACGCCCCGCCGCTCCGGGCGCCGTCAATCCGGCGCGGTGTTCGGCTCCGCTGTCGCCTGGGCCTCCTGCTCGGCTCGCAGCCGCTTCGTCGCCACCCGTATGTAGTCGACGGCGTGGGCGCGCTCCATGCCCAGAGCCCGCAGCAGGTCCACCGCGTTCGCGCGGATCTGCCCGACGATCATGCTCACCGAGAGGTTGCGGCTCTCGTCCAGTGCGATCGTGGCGCCGGCAGTCGCGCGCAGCGTCGTCTCGATCCCGCCCATGTCGCCGTGACCCTGATTCAACTCGGCCGCCAGCGCCCGCCAGCCCGTCGCGAGCTCGTGGATCGCGGTCGGCAGCGCCGCCGGCACGGCCACGTCCGACTCGATGGCGGTCAGCGCTGCGCGAGCCAGACCCCGCAGCGTGCGCACGGCGCCGTCGGCATAGCGGGAGGCCTCGATGTAGCGCTCGACGTCGCCGCGTGCGCGCCAGTACGTCGGTGCGAGATGAACCGTCTCGTCGGCGAGCTCGAGCGCCTGCCGGAACTGCCCTGCCCGCGCGGTCGTGTCGCGCGCCCGCGCCAGTGCGCGTTCGCCCAGGGCGGCGTCGCTTGCGGCGAGACCGTCGGCGACGCCGTCGAGCGTGTCGGCCACCTCGGTGAAGAACCCCTCGCCGGCGCGGCGCACGAGCAGCAGGGGATTGCGCGGTACGGCGACCAGGCAGGCGAGCCCGACGAACCCGCCCACGAGCGCGTCGACGAAACGCGTCGGGATGGCGTGCGTCGACGGCAGCGCCGAGACCAGCACCGCCGAGCTGCAGGCCTGGGAGGTGACGAGGCGGCCCCCGCCGAGCAGCACCGAGGCCGTCATGGCGAGCAGCACGACGATTGCGATCTGCACCGCTCCGGAGCCGATCAGGCGGATCAGGACGCTGCCGATTCCGATCCCGACAGCCACGCCGAGCACCATCTCGACGGCGCGCCTGCTGCTCCGGCCCGGGGCGAGGCCGAGCACGATCGTCGCCGCGACCGGAGCGAAGAAGGGAGTGGGATGACCGAGCACCTGGTGCGCGATCGCCCAGGCGATCCCCGCAGCGACCGCCGTCAGGCCGAGCGGCACGAGCACCGTGCGCAGCGTGCGCAGGCGCACGCTCGCCACGGCTCGCAGGTTCTCGAGCCGGGGGAGCCCCTCCGCATGCCTCAGCGCAGCCACGTGGCGATTATGCGACTCGCTCCGCTACGACGCCTCGGCTTCGTCCGTCGGCTGCGTGAGCAGCTTCACCGTGAGCTCGACGCGCGAGCGCACGCCGAGCTTGCGGTAGATGGCGTGGGTGTGTCCCTCGATCGTCTTGATGCTGAGGAACAGCTCGTCGGCGATCTGCCGGTTCGTCCTGCCTGCCGCGATGAGCAGGGCGATCCGCGCCTCCTGTCCGGTGAGCTGGAGCAGGGCCGGCGGCTCGGGCTCGCTGGGGCGCTCGACGGTCAGCACGGGCAGGCGCGCGATCAGCGCGCGGTCGATCTCTTCGCTGCGCGCGGCGAAGAGCATCGCGAGCGATCCGCCGTTGACGCGGCGAGCGGCGAACATCAGCGCTTCGCACGATTCGCGGTCGAGCCACTGCAGGTCGTCGACCGCGACCAGGAGGCGCGACTCTTGCGCCGCGGACGAGAGCAGCCGGAGCAGCGCCGCGGCGATTGCGAAGCGGTCGAACGGTGTCGAAGGGCCGGTCAGGGCGAGCGCACTGCGCAGGGCATCGGCCTGCGCCGGGGGCAGTGACCCGGCGTATTGCAGCAGCGGGAGCGTCAGGTCGGACAGCCCGGCGAACGGCAGGTGAGCGTCCGAGGGGGTGCCGAAGGCCCTGACGACCTGGAAGTCGCCGGCCTGGGAGATCGCCCACCCGAGCAGCGCGCTCTTGCCCACGCCGGCTTCGCCCTCGAGCACGAGGACGTCGCTCCGGCCGGTACGTGCCGCGCCGAGCACCGATGAGATGCGAGCGCACTCGCGCACCCGCCAGACTCGCATGCGACCAAGGTAATGATCGGCACAAGCTGGGGCAAGCGATCGTTACAAAGGCGATAGAAGCGTGACTCCGATGCGCGCCGGGCGCACCCCGCGGCGGCGCTCGTCGTCCGTGCGGTAGCTTCGAAGGCGCGATGCCTCGGACCACTCTCGTCAAGACCTACCGCACCGCCATCGGGCTGCTCGGATTCAGCGCACTCGTGACCGAGATCGCGACGCTGCACGAGCGCGGCAAGCTCGAGCTCGGAAACTTCTTCAGCTACTTCACGGTCGGGTCGAACCTGTTCGCCGCGGTCGTGCTGATCGCGGGCGGCCTCGCCCTGACCCCCAGGGGCGAGAGCATGACGTTCGCCATGCTGCGCGGCGCCGCGACGCTCTATCTGGCGATCACCGGCATCGTCTTCTCACTCCTGCTGGCGGGCCTCGAGGGCGTCGAGTTCACAGCCGTGCCCTGGGACAACATCGTCCTGCACTATCTGATGCCGCTGCTGATCGTGATCGACTGGTTCGTCTTTCCGCCGGTCGTGCGCGTCTCGTTCGTGCGCGGGCTCATCTGGCTGGTCTATCCGCTCGCCTACGTGCCGTACAGCCTGATCCGCGGGCACTTCGAGCACTGGTATCCGTACCCGTTCCTCGATCCGGGTCCGCGCGGCTACACCGGCGTGCTCCAGTCGAGCATCGGGATCGCGGTGGTCGCGATCGTGCTGGTCTACGTGCTGACGCTGTTCACGGGCCCGGGTTCGCTGCGTTCGCGCTTCGGCGACTAGGAGCGGCGCTCGGCGCGCGCCTCGACGCGCCGCTCGCGGATCTTGCGCCGGCCGATCATGTCGCTGACCGCGGTGCAGGCCCAGATGATGATCGTGGCGGCGAAGTAGTCGCTCACGCCTCGGATCCTCAGCCCGGAGACGAGGGCGCTGACGATGAACAGCGACACGATCGTCGAGGCGAGCGCCAGGATCCCCGCCAACGCGACGGAGGGCTGGCGGATCAGGATGCGCAGCGCGATGAAGTTGACGACCAGGAAGACGATCCAGAAGAGGAACGTCGCAACGACGATCCCCTCGGCCGACGCCGAGAAATCGTCCAGAAGCGCGACCGACAGAACGATGCCGACGAATATCCCGGCGAGCGAGGCAACGACGCGAATTCCCAGACGCGCGAACACGACGCGATCCTATCGGCGGGCGCGGATGGTGCCGGTGGAGATTCAATTGACATTCACGTGATGCGAGACCCGGGTTACTCTGGCGCCGTGGCCGACGAGACGACGGAACTCGGCGCCCGCCTGCGCGCCATCCGCAGCGAGCGAGGACTTTCGCTTTCGGCGGTCGCCGAGGCGACGGGTATTTCCACCTCGTTCCTGTCGCTCGTCGAGACCGGCAAGAACGACATCACGTTCGGTCGCCTGCGGCGGCTGATCGACTTCTACGACGTCACGCTGGAGGCGCTCCTACCGCCTGCCGACGATCCCGTGGTCGTGCGCGCGGGCGAGCACCGCCATCTGCACTTCTCGAGCGAGGGCATCGATCTGTTCGTGCTCGTGCCGGGGGTGGAGAGCGAGCCGCTCTACTCGGTGCTCGCGGTCTACGAGCCGAACGCGAAACTCGCCGAGCCCCCGCCCGCAATCGAGGGCATGCTCCTGATCTTCGTGCTCGAGGGCACCGTCCTGCTCCAGTTGGCCGGCTCGCCCGAGGTCGCACTCGGCGCGGGGGACTCGGCGCACTTCAGCGGCGTGCCCGAGCGCACGGTGCGCACGGGTCCCGACAGCGGGGCGCGCTTCATCTTCGTCGCCACACCGTCGCCGTTCGGCGCGAATCACCGCGAGGTCGGCGGAGTGATCCCGGCGACGCCGTCGTAGGCGGCGTAGTCGTCGCGCATGAAGTGCGACGGCGCGGTCATGTGCACCGAGCGCAGGTGGAAGGTGCGCGCGTCGACCGTCACGTCGTACCAGGCGGGTATCGACGGCTCGAACAGCGCGAAGCGCAGATCCTCGCCCTGCCGGCCGGCGGCGGGAGCGAGCATCACGACATTGCGGACGTCCGTGCCCCAGGGGAGGGCGGGCGCCGAGACGGGATCCTGAGGCGAGCGCAGCCAGCGCGCGCTGCCGGCGGCCCGGTCCCAGCGATGAGCACCGATGAGCACGGCGGAGGATCCGCCGGCGATGGAGTACGACATCCGGTTGGGCGCGACCTCCCGCCAGGTTGTCGAGATGACCGTTCCCGGTGCGCTCTCGAGCCGCTCGCGGTAGAGCACCGAGTGGGCGGCCGCGAGGGCCTTCTCGGTCTTGCGCAGCGTCGCGACGGCGGAGACCGGCCAGCGGGCCGGCACGTCGAAGCTGACGTCGGCCGCGCTACCGAGGTGGACGTCCACTCGCGAGCCGACCGACGGGACGAGGGCGCGGTAGCACCCACGACCGCATGGGGTCGCGCGGATCACGCCGACGCGCGCCTCCAGCCCGCTGACGGGCTTGCCCTCTGCGTCGAGCACCGTGACGGTGGCCCGTGTCGTCGGCGTGCCGCGCTGGAGGTTGAGGGCCACCACGCGGCGGCCGCTCTGCTGCGCCAGAGAAAGACCGGCGCCGGGCAGCGCAGCCGCGGCTCGGGCAGGCGGGATGCTCGGCAGCGCCACGGGAGCGGGATCGCTCCCCGTCGCCAGGAACGCGACGACGGCGATGCCGGCGGCGGCCAGCGCGAAGCAGCCCACTATGAGTGCGGGCGTGCGCTTCACGCTGGCCGGCCTGGCATCACTTGATTGTGAACGTGCCCTTCATGCCGGAGGCCGCGTGGCCCGGGACGGTGCAGAGGTACGGGAACTTTCCGGTTTTCTGGAAGGTCACGGTCAGCGTTCCGGTCTTGCCCGGGGCGATGAGCGCCGACTTCTTGCCGTTGATCTTGAAGTCGTGAGACGCCTGGCCCTTGTTGGAGAGCTTGAAGACGACCTTGCCCTTCGGCGCGGAGGCCTTCGAGAGCTTGAACTTGAATTCGCTCATCGCGACCGTGATGGTCGTGGTCTTGGCGGCGTGATGGGCGGTCGCCGCAGTGGCCGGCACGGCGACGGCGAGCGCTCCGCCGACGAGCGCCGTGGTGATGAGTCTGAGTCGCATCGATCCTCCTGGAGGTGAGGACCCGGAGACGCCGGAAGGGCTCCCGGATCGTGGCTGACCGCGCCTGGGCACGGTGTATTCGGCTCCTGCATGGTACGTGCGAACAAGAAATCCCGTAGCCGGCGTCGAGGGACGGCCGCTACCGGTGTTAGAGCGCGAGCTCGGCGCGCGGGCACCGGGACAGGGCTGCACGCCGACGCCCGCGAAGCATCGACGCGCCCGCGCGGCGGCCGCACGAATCAGGGCCGCGCCGACGCAGCAAGCGGCCGATCTCGATCCATTTCGGAAACGTTCCCCGATTCGCCGCCGCCGAATCCTCGTGCGCGCCGCGGCCGCACGGGCGCTCGCCTGCCGTCGCTCTTGCGCGCGTCCGTGGCGTTGAGTATGTTGAACGGCGTCGCGTCCCCCAGCTCCGTAGAGGGAGCACGAGAAGGAGAGACGATGAGCGGCGACAACGGTTCGGGCGAGGAACCACGAGGCGGGCTGTCGCGTGCGCAGCTGATCCGGCGCGCCGGGGTGCTGGGAGCGGCTGCGGCCATACCGGCGACCGCGGCGCCGACGGTTGCAAGCGCGGCCACGGCGGCGGACACGCCGCCTCCCGAGGTGGGTGGCACGAGCGCTCTGAAGGCGCTGACGGCCGCGGAAGCGGCAACCCTCGAGGCCTTCCTCGAGCGACTCCTGCCCAGCAGCGCTGCCGGGCCGGGGGCCAAGGAGGCGAACGTCCTCCGCTACATCGACTGGTCGCTGGCGGGCGATCTGTCGGCTTTCCATCCGCCGTACTCGGCGGGGCTGGCGGCACTCGAGGCGTTCTCCTCGCAGGTCTACGGGGCGGTCTTCACGGCGCTCTCGCCTGTGCAGCAGGACGCTCTCATCACCCGCATGGCGACGGGAGCCGAGAAGCCGCCGGCAGGGACGGCGCCGTTCACCGGCTTCTCGCCGAACTCGGCGGCGGTCTTCACGATGATCCGCACCCACGCGCTGCAGGGCATGTTCGGCGACCCGATGCACGGCGGCAACGTCGGCCTGGTCGGCTGGAAGCTCGTGCGCTTCCCGGGTCCGCGGCTGATCATCTCGAAGGGCGATCAGCAGATCAACGCGACGCCCAAGGAGTACCTGAAGTCGGCCTACACGTACAAGCTCTTCAAGAACACGACTCGGAGGCCCTGACGATGGCTGAGAAGCTCACAGAAGCCGACGTCGTGGTCGTCGGGACGGGCGCCGCAGGGGGCACTGCCCTGTGGGCGCTCGCCGATGCCGGGTTGCAGGTGGTTGCGCTCGAGGCCGGCCCGCGCGTGACAGAGGCCGACTACCCGTTCGACGAGATCCGCAACGACATCCGCGACTGGATGGGCCGCTTCAAGGCGAATCTCGAGGTGCCCACCTCGCGCCTCGACGACACGAAGGTCGCGACGCGCCCGGTCGGCGCCACAGGGCCGATGATGAACGCCGTCGGAGGCACGTCGATCCACTGGATGACACAGAGCTGGCGCTACCTCCCGTGGAACTTCAAGGTGCGCTCCGAGACCATCGCGCGCTACGGCAAATCGGCGCTGCAGGGCTCGACGGTCACCGACTGGCCCTTCACGTACGAGGATCTCGAGCCCTGGTACGACAAGGTCGAGTACCGGCACGGCGTGTCGGGACAGGCCGGCAACGTGAAAGGCAAGATCGACCCCAAGGGCAACGTCTTCGAGGGCCCGCGCTCGCGGCCCTATCCGCTCCCGCCTCTGCGCCGCAGCGGCTGGACGCAGAAGATGTACGACGTGGCCAAGGGCATGGGCCTCAAGCCCTACACGGGCCCGGCCGGAATCCGCTCGGCGCCCTACAACGGCTTTGCCGGCTGCACCTACTGCGGCTTCTGCGGCTGGACGGGGTGCTGGACGGGCGCCAAGGCGCAGACCAACGTCCACTTCATCCCGCAGGCTCAGAAGACCGGCAACCTCAAGCTGGTCGACATGGCCCGCGTGCTCGAGATCAACGTGGACAAGGACGGCAAGGCGAGCGGCGTGACCTACCTCAAGGGCGGGAAGATGTACTTCCAGCCCGCCAAGGCGGTCGTGCTGGCGACGTACACCTACGAGAACGTGCGGCTCCTGCTGCTCTCGAAGTCGAAGGCCTATCCGAACGGCCTCTCCAACAACATGGGGCAGGTCGGCAAGAACTACATCGGCCACGGTCTCAGCTCGGCCTCGGCGAGTGGCCTCTTCAAGGGCCAGAGGCTGAACCGCTACTCGGGCACGATCGGCCAGTTCACGGCGATCGACGAGTGGGACGCCGACAACTTCGACCACACCGGGCTCGGGTTCATCTCGGGCGGCATGGTGAGCGCGGGCATGGAGGTCAAGCCGATCGGCACGGCCGGCACGCTCCCGCCGAGCGCGCCGACCTGGGGCGCCGGCTACATGCAGTGGCTCTCCGAGAACGCCGACTCGGTCGGCGGCGCCTCGGCGCAGATGGAGGTGCTGCCGTACGAGAAGAACTACCTCGATCTCGATCCGACGGTGACCGACGACCTCGGCCGGCCCGTCATCCGCATCACGTTCAATCTGCAGCCCAACGAGATCAACGGCGCGCTGTGGGTACAGCAGAAGCTGAAGGATCTGCTCAACGCCGCGGGCGCGAGCGAGGTGTGGTCGTTCCCGCCGACGCCGCGCTCGCCCAATACGCACGCCTTCGGCGGCACGCGCATGGGCCGCGACCCGGACTCGGCGGTCTGCAACCGCTGGGGCTTCTCGCACGAGGTTCCGAACCTCCTGATCCTCGGTGGCTCGACCTTCCCGACCACCGCGGGTCGCAACCCGACCGAGACGATCCAGGCCACCGCCTGGCGCTCGGCCGACCGTCTCGCCACCAAGTTCTCGACGATCGCGTCGTGATCCGAGGAGGGTCGCCAGATGGTTGACAGGATCATGGTCGACCCGTCCGTCGAGCTGATCACGGAAGCAGACCTGCACGCCCCCCGGCTGTTGCCGGGGGGCCTCTGCTTCATCTGCGGAACGTGGGTCGACCACGAGCGCATGAACGACTATCTCGTCACGCTCGAGCGCTCCGACGGTGAGCGCCAGGAGCACCTGGCGCACGCCGCGTGCCTGGTCGAGGTGGCGCACCCGTCTTCTGCGCTTGCGAAGCAGCTGCAGGCTCCGCCCCCGGCGGCGGACCAGGCGGAGCCTGCAGCTGGAGAGGCGGTGGAGCCCGTTGTGGCTCCGACCGAGACGCCGCCCGACTACCTCGACCCGAAGCCGTTCACGCCGGATGGGCGGTAGTCGCCCAGCGCGTCGCACTCAGAGGCAGCCGAGTAGGAGCTCCGACAGCTCCTCGGGCCGGTTGCTCGGCACGACGTGGTTGGTGGTGATCTCGTGGCACTCCCAGTCAGGCGACTTGCGCGCGTGCTCGGCCGCGGCCTCGAAGACTTTTGAGGAAGGAGCGTCGGGTTCGTCGGCCGTCGCGCGGATGTAGGTGCGCCGGAACGGGTAGGCCTCGAGCGGCCAATCGAGCTGCACGCGCTCGGTGAAGCAGGAGAGCGGGTGGCCGACCCGGCGTGCGCTCATGAACTCCGCCTCGTCGGGGTCGTCGTAGGTTCTCGGAATCGGCGACGCGAGCCACTCGTCGCCGACCGCCACGGGCGCGGTCTCGGGCGGTGCGACGAGCGACTGCAGCGAGTCGCCGTCGCGGGGCACGAAGGCGTCGAGATAGACGAGGTGGCTGACCCGGTCGCCGATGTGGCGGAGCGACCCGGTGACTACCATTCCGCCGTACGAGAATCCGAGCAGCACGATCTCGCGGTGGTCCTCGTACAGCACGTGATTGACGACGTCCTGGATGTGCGTCGTCAGCGTGACCTGCGGGCTCGTGAGGTGAGCGCGCTCGCCGAGTCCCGTCAGGCTCGGCGTGAACACCTCATGGCCGGCGGCCTGCAGATGGCGGCGCACGTGGCGAAAGCCGTGCGCGCCGGACCAGGCGCCGTGGACGAGGACGAAGGTTCCCATGCCGCGATCGGATTCTGTCAGTGACCGCCGTCTTCGAAGTGGTGATGATGCGCGCGGTGCACCCAGGCGCCGTCGTAGTGCAGCGCCACGGCGCCGAAGCCGATCCCTGCCAGCACCGATGCGATCACGACGACGCGGCGGATCGAAGCGCCGGGCATGCGCGTTCGTCGGCGCCAATCTGCGGCAGCCAGTCGCGGCAGCTTGGCCAGGTGGGCGAGCACGTGAATGCTCACGACGATGCCCAGGACGATGAAGCTGAATTTGTGCAGGCCGCGAACAGGACCGTCGCCGGGGCCGATCACGAGCAGTGCGACACCGGTCGCCAGGATCATCGCGATCGAGAGCACCAGCACCGGCCCGAGGGCGCGCAGGAAGAGCGGTGGCGGCCCTGCTGCCACGTACGGCGCGCTGCCCGAGTAGTAGCGGGTGAACCGGTAGCCGGTGCTCGCGAGCTTCAGGAGCACCGGCGGGATCAGCAGCACGCCGATGAAGACGTGCCAGGAGAGCAGCGAATCGAGCGAGAGCACGGTCAGCGCCTCCGCGGCGAGCAGGACGGCAAGCACTGCGCCGGTGCTGCCGGTCAGCCGTGCGTTGCCGTCGGGCCCGCTACGGGGCGTCGCGCTCGCGGACGGGGCTCGCTCGGGTGCGCCCATCAGCCCGGATCTTCCTCGCCGGGGAAGCCCGGCGTCGAAAGCACGCGCTCATCGACCAGAATCGTCATCGCCTCGTAGCCGCGCAGGCGCGCCGTCCAGGCCGGGCCGTTCCTGCCCATCGCAAACGCGGCGGTGGCGTACGCGTCGGCCGTGGCAAGCTCGGGCCCGGTGATCGTCACGGACAGAACTCCGCTCGGAGGCCGGCGGGTATGCGGGTCGATCACATGGTCTCCGCGCGCGTACGCGCCCGAGGTTGCGATGGCGAGGTCGTGGGCGACGACGACCTTGGCCACCTTGTCGCTGACGCGCGGATGCTGGATGCCGACGCGCCAGCAGGTGTCCGGCAGGCCGCGGCCGCGGGTGATGACGTCGCCGCCGGCGCTCACGACGAAGTTGCGCACGCCCGCACCGGTGAGGATCGCAGCGACGCGGTCGACCGACCAGCCCTTGACGAGGCCGGATGGATCGATGGCCTGCCCATCGGCAGCACGTGCGTCGAAGTACCCCCGGGTCGCGCCGCGAAGCTCGTCGCAGCGCGCAAGGAGGACGCGCACATCGGGGTGCGCATCCCCGATCGCGAGCTCGCCGCGGTTGATGCGCATGACCTCGCTGTCGTCCCTGTAGGTGCTGAAGCGATCGTCCACGGCGCGAAAGGCCCCGAAGGCCGTGTCCAGAATCTCACGGTCGACATCGTCGTCGCGAATGTCGATGAGAATCGGCATCCCCATCACATGCTCGACGCGCCGCGCGCCCGGCAGGACGACTGTCACCAAGCCTTCTCCTTCGTGATCGCGGCCTGCAGCGACTGACCGAACGCCTCGCTCGTGTAGGTCGCGCCCGAGATGATGTAGATGTGGGTGCTCTGCGCCTTGAGCGCTTCCTGCACGAGAGCCGGCAGCGCGTTCTGGCTGATGAATTGCGATCGACCCGTGTGATCCGGGTAGACCGGGACGTTGATGGACTCGATGTGGCGCTTGACCGTCTTCTTCGTTCCGGCGGTCGTGGTCGTCTTCTTGACGACGATGGTGACCTGGACAGGCCCCCAGCGGTCGGCCTGGACGACGCTCCCCGAGAACGTCTTCTTCGCAACGACGATCTTCTTGAAAGCGGTCCGCGGAGTCGTCGCGGCGGCCCACACGTTCGCAGCCGGCATGGCAAGGACGAGCACGGTCAGGGTGATTGTCAGGGTCTTGCGCACGTCGGTCTCCTTCTAGATCAGTGCAAATCGTTCGGCGTGTACCTGGCGGCGCGGGACTCTCGCCTCGCGCACGTTCTTCCGGATGAACGCGGCCATGGCAGGCGGACCGCAGAGGAAGACGTCTCGCTCAACGAGGTCCGGCACGAGGTCGAGGAGGTGCGCCGACGCCAGAAGGTCACGACCATCACCGTTGTGGTCGCCGACGAGGTAGTGCACGGTGACGCCGTTCGCGGCGGCGAGCGAATCGAGCTCGCTGCGGAAGATGACATCTCCCTCGGCCATGACCCGGTAGAGCACGATCAGATCACCTTTCATCGTCTCGATCAGCGCGCGAATCGGCGTGATTCCGATGCCGCCCGCGATCAGCACGGCCTTGTCTCCTCGGCGCGCCTCGCCCGTGAAAACGCCAAAGGGTCCCTCGGCGAGCACCCTCGTCCCCGGGCGAATCGAAGCGATCCGGGCCGTGTGGTCGCCGAGTCCCTTGACGGTGATCCGCAGGGATTGCCCATCGGGGGCCGCCGAGAGCGAGAACGGGTGAGCGGTCCCCCAGTAGTGACGGGCGAGGAAGCGCCAGAGAAAGAACTGCCCTGAGCGGGCGGACATGCGCTCGAGGTTGCGGCCGGTGATACGCAGCGATACGACACCCGGACCTTCGATTTCCACATCGGCGACGCGCAAACGGTAGCGCAGCGCGCCGGCCAGTGGCACCAGCACCCTCCAGATGACGAGTACGGCGATCGTGAAGATGTAGAGCGCGCGCCAGTAGTTGGTGGCGAATTGATGAAATACGAGCTCGTTGCCCGTCGGGATCTCGTGAAACCACGAAAGCGCGATCCCCAGGTAGGCCATGAGGTGGACGGCGTACCACCACTCGTAGCGCAGGCGGCGGCGCACGATAACGACGGACGTGGCGACGACGGCGATCAGCAGCGCCGTCCCGATGGTCGCGGTGATCATCCCGGGATAGATGCCGTCCCCGAGTATCGTCGAGATCTCGCTGCCGACGGGGATCTTGTCGATCAGCGCGTAGCCCCAGACGGTGAAGATGACGTGCGCGAGGATCAGGTCGATGCAGGCGTGACCGTTCCAGCGATGCCATACCGTCAGCCGGTCGAATCCCACCAGGCGCTCCAGCACGGGCAGGCGCGCGAGCAGCACGACCTGGATCAGCGCGAGGTACGCGCCCAGCAGGCCGGTGAGGCGGCCGATGCCCGTGAACAGGTCGCCGGTCGTCTTGGGGTGCAGATTGCCGCCGTGCACCCAGAGCCACGTGATGAGAATGGCGTTTCCGGCGACGAACGCAGCCAGCAGCATCGCGGTCGCGCGCCGTCGAATCGGCGTACGGCGGCGCTCGCTGATGGCCGTGCCTTGCACGTGCCGAACGCTAGTTGCGGCGCATAAGAATTTCGTGAGTGTCCTCGAGCGGCCACAGACGACGCGCCCGCCCGGCTGGCGGAAGGGTGAGCCGGCTCAGCGGTCGCGGAGCCGGAAGACGGGGTATCCCGGCGCGATGCGCAGCAGTTCCTCGTCCGACGCGTCGGGGCCGACGCCCTTGAAGAACACCCCGATCTCGGCCTTCCATCGCTTCAGGTACGCCCGCAGCAAGGGCGGCTTCTCCTCGTCGGCGAGCTCGGTCGCGGCGACCCCCTCGCGGCGACGGCCCAGTAGGAGAATGGCCTCACCGCCGCTCGCGCGAAGGTTGCGCACCCACTGGGTTTCGCCGCGCGGCGCCACGAGGTAGCGCTGGCCGTCGACTGTCAGCAGGTTCACCGGCACCTGTCGCGGCTCGCCGCTCGTGCGGCCGCGCACCTCGAGCACGCGCGACCCGAGCACGCTCACGCCCATGCGGGTCAATCCGGCGACAACCCGGTTGAACACGTTCTTCGTGAACCAGCCGGGCTGAAGGTAGCGGTCGGTCACGTCTCCATGATGGCATGGGTGGCAGGCCGGGGCAGGGTGCTCGCCCCTGGTGATGATTGCGGAATCCCCGCATACGCGCCGCGGGGTCACGCCGATGCCGCCACGCCTCGGGAGACAGAGACTGAGGGAGAAGCAGTTCCGAACGTATCTGACGGGAGCCACCATGAACAAGCGGACGATCCTGATGACTGCGGCGGTCTTCGGCACAGTGGGAGCCTTTGCATCGGCAGGCGCCGCGGCGGGGAGCTCGAATGGCGCGAATCTCGTGATCCGCCATCAGGTGAAGGGCTGCCACGAGTGGTCCCTCAACGGCGGCTCCTACGGCGTCACCAAGACCGTGAAGCTGTCGCGCGGTGGCACGCTCTCGATCACCGACAACGACATGATGCCCCACCAGCTCATCAAGCTGAGTGGGCCTGCCATCAGCGAGCGCCTGGTCAAGCCGGGCTCGCCTTCGATGGGCAAGCTGAAAGCTCCGTACGCCGCCGGCCTCATGCCCCACATGGGCGCGGTGGTGAACGTGACGTTCACCAAGCCTGGCACCTACAAGCTGCGCACCAAGTCGCTCGAGGACTACATGCCGATCAAGACCGTCGGCGAGGACAACGTGCTGCGGGTGACAGTCGTCGTCAGCTGAACCCGGCGCTGACGCACGGCAAGGTCCCGAGGCCGCCCGCCAGCGCGAGGCGGCCTCGGCGCCTTCAGCCCCGGGTCCGCCTGCGGACGTGCGGAGGGCACGCAAGCGGGAACGGCTTCGATGGGCAAGATGAAGGCTCCGTACGCCGCCGGCCTGATGCCTCACTTGGGCGTGTGTACAAGTTCCGCACGGAGTCACTCGAGGACTACATGCCGATCAAGACGACCGCTGCGGACAACGTCCTGCGCGCGACCGTGATCGTGAAGTGACGCCTAGTTCGAGCTCGAGGCGGCGCAGGCCTGGTTGACCTGCGTGACTTCGGTCGTCCAGTAACTCGGCAGCGTGTCCCACGGATTCGGCAGCGTGTCGTTCGTGACGTATACATAGCCGGCCCTGCGCGTGGCGGACTGGGCGAGCACGCTCGTGAGGCTCGACGTCCCGGTCGCGCCGTAGATGAGGTGCGCGAACTTGGACGCCGGATAGTTGGTCGTCCACGTGGACGGAGTGAAGCCGCTGTAGGCACTCGGGGTGCCCTCGAAGATGTTGATGATGTCGGCCACCTGCCCGTAGCCCGAATCGACGTTGACGCCCGGGTTGAGCATCGCCTTGGCGCCCGCTGTGGCATGGACGGTGTTGACGAGGTCCTGGTAGTAGGCCAGCTTGCCCGCGACGTCGGATGCCTCGTCGAAGAAGATGTCGGTCACGCCGTAGAACTGCTTCCACGTGGCGATGTCCGCTTTGACGGTAGCTGCCGAACGCGCTCCGTAGGACGTGTAGACGTAGCCCATGACCCGCACGCCGGCGGCCTGGGCGCGGGCGATGGCGCCCGCATAGTCGGCGTTCAGTGTCGTCCCGGGTCCGTTGTTCGGATTCGCGACCATGAACGAGACACCGCCGGCCGCCGCAGTGGCGCTATCCCAGAGCAGCGTCGGGCTGGGATAGAAGTAGGCCGGGATGATGATGCTCTGGCAGTTCGAAGTCTGCGGAGGTGGAGGTGGTGGCGGAGGTGGAGGTGGTGGCGGCGGCGGAGGTGGCGGAGGCGGCGGAGGTGGCGGCGGAGGTGGCGGAGGCGGCGGAGGCGGCGGAGGCGGCGGAGGCGGCGGAGGCGGCGGAGGCGGCGGAGGCGGCGGCACTGCGGAGTCGCCGGACAGCCGGAGGATGTCGATGTACGCCGCGCGGTCGCACCTGGAGTCCTGCACGTTGCTCAGGGTGAGCACGATGCTGTGCGTCCCGGCGGGGATGCTCAAGCCGGTGGCCGCAAAGGCGGTCCAGGCAGTCTTGTTGGCCGCCACGTTGAGGACGACGGCACCGTCGATCGCCAGCTGCACCTGCGGCCAGGTCGAGCGGCACTGGGTCCCGCGCGCGGAAAGCGTCAGCGACGTGACGGCACTCGCCGTCGTGAGGGAGGCGGTCGCGACGCCGTTCCGGTCGAACTCGACCGCGCGGCCGCCGTCGGCGTTGCGATCCCGGATGGCCGCTGCGCCGCGCGGGAGCGTCATGCTCTCGGCATTCAGGCTCGCAACGGGAACCGGCGCCGCGGAGGCGGTCGTCGCGAAGAGTCCGGCCCATGCAGCCACGATGACGACGGCGGCGAATCCGAACTTGACGGCGAACCCTCGTTGCTCGCTTGCATCGAACACGCGTGCTCTCCGTTCTCGAAGGAGCCGGACCGTGCGCCATCGAGTCTCGACAGACGACTGCAGATACGTCATACCACAGTGCCTCCCGGGCCAATGGGTGGCTTTTAACGATTCGCGGAGGTGGTCGTAGGCCCTGCCGGGCCCCGCAGCCCTTCCCAGCCGGGCAGGGCTGCGAGGCCGGTTGGAGTGCTAGTGGTCGCCGCCCACGCCGAACGCGTAGACCGTCGTGCTCGTGAAGGTCTGCATCGGACGCAGCACGGTGCTCGGGAAGGACGGCTCGTTCGGCGAATCCGGATAGTGCTGGGTCTCGAGCGTGAACGCGTCGCCCTGCCGATAGGTGTGGTGACTCGGTCCGACAAGCGTGCCGTCGAGGAAGTTCCCCGTGTAGAGCTGGACGCCTGGCTCGGTGGTGTACGTCTTCAGGACGCGCCCACTCGCCGGGTCGAACGTCTTGGCGATCAGGATGAGAGAGGTGTCGCCGGCGGGCCGGTCGATCACCCAGTTGTGGTCATAGCCCTGCGCGATCACGATCTGTGGATCGGCGTCGCGGATGCGCGCACCGATCGCCGTCGGCTTCGTGAAGTCGAACGGCGTGCCCGCGACCGGGGCGATCACGCCCGTCGGGATGAGCGTGGGGTCGACCGGTGTGTAGTTGTGCGCCTTGAGCCACATGACCTGGTCGAAGACGTCGCCGGAGCCCTCACCCGCGAGGTTGAAATACGTGTGGTTGGTGAGGTTGATGACAGTCGCCTTGTCGGTCGTCGCGTGATAGTCGATCCGAAGCTCGTTCTTGTTCGTGAGCGTGTACGTCACGTCGACTTTCAGCGTGCCGGGATACCCCTCTTCTCCGTTCGGGCTCGTGTAGCTGAGCTTGAGACCGGCGCTGTCGTGCGAGGGCGGCACGATGCTGGCCTGCCACACCTGCTTGTCGAAGCCCTTGATGCCGCCATGCAGCGCGTTGACGCCGTTGTTGATCGCAAGCTGGTAGGTCGTGCCGTCGAGCGTGAACTTGCCCTTCGCGATGCGATTGGCGTAGCGCCCGATGATGGCGCCGAAGTACGGGCTCTTCGCGACGTAGTCGGCGAGGTTGTCGAATCCGAGCGCGACGTTTGCGGTCTTGCCCTTGCGATCAGGCGTGTTGATCTCGGTGACGATGCCGCCGTACGTGATGATCTTGACCGACATGCCACGCTGGTTGGTCAGCGTGTACTGGTCGATCGCGGTGCCGTTCGCGAGCATGCCGTAGGGCGCCTTGCTGATCGTCACGCCGTGATCCTTGTGCCAGCGGCCGTGCGTCGACGACGCGGCGGCCGGGAACGCGATCACCGCCAGGACGACGCTGACCCCCAGCAGCGCACCCCCAGGGAGCATCCGCGCGATGTTGCGGAAGATCTTGGATCTCGAGACGATCCCAGCCATGGATTCCTCTCCTTCGATCGCCGATCACTGATCTGATTCCAAGACCCTAGTCCTATAGGATCTAGACCGAGACCGGAAGAAACGTCAATCTCAGGCTGATTCGAACTCCAGAATCCCGTCGGCGCCGGATCTACGGGACGGCCGGCACAGCCCGGAGGGCGCCGGCGGCGACGACGCGGAGCACCTGTCCGCGCGTCCATCCCCGAATGGCCGAGGCGCGCGTGTAGACGCCCGGGTGATTCGCATCGGCGCACCCCTCGCCGAAGCTCGTGATCCCGACGAGGACTGCGTGCCCGTTGTGAGTGCTGATGAGCGGGCCGCCACTGTCGCCGGAACACGTGTCTCGCCCGGGGTTGCTCGCACACAGCATGCTCGGAGAGAAGTACTCCCCCGCAGTCCCATTGCCGCGTTTGCACGAGCTGGACGTCCCGACCTTCAGGACGACGCTGCGCAAGTGCATGGGCATTGCGCCGCCGTCCTCGGTCGTCGCACCCCAACCTGCCGCGCTCACGGTCGACCCGGCGTGCGGCGACGCGTCTGCCAGTGCGATCGTTCGTACGCCGGGAATCGAATGATCGAGCGTGAGCAGCGCGGCGTCGTAGCGCATCGTCGTCTCGCTGAACTTCGGATGAACGTAAACCGCGCTGACGCCGAGGACGTGAACGCCGTCCGGTGTGGCGAGATCGCTGCGGAGCCTCGGCGACCCGACCAGCACCCTCAGGTGCTGCAGCGCGGTGGGCTCACCCGTGATGCAGTGAGCCGCGGTGAGCACCACGTTCGCTGCGATCAGCGTGCCGCCGCAATACGTCCCGTCGGTGTTGCCGACCGCCACCACGAACGGGTAGGCACCGGAGTGGACAGCCGCTCCGCCGACGACGGCGAAGGCGGGCGCCGGAAGTGCAAGAGCGGCGAGAGCGCAGACGAGACTGAGCGTGACGCGCATCGGGAGCCTTCCTGAGAAGTGGCACGGATCCCGAACCGCTCGATCGCGGACAGGCAGGCGCCAACCGGGGACTGTCCGGCTGGCGTTGAAGATGACGGCGGTGAGCGTGGCGCTTTGGCAGCTGCGTCTGACTGCCTGGCGCCATCACACCCCGGCTGTCATCTCAGCCACAGCCCCGAAAGGGGGGTATTCGCCGAGCCGCTCGACGCGCTGCGCCTGCCGGCTCGTGATGTGGCGGACGACGAGAATCGCGTACACGGCGGCCGACACATCGACCGCCAGTGAAGCCATGTCGAGTGCGTCGGAGTCGCGGATGTCGGAGAGCGAGTCGGCGCTGAAGAACAGGCGCGCGGCGAAGTTGCCGACGAACACACTGATGATCCAGAGAGCCCACCAGGTCGTGAGAAGGCGACCATCGTCGTCCGAGTGCGCGCCGGGCTCCTGGACAGCCGGCGCGTCTGGGTCGCTCCCATGCCAGATGTCGTCCGCGATCTGCTTGGGTCGCCAGAGACTGAGAATCGGCACGAACCAGCCGCCGATCGCCCACCCCGTCTTGAAGCGCAAGGGCGGCGCACCGAGCGATGCGATGTTGCGATAGGCCGCGTGAAACCACCTGATGAACATGACTGCCGAGATGAGCAGCGCCAGGAACTGGAACGCGCTGACGATCGACTGGCGGTCGTCGCTACTGGCAAGCGGCCCGGAGTCGGCGTCCGTGCCGTCCTGGAATCTGTTGATCAGCACGATCTGCCACAGGTCTGAGCCGATCGCGATCACGTCGATGGCGATGACCACGGCGAGCAGGATGACCGCCCAGCGGGCACGCCTTCCAAGGGGGATGACGGAGATCGCCGATGCCACGTGCGCGAGTCTAGAGCGCGCCGCCGCGGTCCTGCCCGGCGCCCCCCCGGGCGCCGGGCAGGGCCGCAGCCGCACTCACGCGGTCGGCAAGAGCAACGCCACGCGGTGCCCGTTGAGGCGGCCGCGCACGGTCAGCGACGCGACGTGCGGAAAGAGCTGCCCCGTGATCTGCAGGCGCCCGATGCGGCGTCCGCCGAAGCTCACGTCGAGCAGCGTGTTCGTGCTGCCTGTCGCGTACTCGTAGCCGGTGTGTCCGCTCACGGCCACATCGGAGGTGAAGCGCACGCCGTCGAGCACCACCTTGTCGCGCGTGTCGCCGAACCGGTAGCGGTAGTGCCCGCCGCGCAGCCCGAACGCCTTGGCCTCGGGCGGCCCGACGAAGCCCTGCTGCAATGCGTCGTAGGCGGCCGACCAGGCCGCCGTGGCGATGCGCCGGTCGGCGGCCGTCGACGAGTCGCGGGCGCCCGGATCGACCCAGGCGGGTACGGCGTCGGCTGCCTTCGCGGGGAAGCGCCCGACGGCGTAGCCGGGAGCGAACGACGTCGAGCAGGAGGAGTCGACCGGAGCGGCGGTCTCGATGAACTCGCCGACCACGCCCCGTGCACATCCGCTCGAGGGCAGGACGGTGTGACCGGTCTTCGCGAGGACGACGAACTGGCTTCCCGGGAAGCGCGCGGCCACGGCCTGCGCCTGCTCGTTGGGGATCTGCAGGTCGTATTCGCCGCTCAGCACGAGCGTCGGCACGCTGGGATAGGCGAACCCGGGGCCGGCAGGCGCCGCGGGCTGCTTCGTGATGGGCCACGGTGTGCAGAAGTCGCCGGTCGGGCCGAGGCCGAGGAACGCCGACCACGCCTCGCTGCCGAAGGGTGCCAATGTGCCGGCGGGCAGCCCCTGTAGCGCCTTGCCGTACTGCGCCTCGCGCAGCGCCGGAGTGGCCGACTCGCTCCAGGGGACGGGCCATTCGGAGCAGTACACCGCTGCGTTGAGTCCGCTGGAGAAGAAGGCCGGATCGCCCGAGTCGAAGAACGCCGGGAAGTCGGTCTGCGCGGCGATTCGCAGCAGCGGCTGGGGGTCGCCCGCCCGCAGCGAAGCCGCGGCCGCGGCGATCTCGCCCTGGTACAGGTACCCGCCGTCGCTGTTTGCGAGCACGTTGCCGATCAGCTTCGCCTCGTCGAGCACGACGTGATGGAGCTGCCCGCCCGCGTCGTAGGCGTTGCCCACGAGCGGGTGAGCGCGCAGCGTCTTGGCGAGCCAGGCGATCTGGCCGGTCGGGTCGGGAATGTCCGGATTGCAGCTCGGCGAGCGCTCGCAGATCAGATCGACGGTCCGCAACATCTGATGGAGCGAGCCGACCTGCCAGAAGTCGGCGCCCGACGGATTGCCGGGAGCATCCAGCGTGAGAGTCCGCACGCGTGCCGGATGGCGGATCGCGTACACCTCGGCGACGAGCCCGCCGTACGAGGTGCCGAGCACGTCGAGACGGTCGATGCCGAGCGCGCTCCGCACTGCGTCGATGTCATCGGCCACAGCGGGCGTGCCGTAGTCGGAGATGGTGTTGCCCAGTTGCGCGCCGCAGGCCGCGACGGCGGCGAGCACCGTACCCTGGCCGTGCTGCAGCGCCTCGCAGTCGATGGCGCCCGATCGTCCGGTGCCGCGCGCGTCGACGAGCAGCAGGTCGCGCGCATCGAGCAGCGGGCCGAGCTCGTCGAGATAGCCGTTCCACTCGCTCGTCGACGAGATTCCGGGGCCGCCTGCGATTGCCAGGACGGTGCCGGCCGAGGGAACGCTCGCATCGGCATGCGGGATGAGCGTGAAGCCGATCGCGGTGGTGCCGGCGAGCGGATTGCCGCGATCGACCGGCACGTCGATCGAACCGCACATGCCCGGCGAATCCGTGCACGGGGTCAGTGCGGGCGCCGCGGATGCGGTCGCACCGGCGATCAACGGCAATGCGCAGATCGACGTGAGGAGCATGCGCCGAACGAGGCGCAGCGTGAGCGTGGTCATCGTTCCTCCTTCGTGGTGCTTGGATGTGGGTGGTGCGGCACGAAGAGCACGACGATCCGCCTGTCGGTGACCTCGCCCGTGGCGGAGATCAGGAAGTTCGCCGTGAGCACGCCGCGCGCGCCGGCGAGCGCTCCCTCGCCCGCGTCGACGCCGCACTGCGCGCTGCCCTGCTGCACGCCGGCCTCCGGAGAGGCGCTCAGGTGCCCGGGCGCGATCGAGCGGAAGTGCACCGCGGCGTCCTGGCCGAGCGAGATCGTTCCGGCCTCGTCGAAGCGCTCGCCGCCGGTCATCGACAACTCGGTCAGCAGCACCGCGCCCTCGTCGCCGATCGCGTCCAGCTCGTAGACGCCGGGGCGGACACTCGAGAGCCTTCCGTGGAAGTCGAGCGTGTAGGTGATGCATTCCATTCGCGGCCTCCGTTCGTCGGGAGACCCGAGCGTCGGGCACGTCGCTAAAGGCGCCCTACGACGAGGCTAAAGAGCCGCTGAAATGCGATCACGACGGGCCTCGAGCCGTGGTAGCTTCGCCGCGTGGAGAGCGCGATCGAGTTCCGGATCCTGGGCCCGCTCGAGGTCTGGCGCGAGGGCGGATCGCTCCCGCTCGGCGGACTCAAGCAACGCAGCCTGCTCGCGCTGTTGCTGCTCCAGGCCAATCAGGTCGTGTCCACCGACCGTCTCGTACACGAGCTGTGGGGCGACGAGCCGCCGGGCACGGCCGTCACCGCGCTGCACGGCTACGTGTCGCAGCTGCGCAAGCTGATCGAGCCGGAGCGCGAGGCGGGTGGCGAGAGCCGCGTGCTCGTCACGCGTCCGCCCGGCTACGTCCTCAACGTCGGGCCGGGCCAGCTCGACCTCGACCGTTTCGAGGCGTCGGTGCGGCACGCGCGCGAGGAGCTCGTCGCGGGTCGCCCGGAGCCGGCCTCGCGCGACCTGCGCGAGGCGTTCGCGCTCTGGCGCGGCGCGCCGCTGGCCGACCTCGCGAGCGAGCCGTTCGCCCAGAGCGCGGCGCGGCCGCTCGAGGAGCTCTGGCTCGCGGCTCTCGAGGATCGCATCGACGCCGACCTCGCACTCGGCCGTCACCGGGAGGTCGCCTCCGAGCTCGAGGCGGTGATCCGCAGCCACCCCCTGCGCGAGCGCCTGCGCGGGCAGCAGATGCTCGCGCTCTACCGCTGCGGCCGTCAGGCCGACGCGCTCAACGCCTACGCCGCGGCCCGGCGGACGCTGGCGGAGGAGCTCGGGATCGAGCCGAGCTCGGCGCTCAAGCAGCTCGAGCGCGACATCCTCAATCAGGACCAGTCGCTCGGAGCACCGACGCGCGCGCCCGAGCAGAAGGCCGAGGCAGCGGTTGCGCCACGGCGACGCCGGCGCACCGGCCTGGTGATCGCCGCCGTCACGGCCGTCATCGTTGCGGTCGCCGCCGGCGTCGCGCTGATCACACGCGCCGGCTCGGATGGCGGCACGGCCGTCCCGGCGAACGCGGTGGGGCGCCTGGCCGCGGATGGCAGTCTCGCAAGCTCCGCGGAGGTCGGCTCGCATCCGACCTCCGTTGCCGTCGGCGCCGGCGCGGTGTGGTCGCTCGACTCCGGCGACGGCACGATCACGCGCGTGGACTCCGGCTCGCACACGACGCGGACGTTCTCACCCGGCCTGCCGCTCGGTGACATCGCTGCGGGCAGCGATGCGCTGTGGGTGATCGATCAGGCCGGCGCGCGCGTCGCGCGGATCGACGGCAAGTCGCTCGCGGTGAACCCGCCGATTGCGCTGGGGGTGCGCGGCCGGTCGTCCCTGCCACCCGGGGGCACCGCCGGGGGTCAGGCGATCGCCGTCGGCGGTGGCTCGGTCTGGGCGCTCGGCGGCGACCTCGTTCTCTACCGCATCTCCGAGAGCAACGGTGAGGTGACGCGTCTCGCGGACGTGCGGCACGCGAACACGCTGACGTACGGAATGGGAGCGCTCTGGGTCGTGACGACGGACAACGCCGTTCTCCGTATCGACTCGCGCACGGGGCGCATCACGCGCCGCATCCCGGTGCCCGCGGACAGCCTCAGCGGCATGGCTGCAGGCGCGGGCGCGCTCTGGGTGACCGATCCCGTCGACGGCGTCGTCTGGCGCATCCAGCTCGGTCCACCCCGCCTGGTCATGCGCACGATCGAGGCCGGCATCGGCGCCGCGGCGGTGGCGGCCGGCGCTCGCGCCGTCTGGGTGGTGAACGGCGCGGACACGACCGTGGTGCGCATCGATCCAGTCAGCGGCCGTGCGAGCCGTCGCAACTTGCCGCGACCTCCGCTCGCGGTCGCCGCTGCCGGAAGCGACGTGTGGGTGTCGCTCGCCGATGCGTCTGCCGCGGGCGGCGCGCAAGCGGCCGGCAAGGCGGCGGCCGTGGCAGCCTCGTGCAGCGTCACAGGCCCGGCCGGAGCGGCCGGCAGCGATGTCCTGATCGTCTCGGACCTGCCGTTCCAGGGGCGTTCGCGCGCACAGGCCCTCGCGATCGATGCGTCGATCCGGCGCGTGCTCGCCTCGCGTCACTACCGCGTCGGGCGCCTGACGGTCGGCTACCAGGCGTGTGACGACTCGACGAAGCAGCAGGGCGGCTTCGAAGAGGAAACGTGCGCGGCGAATGCCCGTGCCTACGCGAGTGACAAGCGCGTCGTGGCAGTCATCGGGTCGTACAACAGCGGCTGTTCGCAGATGCAGATCCCGCTCGCGAACAAGGCGCAGGGCGGACCGCTCGCGATGGTCTCGGCGGCGAGCAGCTCCGCCGGGTTGACGGTTCGCACGCCCGGTGAACCTCCGGGGACGCTCGGGCAGCTCTACCCGACGGGCGTGCGCAACTTCGTCCGCGTGCAGCCCAACGACATCGCTCAGGGTCGCGCCAACGTCGCCGCGGCGCGGCTGCTGAACGTCCGCAGGGCCGCGATCCTGCTCGATCCGACCTCCGGCTCCTACGGGCTCAACCTGGCAGCGGGCTTCGAGAACGCTGCCAAGCGAGCCGGCATCACCATCGTGCGGCGCGGCACCTGGGACCCCGCGGCGAACGGCTACGACGAGCTCGCGGCGAAGGTCGTCGAGGGCGTCGACGGTGTCTATCTCGCGGGCGGGATGAGCGGCAACAGCGCAGCGCTCCTGCCGGCGTTGCGCAAGGCGTCGTCCGGGCGGGTGCGTGTGATCGCGCCCGACGGCTTTATCGCCGTTCCCGAGCTCGTCGATGCCGTCGGCCCTCGCGCTCCGTGGCTGGTCATGAGCGTCGCGGGACGGCCCGCCAAGCAGTTCAACCCTCCAGGGCGCGCCTTCACGAACGCGCTCGCCGCCAGGCCGCCGGGCGGCCTGCCGCCGGATCGCTACTGGCCGGCCTTCGGCGCGCAGGCCGCAAGCGCGGCGCTGTCGGCGATCGCCCGTTCCGACGGCTCGCGCGAAGGCGTGCGCAGGGCGCTCTTCTCGACGCACCTCCAGACGGCCTTCGGGCCGATCGCCTTCGATCGCAACGGCGACATCGAGCACCCGCCATTCACGCTTCTGCGCCTGCAGCCGAACGGGGCCGGCATGTCGGATGCCGGCCCCGATTTCGCAGATGGAACCGAACCGATCGCGGTGGTCCGGCCGTAGGCGCCTACGCCTGGGCGACAGCCTCGAGCACGACCTCGCGCTCCTGCTTCGCGGTCGCGGGCTGCTTGCGGCTCGGGATCGCGAAGGCGGCGATGGAGCCGAGCGCGACCACGCCTGCGCCGATGTAGACGGCCGGGACGAGCCCGTCGACGAAGGTCTGTGCGGTGCCGTAGCCGCCGGCGCTCGAGAAGACCGTGGCGAGCACCGCGACGCCGAACACTCCGCCCAGCTCGCGGATCGCGTTGTTGGCGCCGGAGGCCTTGCCCTGCTCGTCCGAGCGGACGGCCGAGAGCACGACGTTGGCCACGGGGGCGAAGAACAGGCCCATGCCGATGCCGCTGATCATGAAGGGCAGGAAGAGCTCACCGTAGGCCACGGTGGCCGACGAGACGGATGCGATCCAGGCCAGCCCGATCGCCTGCAGCGCCAGGCCGGCGCCCATCAGGCGCTGTCCGCCGATGCGGTCGGAGAACGCGCCTGCCAGCGGCGCCACGAAGATCGGCATCGCCGTCCAGGGCAGGATGCGCAGCCCGGAGTCGAGCGGCGAGTAGCCCTGCGCGGTCTGGAAGAACTGGGAGAGCAGGAAGATCGAGCCGAACATCCCGAAGAACATGAAGAGGGACGAGACGTTGGCGAGCGCGAACGTGCGGTTCTGGAAGAAGCGCAGCGGCAGCATCGGCTGGCTCGTGCGCAGCTCCCACAGCGCGAAGGCGGCCACCAGCAGTGCGCCCGCGGTCAGCGAGGCGAGGATCTCGGGGCTCGTCCAGCCCTGCTCGTTGGCGCGCACCAAGCCCCAGACGATGCCCAGCAGACCGGCGCTCACGAGGCCGAGACCGGGCAGGTCCATGCGGGCCTTCGGGCCGTAGCTCTCGCTCAGGCGCGACCAGGCGAGCGGCATCAGGGCCAGGCCGATCGGCACGTTGAGCCAGAAGATCCAGTGCCACGAGATGCCCTGGACGACGGCTCCGCCGACGACCGGCCCGAGTGCGACGGCCAGGCCGCCGATGCCGCCCCAGGCGCCGAGCGCGAGGCCGCGCTTGTCGGCCGGCACCGCGGCGCTGAGGATGGTCAGCGTGAGCGGCATGACGATCGCTCCGCCCACACCCTGCAGGGCGCGCGCGAGGTCGAGCGCGGTCGCCGTCGGCGCCAACGCAGCCAGCGCGGAGGCCAGGGTGAAGATGCCGATACCGATCACGAAGAGGCGCCGTCGGCCGAAGCGGTCGCCGAGTGCGGCGCCGGTCAGAAGCAAGACCGCGAAGGTCAGCGTGTAGGCGTTGACCGTCCACTCGAGCTGGCTGATCGACGCGTGCAGATCCTCGCGGATCACGGGTATCGCAGTCGACACCACCAGGTTGTCGAGCGTCACCATGAAGAGTGCGATCGAGGTGATCGCAAAGGTCCAGATCGTCCGGGTCCTGTCGGTCATCTCGTCCTCCTTGCCTGTATTGCGTAGTGAGTAATCACTTACCAGTTGGCCAAAAAAAGGGGTGCCGCTACTTGCCGCAGCCCTCGAGCAGCCGCGCCGCCCAGGGCTCGGGGTCCTCGAGCAGGCCCATCGACGCGATCACGTTCATCAGCATCCCGATCCCGAAGAAGTTCGTGATCTGTTCCTTCGGCGCCCCGGAGGCCTGCTCTGCGAACTCCACGAGGCGGCCGTACCCGGCCCGGACCGCGGCGCGCACCTCGGGATCGTCCGAGGCGACGTAGGCCTGCATCTGGCCGCGCAGCATCACGGGGTTCTCCAGCACGCCACGGTAGGCAGCGGCGATCGCGTGCAGAGCCTCATCGCCGGACTTGCCGCCGGCGGCGTTGCGGAAGAGCGCGAGCATCTGCTCCATGCAGCGCTCGACGGACGCGATGAAGAGCTCGCGCTTCGTGCCGAAGAGCCGGAAGATGTAGGGCTGCGAGATACCGGCGCGCTTGGCGATGCGCTCGGTCGACGTGCCGTGGAGCCCGCGCTCGGCGAACTCGATGAGCGCCGCGTCGAGAATCTCGTCGCGGCGCTCAGCGGCAGTCGATCGTTCGGTCGTCGGGGCAGCCATGCGCGGCATGTTAGTGATCACTCACAATCATGTCAAGCCGGCGGCCGAATTCCGTGTTCCGGCCCGCCCGCGGCGGCCGTCATGCTGAGGTAGGTGAGGACTGCGCAGACCCGGCGGTTGTAGCCGGCGCCCGCGGGGACGGAGAGAGCCTCGAAGATGCGGTGCACGTACCACTCGACGGTCTTGCCGCTGAGGTACATCCGCGAGGCGATGCCGGCGTTGGAGCACCCGTTGGCCATCAGCTCGAGCACCTCCCGCTCCCGCGGGGCGAGCAGCGTGACGTTGGCGAAGGCGCTCACAGCGAGGACCCGGAGCTGAGGTTGATCCAGGCGCTGGAGGTCGACCGGTTGCCGCACAGATCGGAGGCGCTGACCTCGACGCGGTAGCGCCCGGCCGGCAACGCGGCGGTCGAGAGCGCATGCGAGAGGTAGACGCGGTAGCGGCCCTGATGGTCGGGGTGGTTCTGGCGCGTCCACTGCGCGTAGATGCGCCCGTAGTCCGGTCCGTCCGGGATCGTCGTGGCGAAGTCGACGGCCGTGGCCCAGTTGGTGCCGGCGCCGTGCGGGCCGACGAGACGCCAGCGAACCTGTGCAGGCATGACGGCGAGCCCGCTCCAGGGCTCCGCGATCGGCTGGGCGGGCGGATCGTCGACCTGCGCGATGACGTCGAGCGAGCCGTGCGCGTCGTCGAGCCGAACCGGATGCGCGCCCCGCTCGAGCGTCACCGACGTCACTTCGGGCGCAGTGCGATCGACGTACGGGCCCATGGCGCCCGGGCGCAGCGGGTTCAGGTAGCGGCCGTCGCGCAGCTCGGCGAAGTGCACGTGTCCCCAGGGCTTCTCGACGTGTCCGACGATCGTCTCGTAGGCCACGACGCCGGCTCCCGAGCGCACGGCCGGCACCACGTGCCAGTAGCTGAAGGTGGTGCCGCGCCCGTCCTGCACCGACACGACATCCGGATGTGCGGACTCGATGACGGTGCCGGTTGTCGTGGCGTAGACGGGCGTGCCGTCGGCGGCGACCACGTCGACGCCGAAGTGGAAGGAGTGCGTGACGCGCAGGCCGCTCGGATCGAGCCCGATGCGCGGATCGCCGAAGGAGCCGCGAATCGCGTGCGGCTCGTGGAACGGGCGGACCGGCCAGCCGTAACTCGCCGCAGCGGTGCAACCGCGACCGAAGTGCGTCTTCGTGTCGACCATGACGGAGTGCGCGTCTGCGGTGCGCGACGCGGTCTGCCCCGGCGCCACGTCGAGCGCGAGCGAGAGGGCGAGGGCGAGGGTTGCGGCCGTGGCGGCAACGAGGCGGTGGGGTCGTCCGGTGGTAGCCATGCGCCCACCGTCGGAGGCGCCTCAAACGCCACTCTCACGATCCGCTAACCCCGGGCTAACGCTGGTCCCCGATGCGCCGCGCGAATGTCCAAAGTCAAGGGTTTACCCTGGTTTCGCAACGGCGCCTGCGGTGCCACGATTTGCCTGCACCTCGGCGAAGTCACCGAGGCCCCAGCGGGTGACTGCATCACCCGTCACAAAAGTGCAGGCCGCAGTGCTGCGAATCCGGATCCTCGGGCCACTCGAAGTCGAGAACGAGCAGGGCCTCGTCCAGCTCGGCGGTGCGCGGCAGCGCGCCGTGCTCGCGGTTCTCGTGCTGAGGGTCAACGAGATCGTCCCGAAGGATTCGCTGTTCACGGCCGTCTGGGGTGAACGGCCTCCGGCGACGGTCGACGACGCTCTGCACAACCAGATCGGACAGCTGCGCAAACTGCTCGGCGCCGACGTCATCGAGACCCGTGCGCCGGGCTATCGACTGCGCGTGCCCCCGGAGCAGATCGATGCGGTCGAGTTCGAGCGACTCGTCCAGCGAGCACGAGAGCAGTCGCCCGAGGATCGCTCGAGGACGCTCGCCCGGGCGCTGGCGCTGTGGCGCGGCGAGCCGCTCGCCGATCTGACCTTCGAGAGCTTCGCGCAGGAGGCGATCGCGCGCCTGGTCGACCTCCGCCTGGAAGCGCGTGTCGCGCGCCTGGAGGCCGAGCTCGAATGCGGACGGCATGCAGAGGTGGTGTCCGAGGCACGCGGCCTGCTCGCCGCCAACCCGCTTCACGAGACGCTCGCGAACGTGCTCATCGTCGCGCTCTACCGCAGCAACCGGCAGGGCGAGGCCATGCAGGTCTTCATCGGCGTCCGGGACTTGCTGGACGCGGAATACGGGCAGCCGCCCGGCCCGGCGCTGCAGGCGACCTACAAGCTGATCCTCAACCATTCGCGCGCTCTCGCGATCCCACCCGGCAGCGCGCCGACACGCGACGAACGCTTCGAGGAGATCGTTCGAGCAGCGCTGGCGTCGCAGCTGGTCCCGGTGCTCGGTCCGGGCCTCACCGGCTCGACCCCCGCGCCGGGCCCCGCGGCGGCGGCCGAGCACCTGGCGCAGCGCTTCGGCTGCCCACCGGAGCACTGCGGCGGCCTCACGCGCGTGGGCCAGTGGGTGTCCGTCACCCACGGGGCCGGTCCGCTGTACGACGAGCTGCATGCGCTCTACGCGGCGGAATTCGAGCCCGGTCCCGTGCATCGCTCACTGGCCGCGCTGCCCCCGCTCCTGCGCGCTCGCGGCCTGCCCTGCCAGTTGCTGCTGACCCTGAGCTTCGATCGCATGCTCGAGCAGGCGCTCTCGGACGCGGGCGAGCAGTACGACGTCGTCTCATTCGTCGCTCTCGGACGCGATCGCGGAAAGTTCCTCCACGTCACCGCGGACGGCGCGACGAGGGTGATCGACGAGCCCAATCTCGAGGTCGGGCTCGCCGCGGGTGAGCGGACGCTGATCCTGAAGCTCAACGGCGGCAGCGACGAGCTCATGGGGCGCGTCCGCGACACCTATGTCGTCAGCGAGGACCACTACATCGACTATCTCTCGCAATCCGACGCGTGGGCGGTGCTTCCCGTCGGGCTCGCGGCGCACATCCGCCGGAGCCATCTCCTGTTCGTCGGCTACGACCTCACCGAGTGGAGTCTGCGCGTCTTCCTGCGCAGGCTCTGGGGAGAGGAGCCCATCGCGTATCCCTCCTGGGTCACCGAAGCTCAGGGCAGCCGGTTCATCGAGAAGTCATGGCGCGAACTCAACGTCGACGTGCTCGACGTCGTCCCGGATGAATCGCTCGAGGCGCTGAGGCGCCGGCTCGGCGCCGATCTGGACGCGGAGGCCCCGGTTTGAGCACCCGCGTTCCGATTCTCGGCGAGAAGCGCTCGCACCCCACGAGCCCCTTCAAGGGCCTCGCGCCGTTCGAGGATTCCGAGCTCGACGAGCAGCTCTTCTTCGGACGCGAGCACGAGCGCGACGTGATCGTCGCCAACGTCGTGGCGGCGCGGCTGACCGTCCTCTACGGGCCGACGGGAGTCGGCAAGAGCTCGGTGCTGCGCGCCGGCGTCGCGCGCGACCTGCGAGCGCTGCCCGAGGAGCCGCTGGTCGTCGTCTGCGACTCCTGGGCCGAGAGCCCCGCGGCGACGCTCGCCGCGGCCGTCGCGGGCGCGGCCTCGATCGAGCCCGCTGCGCTCGCCGAGACGATCGAGATCGCCGCCGCCGAGCACCGCGAGATCTACCTGCTGCTCGACCAGGTCGAGGAGTACTTCGTCTACCACGGCGGCGACCCGGCGCTCGGTGACGCGCTCGCAGAGCTGGTCACCCGGCCCGAGCTCCCGGTGCACATCCTCGTTGCGATCCGCGAGGACGTGCTGGCGCGGCTCGACGCCTTCAAGCGACAGCTTCCCGCTCTGCTCGCCAACCGCCTGCAGCTCGAGCACCTCTCCGTCGACGAGGGACGCCGGGCGATCCTCGGCCCGGTCGAGCGCTTCGCCGCGCTCGCGCCCGACGCGAAGGCGGTCACCGTCGAGCCCGAGCTGGTCGACGCCGTGCTGGCAGGAGTGACCGCTGAAGCGCTGATCGGCTCGCAGCGAGGACGTGGCAGCAGGAAGACCGCACGCGGCCGCGCACGGATCGAGACGCCGTACCTGCAGCTCGTCATGCAGCGCATCTGGGAGGTCGAGCGCGACGAGGGATCGGCCGTGCTGCGGCGCAGCACGCTCGACCGGCTCGGCGGGCCGGCACGCATCGTCGGAGAGCACCTGGAGCGTGCGCTCGAGACGCTCAGCCCCGAGCAGAAGGTGGTCGCCGCGCAGGTCTTCAACCACCTCGTGACGCCGTCGGGCATGAAGATCGCGCACGGCTCGCGCGACCTCGCCGGCTACACGGGCGTCCCCGAAGCCGAGCTCGCGACCGTGCTCACGCTGCTCGCGCGCGCGAGGATCCTGCGGCCGGTGCACGGCCCCGGCGGCGAGCCCGCGTATGAGATCTTCCACGACGTCCTGGCCGATGCCGTGCTGGCATGGCGCGTCGAGTTCGAGGCGCGCGCGGCGGTCGCGCGCGAGAGAGCGGCGGCGCGCCGCCGCCATCGCAGACTGCTGATCATCGTCGGCATCGCGCTGCTCGCACTCGCGGCCATGGGCGCGACGACCATCTACGCGTTGTCGCAACGGGATCAGGCGCAGAAGAACGAGGCCATCGCGCAGTCGGCTCAGAGCGACGCACAGACCCAGGCGGACAAGGCCAACGCCTCGGCGACACAGGCGCAGCAGCAGACGATCAAGGCGAACGCGGCGAAGCGCGAAACGACCAAGGCCCTTCAGAAGGCGCGAGACGAGACGCAAAGGGCGAACAGTGCGGCGGACAGGGCCAAGAGGGCGCTGAAGCTCGCAAAACTGAACGAGTTGCGGGCAAACGAGTCGGCCCAGGCTGCTGCGAGTTCGGAGCAGAAGGCACAGACGGCGACCAAGCAGGCACAGCAGGCAGCCGAGGTGGCACAGGACAAGACGAAGGAGGCGAACAAAGCAACAGCGGCGGCGATTGCCGCCAAGACGAAGGAGGAAGAGACCAGCACGACCAATGCGTCGATCGCGGCCGCGTACCAGTCGCAGGCTGCCCTCGACTCGGCGCCTGTCGACAGTCTCGAACTCGCCAAGAAGGCGGCAGAGCTCGATCCGGATCAGGCGCTCGTCGAGTCCACGCTCCGCCGCGCGCTGCTCGCCGCGCGCGAGTTGCGTGTGCTGGAGGTCGGCGACGATCCGACCAAGCCGGCCGGTGCCTCACTGCAGGTGGCAGCCGTCGGCGAGGCCGACACGAGCAGCGCGACCTTCAGCCCCGACGGCGCAGTCGTCCTCACGGCCGGCGATGCCGGCGCTCGCCTCTTCCATGCCGATACAGGCGCCCTGATCGGGCCGCTCGCGACGGGGGTCGTGGTGGACGGAGCCTCGTTCTCGAAGGACGGGCAGACGATCGCGATCGCGGAGAAGGGACGGGTCGAGCTCTGGACGACGGTCACCCGGACGCGGCGCAAGGCGCTCTACCAGCAGGGCTCGCGCACGCATGCGCCTGTTCTCGAACGACGGGCGCTTCCTGCTGACCTCGGGCGCGAAGCGCGCCAGGGTGTGGGACGTCGCGACCGCCAAGGGCGCGTCGCGGGCGCTCAAGCTCCCCGCCAGTATCACCGCCGCGGCCATCAGCCCGGATGGCAGCCGCTTCGTGCTGGCTGCCGGCACCGGGACCGGGATCTACGACACCGCGACCAGCGCGCTCGTCTTCCCGATACCGGAGCGACATCGTCATTCGCGGCGCGAGCTTCTCGCCCGGCGGGGACGTGGTCGCGACTGCCGGCGACGACGCACGTCGCACGCCTGTGGAACGCGCAGGATGGAAGCCTGCGCTGCGCGACGCTTGCGAGCGACGGCCCGCTCACCCGCGTGTCGTTCAATCACGCCGGCACCTCGTTCCTGACGCTCGACACGCAGGGCGACACGCGCATCTGGGATGCCCGAACCTGCCAGGAGGCAACACCGCTGACCGGTCATCGCTCGCAGGTCACGGCCGCCGACTTCTCGCTCGACGACCAGTACGTCGTGACGGCCGGCCGCGACCGCTCCGCTCGCATCTTCTCGCTGCCCGACGGGACCGAGCAGGCCGCGCTGCTCGGACACACGGACGCGCTCCAGAGCGTCGCGTTCAGCCCGGACGGCGCGAAGGTCATCACCGCCGGCGCCGACGGCACGGCTCGCCTCTGGGATGCCCGCATCGATCGTCCCGAGCTGCGGATCGGAGCACACACCTCGGAGGCCGACGGCGTTGCCATCGCGCCTGACGGAACGACGCTCGCGAGCGTCGGAGCCGATGGCGATCTGCGCCTCTGGAACCTCGAGACCCGGCAGGCGCGCTCCCCGATCGCGGCCGGAGTCGCCCTCGACGACGTCGCGTTCAGTCCCGACGGCACGCTTGTCGCCGCGGCCGGCGCGGACGGATTGACGCGCCTCTGGAACGTCAAGAGCCACGCGCTCGCCGGCCAGTTCGAGCAGCCTGGAGCCGTGCGCGCGATCGCCTTCTCGCCCGGCGGCAAGCTGCTCGCGACCGCGGGCAGCGACAACTTCGCGCGCGTCTTCCAGCTACACGGAAGCCCTGTCCCGAGGCTGCTCGCGCACTCGGCTGCCGTCAACGATGTCGCCTTCAGCCCGAACGGAGAAGACCTCGCCACCGCGACCGCCGACGGGAACGCCGTGCTCTGGCGGGTCGGCGCCTGGCAGCCGACCACGACGTTCACGGGGCACAAGGCGGCCGTCAACTCCGTCGCGTTCAGCCCCGACGGCAAGCAGCTCGTGACGGCGAGTCTCGATCACGACGCGCGCATCTGGAACGTCAAGACGGGCGCGACCGTCCGCGTGCTCGAGGGCCATGCCGGCAGCGTCTCCAGTGCCGCCTTCAGCTCCGACGGCAAGTGGGTCGTCACGGCCGGCCCGCGGGCCGCCGGCATCTGGGCCACGGTCGAGTCCGATCTCGACCATCACCGCCTCTTCTTCGTCTCGGATGAACACCAGCGGATCACCGCCGCCGTGTTCTCGCCCACGGAAATGCTGCTCGCGAGCGCTGCACTGAGCGGCAGCATTGCCACGTACACCTGCGCGCTCTGCATGGGCACGCCCGAACTCCTCCATCTCGCCAGCCAGCGGATCGCGCAACTCCGGGCCCGCTGACCGGGTTCGCTTGGATGCTCCAAGGTCCAGGGAATTCCTCGGTTTCGCATGCACCCGGGCGCCACTAGCTTCTGTTGTCACAGGGCCGCCGGCGTGGCGACCGGAAATGCAGGAGGTCGGAAATGGCAAGACACACCCACAAGCCACCCCGAATGACAATCATCGCGACCTTCCTGGTGGCGATCGCCGTGGCACTGTGCAACGCGGGCTCCGTGAGCGCCTCGACCGGTCAGGTCGTCGTCCCGCGCGGCGGACCCGTACAGATCGCAGTCGTCCTCGACAAGTCGGACAGCGTCGGCACCATCTACTACGCGGGGATCCGCAACGCGATCCAGATGGCGGTGCAGCTGCATCCGGCGATCCACGGCGTGCCCGTCAAGCTGAACGACGCCTTCGACGCGCCCTGCCTCGGGGACACGGCGTTCGCCCAGAACGCCGCCGCGGCGAGTGCCGTAGTCGCGAATCCGCAGAACGTGGCGGTGATCGGGCACCTCTGCTCGGCACCGTTCGGCGGGACGGTCCCTGGCGATCCGTGTCCGGGTTCGTCGAACGGCAGTGCCCTCTCGCTCTACGAGAGCAACAGGACCACGGTGATCAACGGGAGCACGACCAGCGCCTGCCTCGGGGCGATCGGCCCGACCGTGTTCAATGCGACCATCATCTCGGATCCCGGCTCTGACGACTGGGCCGCGCAGGTCTCGGCGCTGCCCGCCGACAAGCTGTGGCAGCTCGCCTATCGCGCGAAGTTCGGCGTGGCCCCGACGGGATTCGCCGATCTCTACTTCGACGCGACGCGGCTGCTGCTGGCGCGACTCGAGCAGACGGCGCGCAACGTCAGAGGCAGCCTCGTGATCGACCGTCTGGCGCTCGCTCACGCCGTCCGCCACACTCGGCACTTCCCGGGTGTGACCTGCTCGATCGCACTCGACCCGGCAACGGGCTTCCGCATCAACGACCAGGCAGCGCTCGCGCGCTGCGCATGAGCCACGCCGGGCGCCGGCGTCGGAACCGCACGACCGAGAGGGAGAAAGCGACGATGAAGGACGACATGGCATCCCCAGTGAGCCGGCTGCGAGCACTTCCGCGCCCTCGCCCGGCGACGGCCATCGCACTGCTCGCCCTGATGATGGCGATGGGTGGGACGTCGATCGCGGGAAGCGTGATCAACGGAGGCGATCTCAAGAACGGGTCGGTGACCCGGTCGAAGATCGGCTCGAATGCGATCGATTCCACCCGGCTCGCCGGCAACGCGGTGACCGCGGGCAAGATCGCGAAGGCGGCGGTCAGCTCGGCCAAGCTGGCGAAGGGCGCGGTGAACGCCGCGGCACTGGCTTCCGGCTCGGTCACCTCCAAGGCGCTCGGCGCCGGTGCGGTCACTGCGAGCAACCTCGCGCCGGCCGCGGTGTCCTGGAAGTCGCTCGGCGCGCAGGTCGTGGCGGCGCCGCCGGTCGTGCTGCCCGTCGGCACGACGCAGGTCATTCCGGCCACGGCCGCTGCCACCTGCCCGGCAGGGACCGTCGCGATCTCGGGTGGCGAGTCCATCAGCGATACGACGAACGCCTTCGTGATCCAGTCGGTGCAGGTGGGAGCACCGGGAGCCGCGCCGACGGGTTGGGCCGCAACCGGTGGCACCGCGGGCACGCTGCCCGCCACGATGACGGTCTACGCGATCTGCATCGCGGCGGGCTCGTGACGCCGAAAGCCGTCTAGCGGCTGATGGAACCGTGACGCCATGCGCGCTCAGGCGCGCATGGCGTCACGGTAGACCTGCGTGAACACGCGGTTGGCGGCCTCGAGCCGCTCGTTGAACGGGCCTGGCTCGTACGCGCTCGAGAAGATGCCGCGTTGCACCACCTCGACGAGGGCGTTGTCCTCCTCGCGCGTCACCTCGGTGATGTGGAAGGCGGCCTGGGTGTAGTCGACTCCCTCGACCGCGTCCTCGTGCACGAGCGTGATGGCTCGGATGGCACAGGTCGTCGGCCCGAGCGGGAGGAAGCCGGCCACGTACACGGCATCGACGCCGGCGAACATCTCGAACGTGCCGAGGTGCCACTGCAGCGCAGTCGATCCGGTCGCCGGGTTGTCCTCGCGCCGCAGAGCGCGGCCGCCGCGCCGGCGCTCGACACCCGGCAGGTTCGGCCGGTCGGGGATGTAGTCGTACTCGGCCACCTCGCGCGCATTCAACTGGTCGCCGTAGTCGTCGATCGGGACGACGCGGCAGAGCTCGGGATGGTTGATCCCGCAGTGGTAGCACTCGAGCCCGCCCTCCCAGGCGATCTTCCAGTTGGACTCGATCACGTAGTCGCGCTCCCAGGCGATCTTCAGCGCGCTCAGGTCGTAGCCGGAGAAGTCTGCGCCGGCCAGGCGCTCGGCGATCGGCTCGGGCGCCTCCTGTGCCAGCGAGATGAAGACGCAGCCATTCCAGATCTCGACCCACACGCGCTTCAGATCCCAGCCGGTGCGGTCGAAGCCGTCGTGCATCTTCGGGGTCTTCTGGACGGTGCCGTCGAAGGCATAGGCCCAGCCGTGGAAGGGGCAGACCAGCCGCGCGCGGCAGGCGCCGCGCTCCTCGGAGACGAGCGGCGAGCCCCGGTGGCGGCAGACGTTGTGCAGCGCGTGCACCTCGCCTTCGTCGCCGCGGACGACGATCACGCTGTCTCCCGCAAGGTCGAAGCGCACGTACTGCCCGCGCTCGGCGATCTCCGATTCGTGGCACACGAAGCGCCAGCCGCGGCGCCAGAAGCGCTCCAGCTCGAGCGCGTAGTGCTCCGGCGAGATGTACTCGTGCTGTTCGAGACCAAGCTGGGGGAGCTCGGAAACCGTGATCGGGACAGCCATCGGTAGCGCACCTCCGTCGGGCGTGCAGGTCTGTGCGGATCCTACCGCCGGGGTTGCGCCCGGATGGCCACTCTCACCGCAGGGCTTCGTCGACCTCGGCGGCGGCGCGCTCGCCGGAGCGGACGGCCCCGTCCATGTATCCGTTCCAGACATCGGCCGTCTCGGCGCCTGCGAAGTGGATGCGCCCGACCACCTGCCGCATGGCCGCCCCGTATTGCGTCCAGGCATTCGGAGTGAGGCGACCGCCGTAACAGCCGCGCGACCACTCGTCGGCCGCCCAGTCGTGCTCGATGTACTCGCGCGGAGCCGCTGCGCGCGGCCCGAAGACGGCCGCGAAGTCGGCGAGCACGAGCGCCCTGCGCGCCTCGGGCGAAAGCAGGGCGGCGCGGCGGCCCGCATTGCCCTCGAGGAAGCCCAGCAGCACCCCGCAGCGCAGATCCTCCGGGCTGTTGTCGAACATCACGCTGACCTCGCGGTCGAGACTGACGACCATCCCCGAGAGGTCGTCGCTCCGCCAGAACGGCTCCTCGAACGCCATCTGGATCTTGATCACCCAGCCGGCGGGGCAGTTCTGGACCAGGTGATCGCGATGCGGCGGCAGCGCCGGCGAGTAGCGAATCCGCCCTGCCAGCGTGGGCGGCAGCGCGACGATCACGCGCTGAGCGCGCAGCTCACCGCCGTCGTGCACCACGCGCGCGCCCGCGTCGTCCTGCTCGATCGAGCTCACCGGGCACGCGAGGCGCACGTCGGCGAGTTTCGCGGCGAGGCCGGTCGCAAGTGCCTGGGAACCGCCCCGGATGCGGCTCTCCTGCGCTCCGCCGGTCGTCGAGACGAGCATGTCGATGAGGCCGCCCGACTTGACGTAGAAGAGCCAGTGCAGCAGCGAGGTCTCGCTGGCTTCGGCGCTGATGATCGCGGCGATCAGCGCGCGCCAGAACTGCAGGCCTTCGGAGGTCGCGCAGTGCTCGGTGAGCCAGGCATCGGCCGTCTGCCGGTCGATCGCCTCCGCGTCCGGCGTCGTCCAGGGCGAGGCGAGGACCACCGTCTCCGCGAGCTCTTCCATCGCGGCCTGGACGCCTCCGACGTCCTCGAGAACGTCGCCCGTGAGCCCGAACGTCGCATCCGTGAAGCGCACCTGCCTGCCACCGAGCTCGAGGATGCCCGCGCCGTCGTCGTAGGAGGCGAACAGCCCGAGGCCGAGCTCTTCCGCAAGCGCCAGCACGCGGTGCTGGGTCGGCCCGACCCACTGGCCGCCGAGCTCGACCACCGTGCCGTCCGCGAACGTGTGGTTGAGGAGGCGCCCTCCGACGCGCTCACGCGCCTCGAGCACGACGACCGAACGGCCCGCGGCCTCGAGATCGCGTGCGGCCGTCAGACCGGCCAGCCCGGCGCCGACGACGACGACATCATGCAGCGGCCCTGTCATCGGAGCGTGGCTGCCCATGGGGCGGCAAGCCTACTGCTTCGTCACCGGCACCAACAGGAAATGACGAGCCGGTGGTCGCCCACCGGCTCGTCAGAGGTCTCTTCGTTCCGTCGGTCTAGCGGTACGTCGGCGGTTCGTCGCGCACGATCGTGGTCGTCCCCGCGCCTCGCGCGCCGAACCCGCCCCAGCTGGACCAGAACACGAGCGAGAGCAGGAGTCCGACGGCCCCGACGACCATGAGCACGACGCCGACGGTGCCGAGATTGACACCCGAAGTCGTTGCGGTCACTGCCCATTTGAGAATTGCACCGACCGCGATGAAAATGAGACTGACGCTGATACCCATGATGTCGTCGCTTTCGTTGGAGGATTGCCCGGGATCGAAACGATTCCCGCGCTGCCGGTCGCTAAACATCCGCGACCGGGCGTCAGCGAGAATGGGCGCCGTGTTCTCCGACGACGCACGTGTCAAGGACGACCTGACGTTGCTGGAGCGCCTGCGTGCGGCGCTGCGCGCGGCCCCGCGCACGAACGGGCAACAGCGGCTCCGCAAGGGTGGTGAGCTGCATCGCATCGCGGTTCCCGACTGGAACGCGCTGGCGAGCGACCGGCCCGCGGTCGGCGTGGGGTTCTTCGGGCAGGCGCGCCCCGACGTCGATCACGAGCCGATCGCCGTCCTGGAAGACCAGATCGTCGAGCGCGCGGCCTCGCTCGACGGCCTCTTGGCGTACCACAACGCATTGCTCGAACCCGGTCGCTGGGCCAACCTCGTGGTGTTCGCGAGCGTCTCCGCCGTGGACGCGCTGCGCGGTGATCCGGTGCATGACGCGGCAGTTGCCCTGACCCCGGTGCACTACGCCTCGCTCCGCCTGCACCGCGGCGCCCTGGCCGATGGCGCCCTCGGCGCCGCTCCGCTCGCGCTCGAGCGCACGCTCTTCCTCGACTTCTCGCACGAGCCGCCCCGCAGGTTCGTCAGGGCGGCCCCGTCGCCCCGCTGACCGGACCGGCGACGACCCGTGCGGCGTGGGCGTCAGCGGCCACGGACGGCCATACGCCAGATCACGACGACGAGCAGAATCACCAAGAGTAAACCGATGAACGTCACGAGATTCCTTCCAGAGGGGACGCCGGGTGCTACCCGGAGCGCCGGAAATCACACACCCTCCCGAGGGCCGGCGTGACGACGAGCACGCTCCTGCTCGTCCTGGGCGCCTTCCTCGCCAGCGCGGTCGAGATGGTCGAGGCGCTGACGATCGTGCTGGGGGTCGGAATCGTGCGCGGCTGGCGCGCGCCGCTGATCGGCGTCGGGGCGGCACTCGCTGCCCTGGCGGCACTCGTCGCCGTTCTCGGGCCGGCGCTGAGCGTCATCCCGATCGACACGCTGCGGCTGATCGTCGGCGCCCTGCTGCTCGCGTTCGGGCTGCAGTGGTTGCGCAAGGCCATCCTGCGCGCGAGCGGCTACAAGGCGTTGCACGACGAGGACGAGATCTTCCGGCAGGAGCGCGATGCGGCTGCCCGAGCGGGCGACGATCAGAAGGCCGGACTCGATTGGTACGGGTTCACCGTGGCGTTCAAGGGCGTCCTGCTCGAGGGCCTCGAAGTGGTCTTCATCGTGATCGCGTTCGGGAGCGCTCAGGGCGAATTGGGCTACGCCGCGCTGGGCGCCGCAGCCGCGCTCCTGCTCGTCGTCGGAGTAGGTCTGCTCGCGCATCGGCCGCTCTCGCGCGTGCCCGAGAACACCATCAAGTTCGCCGTGGGCCTCCTGCTGACGAGCTTCGGCTGCTTCTGGGCCGGCGAGGGAGCGGGCGTCGACTGGCCAGGCGGTGAGGTGTTCCTGCTCGCAGTGGTCGGCTTCTTCTGCGCGCTCTCGTTCGCGCTCGTCGGCGCGCTGCGAAACCGGCGCGTCGCAACGCTCGCGGCCGGAGCCGACGCGTGACCCACCTCCGCGCGTTCGCCCGCTTCTGGTGGGATTTCATCGTCGGCGACGACTGGCAGGTCGCGGCCGGCGTCGCGGTGGCAATCGGGCTCACGTGGGCACTCGGCGAGCACGGGGTCAACGCCTGGTGGCTCCTCCCGCCCGCAATTGCGCTGCTGCTCGCGGCCTCGCTCTGGCGGACGACGCGCCGGACCTAGCTGCGCTCCGCCTCAGGCGGGCTTGCCCGCCTCCAGCCAGCGGCGGAAGACGGCCACCTGCTCGGGCGGCCAGGCGGAGTCGCAGGGCATCGAGCCGGTCGCGACGCTGCTCAGGATCGAGTCGGCGTGCGCGCTGACATCGTCGTGCGACCAGAGGTCGAACGCGAACAGCATCGAACGGCGATCACCTTCGCGGAAGAGCGGCTTGATGTCGCTCTCGAAGCCGACTGTCTCGTCAGACGGGGTCACGGTGGTTCTCCCTTCTCGTCGGGCTGCGCCGGTTCGCATTCCCGGCCCCTGTGCGGTCTACGCACTACCGGGCGATCCGGCTTTGCGGGTGCTCGTCGGCGCTTCGGAAGTGCCGACTTCGTCCCGGTAGTCTCCCTCTGTGGCTACGCGACAGGTGATGCGAAGTGAGCGCTTTCCCGACCTCGGCGACGAGGTGCTCTTTCCGCGGCTCTCCGATTCCAAGCTGGAGTGGCTCGCCAAGCAGGGCGTGCGGCGCAGCTTCCAGGCCGGCGAGGTGCTCTACGAGCACGCCGATCGCGACGCGCCGTTCTACGCGATCGAGCGCGGTCTGGTCGAGCTGGTCGATCGCAAGCCCGGCAAGGACGTTCACATCGCCGAGATCGACAGCCACACCTTCATCGGCGACATCGCTGCGTTCACCGGGGAGCCGACGGTCAGCGCGTGCATCGCAATCGAGCCGACGGACGTCATCGAGCTCGACCGCGCGGGCCTGCGTGACATGCTCGCGCGCTGGCCCGAGCTCGGCGAGCACATCTTCAAGACGATGCTGGCCCGGCGGGCGTGGCACGTGGCCGAGGGGCACGGCGTGATGCGGGTGATCGCGCCACGCGGCTCGCGGCGCGCGTTCGAGGTGCGCGATCTGCTCGAGCGCAACCTCCTGCCCGTGCGCTGGTACGACGTCGACACCGACGCGGAGAGCGCCGCGATGCTCGACTGGCTCCAGATCCCGCGCTCCGAGACGCCGGTGCTCGTGCATGCCACGCAGGTGATGCGCAATCCGTCCGCCGCGCAGGTGGCGCGGTCGCTCGGATTGCGCGCCGAGGTCGACGGCCAGCGCTTCGACCTCGTGGTGCTGGGCGCCGGTCCGGCAGGGCTTGCCGCCGCCGTGTACGGCGGGTCGGAGGGCCTGCGCACGTTCGTGGCCGAGGCCTGGGCGCCGGGAGGCCAGGCGGGCACGAGCACGCGCATCGAGAACTACCTCGGCTTCCCGAGCGGCGTCTCCGGAATCGAGCTGACGCGCAATGCGACGCTTCAGGCGCGCCGTTTCGACGCCGTCCTGTCGAGCTTTCACCGTGCGGTCGAGCTGGCAGACGGGCCCGAGGGGCTGCTGCGGGTCGACCTCGACGACGGCCAGCACGTGCTGGCGCGCGCCGTCGTCATGGCCACCGGCGCCCTCTGGCGTGAGCTGCAGGCCGAGGGCGTCGAGCGCTTCCGCGGCACCGGCGTCTACCACGCGATGATGGCCACCGATGCCGAGCGCTGCCGTGACGAGGACGTCATCGTGGTCGGGGGTGGCAACTCGGCGGGACAGGCGGCGACGCACCTCGCCACGCGCGCGCGCAGCGTGCGCATCGTGGTGCGCGGCAAGGCGCTCAAGGCGACGATGTCGCACTACCTCGTCGATCGCATCGAGAGCTCGGCCCGCATCGAGGTCATGACCGAGACCGAAGTCTCGGCGGTCCATGGCGCGCAGACGGTCGAGTCCGTGAGCCTGCGGGACCGCCGCGACGGCAGCGTCGACCAGGTGCCGGCCACGGCGGTCTTCGTGATGATCGGCGCCGAGCCGTGTACCGAGGCGGCGAGCGGGATGCTCGCGGTCGACTCCGCGGGCTACGTGCTCTGCGGCGAGGGCGTGGCCAACTGCCAGGGACACCTCCGCTGGCCGCTGCCCGACCGCGAGCCGCATCTCCTCGAGACCGTCCGTCCCGGCGTCTTCGCAGCCGGCGACGTTCGCGCCGGAGCGGCGAATCGCGTTGCGGGCGCCGTCGGCGACGGCGCCCTGGTCGTGCGCTTCGCCTACGACGTGCTCGCCGGCTGACTCCCGGTCCCCGCTGCTCGGGCGGCCGGTTGTGGCGCCTCGAGACGCGAAGCAGATTTCCACAGAATTTGCTCATTTGGGGTGATGACAGGAGTCCCCTTTTCGGCCACGGTGAGTGCGGGGGCCTGCGGTCGAAGGAGAGCGAGAGATATGCGAAAGGCACGCAGTGTGCGGGGGCAGATTCTTCCGCTCGTCGTCCTGATGCTGATAGCGCTGCTCGGCATCGCAGCGTTCGCGATCGACGTCGGTTACGCGTACTACGCGAAGCGTCAACTCCAGAGCGCGACGGACGCCGCCGCGCTCGCGGGCGCGCAGGATCTGCCCAATGGCACGACGGCGATCGCGACCGCCACGTCGTACGCCGCTGCGAACACGCCGGCCAATCTCTCGAGCTTCAACTTCACCTATCAGGTGAAATGCACGAACACCGCGGTCGTCGCCACGGGCTGCGATGCCGCCGTGAATCCGAACCAGCTCACCGTGAGTGGCACGGCCTCCACGAATACCTGGTTCGCCAAGCTCTTCGGCGTCAACCACTTCGACGTCTCGGCTCACGCCAATGCGTGCAGTCCCTGTTCATCGACGCCGGTCGACATCGTGATCGCCGTCGACCGCACGGGGTCCATGTGCCAGCCGACGGGGCCGAATGGCGAGTGCACCGATCTCGACAACGCCAAGGACGGCATACGCACGATGCTCGGCATGATGAATCCGCCTGCAGCTCAGATCGGCATGGTGGCCTTCCCGCCGGTGCAGACGACGTCGACCAGCCCGTGCGCGGCGCCCTACAACTCACTGGGCAACAACGGCTACGACGGCTACGACGCTTCGGACCGCGGCTACGTGACCGATCCGATCGCCAGCGACTACAAGGCCGCCGGCGCCCTCAATCCGTCGTCGGGCCTCTACCTGCACACCGTCGATGGCAACAACGCGTCCTGTATCGCAGCCGGCGGGAACACGTCCTACAGCGAAGCCCTCCGCCAGGCGCGAGCCGAGCTGCTCGCAAACGGGCGCCCGAACGTGCCCGACTACATCGTCTTCCTGACCGACGGCGAGGCCAACATCGGCAGCGTCTATGGGCCCAACACGGCCTATCCCCAGGGCAACAGCGACGATCAGCAGCCGTGCCACACCGCGATCAACCTGGCCAACAGCTACAAGCAGCAGGGCGTCACGATCTACAGCATCGGCTACGCGCTCGGGAGCAACGTCAACTGCACTGCCGGGGCCTTTCGCAAGAAGAACAGCCAGGGCAACTGGGTGGCCTGTACCCAGCCGACCGCCGGCTGCTACCACTACGCCGGCCCCAACGATGAGAGCCCGAACATCACCTCGTACAACACGCTCTCGCAAATCGCCTCGCCCGGCGACTTCTACAACCAGCCGAACGCAGCGCAGCTCGACACGATCTTCGCTGCCATCGCAACCGATATCGGGCAGGGCTCGAGCCGCCTCATAGACGACGGTTTCTAACCGCGCCCATTCCCGATGAGTGCGGCGTCGGGCGCGCGGCCCTGCCGATGGCGCTCGTTCTCCGCGGAGCCGGCGCCTCGTAGCTCTTGGCTGACGCTCAGCGCAGAACTGCCGTGCTCGAGCGAACGCCGGTACCCGGCACCTGGTGGTTCTCGGGAGCGCGCGGGGTGCGGAGCGCGAGCATGGTGATGACGGTCATCACGCCGAGAGCGACCGTGATCTGTCCTGCGGTCGGCACCGTCCAGGTACCGCTCGCGGCGAACCAGAGCGCAAGCGGTGTCAGCCAGATGACGCTGAAGCGTTGGCTCGCGAGCGCCATCGGAGGGAGCAGCACGGCAAGGTAGTGAAACCACACGAGCGGCGAGAGAAGCAGCGAGGCGAGGAGCGTCAGCGCCAGGGTCCGGCGATGAGCGTGCGCCTGGTTGCGGACGGCAACCGCGAGGAGGAGGACCGCGAGGCCGGTCGCGATCGCACAGCCCTGGGCGACCCTGGGGCCGGCGCCGAGGGCGAGCGCAAGGGAGCGCGGCGTCGACGCGTAGGCTCCTTCGAGTTCTGTGAGGCGGGCGAGAAGCGACGGGTATTCCCGCCCGCCGGGAAAGCCGGCGAGCCAAGGCGCCACGATGACGGCCGCAGCACCAAGCGCCGCGAGAGCAGCCGTGCGCGTGCCTCGTACGATCGCAAGCCAGATCAGCAGCGGCCAGAGGAACAGCTTGGCTGCGATCATCGCGACGATCAGCAGCGGAGTCGCCGGGCCATGGGCGCGATGGCGCCAGGCCAATGCGACGCCGAGTGCGAGGACACCCGAGAGGGCCGCCGTCTGCATGCACCCGAGCACCACGGGCGAGGCAAGCGAAATGCCATAGCAGCGCCAATCGCGGACGCCCATGACCCACAGCGCAGCACCCAGGGCGGCCACGGTGGTCGTCACGGCGATTGTGGTCGCCAGGCCGACCGGCAGGGCGCCCAGCGGCGTCAGCAGGATCGCCACGATGGGCGGATATGCGTACACCATGCGATCCGCAAGCGCCGGCGAGTCCAGGGCAGGGTAGGGACTGTGGCCGTGGAGGACCGCATGCGCCGCGGGCCAGAACGCATCCCGGAAGTCCAGACCGAGATCGTGGTGTGGCACGAACGCGGCCAGGTAGTAAGCCGCCAGCGCGACCGGAAGAACCCCCAGAAAGACGATCGGCACGAGTCGGCCCGCTGCGCCGACCAATCCGCGGCCGCGTTTGGACGCCTCACTCTTTGGTGCCAGCTTCAACTCCGGACCGAGCGACTCCGGGTGCGGCTCGTTCGGGAGTGCATTCACACGTGCGCTATCGGCAAATGCCCACGCGCCTTGAGCGGCCATACGGCCGTTCAGCGCGCCTGACTGAGAGTCGGCTGGGAGCGCTCCCAGGAGCACGCGTCATGATGCCCCGATGCGCGCTGTTCTCCGCATCGCGCCGCTGCTGCTTTCGCTGCTCGCGCTTGCGAGCGTTCAGTCGGGCAGATCCGCGGCGGCGCCGCAGGGTTCCGTCGTCGTGCGCTCGGTGTGGTCGCCTGCGCTGAAGCACGCCGTGCGCACGCTCGTGTACCTGCCGCCGTCGTATCGGCCCGCCACGAGTGGGTGGTAGGACGTCGCGCCGCGGCTTCACCACCTCGACACCGAACATTCTCCAGACCTTCAATCCGACCCGGGGCACGTGCCACATAGCTTTCCCGTGTTGAGGAGTTCGACCTGGGGGCGGTCATGCGAAAGCCATCCGCGGCGCTCGTGGTCGCGTCCGCGGCCCTCGTCATGGCGACGATCGGCACGTCGGTGGCGGCGTCCGGCTACACGATCACGTCGTCGAAGCAGATCAAGGCGGGCTCGATATCGCTCTCCGACCTCAGCCCGGGCGCCAGGAAGGCGCTGCGGGGAGAGCGAGGGCCGGCCGGCCCGCCCGGTCTCGACGGCGAGGATGGCCTGGATGGGGAGCCGGGAGACGATGGCGAGGACGGAGCCGGCGCGACCGATCTGTGGGCGCAGATAGGTGCCGGCGGCACCGTGAACGCGTCGAGTGACGGAGTGACGGCGCTGAATCCCTCCGATGGCGTCTACTACGTCGACTTCGGTCGCGACGTGACCCACTGCGCAGCCCTCGCCGTGCAGGGGTCGATCCCGAACTTCAGCGCTCTGGGCGCCGCTGCCGGCGGGAACCCGGGGCCCTGCCTTCGTCTCCCTCCGGAGTGCCGGGGGCACGCTTGCCTCAGGGTTCCCGAGCCTCAGCTCGGTCGAGGTGCAAACGCGACGCGCGTCGGGCGCGCTCGCGTCGTCGAGCTTCGCGATCACGCTCTCCTGCTGAGCCCGAAGGGGAGGCCCGGCGTGCGCCCGGGCCTCCCCTCGGCTTCTCAGCGGGCTACCGGCTGGCCACCGCCGCCGCCGAAGCGATAGCGTCGGCCGCCTGAAGTTCGCGTTCCGCATCCTGGGACCGCTCGAGGCGATGTCGCCGTCGGGGCCGATTCGGCTGGGTGGCCCGCGGCAGCGCTCGGTGCTGGCGCTTCTGCTGCTCGAGGCGAATCGGGTCGTGTCGATCGACCGCCTCGCGGAGGAGGTGTACGGCGAGGAGCCGCCGGTCACCGCGGTCACGCAGATGCACCGGCAGGTCTCGGAGCTGAGAGGCCTGCTGGAGCCGGAGCGGGCACCGGGCGCGGCCGGTTCGGTCATCGAGACGCGGCCGCCCGGCTACCGCATTTTGGTGGAGCCGGACGCTCTCGATCTCGGGTTCTTCGAGCGGCGGGCCGAGGCCGCGGCATCTGCGCTCACCGGCGGCGACGCCGAGACGGCCGTCCGGCTCTACCGGGAAGCGCTCGCGGTGTGGCGCGGCGAACCGCTGGCCGATCTCGTGTTCGAGCCGTTCGCGCGGCCGGTCGTCGAACGCCTGAGCGAGCTCCGCCTGGCGGTCAGGGAGCAATGCCTCGAAGCGGAGCTCGAGCTCGGCCGCGGCGCCGAGCTCGTTCCCGAGCTCGAGCAGCTCGTGACGGAGCAGCCGCTCAACGAGCGGCTGCGCGGCCAGCTGATGGTCGCGCTCTACCGCGCGGGTCGTCAGCCCGAGGCGCTCGAGTCGTTTCGTGCCGCCCGCACCGCCCTGCTCGAGGCCTTCGGCCTGGAGCCCACGCCTGCGCTGAAGGAGCTCGAGGCCCGTGTGCTGCAACAGGACCCCGCGCTGGCCGGAGCGAGCTCACCGCGACTCGCGCCGGCCAGGGAGAGTCGCCGCACGGTGCTGCTCGCGGCGCGCGCCGACGGCGGAGCTGGACGGGCTCACGGCAGTGGGGCGGTGCCTGGCCGGGCTCGGCCGGCACGAGCTGCTGTTGACGCAGGCCGTGGAGAGCGAGGCGTCGCTCGCAGACGGCGTCGCCGCGACGCGCGCACGGCGCGACGAGCTCGCCGCCGGCGGCACCACCGCCAGCGCAGCGGCGTTCGTGTCGCGTGCCTTCGGTCCGGACATGGCGCGGCTCGCCCTCACGCACGACGCCGACCTGATGGTGGTCGACGGCCGCGAGGAGATCGCCTCCGACGGATCCGTCTCGGAGAGCCTGGCGCTCCTGCTCGAGCGATCACCGTGCGATGTCGCACTCCTCGCAGGCTCGCCGCCGCTGCCGTTCGCGGACGGCGTCGCGGTGCTCTTCGCCGGAGGCGACCACGACTGGGCGGCTGCGGAGCTCGGAGCGTGGCTCGCCGCCGGCGCCTCGGCGCCGCTGCGGCTGATCGGTGTGAGAGGCCGAGACGGCGGCGATGCGAGCAGGCTGCTCGCCTCGGCGTCGATCGCCATCCAGCAGGTCGTGGGCGTCGACGTCGAGCCGGTGCTCGCCGATGCCGGGGCCGAAGGCCTGCTTGCCGCAGCGGGCTCCCCGGGCGTGACGGTCGTAGGACTCTCGCCCCGCTGGCGCCGCGAGGGCCTCGGCCCGTCGCGACACGCGCTGCTCGCGGCCGGCTCGCCGACGCTCGTCGTGCACCGCGGCGCGCGCCCGGGCGGCCTCGCGCCGCGCGAGCAGTTGACCCGCTTCACCTGGACGATCGCCGGCGCGGGCTGATTAGCTAGTCGCGCAGGCAGAGCGCGCCGAGGTCGGCGAAGTTGAGGGCGCCCTGCGACACCCTGCACCCGATGCGCGCCGAGAAGAACTCGGGGGTGACGTAGTTGCCGAACACCGTGACCGGCACGGCGTCGCGCACGAGCGCCTTCTCGAGCTTCGCATAGGCAGCGATGCGCGCAGCGCCGCGCAGCGCGCGAGCGCTCTCGATCTGTTTCCGCAGACGAGCGTTCTGCCAGTATCCGGGAGCCATGTAGCGGCTGCCCAGCGGCGCTTCCACGAACGGCGCCGGGTCGAGGACGGGTTCGATCAGCGAGATGAGCTGGAGATCCGCAGCCGCCATGTGCTCCGGTTTCGGCCCGGTGAGACATCGCAGATCCTCGTCGATGTGCACGTCGATACGGATCTCGGCGAGGTTGGCCCGGACGATCTCGGCGATGCGCTTGTTGGCGGGGTCGCCGCAGAAGTAGAGCGTCGCGTTCCGCCTCGGGCCCGTGCCCGCGAGCTTGCGCGCCGCGGCGAGATCCGGCGCGTCCGTGTAGGCGATGTTGCCGCCCGGGCCGCGGACGGCCGTCGGAATCAGATGGTCGGACGGCTGGTCCCCGAAGACGGCTGCAAGCGCCCGCCGATCGAGCGCGTAAGCCGCTGCGCGGCGCATCCGGACGTCGCGGAAGAGCGGCCGCCGCGTGTTGAACGCGATCCGTCGAACCCTGGCGCAGGACTCGGCAGATAGCGGGCGGTGCCCGATCGCCCCGCCCGGCTCGCCAGGCCGAACGCGCTGTCCAGCCGCCGCCGGGTGCGAGCGGCCCCGGGGGTCGTAGCTCACGGCCCAGCCGGTGACGTAGTCGGCACGTCCGTCCTTGACGCGCGAGATCGCGTCGGGTGCCTTGAACCCGTCGGTGTAGACGATTCGCGCGATCCGCCGAGGCCGGTCGCCGCGGTAGTTCGCGTTCCGCTCCAAACGACCTGGCCATCCCCGACCGACGCGACGCGGTACGGGCCTGCCATCGGAATGGGCGTCGGCTTGCCGCCGCCCGGCACCGCCGGTGTGCCGATCGGAACAGGACAGAAGTACGACGTCCTCAGGCGGGCGGGAGTTCGCCGGTGGGGCGCGTCACGCGGATCGTGAGCGTGTCTCCGCTGGCCGTGATGCCCGTGATGTGCGCTGCGCGACCGGCCGCGAACGCCGTGGCGCCGACGATCGTGGGAATCAGCTGGGCATTCTGATTCGGCCGCCCGCCCAGCACCGTGAGTTTCGGCGACAAGGCCCGCTCGATGGTGGCCTTGAAGGTCTCGGCGGTGACGGCCTGGCCGGACGGCGGAGAGAACCGGAAACCGGGACGGATGCGGAATGTCCATGTCCGTCCGTCGGGCGAGACGCGGGGAGGCGCGGCCGCAACCTCGGGCCGGAGCACGCGGCCCTGCGGCGCCTGCTGCGTCGGGATAGTTGAGGAGATACGGACAGGTCGCGTAGGTGAGCTGCTGGAAGACCGGGCCGGCGTTGGTCGCAGGGTCCGCGTCCCGATGCTGAAATCTCCGTTTTCGAGCGGAATCCTGAGCGTCTGGCCGTGGCGCCGGTGGTGACCGGTTGCGGCGCGGCAACGGAGGCCCACAGCAGGCCGCTGTGGTAGCGGGCGACCCACGGCGGCCCCGAGAGCGGCAGCGTCTGGCGCTGCCCGGCGCCGCTGATGCGTGCGATCTGCCTGCCCTTGGCATCTGCGACCCAGAGGCCGTCGCCGACCGAGAGCGATGCCGGCCACGGCCCGGCGGGAAGCGTCCCGAGCACCGAGCCGTCATCCGGGCTCAACCGGTAGATCACGTTGTCGGGGACGATGGAGACCCACACCGAGCCGTTGCCCACGGCGAGATCGGTGATCGTCGCGTGCAGCTGTGTGGACGCGGAGATGCCGTTGATCGCGGGATCGATCTTCATGACCTGCCCGTTCTCCGCGCTCGCCACCCACACCGCGCCGTCGGCGAACACGACCGAGGTCGCCGCGAGCGGGGTCAGGATGCGCTTCATGACGTTGCCGCCGACCGGATCGACGCGCACGGTCTCGGGCCCGCGCGCGACCCAGACCGAGCCCGCGCCGTAGGCGATCCCCGTCGAGCTCGAGCGCCGATCGCTCCTGATCTGCACCGAGTAGCGCTTCGCGATCGTCCCGGTCTTCCCGTCGAGGCGGAGGAGCCCCGGGCCGTCTGCCTCGGTCACCCAGGCCGCCCCGGCGCCCGTCGTGATGCCGCCCGGCCTGAAGGGGAGCTTCGTCGACGACAGCACCTTGTGAGAGGTGAGACCGACGCGTGCGATGCGGCGCTCGTCGCCGAGCATCACCCACGCCTGGCGCGCGTCGAACGCGACGTCCCACGGCTGGCCGGCGAGCGGGATCTGCCCCACGACCTTGTGGGTCGTGGCGTCGATGAGGCCCATCGTCTTCGGCGCGATGGCCAGCTTTGGCGGCGCGGCATTGCCGCCGTCGTCGTCGCGGAGGACGATTCCGGCCGCTGCGGCCACGGCCACCGGCACGCCCGCCGCGAGCGCGCCGAGTGCCAGCCGGCGACGCCGCCGGCTGCGCCCGGGCAGCTCGCCGCGCAAGGCGGCCTCGCTCGCCGCTGGCGAGCTCGCCACAGCTCGCGTAGCGGTCGTCGGGCGCCTTCGCCAGTGCTCGTGCGATGACGTCGTCGAAGCCCGCGGGAGACCCGGCCGCACCTCGCTGGGGCGCGGCGGCGGCTCGTTCATGTGCGCGTAGACCGTCGCGACCTCGCTCTCGCGCTCGAACGGCGGCTGTCCGGTGAGGCACTCGAAGAGCATGCAGCCGAGCGAGTAGACGTCCGCCCGCGCGTCGATCGTCGCGCCCTCGATCTGCTCGGGCGAGATGTACGCGATCGTGCCGACGAACGCCCGCTCCCCGGTCAGGCTGCTGACCGACGAGAGGTGCTTGGCGAGCCCGAAGTCGCACAGGTAGGCGTGCTCGCCGGAATCCGTCGCCTCGACCATGACGTTGCCCGGCTTGACGTCGCGGTGGACGAGGCCGAGCGCGTGCGCAGCGTCGAGCGCGCCCGCGACCTGCCCGACGAGGTCGACCGCGCGCTCGGCGCTCAGCGGCCCTTCGCGCTTGAGCAGCTCGCGCAGGTCGAGCCCGTCGATGAAGCGCATGACGAGGTAGAGCGAGCCGTCGTCCTCGCCCATGGCGAGCGTCGGGACGACGTGAGGCTCGTCGAGCGAGGCGGCGATCTCGGCCTCGTGCAGGAACCGCGTGCGGAAGCGCTCGTTCTGGGCGAGCTCGGGGATCAGGACCTTGAGCGCGACCTGCCGTCCGTCCGGATCCTCGGCGAGGTACACCGCGCCCGTGGCGCCCCGCCCGAGCAGGCGCTCGATGCGATATCCGGCAACGACACTTCCGGTCTGGGGAATGTCGGGCATTGCCAGGTGGAGCGTAATCGAGCCCAGGGGCCTACGACACGCTCGCCGACCCGCTTCGGGGGCCTCTCGAGCGAAGACCACGCCCCGGTCGACCACCTGGGGTCTGGCCCGTCCAGGACGGGTCTGACCCCTACTGTCCGTGCACACGTGCGCCAACCGCGGCACGTTCGTGCGCCACGCGGCGCACTGTGCGCCAATGCGTGGCTCGCAGATGTTGACGAAGCGCGCGCGGTGCGCCGAGTCAGCGCGCTTTCAGTGCCAATCGTGCCGTACACCTGGGGTCAGACCCGTACACCTGGGGTCAGACCCGTCCTGTACGGGCCAGACCCCAAGTGTGCGGTGCGAACGAACGACGAGCGGGATCAGCTCTCCGGCGGACCAGCGGAAAGCCCGCCGGAGCGGGCTTTCCGTCTGGGGATCTCCGAAGGGGAGCGGGTGTCAGGCGTCGCAGCGGCCGGCGAACACTGCTGCCTGCGGCTTCGACTTGTGCCCGGCTTCCTTCATGATCGGCGGGACGCTGGGGTCGGAGACGAAGCTCTGCCAGCCCTGCTCGTCCCAGTCGAAGATCACCCACACCCGATCCTCCTCGGAGGGATCGCGGAAGATCAGCGCGCCGTTGGATCCGTGCTCCTTGCGCTTGTCGGCGCCGGCGTTCGAGAAGACCGCCATGAACCTGTCGAAGTCCTCGACCTGCGTTGTCGCGAGTAGCATCTCGTTCTCCTTTTCGTGATGGGTTGTCGTGGTCTCGGGGGTCGTCGTTCGTCTCACGCGCTGAGGACCGGAGTGCCGACGGGGCGCTCCTGCGGATCGATGGCGCCGAGGTTCTCGACGATCTCGAAACGGCCTCCGCGCGACTGCGCGATGTACATGTTCAGGCGCAGGTGGTGCTGGCCGGGCACGACGCTCGCAGGACCGCCGGGGCCCTCGTCGATGGCCGCGTGGTCGAGCGCCGCGATCACGTCGTCCTGCACGAGCGAGCCCGCTTCCGTCACGGCCGCCGCCCACAGGCGCAGCCCGCGGTAGAGGCCGGAGCACGCGCTGCCGCCGGTGAACTTCGCGTCGCCGGGATAGAGCGCGTCGTACTGCGCGAGCAGCTTCTCGCTGAACGGATCGTCGACGGCCTGGTAGTAGTCGAGGCAGCCGTACAGGCCCTCGACGTGAGCGGCCGGGCACATGTTCAGGAAGTTCTCGTCGAAGTAGGTGCAGACGAGCTTTCCACCGCGCGCCGCGAAGCCGGAGTCGTAGAGCTCCTCGAAGAAGGGCGAGACCCCGGGAGGCACGATCGTGTTGAACACCACGTCGGCGCCACTCGCGTTGATCTTCTCGACCGTCGCGGCGTAGTCCATGTGGTCGAGCGGGAAGTACTCCTCGCCCACGATCGCGCCGCCATTGGCGGTCACGACTTCCCGCACGCGGGCGTTCAGCACGTGGGGCCAGATGTAGTCGGCGGACGGAAAGTAGAACGTCTTCGCGCCCGTCTCGCGCATCAGCCACGGGATGAACCGATCGATCTGCTGTGCCGGCCCGGGGCCGGTGCAGAAGATGAGCGGATCGGACTCCCCGCCCTCGTACTGCTCCGGGTAGATGTAGAGCGTCTTGCCCTTGACGACGGCCTCGCTCTTGATGGCCTGCCTGGTGGAGCTGAAGATGCCGCCGAAGACGACGTCGACGCCGTCCTGCTCGACCAGCTTGGCCGCCTTCGCCGCGGCCACGGCGTCGTCGGTCGCGCTGTCCTCGAGGTGCAACTCGAGGTGCCGCCCGAGCAGCCCGCCCTTGGCGTTGATGTCGCCGATGACCATCCTGGCGACGTTGGCGTTGGCGACGCCCACGAACGAGAGCGGGCCCGTCTGGTCGGCGATCACTCCGACCCTGATGGGATCCGAGCCGTGGGTTTGCGATGGCGTCATGGGTGGCCTCCGTGTGGTGTGTGGTTCGGGCGGGGCGACAGCACCCCGCGCCCTGTGAGACGATCCTGCTCCGCCGAGAGCGCCGATACATCGGGAGGACTCCCCATTTCCGCCAAACCGCTTCGCCTGAGCGAATTCGTCGCCACGCTGGCGCTCGCTCAGGACAATGCGTTCGGTCAGCCGCTGGAATCGCAGCTGCGCTCATGCCTGCTCGCCACCTCCATCTGCGAGGCCGCGGGATTCGACGACGAGGTGCGCGAGACCGCCTACTGGGTGGCGCTGCTGCGCTACGTCGGCTGCACCGGTCACGCGCACGAGGTCGCCACCGTCTTCGGCGACGAGATCGCGATTCGCGCGGCGACGCTCGTGCACGACGCGGCGAATCCCACGGAGGTCATGCGCGACGTCATGGCCTATGCGACGGCCGGCCGCACTCCCGAAGAGCAAGACGCGATCGTCAAGCTGATCCAGGAGACGGCCCGCGAGTGGGCGGTCTACAACTTCACGTCCGGCTGCGAAGTGGCAGACATGCTCCTGCAGCGGCTCGACTTCGGCCCCGACGTCCGCGACGCGATCCGCTTCACGTTCGAGCGCTGGAACGGAAACGGCTATCCCGCCCATGCGCAGGGCGAAGCCATCCCGCTCCCCATGCGCGTCGTGCACCTGAGCCACGACATGGAGGCCATCGGCCGCCTGTTCTCGCCGGAGCGCGCCGTGGAGGCGGCCCGCGATCGGCGCGATCGCACGTACGACCCCGCGCTCGCCGACATTTTCGTCGAGCACGGGCGCGAATGGCTCGAGCAGCTCGACGGGATCGAGCCGTGGGACGCCGTGCTCGCCCTCGAGCCGGAGCCGCACCGCATGCTGTCCGGAGAGCAGCTCGACGACGCCCTGATGGTCGCCGCCGACTTCATCGACCTCAAGTCGCCCTACATGGGCGGCCACAGCCGCCGCTGCGCCGAGCTCGCAGCCGACGCGGCCCGCGTGCTCGGGCTCGACGAGGACGCCGTCGACACCGTCCGCCGCGCTGCGCTCGTGCACGACTTCGGAACGACCGTCGTGCCCAACTCGATCTGGGACAAGCCCGGGCCGCTCACGCGCACGGAGTTCGATCGCGTCGAGCTGCACCCGATGCTGACCGAGCAGATGCTGCGGCGCTCCCCCGCGCTGGACGCCCTCAATCCCGTCGCGTCCGCGCATCACGAGAAGTGCGACGGGTCCGGGTACCACAAGCGGCTGCAAGCCGACGCCGACGCTCTCGGCGCGCGCGTCCTGGCGGCGACCGAGATCTACGTGGGACTGACGACGGAGCGGGCGGATCGTCCGCCGTTCTCGCCGCCGGACGCAGCCGTCGAGCTGCGCCGGCTCGAATCGGAGGGCGTGCTCGAGCCCCGCGCGAGCCGCGCAGTGCTCGTGGCCGCAGGCCACGGCGAGCCGCGGGCGCCCTCGGGCAAGCGACCGGTCAATCCGGGCGGGCTCACCCGGCGCGAGGTCGACGTGCTCCGGCTGGCGGCCAGGGGACTGACGACGCGCGAGATCGCCGACCGGCTGTACATCTCACCCAAGACCGCCGACCACCACATCCAGCACATCTACGGCAAGATCGGCACCTCGACGCGGGCCGGCGCTGCGCTGTGGGCGATGCAGCACGCCGTCGTGCAGTGACCGGCCGGTAGGCGTGCGCTGAGGACACGGCAGAAGCTCAGCCGCTGGGTCGGCCTTGAGCGATGGTAACGTTTGCATTCCGTGGAATCTGGAACGGGCCCACACGAGCAACCCCAGCGCGGCCGGGTCCACGTCAAGCTCGAGGACGTAGCGGCCGCCGTCGGGGTTTCGCTGTCGACTGCCTCGCGGGCGCTGCGGGGTCACTCCGCCGTCAATGACCGCACGCGCAGACGCGTGCAGTCGGCGGCCGATCGGCTCGGCTACGAGCCCAACCGGATGGCGAGCGCCCTGCGCGGAGGCACCTCGCCGTTCATCGGCATCGTGGTTCCCGATCTGACGATCCCGTTCTTCGCGCTGGTGGTCAAGGCCGCTCAGGACGTGCTCGAGAGCGCCGGCTACCAGGTGCTCGTGATGAATACCGACCGCCATGCGAAGCAGGAGCGCGAAGCTCTGCGCGAGCTGCTCGCGCACCGCGCGAACGGCGTGCTCCTGGCCACCTCGGGAGGCTACGAGGACTCCTATCGGATGCCGCTCGTGTTCTTCGCCAACTTCGAGGAGTCGGCGCCCGTGGCGCGCGTCGCCCTCGCGAATCGGGAGGGCATCGGCCTGCTGGTCGAGCACGTGCTCGAGCACGGCCACACGCGGGTCGCGTACGTCGGCGGTCAGTCGAACGTCACGTCGGGATCGGAGCGCCTCGCGGCCTTCGAGGAAACGATGCGCCGGGCCGGGATGGAGGCCAGCATGCGGGTGCGCCTGAGCGATTCGTGGTCGCCTGCCAGCGCCGAGGCCGCGGTGGCGGAGTTGCTCGACGACGCCGAGCCGCCGACGGCGATCGTCGCGGGCGGAGATACGTTCGCGCTCGGCGCGATCAAGGCGATCCGCTCGCGCGGCCTCAGGATCCCCGAGGACGTCGCTCTCGTCAGCTTCCAGAACCCCGACCGCGTGGGCGGGGTGATCGAGCCGGCGCTGACGACGCTCGCGGCCCAGGAACGGGAGCTCGGCCAGCACGCCGCGAGCCTCCTGCTGCATCTGCTGAGCGTCTCCGATCACCACGCGAGCGCCACCGAGGTGCGTCTACCGGCCCGGCTGATCGTCCGTCGCTCGTGCGGGTGCGATCACCCGGGCGAGGACGCCGCTCCCGCAAACGTTCTCGCCGCGCTGCCGTAAGCGGATCAGGGGCCGTTCCTTGACCCGGAGAGGCGACTTATGCAATCGTTGCCGAAACTCGGCGGTACCGGCCAACAAATCGGCTATTCCGCGCGTCTTTGCCGACCACCCCCAGCAGCGCTTGCGGATCCGGCCCGGAGACGCGACCTGCATCACAAGGCATGTCGATGACGAGGAGGGCACGTGATGGGACGACCTAGCCAGGGCGCCTTCAAGAAGATGGCGCTCGCGGTCGCAGCACTTGCGGTGACGACGGCGGTCGCCGTCGGCACGAGCGAGGCCCGTTCGACCGGTCCGGCGAAGAGCTCCGCGGAAGTGAATCTGAACGCCACCTACCGCATCGTGAGCCCGAGCAACGACGAGTACATGAAGTGGCTCGCAGACACCTTCAACGAGCAGAACAAGGGCAAGATCAAGGTCACCCTGACCGGGATCCCGGACAACGACTTCAAGCCGAAGATCGGGCTCGTGTTGCGCGGTTCCACTCCTCCCGACGTGTTCTTCGCGTGGGAGGCCGGCTGGGCCAAGTTCATGATCGACTCCGGATTCGCTGCGAACCTCGACAGCTACTGGAAGCAGTACGGCTGGTCGAAGACGCTCACTCCCGCCGCGAGCAACATCGCGACGATGGAGGGCCACAAGTACATGGTCCCGTACTACATGTCGGCCTCGGCCGTCTGGTACAACACCGACCTCTACAAGAAGTACGGCCTCAAGGTTCCGAAGACGTACGCGGAGCTCCAGCACAACAACGACGTGCTCAAGAAGGCCGGAGTCGCCCCCTTCCTGCTTGCCAATCAGCAGCAGTGGGAAGCGCAGTTCGACTGGTCGGCCTGGTTCGTCAACAAGTACGGCGCCAAGGCCTACGACGATCTGCTCAACCGCAAGATCCCGTGGACCGATCCGCGCGTCGTCGCAGCGCTGGGCCAGATGAAGACCATGGAGGACAGCGGCGATTTCCTCAAGGGCGTCAACTCGATGGACTTCGACACCACGGCGATCATCTTCTGGAAGAAGCAGCAGGCGGCCCAGTGGTACCAGGGCTCCTTCATCCTCTCGAAGTTCCTCAAGGACAAGAAGCTGATCTACCCGGTCGACTGGTTCCCCTACCCGCAGGTGGGCAGCCAGAAGCCGTCCATGTCGGTCTTCGCCGAGAGCACGTGGATGATGGCGAAGCGCAGCCAGCACAAGGCCGAGGCCGCGAAGTTCCTCAACTGGGTCATCTCCAAGGAGGCCCAGGAGAAGATGGTCGCGACCGATGGTCCGTTCGCGGCGAACCGCACCGTCACCCCCGAGCTCGCGGATGAGCCGCCGATGGTGCAGCGCCTCGGCAAGGCGATCGCCAAGTACAGCGGCATCTCCTTCACCCACCCCGACCACGCGCTCGGGCCGGCGGTCTCCCAGCCGTTCCTGGAGCAGCTCCAGGCCGTGCTCGCCGGCACGACGACCCCCGAGAAGGCGGCAGCCGTGGTCGAGAAGGCAGCCAAGCGCTCGCAGGGCCCCGTCAAGTAGTGAGCGGCGTACGCCGCCCCTGGATGTGCGGGTGGGGTGACCTTCGCGGTCTCCCCACCCGCGCGCGGCGCTGCGCGGCGGCGGCGCGTGAGCGCGGCAGCCGCACCGGCGCGCCGCGTTCGTCAGCGGGAGACCACGCTCCAGAAGGTCAAGCGGCGCTGGTTCGCGTACTTCTTCGGGCTCGTCGTGCCGCTGGTCGTGTACGGCGTCTTCGTCGGGTATCCCCTGCTCTACAGCATCTACCTGGCCTTCGTGGAGTGGGATCTGTTCGCTCCGCACAAGCAGTGGGTCGGCCTCGCGAACTTCCGCGAGCTCTACAACGACCCGCTCTTCTGGCACGCCTTCGCCGGCACCGTCAAGTGGACGATCGGCACGCTCTTCGTGGTCGACGTCCTCGCGCCGGCGCTGGCGATCTTCCTCAACTCCGGGCGCGTCTACCTCCCCGGCCTCTTCCGGATGATCTTCTTCATCCCGGTCACGATGTCGCTGGTCGCGGTGGGGCTGATGTTCTCGTTCATCGTCAGCCCGGCCTTCGGCGTGTTCAACGTCCTCTTCGCCAAGATCGGCATCGGCGATCCCAACGTCGACCTGCTGGGCAACCCGCACTCGGCGCTCTACACGCTGATCGCGATCTTCGGCTGGTCCTACATCGGCGTCGCGCTCATCCTCTTCCATGCGGCGGTGCGTCAGATTCCGGCCGAGCTGTACGAGGCCGTACGGCTGGACGGCGCCAACAGCTACCAGTCGCTGCGCCACATCACGCTGCCGATGCTGCGCCCCATCTTCATGGTCGTGACGATGCTCTCGGTGCTCGAGGCGCTGCGCGCCTTCGACCTGATCTCCGTCATGACCCGCGGAGGCCCGGGCAACGCCAGCCAGGTGCTCGGCTTCCTCATGTACCGCGCGGCCTTCAACGAGCAGCGCGTGGGCTACGGCGCCGCGATCAGCACCGTGATGCTCGCACTGAGCATGATCTTCGCGATCTTCTACCTCAGGAAAGTCGGGAGGAGCGCGCTCGATGGCGAGGCGTGAGCTGACCCGCCGCCGGCTGCGGCTCCACACGCGCAAGTCCGCCTGGACGCTCGCGACGACCCTCGTCGCAATCGTCTTCTGCTACCCGTTCTTCCTCACGCTGATCACGTCGGTCAAGCCCGAGGACGAGATCATCGACGACCCCTTCGCGCTGCCACACGCGATCAGCCTCGAGGCCTACCGCACGGCCTGGACCGCGCTCGACTTCGGCACGCTGCTCGGGAACAGCCTGCTCTACTCGGGCCTCGGCGCGCTGATCGCGACGGCGCTCGCGATCGTGCCGGCCTATGCCTTCAGTCGCCTGCACCTGGTCGGGCGCCGCACGCTCTTCCTGCTGCTCCTGACCACGCTCATGCTGCCGCAGCAGACCGTACTGATCCCGCTCTACGGGCTGCTCAACGACACCTCGACGCTCGACACGCGCGCCGGGCTGATCGCGATCCACGCCGCATACGGCTTCCCGCTGCAGCTGCTGATCCTGGCCGGCTTCCTCTCGAGCATGCCGCGCGACATCGAGGATGCGGCCCACATCGACGGCTGCGGCGACGTGAGCATGCTGCGCCACGTCGTGATCCCGCTCAGCCTGCCGGCCATGGCGGTGGGCTTCCTGCTCAACTTCGTCGGCATCTGGAAGGAGTTCATCTTCGCGCTCACCTTCCTCAGCGCCAACAAGGTGCTCCCGATCACGACGGGCCTGCTCAAGTTCACGAATGCGCAGTACTTCTCGTCGTTCGCGGTTCCCGCGGCGGCGGTCGTGCTCGCCCAGATCCCAATGCTGATCGTCTTTCTCGTCGCCAACCGCTGGATGACCCAGGGCATCTACGCCGGATCCGTTAAGGGCTGAAATGACACCGAACGACAAGGAGCCGGCGTGGAGCCGCTGATCATCACCGCCACGCCGAACATCTGCTGGCTGCACCCGGACACGCCGTATCCGAGTACGCCCGAGGCCATGGCGGACGAGGCGGCGCGCTGTCAGGAAGCGGGCGCCTCGATCCTGCACATGCACGCCGACGACTGGATCGGCACGATCGCGGCCGTGCGGCGCAAGACCGACCTGATCGTCCAGTGCGGCATGTCGAGCCATGACATTCCGCAGCGCATGGACGTGTTCGAGCAGGGCGCCGACATGATCTCGATCATCACGAGCCATCACGACGAGGCGTTCGTCGGCCTCGACATGAACAAGCTCCACTCGCGCGAGGAGCTCGCCGAGTACGCACGGCTCTCGCGCGAGTTCGGCGTGCAGCTGGAGTACGAGACCTGGCACGAGGGCGGCATCTGGAACCTCCGCTGGCTGATCGAGCACGAGCTGATCGATGCGCCGTACTTCACGAGTCTCTTCTTCGGCTGGCCGGGCGGGTCGTGGTCGGCGCCGACCATCGAGGAGTACCTGCGCCGCACCGCCGCGCTGCCGGAGGGCTGCGTCTCGACCGTCAGCATCATGGCGCCCGAGCAGGTCAGGATCCTGGCCGCGGCCATCGTCCAGGGCGACCACGTGCGCGTCGGCACCGAGGACTACCCGTTCGACCGCGCGGGCAACCTGGCCGAGACCCATCAACTCGTCAGCGAGGTGGCCGAGATCGCGCGCGCCGTGGGCAGGGAGATCGCGACACCTGCCCAGGCACGCGAGATCGTTGGCACCCGGAGCCTTGCCCGATGAGCGACCGCAAGCCGGTCGCGCTCGTCACCGGAGCGGCGCGAGGCATCGGCGCTGCCACGGCGCGGCGCTTTGCAGCGGCCGGCTATCACGTGGTCGGCGCCGATGTGATCGCACGCGAGGAAGTCGACGGCGTCGAGGATGAGTGGGCGCTCGAGCATTGCGATGTCGCCGATGAGACGGCGGTGGCCGGGCTCGTCGCGCGCGTCAGCGAGCACGGCAACATCGACGTTCTCGTCAACGTGGCCGGCGTCGTGCTGGTCAAGCCGCTCGAGGAGACGAGCTGGGACGAGTTCACGCACGTCGCGAACGTCAACATCGGGGGCACCTTCCTGCTCTGCAAGCACGTGATCCCGGTCATGAAGAGGTGCGGCGGCGGCTCGATCGTCAACGTCGGCTCCGTCTCCGGTCACGTCGGCCAGGTCGATCACGTGCTCTACGGCGCCACCAAGGCGGCGGTGATCGGCATGTGCCGCGCGCTCGCCTGGGAGCTCGCGCCCGCCAACATCCGCATCAACTCGGTCAGTCCCGGATCGGTCGACACGGCGATGCTGCGCGGCGACATCGCGCTCGAGTCCGAGCGCACCGGCAGCCCGTATCACGAGGTCAAGACGCTGCGCGAGGGCGAGCAGGCGTTCGGTCGCTGGGCCGATCCGTCGGAGATCGCAGAGGCCGTGTACTTCATGGCGAGCTCGGGCGCATCGTTCGTGACCGGCTCCGATCTGCTCGTCGATTGCGGCTGGACAGCGCGCTAGCGTGATCCGCGGCTATCCGCGCCTGCCCTCGGTCCGCCCTGGCGGAACGCTGACGCTGCACGTCTCGACGGACGCCCCGGCCTTTCGCGTCGAGTGGCGCAGGCAGGGGGCCGAACTCGAGGCCGTGCAGGGTGTCCACCCCGGCAGCCTGCCCGGCCAGGCCCTGCCCGAAGGCCCGCCCGACCGCGACTGGGGCTGGCCGGCCTACGACTTCGAGCTGCCCGCAACCTGGCGCTCCGGGGCCTACCTCGCGCTGCTCGTCGAGACGGACACCGACGGAGCCGCGTTGCCGGGCGAGGCCGGCGAGGTGCTCTTCGTGGTGCGCCCGCCCCTGTCCGGGCCGCAGGCGCCGATTCTCTACAAGCTCTCCTGGGCCACCTACCACGCCTACAACAGCACCGGCTACGGCAGCCTCTACGCGGAGGCGCTGTGGTCGGACGAGGCGCCGCGACCCGGCTTCAAGGTCACGTTCCGGCGGCCCGGCGGCGGCGCGGGCGGCGTCGTGCAGCCCGGCGATCCGCCGGACGCGCACGAGCCCTCGAGCCGGCGCCAGACGTTCGCGCACTGGGATGCGCCGCTGATCGGATGGCTCGAGCGCAGCGGCTACGACGTCGATTACTGCACCGATCTCGATCTGCACCAGGACGCCGATCTCCTGTTCCCGTACTCGCTGCTCCTGAGCGTCGGGCACGACGAGTACTGGAGCGAGGCCATGCGTCTGCACCTCGACGCGTTCACGCGCGGCGGCGGCAACATCGCCTTCCTCAGCGGCAACATCGGGGGCTACCGCATCCACCTGACCGACGACGACACGGCGATGGTGTGCGCGAAGGTCGTGCCGCCCAGCAAGTCCAGGTCGACGTGGGAGCGCGACGAGCCCTGGGAGTTCGATCCCGAGAACCGCACGACCGGCGTCAGCATCCACAACGCCGGCGGTTGGTGGGACGGCCGGCGCGACGCGCTCGGCTACACCGTCCAGCACGCCGATCACTGGGTGTTCGCGGGCACGGGCCTGAAGGACGGCGCCGTGTTCGGCGACGATCCGGAGCTGCCGCTGCTCGGCTACGAGTGCGACGGCGCGGAGTTCGAGCGGCGGGAGGACGGACTCGCAGTCGCAACCGGAGGACAGGGAACGCCCGAGTCGTTCTTCATCCTCGGCGTTGCCGAGCTCGGCCCGCGCTGGTCGAGGTACCAGCCGCACGCCGCCGCGACGATGGGCATCTTCACGACGCCGCGCGGGGGCATCGTCTTCCAGGGCGCGACGACCGACTGGCCCATGCTCGTGCCACGCAACGAGCACGTCGAGCGCATCACGGCGAACGTGATCGACCGCCTGCAGCTCCGGGCGACCCGCGTGCTCGGCCCACTGCCGACGCGCGGCGGGCGCATGCTCGCGGCCGCGGGGGAGACCGTCCGCCTGCACGCCGACACGGCACACCTCGGACGCGGCGATCTCACGTGCGAGTGGGACGTCGCGGGCGCCGAGCTCGCCGGCGCGGACGGAACCGCCGCCACGCTCGCGATCGGCACCGGCGGCGGCCCGGTGACGGCGTCGGTGCTCGTGCGCGATGCGGCAGGGGCGCCGCTCGGTTTCGGCACGCACACCTTCTTGCCGCTGACGCGCCGTGAGGCGCTCCAGGTGGAGATCACGACGCTCCTGCGCGAGATGGTGATGCCCTCGGAGCCGTCCTCGCCGCTGGTCGTCCCGACTGCCGACCCGCTCGACCAGATCGGCGATGTGATCGCCGTCCGCCTGCCCTGGCTGCACGAGCGAGCGCAGCGCCTCGAGCGCGCCACCGCCGAGCTCATGAACCTCGACCAGACCACGGAAGGAGAGGACGCTTGACGCCTCTTTTCGCACGGACGGCGCACTTCGGCACGGCCGGCTTCGACAAGCACAAGCTGCACGCCCTGATGCAGGAGCGCGGGCTCGACGGCGTGCTGCTGACCTCGCCCGAGAACGTCTTCTACACGACCGGCTACACGACGCTGCCGAGCGCAGGCAACCCCATTCTGTACACGCTCCGCAACCGCATGCCGTTCTTCTCGTACGTCGATTCCGCCGGTGACGTGACGCTCCTGTGCTGGGCGTTCGCGGCGGAGTCGGTCGAGTTCGGCGCCGACGCCGTAATCGGCTTCAACGACCACGGCGGAGCCATGCGCGCGCTCGAGACGCTGGTCGGCGAACGGCTCGGCCCCGGCCGCACGCTCGGCGTCGAGTCGACGTGCCCGTACTCGATCCTGCAGCTGCTCGAGGCCTCCGGCCGGGCGCAGGCGCCCGTGATCGTGGACGACGTCCTCAATCGCCTTCGCCTGATCAAGTCACCGGCGGAGATCGAGCTGCTCGAGCGATCGCTGCAGATCGTCGAGCAGAGCGTCGCCGAGCTCTACGACACGTTGCACCTGGGCATGTCCCGCATGGACCTCACGCAGAACGCCAAGGAGCGCATGGCTCACAACGGCGCCGGCGGCATGAGCCACGTGACGTTCTCGTTCGCGAGCGCGAACCCCGAGTTCGCGATTCACGAGCCGCTCGAACGAGGTTCGCTGGTGACGCTCGATCTCGGCGGCGTGTACGAGGGCTACTGCTCCGACAACCGCCGCTACGCCTACGGCGGCCCGGTGCCTGCATCTCTGCAGGAGCGCTACGAGGCCATGCTCGACATCGTCGACACGGTCGGCGCGGGGCTCGTCCCGGGCACGAGCTACGGATCGCTCTACCAGCTGGCGCTCGACAAGTTCGCCGAGCACGAGATCGAGTTGCTCAAGCGCTTCACCCACACGGGCCACAACATCGGCATCGAGACCGAGGAGCAGTGGCTCGACGACAGCCCGGAGCTCGTCGTCGAAGCCGGCATGGTGATCTGCATCGAGCTGTACTCGATCGCCGAGACCGGCCAGCAGATCGGCGACGAGGAGACCTACGTGATCGAGGCGGAGGGACCGCGTCGCATCTCGGTGCTGCCGCGCGAGATCCGCGTGGTCGAGTGACGTGCGGCCGCCCGGGAGTCTCAACCGTTCGAACCAGAGGAGATACGCATGACTGACGGAGCGCCGATCGGCGTCGGAGTGGTCGGGCTGGGCATGATCAGCCGCCCGCACCTCGAGGGGTACAAGGCGGCGTCAGGCGCCGAGCTGGTGGCGGTCTGCGATGTCGATCCCGCCCGCGCGCAGGCGGAAGGCGAACGCTACGGCGCCACTGCGTACACCGATCTCACCACGCTGCTCGCCGATCCGCGCGTGGATGCGGTGGCGCTGCAGTTGCCGCACCAGCTGCACCACCGCCTCGCGAAGCAGGCGCTGGAGGCCGGCAAGCACGTCATCGTGGAGAAGCCCCTGACCGTGAGCGAGGCCGAGGCGGAGGATCTGATCGCGACCGCGGCCGCGCACGGCGTGCGGCTCGCCGCGGCGGAGAACACGCGCTTCGTGCGTGCCTACGTCGAGCTCGAGAAGGTCATCCGCGCCGGGACGCTGGGTGAGATCCGCATGATCCGCGGGTTCATCCCCGACCAGATCCTGCACGAGTGGAAGGACGATGCCCTCGGCTGGAAGCGCGAGGCGTTCGGCGGCGGTGCGATCATCGACTGCGCCCCGCACATGCTCTACCTCATGACCTGGCTGCTGGGCGAGACCGAGAGCGTGCAGGCCTTCGCGCGCGGCTACGTGCCCGAGATCGCGCTCGAGAATCACGCGGTCATCTGCGGCGCCACCAAGGGCGGCACGCTCTTCGCGATGGAGTTCTGCTCGGTCACCGAGTACCCGCGTGGCGAGCGGGTCGAGGTCTACGGGGCCGATGGCGCGATCATCATCGACCAGGTGCTCGATCCGCCCGTCGTCTTCTACCGGGGCGATCAGGATCCGAAGGGCACGCCGCTCGACGTGCCCTACGACCTGGGCGGCTGGAAGCACAATTCGATCATGGCCGGCTGTCAGGACTTCGTCGATTCGATTCGCACGGGCCGCGACCCGGGAGTCGATCTCGAGCACGCGAAGTACACGATCCGGCTGATCGAATGCGCGTACGAGTCGATCAAGCGCGGCGGCCTCGCCGTCGACGCAAGCTCGCCTGTGGGCGCCTGAGGTGGTGACGGCGCCCACAGGTCGGCGCGTGGGCGTCGGTCTCGTCGGCCTCGGCAGCATCAGCCGCGCGCATCTGGCCGGCTATGCCGGCGCCGCCGACCGGGCCACCGTGGTCGCCGTGTGCGACCTCGACGGCGATCGTGCGGCGGCTGTCGCGCGCGAGTTCGGAGCGCGCGCGTACTCGCGCCTCGGCGACCTGCTCGCTGATCCCGACGTCGAAGCGGTCGATCTCACGCTGCCCCATGAGGTGCACTACGAGGCTGCCTCGGCAGCGCTGGCCTCGGGTCGCCACGTGCTCGTCGAGAAGCCGCTTGCGCTCACCTCGGATGAGTGCCGGAGTCTCATCGAGCAGGCGCGTGCGGCGTCGCTGACGCTCGGCGTCGCCGAGAACACGCGCTTCGTGGCCGCCTACCTCGCCGTCGAGCGCCTGCTGCGCTCGGGCGCGCTCGGCGAGCCCCGCCTGGCCCGCACCTTCATCGCCGGCAGTGAGGACCGGCGAGGCCGCGTCGCGGCGCGCTGGCGAGCCGCCGCAGGCGGGGGCGGCGGCGCGATTCTCGACTCCGGGCCGCATTCGTTCTATCTCCTACGCTGGCTCCTGGGCGAGCTTGCGACCGTACGGGCGTTCCATCACCGGCTGATCACCGACAGCGAGGTGGACGACCACGCCGTGGTCGCGGGCAGCCTGCGCTCGGGGGCGCTCTACAGCACGGAGTACAGCTTCACTGCCGAGATCCCCTGGGGTGAGCGCTTCGAGTTGTACGGCAGCGAGGGCTCGGTGATCGTCGACCAGCTCTCGCAACCGCCGGCGATCCATTTCCAGGGCGGCGAGGATCGCGATGGTCATCCCCTGACCGACGTCCCCTACAACCCGGCCGGCTGGAAGGAAGACTCGATCGCCGCAGGGGTGCTGGACTTCGCCGACGCCGTGCGCGAGGGCCGGGCGCCGGCAGTCGGTGGTGAGGACGGCCTGCATGGCGTTCTCGTCGCGGAGCGCGCCTACGAATCCGCCGCCGCCGGCGGTGTCGAACTGGAGCTCGTGGCCTGATGGGGAAGACGTGCCTGCGCAGCGAGATCGTCCGGCTCGGAATCGAGCTCGAGCGGCTCGGCATTCTCGATCTGACGGCGGGGAACATCAGCGCCCGCGCGGGCGACGACGCGATTGCGATCACGCCGTCGGGCATCCCGTACGGCGACACGACACCCGACGACGTCGTCGTCTGCACGCTCTCCGGCGGCGAGGTCGTCGAAGGCACGTGCAAGCCGTCGAGCGAGCTCGCGATGCACCGCGCGGTGTATGCCGCCCGGCCGGAGACCGGCGCAGTCGTGCACACGCATTCGCCTTACGCGACGACGTTCGCGGTGCTGCGCAAACCGATACCGGCTGTCCACTACGTCATCTCGCGGCTCGGCACCAGCGAGGTGCCCGTCGTCGACTACGCGACGTACGGCACCCAGGAGCTGGCGCAGAACGCCTTCGGGGGACTCACCGGAAGCACCAAGGCGCTGCTGCTCGCCAACCACGGGACACTGGCGCTCGGCCGCGACCTGGCCGAAGCCGCGCTCAACGCACGCGTCCTCGAGATGCTCGCCGCCACGTACTGGCGGGCGCTCGCCGTCGGCTCGCCGTTCATCCTGGCGGATGAGGAGATCGGCAACGTGATGGAGCGTCACAAGAGCTACGGGCAGCAGGACGGATGAGGAAGCGGTGACGCTCGTCGCGACGCTTGACGCAGGCGGCTCGGGCGTCAAGCTCGGCGTCGTCTCGCTGGAGACCTGGCGCACGCTCGCGAGCGTGCGGCGCGAGTACGCACCGATGACGCGTCAGGCCGGGTGGTGCGAATGGGATCCCGGCGCGTGGTGGGCCGTGATCGAGGGCGCGCTCGCCGAAGCCGTGTCGCTCGCAGGAGAGCCGCCGGAGCGCTATACCGGCCTGACCTGCACGGGCATGCGCATCCCCTTCGTGCTGGTCGACGAACGGCACGAGCCCGTGGCGCCGGGCGTGCTCGTCCCGGACACTCGCGGCCGCGTTCACGCGGGGCGGGTGCGCGCAGCGGTGGGGGCCGCAGAGTTGTACCGGGAGACGGGCCACTGGAGCTCGCCGCATTTCGGGCTTCCGAAGGTGCTGTGGTTCGTTCGCGAGCAGCCCGCACTGTGGAAGCGCACGCGCTGGATCCTGCAGTTCTGCGACTGGTTGCTCGAGCGCCTCTGCGGCGTCGTGGCGAGCGAGCATTCGTCGGCGTCGATGTCGCAGATGCTCGATGTCTCGCGCCGGGACTGGGCGTTCGACGTGCTCGGCGCAACCGGCATCGACGCCGACCGGCTCCCGCCGCTGCAGCAGGCCGGGTCGCGGGCCGGCGGATTGCGGGCGGACGTGGCGCGGCGCGTCGGGCTGCTGCCGGGCACCCCCGTGCACGTCGGCGGTGGCGACACCCACGTCGCCTGCCACGGAGTCGCTGCACTCGAGCGCGCCTCGCTGACGGTCGTGGCGGGCACGACGACGCCGATCATGCTCTCCACCCGGGAGCCCATGCTCGATCCTGCGGTGACGCCGCTCGTGAGCGTGCACGTGCAGCCCGGGCGCTGGGCGGCGGAGACGAACGTGAGTACGAGCGGTGCCATGCTGGGCTGGCTGCGCGCCGTCAGCGGAGAGGACTTCGCCGCCCTCGACGCGCGCGCGGCGGAGTCGCCGCTCGGTGCGCACGGCGCGTTGGTGTGCGCGGCGAACCCGGGCTGGGGGGCGGATGACTGGGCGGCGGTCCCGCCGATCTCGCTCGTCGGGGTCGGGCCCCAGCACGGAGTCGGCGATCTGGCCCGCGCGGTGATCGAATCGTCGTCTCATGCCGTGGCCTGCAACTTGAGGCGACTCGAGTCGCTTGCAGACGAGTCGCTCGACGAGGTCGTCCTCACCGGCGGCGGGGGGCGCAGCGCGTTCGCGGCGCAGGTGCTCGCCGATGTGCTCGGGCGCCGCGCGGTCGTTCCACGACTCGCAGATGCCGCGGCGATCGGTGGCTCGCTGCTCGTGTCGGGCCTCGCGCGGCCGGCGGTGGAGATGGATGTCGACGTCTACGAGCCCGACGAGGAGAATCACGCCGCCTATGCGCCGCTGACGCGTCGCTATGCGGAGGTCTTCGCACGGCTCGGCGCCGCGGCCGTGGGGCCGGCGGCATGAAGCCGCTGCTCGTCACGGCCGATCTCACCGGCTCGGCGCTCGAGGTCCTGGCGAGTGAGCTCGACTACGAGATCATCGATCGGCGCGGCGCGGCACTCAGCGTGGCGCTCGCGGATGGCGCTGCCCGAGGCGCCGTCGGGTGGGTCCTCGAGGCGGAGCCCTGCGGCGACCGGGAGCTCGCAGCTCTCCCGGGTCTTCGGCTGCTGGCCTGCGTGCGCGGCGGACCGGTGAACGTCGACCTCGGCGCGGCCAGCCGGCGCGGTATCCCCGTCGTCTACACCCCGGGCCGCAATGCCGAATCCGTCGCCGACTTCGTGATCGGCCAGATCATCGCTCTCGTGCGCCAGATCGGGCACACGCATCACCTCCTGCGCACCCGTGCCTTGACGGAAATCCGCGAGACGCGCGTGCGCGCGCGCGAGGACATCATCTGGCGTCCCGCCGATCCGGCGGCGCCGATCCCGTACCGCAGCTACCGCGGGCGCGAGCTTCGGACGCTCACGCTCGGTCTGCTCGGCTTCGGGCGCGTGGCGGAGCGTGTCGCGACGAAAGCCCGCGCCCTCGAGATGCGCGTGATCGCCCACGACCCGTTCGTCGCGCCCGAGGCGGCCGGCGGCGTCGAGCTCGTGGAGCGCGACGATCTGCTCGCTCGCTCGGATGTCGTCTCGTTGCATGCACGCGGATCCGAGGTCCTCGTCGGCCGGGCGGAGCTCGACCTGATGAGGCCGGGCGCGTACCTGATCAACACCGCTCGCGCGGCCATTCTCGACCACTCGGCGCTGATCGCTGCCCTGCGCGAAGGGCGTCTGGCGGGCGCCGCGCTCGACGTGTTCCCGGACGAGCCCCTGACACCGGACGATCCGCTCCTGGATCTCGACAGCGTGCTCCTGACGCCGCACATCGCGGGCGCGTCGCTGAACGTCATCGACCACTACTCGCACTCGCTTGTGACGTCCCTGCGGGCGCTGCACGGCCGCGGCGACATGCGCGACGCCGTGATCGCGAACCCGGAAGCGCTCGCGGACTGGCGCCCCTGACCTCTCACGCCGTCTCGAGCGAGAGCTCGATGCCGCCGGCGGCGGCAGATTCGTACGCGCGCTCCGCCACTGCCACGCCATGGAGGCCGTCCTGGCCGCTGACTGCCGGGGCGCGGCCTTCGCGCACGGCGTCGGCGAAGTCGGCGACGCCGGCGGCGATCGAATCGATCTTCCAGCCGGCGGGGTTGTACGGGACGTCGGTCAGGGGATGGCCCTTGCGATCCTCGCCGCCCTGGAAATGGATCGCCGGTGGTTGCGAGAGCTGGTCGACGATCACCGAGCCCTCGCTGCCGTACAGCTCGAAGCGCTCACCCCACGGGATCTCGGCCGTGAAGCTGTACTCCGTGCTGTAGAGCGCCCCCGAGCGAAGCCGGCCGGCGACCACCGCGTGGTCGTCCACCTCGCTCTCTGCGATCAACCGGTGATGAAAGCCGCGCACCGTCGCCAGGTCGCCGAGGAGCCAGCGCAAGAGGTAGAAGGAATGGGGCCCGGCGTCGAAGATCGCTCCCCCGCCCGAGCCTGCGGCGCGTCCCTTCCAGAGCGACGTATCGCGCAGCCGTGCAACCTCGCTCCCCGCGATGAAGGTGCGGGCCAGGCGGGGCTCGCCGAGGGCGCCCGAGCGCAGCAGGCGCTCGACGGCGAGGTAGGCGGCCACGAAGCGCGTGTTCTCGGCGACGCCGAGCGTCAGCGACGCCGCACGCGCCTGCTCGATGAGACTCCGGCACTGATCCGAGGTGAGAGCGAGCGGCTTCTCGACGAGCACGTGGCGGCCCGCATCGAGTGCAGCCGATGCCGCTTCGAAATGGACGTGGTGTGGCAGCGTGAGGTCGACCGAGGCGACGCCGGGATCCTCCAGCAGGTCGCCGAGGCGCGTGTATGCGCGGGCGCCCAGCTCGCGCGCCACCGCCTGGGCGCGGTCGCCGTCCTGGTCGCAGACGGCGACCACGCGGGCGCGATCGGCGATCTGCGCGTAGCCGGCCAGGTGCGCCCTGCTGATGATGCCGAGCCCGACGAGACCGACCCCCAGCCGGTCGCGGGTTGTCGTCACCGGGCTACTTCCGCTTGGCGGGCTTCGACATGTTCAGCGCCACGGCGTCCTGAATCAGCGCCTTGAGCGCCTTTTCATCGATCTTGTCGCCCTCGTGGAAATCGATGGCGCGCCGGACATTGCCTTCCATGCTGGAATTGAAGAGACCGGAGGGGTCGTCCAGCGAGGCGCCCTTGGCGAAGGTCATTTTCACGGTGCTCTTGTACGTCTCGCCCGTGCAGATCATTCCGGCGTGGTACCAGACCGGAACCCCTCGCCACTTCCACTCCTCGACCACTTCCGGCTCGGCCTGCTTGATGAGGGCCCGGATGCGGGCGAGCATCTCGCCTCGCCAGTCACCGAGCTCCTTGATCCTCGCGTCGATCAGCTGAGAGGGGGATTCTGCTGCCGTCGCCTGCTCGGAGCCGCCTGTCTTCGCCATGGTCGTCGTCGCCTTCCTCATGGTGTTGGAACTGGCTCGAGTGTATCGCCGGGCACCGGTGTCCCGACGACGCGCGCACCGCCGTCCGGTCAGGCCGGCGGGGGGAGTCCGAGCGCGTCGAACTCGCGCTCGGCGAGCGCACGTCCGAGGTCGCTCAGCCCGCTCGTCGGAGCGCGCATGTGGCTGCTCGCGAGGACGCCCCTGCGCACCAGCAGGTGCTTGGCGCAGGCGTTGTAGTGCTCGATGCCCTGCGACTCGAAGACGAGCAGCGGCAGCACGGCTGCGAAGAGGCGGCGCGCCTCGGCCGCATCTCCGGCTTGCCAGAGCGCGTAGATCGCCGTGAGCGCGTCGGTGACGTCGGCGCCCGGCGCGATGCCGACGCCGCCGGCGTCGAGCGTGTCGAGCATGAAGAGGCCGGCATTGCCGCCGAATACGCCGAGCTCGCCGGCCTGGGCGACCCACTCGGCGATGCGCTCGGCGCCCGCCTCGAGCTTGACGCAGACGACGGAGGGGTTCGCCCTGGCCACCTCGAGCACGAGCTCCGGTCCGAGCTCGATTCCCAGGAACTCCGGAGCGTCCTGCACCATCGCGGGCAGCTCGCCCGCGGCCGCGATCTCGTCGAAGTAGCGCACCAGCTCGCGCCTGGAGGGGTGTGTCGTCACGGGCGGCGGGATCACGAGTCCGTCGGCGCCCGCCGCGCGCGCCTCGCGCGCGAGCGCGAGCGAGGTGTGCAGCGCCTCGGCGCCCACTCCGGCGAGCACCGGGATCCGGCCCGCGACGGCTTCGACGATCGCCTCGAGCGCCTCGCGCCGCTCGCGCGGCGTGAGGCGGAAGACCTCTCCTGCGAGGCCGAAGCAGAGCAGTCCCTGGGCACCGCAGTCGACGCTGAAGCGGGCCACCGCGGCCTGCGATGCGAGGTCCAGCGAGCCATCGTCGGCGAACGTCGTCGGGATGCTCGGGAAGATTCCGGCCCAGCCGGCGGCAGCGGGCCATCGCTCAGCCCGGCCGCGGCAGGGGGTGGCCGGGGACGTCGCACTCGACGGCGTTGACCGACCAGCCCGCGAGGGCGGCCAGGTAGAGCGTGCGCATGTCGTCGCCGCCGAACGCGAGGTTCGTCGGAGTGGTCATGAACTCGCCCGTGTAGTCGTCGAGGTAGATCTCGAGCTCGCCCGCAGGCGAGAGGCGGTAGATGCGATCGGGCCGGTAGCAACCGATGTAGAGCGCGCCTTCCGCGTCGAAGGCGAGGCCGTCCGGCACGGTGCCGGGCAGCGCAAGCGTCTCCTCGCGGGGCCCCAGGACTCCGGCGTCCAGCGCATAGCTCGAGACGCCGGGCCAGCGCGACTCGACCACGTACAGCCTGCTCTCGTCCGGCGAGAGCGCGAGCCCGTTCGGGAAGCGATTGCACGCGCTGTCGGCGACCTCCGCCTCGCCGCCGGGCGGGATGCGGAAGAGGTACCCGTCGTCGGCCGTCCAGCCGCTGCCGGACTCCGTCACCCACATCGTTCCGTCGCTTGCGTAGGCGATGAAGTTCGGGTTGGTCAGCTTGCGGCCCGCCACGGAGTCGAGCAGCGTCTCCGACGAGCCGTCCGGTGCGATCCGCACGAGCCGGCCGCCGGCCGCGTCACAGGCGATGCAGTTGCCGCCGCCGTCGAATGCGAGCCCGAGCAGGAACCCGCCCGGCTGCGCAGCAACCTCGAAGGAGCCCGTGGCCGGATCGATGCGCAGGATGTCGCCGGCCTCCGTCCCGCAGTAGAGGTGCCCGGCGTGCCAGGCGACGGCCTCGGCGTGGTCGATGCCGCCGGCGACCGCGCGCACCTCAGCGCTCGCGTCTCGCAGCGAGGCGCTCACGCGCTGCTCCCGGCGTTCGCGCGCCGTTCGCGCTCGCGCACGGCCGCCTCGCGCAGGCCCTGCATGTAGCCGATCGCGTGCAGGCGGCCCTGCAGCGCGTAGGACGGGTCGTCGTTCGGCTCGCCCGCCAGCGTGGGCACGTGATCGGGCCGCAGCACGCCGTCGAAGTCGAAGTCGTGCCAGGCCTCCATGCAGGCCAGCATGTCGGTCATGCCCTCGTCGTGGAAGGTCTCGACGAAGTCCGTCGGCGTGCCGCGCACGTCGCGGAAGTGCCCGAACGCGATGCGCCCTTCGCTCCCGAAGCGGCGGATGACCGCGGGCAGGTCGTCGCAGAAGAGCGTGAAGTTGCCCTGGCAGAGGCAGATCGCGTTCGCCTCGCTGTCGGCCAGGGCGAGCACGCGCTCGAAGGCCTCGACGCTGATCATGATGCGGCTCATGCCGCGCAGCGTCGGGATCGGCGGGTCGTCGGGATGCAGCGCGAGTCGCACGCCCGCCTTCTCCGCCACCGGCAGCACGCGCGCGAGGAAGTACTCGAAGGCCTCCCACAGCTGCTCGGGCGGCACCTCGCCGGCCCAGGTCGGCGGAGCGCCGGCCAGCTCGGCGAGGCTGGAACGCGGTCACGAGCGCGTCGCCGCGCCCGCGGCGCGTCGTCGACGTGCGCGACCAGTTGACGCAGGCCATCCAGTTGTAACAGAACATCGGAATGCCGAGCCGGCCCATGTTGCGCAGGAGGGTGCAGACGTGCTCGATCTCCTCCTCGCGCCCGGTCAGGCCGAGGCGGGCGCGGTCCATCGGAGGCCAGTCCTCGATTCCCGCGAGCGTGAGGCCGGCGCTCTCGTAGCGCTCCTTGAGGCGCAGCAGCGGCACGTAGTCCCAGGGCCGGTCACCCGTGTTGTCGTGCCTGCCGTCGGGTGCGTCCTCGAGCTCCGAGATCACGTGATCGACGCCCACCTGGCGCACGGTCTGCCAGAAGTCGATCGTCGGTATCGGCTTGAAGTACTCGGCGAATCGCACCACCGGGCCCTACCTCCCTCGCCCTTTATCGATCAAGCGGCGACTCTAGCGATGCTCGCGGTGCGATGCAACCCGGCGCCGAGAGCCCTTGACAGGCCGCAGGGCAGGAATATACTCGGCCGACCTGGGCCGCTTGAACGATAAACGAAGCTCGGGACTCTCGAACGGAAGGGGTGGACGCGTGGCTGACCAACCAGCAGTTCCCCAGGCGCACTTCGCGCGCCGGGCCACCGGGCTTGTCCGCGACGTCAAGGTTCGCGATGCCGTCATCTTCAACGTGCTTCCGGCCTGCCCGGGTCTCGTCCTGGCCGTCTCGATCTTCTGGATCCTGTCGGCCTTCTCCGGCGTCAACATCTACGCCGCAATCGCGATCACGGTCGTCTGCTCATTCCTCATCTCGGGCGCGTTCGGCCTTCTTTCGCAGATCATGCCCCGCTCGGGCGCCGACTACATCCTCGTCTCGCGCTCGGTCCACCCGGCGCTCGCTGTCGGCTCCAGCATCCTCATCGTGCGCCTCGTCGATCCTCGCCCTGGGCTACTGGGGCGTGTTCTCGGCCAAGGTCTGCCTCGGCCCCATGCTCACGATGGTGGGCGTCGCGGCCGACTCGCCGCGTCTGCAGAGCTGGGGCACGACGATCGCCGACAAGCCGGGCGACATGATCGTCGGCCTGATCATGGTGATCGTCCTCGTGGCGATCATGATGTACGGCACGCGCCTGATGATGCGCTTCCAGCTCTGGCTCTTCGGGCTGGCCATGGCGGGCTTCATCGTCGCCGGCCTCACGCTGCTGTTCACGTCGCGCGACGAGTTCATCAAGTCGTACAACAACTACGCGCGGCCCTTCACGCACCAGGCCGACACCTACAACTACTTCATCGCGCAGGCCAACAAAGCCGGCGTCGTGACGAGCGGGCCGACCGACTGGCACAACACGATCGTCGCCTCCGGGCGCGATCATCGCCTTCGGCGTCTGGGTCTGGTTCTCGACCAACCTCGCGGGCGAGATCCGGCAGGCCGGCACGCGCAGCAACTGGTACTCGATGCTCTCCGGCCTCGCGATCACGTTCGGCTCGATCACCCTCATGGTGATCCTGCTGTACCACACGGTCGGCCAGACGTTCCTGACGGCCGTCAACGGCATCGCCGGCGACCCGAAGGTCTACACGCTGCCGAATCAGCCCTGGTGGATCACGCTCGTGGCGGCGATCCACACGAACACGATCTTCGTCGCCTTCCTCGGCATCACGTTCCTCTGCTGGGCGCCGCTGATCGTCTACATCCAGATCGTGCAGCCGGTGCGCGCGCTGTTCGCGTGGTCGTTCGACCAGCTCATCCCCGAGAAGCTGGCGTCGATCAACCCGCGCACGCACACGCCCGTCTTCACGCTCGCGCTGATCGGGCTGATCTCGATCCCGTCGCTCTATGCGGCCGCCTACACGACGAGCTTCTTCAAGTACATCGCGCTCTCGACCGTCGTGGGCTTCCCGGTCTTCGTGCTCGTCGGCATCGGGGCGATCCTGTTCCCGTACCGCAAGAAGGCGGCCTACGAGGCCTCGGTCTCGAACATCAGCTTCCTGGGTCTGCCGCTGATGGTCTACTTCGGCGTCGGCTCGATCCTGGCGGGCCTGTTCGGCGCCTGGCTGTGGTTCGCCTATCCGACGCTCGGACTGCCGAACGCGGGCCAGGGCATCGCCGACCAGCTCTTCACCTCGCCGGGCAACGGCGGTCTGTCGCTGATCGCGTGCTGCCTGATCGCAGGCGGGCTGATCTATTACATCGCGAGGGCCGTGCGCAAATCGCAGGGCATCGACCTCGCGCTCAACTACCTCGAGATCCCGCCCGAGTAGGCGTGGTCTTCCGGCGGCGCAAGGCGGAGGGCGGCGGCGGTGCCGCCCTCCGCCTCTACTACGCGAGCGACATCCACGGCACCGAGGTGCTCTGGCTCAAGTTCCTGAATGCGCCGAAGCACTACAAGGCGCAGCGTGCTCGTGATGGGCGGCGACGTCACCGGCAAGATGGTCATCCCGCTCGTCGAGGATCCGGCCGGCGTGTTCACGTCGCGCGCTCTTCGGCCGCACGGAGCGCGCCGAGAACGAGGCGCAGCTCGACGCGCTCGAGCGTCGCATCCGCGGCAACGGGATGTATCCGTACCGCACGACGGCCGAGGAGGTCGCCCAGATCGGCGACCTGCCCGAGGAGGAGCGCGAGCACTGGTTCGAGGGCGTGATGCTGCAGACGTTCGCGCGCTGGCTCGACGTCGCCGACGAGCGGCTCGCCGACACCGGCATCCGCTGCTTCGTGATGCCCGGAAACGACGATCCCACGAGCCTCGAGGAGCAGCTCTCGGCCTCGCAGCACGTCGAGGCCTGCGACGAGCGCATCGTCGAGTTCGAGGACTACACGATGCTCTCGCTCGGCTACTCGAACCGCACGCCCTGGGACTCGCCGCGCGAGCTCGACGAGGACGAGCTCTACCGCCGCATCGCCGGCGCTCGCCGACGCAGGTCGAGGACGTCTCGCGCTGCATCTTCAACCTGCACGTGCCGCCGTACGACTCCGGCCTCGACACGGCGGCGGAGCTCGACGACGACTTCAACATGGTGCTCGTCGGCAAGGAGCCGCACATGATCCCGGTCGGCTCGACCGCCGTGCGCGAGGCGATCGAGAAGTTCCAGCCGATCGCGGCGCTGCACGGGCACATCCACGAGTCGGCGGGGGCGACGCGCATCGGCCGCACGCTGTGCCTCAACCCGGGCAGCGATTACCACACCGGGCGCATCGCCGGCTGCCTCGTCAACCTCGACGGCGAGAAGGCCCGCCACCAGTTCGTGACGGGCTGAGATCGGCTCGGAACGATCAGATGGCCATGGATACACTGCCCGACGATGACGCCGCGACCGTCTTGCGCAGCGGCAGTGCGCACGTGACAGCGCCGATCCTGCCCGATGTCGTGGAGGAGGCGCGCCGTCTCGTGGCGGCAGCCGACGAGGCCGGCCTGAGAGTCCGCCTGATCGGCGGTGCCGCTGTTCGCCTGCACGGCGGCGCAGACTTCGATCCGTCCTTCGTGCGCGAGATCCGCGACATCGATCTCGTCACGGGCAAGGGGGACGGACGGCGCGCGGAGGCGTTCCTCGAGGCGCAGGGCTACGTCGCCAACCGCACGTTCAACGCGATGCACGGCGCGCGCCGGCTGCTCTTCTACGACGAGGGGCACGGCCGCCAGGTCGATGTCTTCATCAACACCTTCGAGATGTGCCACGTCCTGCCCGTCGGCGAGCACCTCGATCGCGATCCGCTCACGTACCCCTGGCCGATCTGCTCATGACGAAGCTGCAGATCGTCACG
>CAVQLU010000015.1:0-204206 GCA_963713435.1 uncultured Actinomycetes bacterium
GGTCAGGCTGCCGTCCTCGGCACCGAAGTAGAGCGTGCCGCCGACGAGGAGGGGGGAGGACTCGGTGCGTGCGCCCACGCGATAACGCCAGACGCGGCGCCCATCGCTGCGGCGCAGTGCGAGGACGACGCCGCCCAGCGAGGAGACGTAGACGCGGCGGTCGTCGAGCGCAGGGCTGGTCGCGAGCGGCGGAGCGATGTGCCTCGTCCAGCGCCGCCGGCCGCTGTCGGTGCCGAGTGCGATGACGCTGCCGCTCGCGGTCTCGATATAGACGCCCTCGTCATCGGCCACGGGCGGGAACTCGGCCAGCGAGTCGAGCCCGGCGCCCCAGACCTGCACGAACGGCGGGCGCTGGCGCGCCTGCGGGTTGTGCCGCCGGTGTCCCGGATCGAAGCCCCAGCCGTCCCAGGCCACCGTCTTCGCGCCGGCGGCGCCGTCCACCACCGCAGGATCGGAGGTCGCATCCTGTCCGGGGGCAAAGAAGGAGACCGTGCCGCGGTGCACGTCGTCGGAGGTGCGCAGCGCCTTCCCGAGCAGCGCCGAGCCGCCGACGACGAGCACCGTGACGAGCAGGAGCGTGCGCCGGCCGCGTCTCTTCCTGGCGCGCGCGTCCATCGGCGGCATGGTAGGACAGGCCGCCGCGGCAACCACGTAGTTGCGGCGGCGACCGGGAGATGGGGGGCGCGGCGGCCGGCTCAGGCGGGCCGGCCGCCGCGCATCGCGCTGCAGCGTTGAGCTGACGGGAGCCCGGAGAGGCGTCGAGGGGGGAGGCACCCGCGGGAGGAATCAGCGCGCGTGGCCCGGTTTTCGACAGGCTCGCGTCTGCTCCTTCCGCGCCGCCCGGCGAATAGCCTTGCGTTCGCAACGGCGGCTGCGACCAGGAGGCAGGACGTGCGCGATCGCGCCCGCGCGGTCATCATCGGAGGCGGCATCACCGGCTGCAGCGTGGCCTACCACCTGGCCCGCGCCGGCTGGAGCGATCTCGTCCTGATCGACAAGGGCCCGCTGACGAGCGGCTCGACGTGCCACGCGGCGGGCCTCGTCACGCAGTTCAATCCCTCGCCCACGATGATGCGCTTCCGCCGCTACAGCATCGAGCTGTACCGCGAGCTCGGCGTGTTCGAGACGGTGGGCAGCGTGCGCATCGCGTCCAGCCCCGAGTCGCTGGGCGAGCTTCAGCGCGGCGTCTCGCGTGCGCGGGCGATCGGGCTCGACGTCGAGCTGGCATCGCCGGCCGAGACGCTGCGGCTGCTGCCGCACGCGAGCCCGGAGTCGCTCTACGGCTCGGTCTACCTGCCGGTGACGGCAACCTCGACCCGCATTCGGCCACGTACGCGCTCGCGAACGCTGCGCGCGAGCTGGGCGCGGAGATCCGTACCGGGGAGCGCGTGACGGGCATCGAGCTCGGCCCGCGGCACGAGGTGCGCGCGGTCGTCACCGAGGCAGGGCGAATCGAGACCGAAGTGGTCGTCAACGCCGCGGGCATGTGGGCGCCGCAGGTGGCTGCGATGGCCGGGGCCAGGCTCGTCTCGATCCCCGTCGAGCATCAGCACATCGCGCTGGCGGCCGTCGCCGGGCACGAGCTGCCGCGTGAGGTGCCCTGCTTCCGCGATCCGGACTACCTCGTCTACGGCAAGTCCGAGGCCGGTGGCGTGCTGTTCGGCGGCTACGAGCACGATCCCGTGGCGCGCTGGATCGACGGCGTGCCGTGGGATCACAGCGGCCAGACGGTGCCGGCCGACGAGGCGCGCTTCGCCCCGCTCATGCAGGGCGCCGCGCAGCGCTTCCCGTTTCTGGCCGACGCGGGCGTCGTCAAGCTCGTCTGCCATCCCGATGCGATGACGCCGGACGGCAATCCGCTCGTCGGGGAGCTCCCGGGCGTGCCGGGCTTCTTCGTCGCCGCGGGCCTCTCGCTGAACGGCTTCGGCGGCGCGGGCGGCATCGGCAAGGCGGTCGCCGAGCTCGTGACCACGGGGGAGAGCGAGCTCGACCTGCAGGGCTACCGGCCGTGGCGCTTCGGCGCCGTGCACCGCGACCCGCGCTACGCCGCCGAGACCGCGCGCGAGGCCTATCGCTACTACTACCGCCTGCGCTACCCGCTCGACAGCGACAGCCTCGGGCGGCCCAGGCGCATGAGTGCGCTGCACGAGCGCATGCAGGACGCGGGCGCCGTGTTCGCGGACAAGAACGGCTGGGAGCGCGCCGACTACTGCGAGCCCGGACAGGCGTGGCGCAGGGCGGGGGAGGAGCAGCGCGCCTTCGGCTGGGCCGCCGCCCTACGCGCACCTGCTCGCAGAGGAGTCCGCGGCGCTGCGCGAGCGGGTCGGACTGATCGACATGACGTCGTTCGGCAAGATCGCGGTCGAGGGCCCGGGCGCCGCCGCGTTGCTCGAGCGCGTCTGCGATGCGCACGTCGATCGCGAGCCGGGCAGCGTCGTCTACACGCAGTTCCTCAACGAGCGCGGCGGCATCGTGGCCGACGTGACCGTCACGCGCCTCGCCGAGCGGCGCTTCCGCGTCGTCACGGGGGCCGCGGCGATCGACTCCGACCTCGGCTGGCTGCGCCTGCACATGCGCGAGGGCGACGAGCGCGTCGAGGTGCGCGACGAGACCGACGAGCTGTGCGTGATCGGGATGTGGGGGCCGCACGCGCGTGACGTGCTGCAGGCCGTGAGCGAGGACGACGTCGCGGCCGGTGCGTTCCCGTTCGGCCGCGGGCGGGCCCTGAACGTCGGCGGCGCGCCGGTCTGGGCACAGCGCATCACCTACGTCGGCGAGCTCGGATACGAGATATACGCGGATCCGGCGTGGGGGGTGCAGATCTGGGATCGCCTGGCCGCGGCGGGCGCGCGCTACGGCATCCGGCCCGCCGGCTACCGGGTGCTCGATTCGCTGCGCATGGAGAAGGGCTACCGCGCCTTCGGCAGCGACCTCACGGCCGGGGACACGCCGGACGAGGCGGGGCTCGGATTCTGCGTGGCGCTCGAGCGCAAGGGCGACTTCATGGGTCGCGCGGCGGTGGAGGCACAGCGCGCGCGCGGGAATCGAGCGCCGCCTGCGCACGCTGCTGGTGGGCGACGGCGGCCAGGAGTGCGTCTACGGCGGCGAGGCGGTGGTCTCCGAGGGCGAGGTCGTCGGCCGCGTGCGCAGCGCCGCCTACGGCTACACGGTGGGCCACATGATCGCGAACGCGTACCTGCCGCTCGCACTCGCAACCGGGGCGAGGCTCGACGGTCGAGGCGCTCGGCACGCAGCTGCCCGCAGAGGTGGCCGCCGACGTCCTGTACGACCCCGAGAACGCTCGCGTGAAGGCCTGAGCAGTACTCCCGTCATGCTTGTCCTCCTGCCCAACTGCGAGTGCTGCGACCGCGACCTGCCGCCCGAAGTCCGAGCAGGCGCGCATCTGCACCTACGAGTGCACGTTCTGCGCCGACTGCGCCGAGAACCGCTTCGGCGGCATCTGCCCGAACTGCGGCGGCAACCTGGTGCCGAGGCCGATCCGCCCGCCGGAGAAGCTGCTCGAGCATCCGGCGGCCACGGAGCGCTTCACCAAGGCCCACCCGGAGTGCGTCGCCTGAGCCGAACGAGGCCGTGCGGCGAGCGCTCGCCCTCGACCGCTCGGCAACGGGCGCGAGCGGACGATCGACATCACGACGATCGGCGCGCGCAGCGGCCGGCCGCGCAGGATCGAGACCTGGTTCTACTGCATCGGCGGCAGGTACTACCTGACCGGCCAGCCGGGCCGGCGGGGCTGGTACGCGAACCTCCGGGCCAACCCGGCCTTCACGTTCCATCTCAAGCACGGCGTCAACGCCGACCTGCCGGCAAGGCGACGCCGATCACCGCGACTCGGAGCGCGCGCGCATCTTCGCGGAGGTGCTCGCAAGCCAACCCGGCAATCACGCCAGATCGCCGATCCGGCGGAAGTGGAGCGCTGGGTGGCGGAAGCCCGCTGGTCGAAGTCGACTTCGAGATCTAAGTTACATAATCATGATTATCGTGCATGGACGGGGGAGCCGTCCGAAGCGACCTCGAGACCCGCAGGCGCCGGCGCCGTCGCAGCCGCCGTGCTGGGCCAGCACAGCGCCGCGACGAGGCCGCCGAGCGCGAACACCGTGCCCGCGGCCGCGAACGTCGCGCGCTGACCGAGCGCGTTCGACAGCGGCACGACCGCGATCTGGCCGACGACGATCATGCTGAATGTCACGGCGTACGCGAAGCCGATCGTGCTGGCGCGCTCGTGCGGCGGCGTCTCGCGCTGCATCATCGTGCGGAAGCGCACGATCACGATGCCGTTGCCGATGCCGCCGATGACGATGAGCGGCGCCGCGATCAGCAGGTTGGGCGCGATGCCGAAGCCGCCCCAGCCGATGGCAAGCAGCGCCAGGCCGGTGAGATAGCCCGTGCGGCGCCGGCGCAGAGCTCGCCGCCGATGGCGATTCCGAGGGCATCGAGGGCCAGGATGACGCCGGTCTGGAAGTCCGATGCGCCATAGGCGTCGCGCAGGATCGGCACCGAGCCTGCGATCACGACGCCGAGCGCGACGGATGCGATCGGCAGGCTGACGATGACCATGCGCAGCATCGGCGTCCCCAGGCAGCGGCGTGCGCCGACCACCGAGCCCGCGAGCCAGGCGCGGCTGCCGCCGCCGGGTGCGTCGGGCGACCTCGGCGCGTTGCGCGGAACGCGGCTGAAGGCCAGCAGGAGCACGCCCGAGATCACGAACGTGAACGCGTTGAGCAGGAGCACGTCGTGCGCGGACGTGAGTGCCACCAGCAGGCCGCCGAGCGCGGCGCCGGCGACGTTCGTGAGCGTCTGCGCGCTCAGGATCGCGCCGTTGGCCGCGTCCAGCTCGTGATCGTCGACGAGCATCGGCACGACGACGGACGACACGATCCTGAAGATGCCGGTCGTCACGCCGCAGATCAGCGCCAGCGCGACGATCGTGCCGGCACGGCCCGTCGTGACCATGAGCGCCCAGGCGGCGGCCGCAAGGAATTCGCAGGCGACGAGGCCGGCGCGAGGCGGCATGCGGTCGAGCAGATGGCCGAGAACCGTGCCGAGGATCACCGCGGGCAGGAATTCGGCGACCACGACGGCCGAGACGTAGGCCTGGTCGCCCGTCATGTCGAGGATCTGCAGCTGCAGCGCGACGACTCCGGCCCACGTGCCGAGATTCGTGATGGCCAGGGCGAGCCAGAACGAGAAGAAGCGCCAGCCGGGCGGCCCGAGCAGTGCCCGGCGAGCGTGCGAGACCGCGCTCACCATCGCCGATTCATCGTACGCCTCGCTGCAAACGGCAGCCCCTGGTCGATCGGCCAATTCGCCACCGCGACCGGGCAGGCGACGGCCACGACATACTGGCCCGCGATGAGCGTGATCCTGGATGGCGAGCGGCTCACGCTCGCACGAGGTCGTGCGCGTTGCGCGCGGCGACGAGCGGGTCGAGGTGGCCGTCGGACGCGCTCGCCCGCGTACAGGCGGCGCGCGAGGTCGTCGAACGCACGGTCGAGCAGGCCGACGGCGTGTACGGCGTCACGACGGGCGTCGGCGTGCGCAAGCGGGTGGCGGTCGGCGCCGGCGAGATGGACGCCTACAACCACCGGCTGCTGCACGACCACCGCATGGCGACCGGCCCGGACGCCCCGCGCGACGTCGTGCGCGCGGCCATGCTGCGCCTCGCGAACGGGTTCGCGAAGGGCACCTCGGGCGTGCGCACCGAGCTGCTCGCGCGCGTCGTCGATGCACTCAACGCCGGTGAGACCCCGCGCGTGCGAACGCTCGGCTCGGCGGGCCAGAGCGATCTCGGCCCGCTGGCCGACCTCGCCTACGGCCTCTGCGGCGACATGACCCTGGCCGCCAAGGAGGGCATCTCGCTGATCAACAACAACTCCTTCGGCACCGGCTCGGCGGCGCTCGCGCTGGCCGACGCCGTGCGCCTGCTGGACGCGCTCACGGTGGGCGCTGCACTCGACTGGGAGGCCTTCGCCGCCAACACTTCCCCGCTCCATCCCGCCGTCGCGGCCGCCCGGCCCTATCCCGGCATCGCCTCGCGCGCCGCGCGCATGCGCGAGCTGCTGGCCGGCTCCTACCTGTGGGAGCCCGGCAGCCGCCCGCAACCTGCAGGATCCGCTCACGTTCCGCAACGCCGCGGGCATCCTCGGGTGCGGCCGAGGACGGTCTCGGCTTCGCCTGCGGGCAGCTCGCGATCGAGCTCAACGCGGCGCACGAGAACCCGCTCGTCGTGGTCGGCGAGGGCCTCATCATCTCGGTCCCGAACTACGAGGTGCTGCCGCTGGCCGCGGCGCTCGATTTCGCCCGCATCGCGCTCGTCCCGGCGCTCTCGAGTGCGCAGGAGCGCTCCGTCAAGCTCCTGCAGGCGCCGCTCACGGGACTCGGCACCGGGTTGCAGGAAGCGGCCGCCGAGAGCAACGAGTGCGCGCTCTCGGAGCTGGCCTGGGCCAGCCAGTCGCTGATGGTCGAGGCGCGCACGCTGGCCCATCCCGTCTCGACCGAGAGCGCCTCGATGTCGCTCGCGGAGGGCATCGAGGATCGCATCACGATGGCCCCGCTGGCCGCACGCCGGCTGAGCGAGGAGGTCGTGCTCGGCGAGGAGCTGCTCGCGCTCGGCCTCGTGGTGGCGGCGCAGGGCGTGGACGTGCGCGGCTGCACGCCGCTCGGCCGCGGCACCGCGCGCGCCCACGAGCAGGTGCGCGAGCGCTACGACTTCGTCGCCGCGGGCGACTCGATCGGGCCCGATCGGGGCGGCGTCGTCGAGCTCGTGCGCTCGGGTGCGCTCGGTGCCGGCGACTGACGCCCCCTCGCTGCGGCCGTGGCTCTCGCAGCTCGCGGCCGGCGGCCGGCTGGTCGAGATCGCCGGCGAGCTGGATCCCGCCGACGGGCTCGCGGCACGACTCGTCGCGCACCACCGCGAGCCCGTCCGCATCGCACGCGTACGCGGGAGCGATCTGCCCGTCGTCGCCAACCTGCTGCCGAGCCGCGCGCTCATCGCCGAGGCGCTGCGGCTGCTCGCGAGCAGACCTCGGCGCGCAGCTGCAACGGGCGCTGGACGCGCCGCTCGAGCCGCGCATCGCCGCCGAGGCCGCCTGCCAGGAGGTCGTCGAGGAGCAGCCCGATCTCGCCGGCTTGCCGATTCCGCGCTTCTTCGAGCACGAGGGCGGCCCGTACATCACGGCGGGCTGCATCGTGGCCCGCGATCCCGAGACGGGCGAGCGCAACTGGTCGATCGCCCGCGTGCGGCCGCTCGGCGGCTCGCGCGCGCTCGTCGGCATCGCGCCCAACCACCACCTCGCCGTGGCGGCGCGAGCCGCGCGCGAGCGCGGGAGCGGCTGCCCATCGCCGTGACGATCGGCAACCATCCTGCGCTGCTCGTCGCCGCCTGCCTCTACCTCGCCCGCGGCGAGGACGAGCTGCGCGTCGCGGGAGCGCTGCTCGGCGAGCCCGTCGCACTGGCGCGCTGCACGCGGGTCCCGCTCGAGGTGCCTGCGGGCTGCGAGATCGTGCTGGAGGGCGAGCTCGACCTGGACGCGAGCGTCGAGGAGGGCCCGGTCTCGGAGTTCCACGGCGGCTACGAGCGCTACGGCCAGCGCCGCCACCGCGACGTTCCACTGCCTCACGCGGCGTCGCGATGCCGTCTACCAGGCGATCCTGCCGGGCTTCCATCCCGAGCACGCGCTGCTCGGCGGCGTGGCGATCGCCGCGGGGCTGGAGCGGAAGCTGCGCAGCGCCGTCGCCGTCGGTGCGCGCGGTCGCGGTGCCCGAGAGCGGCGCCGGGCGCCTGGCGGCGGTCGTCGCGCTCGGCCCGCACGAGCCGGCCGACGCGCGCGCCGTCGCGCTCGCTGCGCTCGAGGCCGTCAACCTCGTCAAGCTCGTCACGGTCGTCGACGACGACATCGACCCCTGGGACGACGCCGCGGTCGCACACGCAGTCGCGACGCGCGTGATCTTCGACCGCGACCTGCACGTGCTGCCGGCGATGCGCGCCGACCGCGCCGAGCCGCTCGAGCGCGCCGGCTCGGTCGCCAAGCTCGCGATCGTCGCCACCCGCCGAGCCGGCGATCGCGACGACTGGACGCCGGCGAGGCCGCCGCCGTGAAGCTCGCAGCCGACACCGTCGATGGACTATCTGGTGGCGCGCGGAGTCGTGCCGCCGGCACTCGAGCTGCAGCGTCGAGGAGCTCGCGGGCGGCGTCTCGGGCACCGTTCTGGCGGTGCGCGGGCCGGGCGTCGCGCTGGTCGTCAAGCAGGCGCTGCCGCAGCTGCGCGTCGCCGACGAGTGGCTCGCGCCCGCGCGGCGCACGGACACCGAGGCCGCTGCCCTGCGACTCGCGGCGCGTCTGATCCCGGGGTGCGTACCGCCGGTGGTCGACAGCGACGCCGAGGAGCACGTGGTCGTCCTGCAGCACGCGCCTGCCGGCTGGCGCAACTGGCAGGCCGAGCTGCTCGAGGGCCGCGCGCACGTCACGGCGGGCAGCTGGGCCGGCGACACGCTCGGCCGGCTGCACGCCGCGACCGCGAACGATGCGGACGTCGCGGCCGAGTTCGACGACTACGAGGCGTTCTCGCAGCTGCGGCTCGAGCCGTATTACGGAACCGCGATGGAGCGCCTCCCCCGCCTCGCACGCGCCATGGAGCCGCTCGTCGAGGAGCTGCGCGACGGCGCGCGATCTGCCTCGTGCACGGCGACTACGCGCCCAAGAACATCCTGCTCGGGCGCGACGGCACCTGGATCCTCGACGCCGAGGTGGCCCACGTCGGCAACCCGGTCTTCGATCTGGCGTTCTTCCTCGTCTTCCCGCTGCTCTCGGCCCTGCAGCGGCCGGAGGTCTCGGCGGCCTGCGGCGAGATCATCGCGGCGCTTCAACGTGGCCTACGGGCGCCGCGCGCGCGCGCTGCTGCCGCCGCCCCGGTCGGTTGCGGCACACACCGGCGCGATGCTGCTGGCGCGCACGGACGGCCGCTCGCCCGCGACGTTCCTGAACAGGCGGGCGTGCGCGCGCGCGCGCGCGATCGGCGAGCGCATGCTGCTCGACCCGAGACGCACGACCTGGCGGCGCTCGTCGCCTCGCTGCTCGTGAGCGCCCGCTCGATCGAGCACGTGCTGGCCTACGAGGCGCTCGACTCGCGCGGCACGCCGACCGTGGCCTGCGTCGTCACCCTCGCCGGTGGCGCGCAGGGCTGCGCGACGTGCCCGCGGGCGCATCCACGGGCCGCCACGAGGCGCACGAGCGGCGCGACGGCGGCGAGCGCTACGGCGGGCGCGGCGTGCGCGCCGCGGTCGCGGCCGTCAACGGCGAGATCGCGGCCGTCGCTGCGGGGACGCGATGCCGCCGACCAGGCGGCCATCGACGCCGGCCTGCGCGCACTCGACGGCACGCCTTCGCTCGAGCGCCTGGGCGCCAACGCCGTCCTGGCGGCCTCGGTGGCCTGCGCCCTCGCGGCGGCCGACGCCGCGCGCACGCCGCTGTGGCGCCTGCTGCGCCCCCGACGCAGCGCCCCTCCTGCCCCGGCCGATGGTCAACGTGCTCTCGGGCGGCGCGCACGCCGGGCCGTGCGGTCGACGTGCAGGACGTGCTCGTGATCCCGCTCGCTGCGACGACCTTCGCGCGAGGCCATCGAGCACGCGGCGCTGCGTGCGCGCCGGCGCCGCGGCGGAGCTCCGGGAGCGCGGCCACGACACGGCGCTCGTGGCCGACGAGGGCGGTCTGGCGGCGCCGCTCGGCCTCCAACGAGGAGGCGCTCGAGATCGCGACCCGCGGCATCGAGCGCGCGGGCGTCGAGGCCGCGCTCGCGCTCGACGTCGCCGCGACGCAGCTGGTGGACGGCGACGGCTACCGGCTGGCGCGCGAGGATCGCCGTCTGGACGGGCCGGCCCTGGCGCGCGAGATCGCAGCCTGGGCGCGCCGCTATCCGCTCGTCTCGATCGAGGATCCGCTCGGCGAGGACGACTGGGAGGCCTGGAAGCTCGTCACGCGAGCTGCTCGGCGCACGACGTCCAGCTGCTCGGCGACGACCTCTTCGCGACGTCGTCGGAGCGGCTGGCACGCGGCATCGCCGCGGGCGTCGCCAACGCGGTGCTCGTCAAGCCCAACCAGGCCGGCACGCTCTCGGATGCGCGCGCGGCGCTCGAGCTCGCCCAGCGCGAGGGCTATGCGACGGTCGTCTCGGCGCGCTCGGGCGACAGCGAGGACGCCTGGCTGGCCGATCTCGCGGTCGGCTGGCGCAGCGGCCAGATCAAGGTCGGCTCGACGCAGCGCTCCGAGCGCACGGCCAAGTGGAACCGCCTGCTGCGCATCGAGGCCGAGCGTCCCGACGCCGAGCTCGCGCCGTGGCGCGTCGCGCAGCCGCGTTCCTCTACGGTCTGAGACGTGCGCTACGTCTCGACTCGCGGCCGCGCCCCGGCGCTCGGCTTCTGCGACACCCTGCTCGCCGGCCTCGCGAGCGACGGGGGCCTGTACGTGCCGGAGCGCTGGCCCGGAGCTGCCGGCACTCGCGCCGGGCGAGCCGTACGCGCGCGTGGCCGCGGCGGTCGTCGGGGCCTTCGCGGGCGACGAGCTCGAGCCCGCGCTGCTCGAGCGCCTGTGCGAGCGAGGCCTATGCGGGCTTCCGGCACCCCGCGGTCTGCCCGCTCGTCCAGCTCGACGCCGGCGAGTGGCTGCTCGAGCTCTTCCACGGCCCGACGCTGGCCTTCAAGGATCTCGCGCTGCAGCTCGTCGGGCGGCTCTTCGACCACGTGCTCGAGCAGCGCGACGCGCACATCACGGTGCTGACCGCGACCTCGGGCGACACGGGCTCCGCGGCCATCTCGGGCCTCGCCTCGTGCAGCCGTGCCGAGATCGTCGTGCTCTATCCCGAGGGCCGCGTGAGCGATGTGCAGCGGCGCCAGATGACGACGGTCGAGGCGCCCAACGTGCACGCCGTCGCGGTCGACGGCACGTTCGACGACTGCCAGCGCATCGTCAAGCAGCTGTTCGGCGACGAGGAGCTGCGCGAGCGCGTCGGACTGGCCGCGGCCAACTCGATCAACTGGGCGCGCGTGGCGGCGCAGGTGCCGTACTACGTCTGGGCGACGGCCGCGCTCGGCGGCCGCGGGCTGGCATTCGCCGTGCCCACGGGCAATTTCGGCAACGTGCTCTCGGGCTGGGTCGCGCGGGCCATCGGCCTGCCGCGTCGAGCGCCTCGTGATCGGCTCCAACTCCAACGACATCCTCCCGCGCCTGCTCGCGACCGGCCGCATGGAGGCCCGCGACGTCGTGCCGACGCTCAGCCCGAGCATGGACATCCAGGTCTCCTCGAATCTCGAGCGCCTGCTCTTCGAGCTCTACGGGCGCGATCCCGAGCGCACCGAGCGCGAGCTGGCCGGGTTCGCGCAGACGGGCTCGCTCGCACTCGACGCCGCCGCGCTGGCGCGCCTTCCGCGAGCTGTTCGAGGCCTCGGCCTTCGACGACGACGCGACGCTCGAGGCGATGCGGGACGAATACGCCAGGAGCGGCGCGCTGCTCGATCCCCACACGGCGGTCGGGCTCGCCGCCGGGCCGCGCCCGGAGCAGGCGCCCGCGACGCGCCGCTCGTCGCGCTGGCGACCGCGCACCCGGCCAAGTTCCCGGAGGCGGTCGAGCGCGCGACCGGCATCTCGCCGGCGCTGCCTCCGCCGCTCGACGACCTGCTCGAGCGGCCCGAGCGCTCGCGAGCGCGTCGCCGCGGACGCGGCCGCCGTGAAGCGCCTCGTCGAGCGCGTCGCGCGGAGCTGACGCCCGCTAGGCGGTGGTGCCCGCGAGCGCGCTCTTGGGCCGCTCGACGTACGTGCCGACCTCGGGCTCCTGCAGGCGCAGCAGGCCCGGGCACGGCGAAGATCATGAGCGTGCCGAAGAGCCCGCCCACGGCCCAGTAGCCGGCTCCCGAGAGGATGCCCCCGGCGCTCAGCGAGGCGACCGCGGCGCAGCCCGCGACGAGCAGGTCGTTGGTGGCCGTGAGCACGCCGCGCTCGGCAGGCGAGGTGACGTCCGCCATCACGGAGGTGCCGGCGACGAAGCAGCCCGACCAGCCCAGGCCCAGCAGGAAGAAGAACGGCGTGATCAGCGGCGTCGACCCCACGACCGCGCAGCCGAGGGCGCCGACCGCGCAGACCGCGATGCCCGCGAGGCTCGTGCGCCGCCGGCCGATGCGATCGGCCAGCGTGCCGACGGGATAGGCCAGCGCGAACATGCCGACGAAGTGCGCCGACATGAGCAGCTGCACCTGCCAGTCGGCCCAGCCGTTGTCGCCGAGCTCGACCGAGGTGATCGACATCACGCCGACCATCGCGGCCTGCGCGAGCCCGGTGGCCGCGATGGCGGCGCGCGCCGGGCCGAGGCGCACGAGCTGGTTGCGCGGCCGCGGCGGCGGAGGCTCCGGGATCGGCTCGATCTTCGGGTACCAGCGGCGCAGATCGGAGGCGACGGCGCGCGGATCCGGGTGGATGCCGGCGATCAGCCAGACCGTCACGAGGCCGAGCACCGGGACGAGCAGGAACGGCCCTGCGCCGCGCTCCAGGCCGAAGCCCCCGGCGCCGCCCTCCGCGGCGATCGCCAGCAGCGGCCCCATCACCGCGCCGACCGCCCCGGCCATCGTGACCGTGCCGACGCCGCGTCCGCGCAGGGCCGGCGGATACAGGTCGGCGGCGGCGGCGCGGCCCAGCAGCGCGGCCCCTGGCCGCAGCCGAAGATCGCCGTGCCGACGATGAAGAGCGCGAAGCTGCCGCTCCAGATCGCCAGGCCGCGAGATGAACGAGCCGAGCGAGAGCAGCGAGAGGCCGGCCAGCAGCACCGGCTTGCGGCCCAGGCCCGCGGCGATGCTGCCGACGACGAACAGCGAGAGCATGCTGAACGCGAACGCCAGGCCGACGCTGATGCCCGGCGAGCCCCTCGTGACCCGAGAGATTCTTGGCGGCGACCGCGCCCACCGTCGCGTTGAGCGGCAGCGCTGCGCTCACGAAGACCTGCGAGCCGGCGAGGCGCAGCGTGGAGCGCGCGATCTCGCGCGGGACGATGACCTCGGCACTCACCGGCGTAGCATGTCGCAACGCAAATCGCCCGGCGCGCCGCGGGCTCGCGCGGTACCCTGCTGTTACGTGAGTCACAATCTCTGGTTCCTGTGGCTGATCCTCGGTCTCAAAGTGCCGCTGATCGGGCTGTTCTACTTCATCTTCCGGGTCATGCGGGCACAGGACAAGGCCTGGGAGCGTGGCGAGCTCGAGGGCGGCTGGGGCGAGGACGATGACGGTGGCGGCGGCGAGCCGCGCGTCAAGCCGCCCACGCCTCCGGGCGGCCCTGGCGTCCGCCGGCGCCAGCCCCGGCCGAAGGCGCCGCAGCCGGCGCTGCGCGGCCTGCCGCTGCGACGGCCGCCGCGTCGCCGCGCAGCGCCGCTGCGCACGCACGACCCGCGCCCCGTGCGCGAGCGCACGGGGCTGTGACGCGAGCTCCATCTAGGCTTCGAGCGGTGAGCAGATGCGCTTCCTGATCCTGGGTTCCGGCCCGGCCGGCTATGCGGCGGCCTCGACTGCGGCCGCGCTCGGCGCCGAGGTCACGATCGTCGACCGCATGGCGCTCGGCGGCAACTGGACGATGACCGACGGCATTCCGTCCAAGACGCTGCTGCAGGTCGCCTCCTCGATGGCCGAGATCGAGCGCGCCGAGTCGCGCGGCCTGGTCTTCGAGCACGGCCGCCCGAGCGTCGACCTGCTGCGCGCCGAGGCGCACGCGCGCTTCATCGGCCAGCACCAGTCGCGCGGCGTGCGCGAGCGCCTCGACCTGATCGAGGCCACGATCATCTACGGCCAGGGAGCGGTCGAGAGCGACGGCGTGCTGATCGCGACCACCGAGCGCGGCCCGCAGACGCTCGAGTACGACCACCTGCTGGTCTGCACGGGTGCCGCACCGTGGGAGCCGCCCTTCGCGCAGGTCGACCATCAGCGCGTGCTCAACACGCGCGACGTGCTCGGCCTGCACGCGCTGCCCGAGCAGCTGCTCGTCGTGGGCGCCGGTGCGACCGGCTGCGAGTTCGCCGAGTTCTTCCAGAGCTGCGGCACGCGCGTGACGCTGCTCTCGTCCCGGCCGCAGATCCTGCCCTCGGAGGATCGTGACGTCGCCGACGTCGTGCACGAGGCGTTCCTCGAGCGCGGCATGGCGATCGAGCTGGGCGCGCGCGCGTCGAACGTCGAGCGCGACGGCGATCAGGTGCGCGTCACGGCCGAGGACGGCCGCGACGTTCTCGCGGCAGCCACGCGATCATCTGCATGGGCATGCGCGCCCACACCGAGGAGCTCGGCCTGGAGTCGGTCGGCGTCGAGGTCGGCGAGCGCGGCGAGATCGTGATCGACGGCAACTGCCGCACCTCCAACGAGAAGATCTCCGCCGCAGGAGACGTCACGGGCGGCTGGATGCTGGCCTCGACCGCCGCCATGCAGGGCCGCATCGCTGCGCTCTGCGCGCTCGGGCGCGACGTCGACCCGATGAGCCTCGATGCGATCGCGGGCACCGTCTTCACGCGCCCCGAGGTGGCCGGCGTCGGGTCTCACGGAGAGCAAGGCCGAGGAGAAGGGCGTGCGCGTCGCCGTGACGCGGCAGCCGCTGCGCGCCAACCCACGCGGACTCATCGCGGGTCAGTCCGACGGCATGATCAAGCTCGTCTGGGATCCGGACAGCGGCCGCGTGCTGGGCGGCTCGATCGTCGGCTACCGCGCCTCCGAGGTGATCACCACGGTCGCGCTGGCCGTCAAGGCGCAGCTCACGGTCGACACGCTCGCCGAGACGGGCGCGGTCAACCCGTCGGTCTCCGAGTCGCTGCAGCGCTGCGCCGAGCGCGCGGCCAACACGCGCATGGCGCGCGTCGACATCAGCTCGCGCGTGGCGTAGAGGCCTGAAGGCCTCTCAGGCGGACATGGGCCCGACGGGCTCGGGCTCGCGGCCTTCGACGCGCTCCTCGATGTAGTCGAGCAGCGTGCGCTGAACGCCGATGTTGCCTTCCACGAACTCGATCGAGACCTCGTGCATGTGGTCCGAGAGCGAACGCACGCGCCCGACCTGCCCGGTGATCTCGATCGGGGAATCATCCCCGGGCAGGGCGAGCACGACGCGGATGCGCTGACCCGCCGGAAGCGGTTGTTGCGCAAGGATGAGGACGCCGCCGGCCGAGAGGTTGAGCGTGCGCCCCTGATCGCTCGTGGGCTGGACGTCGAGCGCTTCGTAGCGCACGAGCAGCTCCTGAGCGATGCGAGGGAAGCGGCGACGCTCCACCGGATCACGGCGGCGAGCGTTCACACGCTGCTCTCGAGCTGGAGGCGGAGGTGCGGATTGCGCTGGGCCAGCTCGCGCAGGGCGCGGGCTTCGATCTGCCGCACGCGCTCGCGGGTGACGCCGAGCGCCTCGCCGACGTGCTCGAGCGTGCGAGCGCCCTCGCCGTCCAGGCCGTAGCGCAGTGCGAGCACGCTGCCCATGCGATCCGGCAGCGCGTCGAGAGCGCCCTGCAGGTCGCCGGCTCCGAGCTCGCCCGCCACCTCGTCGTGCGGCTGGCGCGAATTCTTGTCTTCCAGCATGTCCGAGAACTGCGAGTCGCCGTCACCGACGGGCGTCTCGAGCGAGACCGGATCTTCCTGCAGCAGCATCAGCTGGACGATGCGCGCGCGGGGCAGCTCCATGGCCTCGGAGAGCTCCTCGACCGTGGCGTCGCGGCCCAGCTCCTGGGTGAGGGCGCGATTGGTGCGGTGCAGGCGCTTGACCATGTCCACGACGTGCACGGGCAGGCGGATCGTGCGGCCCTGGTCGGCGATGGCGCGCGACATGGACTGGCGGATCCACCAGGTCGCGTAGGTCGAGAGCTTGAAGCCCTTGGTGTAGTCGAACTTCTCGACTGCACGGATCAGGCCGAGGTTGCCCTCCTGGATCAGGTCGAGCAGCGGCAGGCCGGAAGGTGCATAGACCTTGGCGATCGAGATCACGAGCCGCAGGTTGCACTCGATCAGGCGCCGCTTGGCGACCTCGTCGCCGAGATCCTTGAGGCGCGCGAGCTCGCGCTCCTGCTTGGCGTTCAGCAGCGCGCCGTTGCCGATCTGCCGCACGTAGGTGCGCAGGACGTCGACGGCGGGGCCGCCGCGCTCTTCCTCGTCGTACTCGGCCTCCGCATCGGGCTCGTCCAGAAGATCGAGCGGGCCCTTTGGAGTGGTCTCCTCGGCGACGTCCTCATCGTCGGCCACCAGGCGCAGGTGCGGAGTGGCGACGACGGGCTCTTCATCAACGAGCTGCTCTGCGGAAACTGCCATGTCTCTGTCTTCTCCTGCCCGGGGAATGACGGGGCGCCGGAGGGCGCCTTCGGGCTTCTCATCGGCTGGACTCGGCCGAAACTTGAGGATTTCCCCTTGACGGAAAGCAGAGATGCGACTAGGCGACCCTAGATCGCCGGTGCAGCGGGCGCGATGACGCCCGAGCCGACCACGGCTCCGCCGTCGTCGTAGAGCGCTGCGGTCTGCCCGGCAGCGACCCCGTAGACCGGCTCCTCGAGGCGCAGTCGGAGGCCCTCGGGGACGCGCTCCACGTGCGCTGCGACCGTGGGCGAGCGCGCCCGCAGCTTGGCGTGCACGCGGCCCGCAGCGGTGTCCAGCCGCGTCTCCCGCAGCAGCACCTCGCTGCACGCGAGCCGGCTCCTCGGGCCCACCACGAGCTCGTTGCGGGCGGCGTCCGCGCGCAGGACGTAGAGCGGCGCCGCGGCTGACACACCGAGTCCGCGCCGCTGGCCCGGCGTGTAGGCGACTGCACCCGCGTGGCGGCCGAGCTCCTCCCCCGCTTCGTCCCGGATGCTGCCCGCAGTCATCTGCACGCCCTCGCGCGCGAGGAAGTCGTCGAGCGCCCCGCCGCCCAGGAAGCAGACGTCCTGGCTCTCCCGTGCCGTGGCTGCCGCCATCCCCGCCGCGGCCGCCTCGGCGCGCACGGCGGCCTTCGTGGCATCGCCCAGCGGCAGCCGCAGGCGCGCAAGCACGCCCGAGGGCACGCGCGCCAGCATGTACGACTGGTCCTTGGCCGCATCGGCTCCGCGCGCCACGAGCGTGTGGCCGTCGCGCTGCAGGAGCCGGGCGTAGTGCCCGGTCGCCACGTGCAGGCGCCCCGAGCCGGCCGGCGGCGGCCACGAGAGCGGCCAGCCGGTAGGTGCCGTTGCAGGTCGTGCACGGATTCGGCGTCTCGCCGCGCGCATACCCGGCCACGAACGGCTCCACGACCGCCTCGCGGAAGGCGTTCGCGCCCGTCGAGCGTCACGTGCGGGATCCCCAGCGCATGACAGCTCTCCCGCGCGCGCAGCACGGCTGCCGGAGAACAGCAGGCGCGCTCGGCATCCGGTGCCTGGTCGTCGATCCACAGGCGCAGCGTCAGGCCGACGACGTCTCCCCGCCGCTCGCGCTCGCGCAGCAGCGCCACCGCCGAATCGACGCCGCCCGACATCGCCACGGCGACGCGCGCGTCGGCCTGGGGCAGCGAGAGCGTCTTCTCGGCCGCGTCGCCGAGCGCCGCATGCAGCGCATCCAGCGCGACCGCCGCGCACTCGCGCGCGCGCCCGCTCAGGCCGAGCTCGGCGGTGCAGTCGGCGAGCGATGCACGAGCGGCATCCAGGAACGGCCGTCCCAGGCTGCGACGGCAGGCCCAGGCGGCGGCCGCGGTGGCATGCGCGCAGGCCGCGGCGCCGAAGCGGATGTCGGCGATGGAGCCGTCCGCGGCGAGCGCGAGGGTGATGCGCACGCGGTCGCCGCAGTCGCTGCCACCGGCGAAGCCCTCGCCGTCGGGCGCGGGCACGCGTCCCGCGAGGTCGAGATCGCTCGCGCGCAGCATCAGACCACCGCGCCGGCGCGGCGCAGCTGCTGCTGCGGAGCGCGCGACGGCAGCGGCAGCGGCCGGCCCGTGCCCGCTCTCGCTGAGCATGCCGAAGCTCAGGCGGAGGGCGCCGCGCGCCTCCTCGGCCGTCACGCCCATGGCGGTCAGGGCAGGGCTCGCGCTGGACTCGGCGCTGGCACAGGCGGGTCCGGCGGCAGCCGCGATCCCCGCGTCGTCGAGCAGCGCGACGAGCGCGTGACCGTTGAGGCCCTCGATCAGCGCCAGCGAGTGCCCGGGCGTGCGCTCGGCGCGGGCGCCGACGAACGCGACACCCGGCAGCTGAGCCGCGAGGGCCTCCTCGTAGGCGTCGCGCACGGCGCGGTAGCGCCCGTAGCGCCTATGGTCGGCGCGCGCGGCGACGAGCGCCGCAGCCAGGCCCGCCGCCTGCGCCACGCTCTCGGTTCCCGGCCGCAGCGCGCGCTCCTGGCCGCCGCCGAAGAGCACCGGCTCGAGCGTCGCCAGACCGCGACCGCACAGCAGCCCGGAGCCCTTCGGCCCTCCGAGCTTGTGCCCGGCCACGGCTGCGGTGACAGCGCCGGGGAGCGCGCCGATGTCGACCGGCAGCGCCGGGCAGGCCTGCACGGCGTCGAGGTGCAGGGGCACGCCGCGCTCGGCGCAGATCTCGGCCGCCTCGGCGACCGGCTGGATCACGCCGGTGAGGTTGCTGGCCCAGATCAGGCTGCAGACCAGGTCGCCGGGCCGCACGGCCTCGGCCAGCGCGGCAACCGAGCACGCGTCCTTCGGCGATCGACCGGCAGCGTCACGACCTCGCAGCCGTGCCGCTCCAGAGCCTCCACCGCCCCGCTCACGGCGGGATGCTCGAGCGGCGTCGTGACGATGCGTCCCGCGCCGCGCGTCGCGCGCCCGAAGATCGCGATGTTGTCGGCCTCGGACGCCCCGCCGGTGAAGACGACATCGGCGGCCTTCAACGCCCAGCGCTTCCGCGGCCGCAGCGCGCGCGTCGTCCAGACCGCGGCGCGCTTCGCGCCCGGCCCAGTGCGGCTCGGAGGCGTTGCCGAAGTGCTCGCGCAGGAACGGCTGCATCGCCTCCCAGGCCTCGTCGCAGACCGGCGTGGTCGCCGCGTGATCGGCGTAGATGCGCACGCCCGGAGCTTACGGCCTACGGGGGCTTGCGCACGACCGTCAGCCCGAGCTCGGCCAGCTGCTCGGGCGGCAGCGCCGCGGGCGCGCCCGGTGAGCGGATCGGCGCCTCCGCCGAGCTTCGGGAAGGCCACCACCTCGCGCAGGTTGTCGGTGTCGCCGAGCTGCATCGCGATGCGATCGATGCCCGGGGCGATGCCGCCGTGCGGCGGGGCGCCGAAGCGCAGCGCGCGCAGCAGGAAGCCGAAGCGCTCCTCGGCCTCGGCGGGATCGATCCCGATCACGTCGAGCACGCGGGTCTGCAGGTCGGCGCGGTTGATGCGGATGGATCCCGAGGCCATCTCGAGGCCGTTCAGCACCATGTCGTAGGCCTCCGAGAGGACGGCGCCGGGATCGCTCTCGAGCAGCTCCTCGTGCTCGCGCTTGGGCGCGGTGAACGGATGGTGCTCGGCCGTCCAGCCGCCCCCGTCCTCGTTCTGCTTGAAGAGCGGGAAGTCGACGACGAAGAGGAACTTCCAGAGTCCGGCCGGGATCAGCTCGAAGCGGCGCGCCAGGTGCGGGCGCAGCGCGCCGAGCACGCGCTCGACGACCGCCTGGGAGTCCGCGGCGATGAACGCCACCGATCCCGGGCCGGCGCCCGAGGCCTCGCGGATCGCGGCGATCTCGGCCTCGCCGAGGAACTTCGCGATGGGCGAGCGCACGCTGCCGTCGGCCTCGAAGATGAGATACGCGAGGCCCTTGCCGCCCCACTCCTTGGCGAACTCGGCGAGCTCGTCGAAGTCCTTGCGCGAGAGCGCCTCGTGCGGCGCCCGGGACGCTCAGGCAGCGCACGACGCCGCCGGCGGCGACGGCGCCCGCGAAGACGCCGAACTCGGAGCCCGCCACCTGCTCGCTGACGTCGCCGATCTCGAGGCCGTAGCGCAGGTCGGGCTTGTCGGAGCCGTAGCGCGCGAGCGCCTCGTCGTAGGGCACGCGCGGGAACGGCAGCTCGATCTCGTGGCCGGCGTCGCGCCAGACCTCCGCCATCAGCTGCTCGGTCAGCGAGAGCACGTCCTCGCGCTCGACGAAGCTCATCTCGACGTCGAGCTGCGTGAACTCGAGCGCGCGATCGGCGCGCTGCGCCTCGTCGCGCCAGCAGCGCGCGATCTGGTAGTAGCGGTCGAAGCCGCCGCACATGAGCAGCTGCTTGTAGAGCTGCGGGCTCTGCGGCAGCGCATAGAACGTGCCCGGCTCGAGCCGGAACGGGATCACGAAGTCGCGCGCGCCCTCGGGCGTCGCGCGCGTCATCGTGGGCGTCTCGAGGTCGAGGAAGTCCGCGCTCGTCCAGGAAGCGGCGGATCGAGCGCACAGCGCGCGTGCGAATGCCCTGCAATTCCTGCATTCTCGGGCGGCGCAGGTCGAGGTAGCGATGGCGGATGCGCAGCCCCTCGTCGACGTTCTCGTCATCGAGCTGGAAGGGCAGCACCTCGCTCGAGGAGAGCAGCTCGAGCGACTCGACGGCCAGCTCGACGGCCCCGGTCGGGAGCTGGTCGTTGCGCGTCTCCGCGCTGCGCGGGACGAGCTGCCCCCGCGCGCGCACGACGCACTCCAGCCGCAGGGCCTGCGCCGCTGCGTGCGCGGCCGGCGCCCGCTCGGGATCCATCACGAGCTGCACGATGCCCGTGCGGTCGCGCAGGTCGATGAAGACCAGCCCGCCGTGATCGCGGCGCCCGCCGACCCAGCCCGAGAGCGTGAGCTCCCGGCCCGCGTGCTCGACGCGCGGCTCTCCGCACAGCATGTCCCTGTAGGCGCTCACTGGTCGCGCACGCTCCGCTCGACGTAGTCGACGACATCGCCGAAGGCGATCTCGCTGTTGCCGTGCCTGACGATGCCACGCTCGCCGTCGCCTGCGCGGCAGAGCGTCACGACGCGCGCCCGCATGCCGCTCGGCGTGGCGCAGCTGCCCCTTGACGCTGCGCCCTGCGAGATCGGCCTGACACGCGAGCCCTCGCGCGCGAGCCTGGTCGAGCAGCGCGTGCAGCGCCGGGCGGGCGGCCTCGTCCTCGCAGGCGCAGAACCAGTCCACGACGGGCGCCGGGGCTTCGACGCCGGCGTCTTCGAGGGCCAGCACGACGCGCTCGATGCCGCAGCCGAACCCGACGCCCGGCACGCGGTCGCCCCCGATCTGCTCGGCCAGCCCGTCGTAGCGGCCCCCGCCGGAGATCGTCCCCGCCTGGGATCCCCCACCGGGAATGACCCACTCCCAGGCCGTGCGCTCGTAGTAGTCGAGGCCGCGCACCATGCCGGGCGTGATGCGGTAGGCGACGCCGCGTGCGTCCAGGAAGGCTCGCACGCCGGCGAAGTGCGCCTCGCAGTCGGCGCACAGGTGGTCGGTGATCAGCGGGGCGCCGCTCACGATCTTCTGATCGCCCTCGTCCTTGGAGTCGAAGATGCGCAGCGGATTGACGTCGAGTCGCACCTGAGACTCCTCCGAGAGCTCGCTCCGGAAGCGCTCGAGGTACTCGACCAGGAGCGCCCGGTAGGCCGGACGGCAGGCGCGGTCGCCGATCGAGTTGAGCTCCAGCTCGAGACCGTCCAGCAGGCCGAGCTCGCCGAACCAGGCGGCCTGCAGCGCGATCACCTCGGCATCGACCGCCGGGTCGTCGGAGCCCAGCGACTCCACGCCGAACTGCCAGTGCTCGCGGTAGCGCCCGCGCTGGGCGCGGGCGTAGCGGAACATCGGCGCGACGTACCAGAGCTTCACGGGCTGCGGCTCGCGCGCCAGGCCGTGCTCGAGGTAGGCGCGCACGACCGGCGCCGTGCCCTCGGGGCGCAGCGTCAGCTCGCGCTCGCCGCGGTCCGTGAAGGAGTACATCTCCTTGCTCACGACGTCGGAGGCATCGCCCGAGGTGCGCGAGAAGAGCGCGGTGTCCTCGAACGTCGGGGTCACGACCTGAGCGAACCCGGCGCGCTCGAAGACGCGCACGGCGGTCTCGGCGACGAGCTGCCGCAACGCCACGCGCGGGGGCAGCCAGTCGAGCGTCGCGACGGGTGCGCGCACGGGCTCGCTCACCGGCGCAGCTCCTCGAGGAACGGGTTGGAGAGGCGCTCCTCGCCCAGCGTCGTGGCCTCGCCGTGCCCGCTCAGAACCGGCGTCTCAGCAGGGAATTCGTCCATCAGCGCGGCGATGCTCGCCTGCAGCGTCGGCCAGTCGCCCTCGCGCAGATCGGTGCGCCCGACCGAGCCGCGGAAGAGCACGTCGCCGCCGTACAGCGCCCCGTCGATGAGGAACGCCAGGCTGCCCGGCGAGTGGCCCGGTGCGAAGCGCACGTCGACGACGAAGGGCCCGAGCTCGAGCCGCTCGCCGCCGTCCAGCAGGACGTCCGGCTCATACGGCGTCGGCATCGTCGTAGCCCGGATAGGCGCTTGCGTCGAGCTCGCGCAACCATGGCGCCTCACGACGGCTGCTGTATACTGGCGCTCCTATGGACTGGGCCACGGCGGTCAAGGCGCCGACGTGGTCGATATGACCGTGCGTGACAAGAACTGCGATCGGTTCGAGCTTTCGCTCCTCGATCACGGAGAGGATCAGGGAGGGTTCAGCGCCTGGGTCTACGACCAGGCAGGCAGACTCATCCGGGCGGCACACCAGGTAGCAATTCGCCTGGTACGGGCCGACGGGGAGCTGGAGGGCTCGGGGGGCGATCGTCGGCTCCTTGTGTGGTGAGGGGAACGGGCCGCAGTTGAGCGGCCGCGAGCGTGAGAGTCTAACGACAGTCGAGGTCGGCCGGCCCCCAGCGGGCCGCGGAGGAGGTCGGGGCGCGGGATGATCCTGGAGCAGCAGGAACTCAAAGAGCTGTCCGAGTTGCAGCGCCTGATCGAGGCTGGCCTCGAACGCGGGTCGTTGTCGACGGGCGAGATCGTCGAAGTGCTGGCCGAGCTCGAGATCGAGGTCGAGCAGATCGAAGAGCTGTACCGCGAGCTCGAGTCGCAGGGGATCGAGATCATCGAGACCCCCGCCGTCGTCGAGGAGAAGGTCGCGGCACCGCAGCGGCTCGTGATCGAGGGCACGACCGACTCGCTCCAGCTGTTCCTCCAGGAGGTCGGGCGCTATCCCCTGCTGACCAAGGTCGAGGAGATTCAGCTCGCCAAGCGCGTCGAGGCCGGTGATCCGCGCGCCAAGCGCCGGATGATCGAGTCCAACCTGCGCCTCGTCGTCTCGATCGCGAAGAATTACCGCGGGCAGGGGCTGGGCTTCCTGGATCTGATCCAGGAGGGCATCCTCGGCCTGATCCGCGCCGTCGAGAAGTTCGACTGGCGCCGCGACCTCAAGTTCTCGACCTACGCGACCTGGTGGATCCGCCAGGCGGTGGCCCGTGCCCTGGCCGACAAGAGCCGCACGATCCGCCTCCCCGTGCACGTCGTCGAGCGCCTGCAGAAGGTCAACCGCGCGGAGCGCACGCTGATGCTCCGCCTGGCACGCGAGCCCTCCAACGAGGAGATCGCGGACGAGGCCAAGCTGCCGCTCTACCAGGTGCTCGAGGTCCGCTCGGCCGCGCGCTCGCCGATCTCCCTCGAGGAGCCGGTCGGCGACGAGGGCGAGTCCTCGTTCTCCGACTTCCTGGCCGACACCGACGCGATCGATCCGAGCGACGCCGTCGCCGACCGCCTGCGGCACGAGACGCTGCAGCTCGGTCTCGAGACGCTGCACGAGCGCAACCGGCGCGTCCTCGAGCTGCGCTACGGGCTCGACGGCCGCGATCCCCGCACGCTCGACGAGATCGGCCGCGAGTTCGGCCTCACGCGCGAGCGCATCCGGCAGATCGAAGTCGAGGCACTGCGCGACCTCGCCCAGATGGGCGACCTGCAGGGCCTCCGCGCACTGATCAGCTAAGCGCGCATTTCCAGAAATGCGCTCTTAGCGCTCAATCGGAAGCTGGTTTCGGCGGGTCACGGGGCGCTTCTCGCCCCGTGACCTTCTTGTAGACCTTGCGGGCCATCCAGAGGTCGAAGAAGACGAACAGGAAGACCAGCGGCAGCGTCTCGACGAGAGCGATCGCTGTGGCCCCCGCCCCGTTGCCGCGCGTCGTCACGACGACGATCGCGACCATGAAGATCGCCATGAACCCGCCCTTGCGGGCAGAGCGGCGCAGCGACGGCACGGCCGGCTCGCGCCGGCCCCGCTGTCCCTTCGCGGGGGCGGCGTCCTCGCGCGGCGTCTTGCGCCCGGTCGGCGGCGCGCCTACGGCGTCGGCGCTCGGGCCGTGGACCCGCAGCTTGCGGCGGCGCTTCTCTTGCTTCTTGCTCGGCATCTCAGCCCTCCAGGGCCCACACGCCCTCGACGATCACGTGCTTGACGTTCTCGCTCCCCAGCCGGTAGGCGAGGTACCGCCAGTCTGGCACGTCGAGCAGGGTGATATCGGCGCGCTGGCCGACGCGCAGGCGTCCGGTGCGGTCGCCGATGCCGAGCACGTGCGCGGCGTTGACGGTCACGGCCGAGAGCGCCTCGGCCGGCGACAGGTGGCACTGCGTGCAGGCCAGGTGCATGACCGCGGGCAGCGAGTCGCAGGGACTCGACCCGGGATTGAAGTCGGTTGCGAGCGCGAGCAGGCCGCCGGCGTCGACCAGCGCGCGGGCCGGCGGGAGCGGGCGCCCGAGCGTCAGCGCGGCGGTCGGCAGCGCGACGCCGACGACGTCGGAGGCGGCCAGCTTGGCGACGCCCTTCTTCCCCGTCGCCTCGAGATGGTCGAGCGAACGCGCGCCCAGCTCGACGGCGAGGTCGAGCGCCCCGATCTCGGCGAACTGGTCGCCGTGAATGCGCATCGCGAGACCGTGGTCGCGGCCGGCCTCGAGGTAGCGCCGCGCCTGCTCGACGTCGAACGCGCCCTGCTCGCAGAAGACGTCGACGGCATCCGCAAGGCCCCACTCCACCATGTCGGGGAAGAGGTGGTCGATGCACTGGGTGAGGTAGGCGTCCGCGCTCTCGGCTTCCTCGGGGATCGCGTGCGCCGCGAGGCACGTGGCCGTGACGTGCGGGGCCGACTCGTAACCGGCCGACTGGATCGCACGCAGCATGTCCATCTCGGTGTCCGTGTCGAGGCCGTAGCCGGACTTGACCTCGATCGTGGTCGCCCCGTGCTCGAGCATGCCCGCCAGGTGCTGCCGCGTGCGCGCGACGAGGTCGTCGTGCAGCGCCGCGCGCGTGTCGCGCACGGTGGACAGGATGCCGCCGCCGCTCGCGTGGATCTCCTCGTAGGACGCGCCGCGAGAGCGCATCTCGAACTCCTCCACGCGATCGCCGGCGAAGCAGGCGTGCGTGTGGCAATCGATCAGACCAGGCACGGCGACCATGCCCTGGGCATCGATGATGATCGCGCTGTCGTCGAGGTCGAGTCGCTCGCGGACCTCGTAGCCGTGGCCGACCGCGACGATCTCGCCGGCGTACGCGGCGATCCACATGTCGCCGTCGTGCACCTCGACCTCTCCGAGGTCGGCGCCGCGCAGGGGCTGGCCCGTCTCCCCGCCGGGCGTGACCATCTGGGTGAGGCGGCAGATGACGAGGTCTGCGGTGATGCTCTCGGGCATGCTCATTGGGCGCGTAGCATAGGCGCGGATGGCGCCTCATCCCGCCGTTCGCGCACAAACGCTGGCCGAGCTGCACGAGACGATCGCGGGATGTCGCATGTGTCCGCGCGTCACGCCGCCGCCGATCCTGTGGGCGCGAGAGGGGCAGCGCGCGCTGATCGTGGGCCAGGCGCCCGGCATCACGGAGCCCGTGCGGCAACTGCCGTTCGCGGGGGCGGCCGGGCGCAAGCTGGTGGGCTGGCTCGCACCGCTCGGGATCGCCGATCACGAGGACATGCTCGAGCGCTTCGCCTTCGCGGCCGTCGCGAAGTGCTATCCGGGCCGGGTTCCGGGCGGTCGCGGCGATCGCGCCCCCGACCGCGGCGAGCGCGAGCGCTGCCGCCCGTGGACGGACGCGCTCGTGCGCCTCTGCGACCCCACCGTCGTCGTTCCCGTCGGGCGCCTCGCCATCGACGACTGGCTCGGGCGGGCACCGCTCAGCGAGGTCATCGGCGAGCGCTTCGAGCGCGACGGCCGCGTGATCGTGCCGCTCCCCCACCCCTCGGGCGCGAGCGCGTGGACGAACGACCCGGCCAATCGCGCACTCGTCGCGCGCGCGGTCGCACAGCTGCGCGACACGCTCCTCTGACGGTGCGCGACGGACGCGTAACGCCCGCCGGACCTAGCGTCCGTCGCCATGGAGGAACGCGGTCAGGCGACTGTCGAGACCGGAGCCCTCTGGGGCCTGATCGCGCTGCTCCTGCTGCTGGTCGCCCTGCTCCTGGCGCCCGGCCTCTCCGGACGCATCGCCAGGGCGCTCGGACACGCACTCCCCCACGCCTCGCGCGGCTCCCGCCTCACGCCCGACGAGCGAGCGCTGCGCAACCCGCGCTTGCGGGCGCTGATCGATCGCGCGCTGCCGCGCCTGGTGTTGGAGCGCGACGTCCACGGCGAGGACGACGAGGTGCCCGTCTGGACGCGCTGCCGTCATCCGGCCTGCGCGCTCGCCGGGCGGGCCGCGCCCGTGTTGCACGTACATGTCGTGCACGCCGCCGCAGGCCCGGTGATCGAGCTCTGGACCTACTACCCGGACTCGCAGACGAGCCACCTGCCGCTCCCCGCGCTGCGCGGCTACCACCGCGATGACTGGGAAGGGCTGTTCGTCGCCTTCGGGCCGGACGGATCGCTGCGCGGCGCGCGGGCCTCCGCCCACAGCGGCTTCAACGGCAGCGCTCCCTGGTGGGAGCAGGCGGCCGACGACTGGGCGCCCTACCGCGGCGTCGCCTATCGCGCCAGCGGCTCGCACGCCCTGGGCTTCCGGCGCACCGGCATCGATCTGGCCGGCGACGGCTGGAGCGGCGATCTCGCCGTCCTCGAGCCAGGTGCCTTCCGGCTGGTCGCCGCCGATCGCGTGGCGCAGCGCGGCCTGCTCTTCGATCCGGAGGTCGCACCGCCCTGGGACAAGGCCGCCTGGCGCAACCCGGGTACGCGGCACACGAGCGCCGCGGGCGCCGGGCCGAGCCGCATGGCCGAGGCCGCGCAGGTGTGGGCGCGCGCGTACGCGCTGGGTGCCTGGTGAAGCGCACCCAGCGCGCACGGCGTGGCCTACCTCAGGAGTGCAACCGCAGCTGATGCTGCAGCGCGGCCGGGCTCGTGGCGCTCTGCGCGCTCATGGCAGAAACCGCTGCCTCCGGCGGCGTCACGAACGGGACTTCCTGGTTGCAGGACGCGCCCTTGGGCGGGAGCGCCAGCGTCTGGACATAGGCGACGACGTAGTCGTCGATGCAGCCCGAGTTGCCGCCGAAGGCCGTGTGGCCATCGCCGACCATGGTCAGGAAGCGCACGTTGCCGAGCTGTGTCGCCAGCCGCTTGGCACCACGGTAGGGAGTCGCGGGGTCATAGGTCGTCGCGACCTCGAGCACCGTCGGCGCCGACTTCGACGCCGTGAACGGGCCGTCGTAGGCATCCTTGGCGTGAATCGGCCAGAGCCCGTAGTTGAGCTCGACATAGCCCGAGTTCAGCCAGAAGTGGTCGAACATCCCCCACGAGTTGTCGCCCGCGTCCAGATAGGACTGCACGCCGGGCTGGTAGTTCTGCTCGATGGCGCCGATCGTGAAGTAGCGATCGGTGCCCGGGTCGAACGTGCCGTCCAGGTTGTTGCCCCAGGCCGCGTCCGCCAGGGCCCGGAACAGCGTGGCGTTGCCCGCCGCCGCTTGCGAGAGGGCATGGGCCAGCACTGCCCAGCTGCCCTTGTTGTAGAGCGTGATGATCGTGGCGTTGAGGATGTCGTCGCCGTTGACCGGGCGCGGATCGTCCGTGAAGCCAGGTGCCGGGATCGCAAGCGTGTTGGCCTGGTCGACGAGCGCGTCATAGGCCGCCCACGGATCACTGCCGCCGAACTGGCAGAAGGCCTGCTCGAACGCGCAGGCCTGGAAGAAGCGCCCGAGCGCGCGCTCGAAGCCCGCCGTCTGCTCGCGCAGATCGGCCTGCGGCGTGTTGATGTAGCTGTTGGCGTCGACCGGCCCGTCGAGCACGAAGGCGCGGTAGCTGTCAGGGAAGAGGCTCGAGTACGTGGCTCCGAGGAACGTCCCGTAGGAGAAGCCGAGGTAGTTCAGCTTCTTGTCGCCCAGCGCAGCCCGGATGCCGTCCATGTCGCGCGCGGCATTGGCCGTCGAGGCGTAGGGCAGGATGCCCTTGTTGAGCTCCACGCAGCGCTTCACGTAGGCCTTGTCCTTGGCCACCAGGGCGTGGACGTCGAGATTCTCGGGCGTCGTGAACGGCGCCGAGTAGATGCCGTCCGTCTCCTGATTGACCTTGCAGTCGATCGGCGAGCTCCCGGAGGTGCCGCGCGGATCGAAGGCGACGATGTCGAAGTGGTCGTGGAACGCGGCGAACAGATCCGTGTTGCCCTGGGCGAACTCCACTGCGCTGCCGCCCGGGCCGCCGGGGTTCGTGAAGAGCGGTCCGATGCGGTTCTCCGTGTCTGCGGCCGGCAGCCTCGTGACGGCGATCTTGACGTGACCGGCATTCGGGTTGGAGTAGTCCTTGGGCGCCTTGAACGTGGCGCACTGCCAACCAGCTGCCGCAGCATCGGGATCAGCGCACGTGCCCCAGTCGAGCCCGCCGGACGGCGAGCCGGCCAGTGCCGGCGCACTTGCGACCAGGAGCCCGAATGCCGCAACGCGCGGCGACGAGCGCTCGTGGTACCAAACGGCGACGATTGATCATGTGCCCTCCTCTGTCGGGTCCGGGCACCTGATCGGTGCCCTGAGAGACCTCCCAGCGGGGCCCTACCCGGGGGCACGGCGACGAAACGACCGTTCTCGACGGCGGCGGCCGCAACAGCCGGAGACTGCTGCCAACCGCCGGAGACGGATGGAAGGTCACCCGGGGGCGCCGCTCGCCGGCGGCGCCCCCGGAGACCCGGCGAGCTAGGCGGACTCGTTCACGAAACGGCCCATGGTCGCGTACCGCGCCGGATCCTTGGCCTTGACGTAGTAGGCGAATCCGAGCGAGGCCAGCGGCACACCGAGGCCGATGATCCCGAGCCAGGAGACCGGCACCGAGAACGTCCCGGAGCCGATCGTGAAGAGCTCCCGCACATATAGCGCGGAGCCCGCTGCCACGTAGGTCTCGAAGTGGAAGAAGAGCGCGAGCACGAAGATCTGGCCCAGGAAGCCCAGCCACGCGCACACCGTCGTCTTCCACGACTGCTCCGTCGGATGCTCCCGCCGGAAGTACGTGAACACCGAGAGCGCCGTCAGCGCCTGTACGAGCACGATCCAGATCACGCCCTGGGGCGAGAGCCAGAAGTACGCGTCGAGGCCCGTGTGGTTCGTGACGCGGAAGAGCACGAACAGCGCCACTGCCACGACACCCCAGGTCAGGACGGCCATGTACGGCGACTTGTGGGTCGGGTGCGTCTTGCCGAGGTAGCGCGGCAAGAGGCCCTCGCGGCCCATCGCGTACATGTAGCGCAGACCCGCGTTGGTGAGCGCGGCGGCGCAGGCCAGCGAGCCGGTGATGATGAGGTAGCTGAGCGCGTCGCGCCAGAACTCACCCGCGGTGGCTGACACCGGGCCGAGCACGAAGTTGCCGTAGTCGTCCGGCACCGTCTGGCCGTTGATCACGACCGTGTTGCCGCTGTTTGCGACGTTGGCCCAGTTGATGCCCGAGCCGTAGACCGAGACGAGCGCCCACGACATGAACGTGTAGAGCAGGCCGACGGCCACGCACGAGAAGATCAGGGCGATCGGAATGACCCGCACCGGATCCTTGGCTTCCTCGGCGTAGTTCGGCGCAGCCTCGAAGCCCACCCATGACCAGAAGGCGAAGAAGAGGCCGACCCCCGGGGCGATGCCTGTCGTGAGGCCGTTCCAGGGCAGGATCGGGCTGACCGAGACGTCCTTGCTGTGCCAGAAGAAGGCGATCGAGGCGATCGCGATGATCGTGATCTCGCTGATCAGTGCGACGCCCAGGACCTTGGCCGAGATCTCGACGTCGAAATAGGCCAGCCAGACGACGAGGCCCACGCCGATCAGCGCGAGCCACAGCCAGTTGACGTGCCAGCCGTACTGCAAGAGCTTCGCCTGCAGGAACGAGGAGAAGCCTCCGATCAGCGCCACGCCGAAGATCGTGTAGCCGATCATCAGCGAGTAGCCGGCCATCACGCCCCAGGCTTGCCCGAGGCCGTGACTGACGTACGTGAACATGCCGCCCGCGGCACGCACCTTCTTGGCCATCTCGGCGTACGCGATCGAGAAGATCGTGAGCACGATCGTGGCGAAGAGGAAGGTCGCGGGCCCGCCGCTGCCCGACCCGTAGGGCATGGTGAACGGCGTGTTGTAGATGAACACGGCCAGCGGGGCCGAGCCCGTCACGCACAGAAAGAGGATGCTGTAGAGCCCGACGGCATTCCCCTTGAGTTTGTCGACATCACCACGTGCGGTGACGTCGACGTCGCCTGTATCCATACGCGTGCCTCCTGCTCGACTACTTCCCGCCGCCGGCGGCTGTGGTGCCTGCGGAATCGCGCAATGGTGCACCTTGGCGCGCGCGTTGTCCAGTCATCCCGCTTATGCAGGGGAATGCAGGGGGTTTCGCGCGCGTTCTCCTTACACGCGGGGCGCCGAAGTTCCGCGCCCTATTCTCAGACTGCTTGACCGCCTCCTCGACACCTCCCACCACGTTCCGCCGCCTGCTCGGTTTCGCCGCGGCGCACCGCCGGCTACTCGTGTGGTCGATCCTCCTGGCGCTGGCGGCACAGGGCTTCGCGCTGGCCATCCCCGATCTCACGGGGCGCGCCATCAACCAGGCCATCAAGCCGGAGAACAGCTCGGGCCTGTGGATGTGGGCCGGGCTGATCGTGGCCGCCGGCCTGGCTTCGGCCGCACTGATGGTCGCGCGGCGCCTGATCGCGGGCCATCTCTCGCTGAACGTGGAGTACGACCTGCGCCAGGCGCTCTACACGCACCTGCAGCGCCTCTCCTTCGGCTTCTACGACCGCCACCAGACGGGCCAGCTGCTCTCGCGAGCGACGAGCGACGTCAGCGCCGTGCGCATGTTCCTGGGCTACGGCCTCGTCTTCATCACGCAGTACGGCGCGTCGCTGATCGCCGCCTCGGTGCTGCTCGTGATCACGAGCTGGCAGCTCGCGATCATCACGTTCGTGCTGCTCCCGCCGATCGCCATCGTGGCGGCCCGCTACTCGCGCCGCTCGCACCCGGTGCTGCGCGACGTCCAGCAGCGCATCGCCGACGTCACCACGCAGGCCGAGGAGTCGATCGTCGGCGTGCGCGTCGTCAAGGCCTTCGCGCAGGAGGACATGGAGACGTCCCGCTTCGCCGACGCAGGCCGAGCGCGTGTTCGAGCGCGAGATCGACTCGGCGCGCATCCAGGCGCGCTACCGGCCGCTGCTCGACCTCCTGCCGCAGCTGGCCTTCGCGGTGATCGTCCTGGCCGGCGGCCTGCTCGTGATCGACAAGCAGCTCTCGCCCGGCGGGTTCTTCGCCTACAACCTCTACCTCGCCATGCTGATCTGGCCGCTGCGCATGATCGGCATGTGGATCGGGCAGTACCAGCGCGCCGTCGCCTCGGGCGAGCGCATCTTCCAGCTGCTCGACGAAGAGCCGGAGATCAGCGATCCGGCGGAGCCCCGCGAGCTGCCCGAGGGTGGCGGGGAGCTGCGCTTCGAGCACGTCACGTTCGGCTACGACGCCGACCGGCCCGTGCTGCGCGAACTCGACCTCGCGCTCGCCCCCGGCAGCACCGTCGCCCTGATCGGCCGCACGGGCTCGGGCAAGACGACGCTCACGTCGCTCGTCCCGCGCTTCTACGACCCGCAGGCCGGCCGCGTCACGCTCGACGGGGTCGACGTGCGCGACCTGCGCCTGAACGACCTGCGCGGCGCGATCGCCACGGTGGCGGAGGACACGTTCCTGTTCTCCACGAGCGTGGCCGGGAACATCGCCTACGGCGTGCCCGGAGCCACGCGCGACGATGTCGTCGAGGCGGCTCGCAAGGCGCAGGCGCACGACTTCATCGAGGCGCTCCCCGAGGGCTACGACACGATCGTGGGCGAGCGAGGCCTCACGCTCTCGGGCGGCCAGCGCCAGCGCATCTCGATCGCGCGAGCGCTGCTCGTCGATCCGCGCGTCCTGATCCTGGACGACGCCACCGCGTCGGTGGACGCGACCACGGAGTCGCGCATCCGGCGCGCGCTGGAGACCGTGATGGAGGGCCGGACGACGATCATCATCGCCCACCGCCTCTCGACGATCGCGCTGGCCGACGAGATCGTGGTGCTCGAGGACGGGCGCGTCGCCGCGCGCGGTCAGCACGAGCAGCTCGTGGACGAGAGCCCGGTGTATGCCGAGATCTGGCGTCACGGCCTGGTCGACCGCACGTTCGTCTCGCTCGACGAGGACGCACCCGCGGAGGTGCTCCCGTGAGCGTCCGCACCATGGGCCCGCCGCGCGTGCTCGCGCCCGAGAGCACGAACGTTCTCCTGGCGGAGCACGTTCCGCCGCATGGGGCGCCTGCTCACGCTGGTGCGCCCCTACCGGGGCAAGGCCATCCTCTCGGTGCTCGCGCTGCTCGCCGGCACCGCGATCAGCCTGCTCGCGCCGCTCGCCTCGAAGCTCGCGATCGACCGCGGCATCGTCCCGGGCGACCGCACCCAGCTGGTCTTCTGGACGCTGGCCTTCGTCGTCGCGGCGCTGCTCGGCTGGGGCGCCTCGGTGGCACAGACGTACCTGTCGGCCTGGGTCGGCCAGCGAGTCATCACCGACCTGCGGCGCGATCTCTTCTCCCACATCCAGACGCTCGAGCTCGGCTACTTCGAGCGCAACCGCGCCGGCTGGCTGATCTCGCGCCTGACCAACGACGTGGACGCGCTCGAGGATCTCGTCACCGACGGTCTCTACTCGAGCGTGCAGAACACGCTGCTCCTGTTCGGGACGGCGGGCGTGCTGATCTATCTCGACTGGCGCCTCGCCCTGGCGACGCTCGTGCTCTTCCCGCTGATGGCGATCGCGACCTGGCTCTTCCGCAAGTACTCCACGCGCGCCTACCGGCGCGTGCGCGAGCGCCTGAGCGACGTGACCGCGACGCTGGCCGAGGATCTCGCGGGCGCGCGCGTCGTCCAGGCCTTCCGGCGGGAGCGCGTCAACGCCGAGTACCTGGGCGAGATCAGCGACACCTACCGCCGCGCGAACCTGCGCACCGTCCAGCTCAACGCCTGGTACTTCCCGTTCGTCGGCCTGCTCAGCGCCGTCTCGACCGCGATCGTGCTGGGCTACGGCGGCAAGCTCTATTTCGAGGACGCGATCACCGTCGGCACGCTGTTCGCCTTCATGCTCTTCCTGGCGAACTTCTTCGACCCCATCCAGGCCCTCTCGCAGCTCTTCAACACGTTCCTGGCGGCCAGCGCGGCGCTCGACAAGATCTTCGACGTGATGGACACGCAAGCCCGAGCTGCACGACAGGCAGGGCGCCGAGGTGCTGCCGCCGATCGAGGGCGCGGTCGAGCTCTCGGATCTGCATTTCGCCTACGGCCAGGGCGCCGAGGTGCTGCACGGCATCGACCTCAGCGTCGCCGCCGGCCAGACGGTCGCGCTCGTCGGCCACACGGGCGCCGGCAAGTCGACGCTCGTCAAGCTGCTGGCGCGCTTCTACGACCCCACCGCGGGCGCCATCCGCGTCGACGGTCACGACCTGCGCGACATCCAGGTGCGCTCGCTGCGCGAGCAGCTCGGCATCGTGCCGCAGGAGGCGTTCCTGTTCGCGGCGTCGATCCGCGAGAACATCGCCTTCGGCCGCCCCGAGGCGACGCTCGACGAGGTGCGCGCCGCCGCCCGCGCCGTCGGCGCCGACACGTTCATCGAGGCGCTGCCCGAGCAGTACGAGACGCCGGTCGCCGAGCGCGGCGCCGCGCTCTCGATCGGACAGCGCCAGCTGATCGCGTTCGCGCGCGCGCTGCTGGCCGACCCGCGCCTGCTGATCCTCGACGAGGCGACCTCGAGCGTCGACATCGCGAGCGAGGCCGTGATCGAGGAGGCGCTGGCCCGCCTGCTCGCCGGCCGCACGGCCTTCGTGGTCGCCCACCGGCTCTCGACCATCCGCCGCGCCGACCTGATCGTGGTGCTCGAGTACGGCCGCGTGATCGAGCAGGGCACGCACGAGGAGCTCATGGCGCTGCGCGGGCGCTACTGCTCGCTCTACGACGACTGGGCCGAGCCGGCGGCGTAGGCGAGCTGCTCGCCAGATCGCAGTCTCCGGAGGGGCCTTGATCTATACTCCAAGACGTCTGTGCGGGATCGTCTAAAGGTAGGACGGCGGGTTCTGGCCCCGTTAATCTAGGTTCGAATCCTAGTCCCGCAGCTCCTGAAACCCGCTAACCATGCGGGTTTCAGCGTTTCAGCGGACAGCCGCGCCAGACCTCGTGCACAACGAGCGCCATTGGCATCGGCCGTCCGGCAGGCGATACTTGCGTGATGGCCGCCGGCCTGGCATTGGGCGGGGATGTCGAACAGGCTCTCGAAGGCGTCGGTGTCCCGAGCTACGTCTGCGACACGGCGGGAACCGTCCGGTGGATCAATGCGGCTGCCGAGCGGCTCCTGGGCGACGTTCGCGGTCGCCACATCACCTCCGTCGTCGCGCCCGAGGACAGCAGGCGGGCCCGCGAGCTGTTCGCCCGCAAGGTGCTCGGGACCGCCGCGGCCACGGACGCGCCCGGCGTCTTGCTTTCGACCACCGGGGCGCGGGTGGCCGTGGAGATCAGCGCGGTGCCGCTCAAGAACGGTGAACGAGTGGTCGGCGTCTTCGGGCTCCTGGATGAACGCCCCGGCGAGAGGCTCTAGCGCCACCTCCGCACCTCACGCCCCGCCAAGTCGAGGTACTTCGCCTGCTCGAGCAAGGCCGCTCGACGAAACAGATCGCCGCTGAGCTCCACCTGAGCACCGAAACCGTCAGGAACCACATCCGCCGTCTCTTCCGGGCTCTCGGCGTCAACTCGCGGCTCGAAGCCGTCGCCGCCGCCCGGGACACCGCACCCCGCTGAGCGAAGGACGCGCTCCTCGGGAGCGCTCCGGCACAGGCGCTCCGGCGCGACGTGCGGCTTGACCCAGCTAGGTCTAGCGACCGTGGCACGGCCGCCCGTACGTTCATCTCATCGAACACGCGGGCGGCCTGAAGCCAGGCAACGCCAGCACCAGAACCAAGCAAGGAGTCTTTTTCCATGAACCGCAAGACCCGCAAGCTGGCGGTGGCGTTCGCGCTTCCTGCCTGCCTCATCGTCGCCGCCACGGCGTACGCAAACGCCGGCGTTCGCAGCGTCGACATGAATGGCGTCAAGCATGCCGTCAAGTCGGACGGCTCGTTGAAGGCGAACGCAGTCGGACACCTGCAGCTGAAGAGCCACATCGTGTCCTGCGAGAAGCTCACGTTGGACCTCAGGAACGCGCTCTGCAAGGGCGCCTTCGCTGCCGCCTCGACGAGCGCCGGCAAGCACGGCCAGAACGGCGTCGACGGCAAGACCGGCGCCGACGGTGCTCCCGGCCTCCAGGGCGAGCGCGGTGAGGACGGCCAGCCTGGGCGCGACGCCCCGGCGCGCGAGTACGGCATTGCGCAGGTGTTCGTCAGCCGCAGCGCCAAGACCGCGACTCCTTGGGCGACCTACTCGACGCTGCTCGGCGCGCCCGCGCCCGTCGGCGATACGACGAGCGGCACGTTCCGGTTCACCTGCAGCGACGCGCAGGCACCCTGCACGATCGCACTGAAGGCCGGCGTGATCAGCCCGAACGCCGGAGCGCACACCGTGTACCCGCGCGTGCTCGTGTACCGCGAGGACTACAACGCGGGCGGCCCGTCGACCGAGTGCGAGTACGTCGACGGCTCCACCGGCGCGGCACCCGCGTCGGTCGCCAACGCGCCCGTGCTGTCCCTGCAAGCGCTGACGCTGAACATCGGCGGGACCGCCGACTGCAACGGGCCTGTCACGACCGCCGGCGACGTGCCCGTGGTGACCGTGCCGAGTGGCTTCTACGACGTGACCACGACGGTCGCCTTCCAGTAGAGCGCCGGACGTTGCGGGTTCGACCGACGCCTCGGCGGCGGTCGTTCCCAGAGCGCCCCTGCTCCGAGATTCCAAGCGAAGGAGTGAACGTGGACGAGTCGATGCACCGGCTGGTGGCCGCGATCATGGCCGTCGACCGGAAGGGCACGCTGACGCCGCGCATGGCCGGCTACCTGGCGCTCGAGCTCAGCATCCGCATCGAGGCCATGCCGATCAAGGCGCGGCGCTACCTCGCCGACGCCGGACTCGAGTTCAGCGAGAGCGAACTCGTGCTCGATCCCGACCACGAGCTGCACAAGGAGCTGCGCCAGCTGCGCATGGTGCGTGACGGCTTCGAGCCGGAAGAGGCGGATTGACGGATTGGGAGCGCCGCCTACAGCTCGGCTGACTCAGTAGTGACTGTTGTTTCCGAGCGCGTCGCCGCGGCCGAGCTTGCGGCCGCTGGTGTTGCCGGTTGTGTAATAGGGCCACATGACATTCGTGTCGTCGTCCTTCGAGGCGTTGGTGACGTGGTCGAATTGGAGGACGTGACCGATCTCGTGCGCTGCGATCGACTGGATGTCGTACGCGCCCGCCGCGCCGGTCGTCGACCACTTGTCCGCGCTGTTGAGCCTGATGTCCGACTCGAACGGGATGCCCTTGGCGTCGTACCACGTGGCTGCGCAGGCGAGTGCCCCGCTGCAGTCCTGATCGTTCTCGAGGCTGCCCCAGTCGACGACGCTCTTGGCGTCCTGTGTATCCGCGGCCTTCGACGTCGTTCCCTGATAGGACGCGGGCGGGGACGCCTGGTCTTTGATGCCGCACCAATTGATGTCGTTCGTCCATTCGCTCTGTGCGTTCCTGACCGCCTTGACCACTGCGTCGCGGTTCATCCCCTTCGGTGTCGCGCCGATCCACCACTTCCTCGTCTTCTTCCAGTAGACATTGCCGATCGTTGCCTGCGCGGAGCTGCCGCACTTCACGTTCGCCGGGCTCGGCGCCGGCGCGGCGTAGGAGCTGTCGACCGCACTCAAGAGCGCGCCGGAGGGCCGATAGAACACCACCCCGAGCACATGCTGCCGGGCATCGATGTGGAGGCGGGCGAACCGGCTGCCGTCACTTCGAAACAGCGTGCACAACACGAACTGTCCTGCCAGCGCTCGGCGGACGGCCCGACCTCCGGTCGGGGTCACGAACGGAATCTCACCCCTTTGCGGAGGCGGGAGGCGCAGTCCGCACGGCCTCGAGGCACCGCGCCGCGTTCGGCGCCGCTCGAAGCGGGATGCTTCCGGCGCACACAACCGCCACGACCATGATCAGCAGCACCATCAGACGGCGTTGCTGCATTCAAGCTCCCTAGCCGGTGACACCGGCGGGCTCGCCTGCGGACGTCTCCGACGGCTCAACGCGGATCGTCGCCTTGGCGGAGGCGCTCTTGGCGTTCGAGGCGCCGGCGGTCGCCGTATTCACGATCTTGCTCGGCGCGCCCGGGGACACGCGCACCGTGATCTTGAACGTCTTCGATGCGCCGTGCACGAGCGTCCCGGCGGAACGGCAGAGCTCGCCGCCCTGCGAGCTGAAGCCGGGTGCCGAGACGAGCGACAGCGACGCCGGAGGCTCGTCGCAGACCTTGACGCCGAGTGCGCTCGCGTCGCCGGTGTTCGTGACCGTGAGCGTGAAGGTCACGTTGCCGCCGGCGGGGACGTGCGTGGGATGTGCGGTCTTGGTCAGGGCGATGGTGGTGCCCGCCGGCGGAGGCGGCGGCGGCGGACGGCGCGACCGGCGCCGCCGGAATCAGGTTGCCGTCGGGATCGGGCACGGGCTGCGGAGCCGGCACCTCGGGAGGCAGCGGTTCGTCCGGCACGACGACGCGCGAGAGTGCGTTGTCGCGGTTCGGGATGCGGGTCGGGTACCGGCTCTGCCTCCGTGCCGGAGACGGTGGCGACGTTCACGAGCACCGTTCCGTCGGCGGTGGCGGCCGAGACCTGCCCGACGATCGTGAGCGTGAACGCGCTGCCGGGCGCCGGCTGCGCCGGAACGGTTGCCGGCGCGGCCGTGCAGGTGATCGTGCCGCTCGAGCCGACGGGCGGCGTCGTACACGTCAGGCCGCTCGGGCTCGTCGCCAGACTCACGAAGCCGACATTGCTCGGAAGCACGTCGGTCACGGTGAAGTTGCTCGACACGTCGGGCCCGTAGTTGCGTGCATCGAGCGTCCAGACGAGGTTGTCGCCCGGCTTGACGGTCGTCGCCGAGACCGTCTTCGTCACGCCGAGATCGACGATCGGCACCGGCGCAGGCGGGACGACGACGCCGGCGCTGGCGCAGCCTTCGAAGCCAGTGGTGGGCTGGTCCTCCGAGTTCGCCCGGAAGCACGCCGTGTTCGTGAGCGTCGCGGGAGCCGAGCCCTGCGCGGCGCCGGCTCACTCGCGCCTGGTAGGAGTACGTGAACGTGCCGTCGGGCTGGAGCGTGCCGACCTTGCAATCGATGCGGATCGCGCCGACGTTGTAGGCGCATCTGCCGATCGGCAGCGGCGTGGCGGGGGGGTTGATGACGAACCTGTCGAACTCGAGCCCGGATGGGATGGGCTCGGAGACGACCACGTTGGTGGCGACGTCCGTGGGCGTCTGGCCCGGCGGGCGCTGCGGGTTCGAGACCGTGACCGTGTAGGTGACGACGTCGCCCGGATTCGCATTGGGCTTGTCGACCGTCTTGGTGATGCCGAGGTTCGGCGCGCGGATCAGCGTGTCGAAAGCCAGTCCGCCGAAGAAGTAGGTGTCGCCGGTCGTACCCAGGCAGACTGCCGCGCCCGTCGCCCCGTTGTGGATCGTGCCCTCCGGGATCGACGGCGCGTCGAGGTCGTAGCCCAGTTGATTCTGGTAGTTCGGCAACTTGGACGTGACATTCACGCCACCGCGCGAGATCGTGCTGTTGAAGAAGTTGTCCACCGGATTCACCGCGTCTGAGACGCGGTAGGTGAGGGACGAGCACGAGTTGGTGGGAGCCCCGAGCGACATGTAGTCGCCGACGATGCTGCGGTCGGCCTCGTAGGTCCAGGTCGTGACGTGCGCATCGACCGGCCCGCTCGACGCGGTCTGAAAGCCCTTGAACTGCAGCGGGCCGACCACGAGCTCCTGGCCCCCCGAGACCTGCACGAAATCGAACCCGTCGAACAGCGTGAGGTTGCGCCACGCGGCCGTGTCGTTCTCCCACACCACAACGAGCGTCCAGCCGCCGTGGCGGTTGTTGCCCTTGCCGGCCTGCACGTTTGCCACGGTGGCGTTGACGCTGTTGGTCGAGGCCAATGCGGCCCGGATCTCGTTGGTCACGTCGGCGCGCACCTGGTAGGCGAAGCCCGGACGGTTGCCCGGCTGGTTGTACCAGCTCTCAATGCCCTTCCAGAGACCGTCGCGGCCCGGCTGCTGCGCATCGATCATCGTGTAGCTGCCGGCGCCGGTCTTCAGAAACGCCGTGCGCCAAGCAGTGTTGGTGCTCGGGTTCTCCCCCCCGGGCGCGCCGTCCGCGGCGCTGTCCGAGGTCACGCCACGCGCGAGATCGGCGCCCCAGTACAGGAACGCCCGCACGACGCGGGCTCCCGCCGGCACGCTCACCGTCGCGGTGCTCGAGTTGAAGCGCTTGGGGCTGGTACCGACGGGATCGACGTTCACGTACTTCATGGCCTTGTCGTTGTTGTTCGCGTTCAGACAGGCCGCGGCGTCGGACGCCCGCCCGGCACGCCGCCGGGTCGGGCTGAGGTTCTCGGGACACGTCAGCAGCGTATTTCCGACGATTGCGTAGCCGCCACGCAGGTTGGACGAGAACACCGGCGCTGGGATCTCACTGCGCGCGAGACGCGCGTGAGCCGGGTGCGAACCCGGCGACTGAGGCCAATTCGGCGGGAACGACTTCGCGAGCGCGTCGGACGTGACCAGACCGCCGATGGCCGCCGTCACGACCATCAGGCGAAGGACGAGTGCGCAAAGCCCCCCACAACACCGCCGCATGGGCGGAGCCTAGCAACCAATTGCTCGAGCTCCAAGAAGCTCGTGTGCGCTTGCTACGCGACTGGAATGCTGCGCACTGTGCATGATCGGGTCAGCTTCACAGCGACCTGGCCGAGCCGCTTTCCGGCCCATCGCCGACCGCTGACCGGCGCGGCTCGACCGCTCGGCAAGTCTCCCCTCACGTGCCGTTGAGACAGACAAGGATGGTGTTCGAGGGAACGATTCCCCAGAGGTCGTTCCCTCGATCTGAGACGGCACGGAGTTGCGCTTCTCGGCGCGCTTTCCGGCCTGCTGCGCTGGTAGGTTCCCCCTCATGGCCCCGTTGTCCGAGGAGCTCGAGTCACTTCTGGCAGCGCCCTCGCCTGCAGCCAACCGGGAGTCATCCTGCAGCTCCGCCCGCACGCGCTCCGCACGTGGGACTTGCGCGCAATCCTCCCGGATTAGGCTCCCGGTGCGGTTGGGCACCCGTGCCATAATTCCGATACCGACCGTCGGCCCCGCTGCCTCATGAACCCACTCGAATCCCGCGCACCCAGCCATCCCCTCGTCGAGCCGCTCGACGATTGGGTGCTGGTCCAGCCGACGATGGAAGAGGAAGCCGTCGGGCGCATCGTGCTACCGGCGAACATGACCGAGGGTCGTCTCGAGCGCTCGATCGTCCTCGCCATCGGGAGCGAGGTCAGCGATCTGCAGCCGGGCGACGTGGTGCTGGTCATCTCGGCCAAGACGGTGGAGCTGCGCGACGGCTCCAAGCTCGTCCGGCGGCAGCACGCCGTCGCCCGCGTGCGCGAGTGACGCTGCGCTACGGCGGCTGGGAGATCCAGCTGCTCGATTGCGGCTCGCTCGACCTTCCCGCCGAGGCGCTCGGCCCGGGCTTCGACGATCCGACGCCGACGCCGGTCTTCGCGTCTCTCTGGCGTGGCCACGGCCGCACGGCGCTGGTGGACGCGGGCTCGGGCCCGTTCGACGAGCTCTGGCCGGGCGGCGCCGGGCTGCCCGGCGCGCTCGAGCGCGCCGGCGTCGAGCCTGCCGGGATCACCGACATCGTCCTCACGCACTTCGATTTCGACCACGCCGGCGGGGTGCTCGCGGGCACGTTGCCCGACTCGTTCACGCCGGCCTTCGGCGAGACGCCGGTGCGCGTGCTCGACGTCGACCTCGCCTACTGGGACACCGCCGAAGGCAGCCCTCTGATGATCGGGCCGCGCGTCGTGCGCACCCTACGCGGCGCCGGCGTGCTCGAGACGTTCGCCGACGGTGGCGAGGCGCTCCCCGGCGTGCGCGCGCGGTCGGCGCCCGGGCACTGCACCGGGCATTGCGTCCTGGAGGTCGCCGGCGACGAAGGCGTGCTGCTCTACCTCGCCGACGTCATCCATCACCCGCTGCACGTCGAGCATCCCGAGTGGGATGCGCTCTACGATCGCCTGCCCGAGGAGGCGCTCGCGACTCGCGTCGCCTTGCTCGCCGAGGCCGAGGCGCGCGGGGCCGTCGTGCTCGCATCGCACATCGACCGGCCCGGCCGTATCGAGCGGCGCGACGGCCACGCGGCGTGGTTCGATCTCAGCCCGTGATCGTCAGAGGCTGCTGCATCGACGCAGGGTGGATCGTGCAGTAGACGACGTAACTGCCCGGCTGGAGATTCGTGATGGAAAAGCCACCGGTCGCACCCGCCGCGATCGACGGAGCCGGGGTAGGACACAGGCTGGCCCCTGCTGCGCCCGGGAAGCGGATCGAGAGGGAATGCGCCACCGCGCCCTGGTTCATGCCGCGGAAATGCAGCGTCGCCGCTGCCGGCAACGTCGAGGTCGGGGTAGAGAGCACGAAGTCCTGGAGCGTCGCCGAGAGATCCGGCGCGCCGGCTCCGCCGTCGAACGTGCACTGGACGCCGGCGGGCGGCGGAGAGGGAGTCACCGGTGGCACCGGCGATGCGGGAGGGCTCGGCGTTACCGGGGCGGACGGATCCGACGGGTTGGCCGGATTCGGGATCCCGGGCGAGACCGGGCGCGAGATATCTCCCCCGCCCTCCACGGGCACCGTCGGCGGCGGCGGCAGGTGCAGGCGGTGGATCCGCACGTCCGTACCCGCGCCGAAGGCCACGGTGGCCCCGACGACCAGCGCCGCGGCAACGCCCCCGATGATCGCTCCGCGTCCCACCACTCCGCACTACGCGAATCCCGCGGTGGCGGTTTTGGCGGGCGATCAGCCCGCGTCGATGGCCTCGAAGAGGCGAGTCAGCTCATCCGCCGAGCCGACGCTGATGCGCACCGAGGCCGGATCGCCGAACGGACCGAGCGGGCGCACGATCACGCCCTGGCGCTCGAGGCGCGCAGCGAACGCGGCGCCATCCCCCACGTCGACGCAGAGGAAGTTGGCAACGCCCTCGAGCGGTGCGAAGCCGCGCTCGCGCAGGCCGGCCGCGAGCCGTTCGCGACCCTCGCGCGTCTCGTTGCGCCGCCGCGCCACCTCGTCACCCGCGCCGAGACTCGCCAGCGCGGCGTCGAGCGCCGACTGCGTCACGTCGAACGCGTTCTTCACCTTCAGGCAGGCCGCCGCCACATCGGGCGGGCAGAGTCCGTACCCCACGCGGAAGCCCGCCAGCCCGTAGATCTTCGAGAACGTGCGCAGCACGACGCAGCGCCGGCCCCGCGCGAGTTGCTCGCTCGCGCCGTCGGGATAGTCCGGGTCGTCGACGTATTCGAAGTAGGCCTCGTCGAGCACCGGCAGGACGTGCTCCGGCAGCCCGTCGAGGAAGCGCTCGAGCGCCGCCCGGGTGACCATGCCGCCCGTCGGATTGTTGGGATTCGTGACGTAGACCAGCTTCGTGCGCTCGTTGACGCAGCCGGCCAGCGCAGCGAGGTCGTAGCTCGAGCCGCTGAGCGGCGCGCGCACGGCAATGGCGCCCATCTTGGCCGCGTTGATCGGGTAGACCGGGAACGACGGCCAGCAGAACGCGACCTCGTCGCCCGGCTCGAGCATCGCGAGCGCCAGGTAGTTGAGAACGCCGTCGGCGCCGTTGCCGACCACGACCTGCTCGAAGGCCAGGCCGTGCTTCTCCGCGAGCGCCGAGCGGAGCGCCCAGCAGCCGCCGTCGGGATAGCGGTTGCCGGCGCGGGCCGCGTTGACGATCGCCTCGACGGCCTCGGGAACCGGGCCCCAGGGCCCCTCGTTCGAGGCCAGCTTGACGACGGGGCCCGTCAGCCCCAGCTCGCGCTGCACGATCTCGACCGGACGGCCCGGCTCGTACGGCACGAGGCCGTCGAGCGCGCCCCGGAACGGCGCCGTCACCCGGCGATCTCGGCGAGCCCGCCCGCCAGCGCCTCTGCGATCTCGTCGACCTGCGCGCGCTCGCTGATGAGCGGCGGCGAGATCGCGAGACACGGGTTGGCGCGCGTGTCGGTGCGCACGATCACGCCACGCGCCCGGGTGGCGGCGCGCACGCGGTCGACGAGCGCCGCATCGACGAGCTCCAGCGAGCGGAAGAAGCCGCAGCCGCGGGCCTCGACGGCGATCGAGGACGAGGCGGCGACCTCGTTGAGCACGCTCTCGAGATATGGCTCGACCTCGAGCACGTTGGCGAGGGCGCCGATGCGCTCCATGATCGTGAGGTTCGCGAGCGCGACCGCGCAGGAGACCGGGTGGCCGCCGAACGTGTAGCCGTGGGCGTAGAGGCCCTCGCTCTCGAGCAGCGGCGCCGCGACGGCCTCGCTGAAGATCACGCCGCCGAGCGGCGCATAGCCGGACGTGACGCCCTTCGCGAACGTGATCAGGTCGGGCGTGAAGCCGAGGCGCTCCGAGCCGAACCAGTGCCCGAGGCGCCCGAACGCGCAGATCACCTCGTCGCAGGCACAGCAGGACGCCGTGGCGATCGCAGATCTCGCGCACGCGCTGCGCATAGCCGGGAGGCGGAACCAGGCAGCCGCCGGCGTTCTGGACGGGTTCCAGGATCACCATGCAGACGTTCTCCGGGCCCTCGGCCAGGATCGCCTGCTCGATCGCGTCGGCCGCGGCCAGCGGATCGCCGCCCGGGTTCTGGCGCGGGTCGGTGTTGAGCACGTGGCGCGTGTCGGGCACGAGCGGCTCGAAGGGCGCCTTGGCCGCCGGGATGCCCGTGATCGAGAGGGCGCCGAGCGAGCAGCCGTGGTAGGAGCCGTGGCGCGAGATCACGATGCGGCGCGAGCTCTCACCGCGCGCCTGGAAGTGCTGGCGTGCCAGCTTCCAGGCCGACTCGACCGACTCCGAGCCGCCCGAGGTGAAGAAGATGCGCGACATCTGCGGCGGGGCGAGGGCCAGGATCCGCTCGGTCAGCGCGAGCGTCGCCGGGTTGGTGGCGGCCCAGTTCGGGTAGTACGCGAGCTGTTCCATCTGAGCCGCGGCCGCGGCCCCGATCTCGCGTCCGTGCGAGTAGCCGATCTGCGTCGTGAAGAGGCCGGACATCGCGTCGAGCAGGCGCGTCCCGTCCGCCTCGATGACGTAGGGCCCGTCGCCGCCGACGAGCACGGGCGGAGCCTCGCGCTCGACATCGGCCATCTTCGTCCACGACAGCCACTCGTGGCGGGCCGTGCTCTCGATGTCGAGTGCTCCCAGCGGGCTTTCGACCTGGCTCATGCGCGTCCTTTCAGCCTGACCCCGTGCGTGCGAAGGACTCAGGCACGACTTCGACTCCATCAGCGTATCCTGCCGTCGAGAGACAGGCCACAGCGGAGGATCGGGATGAGCACTGCGATGCCCACGCAGACGGCGGACGCGACCGATGTCCGCACGTTGCGCAACTACGTCGGAGGACGGTTCGTCGAGGCCTCCTCGAGCGAGCACCTCGATGTCACGGAGCCCGCCACCGGCGCGCTCCTGGCCCGCGTGCCGCTGTCGTCGGCGGCCGATCTCGATGCCGCTGTGCGTGCCGCCCAGGAGGCCTTCCCCGCCTGGCGGCGCACGCCGACGATCGAGCGCGCGCGCCGCATGTTCACGCTGCGCCAGGCGCTGGTCGAGAACCAGGAGCGCATCGCGCGGCTGATCACCCAGGACATGGGCAAGACGCTCCCGGACGCGTTCGCCGAGGTCGGCCGCGCGATCGAGATGGTCGAATGCGCCGCGGCCGTGCCCACGACGATGCAGGGCCGCAACCTCGAGAACGTCGCCACCAACGTGGATTGCGAGACCTACCGGCAGCCGATCGGCGTGTTCGGCGCCATCTGCCCCTTCAACTTCCCGGCCATGGTGCCCATGTGGTTCCTGCCGTTCGCCGTGGCCTGCGGCAACACGTTCGTGCTCAAGCCCTCCGAGCAGGTGCCGCTCGCGCAGGAGGCGATCTTCGAGCTGATCCACGAGCTCGAGCTGCTGCCGCCGGGCGTCATCAACCTCGTCAACGGCAGCCGCGAGGTCGTCGAGGCGATCTGCGACCACCCCGGCATCGCCGGCGTCTCGTTCGTCGGCTCGGCCACGGTCGCCAAGCTCGTGTACGAGCGCTCGGCGCGCGCCGGCAAGCGCGTGCAGGCGCTCGGAGGCGCCAAGAACCACATGGTCGTCATGCCCGACGCGGTCGTCGACAAGACGGTCGAGGGCATCATCGCCTCCTCCTTCGGCGCGGCGGGCCAGCGCTGCATGGCCGGCTCGGTGCTCGTGACGGTCGGCGCGGCGCACGAGCGCGTGGTGCCGGCGCTGATCGAGGCGGCCGAGAAGCTGCGCGTCGGCAACGGGCTCGAGAAGGGCGTCGGCGTCGGGCCGCTCGTCTCCTCCGAGCGGCGCGAGATCGTGCGCTCGTGGATCGACAAGGGGGCCGCCGAGGGTGCGAGCGTCGTGCTCGACGGCCGCGAGGAGAACGGCGACAACCCCGCCGGCGCGTTCGTCGGCCCGACGATCCTGGACGACGTGACCCCCGAGATGGAGGTCGCGCGCGAGGAGATCTTCGGCCCCGTGCTGTCGGTCATCCAGGTCGAGACGCTCGACGACGCGATCGAGATCGTCAACGGCTCGCGCTACGGCAACGGCTCGTCGATCTTCACCGAGTCGGGCGCGGCCGCGCGCCGCTACCGCCACGACTGCGACGCGGGCATGATCGGCGTCAACGTGGGTGTCGCGGCGCCGGTGGCGTTCTTCCCGTTCTCGGGCTGGAAGGACTCGTTCCTGGGCGACCTCCACGCCCACGGCGGCGATGCGATCGACTTCTACACGCGCAAGACCACCGTCACGGCGCGCTGGTACTCCGACGGCGAGACGGGCAAGTTCTTCGTCGAGTGAGTCGAAGCCGCCGGTTCGATAGAATGGTCCCTGCCCCGAGCACGTGCCGCGTTCGTCTAGGGGCCTAGGACGCTGGCCTCTCACGCCGGTAACACGGGTTCGAATCCCGTACGCGGTACCTCGAACGGCCCCCGCACGCGCGAGGGCCGTTCGCGTTTTCCGGCCGAGGGAGCTGCATGAGCGACGTGACCGGCATCGACCACGTACAGGTCGCTGCGCCTCCGGGCTGCGAGCAGCGTGCTCGCGCGTTCTACGGCGGGCTGCTCGGCCTGCCCGAGCTCGAGAAGCCCGCTGCCCTCGCAGCCCGGGGCGGCTGCTGGTTCGGATGCGGAGACCTGCAGCTGCATGTGGGCGTCAGCGATCCGTTCTCCCCGGCGACCAAGGCGCACCCGGCTCTGCGGGTGCGCGACGCGGCGACGCTCGCGACGCTCCTCGCGCGGCTTGACGCGGCGGGGTTCGCCACGAGGCGTGACGTCGACCTGCCCGGGGTCGCCCGCGGGTTCGTCGACGATCCGTTCGGCAATCGCGTCGAGCTCGTCGCCGCGACGTAGTCGTCCCTCCGCCGCGTCCGCGGTGCCGTATCGTCCGCGCGATGCAGAACCTCGCGCAGGCGACGCGAATCGCCCCCGGCTCCACGGTCGACCTGGACGCGCACAAGCCCGACGGCAAGCTCGGCCTGCGCAACGAGCAGACGGCGCGGGCACGCACGGCCAAGCGCGCGGAGCACATGGCGGAGCTCGCGACGAAGCTCATGGCCGAGCACAGGCGCTCCCTGCTCGTCGTGCTGCAGGGGATGGATGCCTCGGGCAAGGACGGCACCGTCAAGCACTGCATCGGCGTGCTCAACCCGATGAGCGTGCGGATCGCCGGCTTCAAGGCGCCGAGCTCGACCGAGCTGGCCCACGACTTCCTCTGGCGCGTGCACCAGGTGCTGCCCGAGCGCGGCGAGATCGGCATCTTCAACCGCTCGCACTACGAGGACGTGCTCGTCGTGCGGGTCGAGGAGCTCGTGCCCAAGGCGGTCTGGAAGAAGCGCTACGCGGCCATCAACGCCTTCGAGGCACACCTGGCGAACGAGGGCACGATCGTCGTCAAGCTGTTCCTGAACATCAGCCTGAAGGAGCAGGCAGAGCGCTTCCGGGAGCGGATCTCCAACCCGCGGAAGAACTGGAAGTTCTCGCCCGACGACCTCAAGAAGCGCGCGCGCTGGGCCGACTACATGGCCGCCTACCGCGCGATGCTCGAGAAGACGTCGACCGCAGCCGCGCCCTGGCACATCGTGCCGTCCGACCACAAGTGGGTGCGCGACGCGGTCGTCACCGAGGTGCTCACACAGACGCTCGAAGGGCTCGACCTGAAGTGGCCCGAGCTCGCGCCCGAACTGCGCGACCTCGTCGTCGAGTAGGTCATTGAGACGCTAAGGGCCGGGCTCTCGCCCGGCCCCCTCGCGTCCGTCGCGCTCTTGGCCTGCGCGCGCCTCAGCGGCGCCGGCCGGGATTACTTGTCGAAGTGACCGTGCCCGTGATGCCAGCGGGTCGGATTCTGATCGCCGCAGGCGACGACCGCGCCCGGCGCCGTCGTCGGCCCGGCGCTCACGTCGATCGTGAAGCCCGTACCGACGGCCGGCACACTCGACGTGCCCGGCAGCTTCGCGAATGCCTTGCCGTCGGGTCCGGCGGTGACGTCACCCAGCGCAACGACGCCATCCTGGGGCAGCGCGCAGGTGCCGGCGTGGATCGCAACCGCGTGCAGGCCGGGCGTCAGGCCGCTGACCTTGATCCAGGCGGAGACGTCATTGCCCTTCTGGATCAGTTCCGCGCGTCCGCGCTCGTGATTCGCGCCCTTGAGCCGCGCGTTGGCGGCGGCCTTCTGCGTCTTCACCTTGATGTCGCCGCAGGCGATGACCGTCGCATCTCCACCGGACGGTCCCGCATGCACGTCGACCGAGCCGCCGGCCGAGAGCAGGGCCGCCGTCGGCGCAGTGACGACGAGCTTGGCGACTCCGTCCTCATCCGCGTAGAGATCGGGCAGCGTCACCAGAGCGGAGCTCGTCGTGCCACAGGCGCCGGAGTGCAGGTGCGCGGCATAGAAGAGTCCCGGCGTGAGGCGCGCGACGACGAGCGCGAAGCTGACTGCGCCGGTGTGCTGCGTGAGCACAGCCGCGCCCTTGGCCTTCTGGCCGGTGACGGGCGCCAGGCGAACGACGGTGCCGTTGTCGCCCTTGCCGTGGTGACCATGGTTCGCGGGCTTGCTCTTGTGTGCGGCGGCGGCCGCGGGCAGCGCCACGGCACAGGCCACGGCAGCAAGCGCGATCGCAAGACGACTGACTCTCATGTGTGCCCCTCCCAGGGGTTATCGATCTGACTCGGTCGGATCGAAACTGACTCACTTGTTGTAGGCCAGGGGTTTGGGCAGCGAGTTGCGAGGTTGTAAGGAACCTGTTCGGGACACGGATATGAGATACCGGCTTGGGCAGCTTCCTACAGATACCGGTTCTTGCGCAGCCACTGGAGTGCGAACCAGCCCCAGATCGGCGGCAGGTAGAACGTCGCGATGCGGTAGAGCAGCGCCGTCGCGAAGGCCGCCGACTCGGGCACGCCCGCCGACGTGAGCCCGACGACCAGGCCGCCCTCCACCACGCCGATGCCGCCGGGGACGGGAATCACCGTCGCCAGCAGCGAGACGCTGATGTTGATCACGAGCAGATCGGCCAGCGAGAGCGGAAAGCCGAGCCCGCGGGCGAACAGGCCGAGCGCCGTGGCGAACAGGATCTCGGTGCCGATGTTGCCGAGGAAGAGCTGCGCGAGCTTGTGCGATCCGCGCAGCGAGCGGAACGTGTTGCGGATCTGCGGCCACCAGGTGCCGACCTTCTCGCGGATCCAGGTGCGGGCCCGCCGGGAGAGCGCGACGCCGATCACGAAGGCCGCCGCGATCGCGATCAGCAGGACGGCGATGCGGATCACTCCCGAGGCGTCCGGCGCGCTGATGTCGAGATTCAGGCTCGCGCTGGAGAAGAGCAGCAGCAGCACGAGCAGGACGGCCTGCACCACGGTGTTCGTGAACGAATCGATCGTGCCCGAGGTGATGGCGGCCGCCGGCGGCACGCCCTGGCGCTGGAAGAAGCGGACGCTGACGGCCATGCGGGCGAAGCTCGAGGGCAGCGCGAGGTTCATGTAGCTCATCGCGAGCTGCATCACGTAGACCGGGCCGAACGGCAGCTGCGCCGGGATCGCGCCGCGCGTCGAGACGGCCTGCGTGACGCGCGGGAGCTGGGCGACGATGGCCGCGGCGATCAGCCAGGGCCACGACGCATCGCGCAGATCGTCCTGCAGATCGCCGAAGTCGACGCCGCTGAAGAACGACAGCACCGCGTAGGCCGCCAGCACCAGCAGCCCCACCTGCAGCAGCGTCCCCCAGGTGACGCGCCGGAGCTTGGCCAGCTCGGGCTTCTCCGCCTCGGTCGCGCCCGCGGCCGCCTCGCGCAGGTCGTCGACGTCGATTCCGGCGGCCTTGATGGCACGGCGCAGACCCATGCCGAAGGCGGCTTGCTGGAGGTACGGAAGCAGCCCGGCGACTTCCTCGCCCCCGAGCGCGTCGACCGCCGCGACGACCGCGCGCTCGGTGCCGGCCACCGCGGCGGTCGTCCCGAGCAGCTGCGCCCGGTCGCTCAGGCGCTCGTCGGGGCTCGGGGCGACGATCCCGCTCCCGAGATCGACGAAGGCGACGGCGCCGTTACTCACGCGCAGTGAGGCCGGGTTGATCTGGCCGTGGGCGAGGTTGGCCCGGCCGAGCGCGTCGACTGCCGCCCACAGCGCGCGCAGGAGGGCATCGTCGATCGCCTCCGGCGGGAGCGCCTCGAGCGTCTGCCCCGACACGCGCAGGACGAGCAGCGAGTCCTCGGCACGCGTGGCGCCGACCGTCACGACCTCGGCGGTGGGCGCGCCGCCGTGCGCGGCGAGCAGCGTGAGGAGCGCCTCGCGCTCGGGGCCCTGCGCCCGGTTGAGTCCATGGGCCCCGCCGCCGTCCCGGTACCACAGCGTGCGCCAGAACTTGGCGAGCATCTGGTTGTCGTAGGCGTCGCGTCCGTAGACCTTGATCGCCAGCAGCCCGCCGCTCGCATCCGTCGCGTGCGCGCGGTAGATCCCCGCCGACTGGCGCTCGTCCGCCGCCAGGCCGTGTGCGCCGACGCCGAGGTTGGCGAGCGCATCCGCGATGTCCTCGATGCTCGGCAGGCCCGCAGACGTCCCCACCGCGAGGCGCACCGCTGCGCCCGCCGCCAGGCCGATGAGGACCGCGGCGACGGTGCCGCCGATGGTCGTGTCTCCCTGCAGCACGGCGCCGCAGGCGCCGAGCACGAGCATCCAGCGGCCGAACGCGATGAACGTGCGCGAGAGGTGCGCGTTGGCGACGAAGATGATCGCCGCCGCCACGGCCAGCCGGATGGCGGGGAAGCGCAGGTCGTTCGAGAGGCCCGTCGAGTCCTCGGCGCCCGGCCAGTCGCCGCTCACGTGGTGACTGCACACCATCGCCAGCGCCGCCGCGAGCACGACGGCGAGCAGCGCCTCGACGGTGATCCTCGGGCGGCGCGAGAAGAGCGGCGCGAGCAGCACGATCGCCGTCCAGAGCGTGAGCAGGCCGATCATGAACGCCCAGACCGGCGCCAGCCAGCCGGGGAAGTCGCGCGCGAAGGCCAGCAACGCGACCTCGAGCGGCTTCGGGGGCTGCGCGACCACGATGCCGACGAGCACGAGCAGCGCAACGGCGAGCGCGATGATGTCGGTCGCACGCCGCACGCGCGCCTGACCGCGCGGCGCGGCGTAGAAGCGCCGGCCGACGTGCAGCAGGCCCCGCACGGGCTCCATCACCGAGGAGAGCGCCTCGCCGTCGGAACCATCGCGGCCAGGGCCCTGCAGATTCTCAGACGAAGCCATGCGTCGGGGAGCGAGTCTAGCTCCGTCCCCGGCCGCGAACCGCGGCGATCACCCGTGGGTGAACGCGGCGCGTACGGGGAAGCGGATGAAGGGGCTCGAACCCTCGACCTTCGCCATGGCAAGGCGACGCTCTAGCCAACTGAGCTACATCCGCAGAAGGCCCAGCATAGCGCAGGCCGGTCATGGCACGATCACTCCGTCCGGCCCGCGCCGGCGCCCCGACGGAGGTACTCCATGCTCGCCATCGACGACATCTTCAAGCGGCTCGGACTGGATCGCGCAGCGCTCGCGGACGGCGATCTGGCCGTGCGCACGCCCATCACCGGCGAGCTGCTCGCCCGCGTCCGCCGCAGCGACGCCGCCGGCACCGACGCCGCCGTCGCGAGCGCGGCGGAGGCCTTCGAGAGCTGGCGGGACGTCCCGGCGCCGCGCCGCGGCGAGCTCGTGCGGCTGCTCGGCGAGGAGCTGCGGCGCGAGAAGGAGGCGCTCGGCGCGCTCGTCACGCTCGAGACGGGCAAGATCGCCCAGGAGGGCCTGGGCGAGGTGCAGGAGATGATCGACATCTGCGACCTCGCCGTGGGGCTCTCCCGCCAGCTCTTCGGGCGCACGATCGCGTCCGAGCGCCCCGGGCACCGCATGCTGGAGACCTGGCATCCGCTCGGTCCCGTCGCCGTCGTCACGGCCTTCAACTTCCCGGTCGCCGTGTGGAGCTGGAACTCCGCGCTCGCGCTGGTGTGCGGCGATCCCGTGGTCTGGAAGCCGAGCGAGCGCACGCCGCTCACCGCACTCGCCTGCCAGTCGCTCTTCCTGCGCGCCGCAGCGGCCTTCGGTGACGCCCCGGAGGGGCTGCTCTCGGTCGTGATCGGCGGTGCCGATCGCGCGCGCCAGCTGGCCGAGGACCCGCGCCTGCCGCTCGTCTCCGCGACTGGCTCGACCGCCATGGGCAAGGCCCTCTCGCCGCTCATCGCCGCGCGGCTGGGCCGCTCCCTGCTCGAGCTCGGCGGCAACAACGGCATGGTGGTCGCGCCGAGCGCCGATCTCGACCTGGCCGTGCGCGCCGTCGTCTTCAGCGCGGTCGGCACCGCAGGGCAGCGCTGCACGAGCCTGCGGCGCCTGATCGTGCACGAGAGCATCGCCGACGAGCTCTGCGGCCGCCTCGAGCGGGCCTACGCGAGCGTTCCCGTCGGCGATCCCCGCGAGCCGGGCACGCTCTGCGGACCGCTTATCTCCGAGGACTCCTTCCGCGGCCAGCAGGCGGCGCTCGAGCGCGCGCGCGGCGACGGCGGCAGCGTCGCCGGGGGCGAGCGGCTGCTGGCGGACGAGCACCCGGACGCCTACTACGTCCGCCCCGCCCTCGTGCGCATGCCGGATCAGACCGGCGTCGTGCGCGAGGAGACGTTCGCCCCGATCCTCTACGCGCTGACCTACGGCGACCTCGACGAGGCCGTCGCGCTGCACAACGACGTTCCGCAGGGGCTCTCGTCGTGCATCTTCACCACCGACCTGCGCGAGGGCGAGCGCTTCCTCGCGGCCGCCGGCAGCGACTGCGGCATCGCGAACATCAACATCGGGCCGAGCGGAGCGGAGATCGGCGGCGCCTTCGGCGGCGAGAAGGACACGGGCGGCGGGCGCGAGTCCGGCTCCGACGCGTGGCGGGCCTACATGCGCCGCCAGACCGCCACGATCAACGGCTCCAGCGAGCTGCCGCTGGCGCAGGGCATCGTCTTCGACGTCGGCTGAGCGCCGTCAGGGCAGCCAGTGCGTGTGCCCGGCGGCCGTGCGCTCCGGCTGCGGCGGGAACGGCTCCCCCGGCCAGCCCAGGTGCACCACGCCGATCAGGCGGACCTTGCGCGGCACGTCCAGCAGGCGCGCCACGACCGGCCGCGAGAGCACGCCCGGCGTGCGCCAGAAGCTCGCGAGGCCCCGCGCGCGGGCAGCGAGCATCAGGTTCTGGATCGCGCAGGCGGTGGCGGCGTAGTCCTCCTCGGCCACCTGCGCATCGGAATCGCGCTTGACGCCGACGATGACCGCGGTGTGCGAGCGCAGCAGCTTCTTGTCACCCGTCGCCTCCGCCAGTGCCCTGAGCGTCTCCCGCCCGACGACCCAGAAGCGCCAGGGCTCCGTGAGGTGGTGGTTGGGCGCCAGCACGGCCAGGTCGAGCAGCTCGCTGACGATCTCGCGGCCGACGGGCTCGTCCGTGTACGCCTTGAGCGTGCGGCGCTCGCGAATGGCGTCGTCGACGTTCAGCGGTCGAGCTTCTCGCGCTGTTTGGGATCGAGCCGGCGCAACTGCGCCAGCAACAGCGCCACATGCTGCTTGCGCTCGTCGAGAACGCGAGCAACCGTCTCCCGCGCTTCCTCATCCGTGATCGTGAACGTCTGCTGCTCGTACCGGTTGATCGCAAGCAATTCGTCGGCGATATCCGTGCGAAGCGCTTCGAGATCGGACGCTAGCTCGGTCAGTCGCATACCGGCAGTCTAGTGAGAAGCACAATCCCGGCACACATATCAAGGGTCTGGCGCGTCCAGCACGGGTCTGACCCCACCTGTACGGGTTTGACCCCGGGTGTCCGTTTTCGACGCAACGTCACTAGGCATGGGCAATGGCGGCGCTGGAACATCACCGGCCGCGAGCACTGCATCCGGACGCTCAGAGCACCGAAGCGCCGCAAACGGCTTGGTTGCGTGCCCGTACAGGTGGGGTCAGACCCGTACAGGTGGGGTCAGACCCCACCTGTACGCGCCAGACCCTGATCGTTCGGGCGAAGGGGCGGAGGCGCGGCTAGACCAGCGTCAGCTGGCCGTCGGGGGCGACTTGGGCGTTCCAGTCGCGCCAGCGGGCGTCGATGTCGCCCGGGTCGTCTCCGCGGTCTTCGAGGCGGACGTGGCCGCCGTGCTCGGCCTCCACGCGGTACTGGTACCAGGAGATTTCCCATGCCACGGTCACGATTGCGTCGGGGCGATTGCCCGAGAGCACGACGACCGAGGCGCGCGGCACGCCGAGGCTCTTCGCGATGCTGGCCACGGTGCGGCGGTAGGCGCTCGCGTTGAAAGCGTCCACCCCGCGCTCGATCGCCCGCGCGGCCGGTACGGGTACGGCACGCTCGGGCTCCTCGGGCTCGGGCGCCTCGACCTCCGGCACGGGGCGCCGCTTGCGTCGCCAGCCTCGCCTCTCGCCCTGCTCCGGCGCGTCCTCCTCGACCGGCGGGGGCGCGGGGGCTCCTACCCTCAGCCAGCCGCGTGCGGTCGCCTCGGGCAGGCACAGCGTGCAGACCGAGACGCGCCGGACACCGTTCGTGAACTCCTCCACCTGCTCGCCGAGCAGCAGCGTGCGCCCGCAGACTCCACACTGGCGCGTGACGCCGATCTTGGCGATCTGCGTCACGCCTTGGCCGCTTCTCGCTCCCGTTGCAGATCGGCGATGAGGCGCTGCGAGACGTGGGCAGGCACTTCTTCGTAGCGCGCCAGCGACATCGCGTAGTCGCCCCGTCCGCCCGTGAGCGACGTCAGATCGGGGGCGTAGGAGAGCATCTCCGACATCGGCACCTCGGCGTGGATCACGGTGTTCTGCCCGACCGGGTCCATCCCGAGCGGCCGGCCGCGGCGCGAGTTGAGATCGCCGATGACATCGCCGACGGTGTCCGAGGGCGACGTGACTTCGACGGACATGATGGGTTCGAGCAGCACGGGATCGGCTTCAGAGTAGGCCTTCTTGAAGGCCATGGAGCCCGCGATCCTGAATGCCATCTCCGAGGAGTCGACGGAGTGGTACGAGCCGTCGAAGAGCGTGACGCGCACGCCGATCACGGGATAGCCGGCGAGATCGCCCGTGTGCATCGTCTCCTGGATGCCCTTGTCGACCGCCGGCCGGAAGCCCTGCGGGATGACGCCGCCGACGATCTTGTCGATGAATTCGTAGCCCTCGTGCGCCGGCAGCGGCTCGACCTCGATGTGGCAGTCGCCGAACTGCCCGCGGCCGCCCGTCTGCTTCTTGTAGCGCGCGTGCGCCCTGGCCTTGCGCCGGATCGCCTCGAAATACGGCACGCGCGGCGGATGCGTGAGGATCTCGACGCCGAAGCGGCTCTTGACGCGCTCGACCGTGACCTCCACGTGCATCTGCGAGAGACCGCTCACGAGCAGCTCGCTCGTGCGCTCGTCGCGGTTGATGCGGAGCGTCGGATCCTCCTCCGAGAGGCGGCGCAGCGCGGTCGCCATCTTCTCGTCCTCGCCGCGCACCTTGGGCTCGACCGCGACCGAGACGATCGGCGCGGGCAGCGGCGCGCCCTGCACGATCATGGCGCGCTCGGCGAGCACGTCGCCGGCCACCACGTCCTTGAGCTTGGGCACCGCGCCGATATCGCCCGGGCCGAGCTCGGGCACCGGATGGTGATCCTTGCCCTGCACCTCGAGCACCTGCCCCACGCGCTCCTTCGTGCCCGTGCGCCCGTTGACGAGCTGGACGTCGGCCTTGAGCGTGCCCGAGAACACGCGCACGAAGTTGATGCGGCCGACATGCGCATCGGCGACCGTCTTGAAGGCGTAGACGGCCGTCGTGGACTCGGTCGAGGAGAGCACGACGTCGTCGTCTCCCGCACGCGCCGCGATGAAGTTCTCCGACGGTGCCGGGACGCCCTCGACGATCAGGTCGAGCAGGGCGTGCGTGCCTTCGTTCTTGGTTGCGGAACCACAGGCGACGGGGAACAGCTCGCCGCGCAGCACCTCGGCGTGCAGGGCCTCGCGCAGCTCGTCCGCAGTGATCTCCTCGCCCTCGAGGTACTTCGCGGTGAGATCGTCGGAGACCTCGACCACGGCCTCGACCAGGCGCTCGCGCCAGACGGCGGCCTCCTCGGCCATGTCGGCCGGGATCGCGCTCGGCTCGGCCTCGCGCGATCCGTCGCCGGCATCCTCGTAGGCGACCATGTGCAGAACGTCGATCACGCCGCGGAAGTCCTTCTCGCTGCCGATCGGAATGGCGATCGCGACGCAGCGGGGCGAGAGCTGCTCCTGCACGGCCGCGAGCGCGGCGCCGAAGTCGGCGCGGTCGCGGTCGAGGTGGTTGATGAAGACGACGCGAGCCTGCTCGAGCTCGTCGCAGCGCCTCCACAGGCGCGACGTCATGACCTCGACGCCCGCCACGGCGGAGACGGTGAAGAGCGCGCCCTCCACCACTCGCAACGCTCCGAGGGCGTCGGCAATGAAGCTGGGATCACCCGGGGCATCGAAGATGTTGAGCTTGTAGCCCTCGTATTCGGCGTGCAGCAACGAGCCCGAGATCGACATCGTGCGTCTCTTCTCGTCCTCGTCGTGATCCGACACGGTGGTGCCGTCGGACACGGATCCCAGGCGCGTGACCGCGCCCGCCTGGAAGAGCAGCGCTTCCGCCAGCGACGTCTTACCGCTACCGCGGTGGCCGACGAATGCGACGTTGCGAATCTTCTCGGGCGCGAACGGCATCATCGCCTCCTGCCAGAATCTACGGGGGTCCGGGATGATATCGCGCTGCCGCAAACCGCCGGAGCCGAATCGGGTCCCGCCCGCTGCCGTTCGCCCTCTTGTCCCCGCCGCGGTGGTGCTTAGGCGGCGTGGTCGAGCGAGCCCTGGAGCCGCACGCGCAGGCGCAGGATGGCCTTCGTGTGCAGCTGGGAGACGCGCGACTCGGTGACGCTCAGGACCTCGCCGATCTCGCGCAGCGTGAGCTCTTCGTAGTAGTAGAGCGTGACGACGAGTCGCTCACGGTCGGGCAGCCGCGTGATGGCCTGGGCCAGCGCCTGGCGCATCTCGCCCTGCATCAGCTCGCGGTTCGGATCGGGCGCGTGAGGATCCTCGATCGTGTCGATCAGCGCCGTGCTCTCGCCGCCGGCGCCGCTCCCCGACCACAGCTCGTCGAGCGCCACCACCGATGAGCGCGCGATCTGCGTCAGGCTCTCCTCGAACTCGCCCACCGAGATGCCGAGCTCGCCGGCGACCTCCTCGTCGCTCGGGGAGCGCTTGTGGCGGTTCTCGAGCTCGGCCATCGCACGCTCGATCTCGCGGGCGCGGTTGCGCACCGAGCGCGGGACCCAGTCCAGGGAGCGCAGCTCGTCGATCATGGCGCCGCGGATGCGGGAGATGGCGTAGGTCTCGAACTTGATCTCGCGGTCGGGCTCGAAGCGCTCGATCGCGCCGATCAGGCCGAGCAGGCCGTAGGAGATGAGGTCGCCCTCCTCGACGTGCGGCGGCAGCCACGCGCCGAGCTTGCCGGCGACGTACTTGACGAGCGGCGCGTAGGTCAGGATCAGGCGGTCGCGCAGCGCGCGGTCGCCCGACGTCTTGTACTGGCGCCAGATCTCACCGAGCTCCTCGCGGGGCACATGCTCGGTCGTCTCGGTAGTGGTTTCGGCAGCCATCATCCTCGGGGGTGGTGGTCGGCGTGCTCGCGCACGAGATGGGGAACGGCCACGTGCGCGTAGATCTGAGTGGTCGCTGCGGATGCGTGGCCCAGCAGCTCCTGAATTTCGCGCAAGCCCGCGCCTCCCTCCAGTAGATGTGTAGCGTAGGCGTGTCGCAGCGCGTGCGGCGAGCGCGCGCTGACACCGGCGATGCGCGCGCGGCGCTCGAGGGCGCGGCGCACGTCGGAAGGCGAGAGCCGGCGGCCGCGCACGCTCAGGAGCAGCGCGCGTTCGGCACCGGCGACGCGCGGGCGTCCATCGCGCAACCAGGCGTCGAGGGCGTCGCAGGCGGGCTCGCCGACGGGGACGATGCGCTCGCGGTCGCCCTTGCCGATCACGCGCAGGCGGCCGGCGACGGCGTCGTAGGCGGCGAGCTCGAGCCCGCAGACCTCACTGGCGCGCAGGCCGCAGCCGTACAGCAGCTCGAGGATCGCGTGATCGCGCAGGCTGCGCACGTCGTCCTGCCAGAGGCCGTCGAGCAGCAGGCTGCAGTCGGCGGCGGTCACCGGCTCGGGCAGCGGCCTGCGGCGGCGCGGTCCGACGAGCACGAGCGACGGATCGTCGCTCGCGGTCCTCGCGGCGCACGAGATCGGCGAACAGCGCTCGCGCGGACGAGAGCTTGCGCGCGACGCTCGCGGGCGCCAGGCGGCGCGCGGCGAGGCGGGCCTGCCAGCGGCGCAGCGGCTCGCTGCCACAGGTCTGCGGCGTCATCCCCTGCTGCGCGAGGAACCCGCACAGCTCGGCGAGGTCTCCGCGCAGCGCGCGCACGGTGTGCGGCGAGTCGCCGTGGGCGATGCGCGCCGCGATCAGGCGCTCGACCGCGGGCTCGCTGGGGATGTTTGCGTCGTCTCTCATCACAAAAGAGAGGCCTTCGGCAACCATGCCAGCGCCCCTTTGAACACTAGTTGAGGACTATGCCTCCGGTGAGTGATCGGGACTACCGAATACTCGAGTCTCTTCCAGAGCGATCCCGATCGGCAAATGCCGACGTGACTGTCAGGCAGTCCTGAGAGCGCATTGAGAACGCGCTCTAACGCCCGCGCACCGTGCGCAGCGCGAGCCCGCCCATCCAGGCCGCGAGCACCGCGGCGGCGAGCGCCGGCACCGGCGCACCCCCGTTCCAGGCGGCCACCGCGATCAGCGCCAGTCCCGCCGCCAGCAGCGTGAAGAGCGCTGCGATCGGCGGCGGTCGCCTCACGGCTCGAGGCCCGCGATCGCCGGTGACTCCGGGCTCAGCTGCAGCACCGCGGGGTCGAGATCGAGCTGCTCGACGGTCGTGCCGAGCCCTGCGAGCTGCCCGAGCAGCGCGTGGTAGGCGCTCGCTGCTCCAGCTCGCCGCCCGGCTGCCAGGGGTTGAGGTAGACGACGCGCTCCACGCCTGCCTGGCGCAGCTCCTTGAGGCAGCCGAAGCAGGGGCGGAGCGTCGTGTAGCAGTGCGCGCCGTCGAGCGAGTAGCCGAGGCGGGCAGCCTGCAGGATGGCGTTCTGCTCGGCGTGCACGCAGATGCACACGTCATAGGCCGAGCCGCTCGGGTACTGCTCGCGGTGGGCGCAGCGGTGGCAGCCGCGCTCGCTCTCGTTGCAGCGGGGGAATCCGCGCGGTGTGCCGTTGTAGCCCGTCGCCACGATGCGCCCCTCGCGCACGAGCACCGCGCCCACGTGACGGCCGAGGCACTCCGCGCGCTCGCGCGTCGCGACCGCGATGAGCATGAAGTACTCGTCCCAGTCGGGCCGGCGGCGACCGCTGCGCAGGTCGGGCTCACGCGGATCGCTGCTCACCGGGCCAGCATAGGCGGCGGCCCCGCTTCCGAGCTTCCTATGATGGCGCGGTGAGCGAGCTCATGCCGGTGCACTCGCGTACGACGGTCTGGACGCGAGCGCGCTCGAGGCGCTGAGCGGCTTGCGCTCCTTCGTGGAGCGCGAGGTCATCCCCGCCGCCAAGGCGCTCGACGCGGCCGACGAGTACCCCGAGGAGATCGTCGCCGGGCTGCTGCGAGCTGGGCGTGTTCGGCTTCACGATCCCGCGCGAGCTGGGCGGCAGCGGGCACGGCCTGCACGCCTACTGCCTGGCGGTCGAGGAGCTCGCACGCGGCTGGATGAGCGTGGCGGGGATCCTCAACACGCATTTCATCGTCTGCGCGATGCTGCAGCGCTTCGGTACCGAGGAGCAGCGGGCGCGCCTGCTCCCCCGCCTCGCGACCGGCGAGCTACGGGCCGCGTTCTCGATGACCGAGCCGCACTGCGGCTCCGACGTGCAGGCGATCCGCACACGACGCGGTGCGCGACGGCGACGAGTGGGTCGTGACGCGGCGAGAAGCGCTGGCAGGCCAACGGCCTGCGCGCCGGGGTCATGGCGCTGCTCGTGAAGACCGACCCCGATGCCGATCCCCCGCATCGCGGCATGACCTGCCTGCTGCTCGAGAAGACGCCCGGAGCGATGCGCGGAAGGCGGCATGGAGATACTCGGACTGCTGCCGAAGCTCGGTTACCTGGGCATCGACTCGACCGCCATGCGACTCGAACGAGCCACCGGCTGCCCGCGTGCTGCCGTGCTGGGCGGCGAGGCCGGCGTCGGCCGCGGCTTCCAGCAGATGATGTCGGGCGTCGAGGTCGGCCGCGTCAACGTCGCGGCGCGGGCGATCGGCACTGCGCGAGCGCGCCTACGAGCTCGCCATGGCCTATGCCCACGAGCGCGAGGCGTTCGGGCAGCAGATCGTCGATCTGCAGGCGATCCAGTTCAAGCTCGCCGACATGGCGACGCGCATCGAGGCAGCCCGGCTGCTGGCCGTGCAGGCGGCGCGCGCCAAGGACGCGGGGCAGCGGGCAGACGTCGAGACCGGCATGGCGAAGCTGTTCGCCTCGGAGATGTGCCACGAGGTCGTACTCGACGCGATGCGCATCCACGGCGGCAACGGCTACTCCAAGGAGTACGAGATCGAGCGCCTCTACCGCGACGCGCCGATGCTGCTGCTCGGCGAGGGCACGAGCGAGATCCAGAGGACGATCGTCGCGCGCGGGCTGATCCGGCGCTGGGAGGACGAACACGATGGGACGTGACATCTACGCGCGCGAGACGCGCTTCGGCCGCTACTACGAGGAGTTCGAGCTCGGCGACACCTACCACCACTGGCCGGGCAAGACGATCACCGAGGCCGACGATCACCTCTTCTGCATGATCACGATGAACCACCACCCCCTGCACACGGACGCCCACTACGCCGAGACGGAGACGCAGTTCGGGCAGAACGTCGTGGTCGGGAACCTCGTCTACTCGCTGGTGCTCGGCATGAGCGTGCCGGACGTCTCCGGCAAGGCGATCGCGAACCTCGAGATCGAGTCGCTGCGCCACGCGCGCCCGACGTTCCACGGCGACACCATCTACGCGCGCACGACCGTGCTCGACAAGCGCGAGTCCCAGAGCAAGCCCGACCGCGGCATCGTCACGGTCGAGACGGTCGGCTGGAACCAGCGCGAGGAGACCGTGTGCGAGTTCCGGCGGCGCGTGCTCGTGCCCAAGCGGCCGCCGGACGGCGGGCACTGGGCATGCACGCCGCGATCTGGAAGTTCTCGGGCGATCCCGACGACCTGCTCGCGCGCTACGACGCGATGATGGGCGAGATCGGAGCCGGCAACCTGCGCCTGCACGTCTGCCTGCGCGCCGCCGACGGCTTCGTCATGCTCGACGCCGCGCCGAGCAAGGAGGCCTTCGAGGCGTTCGCGGCGGGCGACGGCGTTCCGCGAGCTGCGCGAGCGCCACGGCCTGCCCGAGCCCGGCGCAGGTCGACGACTACCCAGTGCACCTCGCCTACGCGGGCGGTGTGGCGATCCACGGCGAGAGCACGCCGCCGCTGCGCACGTCCTAGCGCGCCGCTTGGCGGTCGAGCGGCGCCGTTCGTCGAGGCGCGGTTGCGCCAGAGGCGGCCCGGGCCGACCTTGGGAGCATGCTCACGCTCGCGACCCTGGCAGTGGTCGCGTCGGTCTTGGCGGCGGGCGATGTACCTTGCATCCGCTGCGCGGCCCGCGGTACTCCAGGGGCTGTGCGCGTGCTGGCCGCTCGTGGCGGCGCTGATCGTGTGGCAGCTGGCGCACGTTGCCTCGAACACGAACGATCAGGGCGGCGACATCACCTCCCAGCTCCTGATGGAAGCGCTCGCATTCCTGCAAGTGCCGCTGTTCGGGCTCGGAGCACTCGGCGGCGTGCTCATCCGCGCGTCGGTCGACGTCCCTCCGCCACTGCCGACGGACGCGCCGACGCCGGCGCGTCCGATCAGGCCCGCGGCAATCGCGCTTGCAGCCGTGGTCGGCGCGTGTCTCCTCTTCGGCGCGGTCGAGGGCCTGCGGAAGATGAACGCGGCCTCGAGCTATCCGCGCACGTTGCCGGGCGACGGCAGCTCGCTGCGCGGGACGGACTACGGGCCGGACATCGAGGCTGCTGCGACGGCAGCACCCCTTCCGCTCCTGTGGCTCGGCCCGCGAGCGGCGGGGCAGAGCCTCGGCGACGTCACGCTCACAACGCGGTCGGCGGACTACCCCACGTTCGCACCGCAGTCGCTCGTCGACTACGGCGAGCATGGAGAGATTCAGATCTCGCAAGCCCTCGCGGACTCCGGCGGCCAGAACGACAAGTTCATGACCGGACCGTCGGTCACGGTGCACGGGACGACATTCTGGCTGGGCCAGTCCGGCATGGCACTCGGCAAGATCCACGACCGCGACGTCATGCTCCAGGCCCCGGCGGCGGCGCCCGCGCAGTGGCGACCGATCCTCCGCCGGCTCCGCTGGGTCTGCGCTCCCCCGCGCGCGTCGTGTTCCGGGTGGTGAGCTGCCGTTGACGTCACCCGTTGAAGGGTGCCCGGCCCCGCATGAGAGGCATACCAGATTGCATATCCCTCTCTGAGGGGTACCACTCCCGCGCGGACGCCCCGAAGCTGGGCTTGTGCGTCGCACAGTCCCCTTTGCGCTGCTCGCCTTGGCGGGCCTCCTGCTCCTCCCGGGCGCAGCCGGCGCACGCGGCCAGGCGTCCTATCGCAGCAGCACCGAGCGCACGGTCTTCGTCCTGCTGAACGACATCCGCAGCGAGCACCACCTGACGCCGTTCACGTTCTCGACGGCGCTGCACAAATCGGCGCGCGAGCACTCGGCCGACATGCTGGCACGCGACTATTTCGAGCACGACTCTCCCAACGAGGCCTTCGACCACCGCATCCGCAGGTATCTCGACAGCTCGCTGGTCGGCGAGAACATCGCCTGGGGCACGGGCAAGTACGCGACGCCGCAGGGCCTCGTGAAGCTCTGGATGCAGTCGCCCACGCACCGGCACATCATCCTCATGCCAAGCCTGCACCGCATCGGCCTGGGCGTGGCCATCGGCAAGTTCGCCGGCAGCAACAACGCTGCGATGGCGACCGCCGACTTCGCGGCCTGACCCCACGCGGCGCGCGAGCGCAGCCGTCGAGGCCGGCGGCCTGCATGGCTGAGGAGGCTAGGCGGACTCTTCGAGCGTCGACTCGCTGCCGCCCTGCGTGACGAGCGTCGGGCGCAGGCCGCGCTCGATCGTCTCACGGGTCAGGACGCACTTGTCGACGTCGGTGCGCGACGGCAGCTCGAACATCACGTCGAGCAGCGCGCTCTCGATGATCGAGCGCAGGCCGCGGGCTCCGGTCTCGCGCTCGAGCGCGGAGTCCGCGATCGCCCAGAGCGCGTCATCGGTGAAGACGAGCTCGACGTTGTCGTGCTTGAGCAGCCGCTGGTACTGGCGCACGAGCGCGTTGCGGGGCTCCACCAGGATGCGCACGAGATCCTCGCGCTGCAGCTGGCGCACCGTCGAGAGCACGGGCAGGCGCCCGATGAACTCCGGGATGATCCCGAACGAGACCAGATCCTCGGGCATGACCTGCGTGAACAGGCCCTGCGTGTCGCGGTTGCGCTTGGACTCGATGTGGCCCGAGAAGCCGACCGCGTTGGCGCCGATGCGGCGCTCGATGATCGACTCGAGGCCGGCGAACGCGCCGCCGCAGATGAAGAGGATGTTGGTGGTGTCGATCGAGAGGAACTCCTGGTGCGGGTGCTTGCGCCCGCCCTGCGGCGGCACCGACGCGATGGTGCCCTCGAGGATCTTCAGGAGCGCCTGCTGCACGCCCTCGCCCGACACGTCGCGCGTGATCGACGGGTTGTCCGCCTTGCGCGCGATCTTGTCGACCTCGTCGATGTAGATGATCCCGGTCTCGGCCTTCTTGACGTCGAAGTCGGCGGCCTGGATCAGCTTGAGCAGGATGTTCTCGACGTCCTCGCCCACGTAACCGGCCTCGGTGAGGGCGGTCGCGTCGGCGATCGCGAACGGGACGTTGAGGATGCGCGCGAGCGTCTGCGCCAGCAGCGTCTTGCCGCAGCCCGTCGGGCCGAGCATGAGGATGTTGGACTTGGAGAGCTCGACGTCGGCGTCCTGCGACGCCATGCGAACGCGCTTGTAGTGGTTGTAGACCGCCACCGAGAGCGTGCGCTTGGCCTCTTCCTGGCCGACCACGTAGTCGTTCAGGACCGCGTAGATCTCCTGCGGGCGAGGCAGATTGCCGAGATCGAGCTCGGCGGGAGTCGAGAGCTCCTCGTCGATGATCTCGTTGCAGAGATCGATGCACTCGTCGCAGATGTAGACACCTGGACCGGCGATCAGCTTCTTGACCTGTCGCTGCGACTTCCCGCAAAAGGAGCACATCAACTGGTCGTTTGTGTCAGAAGGGCGCGCCATCAATCTCCTGTCTCACTCTACGCGGTACCTGGGGCCTGCGCCGGGTCGCCTCAGCGAGAGGTGATGACCTGGTCGACGATGCCGTACTCCTTGGCCTCCGTGGCGGACATGAAGTAGTCCCGCTCGGTGTCCTGGCGTACTTTCTCGATCGGCTGACCGGTGTGAGTGGCAATGATCTCGTCGAGTCGACGTCGCATGTCGATGATCTCTCGTGCGTGGATCTCGATGTCGGTCGCCTGGCCCGAGAACCCCGCCGACACCTGGTGGATCAGGATCTTGGAGTTCGGCAGGCTCATGCGCTTTCCCTTGGCGCCGCCTGCGAGCAGCAGCGCGCCCATCGACATCGCGACGCCGCAGCAGATGGTCGCGACGTCGGGCTTGATGAACTGCATCGTGTCGTAGATCGCCATGCCGGCATAGACGCTGCCGCCGGGGCTGTTGACGTAGACCGAGATGTCCTTGTCGGGATCCTCGGACTCCAGATGGATGAGCTGCGCGACGACGAGGTTCGCGATCTGATCGTCGATCGGAGTGCCGAGGAAGATGATCCGCTCGTTGAGCAGGCGGGAGTAGATGTCGAACGCGCGTTCACCACGCGACGTCTGCTCGACCACCATCGGGACCAACGGGCTCATCGGCTCTCCTCCTCTCCCGTCAGCGGGGCTGACCGGGCGTCCAGATCGTGGGCTTCTCGACCGCCGGCTCGGTCTTCTCGTCGTCACCCGGTGTCCACAACTGCTCGCGTGCCGCCGCAACCTCGGCGCTGATCGGGGTCGCGATCTCGCAGGCCCGATCGAGCGCGCGCTGAAGCCGCAGCTCGTCGCGCGCCGCCTCTTTCGCCCTCGACGCGAGAACTTCCTGCAGCGCGGCGTCGACGTCTTCCTCGTCGGCCAGCTCCTCGCGCAGCGCGCTCTCGAGCTCGGCGTCGTCGATCGACGATGTTCTCGCGCTCGGCGAACGCCTCGAGCGCCAGCTCGCGGTGCAGCGAGCCGATGGCGTCGGGCAGGAGCGCCTGCGTGACCTGCTCCATGGTGCGGCCCGTCTGGGCCAGGAACGTCCCGAACGGCACGCCCTGGCGCTCGATGTTGCGCGCCAGATCGCCCAGCAGCTCCTCGACGCGGCCCGCGATCGTGTACGGCGGGAGGTCGACCTCGAGGGCCTCGCCGAGCGATCCGAGCACGCTCGCGCGGAAGCGCGACTTCGCGAGCTCCTCGAGCCGCCGGCGGTAGGAATCCTCGATCGCGGTGCGCAGCTCGGCCAGCGTGTCGAACTCGGACACGCCCTTGGCGAAATCGTCGTCGAGCGGTCGCGGCTCGCGCTCGCGCACGGAGTGCACGGTCAGCTCGACGTCCGCCATGCGGCCGCGCAGCTTGGAGTCGGGGTACTCGGCGGGCAGCTGCAGCTCGGCGTGGCGCGTCTCGCCGGCCTTCATGCCGCGCAGCGAGCGCTCGATCTCCTCGAACGTGCGACCGGTGCCGAGCTGCACCAGATAGCCGACCGTCGAGGCCTCCGGCACGGACTTGCCGTTGGCGCTGACGTGCATGTCGACCTCGACGAAGTCGCCCGTCTGCGCCTCGCGCTCGACGACGACGAGCGGCGCGGACTCCTCGCGCAGGCGCTCGAGCTCGGCGTCGACCTCCTCGGCGGGGACGTCGACGTCCTCCTGCACGCCCTCGAGCTTGAGCTCGTCGGGCAGGGTGCCCTTCGGGCGCAGCGGGAACTCGGCCGTGAACGTGAACGACTCGCCCTCCGCCGGCACCGTCTCGAAATCGACGCTCGGGCGATCGGCCGGGTGCAGGCGGGCCTCCGCGATCGCCTCGCCGACCCACGAGGGGAGATGCTCGCGCATCGTCTCCTCGAACACCTCCTCGCGGCCCATGCGCTGCAGCACGACCGCAGGCGGCACCTTGCCCGGCCGGAAGCCGGGGTATTTCGCGCCGTCCACGAGATGGCCGAGCGTGTGGTGCAGGTCGTGATCGACCCGCTCCGGCTCGAGCACCACCTCCAGGCGCGCGCGCCCGTCATCCAGCATGGTGGTCGTCGTCCTCACAGGATCCGCACCTTAGATGATTCGCGGAGAGGCACCGACGGCACCCCGGGCGTCCGCTACGGTGGACTCGCGCGGGCGTGGCGGAACTGGTAGACGCGCCGGATTTAGGTTCCGGTGAGCTGAGCTCGTGGAGGTTCGAGTCCTCTCGCCCGCATGCGACTCCGGCGTGATGAACGCGCGCGACCGGAGCCGGGCCTAGGCGTTGAACCATGGATCCGCGCCCGCGGCAACGCCGCGAGTGGCGCCGAAGCGGTAGAGCAGCACCTCACCCGGCACGAGGCCCCGGCGGGCGTAGAAGCGCAGCGCGTCGGCGTTGCCGGCCATGACGGCGATCGCGAGGGGCGGATCGCCGGCCTCTGCGAGCGCCTCGTCGACGGCGTCGAGCAAACGGGTGCCGACGCCGGCTCCGCGCGCCTGTTCGGCGACGCTGAGGGTGTAAAGCTCCGCATAGCGCGGTGCCAGCGGGAACGTGTCGTCGGCACCCTCGTGCCAGACGAGCAGGGCGTACCCGACGGGAGTCTCCCCCGCGCGCGCGACGAACAGCAGTGCCCGCCCCTCGGCGAACCACGCGAGATAGGTCGCCCTGCGCGCCCGCCAGGCCTCGTCGTCGGCCACGAGCGGCAGGTCGGAGACCGAGCGGTGATGGCGATGCAGGGCGAGGAAGAGCGGGCGCAGGTCGTCCACGCCGTCGGCGCCGCACTGCGCGACAGTGACCTTGTCGAGCATGCGCGGACACTACGCGGCATGATCACCCTGGGGGACCGCGAGCGGGAAGGCAGGGGCGATGGCAGCGTTCGACGCCGCGAAGTACAAGCAGACGACGCGCGAGCAGTGGCAGCAGGCCGCGGAGCCGTGGCACGCGTGGGGACCGACGCTCGAGGACTGGCTGGGCGAAGCGACCGAGTTGATGCTCGATCTCGCCGGAGTCGGGCCTGGAGCCAGCGTCCTCGATGTCGCCGCGGGGGCCGGTGGCCAGACCGTGCGGGCCGCCCAGCGCGTCGGCCCGCAGGGGACCGTTCTGGCCACCGACATCTCGCCTGCGATCCTCGAGTACGCAGCCCGCGTCGCCCGCGAGGCGGGGCTCACGAACGTCGTGACCCGTGAGATGGACGGCGAGGCGCTCGCGGTCGACGCGGGCGCCTACGACGCCGTGATCTCCCGCCTCGGGCTGATCTACCTGCCCGACCGCGGCCGCGCCCTGGCCAGCATCCACCGGGCGCTTCGCCCGGGCGGACGGGTTGCGACGATCAACTATTCCACCGCCGACCGCAACGAGTTCTTCTCGCTGCCGGTCGCGGTCATCCGCCGGCGCGCCGGCCTGCCGCCGCCCGCACCGGGACAGCCGGGACCGTTCAGCCTGGCTGCCGAGGGCGCGATCGAGGAGGCCTATCGCGCGGCCGGATTCTCCGGGATCGAGGTGCGGCGCGTGGCGGCGCCGCTCCGGCTGGCATCGGCCGCCGAGTGCCTGCGTTTCGAGCAGGAGGCCTTCGGTGCCCTGCACCAGATGCTCTCCGGTCTCGACGAGGACGGCCGGGCCGCGGCCTGGGACGAGATCGAGAGCGAGCTCGAGCAGTTCGAGGGCCCCGGTGGCTTCGCCGGGCCGTGTGAGCTCATCGTCGCCGCGGGTACGAGGTAGCCGCGCGCGAGCCCGTCAGGCCGTGGCCGAGCGGGGCGCCGTGAGCCCGCGCTGCGCGCCCTCCTCGAGCAGGCGCGCCTCGGTCACCGCGCCGCCCACACCGGTCGGCGTCGCGACGGACAGGCCGGCATAGAGCACGGCCCAGCTCAGGCATTCCTCGGGCGAGGCGCCGCGCAGGTCGCCCCAGATGTAGGCGGCCACGAGCAGATCACCGGCGCCGGTCGTGTCGAGTGCGGTCGTCTCGATGCCGGGCACGTGCGTGCTGCGGCCGTCGACGAGCGACATGGCGCCGGCGGCCCCGAGCGTGACGATGACGCGCTCCGCGCTCCGGCCGAGCACCTCGGCTGCGGCCTCGACGTCGGTCTGCTCGGTCAGCGTGAGCGCCTCGCGCTGGCTGACGAACAGCGCGCGGGCGCCGGCCAGCTTGGCGGGCGGGCGGCGGGCGAAGGCCCGCGCGTCGTCATCTCCGCAGGTCACATACGCGGCGGCGCCGGGCGGCACGCAGTAGAGCTGGTCGAGGCTCAGCGCGACCGCGCGGGGCTCGAGCCGCGCGACATCGGCTGCGCTCGCCCGCACGCCAGGGTCGACTGTGATCATCGAGCGGTCGCCGTCCACGGGCATCACGACGGTCGTCGGGGTGCGGGGACTGCGCCTGTCGGAAATCGCCACGCCGTCGCGCTGCAGGGCCGCGCGGACGAAATCGCCCGCTTCGTCCTCGCCGATCGGAGCGGCGAGCGCGGTCGAGATACCCAGGCGCGCGGCGCCGACGGCCGTGATCGCGCCGCCGCCGGGCGAGCGCACGATGTCGGCCGCGAAGCGCTCCTCTCCGGGACCGGGCATCCCCTCGAGACCGACGAACGTCAGGTCGAGGAACGTGGGCGTGGCAACGGCGAGATCGACGCTCATGCGGGATCGAGGATAGCGGTCACACTGGCTCCAGCATGGCCAGCAGCACGGAGCCGCAGAGCTCGGCCTTCGGCACGAAGCCCCGGGCGCCGCTGGCCGCCACGAGCGGACCGAAATCGGCCTCGTCGCGGCTCGAGGTGAGGACGACCGCGGGGCGATCACCGGCCGCGGTCAGCTGAGCGGCCACCTCGAAGCCGTCGATGTCGGGCAGCTGCACGTCCAGCAGCACCAGATCGGGCGAGAGCTCGCGCGCCGCGCGCAGCCCGCTGGCGCCGTCGGCTTCCTCGCCCACGACCTCGAATCCCTCGGTCTCGAGCAACAGGCGCGCGGTTGCGCGAAAGCTCGGATGGTCGTCGACGATGAGCACCCTCACGGTCATCATCCACATCGTCCCACACGCGCAGGCCCCCGCTGGTACGGCTAGCCTCACCCCCTGGAGAGGCGCCCGGGAGGGCGCAGTCGGTCGGACGGAGCGTCTGCGGGGAGGAAACGGGCGTGACCTGGAGCATGGCGGCGATGCAGTCGGCGCTGCGCGACGCGCTGAGGCCGCGGCTCGATCCGCGCGGTCCCGCGGCCAAACTCACGCTCACCCGCTACCTCCTGATCGCGCTCGCGAGCGCGATCGTCTACGGCTTCGCGTCACGGCTCGGATTCGCGCTCGCCTACCCCCACTCGGGCACGAGCACCTACGGAGCCGTGACGGCGCTCTGGCCTCCGGTCGGAGTCGGCATCGCCGTGCTGGTGCTCTACGGCCTGCGGTTATGGCCCGCGCTTGTGGTCGGGGGCCTCCTGGCGGGTGACTACTCGACCGCGTCCGGCCTGGTCTTCGGGCAGATCGTCGGGACGGTGGCCGGCATCGTCATCGCCGCCGCGCTGCTCGTGCGCCTGGGCGCACGCACACCCGGGCTGCGCGTACGCGACGTGCTCACGCTGATCGCCTGCTCCGCCGCGGGCACGCTGCTCGGCGCGAGCATCGGCCTCCTGCTCATCTGGATCGCCGGCGACCTCCCCGCGGTCGCCACCGAGAAGGTCTGGCGGACCTGGTGGCTGTCGGATCTGACGGGCGCGCTGATCGTCGCCCCCGCGTTGCTGACCTGGGGCACCACGCGCGTCCGGCCGAGGCGCAACGAGGCGATCGAGGGCGCGGCGCTCCTGGCCGTGCTCGTCCTCCTCTTCTACGTCTCCTCGCAGCGCGACGTGCCCTACGTGCTCTTCCCCGTCCTGATCTGGGCCTCGCTGCGCCTGCAGCCGCGCGGGGCTGCGACCGCCCTGCTGGCCGTCTCGGTGCTGACGGTCTGGGACACCTCGAATGGCTCGGGGCCCTTCGTGCGCGACTCGCTGCCCGACAGCCTGCTGGCCACACAGCTCTTCCTCGCAGTCGCCGCGCTCACCTCGATGGTGCTCGCTGCCGTCACGGCCGAGCGCATCTCGAACGAGCTTTCGGCGCGCGGGCTCGCCCGCGAGCAGGCGGCGCTGCGACGCATCGCGACGCTCGTCGTGACCGAGGCCGAGCCCGCGCGCGTGTTCGGGCAGATCATGGAGGAGACGGCCCGCGCGATGGGCGTGGCCACGGCGTCGATCGCACGCTACGACTCGCCCACCCAGGTGTCCGTGCTCGGCGGTTGGAGTGAGACCGGGGCGCTGCAGTTCCCGGTCGGATCGACGATCGAGCTGAGCGGCGAGTACTCGGCGCTGGCCGACGTCTACCGCACGGGGCAGGCGGGCAGGGTGACGTACCCGGAGGATGCGAGCATGCTCGCGGCCCGTCTGCGCTCGCGCGGCTACCGCTCGAGCGTGGCCGCGCCCGTCAACCTCGCGGGCCGGCTGTGGGGCGCCGTCGCCGCCTCCTCCTTCGACGAGCGTCCCCTCCCGGAGGGCTCCGAGCAACGCCTCTCCGACTTCGCCGACCTCGTGGCCCATGCGATCGCGAACGCCGATGCCCATGACAAGCTCGCCGCCTCGCGCGCGCGCATCGTGGGCGCGGGAGATGCAGAGCGCCGTCGCCTGGAGCGGAACCTGCACGACGGGGCGCAGCAGCGCCTCGTCTCACTCGCGCTCCAGCTGCGCCTGACCCAGAGCGCCCTCGAGCGACGACCCGAGACCGTCCGCGAGCTGCTGGAGGAGGCACAGGCGGAGCTCGCCCGCGCGCTCGACGAGCTGCGCGAGCTGGCTCGCGGCATCCACCCCGCCATCCTCACCGACCGCGGCCTCGGCCCGGCGCTGGAAGCGATCCTGGCAAGGGCACCGCTCCCCGTCGAGCTCACGGAGCTGCCCGAGAAGCGGCTGCCCGAGCCCGTCGAGGCGGCCGTCTACTACGTCGTCGCGGAGACGCTCACGAACATCGCCAAGCACGCGCAGGCCGAGAGCGCGACCGTCAGCGTCACGCTCGTGAGCAACTCCGCCCACGTCGTGATCACCGACGACGGCATCGGCGGCGCCGACCCGGCGCGCGGGTCGGGGCTGCGCGGCCTGGCCGATCGCATCGAGGCGCTCGACGGCGGCCTGCGCATCGAGAGCCCGCCGCGGGCGGGCACGCGCATCGAGGCGCAGATTCCCTGCAGCTGAGCTCGCGGGTGGCGCGGTGCGGCGCCGGGCTATCCTTGGTGCGGGTCCGTAGCTCAGGGGATAGAGCAGAAGCCTTCGAAGCTTCCGGTCGGGGGTTCGAATCCCTCCGGGCCCATCGGAGCGAACAGTCCTCGGGCAGCAACCGGGGAGCGGGTGCGCTGTTCGGCGCCATCCCGAAGCCCGCGCGAGCGTTGCCACTCGTACCGATGCGGAGTAGCGTTGCCGCATGAACGCAGTCCTGCGAAGGATCCACAATCCGAAGGGTCGCGCATGCGGGTGCGACAGCGACTGCTGGTGCCGACGGACCGCCCTGGGTCGGGCCGTCAAGTGGTGGTTCCCGGCGCGGTTCGTCGGCATCCACCACAAGTACGGCGGTCCCTCCGACGGTGACCGGGCGGAGTGGAAGCGGCAGCAGCAAGAGCATCGGGGCGACTGACCCGCCCGATCCACGGGCTCACACCTGGAGCACCTGCAGGTCGTGACATGCCGTCGCGAGAGCGCGCCAGTGGTGGTCGCCCGGACTTTCGGCCTTCACCGCGGGCGATCGTACGCAGTCGCCGGGACTCCCCGCTAGCCGCGAACGTACACCCCGAACCGCTTCTCGCCGGCTGCAGGCTGGGGCCCGCACACGATGACGTCGCCCGAGCGGGTACAGATGCGCACGGTCGCCGGACCATCTCCTCCGCTGTCGGCCCCCACGCCGACGACGCTCGCTTTCCTGGCCGATCCGACAACCTCGAGGAGCCTGAACGCCAGACCACCCGACGACCGCCCGGGCGTGCAGGCGTCCGTCCCCTCGTGGCAGGTGAGCTCGCGAGGGAAGGTCGACGACGCCTGCGGCTGCGAACCGCCGAAACCGAGCTGACCGCTCGCCGCCGCGAGCGCTGCCGCGCCGATGACTACGGCAGCGACGGACAGCGCAACCGCCCAGAGACCGCGCTTCCCGCGCCTTGACCGCGCGCTCATCCCACCGCGCTCGAGCGATCCGCGTCGCGGCGCTGACGCGCCGAGAACATCGGCCCCTGCGCGGGTGCGCCGGGCGCGAAGCGCGCCATGCCGACGGGGTCGTCTACCGCCACGTACATCGACTCGAAGCCGCCCCGCCGGAAGTAGGTCTCGTGCCAGAAGGACGTGCCGCCGCCATCGCGCAGATAGTCCGTCCACCACTGCTTGTGCGGCAGCGCGAGCGACCAGGCCTCGAGCGAATCGAAGTCGCGCCAGTACTGCCGCATGCCCGTGTGCAGCGGTTCCTCGGCATAGGTCATCGATTCGTGCAGGAGCAGCCCGTCGGGCTGCTCCTCGACCGCGGCCTGGATCTGCGGGCCGAGCGCCTGCAGGGTCGCGTATCCGCGTGGTTCCTCGACGCGCATCCCGAGATAGATGACGACCAGGTCGGGATACGCCGAGAGGTCGACGGTCGTGCGCTTCATCGCGTGAGTCATGGACCGAATATACGGCTGCCGCACTGCTGCGCCTAGGGCGGCATCCCCTGCAGTCCTCATCGCGGTCGCGCGTCGCAGGCGCGTAAGCTGCCCGCATGGCGATCCTCTACGCAGCGTACTTCGACGACGCCTCGGAGCCCGAGTTCCGGCGCGAGACCTTCGAGGAGGCCGAGGCCGACGGCTATGCGACCGTCGCCGGCAACGAGAACGTCCAGTTCTTCGTGATTGCCGTGGAGGACACGGACTCCCCCGACGGCCCGCGACGCGACGTCTTCGACTCGCGTACCTCGAAGTAGCACCGCGGCGCGCATGACGACGCCGCCCGAGCAGTGCCCGCACGCCGACGTCGAGTCGCGCGGGTTGTCGCCGAGCTACGGAGCCACCTGGACCGGATCGCCGCTCCCGGGGATGTCCGTCGAATACGAGTTCGGGCAGTGCCTGCAGTGCGAGTGCCTCGTGCAGCGCGAGCTCGGCGCGCAGGACTGGGCGCTCATGCCGGGCCAATCGTCCGGCACCCAGCAGTGAACCTTCAGACAGGGAGCACGGCATGACCAGCAAGATCGTCGGCAATCACCACATCACCCTGTCGACGGGCGGCGCGCAGGAGGACTGGGACTTCCACACGCAGACGCTCGGGCTCCGCCCGGTCAAGAAGACGATGCTCTACGACGGCAGCGAGCCCGTCTACCACCTCTACTACGCGAACGCCGACATCGACGCCGGCTCGATCCTGACGTGCTTCCCGATGCGCCAGCAGGGCAAGGTCGGCCGGCGGGGCTCCAACCAGGTCAAGGAGATCGGGCTCTCCGTCGACGCGGGATCGATCGACTACTGGGCCAATCGCCTCGACGAGCTCGGGTTCGCGAGCGAGCATTCCGAGGTGCTCGGAACGAAGCGGCTGAGCTTTGCGCACCCGTGCGGCATCCCGTACACGCTGGTCGGCACGACCGGTGACACCCGCCGCGGCTACGGCGAAGGCGGCGTGCCCGGCCAGCACGGCATCAAGGGCGCCTACGCCCCGGTCATCTCCGTGATCGATCCCGACGAGATGGTGCTCTACCTCGAGACCGGCCTGGGCGCGGAGAAGGTCGGCGAGGAGGGGCTCCGTCAGGCCTTCGATCTCGGTGGCGCCGCGTTCGGCAGCCGCATCGAGCTCATCCACGAGCCGGACGTGCGGCCGGGCACCTGGCACTTCGCCGAGGGCACGGCCCACCACTGGGCCTGGGACGTCGCGAACGAGGACAGCCAGATGCACGTCAAGGGCTGGATCGAGGGCCTCGGGTTCACCGACGTCACCGAGCAGAAGGACCGCGGCTACTTCCTCTCCTGCTACAACCGCACGCCCGGCGGCGCGCTCTTCGAGTACGCGTTCACGCCCGCCGATCGCGGCTTCCTGATCGACGAGCCCGAGGATCAGCTCGGCACGAGCGTGCAGATCCCGCCTCCGTTCGCGCACCTCGCCGACGAGATGCTCGCCTACCTCGAGCCCATCGAGGACCGCCGCTGAGGGCGGCTCGGCGCGGGCCGAAAAATAACGAGGCCCGCACTGGGGAGCGGGCCTCGTTGTCATCTTCGACGCGGCGGACGGGGTACCTGTTAGGCCGGCCACCGCCCTGGGACACCGGCCACTACCCTGGGACGCGTGGGTGTGACCTCAGAGGACGGGAAGGGACGCGACCCGCGCAGGCGTCACGCAATGCGCGCGTGGGCGGTCGTGGCGAGCGCCGCGGCACTCGTCGCGGCGCCGGCCGGCGCCTCCGCCGCCGTGCGCGCAGGAGTCATCGATCACGTGGCCGACGGCGACACCGTCGTGCTGCAGGGAGGCGAGACGATCCGCCTCGTCCAGATCGACACGCCCGAGGTGTACGGCGACACCGAGTGCTACGGGCCGAAGGCCTCGGCGGTGACCAAGGCGATGCTGCCGCGTGGCACGCACGTGCGCGTCGCGACCGATCCCGGGCTCGACCAGCACGACCGCGACGGGCGCACCCTGGCCTACCTCTGGAAAGGCGCCTCGCTCGTCAACCTCCGCCTCGTGCGCGACGGCGACGCGGCGCCGTACTTCTACGACGGCGACAGGGGGCGCTACGCGGCCCAGATCTTCTCGGCGGCGGTCGCCGCGCGCGCCGCGGGCAAGGGCCTGTGGGGGCACTGCCGCAAGGGTGCGGTGCCGCTGCGGCCGACGCGGGGCGTGTCAACCGGGCCAGTGCGGGCCACGAGGACGTCGTCGTCGGCCTGCAACCCGAACTACACAGGGTGGTGCGTCCCCAACTCGCGCAGCGATCTCGACTGCGCCCAGATCGGGCACAAGGTCAAGGTGATCGGGTCGGACGTCTACAACCTGGACGGCAACGGCGACGGGTACGCCTGCGAGGCCTACGAGTAGCTCAGCCCGCGAAGTGCTCCCAGAGCGCGTACCCGATCGCGACGGCGCTCGCGATCAGCCCGAGCACGAGCACGGCGCCGACGGCTCCCGCCTCGATGCCGCCGCTGTGCGCCTCCTTGATCTGCTTGCGCGCCAGATCGGCCGCGATCTGCATGCGGGCGTTCTCCGAGATCAGCTCGTCGAGCGCGTGGAGAACCGCTTCCTCGGCCGGGACGGTCGAGTCGTCGGGCGTCCAGCGCGGCACGAGGCGGGCGATCGAGTCCTCGCGCACGGCCAGCTGCTCGGCCAGCCAGAGCAGGCGCGCCGAGCTCTCGCGCTCGTCGAGGGCCGAGCGCACGCTCGGCTCGAGCTCGAGCGACGGATCGAAGATCCGCCGGTGAACCTCGCCGGGTGGCGAGACGGACAGATCGCGGCGGCGCGCGCTTCCGAAAGGCTGTTCAGGATCCACGTCGCACGACTTTACCCCCGATCCGTCATGCTCACTACCCATACTGGTCCCTGGAGGCCGCCGCCTACGATGACGCGTCGTGGCGACGGCGACCCGCGCAGGCTGGTTGAGGGACAGGCAGGAGGGTCTGGCCGAGGTCAGGCCGATCGAGCTGTTCTTCGACCTCGTGTACGTGCTGGCGGTCACGCAGCTCACGCACCACCTGCTCGACCACCTCACGGTGCACGGCGCGTTCGAGACGCTCCTGCTGCTGCTCGCGGTCTGGGCCGCCTGGAACTTCACGAGCTGGACGGCCAACTACTTCGAGCCGGGCGCGCCCGCCGTCCGGCTGGCGCTGCTGGCCTTCATGTTCGCGAGCCTGGCGATGTCGTCGGCCATTCCGGAGGCTTTCGACGAACGCGCCTTGCTGTTCGCATCCGCGTATGTCGCGCTCACGATCGGCCGGACGCTCTTCGCCCTCTTCGGCTTCGGTCAGGGGCACGCGTTGCGCCGCGTCTTCTGCCGCCCGCTCGTCTGGTGGGTCGTGGGCGGGATCCTCTGGTTCGCCGGCGTGGCGACCGAAGGCGACGTGCGCTTCGCGCTCTGGGGGCTCGCCGTGGCGCTCGAGTACACGGGCCTCCTGCTCGGCTATCCCGTGCCGCGGCTCGGACGCACGAGGCCCAGCGAGTACACCATCGCCGGCGAGCACATGGCCGAGCGCTGCCTCCTGTTCATCACCCTGGCGCTCGGTGAATCGATCCTGATCGTCGGCGCGAACGTCGGCGAGCTGCCCGGGACATTCGTGGAGGGCTCGACGCTGATCGTCGCCTTCACCGGGACGATCGCGCTCTGGTGGATCTACTTCGACCGCATCGCAGAGGCCGGGAAGCACCTGATGTCGACCTCGGCCGATCCCGGGCGCTTCGCGCTGAGCGCCTACACGTGGGCGCACATCCCGATGGTCGCGGGGATCATCGTCTCGGCTGCGGCGGACGACCTCGTGATCGAGCACCCGAGCGACGGCGTGACCACGGCGGTCGCGCTGACGATCCTCGGAGGCCCCGCGCTCTACCTGATCGGCAACGGCTGGTTCCAGTGGGCGCTCTGGGACGAGCTGCCGCGCTCCCGGATCGTCGGGCTGATCGCGCTCGCGGCCGCGATCCCGCTCGTCCTGTTCGACTCACGCCTGCTGCTGCTGATCGCCGCGACGGCGGTGCTGGCGGTGCTCGCGATCCGCGACTCGCTCGTTCACCGGAGCGTCACGCCTGCAGGATGATGAGCGCGGTCACGCCGGCCAGGATCGCCCCCGCGCCCGCGATCTGACGCGACCCGAGGCGCTCGCCGAGCACGAACCAGCCGACGGTCGCTGCGATCAACGCGAACTGCGAGGCGATCACGGCGGGCACGGCCACGCCGATGCGGTCCGATGCAGCGATGTAGGCGCCGAACGCCGCGACCTCCCCCACGCCCGAGATCAGCATCGGGACGACGACGCCGGTCGGCCGGACGAGCCTGCGGGTGGCGGCCAGAGGCACGAAGAGGAACACCACGGCGGAGATGCGCACGCAGGCCACGACCCAGTCGGCCCCGATGCCCGAGCCGCCGCGCGAGGCCGCGTAGAGCGAGAGGCCCGTGAAGCAGGCGGCGCCGAGAGCGAGCAGGATGCCGCGCCGTTCGCGCGGTGGAGCCGTGTCACCGCCGTCGCCGCCCATCAGGACGAACGTCCCGACCGCCGAGACGCCGATCGCGACGAGCGAGAGCGGATGCAGCGACTCCCCGCCGAAGGCGGCGAAGATGGCCGCGAACGCGCCCTGGACCGAGATCGTCGCCGCGACCAGGCCGACGCGGCCGTAGCGCAGCGCGGTGAACATCATCACGAGTCCGACCAGCGAGCAGAACGACGCCACCGCGGCCCAGGCCCAGGCGCTCCTGCTCGCATCCGGGATCCCGTGGATGAGCGCGATCGGCAGCACGACGACGAGGCCCACGCCGAAGATCCAGGCCAGCGCGCTCGCGCCGCCGATGGCGCGCGACACCCGTGCCTCGAGCACCGAGATGCTGCCCCACGTGCAGGCCGTGAACGTCGCGAGCAGGACGCCGATCACGCGTGGGTTCCGGCGATCACCGCGACGCCGATCAGGAGGCCGGCGAGGCCGCCGATCTGCCGGCGGCTGAGCCGCTCGCCGAGCACGAGCACGCCGCCGATGATGGCGAACACCGCGAACTGGGACGAGAGCACCGACGGGATCGCCACGCCACCCGAGCGACCCGCCCAGCGGTAGAGCACGAAGCCCAGGAACTGCAGCGCCGCCGCGGCCGTGACGTAGAGCCACGCATTGCGCGGCCAGCCGAGGCGCCCCAGGATGATCAGCGGCAGGCCGATGGCGAGGGCCGGCACCAGCCGGTAGATGAACTGGAGCTGCGCGTCGCCGAGGGCGTCGCCGGCGCGGATCGCCGCCAGCAGGAAGATGCCGAAGCCACAGGCCGCGGCGACCGCCAGCAGGACGGCCGAGAGTGAGTGGCCGACGGCCCCCGCGCGTTCCTGCGCAGCCGTGGCGTAGAGCACGAGGAGCATGCCGGCGACCACCACTGCGAGGCCGATGGCCGTCGCCACGGCCAGATGCTCGCCCAGAGCCACGGCCGCGAGCGCGGCGAGCGCGCCGTCCACCGCCGTGACGGGCGCCACCACCGACACCGCCCCGCGGCCGATCGCCGCGTACGAGAAGCAGAGGCCGAAGATCACACCGACGACGCTGACGGCGATCCACGCGAGCGCGTGCCCGGACGGCCGCTGGGGCTCGCCCTCCCAGATGGCGAACGGGACGACCTCGGCGAGTCCGATCAGCTGCACCCAGACGAGCGCCTGCAGGGTGCCGATCAGCCGCGTCGAGCGATTGTCGAACCCGGCTGAGATCCCCCACGCGACCGCCGCTCCCAGCGCGGCCACGATCACCAGCATCAGGAAATGACGCCCGTCGTCGCGAGGACGATGACGAGGGTGCCGAGCGCGATGCGGTAGACGACGAAGACCATCGTCGAGTGATTGGTCAGGAAGCGCAGGAGCACGGCGATCGAGGCATAGCCCACGGCGAACGCGATCACGGTCGCGAGCAGCGTCGGACCGAGGCCCGGCCCGTTGCCCTCGGTCGCGTGGCGCAGCTCGAGACCGCCGCTCAGGACGACCGCGGGAATCGAGAGCAGGAACGAGTAGCGGGCGGCCGACGTGCGATCCAGGCCGAGCAGCAGCCCGCCGGTGATCGTGGCGCCCGAGCGCGAGACTCCGGGAATCAGGGCGCAGGCCTGGGAGAAGCCGATCAGGATGCCGTCGCGCATGGTCAGCGAATCGATGCCGCGGCTGCGCGTCGAGACGCGCTCGGCGTACAGCAGCAGGAGCCCGAGCGCGATCAGCGCTGCGCCGATCAGCTCGAGATTGCGCGCTCCCGTCTCGACCTGGTGCCGGAACGCGAGCCCCAGGATGCCGATCGGGATCGTGCCGACGAGGACGTACCAGCCGAGCCGCGAGTCGAGCGTGTGGCGGATCTCCGGATTGCGCAGTCCGCGCACCCAGGCCACGAGGATCCGCGCGATGTCGGCGCGGAAGTAGACGAGGATCGCCGCCATCGTGCCGAGCTGGGTGACGGCGGTGAAGGCGGCTCCGGGATCCTCCCAGCCGAGGAACGCGGGCACGATGCGCAGATGCCCCGTGCTCGAGACGGGCAGGAATTCGGTCAGCCCCTGCACGACGCCGAGCACGATCGCCTGCGGGGTATCCACGCGAGCAGCGTACGCTCAGGGCACCCCGGCAGGATGCGGTCAGGCCACGGGTTGCATGATCTGCGCCGACACTTCGCGCGCGATCTCGATGAACGTCTCTCCGGCGGTGGAGCGGTAGCGGTCGCGGTGCCAGAAGATGGCGATGCGCCGCGTCATCCCCTCACCGATGACCGGCACGACCTCGACGTCGGCGTCGAGGCCGGCCTCGGCAGCCAGCTCGGGCACCAGCGCGTGGCCGACGCCCGCGCCGACCATGCGCACCACGGTGAGGTTGTCGTCGGTACGGAAGACGGTCTGCCGCGTCGCGCCGGCGGCGGCCCAGGCGCGCTGGAGGATGACATCGCAGGAGACACCCACCGGGGGCTCGATCACGTCGAGGCCGTCGAGCTCGCTCAGCGTCACGTCCGTGCGCCCGCGGTAGGGGCTGCCGGGCGGCGTGAGCAGCACGTAGCGATCCTCGAGCAGCAACTCGCACTCGAGCTGCGGCGGCGCGGGCGGTCCGACCGACGCGAAGGTCAGATCGAGGGCGCCCGAGGCCACGCCGTCCAGCAGGAGCGTCTCGTCGAGCTCCTCGCGAATCTCCACGCGCACCTCGGGCCAGCGCCCGCGGAACTCGCGGATCACGCCCGGGAGGATGCGCGCGCCGGCCGACTGGAACGTGCCCACGCGGATCGTCCCCGATTCGCCCGCGACGAGCTGGTCGAGGTCGGCGCGCAGGGCGCCGAGGCGTGCCAGCAGCCGGTCGGCGTGGCGCAGGACGATCTCGCCCGCCTCGGTCAGCGAGACGGGCCGCGGCCCGCCCGGGCGCTCGACGAGCTTGAGACCGGCGGCGCGCTCGAGCGCCGCGATCTGCTGGGAGACGGCCGATTGCGCGTAGCCAAGGCGTTCGGCCGCGCGCGAGAAGGAGTGCTCCTCCGCCACGGCCTGCAGCGCGGCCAGGTGCCGCGCCTCGACGCCGACGAGTCCATCAGCAGACATGATCGATTCCAGTCGTGATCTGTATTTCCCTTATCGATCTCACGGGACGATAGTACTAGAGGAAGTCAATCACACAAGGAGTTTGACATGGCCGCCCTCCTCATCGCACTGATCGTCTTCGTCGCCCTGCCGGTGCTGTCGCTCCGTTATGGCGTCGACAGCCGGCCCCACGGTGACTGGCGAGAGGCCTACCGGCCCGAGCGGGATCCACGCAGTTGATCTAGGCCGCGGCCTCGACGCAGACCGAGCAGAAGGCCTCGAAGAGCGGCTCGGTGAAGTGCGGGGAGCCCTCGGCGACCGAGGCCTCCAGCGCGTCGGGGTCGAGTCCCATCCGCTCGGGCGCACCGGCCCAGTTCTTGATCCACCCGAGGTAGAGCGGCAGATCGACCTCGGGGTGGAATTGCAGCCCCCACGCCCGCTGGCCGTAGCGGAAGGCCTGATTCGGGCTGAGCTCGCTGCGCGCCAGGCGCACGGCGCCGTGCGGCAGGTCGAAGACGTCGAGATGCCACTGGTAGACGCCGACGGGCTCGCGCAGGTGCGCCAGGAGCCTGTCGTCGCCGGCCGCGGGCAGGGGCTCGACGAGCTGCCAGCCCACCTCCGGCTGCTCGGCCGGCCGTACCTCGGCGCCCAGCGTGCGGGCCAGCACCTGGGCACCCAGGCAGATGCCCAGCACCGGCACGCCCTCGTCGACGGCCTCGCGCAGGAGCGCGCGCTCGTCGCGCAGGTACGGCAGACGCTCCTCGTCCCAGGACTGCATCGAGCCGCCCAGCGGGACGATGCCCGCGAAGTCGCCGGCCCGCAGGTTCTCGAGGTCGCCCTCCCAGGCGTGTGCGGACACGAGCGGTAGCCCGCGGCCGCGCACGACGCGCCCGAGCAGGCCCAGGCCGGGGAGCGTCGGGTCCTGCTCGATTGCCAGGATGGGCTTCACGGGCAGGCCGAGCCTACGGCCAACGACGTTCCAACCGTCTAGGACTTCTTGGCCGCCGGCGCGCGGCGCGGCTTCTTGGCCGGCGCCTTCTTGGGCGCCGAGGCCGCCTGCTGGGTGGCGGCCGCGAGGCTCGCCTCGAGCGCGGCCATCAGGTCGTCCACGCGCGCCGTCGGCTCGGGCACCGCGTGCTCCACGATCTCGCGGCCCTCGGCCTTGGCCTGGATGAGACCGATCACGCGCTCCCGATAGGTGTCCGTGAAGCGCTCGGGATCCCAGTTGGCCGAGAGCGAGTCGACGAGCTGCTCGGCGATCGCGAGCTCCTTCTCGTTGACCTCGGCGGTCGCCTCCGCGAACTCCTCGACGGCGGCGCGCGGCACGATCTCGTCCGCGAACAGCATCGTCGAGAGCATCAGCGCATCCTGCGCCGGGCGGATGGCGGCGAGATACTCCTTCGAGCGCAGCACGACGCGCCCGAGGCCGACGCGCGAGGTGCGCTCGAGCGCGGCGAGCAACAGCGCATAGGGCTTGGCCGCGGTGCGGTCGGGCGCCAGGTAGTAGGTCGACTCCCAGTGGATGGGATCGATGTCGTCGAGCGCGACGAACTCCTCGATCTCGATGCGGCGCGTGCGCTCGGCGGCGATGCCCTCGAGCTCCGCCGGCGTGATCGTGACGTAGCGGCCGGGCTCGATCTCGTAGCCCTTGACGATCTCCTCGTAGGGCACTTCCTCGCCGTCGACCGAGCAGACGCGCTTCTGCTGGATGCGCCCGCCATCGGCGCCGTGCAGCTGGTTGAAACGCACGTCCTTGCGCGAGACGGCCGAGTAGACCTTGACGGGCACCATCACGAGCCCGAAGGAGATCGCTCCGCTCCAGATTGCGCGAGCCATGCTCCTAGGTTACCCCGCGGCGCGCGAAGGCACTCCGGTCAGGCGCAGAACTCGCCCGCGACCGCCACGAGCACCTCGGCGCAACGCTCGACGGAAGCCAGGTCGACCCATTCCAGCGTCTCGTGCGCCCCGGCGCCGCCGGGACCGAAGATCACGCACGGGATGCCGGCCTCGGCGAGGATCGCCGAGTCCATCCAGGCCGCCCACCCGATCACCGGCGGCGGCATGCCGAGCACGAGCGAGGCGTGGCCGCGCACCAGCTGGACGATGTCGGCATCGGTTGCGATTTCGAACGGCGGCCGTACGAGCGTCGTCCGCACGTCCGCGCGCAGATCCGGATCGGCGCGCGCGGCCTCGGCCACGAGCTCGCGCACCTGCCCCTCCACCAGCTCGGCGCTCTCGCCCGGCACCGTGCGGCGCTCCAGTTGCACGAGGCAGCGCTCCGGATAGCTCGAGAGCTCCTGCCCGCCTTCGATCAGCGAGGCGTGGATCGAGCCAGGGCCGAGAATCGGATGCCCCGGGCTCTCCGCGAGCCGCCGCCCGAGCTCATCGATGCCGGTCAGCACGCGGCCGGCCTTGGCGATCGCGTCGATGCCGACCTGCGGCTGCGAGCCGTGTGCCGCGTGGCCGCTGATCTCGACCTCGAGCCACGCGAAACCCTTGTGCGCGACGCAGACCTCGAGCTCCGTCGGCTCGGTGATGATCGCCGCATCGGCCCGCACCTGGGCCGCGACGGCCTGGGTGCCGATGCTCGCGAACTCCTCGTCGCACACGGCCGTGACGACGACGTCGCCCGCGAGGCCGAGCTTCACGGCCTCGGCACAGGCCCAGAGCGCGGCGGCCGTGCCGCCCTTCATGTCGAAGCCGCCGCGCCCGTAGAGGCGGTCGCCCTCGATGCGCGGCTCGAGCGGCCGTTCGTAGCCGTCGTGCCCGGCGGTGTCGGTGTGACCGTTGAGCAGGAGCGTGCGCCCGCCCCCGCGCCCGCGCGCGACACCGATCACGTTGGCGCGCCCCGGTGCGACCTCGTCGATGCGCGCCTCGACGCCCGCATGCTCGAGCCAGCCCGCGATGAAGCGCGCGATCTCGAGCTCGCCCGCGCCGCCGGACACGAGATCGGGATTGACGGAGTCGATCGCGACCAGGTCGGCGACGAGGTCTCGCAGCGTCACGGCGACGGGCACGCGGCGATGGTAATCGGTCAGGATGCGGCATGCGAACCGCACGCCTGATCCTCGCCGGGAGCGAGCCCCGCTTCGAACTGCAGCAGCTGCCCGATCCCGAGCCCGCGCCGGGCGAGGTGGTCGTGGAGCTCGTGACCGCCGCGCTCAACCGCCGCGACTGGTGGCTCTGGCGCGCGCCATCCACGCCCGTGCCGGCCACGCTCGGCTCCGACGGCGCCGGGCGCGTCGCCGCCGTCGGCGCGGGCGTGCAGGACTTCGCCCCCGGCCAGGAGGTCGTGATCAATCCGGCCCTCGGCTGGGGCGACGACGAGGCCGCCGCGTCGGCGGCCTTCGACATCCTCGGCCTGCCCACCGCGGGGACGTTCGCGGAGCGCGTCGTCGTGCCGGCGGTCAACGTGCATCCCAAGCCGCCGGCCCTGAGCTGGGAAGAGGCCGCCGCCTTCCCGCTGGCAGGGCTGACGGCCTGGCGCGCCGTCGTGACCTGCGCTCGCGCAGCGCCGGGCCGGCGCGTGTTGATCACCGGCGGCGGCTCGGGCGTCTCGACGTTCTGCGTGCAGATCGCGCGTGCGCTCGGCGCCCGCGTCTGGGTCACGTCGGGCAGCGACGCCAAGATCGAGCGCTGCGTCGAGCTCGGCGCGGAGGGCGGGTTCCGCTACGCCGATCCCGACTGGCCGCAGCAGGTGCTGGCGGCGACCGGAGGCGAGGGCGTGCACGCAGTCGTCGACTCCTTCGGCGGCGCGGGCTGGGCACAGGCCCTGCGCGCGCTCGCGCGCGGCGGCGTGCTCGTCAACTACGGCGACACCGGCGGCGACGAGGCCACCATTCCCGTTGCCGCCATCTACTGGCAGTGGCGCTCGCTGCTCGGGACGACGATGGGCAGCCCACGCGAGTTCCGCGCCCTCTGCGCGCACATCGAGTCGGCGACCTGGCGCCCCGTGATCGACTCCGAGCACGCGCTCGACGACATCGCAGCGGCCGCTCACCGCCTGACAGAGCCCGAGCGCTTCGGCAAGGTCGTCCTGCGCATCGCCTGACCCGCGCGGCGGCCCACCTGGGTACCCTCCACGCTCCGAACCGTCGAGCACCCGTCTGAAGGAGCACCCGTGAGCAACACGGATCTCGCGGCTCTCGCTGCCGACCTCAAGGCCAAGGGCGTACGCGCCCTCACCGTCACCTGGTGCGATTCGAACGGCATCCAGCGCTCGCGCACCGCCCCCATCGACAAGCTCGCCTCCGCCGTCGAACGCGGCATGGGCTGTTCCTTCCTGTTTGCCGTGTTCGACTCCAACGATCACATCCACTGGGGCGTCGAGGGCGTCGACACGCCGACCGGCGACTTCCGCCTCAAGGCGGTGCCGGAGCGGATCGTGCAGCTGACCGGGACGCCCACCTTCGCCTGGGCCCCCGGCACGCTCTGGCTGCAGGAAGGCCCGCGCTGGGAGCACTGCTACCGGGCGGCGCTCGAGCGCGTCGTCGAGCGCGCGGCGGGGCTCGGCTACGAGTTCAAGGCCGGCTGCGAGCTCGAGTGGTTCATCGGCCAGGACTCCGACGAGCCCGTGGCGGCGCACCACGGCCCGGTGTACAGCCCGAACGCGATGCTCGACGTGAGCGAGTTCGTCTCGCAGTTGCTGGGCGACCTGGACGGCAACGGACTCGAGATCGGCCAGATCCACGCCGAGTACGGCTGGTCGCAGCTCGAGCTCACGCTCGATGCCAAGGACCCCCTCTCGGCGGCGGACGATCAGCTGCTGGCGCGCGAGACGATTCGCACCGCCGCGCGGGCGCACGGGCTGCGCGCGTCGTTCGCCCCGCTCGTCACGCACGACGGCGTCGGCAACGGCTGGCACTTCCACGTCTCCATCAACAAGGACGGCCGCAACCTCATGTCGGGCGGCGACGGCGCCGAGGGCATGACGCCCGAGGGCGAGGCCTTCGTGGCCGGCATCCTGCGCGACCTCCCGGGAGTGGTCTCCGTGACCGCCCCGAGCGTGCCCTCGCTGATCCGCCTGCGCCCCGGCTACTTCGCGAGCGCCTACGCGTTCTGGGGCGTCGACAACCGCGAGGCCTCGCTGCGCTTCGTGCCCGGCGCCGAGGCCATCGGCGCGCAGAATGCGAACATCGAGCTGAAGGCCTCGGATGCCTCCGGCAACCCCTACCTCGGCCTCACGGCCATGCTCGCCTCGGGACTCGGCGGCATCGAGGACGGGCTGAAGCTGCCCGACCCGATCAGCGACGATCCGGGCGGCTGGACCCCGGAGGAGCGCGAGGCGCGCGGCGTGCTCCGCTTCGCCCAGAACGTCGACGAGCAGATCGTGAACTTCGAGTCGGCCTACCGCATCCGCGAGGCCTTCGGCGACCCGCTCGCCAACGCGTTCGTCGGCGTGCGACGCTCGGATGCCGCCTGGGCCGAGGGCAAGAGCGCCGAGGAAATCGTCAGCGTTCACCTCTGGCGCTACTGACCTGCTTCATCCGCGACCCCGGTTACCATGCCGGGCTTCGTGGCCGAGTTGCCGACCCCGACCCGGCTCTTCACCGTCGAGCAAGCGAACGCCCTGCTGCCCGACATCCTGCCCGTGGTCGCAAGCCTGCGCGAGCACGCGCTGGCGCTGCGCGCCGAGCAGGCGGTGCTCGACGAGCTCGCCCGGCGCGCCGAGGAGATGGGCGGCGTCCAGCCCACCGCGCGCGAGGCCGAGGCCGCCGTGCACGCCTGCGAGCACCTCAGCGCGCTGGAGGAGGCGATCGGCGAGCTGCAGGGCGCGGGCGTGCGCGTGAAGGACGCCGAGCGCGGCCTGCTCGACTTCCCGAGCGAGCGCGACGGCGAGCTGGTCGAGCTCTGCTGGCTCTACGGCGAGCACGCGGTGACGCACTGGCACCGCATCGGCGAGGGCTACGCCCAGCGCCGCAGCGTGTAGACGCAGTCGTCGAAAGCGCGCAGGCCTTCCGGTCGCAACCTCGCATCGCTTTCGGCGCCGATCGCTCCGATGCAGGATCTAGTCGCACTCCGCGGCGGACCCCACCAAAGGAACACCGTGTCTCCACGCCTTCCAACGCCGCTGCGCGGCGCAGCGCCGATCGTACTCGTGACCGCTCTGGTGGCCGTTCTCGGCCTCGCCGGCACGGCGGGCGCGGCCAGGCTCATCACCGGCTCCAGCATCAAGGACGGCTCCATCACGGCCGCCGACCTCTCGAAGAAGACGCGCACGGCGCTGAAGGGCGCCGCGGGCGCCAGGGGCATCGCCGGACACAAGGGCGACCGGGGCAGCGCCGGCCCGATGGGCATGACCGGGACGGCCGGCGCCGCAGGGGCCGCGGGTGTGAATGGGGTGGCTGGCGCACCTGGTGTCGCGGGTAGCAATGGGCCGCAAGGCACGACGGGCGGCAATGGCACCAACGGAGCGCTGGCGCTGACGCCGTTAGATACTTCGCGGCGGTCGCCGCGCGAGCGGGACGAGCTCAGCGGGACGCGCGTCAGGAACGTGGCGAGCTCGACCAAGAGTCTCGACCGGCACATACACGCTCGCAGTTGACGGGATTGCCGAACGCTGACTGGTCGCGAAGCCTGACGATTGACCGTTGCAGGGCTCGCGGACGGCGTCGTCGTAACCGCCCTGGCGAGGGCCAGCCTGCCGACCGTGAGCTGGGGTCGTGGGCGTCTCGCAACCGACATACGCTGGCGCCGTCTCCGACCACGCCTTCGTCCTCACCGTCTCCTGCTGAGCCGTCGTCAGGTCCAGCCGTGGCTGTCGGGGTCGTCGGAGCAGATGCCGTCGACGCCGAGCTTCCGCAGCCGCTGAATCTCGTCGGGCCGGTCGACCGTCCAGACCCAGATGTCCGCCCCCGCCTTGTGCAGCCGGTGCACCAGCAGCCGGCTCACGAGGCGGCGGCTGCACGACACGAGCTGCGCGTCGTACTCCTCGAGCATCTTCGGAGCGCGCCACGCGTACCACAGCCGCTGCAGCTGGTAGAGGCCGAGCGGCGGCTTGTGCCGCGGCATCGTCAGACCCGCGCGGATGCCCGGCTCGGCGCGGTGGATGCCGGCCAGCATCGCCCAGTTGCCGCCCGTGCACGTCACGCGACCCGTCAGCCCCGCGGTGCGGACGAGCTCGATCAGCTGGAGCTCGATCCCGCTCGCCTTGAGATCCAGGTTGAGGTCGACGCGCGAGGCCGCCGCCAGCGCCAGGACCTCGGCGATCGGCGGCGCGCCCGGCGCATCGGCGCGGTCGTGGTGGGCGACGAGGACGCCGTCGCGCCGCCGCCGCACGTCCACCTCGAGCACGTCCGCGCCGCGCTCGATCGCGATCGCGAACGCCTCGAGGGTGTTCTCGGGCGCGCGCGCGCCGTAGCCGCGGTGCGCGATCCGGAGGGGTCCGGCGCTGACGCTCAGCGGAGTGTCGACCAGGGCGCCTCGCCGGAGACGTCGATCAGCTGATAGCCCTCCTCGCCCACGGCGGGCGCGAGCACGACCATCATGCGCACCGTCTCGTCGCCGACGTTGAAGGAGGCGTGCACGACGTCCTTGTCGAGGTACACGGAGTCCCCGGCCTCCAGGATGGTCTTCTCCTGCTTGATCCACTGCTCGATCTTGCCGGACAGCACCGTGATCATCTCGTCCTGCTCGGGATGCTTGTGGAAGTCGTGGCCGAAGCCGGGCTCGAGCGTCACGTCCATCACCACGAAGGTCTTGCAATCGGTGTTCGCCGGGCGCGCGCGCCAGCCGATCGCGCCCCAGTCGAGGTGATCGACGACGATGCCGGCCTGCTTGACGAATGTGCTCATCGCACTCTCCTAGTCGACGGTGAGGTCCTTGAAACGTCGCATGTTCTCGGTCATGGCGATCTCGGTCGGCAGCCGCTCCATGCTCGAGGCGCCGAAGAAGCCCTTGACGCCCCTGGTGTGCTCGAGCACGTAGCGCGCGTCCTCGGGCTCGGCGATCGGGCCGCCGTGGCAGAGCACGATCACCTCGGGGCGGATCGCCACCGCGGCGTCGTGCATCTCCTGCACGAGCGTCACCGACTCGTCGAGCGTCTTGGCCGTGCTCGCGCCGATCGTGCCCTTCGTCGTGAGTCCCATGTGCGGCACGAGCACGTCGGCTCCGGCCTTCGTCATGGCCACGGCGCTCTCGACGTCGAACACGTACGGCGCGGTGAGCATGTCCTTCTCGTGCGCGCTGCGCACGGCGTCCACCTCGAGGTCGTAGCCCATCCCGGTCTCCTCGAGGCCGATCCGGAAGGTGCCGTCGATCAGGCCGACGGTCGGGAAGTTCTGCATCCCGGAGAAGCCGATGCGGATCAGCTCGTCGAGGAACACGTCCATCAGCCGGAACGGATCGGTGCCGCAGACGCCTGCCAGCACGGGCGTCTCCCTGACGACCGGGAGCACCTCGCGCGCCATGTCGACCACGATCGCGTTGGCATCGCCGTAGGGCATCATCCCGGAGAGCGAGCCCCGGCCTCCCATGCGGTAGCGGCCCGAGTTGTAGATGATGATCAGGTCGGCGCCGCCGGCCTCGGCGCACTTGGCCGAGAGACCGGTGCCGGCGCCCGCGCCGATCACCGCACGGCCGCTCGCGATCGTCGCCTGCAGACGCGCCAGGGCCTCGGCGCGCTTCACGCGCCGGCTCCCACGAAGCCGTGCAGCTTCGCGACCATCGCGTCGGCGAAGGCCGGATCGTTGATGTCGGTGTCCAGCTCGATGACCTCCACGTTGGGACCGGCATGTGCGCGTACCGCCGCGAACAGCGCTTCGTCCGCGGCAGCGTCGTAGAACGGACCGCCTGGCGTGGCGACCATGGAGATGCCGCCGAGCGGCACGAAGAGCGCCACCGGCCCGGTGGCCGCGGAGAGCTTGCGCGCGACCTCCTCGCCGAGCTGTGCGCACTCCTCGGGTGTCGTGCGCATGAGCGTGACCTGCGCGTTGTGCACGTACAGGTTGCGTCCCTCGAACTGCGCAGGGACCGTCTCGCGCGGGCCGAAGTTGACCATGTCGAGAGCGCCCAGCGAGACGACCTGCGGCACGCCGGCGCGACCGGCCGCGGTGAGGCGGTCCGGCCCCGCGCTGAGCACCCCGCCCACGAGCTCGTCGCACAGCTCGGTGGTGGTCGCGTCGAGCACGCCCGAGATGAAGCCGCCGGCGATCAGCGCCTCCATCGACTGGCCACCGGTGCCCGTCATGTGAAACGTGAGCACCTCGTAGCCGAGCCCGTCGAGCGTCTCGGCCGCGTGGGTGACACACGGAGTGGTCACGCCGAACATCGATGCGGCGATCAGCGGCCGGCTCTCCCCCAGCTCGACCGGCGCGGCCTGCACCATGCCGGCCATCGCCGCTGCAGCGTTGGCGAGGATGCGCGCCGAGACCGAGTTGATGCCCGCGACGTCGACGACCGAGGCTGCGAGCAGCATGTCGCTCGCGCCCACGATCGGGCGCGTGTCGCCGGCGGCGATCGTCGAGACGATCAGCTTGGGCACCCCGACGGGCAGCGCCCGCATGGCTTCGGCGGCGATCGACGTGTTGCCGGAGCCGCCCGCCGCGAGCACGCCGTCGCAGCGTCCCTCGGCATGCAGTGCGGCAACGACGGCCGTGGCGCCGCGCGCCATCGTCAGCACGGCCTGCCCGCGGTCGCCCGCGGCGCGCAGCGCCTCGACGTCGGCGCCGGCAGCAGCGGCCACCTCCTCGCGCCGCACGTCGGGCTCGACGAGCGGCTCGCCCATGATGCCGGCGTCCACGAGGATCGTGGCGACGCCCGCAGCCCTCAGGCGATCGCGCAGGAACGCGTACTCGCGGCCCTTCGTATCCAGCGTGCCAACCAGCACGACGGTCTTCCCTGCCACCGGCTCCTCCTCGGGCGTTTCAGCCGCGACGGTACATGACTGCCCGATGGTCAGCTCGACGCAGGCGCGTCCGGCTCGCGCAGCAGCAGCAGCGAGCGAGCTCCGACGTGGGCCGTGCCGCGGGCCGTGAGCAGCGTCGCGGGCGCGCGCGGGTGCTCGGTCGAGAGCTCCACCTGCCAGCGCGGGCCGAAGCGCCGCGGCGGCAGCGTGAACGAGATGTCCTCGTGGTGGGCGTTGAGCAGCAGCAGGAACGAGGAGTCGACGACCGGCTCGCCCTCGGGGCTCACGCTCCCGATCCCGCGGCCGTTGAGGAAGACGCCGAGCGCGTGGGCACCCGGGTTCTGCCAGTCCGCCGCGGTCATGCGCCGCCCGTCGGGCCGGAACCACCAGGCGTCGGGCAGGCCCGAGGCCGAGCCCACGCCGTTGAGGAACTGCGTGCGATGGAAGATCGGGTGCCGGCGGCGCAGCGCGAGCAGGCGGCGCGTGAACTCGCGCAGCTCCTCGCCGGCCTCGTCGAGCTCCCAGTCGACCCAGGAGATCTCGTTGTCCTGGCACCAGGCGTTGTTGTTGCCGAGCTGCGTTCGGCCCATCTCGTCGCCTGCCACGATCATCGGCACGCCCTGCGAGAGCAGCAGCGTGGCGAGGAAGTTGCGCTGCTGTCGCTCGCGCAGCGCGATCACCTCGGGATCGTCGGTCGGCCCCTCCACGCCGCAGTTCCACGAGCGGTTGTCGTCGGTGCCGTCGCGGTTCCCCTCGAGGTTCGCCTCGTTGTGCTTCTGGTTGTAGGAGACGAGGTCGGCCAGCGTGAAGCCGTCGTGGGCCGTGATGAAGTTGATGGAGGCGGACGGGTGGCGGCCGTCCGCCTCGTAGAGATCGCTCGAGCCGGTGAAGCGCGATGCGAACGAGGCCACGCCCGTCTCGCCGCGCCAGACGTCGCGCATCGTGTCCCGGTAGAGGCCGTTCCACTCCGTCCAGAGCACCGGGAAGTTGCCCACCTGATAGCCGCCCGGGCCGAGATCCCAGGGCTCGGCGATCAGCTTGACCTGGGAGAGCACGGGATCCTGGTGGATGACGTCGAAGAACGCCGAGAGCCGGTCGACGTCATAGAGCTCGCGCGCGAGCGCCGAGGCGAGATCGAAGCGGAAGCCGTCGACGTGGCACTCCGTGACCCAGTAGCGGAGCGAGTCCATGATCAGACGCAGGACGCTCGGATGCACCGGGTTGAGGCTGTTTCCGGTGCCGGTGAAGTCCATGTAGCGGCTCGGGTCGTCGGGCATCAGGCGGTAGTAAGAGGCGTTGTCGATGCCCTTGAACGCCAGCATCGGCCCCATGTGGTTGCCCTCGGCGGTGTGGTTGTAGACCACGTCGAGGATGACCTCGATGCCGGCGCGGTGCAGGGCCTTGACCATGCCCTTGAACTCCCTGATCTGCTCGCCGTGTGCCCCGGTGGCCGCATACGCCGCGTGCGGGGCCAGGAAGCCGATCGACGAGTAGCCCCAGTAGTTCGTCAGCCCGCGCTCGTGGATGAAGCGCTCCTCGACGATCTGGTGCACCGGGAGCAGCTCCACGGCCGTGACGCCGAGCGACGTCAGGTGGTCGATGGCGGCTTCCGAGGCGAGGCCGGCGTAGGTGCCGCGCAGATCCTCGCGCACACCCGGGTGCCGGTGCGTGAAGCCCTTGACGTGCAGCTCGTAGATGACCGTCTCGTGCCACGGCGTCTCGAGCGGGCGGTCGCCTTCCCAGTCGAAGCCCGGGTCGATCACGACGCAGCGGGGCATCGCGATCGCGTCGTCGCTCTCATCCGGCAGCTCGCTGCCCTCCGGCCCGCCCGGCAGGTACGGGAGCGTGTTGGCGGCATCCCAGCGCACCACACCGTCGATCGCCTTGGCGTAGGGGTCGATCAGCAGCTTGGCGGCGTTGAAGCGGTGCCCGCGCTCGGGCGCGTAGGGGCCGTGCACGCGCAGGCCGTAGCGCTGGCCCGGGCCTACGCCCGGAAGGTAGCCGTGCCAGTTGAAGGCCGTGCGCTGCGTCAGCTCGAAACGCTGCTCGCGGTCGTCGTCGTCGAACAGGCAGAGCTCGACGCGCTCCGCATGCTCGGAGAACACCGAGAAGTTCGTGCCGCGCCCGTCCCAGGTCGCACCCAGCGGGAAGGGACGGCCCGGCCAGACCGCAGTTGGATGCCCGTCGATCGCCAACCGCGCCGAGTCTAGCGAGCCTCGGGCGTCAGCCAGATCACGCCGAGCGGCGGGATCTGCAGCTCGGCCGACCACTGCTGGCCGTGCCAGGCCGTCTTCTCCGCGGTGATCGACCCGTCGTTGCCGACCCCCGAGCCGCCGTAGCCGACCGCGTCGGTGTTGAGCACCTCCCGCCAGCGACCGGCGCGCGGCAGCCCGACGCGGTAGCCCGGCCGGGGCACGGGCGAGAAGTTGCACACGCACACGAGCGCGCGCTCGCCGGCGTCCGAGAAGCGCGCGAAGGCGATCACGTTGGCGGCGGCGTCGTTCAGCTCCAGCCAGGCGAAGCCCGCCGGCTCGCCGTCCAGCTCCCAGAGCGCCGGCTCGTCGCGGTAGCGCCGGTTGAGGTCGCCGACCAGCGATTGCACCCCACGGTGCTCGGGCCGCTCCAGCAGGTGCCAGTCGAGGCTGCGCTCGTGACTCCACTCGCTCTCCTGTGCCAGCTCTCCGCCCATGAACAGGAGTTTCTTCCCCGGATGCGCCCACATGTATCCGTACAGTGCGCGCAGATTGGCCAGCTGCTGCCAGCGGTCGCCGGGCATCTTGTCGAGCAGCGAGCCCTTGCCGTGGACGACCTCGTCGTGCGACAGCGGCAGGATGAAGTTCTCGCTGAACGCGTACATGAGGCTGAACGTCAGCTCGCCGTGGTGGTGGAAGCGGTAGGCCGGATCGCGCCTGAAGTAGGCCAGCGTGTCGTGCATCCAGCCCATGTTCCACTTGAAGCCGAACCCGAGCCCGCCGAGGTAGGTCGGCCGCGAGACGCCCGGCCAGGCGGTCGACTCCTCGGCGGCCACGATCGCGCCGGGCTCGCGGCCGTGGACGACCTCGTTGAGTTGCTCCAGGAACCCGATCGCCTCGAGATCCTCCCGGCCGCCGTACTCGTTGGGGATCCACTCCCCCGCCTTGCGCGAGTAGTCGCGGTAGAGCATCGAGGCGACCGCATCGACCCGCAGACCGTCGGCGTGGTACTGCGACATCCAGAAGAGCGCGTTCGCGACCAGGAAGTTGCGCACCTCGGTGCGGCCGTAGTTGAAGACGAGCGTGCCCCAGTCCGGGTGGGCGCCGCGGCGCGGATCGGCATGCTCGTAGAGCGCCGTGCCGTCGAACCGGACGAGCGCGAACTCGTCGCGCGGGAAGTGCGCCGGCACCCAGTCGAGAATCACGCCGAGGCCGCGGGTGTGCAGCCGGTCGACGAACGCGCGGAACTCGTCGGGTGAGCCGTAGCGCGACGTCGGGGCGTAGTAGCCGGTCACCTGGTAGCCCCAGGAACCCGTGAACGGGTGCTCCATGACCGGCATCAGCTCGACGTGCGTGAAGCCCAGGCCGAGCGCGTAGTCGGCCAGCTCGTCGGCCAGCTCCCCGTAGGTCAGCGAGCGGTTGCCCTCGAGCGGGTTGAGGCGCCACGAGCCGAGGTGCACCTCGTAGATCGACATCGGCGCGGCATGCGGCTCGGCTGACTTCCGGGCGTCCTGCCAGGCCTCGTCGCGCCAGCGGTGGCTGGGCTGGAACACGATCGAGCCGGTGCGCGGCGGCAACTCGGCGCGCAGCGCGAGCGGGTCGGCCTTGAGCCGGACGGTCCCGTCCGCGCCGCGGATCGCGAACTTGTAGCCGGCTCCAGCCTCCGCCTCGGGGACGAACAGCTCCCAGACGCCGGAGGCGCCGAGCGAGCGCATCGGGTGCGAGCGCTCGTTCCAGGCGTTGAAGTCGCCGACGACACTGACGGCGCGCGCCGCCGGCGCCCAGACGGCGAAGGCAGTGCCCGTGGCACCGGCCAGCGTGCGCGGATGCGCCCCGAGCGCGTCCCAGAGCCGCTCGTGCCGACCCTCGCCGATCAGGTGCAGATCGAGCTCGCCGAGCGACGGCGCGAACGAATACGCATCGCGCAGCACGATGGCCGGCGCGCCGGGGTAGCCGATCTCCAGCCGGTAGCGCGGCAACGTGCGCCGTCGCGGCAGCACGCCTTCGTAGACGCCGGCGGGATGGCGGAGCTCGAGGTCGACCGCCTCGCCGCGTTGCGGCAGCACGCGCACCGACTCGGCCCCCGGGCGGAAGGCGCGCACGACCACGCCGCCGTCCGCCTCGTGGGCTCCGAGGACGGAGTGCGGGTCGGCGTGCTCGCCGGCGACGACTCGCTCGAGTTCGTCGGCGAGCGTCATGCCTGCGCGCAGGCGCCCGGCACCCAGGCCGGTAGCGTGCGCAAGCGTGAGAGAGACGGCATCGGAATCGTGAATCTTCCCCGTTCGAGCGGCATCCTGCTCCACGTTACGTCTCTTCCCGGCGGCCGGCTCGGTCCGGCGGCGTATGCGTTCGTCGATTGGCTCGCGGCCGCCGGCCAGTCCTGGTGGCAGGTCCTGCCGCTCAATCCGCCCGACCGATCCGGCTCGCCGTACACCTCGACGTCGGCCTTCGCGGCCTGGCCCGGCCTGCTCGCCGAGCCCTCCGCCGGCGTCTCGGCCGCCGAGCTCGCGTCCTTTCGCGCGGCGCACGCGTACTGGATCGCCGACTGGGAGCGCTTCGCCGGCGCCGGCGCCGCGGAGGATCAGGTGCGCTTCGAGCGCGAGTGGAACGCGCTGCGTGCGTACGCGGCTGCGCGAGGCGTCCGGCTGATCGGCGACATCCCCCTCTACGTCGGGCCGCGCAGCGCCGACCACCGTGCGCACCCCGGTCTCTTCCAGCGAGGCGTCGTGGCGGGCGCTCCGCCCGACGCGCTGAGCGCGACCGGGCAGCTGTGGGGCAATCCCCTCTACGACTGGCCGGCGCTGCGACGCAGCGGCTACCGCTGGTGGATCGAGCGCCTGCGCCGTGCGGGCCAGCTGGCCGAACTCGCCCGCATCGACCACTTCCGCGGCTTCGTCGCGTACTGGTCGGTGCCGGCACGCGCGCGCAGCGCCCGGGCGGGTCGCTGGCGGCGCGGGCCCGGGGCCGCGGTCTTCGACGCCGCGCGCGCCGAGCTCGGCGCGCTGCAGCTGATCGCGGAGGATCTCGGTGTGATCACGCCGCCGGTCGAGCGGCTGCGCCTCTCGCTCGGCCTGCCCGGCATGGTGGTGCTGATCTTCGGCTTCGGCGGCGGGCGAAACAACCCTCACCGCCCCGCGAACCACGTCGAGCGGCTCGTGGTCTACACCGGCACGCACGACACCGAGACGGCGGTCGGCTGGTGGGACTCCCTCAGCCCGCGGGCGCGGAAGGCCACCGGCCTCGATCCCGCCGAGCCCCACTGGTCGCTGATCGAGGTCGCCATGGCCTCGCGCGCAGCGCTCACCATCCTGCCGGCGCAGGACGTGCTGGGCCTCGGCAGCGAGGCGCGCATGAATCGCCCGGGCATCGCCGAGGGCAACTGGAGCTGGCGGCTCGCCGAGGGACAGCTGACCCCCGCGCTGGCCGCACGCCTGCGCGGCGTGAGTGAGCGGAGCGGGCGCCTCTAGCGTTCGCTCAGGCCTGCACGGCGACGCCGACCTGAAGTGCGAGGTAGCGCCCGGTGCCGACGTGGAAGCCCACTCCGAGACTCGATCGCGAGCGCGCGTGGCCCTTCTGGTCGCGCACGAACATGACGCGCGTGGGGCCGAGATAGCGCGGCAGGCTCTTGAAGTCGAGCGTCACGCCGGGGTGCTGCCAGCGCGCGACGTTCGACATGATCGCCGCGGGAACGTCGGCGAGCTGATGCGCTGGCCGCGGTGCACGCGCAGGGCATCCCGCTTGAACGGGACGACCCCGAGCCCGTGCTGCGGCCCCAGCAGATCGACCGGCGGCGGCGGCACGATCGCGCCCCGCTTCCTGAGGCTGCGAGCGGTCTTGGCCGGCACGAAGCCGATGACGAGGGTGACGCGCATCGGTCGAGGCATTGGATCACGCCTCGCCGCCCTCCGTCGAGCTACGCCGAGCGCGTGGACACGCCGGCCAACCGGGCGCTCGTCGTCGCCGTCACGACGACTGCTCCAGCTCGTTCTTGAGCTCGACGAGAGCCGAGACGCGGCGCTCGGTGTACTTGTCGATCCAGCGATCGTGGATCAACCGGATGGGCACGGGATTGAGGTAGTGCAGCTTCTCCCGGCCCGAGCGACGAGTAATCACGAGGCCGGCCTCCCCCAGCACGCGCAGATGCTTCATGACGCCGAACCGCGTCATCTCCAACTCCGACTCCAACTCCGTCAGAGTCCGCCCATCGCGCTCGAAAAGCCGATCGAGCAGATGCCGCCGAGTCGGGTCGGCAAGAGCCCTGAAAACGCGATCATCGTCCACCCCACGATCATACGTGACTAATAAGTCACCTACCGAGCGCACCTCAACCCCACTAACCAAGCCGTTCCCACGCTGCGGGACCGTACATCTGGGGTCAGACCCGCACTGTACGGGCCAGACCCCAGATGTACGGGCCTGGCACCGGGTGTACGGACCGGCCTCAACGCCCCTAGACATGCGGAACAGGCTGGCTGCACGACTCGCGCTTGCTCGGGAGGGCCATGAGCGTCCACGACGCAGAAATGCCGCGATCCCGCATGTACAGGGCGATGAACACCTGGGGGGCAGACCCGTACACCTGGGGTCAGACCCGCGCCGTGCGGGCCAGACCCCGGATGTGCGCTACGCGCTGCGTTCTGGTCGCTCTACAGGTTGTGCCTTTGCACCTGCGACCTGGCGGTAGAGGACGACTGTCTGCTCGGCGATCGCGGGCCAGGCGAAGTGCTCGATCGCCCGGCGCCGGCCGGCTTCTCCCATGCGGCGCGCCTGCGTTGGATCGCCCACGAGCGTGTTGACTCGCTCGGCGATGTCGCGGGCGAAGCGGGCCGGGTCGACAGGGTCTCGTGAGCCGTCGTCGCGCGGTTCGAACGGGACGAGGAGACCCGTCTCGCCGTCCTCGACGACCTCGGGGATGCCGCCCGTGCTCGTCGCCACGACGGCCGTCTCGCAGGCCATCGCCTCGAGATTGACGATGCCGAGGGGCTCGTAGATCGACGGGCACAGGAAGACCGTCGCGTGGCTCAGTATCTGCACCACGTCGGGGCGCGGCAGCATCTCGTCGATCCAGATGATGTTGCCGCGCTCGGTGCGGACGCGGGCGACCTTGGCCTCGATCTCGGCCGCGATCTCGGGCGTGTCGGGCGCTCCCGCGCAGAGCACGAACTGGGCGGCGGGAGCGAACTGCAGGGCCGCGTCGAGGGCGTAGGTGACGCCTTTCTGGCGCGTGATCCGGCCCACGAACACGACCGACGGGCGTTCCGGGTCGATGCCGTGCCGGGCCAGGACGTCCGTAGACGGATCGGGCCGGTACTGCTCGCTGTCGATGCCGTTGTAGATCACGCTCACGCGCGCTGGATCGATTGCCGGATAGCACGCCAGCACGTCGCGCGCCTGCTCGCGCGAGACGGCGATGATCGCGTCGGCGCCCTCCAGCGCGGTGCGCTCGCAGAAGCTCGAGAGGGCGTAGCCGCCGCCGAGCTGCTCCTGCTTCCAGGGCCGCATCGGCTCCAGTGAGTGCACCGTCGCGACGTGCGGGATGCCGTACAGCAGCTTGGCCAGGTGCCCGGCGAAGTTCGCATACCAGGTGTGGCTGTGGACGAGCGAGGCGCCCTCGGCGCCTGCGGCCATCGCGAGGTCGATGGAGACGGCCTCCAGCGCTGCGGCGTGCGCACCGCTGCCCGCCAGGGCATCCCAGGGACGGTAGGCGCGCACCGCGGGCCCGCCTGCAGGCTGCTCGCGCTCGCCGCCCCAGCAGTGCACCGTCAGATCGCTGAGCCGCGCGAGCTCCCGCGCCAGGTACTCGACGTGCACGCCCGCGCCGCCGTAGACCTCCGGCGGGTACTCCCGCGTGAGCAGCGCGACCTTCAGCGCGCCTCGACCTTCTCGTTCTTGCCGATCACCACGATGCCACCCTCGGAGACGGTGAAGCGCTCGCGGTCGGCAGCGGCGTCCACACCGATCTGCACGCCGTCGCCGATGCGCACGTTCTTGTCGAGGATCGCGTTGCGCACGACTGCGTGGCGCCCGATGTCGACGCCGTGCATGAGCACGGACGAGTCCACCTCGGCGTAGGAGTGCACGCGCACGCCCGGCGAGAGGATCGAGCGGCGCACATGCCCGCCCGAGACGATCACGCCGGCGCACACGAGCGAGTCGACCGCAACGCCCGTCCGGCCCTTCTCCTCGAACACGAACTTGGCCGGCGGCAGCGGATCGGGCCAGCTCAGGATCGGCCAGCTCGAGTTGTAGAGGCTGAACGCGGGCGTCACCGACGTGAGATCCATGTGCGCGTCGTGGTAGGCGTCGAGCGTCCCGACATCGCGCCAGTACCCGCGGTCGCGCGCGTTGTCGCCGGGCACCTCGTTCGTGGTGAAGTCGTAGACGTAGGCCTCACCGCGCTCGACCAGCATCGGGATGATGTCGCCGCCGAGGTCGTGCCGCGAACCCTCGTCCTTCGCATCGCGCGTGACGGCGTCGATCAGCGCATCGGTGGTGAAGACGTAGTTGCCCATCGACGCCAGCACCTGCCCCGGCGTGGCCGGATCGGCCCGCGCATCCGGCGGCTTCTCGCGGAAGGCCGCGATGCGCTCGCCGGAGGCGGCGCGCTCGATCACCCCGGAGCGACTCGCCTCGGCCAGCGGCACCTGCAGCGCCGCCACCGTCACGGCCGCGCCCGTCGCGATGTGCTGGTGGACCATCTGCTCCGGGTCCATGCGGTAGATGTGGTCGGCGCCGAAGACGCAGACATAGTCGGGCCGCTCGTCGTGCACGAGGTTGAGGCTCTGGTAGATCGCATCGGCCGAGCCGGCGAACCAGTGCGGCCCACGGCGCTGCTGGGCGGGGACGGGCGTGACGTAGTTGCCGAGCAGCGGCGACAGCCGCCAGGTCGTCGTCACGTGCCGGTCGAGACTGTGGCTCTTGTACTGCGTGAGCACGGCGATCTTGAGATAGCCGGCGTTGACGAGATTCGAGAGCGCGAAGTCGACCAGCCGGTAGTTGCCGCCGAAGGGCACGGCCGGCTTGGCGCGGTCGAGCGTCAACGGCAGCAGGCGCTTGCCCTCACCGCCCGCCAGCACGATCCCGAAGACGCGTGGCACCGACACGGGCCAACACTACTCGCCGGACGGTTGCGCGAGCAGGCGCTCGATCGCCGCCACCGGGATCGAGACCCAGTCGGGGCGCCGCGCGAGCTCGTGGCGCAGTTCGTCAACCGCCTTCTCGAGCTCGAAGATCGCCAGCAGCTGCTGGGCGGCGGCAGCTCCGCCGGGCACGAGCCCGCTCGGCTCGACGACGGCGAAATACCCTCGCAGGAGGCGCTCCCGCGCGTCCTCTTCCCAGCTTGTGGGCGGCGCCTCGCCGCCCGCGAGCACCGAGGCCGCGGCGGCGTACGCCAGCGATCGGAGCATGCTCGCGACGTCGCGCAGCGGCGACATCTTGCGACGGCGCTCCGCCAGGCTGCGATCCGGCGATCCCTCGAAGTCGAGCACGAACCAGTCGTGCCCCGTCCACAGCACATCGCCCAGATGGAGGTTGCCGTGATGGCGGATCACGCGCCCGCTGCCGGCCATGCTCGAGAGCCGCCGGACGCGCTCCCGCACCTCCTCTCCGCGCCCCGCGATCGGCGCGAGCACCGGATCGTCGGGAAGCTGCGCGAAGACCGCCTCGATCTCCTCGTCCAGCGTTGCCGCCAGCAGCGCGAACGACTCGGCACTGGGCTCCTCGGCGGCGAAGCTCGGGTCGCTGGAGTCGGACGCCAACAGCACGTGCATCGTGCCGATGACTCCGCCGAGGCGCTCCAGGTGGGTGAGGAAGCGCGCAGCGTCGCCGCGCAGGGACGCGAGCGCGAAGCTCCAGCCGTCGCTCTCGGCGGGCACGTACTCGCTCAGGATGCCGAGCGTCGCATCGATCAGGCGGCCCGAATGCGCGTAGGAGCCGATCAGCGGCGGCGAGTTGGCGAAGCCGTGATCGCTCAGGAAGCGCAGCAGCTCGAGCTCGGGATTGTCGCCCGCGGCAAGCAGGCGGTAGATCTTGAGCACGAGCTCCTCGCCGATCACGACCGAGGTGTTCGAATGGCCCTCGCCGATCGTCCGCACGCCCCCGGAGGACGGCTCGGGCAGCGCCTCCGGCTTGCTCGCGGGCTCGAAGTCGACCGTGGCGAGATCGCTGCGCGCGGTGGCGGCCTTGCGAATGAGGTCGGTCAGCTCGTACTCGAGCTCGGGATCGGCCAGCGCGTCGTAGGCGGTCCAGCCGTCCAGTGACGCGATCGCACCCGGACGCGGCTCGCCTTCCGGCCGCAGCCCGAGGGGCAATTGGTAGATCTCGTTGAGGCCGCGCTCGCCCCCGACCTCGACGAGCGCGATCGCAAGCAGCGGCGAGACGCTGCGCACGAACACCGCCTCGAGCACGCGCGCCTGCACGTTCTCCCGTCCGTTCGCGCGGAACCACGGCTGGCGCGCCAGGAATGCGCCGAGCTCGGCCTCCGGCAGCTGCGTGAGATCAAGCATCGGGCCGCCGCAATTGGAGCCAGTAGAAGCCGCGCGGGCCGAGCGTCAGGAGATAGCGATCGTTCGTCACCTCGGGAAACCCCGCTCCGCCGATCAGCTCCTCGGGGACACTGCCGGCGAACTCCGAGAGGTCGAGCGTCACCGCCTGTGCGCTGCGCGCGAGGTTGTGGACGCACAGCACGACATCTCCCTCGAAGCGGCGCACGTGCGCGAAGATGCGCGGGTTGTCGGGTGCGAGCGCCTCGTAGCTGCCGAGCCCGAACACGGGATGCGCCTTGCGCAGCGCGATGAAGCGGTGCAGCCAGCGCAGCAGCGACGTCGGCGTGCGCAATTGCGCCTCGACGTTGACGGCCTGGTACCCGGTCACGGGGTCCATCAGCGGCGGCAGGTAGAGCTGCGCGAAGTCGGCGCGGGAGAAGCCCGCGTTGCGATCACCGGTCCAGTGCATGGGCGTGCGCACGCCGTCCCGGTCGCCGAGGTAGACGTTGTCGCCCATGCCGATCTCGTCGCCGTAGTACAGGACGGGGCTGCCGGGCAGGGAGAACAGGATGGCGTGCACCAGCTCGATCTCGTCGCGTCCGTTGTCGAGCAGCGGGGCGAGGCGCCTGCGGATGCCGACGTTGATGCGCATGCGCGGATCCTTGGCGTACTCCGCGTACATGTAGTCGCGCTCCTCGTCGGCGACCATCTCGAGCGTGAGCTCGTCGTGGTTGCGCAGGAAGAGTCCCCACTGGCAGTTGTCGGGGATCGCCGGAGTCTGGGCCAGGATCTCGTAGATCGGCCGCGCCTCCTCGCGCCGCAGGGCCATGAACATCCGCGGCATGACGGGGAAGTGGAAGGCCATGTGGCACTCGTCGCCGTCGCCGAAATACTCGACCACGTCGGCGGGCCACTGGTTGGCCTCGGCCAGCAGCACCGTGTCGGGGTGAATCTCGTCGACGTAGGCGCGCAAGCGCCGCAGAAAGGCGTGCGTCTCGGGCAGGTTCTCGCAGTTCGTCCCGTCGCGCTCGTAGAGATACGGCACCGCGTCGAGCCGGAAGCCGTCGAGACCGAGATCGAGCCAGAAGCGCAGCCCCGCGAGCATGGCCTCCCCCACCTCGGGATTGTCGTAGTTCAGGTCGGGCTGGTGGCCGAAGAAGCGGTGCCAGTAGTACGCGCCGGCGACCGGATCCCACGTCCAGTTGGAGACCTCCGTGTCCGTGAAGATGATGCGCGCGCCCTCATAGCGCTTGTCGGTGTCCGACCACACGTACCAGTCGCGCTTGGGCGAATCCGGGCTGGAGCGCGACTCCTGGAACCAGGGGTGGTCGCTCGAGGTGTGATTCATGACGAAGTCGGCGATCACGCGCATGCCGAGCTGGTGCGCCTGATCGACGCAGCGATGGAAATCCTCGACTGCGCCGTAGTCAGGGTGGATGGCGAGGAAATCCGCGATGTCATAGCCCCCGTCGCGCAGCGGCGAGGGGTACATCGGCAGCAGCCAGAGGCAGTCGATCCCGAGCCACTTGAGGTACTCGAGCTTCTCGGTGAGGCCGCGCAGATCGCCCGAGCCGTCGCCGTTGCCGTCATAGAAGCCGCGGATGTGGATCTCGTAGAAGACCGCGCGCTTGAACCACAGCGGATCGGCTTGGAACCAGTGCCCGGGTAACGCAGCGGCTTCGGTGGAGGTGTCCTCCGGCCTCATTTCACGGAGCCGGCGAGCAGCCCCTGCACGAAGTAGCGCTGGAACGCGAGGAAGACGATCAACGGAATCGTCAGTGAGAAGAACGCCGCCGGAGCGATCAGCTCGATGTTGGAGCCGAACTGCCGCAGGTTGGAGAAGATCGCGACCGTCATGGGCTGGGTGTTGCGCGCCATCGTCAGGGCGACCAGCAGGTCGTTCCACGTCCAGAGGAACTGGAAGATCGCAAGCGAGGCGATGGCGGGCAGGCCGAGCGGCAGGATCAGCCGCACGAAGATCCTGATCTCCGAGCAGCCGTCGATGCGCGCCGATTCGAGGATGTCCTTGGGGATCCCGATGAAGAAATTGCGCAGCAGGAAGATCGCGAACGGCATGCCGAACGCCGTGTGGAAGAGGATCAGGCCCCAGATCGTGTCGAACAGCGAAAGATGGTTGTAGAGCGAGAAGATCGGGATCAGCGCCATCTGCAGCGGCACGACGAGCATCGCGATGACGCCGATGAAGAGCCAGTCACGGCCCGGGAAGTCGAGCCACGCGAAGGCATAGGCCGCGAGCGACGCGAAGGCGATCGGCAGGATCGTGCCGCCGATCGCGATCTCCATCGTCGTCCACAGCGACGACGGGATGCTCGTGTCGTGGATGAGGTTGGAGTAGTTGCTCCAGGTCGCCAGGTGCGGGTGCGCGATGACCTCCCACCAGCCCTGATTGGCGAAGTCGTTCGCGAACATCAGGGAGGTCAGGAGCAAGCCGATCGTGGGAATCAGCCAGATCACCGCGATGACGGCGAGCAGGATGTTGACGGGCGCCTTGGCGCAGATGCGGAGGATGCGCGCAGCAGTGCTCTCGCGCGGTGCAGGCGCCTCGGCGACGGAAGCTGCCGTTGCCATCAGACCTCCCTCCGGAAGCGGCGGATGTTGAGTGCGAGGACGGGAATCACGAGCAGGAACAGGAAGACGGCGATCGCGGAGCCGAGGCCGAAGTCGTTGACGCCGCCGAACGACGTGCGCCACATCGAGAGCGCGATCACGTTGGCGTCGTCCTGCACCGAGGCCGGCGCGACGGCCAGCACGATGTCGAACACCTTGAGCACGTTGATGAGCATCGTGATGAAGACGACGCTCAGCACGGGAGCCAGCAGCGGCACCGTCACGCGCCGGAACACCTGCCACTCCGTCGAGCCGTCGGTCCGCGCAGCCTCCAGCACATCGCGCGGTATCGCAGCCAGGCCGGCGCCGATCACCACCATCGCGAAGCCTGCCCAGACCCAGATGTAGGCGATCATCACGGCCGGCAGGATCAGGCTCGGGCCGAGCCACGCGACGCCGCCGAATGGCTTTCTGAACGTGTCCGATCCGATCGCCGTGCGGTATGAGCCCGCCGCGACGTCGGAGAACGAGAATGTGCCGTTGTCGTCCGTCTTGGTCGTGGCGACCGTCTTGCCCGCCTGATCGCGCAGCACGACCGTCACGTTCGGCAGCCCGGCCTCACCCTTCTCCAGCTTGCCCGGGGTGCCGCCGCCCGGCTTGAAGTCGCGCCACACCACGCCGTTGACGGCACCCGCCTTGCCCGCCGGGAGCTTGGCCTGGACGGATCCCGCCGGCACCTGGTCCGGCGGAATCCCCGTGAGCGGCAGCAGCGCCACCCCGCCCGGGCGCACCGGCGTCTTGAGCACGATGCCGGTGGACGGGGTGCCGGTCAGCTGCGTGCCCGACGGCAAGGCGTCCGAGAGCGGCCCCGAGGGCACGAAGGTGTCGTGCACCGAGCCGACGATGGCGTTGACCGCACCGCGAGACGGTTCCTGCTGATCCATGATGCGCCAGATCACGCCGGCGGCGAAGAGCGAGATCGCCATGGGCATGAAGATCGCGATCTTGAACGCCACCGCCCAGCGGATGCGCTCCACGAGGACGGCGAAGACGAGACCGACGGCCGTGACCAGCGCCGGGACGACCGCCACCCAGATCGCGTTGTTCTTGATCGCCGTGCGCGTCGTGTCGGTCGAGAAGAGCGTCTTGTAGTTGTCGAACCAGATGAAGTGGTCGCCCGAGCGGTCGAACATGCTCCGCTGCATCGTGTAGATCACCGGATAGACGATCCACACGAGCAGCAGGAGCGCGGCCGGTGCGAGGAAGGCGGCAGCCACCAGCCAGCCGCGCCAGCGCCCCGGCTCCTTGTCCTCCAGCGCAGCCTGCGGAGCCCCCGCGTACGGGGGCTCCGCGCTGATGCTCGGACTGCTCACGGCGCTACTTCTTGTACGCCGCCGCCGCGGCCGTCTCGAGCTTCGAGGCCGTGCCGTTGACATCCGACGGGTTCTTGAGGAAGTCCTGCAGGATCTTCCACTCGCCCTGGCTGGGCGTGCCGCCGAAGGCCGACGGCGAGAGATCCGACATGTCGAACCGGAACGTCTTGGCGAGCGCGAGCGCCGTCGCCGTCTTACGCGTGACCGGATCGGGATAGGCGCTTCCGGGCACGCCCTTGTTGGGCGACGAGAAGCCGCCCTTCTGCGCCCAGATGGTCGCCGCGCCCGGCGTGGCCAGGTACGAGACGAGCGCGCGCGAGGCCGGGCTGTCCTTGAAGATCACGACCGTGTCGCCACCGCCGACAACCGAGGACGCCGACCCGTTGACGGACGGGAACGGATACTCGTTGTACCCGGTGCCGGCCTTGGCCTTCGCGGTCGACGCGCCGGGCACGAAGTCGCCTTCCATCACGATCGCGGCCTTCGGGGGCGTGCTGAAGACGTTGTTGACCGAAGTCGGGAAGTCCGTTTGCAGCGCGCCGCCGGCCCCGCCGTAGATATTGCCGGTGTCGCTGAACACGCCCGCCATCGTCTTGAGCGCGGCCTTCACGCTGGGATCGGTCCACTTGATCTTGTGGAGCGTGAGCAGGTCGTACTTCGCCGGCCCCGCCTGGCGCAGGTAGATGTTCTCGAACAGGTCCGTGAGCGTCCAACCGTCCGCTCCGCCGATCGAATACGCGGGCGTACCGGAGGCCCGCAGCGTCTTGGCCGCGGCGATCTGCTGCGTCCAGGTCTTGGGCGGGTTCACGCCGGCGTTCTTGAAGGCCGGCACCGAGTACCACACGGTCGACTTGTTGGCGCCCTTGAAGACCATGCCGTAGAGCTTGCCGTTGTAGGTGCCGAGCTTGACCCAGGAGGGCGAGTACCACTTGGCCATCAGGGGCTTGACGAAGTCCATCGGCTTGATCGCCTTGCGCGCCGAGAACTGCTGCACGAGGCCGGGCTGCCCGACTGCCGCGACGTCGGGCGGATTGCCGCCGGCGATCGCGGTCGAGAGCACGGTCGGCGTGTTGTCGCCGGCCGAGGTGTACTTGACCTTCACGCCCGGGAACTTCTTCTGGAAGGCGTCGAGGACTGCCTGGAAGTTCTTCTGCTCCGGGCCGGTCCAGATGCCGACCATCGAGAGATTGCCACTGACCGCGTAGTGCTTGTGGGACGCTCCGCTGGCGGTCGTGGTCAGCGCCGTGAGCGCTACCACCGCCGCACCGAGAGCCAGCAAGGACATGCGCAACCTGCTCATACGGTCGGTCCTTTCAAGAGGGTTTGTCGTAGATCCCGAGACCGCTCTCGGGATCGAAAAAGTGCAACGAGCGCGTATCGACGGCGACATCGACCGTGTCACCTTCATGCACGCGCGAGCGGGGATTGAAACGTCCGACGATCACCGCGCCGCCGCTTTCGGCGCCCACGACCGACGCCGCCTCGCGGTCATCGCCGATGTCGCGCTGGAGTTCCTGCATGTCCTCGGTGGCCGCCGGCTTGGCGTCGAGCGAGAAGTGCACCATGATCTCGGAGCCGAGCGCCTCCGTCAGCTCGACCTTCCCCGTGAGGTGCCGCGTGGGAGGCGACTCCGCCATGGCCGCGTCGTCGAGGTCCTCCGGGCGGATCCCGAGAATCACGTCTCGTCCTTCGTAGGCCCGCAGAGCAGGTCTCGCCTCGATGCCCTGGTCGTCGAGCGCGATGGTCTGCGAGCCCACGCGGATGTCGAAGCGGCCGTCGGTGCGCTCGAGCCTGCCCTCGAGCAGGTTCATGGCCGGGCTGCCGATGAAGCCCGCCACGAACAGGTTGACCGGCCGGTCGTAGAGTTCCTGGCTGCCCGCCACCTGCTGCAGCTCACCCTTTTTCATGACCGCGATGCGATCGCCCATGGTGAGCGCCTCGACCTGGTCGTGCGTGACGTAGATCGTGGTCACTCCGAGGTCGTGCTGCAGCTTGGCGATCTCGGCGCGGGTGCGCACGCGCAGCTTGGCATCGAGGTTGGAGAGCGGCTCGTCCATCAGGAAGGCCTGCGGCTGCCGCACGATGGCGCGGCCCATCGCGACGCGCTGGCGCTGGCCGCCCGAGAGTGCCCGCGGCTTGCGCTGCAGCACGGCGTCGAGGTCGAGGATGCGCGAGGCGTCCTTGACGCGCCGTTCGATCTCATCCTTCGGAACCTTCTTCACGCGCAGGCCGAAGGCGATGTTCTCGTACACGGAAAGGTGCGGATAGAGCGCGTAGCTCTGGAACACCATCGCGATATCGCGGTTGCGCGAGGGAACGTGGTTGACCACGCGGTCGCCGATCAGCACGCGCCCCTCGCTGATCTCCTCGAGACCCGCGAGCATGCGCAGCGCAGTCGTCTTTCCGCACCCCGAAGGCCCGACGAGCACCATGAACTCGCCGTTCTGGATGTCGAGGCTGAAGTGGTCGACGGCACGCGTCCCGTCCGGGTAGACCTTCGCCACCCCCTCGAACGTCACTCCGGCCACAGCATCAGCCTCGCTTCCGTCCTCGGCACTGAACCCCGGCCCGACCGGTCATGCAAGCCGTAGTCTCCGACGTGGTGGCCAGCCTACAGAAAACCCACCCACCCTGCCCACCTGCGAGACGGCTCGCATGACGCTCCCCGCGCGGCGTCCCGAGCGCATCCGCATCGAGCGGATCTGGCCGCAGATCGACGGTGGCCGCTACCCGGTCAAACGAACGGTCGGGGCGCGCGTCGACGTGTGGGCAACGCTGCTGCGCGATGGCCACGAGGTGCTCGGGGGCGCGCTCCGCTACCGGCCGGCGGGAACGCGGCGCTGGCGCGAGGCGCCGCTCGAGGCGATCCCCGAGGATCTCGACCGCTGGCACGGGTCGTTCGTCGCCGACCGCTTGGGTCGCTGGCAGTTCGGCGTGGTTGCCTGGGTCGATCGCGTGGCCAGCTGGAAACGCGAGCTCGCGCGCAAGGTCGAGGCCGGGCAGCAGGATCTCACGAGCGAGCTCTCGGAAGGAGCGGCGCTGCTCGGGCGGGACTCGCTGACCGTCGAGGAAGGCCTGGCGGCGGAGATCGGTGATCGCTCCGAGCGGGTGGTCGCCGACGAGACACTCGAGATCGTGGTCGACAGCGAGCGCGCGACGTTCGGCTCGTGGTACGAGCTCTTTCCGAGGTCCTGGGGCGGCTTCGCCGGCGTGGAGAAGCTGCTGCCCGAGTTCGCTGAACTCGGGTTCGACGTGCTCTACCTCCCGCCCGTCCATCCCATCGGGCGCACCCATCGCAAGGGCCGCAACAACGCGCCGGTCGCGCGCCGCAGCGACCCGGGCAGCCCATGGGCCATCGGCAGCGAGCTCGGCGGCCACAAGGCGCTCCACCCCGACCTCGGGAGTGCGCGCGACTTCGCGCGGCTGAGCAGGCGGGCAGAGCAGCTCGGGATCGCAATCGCGCTCGACTTCGCGATCCAGTGCTCTCCCGACCATCCCTGGCTGCGCGAGCACCCCGACTGGTTCCACCGGCGACCCGACGGCACGCTCAAGTACGCCGAAAATCCGCCCAAGCGCTACCAGGACATCTACAACGTCAACTTCGACACCGAGGACTGGCGCGCGCTCTGGAGTGAACTGCGCGACATCGTCCTGCACTGGGTAGCGCAGGGCGTGAAGGTGTTCCGTGTCGACAATCCGCATACCAAGCCGATCGCGTTCTGGGAGTGGCTGATCGCCGAGGTACAGAGATCGCACCCGGAGACGGTGTTCCTCGCCGAGGCGTTCACGCGGCCGGCGATGATGGCGTTGCTGGCCAAGGCCGGCTTCAGCCAGTCCTACACGTATTTCACGTGGCGAAACACGAAGGCCGAGCTGACCTCGTACATGACCGAGCTGACGCGCTCGGAACTGCCGCAGTTCTTCCGGCCGAACTTCTTCGCCAACACGCCTGACATCCTCCACGCCTACCTGGCCGAAGGCGGCCCGCCGGCGTTCGAGGCGCGGCTTGTACTGGCGGCGACGCTCTCGCCCTCCTACGGGCTGTACTCGGGCTTCGAGCGCTGCGAGGCCGTTCCGCTGAGCGAGGCCAGCGAGGAGTATCTCGACTCGGAGAAGTACGAGGTCAAGAAGCGCACCCTGAAGGGGCCGTTGCTGTCGCTGATCGGGCGCCTGAATGCCGTCCGTCGCGCCAATCCCGCCCTCAGGGAGCTCGACAACCTCACGTTCCTCGAGACGGAGAACGAGCACCTCATCGCCTACCTCAAGCGCAGCGGCGACAACGTCGTCATCGCGTGCGTCAACCTCGATCCCACCTCAGCGCACGAGGGCGTCGTCATCTTGCCCCCCGAGAGCGGGCTACCCACCGCGTTCGATGTCTCCGATCTGCTGGGCGACGCCGTCTTCACCTGGCGCCTGGGCAGCAACTACGTCCGCCTCGAGCCGGGCCTGCAGCAGGCGCACCTGCTGCGCGTGGAGTTGTGACCCCGGAGGGACGCGCGCTCGCAGAGTTGGTGCGCCGTCAGCGTTGGTTCGGCGCGCACTCGCGCGAGCTCACGCGCGGCCGCACCCTGGACGAGGGTGCGCTGGCGCCGGACTGCACGCTGGCACTCTTCGAGGCCTCATTCGCAGACGGCGGGAGCGAGCTCTACCAGCTACCGCAGCGCGTGCGCGACGACGGTACGACGGAGCTCTCGCTGGCCGACGCGGCTCTCGCTCGCTCGCTTCTCGGCGCCCTGCGCAGCTCGGCCGATCTTGCCACCCGTGAGGGCCGCGTGCAGTTCGAGCTCACCCGGCCGCTGCCCGCCGATTCGCTCCTCACGCCGGTGCGCCCCGTCGGCGAGGAGCAGTCGAACAGCTCCGTCGTGTTCGGCGAGCGCGTGATCCTGAAGGCCTACCGCCGGCTCGAGCCGGGCGAGAGCGCCGAACTCGAGCTTCTGCGCTTCCTGGCCGCGAGGGGCTTCGAGCATGCGCCGGAGCTGCTGGGCTGGTACCGCTACGACGGTTCGCGGCTCACGACCTCGCTCGGCATCCTGCAGACGTTTCTCCCCGGCGCCCGCGACGGCTGGAGCGAGGCGCTGGCGTCGTTCGCCCGGCCCGCGCCGTTCCTCGCGCGGCTGCGCCGGCTCGGCGAGGTGACTGCGCACCTGCACGCGGTGCTGGCAAGCGACCCTGCGGACCCTGCGTTCGCGCCCGAGCGCCTCGACGCCGAGGCCCTCGCACGGGGGGGTGAAGCGGGCGTGGCCTCCGCCCGCGCGCTGCTTGCCGGGCTCCGGCCAGGCGGCCCGGCCGAGCCGGTGCGCGCACGCGGCGACGACGTGCTGAAGCGGCTGCGCGCGGCCTGGCGCCAAGCCGCGGGCGGCCAGGCCATCCGCCAGCATGGCGACTACCACCTCGGGCAGGTCCTGTGGGCGCACGACGACTGGCAGTTGCTCGACTTCGAGGGAGAACCCGCCAGCCCCCTCCCGGAGCGACGCCGCAAGAGCTCGCCGCTGCGCGACGTCGCGGGCATGCTGCGCTCGTTCGCCTACGCCGCCGAGACGGGCCGGAGCCACGGCGACGCGCCTGCTGCGCGCTGGGAGACGGACGCTCGCGCAGCGTTCGTGGGCGGCTACGAAGCGCGCGCCGACGAGGCGCTCCTGCCCCCCGCCGGTGTGGCTCGCGGAGGGCTGCTGACGGCCTGGGAACTGCAGAAGGCGCTCTACGAGCTGCGCTACGAGCTCGACAACCGGCCTGACTGGGTACACGTGCCGGTCACGGGCATCCTGCGGCTGCTCGACCGGTAGCTACAGCTCGTCGTCATCCTCGGGGGTGAGCACGGCCTTCTCGTCGGGCCGGTGCCGCAGGACATCCTCGACGTAGGACGCCACGGCGGCCGGCATCCCGACATCCGCTCGGGCCGCCTCGGAGAGGAACCACCGGTGCTCGAGGATCTCGTGGAACAACTCGGCGGGGTCGCGCTTGCCGCGCAGCTCGAGTGGCACCGTCGCGATGGACGGCTCGAAGCACTCGGTCAGCCAGCGGTACGCGACGACCGACTCCGGGATCTCCGCGCGATCGCCCGTGGCGCGGTACGTGGCGAGGTCGTTGAGCAGTCTCCGCGCCTGGTTCTCCTGGACGTCCAGGCCGGTCAGGGTGTGCAGACGCCGGCGGTGATGCCCGGACTCGACGACCTGCGGATTCAGCCGCAGGCTGTGGCCTCCGGCATCTTCCACGAGCCTCACCTCTCCGACGTCGAAGCCCAGTTGATTGAGCCGGCGCAGACGCTCTTCGATGCGATAGGTCTCGTCCGGCCCGAAGACGTCCTCCCGCGTCAGCTCGGACCACAGGCTCTCGTAGCGGCGCGGCACCTCGGCCGCCGTCTCGATCGGATCGAGACCGGAGGGCAGGCCCACCGCCGCAGCCTCCAGGTCGAGCAACTCGCCCGCGACGTTCTCCTCGGCGATCTGGAGGTCATGTACGCGCTGCCCCGTGCTGAGCTGCGGGTACAGCTCGCCGGTCTCGGCATCGACGAGGTAGGCGGAGAGCGTTCCGGCGTCGCGCCGGAAGAGCGTGTTCGAGAGCGAGCAGTCGCCCCAGAAGAAGCCGGTCAGGTGGATCCGCACGAGCAGCTCGGCGAGCGCGTCCAGCAGGCTGTTGCGCAGATCGGCCACGACCGGGCCGCTGAACAGGCTGCGATAGGGCAACGAGAAGTCGAGGTGCCGTGTGATCAGCACCGCCTCGGGCTCGAGCCCGCCCGCGGCCGGGCCTCTCGTCACCACGCCGACGGCCTCGACCACCGGGACGACGGCATCGGCCAGCTCACGCAGCAGGCGGTACTCGTGGCGCGCGATCCGCGGCGGCAGCGCCTTGAGCGCATAGAGCGACTCTCCGTACCTCACGAAGCGCACGACGTGGCGGTGGATGCCGCGCGTCACCTCTACGAAGCGCTCGCTCTCCCATTCGGCCAGCGGCTGACGCCAGGGAAGGTCGAGGAAGTCGGGATTCCCCGGGCGCACCAACATCTGAAAGCGCGTCTGCACGCTCACGCTACGCTACCCCGCGCGGCCTGGGAGTCCGTCTCCGCTGATGACCTGGACGCTAGCCGTGCCAGGCGGCGCACGTCGAGCGGTTCGCTCACTGTCGTCAGCGCAGTTCCCGCAACGTCCGAGTGATTCACCCTGGGGAGACTCGAATGACCCCGCCACCCGAGCGGTCCACGATCGCATCCAGCCTGCCTGACAACCTGCACGCACTCGACCGCCTGGCGCGCAATCTCGCCTGGACCTGGGATGACGAGCTGGCCGCCGTCCTGCGGGAGGTCGACCCCGAGGGGTTCGCAGCGGCCGCCGGCAACCCCGTGGCGATGCTCGCCGCCACGCCGGCCGAGCGCCTCGAGGCGCTCGCTGCCGACGCCGGCTTCCGCGAGCGCCTGGCGCGCGCCGACGCGCGCCTGGACGAGCGCCTGGCGGCGCCGAGCTGGTACGACACGCTGCCCGTCGCTCCGCAGGCGATCGCGTACTTCTCCCCCGAGTTCGGCCTGAGCGAGGCGCTGCCGCAGTACTCGGGCGGCCTCGGGATCCTGGCCGGCGATCACCTCAAGGCGGCCAGCGACCTGGGCGTGCCGATCGTCGGGATCGGGCTCTTCTACCGCAACGGCTACTTCCGCCAGCTGCTGACCGCCACGGGCGCCCAGGAGGAGGAGTTCGCCGATCTCGACCCCGCCCTCCTGCCGCTCACACCGGTGCTCGCGCCCGACGGCTCGGGTCTGCGGATCGCAGTGCCGCTCCCGGGCGGCGTCCTGCACGCCGCGCTCTGGCGCGTGGAGGTCGGCCGGGTGCCGCTGCTGCTGCTCGACGCCGACGTGCCCGAGAACGCGCCGGCCGAGCGCGCCGTGACCGACCGCCTCTACGGCGGCGACAACGAGCACCGCCTGCGCCAGGAGATCCTGCTCGGCATCGGCGGCGTCAAGGCGCTCGCCGCCTGCGGCATCGAGCCAGCGGTGTTCCACATGAACGAGGGCCATGCGGGCTTTCTCGGCATCGAACGGGTGCGGCGCCTGGTCGAGGATGGCGGCACCGATCCCGAGCACGCGCTCCAGGTCGTCCGCGCCCGCACCGTCTTCACGACGCACACGCCGGTGCCTGCCGGCATCGACCGCTTCCCGCACGACCTCATGGCGCGCTACTTCGGTCAGGGCGGCGTGCCCACGGGCCTGCCGCTCGAGCGCCTGCTCGCGCTCGGAGCCGAGGCGGGCGGCGATCCCGGCGTCTTCAACATGGCCGCACTCGGCATCCGCATGGCCGCACGGGTGAACGGCGTCAGCCGACTGCACGGCGAGGTGGCGCGAGCGATGTTCGCACCGCTCTTCCCCGGCGTGGCCGTCGACGACGTCCCGATCGGCCACGTCACGAACGGCGTCCACGCCGAGACGTGGGTCGGGCCCGAGTTCGCCGCGCTCTATCGCGCGCGCCTGGGCGACGGCTACGGAGCGCGCTCCGAGGGCTGGGAGCGGCTGGCCGAGATCTCCGACGAGGAGCTGTTCGCTGCGCGGGCGCGCGCACGCGAGGCACTCGTCGGCGAGGTGCGCCGCCGCCTGGCACTGCAGGCGGCCGAACGCGGCGACGACGCATCCGAGCTCGCCTGGAAGGCCGAGGTGCTCGACCCGCGGGCCCTCACGCTCGGCTTCGCGCGGCGAGTCCCGACCTACAAGCGCCTCACGCTGCTGCTGCGCGAGCGCGAGCGGCTGGTGCGCATCCTGACCAGCGGTGATCGCCCCGTACAGCTGCTCGTGGCCGGCAAGGCGCACCCGCACGACGGCGACGGCAAGCGCCTGATCGAGGAGTTCGGGGCCTTCGCGGCGTCCCACGACGTGCGCCACCGCGTGATCATGCTGCCCGACTACGACATGGCGCTCGCGCGCGTCCTCGTGTCCGGCGTCGACGTCTGGCTGAACACGCCGCTGCGCCCGCTCGAGGCCTGTGGGACGAGCGGCATGAAGGCGGCGCTGAACGGCGTCCTCAACCTCTCCATCCTCGATGGCTGGTGGGACGAGTGCTACGACCCGGCCTATGGCTGGGCCATCCCGTCGGCCGACGGGGCCGGGCTCGATGAGCGCGCGCGCGATGCGCGCGAGGCGGGCTCGATCCTCGACCTGATCGAGCACGAGCTCGCGCCCCGCTTCTACGAGCGCGCCGACGGCCTGCCCCGCCCCTGGCTCGAGATGATCCGCCGCACGCTCTGCGGGCTCGCGCCGCAGCTGCTGGCGACGCGCATGCTGCGCGACTACGTGACACAGCTCTACCTGCCCACGGCGGCGCCGACCGGGCCGGACGCGCTCCGGAGCTAGCACGGGACTCGTACCCGAAGCTACAATCGCGGCCCCGCTCAGCTCGGAAGGAGGCGCGATGAAGATCCTCGTGGCATACGACGGTTCGGACGGTGCAGGGCGCGCGCTGGAGCGCGCGGCCCAGATCGCAGGCACCATGGCCGGCGCGGAGGTGACCGTGATCAGCGTGGTGCCGATGCTGGCCTCCGGGCCCCGCAGTGCAGGCCCCGTCGCGACGAGCGATGTCGAGGAGCACGGTCGCGAGCTCGACGAGGCGGTCGCGAAGCTCAAGGGGCTCGGCATCGAGGCCGAGACCATCGAGGCCGTCGGCCACATCGCGGGCGCCATCGTCGACGAGGCCGAGCGCGGTGGCTTCGGCCTGATCGTCGTCGGCGCCAGCGGGCACCACAGCATCGCGCGCTTCGTGGGCTCGACGGCGACGCGCGTGGTCAGCCACGCGCATTGCGACGTGCTCGTCGTGCGCTGAGGGCTGCCGTTCGTAGAGTGCCGGGGTGAGCGCCGAGGCCCATCTCCACGCCGCCAACCGGCGGCGCTGGATCGCGCTCGCCGTCGTCTGCCTGGCGATGCTCATGAACACGCTGGACGGCTCGGTCGTCAACGTCGCGCTGCCGGCGATCGGGAGCGATCTGCACATCCCGCAGAACAGCCTGACCTGGATCGTCAACGCCTACCTGATCGCGTTCGGCAGCTTCCTGCTGATGGCCGGGCGGATGGGCGACCTGGTCGGCCGCAAGCGCGTCTTCCTGACCGGCGTCGCCATCTTCACGATCGCCTCCGCGCTGTGCGGCTTCGCCGGAAGCGAGACGACACTGATCATCGCGCGCTTCCTGCAGGGCTTCGGCGGCGCTGTCTCGTCGTCGGTGATCATCGCGATGATCGTGACCGAGTTCCCCGAGCCCGCCGAGCGCGCCAAGGCCATGAGCGCCTACATCTTCGTGGCGGTCGGCGGCGGCTCGATCGGGCTACTCGTCGGCGGCATCGTCACGCAGGCCATCAACTGGCACTGGATCTTCTTCATCAACATCCCGGTCGGAATCGTCACGATCCTGCTCGGGCGAGCGCTGCTCGACGAGAACGAGGGACTCGGACTGGACAAGGGCGTCGACGTGATCGGCTCGATCACCGTCACGCTGGCGCTCATGCTCGGCATCTACGCGATCGTCACCACGCCGGATCACGGCTGGGGCTCCACGCACACGCTCGCGTTCGGCGCCGCATCGCTCGCGCTGCTCGCGCTCTTCGGGCTGATCGAGTCGCGCGTGGCGAACCCGATCATGCCGCTGCGCATCCTCCGCGTGCCGGGCCTCGCGAGCACGAGCATCGTGCGCGGGCTGCTCGCGACCGGCCTCTTCTCGACCTTCTTCCTCGGCGCGCTCTATCTCGAGCGCGTGCGCGGCTACAGCGCGCTGCGGACCGGCGTCGCGTTTCTGCCCCTCTCGCTCGTCGTGGGTGCGCTCTCGGCCGGCATCACCGCGAACCTGATGGCCCGCTTCGGCGCCCGCCGGGTCATGCTCCCCGGCCTTGCAGCCACGGTCATCGGGCTGCTGCTGATGGCGCGGCTGAGCGAGCACACGACGTACTTCCCCGGCATGTTCGTCGCACTGCTGATCCTCGGGATCGGTGCGGGCACGGCCTTCATCCCGCTGCTCGCGATCGCCATGGAGCACGTGCCGAGCGCCGATGCCGGACTGGCTTCGGGCATCGTCAACGTCTCGCTGCAGATGTCGGGCGCGATCGGACTGGCCGTCCTGGGCACGATCTCGACCGATCACGCGCGCTCGCTGCTGGCCGACGGGCACAGCCTGCCGAGCGCGCTCACGAGCGGCTACCAGCTGGCGTTCCTGGTGGGAGCCGCCTGCGTCGCGCTCGGCGCGGCCGTGGCCCTCGTGACGCTGCGCACGCCTTCCCCGTCGGCCGCGCCGGTGCCCGCGTCCGGAGCCGACTAGAGCCGAGGCCCGGGCCTCAGGCCGTGGCGAGCTGCCGCAGGCCCTCGTAGACCGCGGTGCACACGGCGTTCGAGAGGTTGAGGCTGCGTGCACCCGGGTCGTCGATCATCGGCAGCGTCACGCTGCGCTCCTCGCCCGCCCAGCTCCGCACGGCCTCCGGCGCGCCGGTCGTCTCGCAGCCGAACAGCAGGTAGTCGGCGGCCGCCAGCGGCACCTCCCAGTGCGGCCTCCCGGCGCTGGTCGTGTAGAGCCACACGCGGGAGCGCGCGGCCTCGAGCTGCTCCGTCGCGACGAACGCCTCCCAGCTCTCGTGCTCGACGCAGTCGACGAGATGCCAGTAGTCGAGCCCCGCTCGACGGCGCGCGCTCTCCCCCATGTCGAATCCGATCGGATGCACGATGTGCAGACGGCAGCCCGTGACCGCGGCCGTGCGGCCGACCGCCCCCGTGTTGTTCGGGATCTCCGGGTGCAGGAGCACGATCTGGAAGCGCGGCTCGGCCAGGACGGGCAGCCGGCTGCGGGAGCTCGCCGTCACCGCCCTCAGTGCGACTGGCCGGGCTCGCGCAGCCAGGCGTAGGCCTCCGCCAGCTGCAGGAGCTGCGCGGAATCGGGCTGAGCGCTCTTCGCGTCCCTGCGCATGAGCTGCAGGATCTCCATCTGCGCGCGGAAGCTCTCGATCACGACGTCGCTCGAAGCGGGCGCCTTCTCTTCATCCGTCATGCCACGTTCCTCCCGCTCGGTGTCGGAAGGCAGTATCACGATTCCCGGGCGCCGAGTACGAGGCGCTCGATCAGCGACACCCCGACGGACGGCTCCGGCAGCGCATCGAGCTCGCGCTGCAGCGCCTGCGCGGCGCGCCGGTAGCCCGGGTCGCCCAGCACGCTCGCCACGGCCTCGCGCACGCCGGCCGGCGTTGCGGTCAGCGGGTCGAGTACCTGCGCGATGCCGAGCGCCTCGCAGCGGGCGGCGTTCAGCGGCTGGTCGGCGCCGAGCGGCAGGAGCACCATCGGCAGGCCGTGTGCGAGCGCGCCGATGACGCTCCCGGAGCCGCCGTGCGAGACGACCGCGGCGCACCGCGGCAGCACCTGCGACGGAAGGAGGAAGCGCTCGATGTGCACGTTCGGCGGCTGCGGGCCGAGCTCCGCGGGGTCGATCTCGTCGCCGACCGCGACGAGCAGGTCGATCGGCAGGTCGCGCAGGCCCGCGACGACGCGGTCGAAGAGGTCGCCGGACTCGACGTGGAAGACCGTCCCGAGGCTGAAGAAGACGGCCGGAACGTCGCCGATCCCTGCGAGCCAGGCGGGCGACCGCTCTTGCGGCGACGGTTTGCGGAGCGTCGGGCGGATGGGGCGGCTCGTGGCGGGAAGGGGCCAGGCGGGGTCGCGGAAGGACGGCGGGACCGGCGCGAGCACCAGGTGGCGAGTGAGCATCGCGAGGCCGGGATCCTCCGGCAGGCCGTACACGTTGCGCAGCGAGTCGAGCGGCTCGGCGAACAGATCGGGGCGTATGGCGCCCCCTGCGGCGAGGACGACCACCGACGCGTGTGGGATGCCGTTCCTCTCGGCGACGATCGGTGCTGCGAAGTCGGTCTCGTCCCACACGATGGCCTCGGGGCGCCAGGAGTCGCACAGCTCGACCAGGTCGGGCAGCCGCTCGTTCGCGACGAGGCGCGCGAAGCCGTCCCTGAACGCCACGATCTCCGCCTCGGCATCGACGGCGATGAGCGGGCGGCGTACCGGCACGAGACCCTCGTCCCATCCCGCCGCGAACGTCTCGAAGCCGAGCGCCTCGGCCTTCGGGACCATCCACGGGCGCGCCGCGAACGCGACCGTGTGGCCGGCTGCGACGGCGGCCTGGGCGAGCGGCACGAGCGGCTCGAGATGCCCCCGTCCGCCCGCGAACGCAAAGAGCAGACGCACCGGCGACACCATGCCAGAAGCGCCTGCTGACAGCGGAATTCCGGAGACTCGCCCAGCGTTGCTACCCCGGCGGGTGCACGACGGGCGACCGGATTCGCGGAAGCTTGCTAAGAAGTGCGAGGACGCCGTTCGTCGGCGCAGGGTCTCGGGAGGTGTGGCAGGCGGTGCGAGGACGTGTCTGGATCGGCGCGGCGGTGGCCGTCGTCGCGGTTTGCGGCGTGGCCGTGACGGCGAGGCTCGAATGGCCGAGCGCGCGCCTCGGCGCCCCCGGCGATTCACTCGCACACGTCGTCACCCCCGTCTTCTCCGGCGAGGTCACGAGCGTGAAGGTGCGCGCCGCAGACGGGACGAACCTCCCCGTGCAGGTCAAGGGCGGCGACGTGCTGCCCGTCGGCAAGGTCGCCAGCGGCGCCCCGCTGACCGTCGATCTGACCGTGCGCCGGCCCGGCTGGGCCGGCTGGCTCGTCGGGGGCACCGAGCGCCACAGCTTCAAGATCGAGACGCCGAGCGCGCACCTCGTGGGGCGCTGGATCCAGATGAAGCGCGGCCAGCCGGTCACGCTCTCGTTCGACACGCCGGTCAGCATCGTCTCCCTCGGCAAGGCGCCGGCCAAGCAGCTCGCTCAGCCCCAGACGACCATCCCGACGGGACTCGTCGCAAGCGGCACCCACACGGCCGGCGCGGTCGCCGTCGCGGCCGTTCCGCGTACCTGGGAGCTCCTGCCCGAGGCCGAGCAGGCCAACTGGTTCCCGGCGCAGCCGTTCCCGCAGCTGCTGGCCTCGCCGCGGCCCGGCACGCCGATCGGCCCGAAACGCGAGCTCACACTCACGTTCTCGAGTCCGGTCGCGGACGTTCTGGGTGCGAGCCGGCCGCGTGTCCGCCCCGCGCTGCCGGGTGGCTGGCGGCTCCTGGACGCACACACGATCGCGTTTCGCCCGCGCGGCCTCGGCTTCCCGCTCGGCAGCGAGGTGCACATCGTGCTGCCGCGCGCCGCCCACCTGGCGCACGAGCCCGGGACGAAGCTGACGCGGACACTCACCTGGCAGGTGCCCATCGGCTCGACGCTGCGCCTGCAGCAGCTGCTGGCCCAGCTCGGCTACCTGCCCGTCGACTGGCAGACCACCGCGGACTCGGCTCCCGCCACGCTGGGCGCCGAGCTGGTCGCGGCGCGCTCGCCTCCGCCGGGCCACTTCAACTGGCGCTTCGCGCACACGCCCTGGGAGCTGCGCAAGCTCTGGCACCCCGGCCAGGAGAGCGAGATCACGCGCGGCGCGGTGATGATGTTCCAGCAGACGCACAACCTGACGGTCGACGGTCTCGCGGGGCCGGTGTTCTGGCGCGCGCTGATCGGCGATGCCCTCGCCGGCAAGCGCCGGAGTGAGGGCTACAGCTACGTCTTCGTGCACCGCAAGGTGCCGCAGTCGCTCAACCTCTGGCACAACGGCGAGGTGATCCTGACCTCCCCGGGCAACACGGGTGTGCCGGCAGCGCCGACCGAGCTCGGGACGTTCGAGGTCTTCGAGCACGTCCCCGTCGGAACGATGGCGGGGACCAATCCCGACGGCTCGCACTACAACGACCCGGGCATCCGCTGGATCAGCTACTTCCACCACGGCGAGGCGATCCACGCCTTCACGCGCGGGTCGTTCGGCACGCCGCAGAGCCTCGGCTGCGTGGAGCTCCCGCTGGCGGCGGCCGCGAAGGTCTGGCCCTACACGCCGGTCGGCACGCTCGTCACGATCATGAACTGAGCGCTACGCCTCGGCGATCGGCCGCCCGACGACGAGGGCGTCGCGCAACTCGGGCTCCAGATCGCGGTAGCTCGCGTCGGGGAGCGCGCCGAGCGCGTCGAGCGCCTTGGAGAAGAAGCAGCGCACCGACGCTGCGAGCACGACGTCCGTGACGTCGTCGTCGGAGAGGCCGAGATCGCGCAGTCGCTGCCGGTCGGCCTCCTCGATCGACGTCGCGTCGTCGACGATCCGCTCCGCGAGATCCATCACGGCGACGTCGACCTCGCTGAGACCGGCCGCGTGGTGATCGCGCACGATCGCATGCACGGGCTCGTCGAAGCGCTCCGCCAGGATGCCGCCGTGCGCCAGGCAGCAGTAGCTCGAGCGCAGGCGGCGCGCAGCGGCGAGCGTGATGAGCTCGTAGCGGCGCAGGTCCATCCGGGCCTTGACCGCGTTGTTCAGCTCGAACCAGGCAGCGAGGATCTCCGGCCGCTCGGAGAACGCACGCTCGATGTTGGTGGTCATGCCGGGAAGTTAACCGGTCACCGCGGGCAGCGGGGCCCCGGCCACCAGCCGGATGGCCGCCTCTGCGGCGACGGCCGGCGCATTCGACGACCTGGCGGGGTGAACGAACCTCGCACCCTAGGCACACTACACGGATCGCAAAAACCTGCTTGCAAACGCCTGAGATCTTGCAAAAACCGCTGGTATGTCGGGCTTTCTGGCCTGCGGATTTCAGTCGGCGTGGTCGAACTCTCCCCGCATCAGGGCCTCCTCGAACGCCGGGGCATCGAACCAGGCGTCCTCGGCTGAGCGCGCACCGGCACGCTCGAGGCCGGCCACGACATCGGCCCCCGTCCGCGCCGAGCTCGCGATCGCTCGGAAGTCGGCGGCCTCGATGCCGAGCAGCCCGAGGCAGCGCTGATCGACCGGGCAGGGATGCACGTAGCTGCCGAGCATGCCCGCGTCGTAGGCGCGGGCCTTGTCGATGATGCGCGGGAGCCAGGCGTAGCCTTCCAGCGTCTCGTCCATCGCGCTCGGCGCCTCGTGCTCGAGATCCTTGGTGGTGAGAGGAGAGCGGGGATCCATGCCTGCAGCGTACGAGCGAAGTGGATCAGCATCCAGATCCAATTCATCGCTTCATACCTAGACCACTTCGAACGGTCGGCGATCGCCGGCGCACCCCGCGCCGATGATTTCCGGCGCGAGCCGTCGTCACTACCGTGCAAGCCGAATTCGCGACGACAGGAGCACCCGATGCCCACCATCACGCCCAACCTCTGGTTCGACACGCAGAGCGTCGAGGCCGCCGAGTTCTACGTCTCGGTCTTCCCGAACTCGAAGATCACGAACGTCTCCCACTACGGCGAGGCCGGGCCGCGCGAGGCCGGCACCGTCCTCACCGTCGACTTCGAGCTCGACGGGCAGCCCTACACCGCGATCAACGGCGGGCCGCAGTTCACGTTCGACGAGGCGATCTCGCTGCAGATCGACTGTGCCGACCAATCCGAGATCGATTACTACTGGAGCAAGCTCGGCGAGGGCGGCGAGGAGGGTCCCTGCGGCTGGCTCAAGGACCGCTTCGGCCTCTCCTGGCAGGTCGTGCCGACCGCGGCGATGACCGAGCTGATGAACGATCCCGACGAGGGACGCTCGCAGAGGGCCATGCAGGCCATGTTCGGCATGAAGAAGCTGGACGTGGCCGAGCTCTATGCGGCCGCGGACGGCGCGTCTTAACCGATCGCCCGCTCCCAGCGGGAGACGGCGAACGGCGCGCCCGGGCGCGCGCCCACGGCGAGGATCGCCGTGCCGTCGGCGGTCGCGCGGGCGGAGCGGAGCAGGGTCGGGTCGCGCACGAAGACGAGCGTCCCGGCCGGCGCGTCGATCTGCTCGCCCCCGACGGTGAACGTCGCATGCCCGCTCATGACGGCGAACAGCTCCTCGTGCCCCTCGGTGCCGTGCTCGGAGTCGTCGCGCTCGTCGTGCTCGATCACGAGCTCCTCGCCGGCATTCGCGGTGACGCCGTTGACGCCGAAGGCCTGGATGTCGAAATGCCTCCGCACGAGGTGGAACGCACCGTCGGTGACGTCCTGGTTGTCGGGGTCGACGTCGGCCAGGCGGGCCACGTCGGCCAGGCGGACGGCGGCAAAGGGGGCGGTGCGCGGATCGCTCATGCGGCCGATAGTGCCAGCCCGGGCCGTCGTAAGCCGAGGAGCGCGAGGGGATGCGCCGGCGCGCCTATCCCGCGCTCGCCTCAGGCGTCCTAGGCTGAGGGGCATACCCGAGCGCGCATGCGGTACTAATCAGTCTCTACGCTCGCCCGCACACCGCCCGACCCAGATACGACTCGCCGCATGTCGTTGTGAAAGGACATCCTCCATGCACATGACACCGCCGCGCCTCCGACTCTCCGACCTGCCCGCCGCGCCGACTCCGCCGGCCCGGGCCCGTCGACGCTCGCGCGCAGTGGTGTTCGCCGTCTCGGCGCTGCTCGCGCTGCTCGTCTGCCTGCCTGCGAGCGCGCTGGCCGACGCACCCACCGGCCCTCCGGGCCCGCCACCGGGCAACGGCACCGATCTTCCGCCCGCGCCCGGGACGGCGCCGACCACCGTCCCGCCGGGAACGCCGGCGGCGATCCCGACGACGGTCACGGGACCGGGCCGGATCAACGCCAACAACGTGCAGTTCAACCGCTTCGCGGGCTCGTTCGCGTTCGCCTTCGCCTGTCAGCAGAGCGGCACGATCAAGGTCAACGTGCGCGCCGTCGCCTCGTCGCCCGTGGCGACCGGCAAGTACACCTGTGCCACCAATCGCGCGACCGCGCGCCTCAAGGTCTCGAAGAAGATCACGAAGGCGCTCAAGAAGCACACCAACAACGCCGCCTTCGCGACGCTGACCGAGGGCGGCAAGTCGTCGAAGGTCTACTTCACCCTCCACGGCGGCACCGGCCCGACTCCGGCCAAGGGCTTCTGGACCGACGGCCACCTGCAGTGCACCGACGCGGCAGGCACGCCGCAGGCCTTCCTGGTCGAGCCCGATTTCACGACCGCGACCCCCACCCCCGTCTCCACCCGCGGCTGGATCGCCTGGTACACGACCGCCGGCGGCTGGCACTGGTACGGCGTCAACGGCGAGAACGCCGGGCGCTGGGACACGTGGACGGCGTCGGTGACCGGCGTCCAGCAGTTCCACCCCGCCGGCGCGGTCGCCCCCGTGCCGTGGACGTGGGGTCCCATCGCCTTCCCGGCCGGTCAGGGAATCACCGCGATCGGCGTCTACGAGATCGTCTACTGGGTCGGCGGCAAGCCCGACTACCAGTGGCAGTACGTGAACGCCGGCACGACCGGCGCGGCCGCTGCCGGCGGCGGCAACCTGTACTGCGCGTACTGAGCAAGCGCCGAGCCCGAATGCGCACCGCCTGACGCAAACGGCGTGCCGGTCTCAGCCGCACTCCTCGTCGCACGGGGCGGTGCCAGGTCCGCACGCTCGGGGTCAGACCCGCACGTTGCGGGTCAGACCCGCACGTTGCGGGTCAGACCCCAGGCGTGCGGACCTCGTTTAGGGTGGCCGCATGAGGCTCAGCGCGCGCAACCAGATCCCCGCCCGGGTTACCGGCATCACGCAAGGCGAAGCGATTGCGAACGTCGAGCTCGACGCCGGCGGCGTGCGGCTCGTCTCGTCGATCACCGTCGAGGCCGTCCGCGACCTCGGCCTTGCCGTCGGATCCGAGGTCACCGTCGTCGTCAAGGCTTCCGACGTCCTGCTCGGCGTCGCCGACTAGCGAGGGACCGCCGGGCGACGTGCTCGCAGCCGTCGCCCGGCCCCTCCGCGGCCTCCGTCACGGCGACATTCGCGGATCCCCGCCTCTCTCGGTACTCTGTAGAGAGGTAGTGGCTGCCGGACAGGCGCCGGACTGCCCTTCCTGAGGCGCCCCTCGTACGGGGCGCGCGCACCAACTCGATCCCCCAACGCTCGTCGAAAGCCGTAGCAATGACTGCGAGGAGCGAGGACACGGTGCGCACGACGGAGAAGCTCTCCTTCGAGAGCGGCGGCGCGTTCATGCGCGAGACCCGCCGCGAGGTCGAGGCCTACCTCGCCCGCGTGTCGCATCGGCGCGCGAAGATCAACCTGCACGCCAAGGTGCCGATCGCGATCGGCCTGATCGTCGTCTCCTGGGCCCTGCTCGTGTTCGGCCCGCACAACTGGGTGCTGACGCCGCTGCTCTTCCTCGCCCTGGTGGCCGGCGCCATCCTCACGGGCTTCTGCGTGCAGCACGACGCGAACCACAGCGCGTCGTTCCGCAGCACGCGCTACAACCACCTGCTGGGCTGGAGCTCCGATGCGCTGCTCGGGATCTCGAGCTACGCCTGGCGCGTCCGGCACAACGTCGCGCATCACACGTACACGAACATCGACGGGCACGACAACGACATCACGCAGATGCCGATCGCGCGGCTCGTCCCGGCCCAGACCCCGCGGCCGTGGTATCGCTTCCAGCACTTCTACATCTGGCCGCTCTACAGCTTCATGGGCCTGCGGCTGCAGTGGTTCGGCGATTTCAACGCCCTGCGCCGCGGGAGCATCGGCAGCACCGCGATGCGCGCGCCGCGCCGCTGGGATCTCGCCGGGTTCATCGCGGGCAAGGCGATCTTCTTCGTCTGGGCGCTGCTGATTCCCATGCTCTTCTACCCCTGGTGGGTCGTCCTCGCCTGCTTCATCGGCGTGTCGCTGATTCTCAGCCTCGTGATGGTGATCGTCTTCCAGCTCGCCCACTGCGTCGAGGAGGCCGCGAGCCCGTCTGCCGACGAGCTCCGCGCGCACCGCCAGGTGTGGGCGGTGCACCAGGTCGAGAGCACGGTCGACTTCTGCCCCCGCAACCCCGTGCTGACGTGGTGCCTGGGCGGGCTCAACTACCAGATCGAGCACCACCTCTTCCCGAAGACGCCGCACACGCTCTACCCGCAGATCGCGCACATCGTGCGCAGGAAGGCAGCCGAGCACGGCGTGCGCTACACGGTGCAGGCCTCGCTCCGCGACGCGATCCGCTCGCACGCCCGGCACCTGCGCAGCATGGGCGAGCAGGGCTTGCCGGCCGAGCTCGAGATGGGCTGACATCGGACGGGCGGGACGCCGCAGGTGTCCATAACTCATCGTGGCCACCCGCGTCGGCGGGCCCACCCACCCGCCCCAGCCCGCTCCACACTCCGCCGATGCTCCGCATCCCGCCCTCTGGGGTGTCTTTGACCGCGGTGCGGTGACTTTGGGGTGCAGGCTGGACGCGACCGAGATGTTTCGCCGCGGCGCCGGTAGGGTGAAACCGCCGCAAGAGACGCCGGCCGACGACGGCGGCAGGGAGGTTTATAAGGCATGGCACGGAGATTGATTCTCGTCGTCGCGTTCGCGGCGACGGCATTCGCATATCCCGCCGCCTCGCTCGCGGCGACCGCGCCGACCAGCCCGCCGGTGCTGGCCACCGCTCCATACGCCCTCCCCGCCACGTTCACGTGGACGCCGGCGGCGAACGGCACCAACCCGCTCGATCCCAACACCTCACAGCAGGTGCGCCGTGCCGACGGCGCCTGCCCGCAGGGGCCCGTTGCCGATTCGCGGTCGATCGGGCCGGTGCGGGACATGGCGACGGCCTCGCACACCACCTCCGACGGCCTCGCCGACGGCACCTACTGCTTCTTCATCAGGACGACGAGCCTGCTCGGCGGCTCCGCCGACGGGCCGGGGCTGACCCTCTCGATCGACACGCAGAACCCGACCGGCACGGTCACGGTCGCGCCCACCGCTCCCGGGCGGATCGTCACGGGCACGGTCTCCGTCACCGGGACGAGCGCGGACGGCGTCTCGGGCGTCAGCTCGAGCACGTTCCACGTCGGCGCGCCGAACGCCTGCGCGAGCGGCGCCGTCATCGGCCCCGCCTGGGACACGACCACCTCGCCCAACGGCACCTACCAGGTGTGCAACGTGATCATCGACAACGCCGGTCACCAGGCAGTCGTCGCGACCCGGGTGACGGTCGCCAACCCCGTCACAGCGCCGGGCCAGCCCGCCGCGGCAGCAGGCGGCGGCGCGGCGGCGGCGGCCCCGCCCGCGCTCGTCAAGGTCATCAGCGACCCGGCCGCCCCGCGTCCCCCCACGAAGGTCAGGTTCAGCCTGCCGCGCACGAAGGCCGTGACGGGCACCGTCTCGGTCAGGCTCCGCTGGGTCAAGCCCAAGGCCTCCGATCTGGCCCGCATCGTCGTGGTACTCAATCGCGAGCGTCCGCCGCGCACCCCCGCCGACGGCACGATCGTCTACAGGGGACTCGGCACGTCGACCTCGCTGAGGCTCACCATCGGCGACACCGGCTACGTGGCCCTGTACGCCTACAGCCGCGGCGGGAACTACTCGCTCCCCGCGCGCAAGGTCGTCTCACTCGCACCCCTCATCCCGCTGCGGCCGACGACGGGCAGCTCGGTCAGAACGGCTCCGCGGCTGACGTGGAAGGCGCAGCGGACGACCGCCTACTACAACGTGCAGGTGTTTCGCAACGGCTCCCGCGTGCTCACGGCCTGGCCGTCGAAGGCCGCCTTCAGCATCCCCCGCGGCAAGCTCCGCCCCGGCACGTACGTCTGGTTCGTGTGGCCGGCCGTCAGGCACCCTGGCAAGCCCGCGACGTTCGGCAGGCTGGTCGGGCGCGCGACGTTCGTCTTCAAGACGCGCTAGCCAGCCGCGTGCTCGGCATGGCCACCCGCACGGGTGGCCCCGTGCACCCGCCCCCCCTACCACTGAGGTGGAGCGCCTAGCAGGAACGAACGGCGCGAGCAGCCGTCACACGAACCTGTTACGCGACTTCGGCGCCGGACCGGCCAACATCAACCCGATCTTCTCGAGCAACCCGTCCAGCCCGGCCGACCCCAGCACGTTCATCTGGGACTGCGGGCGGCTGCTCAAGGGACTCAACTGATCGCGGAGGAGCGCCGCCCGTTCGCGAGCGGCGCTCCTCCAATATCGGCATAGTTCGCCGGATGCACGCGGTAGACGTCGTCGCCGAGTTGTCGCGCGTCTTCCCGACGCGCGACTGGAGCGCCGTGCGAGCGCTCTACCATCCGAACGCTCTGGTGATCACCGTCACGGGCGGGCCGACGCCCTTGAGCGCCGACGAGCTCATCGCGCAGCTCGAGCAGGCCTCGGAGGACTTCGTGTACTCGGTCAGCGGTTCGGATCCGGTCCCCGTCGACGAGCACGCCGTCATCGTCACCGGGCGCATGCGCCGGCGCCTGCCGCGCGGCGGCTTCGAGGACGCGAGCCACCTGTGGCTGCTGACGGTGCGCGACGATCTCGTCTACCGCCAGGGCGTCTTCCCCGATCAGCAGGCTGCAGTCGAAGCCTACGAGCGTCTGGGCGTGGCGCTTGGACTCGGCGATCCCTGACGAGCTGGACATCGACGGCATCGAGGGCCTCGCAGCCGTCCTCGACGAGCTGCTCGCGCTGCCGCCCGACGAGTTCACGCAAGCGCGCAACGCCGCCGCCAAGCGGCTGCGGGCCGAGGGCAGCCGCGAGGCGGCGGACGCGGTCAAGCGCGTGCCCCGGCCGCCGCTGGCCCTCTGGGCGCTGAATCGCGTAGCCCACGAGCAGCCGGCGCTGATCGAGAGCTTGCTCGAGGCCGCCGATCAGCTCCGGGAGGCCTATCGGAGCGGCGGCGACATCCGTGCCGCTACGACTCCCGAGCGCGCTGCCGAGGCGGGCGTCGTGGACGCGGCCGGGGGCATTGCCCGCGCCCAGGGGCTGAACGTCTCAGATGCCGTCGTCGAGCGCCTGCGCCACACCGTGCATGCGGCCGCCGTCGACGCCGACACGGCGGCGGCACTGCGCAACGGACGGCTCCTGCGCGAGCCGGAGGCGCCGTCGCTCGATGCGCTCCTCGGTTCGCTGCCGCAACCGCCCAGGGCGACGAGGCCGCCGGCCGACGACGCCAGGCGCCTCGCGCTGCGCAAGCAGATCGCGGCGGCCGAGGAGGATGCGGAGAACGCGCGGGCCGAGTACCGGGCGGCGGCGGATGCCGCGCGCGCGGCGCGCAGCGCCTGGGAGCGGGCCCGAGGCCTCGCCGACGAGGCCTCGCAGCACAGCGAGGCAGCCGCCGAGCGCGTCCGCGACCTGCGGCGGCAACTCGACGAGAGCTAGGCGGGCGCGCGCCGCGCGCGGTCGAGCAGCCGCCGATCGCCGAGGCGCTCCGCTCGAGCGGCAAACGCGGAGGTAGGGCCGCGCCAGCGGAGCTCCTCGACAGCGCCGAGCACCTCTGCCGAAGCACGCAGCGTGGCGAGATCCTTGAACAGCAGCGCCAGGTCGCGCTTGTCGCCCAGGATCTCGCGCGGGAAGTCCTCGAGGCCGCCGTGCGCGTTTACGAGGCGCGCCGCGGTGACCTTGCCGATACCGGGAATCCCGGGATAGCCGTCGGCGCTGTCGCCGACGAGCGCGAGGAAGTCGGGGATGTGCACCGGCTCCACGCCGAACTTCTCGCGCACGCCGGCCGCGTTCCGCACGGTGTTGTTGCGCCGGTCGACCTGCACGACGCGATCGCCGCGCACGCACTGCGCGAGATCCTTGTCGGGCGTCCAGATGCGGACCTGGCGGACGGCGTCATCCTCGTCGGCGATCCGAGCCGCGGCGGCCAGCGCGTCGTCGGCCTCCAGCTCGACCATCGGCCAGACGAGCACGCCCATGTCGGAGAGCGCCTCCTCCAGCGGCACGAACTGGGCTCGCAGGGCGGGATCGACGCCTGCGCCGGTCTTGTAGCCCGGCCAGAGGTCGTTGCGGAACGACTCGATCACGTGATCCGTCGCGACGCCGATGTGCGTCGCTCCGCCCTCCACCATCTGCAGCACGGTGTGCAACACGCCGGCTGCCGCGCCGAACGGCTCGCCGTCGAGCTTCCCGCCGCTCCGCCGTCCGTAGAAGTGGCGGAACAGCTCGTAGGTGCCATCGATCAGGTGCACGACCATCGTGGGCCGAGGATGGCAGATCGCGGCACTCCCGGCCGCTCAGCTTCTCACGCCAGTGGCTGCAGCCGCGTCCGCTCGACGCGCGCGAGCTTGCGCCGCAGGCGCCGGTACTGGCGCTCGTGCTCGGGCGAGCGCGTGTGGCCCGCGTAGGCGAGATTGACGTGCTCTTCATGAGGTTGCCGTGAAGTTGAGGTACTTCCGCTTCATCTGCCGCATCGGGATCGGCCCGGAGGCGTCGAAGAGCTTTAGGAACTCCCTTGTGCGCCGTCGGCTTGGTCGCGAGGTTCTCCTGCACCCCATCGAACCGCGTGAACCGCATCGCGCGGCCGCGCGTAGCCATCGATGTGGGTGCACTGCCTCCTCCGTGATCTGGCGGCACGCGGCTTGACAACTTGAGTTAGAGTGCCCTAACTTAGGCGCTCCTAATTGCAAGTTCAACGTTGTCGGCCGCCAGATCACGACGGGAGACCCATGTATCCAGCGAGATCGTTCGCCTTCCGCGCGCTGATCTGCGCTTGTCTGTGCGGCGCCGCGGTCATCGCCGCGGCCTCCACCGCGTTTGCGGCGAGCTCCGGTCACACGAGCGCCGCAGCGGGATCGCTCACGATCTACAGCGGTCAGCACGAGCAGACCGTCTCAAAGCTCGTGGCCGACTTCGAGAAGCAGACCGGCGTGAACGTCGCGGTTCGCTCGGCCGACGAGGCGACGCTCGCGAATCAGATCATCCAGGAGGGCTCGCGCTCGCCCGCCGACGTCTTCTTCGCCGAGAATCCGCCCGCCCTGCAGGAGCTCGCCGAGCGCAAGCTGCTCGCGACCGTCCCCGCCGCGACGCTGAAGGCGGTTCCGAGCGCCGACAGCTCGCCGCAGCACTTCTGGGTCGGCGTTTCGGCCCGCGCCGCGGCGCTCGTCTACAACACGAAGCTCGTCAAGGACGGCGACCTGCCGACCTCGCTGCTCGACCTCGCCAAGCCCGAGTGGAAGGGCAAGGTCGCGATCGCCCCGGGCGAGACCGACTTCCAGCCGCTGCTGACCTCGATCGCGCACCTGCGCGGCAAGGCGTCCGCCGAGGCCTGGCTCAAGGGCATCAAGAGCAACGCCAAGGTCTACGACGACAACGAGCTGATCGTCGCCGCGGTCAACAAGGGCAAGGTCGCCACCGGCCTCGTCGACCACTACTACTGGTACCGCCTGCGCGACGAGGTCGGCAAGAGCAACACGCATTCGGCGCTGCACTACTTCGCGCCGCGCGACCCCGGCATGCTCGTCGACGTCTCCGGAGCGGCGATCCTGCGCTCCAGCAAGAACTCGGCCGAGGCCAAGCGCTTCCTGGCGTATCTGGTCGGCAAGCGTGCGCAGACGATCATCGCGACCTCCGAGAGCTACGAATATCCGCTCGGCTCGGGCGTCACGACGAAGAAGGTCGCCGTCCCGCTCTCCGACCTGGTCCCTGCCCGCGTCAGTGCGGCGCAGCTGGGCGACGGCAAGGCGGCACTCGTGATGTTGCAGCAGGTCGGACTGCTCTAGCCCGATGAGCGCACGGGGCGGGATCGGAGGGGCGCGGCCGGTAGGGCCGCGTCGGCTCGGTCCCGCCCCGCTGTGGCTGCTCACGCTGCCGATCGCAGCGTTCCTGCTGCTGCCGCTGGCCTTCGTCCTCAAACAGGCCTCGAGCGCCGGGGCGCAGACCGCGCTCGACCTCCTGCGCCTGCCCCACGTCGACGAGCTCCTGCGCAACACGCTCGAGCTCGTCGCGATCGTCCCGCCGCTCTGCGCGGTGATCGGCGCCGGCGCCGCCTGGCTGCTCGAGCGCACCGACATCCCGGCGCGACGGCTCTGGGCCGTCGCGCTCGCACTGCCGCTCGCCGTGCCCGAGTTCGTCAACGGCTACGCCTGGATCGGCCTGGACGACCGGGTGCACGGTCTCTGGGGCGCGGTGCTCGTGAGCACGCTCTCCTACTACCCGCTGGTCATGCTCCCGGCGATGGCCAGCTTCCGGCGCGCCGACTCCGCCCTCGAGGACGTCGCGCGCAGCCAGGGGCTGCGCCCGCTCGCGGTCTTCGCCCGCGTGACGCTGCCGCAGCTGCGCCTCGCGCTGCTCGGCGGCGGGCTGATCATCGCCCTGCACCTCCTGGCCGAGTACGGCGCCTTCGCACTGCTCGGCTTCCGCACGTTCACGACGGAGATCTACACCGAGTACCAGCTCGGGTTCGACGCGGCGTCCTCTGCCGTGCTCTCCCTCGTGCTCGTCGCGCTCTGCCTGCTGCTGCTGGGCGCCGAGTCGACGCTGCAGGGCCGCACTGCGCCGAGCTCGGGCAAGGCCGCCGTCCAGCGCCGGTCGCGCCTCGGCCTGCGGCGCTGGCCCGCGCTGCTCTCGCTCGGCGGTCTCGTAGCGCTCGCCACGGGTGTCCCCATCGGTGCGCTCGTCTACTGGCTCGTCGTCGGCAGCTCCACCACGCTCCCGCCGTCGTCGATCACCGGCGCGGCCATCTCGACCATCGGGCTCGGGCTCGCCGCGGCCGCGCTGACGACGCTCGCCGCGATCCCGGTCGCCGTCCTCGCCATTCGCTATCCGACGCGCCTGGCCCGCCTCGTCGAGCGCAGCACCTACATCTCGCGAGCGATGCCGGGCCTGATCATCGCCCTGGCGCTCGCGTACTTCGCGGTGCGCCACGTGTTCGCGCTCTACCAGTCCTCGCTGCTGCTCGTGAGCGCCTACGCCGTGCTCTTCTTCCCGCTGGCGCTGATCGCGATCAGGCCGAGCATGGCGCAGGCCTCGCCGCGGCTCGAGGAGGCCGCTCGCTCCCTGGGACAGTCGCCGCTCACAGTCTTCCGGCGCGTGACGCTGCCGCTGATCGCCCCTGGGCTCGCCGCTGCGGCCTCGATCGTCTTCCTCTCGTCCGTCACCGAGCTCACGGCCACGCTCGTGCTCCGCCCCACGGGCACCGAGACGCTGGCCACGCGCTTCTGGACGTACAGCACGGGCCTGGCGTATGGCGCCGCTGCGCCGTATGCGGCGCTGATGATCGCCATCTCGGCCGTGCCCACCTACTTCCTGGTGCGCTGGTTCGACACCCTGGCGGAGACGAGCACGTGAGCACGCTCGTCGTCGAGAGCGTCGCCAAGTCGTACGGCGACACGCCGGTGCTGACCGACGTGTCGCTGACGGTGCCCACCGGCGCATTCGCGGCCGTGCTCGGCCCGTCGGGCTCGGGCAAGACCACGCTGCTCCGCCTGCTGGCGGGCTTCGACCGCCCCAGCCGCGGTCGCATCGCGCTCGACGGCGAGACACTCGACGATGGCGGCACGAGCATTCCCGCCCACCAGCGGCGCATCGGCTACGTGCCGCAGGACGGACTGCTCTTCCCCCACCTGACCGTGGCCGAGAACGTCGGCTTCGGGCTCCCGCGCACGAGACGGCGAGGATCGGCGGTCGACGAGCTGCTCGACCTGATCGGCCTCCGCGACCTCGCCCAGCGTCGCCCGCACGAGCTCTCGGGCGGTCAGCAGCAGCGTGTGGCCGTCGCCCGCGCGCTCGCGCCGCAGCCCCGTCTGCTCCTACTCGACGAGCCGTTCGCAGCCCTTGACGCGAGCCTCCGCGAGGGTCTGCGGGTTGAGATCAAGGACTTGCTCGCCTGCCTCGGCACGACGGTCGTGCTGGTCACGCACGATCAGGAAGAAGCGCTCTCCCTGGCCGACGTCGTCGCCATCCTGCACGACGGCCGCATCCTCCAGAACGCCGAACCGCGGGCCATCTACGAGGCGCCCGAGACGCTCGCCGTGGCGCACTTCCTCGGCGCGCCCAACCTCATCCCGGCCCGCATCGACGGCGGCACGGCGAACACGGCCCTCGGCGACCTGCCGATCGAATCGCCGGGCTCGGTCGCCAACGGCGAGGCGATCGTGCTCATCCGGCCCGAGCAGATCCAGCTGACGCCCGCGCAGCCGGGTAACGGAGCGGCACGCGTCGCGACGGTCACGTACTTCGGCCACGACGCGACCTCGCGGGTCGTCCTCGACACCGCGAGCGGCCGCATGGAACTCACGGCGCGGACGCGCGGCGACCACACGCCGGCGCTCAGCGACCTCGTGGACGTGACCGTCGACGGCCCGGTGCGCGCGTACGACCTGCCATAGCGAGGCCTTCTTCAGCTCAGCAGCGCGCCGGCGAACAACCCGTAGGCCGCGGCGCAACGGCGCATCGCGGCCTCGTCGATGTACTCGTCCGGGCCGTGCGACACGTCGAGCCGCCCGGCGCCGTACGCGAACGCGGGAATGCCGAGCTGCGCATACCAGCGCGTGTCGAGGACACCCGGGCACAGCTCGAAGCGCGGCGGCGCGCCCTCGACCTCCGCGACACAACGCGCCAGCGCGAGCGCGGCCGGGTGCGTCGCATCGGTGGCGGCGGACGGCTGCTCCTGGACGACCTCGACGTTCACCTCCGCGCCCGCGCGCCTGGCGGCGGCCTCGATCGTCGTGGTCAGACGCGCGAGCTCCTCGTCGAGACGTTCCTCGGGGTTGAAGCGCCGGTCGACGGAGAACCAGGCCGTGCCCGGCACGACGTTGAAGCCCGCACCGCTGCCCGACGCCCCGCCCACGACCAGCATCGAGCTGCGCGCCTCCTCGCTCTCGACCGGGTACTCCGTGCGCCGTGCGAGCAGCTCGTGCGCGAGCGAGGCGAGCGGCTCTGCGATCTGCACCATCTGCTCGAAGGCGTTCACGCCGAGATGCGCCTGGCCGACGTGCGCCGCGCGGCCCCGCACCTCGACGAGCAACGTGATCGCACCGCGGCTGGCGTGCCACACGGCACCGCTGGTCGGCTCGGCCGTGACCATCGCCAGCGCGCCGGCATCGATCAGGCCGGCCGCCCGCAGGTGGCCCGACCCGGTGACGCTGCCGGTCTCCTCGTCGCACACGAAATGCAGGACGACCTTCCCGTCGTTCAGCAGACCCAGCTCGCGCGCGGCAGCCGCGCCGTAGAGCATGCTCACGAGGCCGCCCTTCATGTCGGCGGTGCCGCGCCCGACGATTCTCCCGCCCGCCCTGCGCGGCTCGAACTGCGCCCGCGACTGCGCCGGCACGACGTCGAAGTGGCCGTGGAAATAGACCGTCCCCTCCCCCGCGCCGACGCTCGCGCGCACGACGCACGGCTCCTCGAGGTCGCGCGCCGGCGACAGCTCGATCAGCTCGGGCGACAGGCCCAGCCGCGACATCGCGTCGGCGAGCGTGCGCCCACACCGGCCGAGCCCGCGGCCCGGCGGATTCTCGCTGTCGATCGCGACAAGCTCCTCGAGCAGCGCCGCCATCTCGTCGGCACGCGGCTCGAGCCAGGCCTGCACATCCGCAGCGCCGGCCATCAGCGCTTGATGAACCGGAAGAGATCCATCGGTCGCGCCTATTCTCCGCGGATCGCGCCGAGCACGGCCGGATAGCCGCTTGGATCGATGACCGCGTCGACGAGCATCGGGCCGGCGGTGTCGCGCGCCTGGCCGAGCGCGGCCTGCAGAGCCGGGCGATCGCCGACTCGTATGGCCGGAAGACCGCACGCGCGCGCGACCTGCGCGAAGTCGACGTCGCGGTAGCGGACCGCGTTCGCTCCGCCGTCTGCTCCGGGCCGCTGCTTGGCCGCGATCAGGCTGAGAGTCGCGTCGTCGAGCAGGACGACCGTGACCGGCAGGTTCAGGCGGGCGAGCGTCTCGAGCTCGGCGAGGCACATCCCGAGGCCGCCATCGCCGGTGAAGCAGACGACGCGGCGGGTGGCGGAGAGCAGCCCCGCCGCGATGGCGGCCGGCAGTGCGAAGCCCATCGTGGCGAGGCCGCTCGAGATGAGCGCGCAGCCGGGTGCGGCGACGTCCCACAGCTCCATCGCCACGAGCATGTGAGCCCCGGAGTCGACCGTCGCAATCGTGCCGGCCGGAAACGCCTCGCGGGCGTCGAGCACGACATCCTGCGCCGAGAGTCCGCCCGAGACACCGGCACCGACGAGCCTCTCCCTGGCGCGTTCGCGGAACTCCTGTCCCGTCGTGCGCCAGCCGCTCCCGTCGAGGCAATCGGAGAGGAGCCCGAGCGCCTCGGGCACAGGCGCGACGAGCGAGGCGAGCGGATCGAAGTATGCGTCGTCGCCGATCCAGGGTCCGAGCGCGACGACCGGGACGGCGTAGGGCCACGGCGCCGGGATCAGCTCCACCGGATCGAGCCCGACGGCGAGGACGAGGTCGGCGGCAGTGAGCACGGGAGCCTCGAGGGTGGCGCCCGTGAGCAGCCCCGCGGCGTTGGCGGAGAGCTCGTCGACGGTGCCTTTCGCCTTGTACGTCGTGAGCACCGGCAATCCGTGCTCGGCGGCAAAGCCCGCCACGTGCTCCTCGGACCCCCGACAGCCGACGCCGGCGAGGATCACCGGCCGCCGCGCGCCGCCGACCGCGCGGCGCGCATCCGCGAGCGCCCCGGCGTCCGGCGCGGCGGGCAGCGCCGGAGGCGGCTCGATCGAGGAGGCGCTGCGCGGGTCGACGTCGAGATGCACGGGACCCCAGGGCGGGCTGAGCGCGTGGGCGAGCGCCGTCGTCACCGGCTCACCGCCGCCTGCCCCCACCGTCCAGCTGGCCTTCGCCGCGGCGCCGAGCAGGCTTCGCTGATCGAGGCGCTGGTGGGAGATGCGCGGGCGCTGCTCGGCTGCGACCACGTCGGTCACGGCCAGCATGGGGCAGCGATCCAGCCAGGCGTGGGCGACGCCGTTGGCAAGCGAGGCGGCTCCCGGTCCGCGGGTCGCCAGGCAGGCACCGGGGAGACCCGTGAGCTCGGCGTACGTGGACGCCATGATCGCCCCGGCCGTCTCGCCGTGGCAGAGCACGAAGCGCAGGCCCGCGCTCTCACAGGCGTCGATCAGAGCGAGATTCGCACCGCCACCGGGCACCCCGAAGATGTGCCGCGTCCCCGCTCCGGCGAGCGCGGCGCCGATCTCGCGTGCGACCTGCTCCTCCGCACCCATGCGATGAGCGTAGCCGCGCGCCCAGGGCCGCCGGCGAGGCTTCGCGAACAGCGCTTAGCGGGACGAGCTAGACGTCGAGTCCGACGTTCGCGACGGACCCGGCTCCGTGGTGACAGCCCGGTGTCGCCGTCGCCGGCGCGGGTGTCACCTGGTCGGTGCTGGCGCTGGCGGACGGTACTGCGAGGGCGACGAGCGCGAGGGCAAGTGCCAAACGTCTCATGCCCGGGATACTACGCCTTCGCGCGGCGGGATGCGAACTCATGGCCGAGCTGCCTGCGGATGTGCAGAATGTCCCGATGCCGCCGCTTGAAGACGATCTGGCCGCGTGGCTGGCCGACCGGGGAGTCGGCCACGTCCACGCCGGAGCCGCCGATCACCTCGGGATCTGGCGCGGCAAGCGGCTGCCTTCGGCAACCGCCGTCGCGGCCGCCGAGGGCCACGGCGTCGCCTTCTCCGAGGGTCTCTTCGGCCTGGACATCGCGGGCGGCTGGGTCGAGCCGCCGGCCGGCTACGAGGGCTGGTATCCGAGCGCGAGCGAGGGCTACCCGGACATCGTTCTGCAGCTGCTTCCCGAGACCGCGACGGTCGCGCCCTGGCTGGACGGCGAGGCGTGGGTCCTCGGCTCGTGGCAGCTCCCGGGGGGCGAGCCCGTGCCGGTCGATCCGCGCGCCTGCCTCGAGAGCGCGCTCGACGCGCTCGCCCGGCACGGACTGCGACTGCGCTGCGGCCTCGAGTTCGAGCTGTACCTGCTCGCCGAGCCGGTCGAGGATCTCGCGGCCCGCGGATTCGAGGCGCCGCGGCCCATCCACCACCGCGCCTATCCGTACCACGCCCTGCGCTCTGCGGTCGATCTTCCGCTCCTCACCGCAATCGCGACGGGGCTCGCCGATGCGGGCGTCGCCGTCGAGGCCCTGAGCTTCGAGAACGGCGTCGGGCAGCTGGAGCTCAACATCCACTACGACGACGCGCTGCACGCAGCCGACACCGCCTTCATGGCCAAGCAGGCGATCCGGGCGATCGCGGCGCGAAACGGCATGACGGCCACGTTCATGGCCAAGCCTCAGGCCTCCGAGCCGGGCTCCTCCTGCCACGTCCACCTCTCGCTCTGGTCGCCGGACGGCAGCACCAACGTCTTCGCAGCGGGACGGGCGGGCGAGCTCGGCGAGCTCGCCGAGCAGTGCCTCGGCGGCCTCCTGGCCACGCTCCCGGCAGCAACCGCGTTCTGCCTCCCGAACGCCAACAGCTATGCGCGCCTCGTGCCCGACGCGCTGGCGCCGGTGCGCTGCGACTGGGCTGCCGAGAACCGCGCGGTCGCCCTGCGAACGATCGCGGCTCCGCACGGCATCTCCCGCATCGAGCATCGCCTGCCCGGCGCCGACGTGAACCCCTATCTCGCGCTGGCCGCGTTCGCCGCGGGAATCCTGATCGGCATCGAGGGAGACCTCCGGCCTCCGCCCGGCGGAGGCGACGCCCCGCTCATCCCGGCCACGCCGGCCGAGGCCGCCGGCGCGCTGCTCGCCGATGGGCGTCTGGCCGCGCAACTCGGCACGAGCATCGCCTCGCTCCAGGCGCTCATGCTGAGGGCGGAGGCGGAGGCGGCGCGGACTCGCGTCTCGGGCGCCGATCGCGCGCGCTATCTCGAGCTGGCCTAGCCACGCCGGCTGGGTAGCATCGCCCCGTGCGCATCTGTCCCGCCTGTGCCCACGAGAACCGCGACGGCGCGAAGTTCTGCGAGGAGTGCGCCGGGGCGCTCGCCTCCGGAGCGCCGCCCGAGACCCGCAGGACCGTGACGGCGCTGTTCTGCGATCTGGTCGGATCGACCAGCCTGGGAGAGCGCCACGACCCCGAATTGCTGCGCCCGATCCTGGAGCGCTACTTCGCCGAGATGCGCTCGGCCGCCGAGCGTCACGGGGGCCGGGTGCAGAAATTCATCGGCGACGCGGTGGTCGCCATCTTCGGCGTGCCGCTGGCCCACGAGGACGATGGCCTGCGCGCCGTGCGGGCCGCGATCGAGATGCACGAGCGCCTGGAGTCGCTCAACGAGGCCTTGCCGATCCGTCTTGCCGCCCGCATCGGGATCACGACGGGCGAGGTGGTCCTGTCCGGCGACGACGCCCCGGTCGTCGGCGACGCCATGAATACCGCCTCGCGCCTGCAAACCGCCGCCGAGCCCGGCGGCGTGCTGATCGGGGAGCCGACCTGGCGGCTCGTGCGGAGCGCGATCGTCGCCGAGGCGGTCGAGCCGCTCGACGCCAAAGGCAAGGCCGAGCCGGTGCCGGCCTGGCGCGTGGTCGCGATCGCAGCGGCGACGACCAGGAACACGACGCCGTTCCTCGGGCGTGAACGCCCGATGCGGCAGCTCGGCGAGGCCTTGCGAGACGCGATCGACGCGAGGGCCTGCGTGCTCGTCACGATCCTGGCGCCGCCCGGCGTCGGAAAGTCGCGGCTGGCCGCCGCGTTCGCGGCCGAGGCCGGGGAACGCGCCACGGTACTCGTCGGGCAGACACCCGCCTACGGCGAGGGCGTCACGTTCGCGCCGCTCGTCGAGCTGCTCGCGCAGGCGGCCGGGAGGCCGTCGGGGGACGCCGAGGCGGTCGCGGCGGCGCTGGCCGAGCGCATGGCCGCACAGCCGGACGGCGCGTCCGTCAGCGACCGCATGGCGCAGTTCCTCGGGGTCGGCGCGGCGGTCGGCGCCGACACCTCGTGGGCGGTGCGGCGCCTGTTCGAGGTGCTCGCCGCCGAGCGACCGCTCGTCGTGATGCTCGATGACCTCCACTTCGCGGAGCCGCCGATGCTCGACCTCGCCGACGCCGTTATCGAGCGAGTGCACGGCCCCGTTCTCTTCCTCTGCCTCGCCCGGCCCGAGCTCGTAGAGCAGCGGCCCACCTGGGCCGCCGGGAAGGCCCGTGCGCTCACGCTGACCCTCCCGCCGCTCTCGCCCGACGACGCCCGCGCGATCGGGGAGCTGCTGCTCGGCGTGAACGCCCCCGCGTCCGTGGTCGACCGGATCTGCGCGACGGCGGAGGGGAATCCGCTCTATCTGGAGCAGCTCACGGCGATGCTCGCCGATCAGGGACTGCTCGTCGACGGCCGCTGGCTCGGCACGGACGATGCCGATGTGGACATCCCGGGATCGCTTCAGGCCCTTCTCGCCGCGAGGCTCGACCGCCTCGACCGCGGCCCCCGCCTGACCCTGGAACGAGCCTCCGTCGAGGGCCGCCGGTTCCGCACCGCGGCACTCCACCACCTCGCCTCCGAGCTGACCCCCGAGGAGGTCGAGGCCGCGATCTCGTCGCTCGACCGCAGCGGTCTCATCCAGCCCGAGAACGAGGCGACCGGGCGCTGGCGCTTCGTGCACGCGCTGGTCGTCGACGCCACCTACCGCGGCCTCTCGAAGCGACGGCGGGCGGAGCTCCACGAGGAGCTCGCGGACTGGCTCGCAGTCGCAGACGCCGAGCAGCCCGACGTCAGCGAATCGGTTGCGCGCCACCTCGAGCGCGCGCTGCGCCTGCGCGAGGAGCTCGGTCTGCGCGACGCGCACTCCGCCGCACTCTCGGCACGCGCCGGTGAGCTGTTCGCAGCGGCCGGCCTGCGAGCATTCGCCGGTCTCGACTTCATCACGAGTCGCGATCTGCTCGGCCGCGCGGCCGTGCTGCTGCCGCAATCCGATCCGCGCCGTCTGGGCCTGCTGCCCAGTCTGGGGGTTGCTCTGACCGAGACCGGCCGGCCCGGCGAGACCGAGCTCCTCCTGGCCGACGGGATCGCCCTGAGCCGCGCAGCCGGATCGGAGCGCGACGCGCTGCGCGCGACGATCCAGCTGCTCTCGAACCGGGTCTACCGCTCGCCTACCGATGACGAGATCGACGCAGCCGTGGGCGAGGCGGAGCGCGCAGTCGACGCGCTCGACGCCATGGACGACGATGTCGGCGTCGCGGAGGCCGCGATCGCGCTGGAGTACCTCGAGTTCACGCGTGGGCGCATCGCGCGTTCGCACGAGTGGACGTTCCGCGCGCTGCGCCACGGCCTCGCCGCCGGCAGCCTCCGCGAATCGACGCAAGCTGCGGCCGACATCGTCGGACACGCAGCCTCGGGGCCGCTGCCGTTCGGCAGCTTCGCCGAGACGGCGGAGACACGCCTGTTCTGCTTCGCTGAGCCGATCTCAGGCAGTACCGGGCACGCGCTGATGATGATCGGCTCGCTCGCGGCGGGGGACGAGGCGGGATTCGCGGAGCACGAGCAACAATGGCTGGCGGTCGTGGAACGGCACGGACTCGGCTGGCTCGCGGCCACCCACGCGCTCGTGATCGGGGGTGTGGAGACGTCCGTCGGAAATCCCGAGGCGGGCGAGCGCAGGCTGCGCGCGGCGCGAGATGTTCTGCTGACGCTCGGCGACGTCTGGTGGCTGGCCACGCTCGACAGCTTGCTCTGCAGCGCCGTCGCCGCACAGGACGAGCCGCAGAGGTTCCTCCGGTTGGCCGATGCGCTGGACGCGGCGCCGCCGGTCCTCGACATGCAGATTCTCATCCAGCACGACGTCGTTCGTGCGCGTGCGCTGTTGCTCCGCGGGTCGGCTGCCGACGCCGAGGTCGCAGCCAGGCGAGCGGTGGGTGCCGCCGAGCCGACCGATCTCCTGATTGACCACGCCGACGCGTTGCGGATGCTCGCGGACATCCAGGAAACCCGCGGCCTCGTCGCGGAGTCTCGGATCTCGCGGGCCGGTGCGGCCGACCTACTCCGCGCGAAGGGCAACGTCGCGGCACTCGCCCGGCTCGGCGGCGTCAGCGGCGGGTGATCCGCATCTCCTCGTCCGGCAGGAAGGTGGCGCCCCCGTCGTAAGAGATCTCACCGCGCCAGGTGAACGCGTCCTTCGTGATGTCGGTGAACGACCAGCGCAGCTGCGGCTCGTCCTCGCTGCAGACCATCACGATGTCGCCCTCGATCTCGCGGCCGGTGAAGCGCCGCACGCGCCCCATCAGGGGGTCGATCCACGTACAGCGCCAGGCCTCGATCGTCCTGTCGTAGAAGCGGATGGCCGAGCCGTGGAAGGCCAGCGGCGACTGCTCCTGGCCGCGCACGTCGCGGCCGGGCACGATCCAGACGTCCTGCACCGCACGGCCGCCGAGGACCCAGCCGACGTGCAGCTCGCCGCGCGCGGTGACGGCGCGCCCGTCGGGCCCGAGGCCCGCCCAGGAGATGTTCCAGGAGCCGATGAAGCGCCCGTACAGGTGCATCTGCTCGGCGTTCGGGCCCGCCGGGCCGTCCACGTGCAGAGCGTCGATCAGGCCATCGGTTGTCATCCGGTCTTCCCCACTCCCCAGGCAGCGCGCGCCGAGACGAGCCGACAGCGTAATCGCGGCCTCCGCGGATATCCCGTCAGCTCTCGACGGCGTACAGGTGCCACGACTCGCTGATCCCCTTGAGGCTGTGGGCGCCGCGATCGGCGAACCGAATGCCCGATCCGGCGACCAGGTCCCTGACCGTCCGCGACACGAGGACCTCGCCCGGCCCGGCCGAATCGGCGATGCGGGCGCCGATGTGAATCGCGATCCCGCCGAGCAGGCCGCCTGCCAGGAGCTCGACCTCGCCGGTGTGGACGCCGGCGCGGATTTCGATGCCGATCTCGTTGAGAGCCTCCGTGATGGCGCGCGCGCAGCGGATGGCGCGGGCAGGCCCGTCGAACGCCGCCAGGAACCCGTCGCCCGCCGTGTCGACCTCGCGGCCCCGATGGCGCCGCAGCTCGTCGCGAACGCAGGCGCGGTGCGCCTCGAGGAGCTCGCGCCAGCGGCGGTCCCCGAGCTGCTCGGCGAGCTCCGTGGAGCCGACGATGTCGGTGAACAGCAGGGTCACGAGAGCACGGTCGTCGGCCGCGGGGGCGTCCAGGCCGTCGATGAAGCGCTCCACCTCGTCGAGGACGACGTCCTGATCCTTCCCCCACGGCACTCGATCGGTTCCGGCGAACTCGACCAGCCGCGCGTGGGGCATGGCGGCGGCAAGCTCGCGCGATTCCGCCAGATACTCGTTGTCACCGCGCGGGCAAAGCGCGAGGGCCGGGGCTCGGATCGTCGCCAGCGCCGGGCGTACGTCGGTCACCGCCACCATGGCGTCATAGGCCGTGTTCGCCGACGGACTGAGCGTGAGCCGCAGCGTCCGCACCCACCAGTCGCAGGCGTCCGGATCCGAGAGCAGCGACGGAGCCGCATCTCGCAGGTATTCGAGTGCCAGCTCGCGCCGCCACCCGAACGTGGCCACCTGATGACCGAGCTGGTCGAACTCCGAGTTCATTCCGCCGTGCGCCGCCCCGGCATGCAGTACGACGCCGGCCGTTCGCTCCGGGTAGGTGGCGGCGAAGAGCAGGCAGAGCTGGCTGGCCTCGCCGATGCCGAAGAGCACGGCGCGCTGCGAGGCCGTCGCGTCCAGAACGACCTTGAGGTCGTCCATGCGCGTCTCGATGTCCGGCAGATCGCTCGACACGACGTTGTCGGACATGCCGGTGCCGCGGGCGTCGAACAGCACCAGCCGCGAGCGCGCTGCGATGCGGCGGTAGAAGCGAGCGATGTGCGCCGAGTCCCAGCCGGTGTCGAAGGGCTGCGCCCAGCCGTGTGCGACCAGAACGTCAGGTGTGCCTTGCCCGAGCGTCTGATGGGCGATCAGGACATCGCCGCTCCGCACATAGGTCACGTCGGGTCGCACGGCGCGATTCTCGCAGTCCTCTACTCCGGGGAATGGAGGATGCCGCCCCATTCCTCGGGGGCGACGTCGCGCAGGGTCTCGGAGAACGTCCACTGGTGGCCGGCCGGATCCTCGGCCGCGTACTGCCGCTCGCCGTACTCGAAGTCGGTCGGCTCCATGAGGATCTTCGCCCCATGCGCCCTGGCGTGCTCGCAATGCGCGTTCGCATCGTCCACGCGCACCATGACGGAGTGCGTGATCTCGCCCGCTCGCGGCGGACGGCGGTCATGACGCACGTCGCCGACGATCACGGCGCCGTCGCCGAAGCGGAGCTGGGAGCGGTGATCCTCCCCGATCTGCACGCGCTCGGCGAACCCGAACGCCTGGCTCAGCCAGGCGACCGCCTCGCGGACGTCCGGGTAGATGAGGACGGGGATCACCGTGCTCTGCGGGATGGAGCGATTGGCCTTCACGACAGGAGTTCTACACGCTCGCCTCGAGGCGGGCCTGCTGGCGCAAGGTCTGGCGCAGCGTGGCCACGAGCTCCCGTCGAATCACGTCGAGGAAGACGCGCGAGACCGCGTCCTCTCCGTTGTAGAGCTGCTCGAACGGGCCGTGTGGCAGAACAAGCAGCAGCGATCGTTCCCGCGTGATGGCGGTGACCGGCGACGGCTGTCCGTCGATCAGGCTCTCGAAGCCGAATGTCCTCCCCGGCCCGGCCAGTCCGACGCGTATGCGCCGGTCGCCGCGCAGCAGCACCTTCTCGACGGCGCCGTTCATCGTGAGGTAGCAGGCCGTCGACGGTGCGCCTTCGGCGAGCAGCGTGCGCCCCGGTGGGCAGAGGGCGTAGGTTCCCGACGTCAGGAAGCCCCACAGCGCGAGCGAATCGAAGTCGTGGAACGTCCCCATGCGACGCACGTATTTGCTGTCGGGCGGACCGCACTTCTCCAGCTCGGCGAACGTCCGGGCCGGAAGCTCCTCCTGCGGGCCGGGCGCCTCGCCTCCGAGCGAGAGAGCGAGGGGCCGGAGCTGCTGGCGCAGGCGCCAGGTGAAGACCGACACGAGCCGGCGCTTGAGCTGGAACGCCGATGCATCCTGGCGGGCGAGCAGCGCGGCGAACTCCACCCGCCCGAGCGCGAGCACCGTCGCCGCCTCGGTCACGCGCACGCTCATCGTCTGCCCCTGGCCGTCGAGCAGCCCGATCTCCCCGACCGTCTCCCCCGGCCCGGCTCGCCTGATCTCCACGGAGCGCTCCCCGGGCACGCTCAGCGACACCGAGAGGGAGCCGTCGACGATGAAGACCATCTCCCGTGCGGGATCGCCCTGGCGCCAGAGCAGCGCGCCTTCGCGCACCGTCCGCCGGCGCACCACGCGCGCCAGCGCCTCGAGATCCGCCTCTTCCCGGCCCTCGAGCAGCGGAACGCCGGCGAGGAAGTCGACCGTCTCGCGGTCAGACATCCAGATCCCGCGTCTGGAACTCGACCCCTTCCGGCGTCAGCTCGGCGGTCAGCATCGAATACTCGGGCACCTCGAACCAGGTCGAGGAGTCGGTCGTGAGCGGCTCCGAGGCGATGATCACCGAGCGGGGCGGGTTCCCGGCCGTCATCATCCAGTCCCCGTCGCGGTTGACGTACTCGCCGCCGATCGCGTACCAGAGGCTGACGAACGGGAGGTCGGTCTCGAGCATCTCGTCCTCGGGCGGGTACCAGCCGTAGTCGAACGACAGGCGGGTGGCCACCAGGGCGCGGCCGGTGCTGATGCAGAGATTGACCGGCGAGGAGGTGTCGATTCCGTGCGCGGCGCGGACCGTGCGCAGGATGCGAAGAGCCCCGGCGGTGGCGTCGGCGAGCTCGAGGGTCTCCGGGACGCCGTACGGATCGTCGAGCTGCGAGAGGATCAGCGCGTAGATCCACTCCGAGTCGGTCGTCCCCTCGATGTGCTGCGCAAGCTCCGGCCGCACGTGCTCGAGCAGCGAGTAGCGCATGCGCGAGAACTGCCGCAGATGCCCGTTGTGCGCGAGCACCACACGGGCGCCTGCGAAGTGGAACGGGTGGAGGTTCGTCTCGGCGACGACCGCCTCGCCCGAGTAGGTGACCCCGCGCACGTGGGCGACGAGGCAGGTCGGCGCGAGCTTCGACGAGATGGCGCGCAGGTTGCGGTCGAACGACGGCAGGGTCGTGGCGCGGTAGGTGAATGGATCCTCGGGGCGCAGAGACCTCGGATCCCAGGCCTTCATGCCGAAGCCGGCCAGATTGAGAAACGTATTCATCATGCGCGGGCTGTACGACTGCTGCACGAGGCTGTTGTCGGTGTCGAACAGCAGGCTCCGCACGATCAGCGGCTCACCGAGGTACGCGAGGATCCGGCACATCGGCCGATCCTACTTGCGCGGGCCGGTGCTCAGCCGCCGTTCTCCGGAGGCCACTAGTATTGCCCGCACCAGACCGATCAGGAGCCTTGTGATGAAGCAATTCAAGTGCGGAGACGTTGTGCCCGGTTGCGAGTGGGTGACGCGCAGCGAGGACGACGAAGCGCTCTTCGAGGAGATCAACTCGCACGCGCGCGAGGCTCACGGGATGGACGAGGTTCCGCCCGAGGTCGTCGACGCGATCCAGGGCGTCATCACCGAGGTCTGAGGCCCGGTCAGGCCGGACGAGGCACGCGGAACGCTCCGGACTGGAGGAACGTCTCCACCGCCTCGCTGTACGGCGCGAGCTCGAGGCCCTGCTCGGCGACCCACGTGTCGCTGTAGTACGTGCCGGCGTAGCGGTCACCGCCATCGCAGATCAGGGTCACGACGCTCCCCCGCTCCCCACGCTCGCGCATCTCGGCGACGAGCTGAAGCGCCCCCCAGACGTTGGTTCCGGTCGAGCCGCCGACGCTGCGTCCCGTGCGCGCGCTCACGAGGCGCATCGTCGCGATCGACGCGGCATCCGGAACCTGGATCATGCGGTCGACGATGTCGGGCAGGAACGACGGCTCGACGCGCTGGCGACCGATGCCCTCGATGCGAGATCTCCGGCCGGTGAAGGCCGAGGGGTCGCCCAGCCAGGCCGAGTAGAAGATCGAGTCCTCCGGGTCGACCACGCACATCTGCGTCGGATAGCGGCCGAAGCGGGCGTAGCGGCCGATGGTCGCGCTCGTCCCGCCCGTTCCGGCGCCCACCACGATCCACGTGGGCACGGGATGCCGCTCCAGCGCCATCTGGCTGAAGATCGACTCCGCGATGTTGTTGTTGCCGCGCCAGTCGGTGGCGCGCTCGGCGAACGTGAACTGGTCGAGGAAGTACCCGCCGCTCACCGTCGCCAGCCGCTGGGCCTCGTCGTACACCGTGGACGCGTCTTCGACGAGGTGGCACGACGCTCCCTCCGCCTCGATCAGCGCGATCTTCTCGGGGCTCGTGCTGGCCGGCATCACGGCCACGAACGGCAGGCCGAGGAAGCGCGCGAAGTAGGCCTCGGAGACGGCCGTCGAGCCGGTCGAGGCCTCGACGATCGTCGCCCCCTCGACGATCCAGCCGTTGCACAGGCCGTACAGGAACAGCGAGCGCGCGAGCCGGTGCTTGAGCGAGCCGGTCGGGTGGACCGACTCGTCCTTGAGGTAGAGGTCGATGTCCCATGCCTCGGGCAGGGGAAAGGCGTGCAGATGCGTGTCCGCCGACCGGTTGGCATCGGCCTCGATGCGGCGGACGGCCTCGTCTGCCCACGTGCGGGAGCCGCCGGGCTCGCATCCGTTCCGGGACATCGTCACCTCCGCAGTTTCCCCGATTGCGCGCCGTGACGGGTGCATTCCGGCAGCGGCCAAATGACACTCGCCGCGAGTGTCACTTGGCCGCACGAACGGGATCCGGCCCGTACGAACGGGGTCTGGCCCGCACAGTTGGGGTCTGACCCCAGGTGTACGGGTCTGACCCCAGGTGTTCGTTTCGGCGCCGAGGCCACCAGACAAGCCGAAACGCCCGCTGTTGGCGTGCCGGATGCAATGGACGGCCACGGGCGCGTTGGAGCGCCGAGTCGTCAGAAACGGCATGGATACTGGGATGGACACCAAGGGTCAGGCCCGTACACCTGGGGTCAGACCCGTCCTGTTCGCGCCAGACCCCACCTGCACGCGCCAGGGCCAAATGACACTCGCCGCGAGTGTCATTTGGCGGGCGACCGGCCCGTTCCCCTGCCGTCGTCGGCTTGACTCTGCTCGTGTCCCGTCTCCGCCAGGCGCTCTCCTCGCTCCGCATCGCGGTTCAGAACGCCGACATTCGCCGTTCCCAGCTGGCCTGGGGCGCATCGGTCTCGGCCGAATGGGCGCACTTCGTCGCGCTCGGCGTGTTCGCCTACAACCACGGCGGCTCCGCGGCCGTCGGAGTCGCCGGGCTCGCGAGGCTGCTGCCGGCCGCCGCGATCGCACCGTTCGCAGCGTCGCTCGGCGATCGCTTCCGGCGCGAGCGCTTCCTGCTCGGAATCGTGCTCGTGGGCGCAGCCGCCCTGCTCCTCTCGGCCGTTGGAGCAGCGCTGGACGACCGCATCATCGTCTTCGCCGCAGCGTCCGTAGTCGGCATCTCCTCGACCCTCTTCAGGCCCGCGCTGATCTCGCTGCTGCCATCGCTGGCGCGCACCGCGCGCGAGCTGATCGCCGCCAATGGAGCGACGTCGACGATCGAGAGCCTCGGGACGCTGCTCGGCCCGCTGGCAGCCGGGGTGCTGGTCGCGTTCGCGGACGTCGGGGCGGTCTTCGCGGCCAGCGCGCTGGCGCTGATCGTCTCGGCCGCCCTTCTGGCTCGCGTGTCGGCGCCCGGTCAGGTGTCCGTGCCCGGGCGCGTGGCGAAGGTCGAGGTGTGGCAGGGCTTCAGGGAGATCGGAGAGGTCCCGCGCGCGCGGCTGCTCGTCGGCCTCATCGCCTCGCAGACCTTCGTCCGCGGCTGCCTCAACGTGCTGATCGTCGTGATCGCCTACCAGGTGCTCGACCGCGGGGCGACGGGGGTCGGATACCTCACGGCGGCGATCGGCGCCGGGGGCCTGATCGGCGCGCTCGCGGCGGTCTCGCTGCGCGGCGAGCGGCTCGTCCCGCCCTTCGCCGGGGCGCTCGTCTGCTGGGGCGTCCCGATCATGCTGATCGCACCCTTGCCCTTCCCCGTGACCGTGATCGGCCTGCTCGGGATCATCGGCGCCGCGAACAGCGTGCTCGACGTGTCCGGGTTCACGCTCCTCCAGCGCACGGTTCCGGACGAGGTGCTCACGCGCGTGCTCGGCGTGACGTGGGGCCTGGCGATGGGCGCGACGGCGATCGGCTCGTTCGTCGCGCCCGCGGTGCTCGACCTGATCGGGCTCAAGCCGGCCTTCATCGTGGTCGGCGCCATTCTCCCCGCGCTCGTTCTCCTCACGTACCGCCGGCTGAGCGAGATCGACTCGATGGTCGCACCCGCCTCGCAGCTCGCCCTGATCGAGAGCGTCGCCGTCTTCGCCCCGCTCTCGCTCGTGGCCAAGGAGCGAATCGCCTCGCATCTCGTCCCGGTCGACGTCGCCGCCGGCGACGTCGTGATCCGCCTGGGCGATGTCGGAGACCGCTTCTACGTCGTCGGCAGCGGCGAGCTGACGATCGACGCGGGCACGCGCCGTATGAGTGCCGGTCCCGGGGACTCCTTCGGCGAGATCGCGCTGCTGCGCGACGTGCCGCGCACGGCGACCGTGCGGGCCGACACGGACGCCCGGCTCTTCGCGCTCGAACGGGATGACTTCCTCGCGGTGGTGACGGGCAACACGCTGGCCCGCACGGAGGCCGATGCCGTGGCCGCAGCGCGCCTGGATGCAGACGCCGCCGCGCGCGGAGGCAGGCTCCGCGTGACTCCCCTCGGCGGGCACCTCGCATGGCTTGCGGAGGCCGGCGGTTCCGGCGAGCTGGCGACGCCGTTCCTGGCAGCCGACCTCGTCCTGGCCGAGCGGAACATCGACGAGATGGCGCGAGGCTTCCCGAGCGGAGCACGCCGCCTGCGGCCGCACATGAAGGCGCACAAGTGCTCGGCGGTGGCGCTCCTGCAGATGGCCGCAGGGGCCTGCGGGGTGACGTGCGCGACGACGGACGAGGCCGTGGCGATGATCGACGCGGGCATCGGCGACGTGCTCGTGGCGAATGTCGTCGCCGACCCCGTGCAGCTGCGCGATCTGCTGCAGCGCGTCGGCGAGTCGTCCACGACGCGGGCGGCGCTCGTCGTCGACTCTCGCGAGGCACTGACGATCGCCGCGGATGCAGCTGCGCGCGCGGGTGTGTCGCTCGGCGCCCTCGTCGAGATCGACATCGGCATGGGACGCAACGGCGTGCGGGATGTCGAGGAAGGCCTCGCCCTGGCCGAGGCGATCGCCGCGAGCGACGCTCTCGAGTTCCGCGGCATCCAGGCCTATGAAGGGCACCTCGTCAAGGTCGCCGACCCCGACGAGCGCCGGAGCCGGTGCATCGCGGCCTTCGCTCCCGCGCTCCGTCTCGCCGAGGCGCTCGAGGCCCGCGGGCTCTCATCGACCATCACGGGAGGATCGACGGCGACCTGGGATGCCGTACCCGAGGTGGCCGAGGTGCAGGCCGGCACCTACGTGTTCATGGACGCCACCTACGCGACGCGCGCTCCCCGCTTCGTCCCGGCGCTCGCCATGATCGTCACCGTCGTCACGGCGCGGCCCGACGGGACGGTCGTCTGCAACGCGGGCTCCAAGAGCCTCGCCACCGACCTGGGCACGCCGCAGTGGGTGCTCGGCGCCGCCGAGCACGTCTACACCTCGGAGGAGCACCTCGTCCTGCGCATCGTCGACGGGCCGATCCCGCGCGTCGGTGCCCGCGTGCCGATCCTCCCCGGCCACGCCTGCACGACGATCGCCATGAACAGCCGGATCGCCGCGTGCCGCGAGGGCCGCGTCGAGCAGATCCTGCGGATCGACGGCAACCCGATAGCCGCTCGATAGCAGCCGGGTAGCGACTCTCCGTGATGATCGCCACAAGACGGCGTAATCACAAGGGAGGGCTCCGCAATGAAGTGCAACGCAGGCCAGCGAGCCGCACTCGTCTCGCTACTGGCCCTCGTCGGCGTCGGCTGCGCGCTGGCGACGGCGGAGGCGACCACGCCCGGCTCGAACGGCGCGATCGCCTTCCGCCGCTACTTCGATCCGGACCAGACGACCGGAGCCGTCTTCACGATCGGCGCCGACGGAAAGGGCGAGCGACAGGTCACGAAGCCGCCGGCCGGAGGCCTCGACGACCAGCCCGACTGGGCGCCCGACGGCAGCCTCATCGCCTTCTCCCGCTGTGTCGTCGGGCTTCCCTGCCACGTCTTCGTGGTGGCGCCCGACGGTACGGGACTGGCGCCTGTCGGCGCGCCCTGTCCGGCTGTCACCAACCCGCAGGTCTGCCCGGACGACGCGAACGCCAGCTTCTCGCCCGACTCCCAGCGGATCGTGCTCACGCAGTCGACCGGCCGCGACAAGAAGGGCGCCGAGTCCGATCAGATCGAGCACTCCGCGATCGCCATCGCGAACCGGGACGGCAGCGACCGCCACGTGATCCGCCAGGGCGCCCCCTACAGCGGCGATCTCGTCTTCCCGGTCTTCTCGCCCGACGGCAAGCAGCTCGTCTTCGAGAGCGTCGGCTCGAGCTTCGGGCCGCGAGCGGGGCAGCGCGCGGTCTACACGATGGGAGTCGACGGCTCGCACGCCCGCCGCATCACGCCCTGGAAGGAGAGCGACGGAGACAACCCCGACTGGTCGCCCGACGGCAAATGGATCGTGTTCCGCTCCCACGTCGACGACGACAGCGAGCAGTCCCAGATCTTCCTCATCCATCCCGACGGCAGCGGGCGCAAGCAGGTGACGCACTTCGCCACCGGCACGAGCATCCTGTCGTCGTCGTTCTCGCCCGACGGCACGTCGCTCGTGATCAGCAAGGTCGCCGCGAGCGGCAATTCCCGCCTCCATCACGCTCCGGCTGCGCGACGGCCACATGCAGCGCGTCACCCATTCGAAGCTGTGGGACTCGGCGCCCGATTGGGGCCCGCGCTAGGCGCCGACGGTGGTCCGCCAGCCGCCCATCGCAGGCGGCTGGCGGCTTGCCGCGTGACCGAGGCAGATGATCATGCGCGGCTCCAGTGCGGCGGGCAACCCGAGCAGGCGGGCGGCGGCCACTCGGCTGAACGAGGTGACGGGCTGGGCGGCCAGACCCAGCGCGTGGGCGGCCAGCAGCATCGTGGCCGCGGTCGTCCCCACATCGATGTAGAGGCCCGGCGTGTCGGGCGCGAAGCCGTACTGCTCGGCACGATCCAGGTCGATGCACACCGCGGCCGCGGCGGCGGGTCGCGCGAGCATCCCGGGGGACACCATCCGCAGGAGCCGGAGCTGAGTGGACTCGGTGACCGGGATGACCGGCTGAAGGCGGCGGTTTCCGGCGCTCGGCGCCGCGCGAGCCGCTCGCAGGACGATCTCGAAGTCCGCGTCGGCAACCGGCTCATCGGTCATGTTGCGGACCACCCGCCGGCTGAAGATGGCGTCGAGGACGGGGTCGTCGCCGTGGCTCACGACGCCAGCAGGCAGTCGGCGAGTGCGGCGCAGAGCCCGTCGACCAGCGCAACGTACGCCTCCCGGTCGGTGCTCGGCGTGGCCGTCGGAGGGAGCGCGTCGATCGCCGCGATCAGCTGCGCCACCTGCGGCGATGCGCCCGGGCGCATCGCATCGGCGAGCCGCTGGGCAGCGGTCAGGAGCCGCATCGGCGCATATTCGGCCGCCTCGTCCAGTTGCGTGCGCGCCGCGGTGATGAGATACGCAAGCACCTCGAGCGCCGCGTCCGCGGCCACACCGCCAGCTTGCCCTTCGGGCCCCATGCGCGTGGATGGTAGCCAGTGGAAGGTCGTCAGACCTGCCCGGGGTAGAAGCCCAGCCGCGCCAGCGGCTCGACGATCTCGTGCTCCTCGTAGGACAGGTGCGAGAGCAGGGCGTCGCTCAGGAAGTCGATGGCCTCCTGGATGGGCTCGAAGTCGTCCGGGTGGCTCATGTGCCGGACGAGCGAGCGGTCGACGGCCTGGATGGCGTCGTGGATGACCAGGTGCTCGTCGGCGAGCCGCTCGATCACCGGCTCGAGCGTGGAGTCGCTGCGTGCGAGGTGCGGGAAGATCGCGTCGTCCTCGAGCCCGTGGTGCTGGGCGACCACGCCGCAGTAGCGGGCGCAGAACGCGCCGAGCGTCCAGTCGTTCTGGCGCAGCGCCATCTCGTTCAGCGCTGACCGCGCCGCGCCCGCGCTGAGCGCCCCCGCACGCACCTGGGCCAGCACATCGCGCAGCTCGCCGAGCTCGCGGCGCAGCATGTCGTGAACGTCGACGAGGTGCTGGCCCACGGCCTGGCCGCGATCGCTGTAGATCTGCTCGGCGCCCGACCGGGAGCGGCGCGGACGGGTCGACTCGTCCCAGGGAGCCGTTGCGCTGAACCTGGTGCCGTCGTCCTCGGTCGGCCGGACGCCCAGCCGCTCGTACTCGTCATCCGGGGCAGCACTGACCGGCGCGGGAACGTCGACCGGCGCCGAGGGCACCGCGGGCTGCGCCGGGAGGCACGGCGCCGCCGTGTGCGCGCTCGGCGGCCACGAGCTCGCGCACGGCGGGCGCGACCTCGGCCGCGAAGATCTCGATCGCCGAGGAGTCGTCAGCGGCGAGGATGAACGTCCCCACGCCGTCGGACGAGCGCGAGCTCCGTCAGCTCCTCGACCCACTGCCCGGGCGGGCCGTCGAGCCAGCCCCCGCGGCCCGCCGAGAAGCTGCCGGAGATATTCAGCAACCGGCGGATCGCGCGCGGGTCGCGACCCGTAGCGGTCGCGGCCGCGTCGATGGCCGCGTTTCCCGCCGCGAGGTCGCCTGGCTGCAGATACGACTGGCTCGGCAACCAGCCGTCGCCCTTGCGGCCGGTCAGCGCGAGCATCCGCGGCCTGTAGGCGCCGATCCAGAGTTGGATCTCGTGCCGCGGCGCCGGGCCTCGCGCCGCTCCCGCGAGCCGGTAGTGGGTGCCCTCGACGCGAGCTGCCCCGTTCTGCTCGCCGTCCCACAGCGCGCGGATCACGTCGATCGCCTCCTCCAGCGCGTCGACGCTCTCCCCGGGAGTCCGGCGCGGACCGCCCATGGCCTCGATCCCGTCCCAGAACGCTCCCGCGCCGAGGCCCAGCTCGAAGCGCCCGCCGCTGAGGATGTCGAGACTCGCCGCGGCGCGCGCGATGACGGCCGGCGGCCGCAGCGGCAGGTTCAGCACGTTGGGCGCGACGTGGACGCGGCTGGTGCGCGCGGCGACGACGGAAAGCAGCGTCCAGACGTCGAGGAAACGCGCCTGATAGGGATGATCCTGGAACGTCACGAGGTCGAGCCCGCCGGCGTCGGCCAGTACCGCGAGATCGACCACCGTCTCGGCGGCGGCGGCAGACGGCGTGAGGAAGACGCCGAACTGGAGGGCGTGTCCGTAGTCGCTCACGCCGCCGAGCCTAGCCGCAGCCGCCGAACATCAGGTCGTGACGACTGTCTCATCCCGGGCGATGATCGGAGCGGGCTTGAAGCCCTTGACGGTGAGGTAGATGCCGAGCGACAGCTCCCAGGCGATCTCCGGGATGGTGAAGATGAACTGCCCCGCGCCGCCGCGCTCGAGGACGCCGAAGATCACGGCGATCCCCGAAGCGCACACGAGCGGACCTCCGATGATCCCCAGCATGGCCAGGCGCCGCGGCATCAGGCCCGACCGGTACATCAGGTAGCCGAGCAGCAATCCGTTGCCGATCCCGACGATGAAGCCCGGCCCGATCACGAACGTCCAGTTCTTGATCGCGACCAGCGCATCGCCGATCGGAAGCAGCGAAGCGGCATCCGCGCCCGACTCCTGGCGCAGGGTCACGACCGCGAGGACGCTCAGGATGCCGACCGCGATGAACGCGGACTCGACGACGCGGGCCGTCACGAAGCCGAGCGCGACGCCTTCGTTCTGCCGCTTCAGGATCGGGAACAGCACGAGGGCCGTGGCGATGTTCGCGACGATCAGGATCAGCTCCAGCGTCGCCCCCAGGAAGATGCGATTGTCGGATCCGGCTCCGGTGATGTACGCACCGTCGTTGAGCACGGGGTCGTATAGGAGGAGCGCCGGGATCGACGTGATGAAGGTGATCAGGAAGAGCACGCCCGTCGCGCGCGCAACCGTTTGAGGTTGCACCTGATCTCCCCTGTACGAGGCCAATGCAACGCTCATGCCGTCTCCCCTCCGGTCGCGGCTCGAGGCCGCAAGTGCCGCCTGCTCGAGCGACTGACTGGCCTCCAGGGGTCAGGGAGACCGCGGTTCCGATGCCGAGGAACCGCGCCGCGCCAGTCTCGCACACCTGGCTACGCTTGCCGGCATGCCGTGGTCGCCCGAGCTCTTCAGCGCTCCCGTGTTGCAGGAGGTGCTGGACAAGCGGCGGCGAGATTCGCTGCTCTCCGTGCCCTTCTTCGACGGTCTGCTGGCCGGCGAGCCCGATGCGCTGGTCGAGTCGTTCGCCGGCGAGCCCGCATTGCATGACCCGATACGCGGCCACGTCAAGGGAGAGCGTGCGTTCAGGGACTTCGTGCGCCAGACGAGCGAGTGGCTCGAGAGCTGCAACGCCACGGTCGAGGACGTCCACCACGTCATCCTCGGTGAACGCGGCTTCGAGGAGGTGGTTCTGCACCATGACGGTGCGAGCGGCCGGGTCGAGCTGCCCTGGGCGGGCGTCGCCGATCGCGCCTCCGACGGACGCATCGAGGAGCTCCGGATCTACTACAGCAACTGGCCGCTGACCGGCCGGCACGCCATCCGGCCGCCCCTGCTGCAACCCGACCCCGACCTGCGCGAGTCAGACGTCGTGGCCGCCTACCAGCGCGCGCTCGCGGACGGCGACGTCGCTGCGGTCGTCGCGGCGTTCGAGCCGGACGGCTACGCCCGCGAGCCGGCGGGCGGTAGCTACGTCCACCGAGGCCTGGACGATCTACGCGCGTTCTACGAGCTGCTCTTCTCGAACGGAGGCGGCATCCCGCTGGAGCACTGCAGCCTCATCGACGACGGCCGCGCCTGCGCGCTCGAATACAACGTCGTGCAGTGGGGAACGACGCAGCTGCCTCCCCAGGCCGGGATCGCCGTCTACGTGCGAGGTGAGAGCGGCAAGCTCGCCGCGGCGCGCATCTACGACGATGCGGACCCGCCGCTTCGCCGCTCCCAGCCGTGGAAGGGCGCGTAGTCGCCCGCGTCCCAGGAGTCACGCAGCCCGGGAGTGCTCAGATCCCAGTCGGGGCGGATCTCGCGGGTGGCGTCCCGTAGGTCGTGCCAGAGGTCGACGACCGAGGGGCGCCCCCAGAACCAGTAGCCGTTGTAGATGCTGTGGATCACGAGCCCGGGCTTGAGCACGAGCGTGTGCGGGATCATCGGGTCGTTGTCGGGGTCGGTGTACTCCTGGATCTCCAGGTCCTTCTGGACGATGCGCCCGGGGTCGGAGAGGAACGGCCACTGCGCGCCGACCGAGGCGCGGAACTCCAGCAGCGTGTGGTGCTCGTCGGTCGCGATCGTCGCGACCCGGGTGTAGGACACCGCGATCTTCGGAAAGGCCGCGGCCAGCTCGAGGTGCTGCTGGTGCTCCTTCGGGCAGTAGTGGCCGCGCGCGAGCGTGAGGATCAGCGGATCGTCGCCCTGCAATTCGCTGAGCCGCCGGGGGACGTTGTGGTGATCGGGCAGCTCGTAGTCGGGGAACGTGCCGCCGGGGACGATGTCGGAGCGCATGCTGATCCTATCTGGCGAGCAGTTGCTGGCCGCCGTCGATGTCGTACGTCGCCCCGGTCAGAGCGGTGTTGCTCATGATGTGGACGGCCAGCGCCGCGACGTCGGCCGGTCCGACCACCCGCCCGATCGGGAGCGTGGCGCGCAGCTCGCTGCGCCGCTCTTCCAGCCCGTCGCCGAGCAGCGTTGCCGACAGGGGCGTGTCGACGAAGCCGGCGGCGATCACGTTGACGCGCACCGGCGCGATCTCGAGCGCCAGGGTGGCGGCCAGGGCGCTGAGTGCCGCTGTGACCGACGAGATGATGCCGAGGCCGATCCCCGGTCGACGGCCCCCGGTGCCGCTCATGAACAGCAGCGTGCCTCCGCCGCGGACCTTGCCGCGGGAGGCCTGGCGCGCCACGCCGAGCATCGCCAGGGGACTGCCTGCGAGCGCGCGGCGCGCCTCGTCGAAGTCCATGTCGGCGAGCGGCGAATAGTAGGGGCCGCCGGCGGTCACCATGACGTGGTCGACCGGGCCTGCGAGGTGCTCGAAGAAGTCGTCGATCGCATCCGGGTCGCGGGCATCGAACGTCGCGGTGCCCGACGCTCCCACCTCGCTTGCCGCGCGCTCGAGCCGTTCGGCATTGCGGCCGGCCAGGATGACCTCGGCCCCCTCGGCCCGTGCGCGCCTGGCCGTCTCCAGCCCGATGCCCGCGCTGCCGCCGATCACGACAACCGTCTGCCCGAGCAACTCTGGCTCGCGCCCGCCCTGCGAGACGCCCGTCATCGTCACTCCTTCCGTCAGCTCGCCATGGGAGGCCCGGAGCGGACCGATTTGCCGGCCGCCGCGATGTTCGCGCGCAGGACCTTCAAGGCGGCGACGTAGATCTCCGAGAACGTGGGGAACGGCTGGATCGTGTCGGCCAGGACGTCGAGCGGAACACGGGCGTGAATGGCGAGCGTGGCCTGCTGCAGCCACTCGCCCGCCTCGGGGCCGAGGGCGTAGGCGCCCGTCAGGCGCTCGCCGTCGCTGAGCAGCGTCAGGAAGCCGTTGCTCTCGGCATACGCGCGCGTGTAGGTGGCCGTCTTCGCGACGCCCGACAGCGGGACCATCGCGCTGAAGCGGCCCGCGGCAGCGCCCACCGCCGCGGCTTGCGGGTCGGTGTAGACGACGCGCGGAACCGCCTCGTAATTGGCCTTGCGCGGCTCTCCGAGGATGTTCGCGGCGACCACGTCGCCCTGGTACTTGCCGACATGGGTCAGCGGCCAGAGGCCGTTGACGTCCCCGATGGCCCACAGGCCCTCGGCCGCTCGCAGGTGCGCGTCGACCGGCACTCCGTGGGCGTCCGGCTCGACCCCGACGGTTTCGAGACCCAGCCCGCTGACTCGCGGTCGCCGGCCCGTGGCGACGAGCAGCCGGTCGCCGCGCAGCTCGCGTCCATCGTCGAATTCGAGGACGAAGTCTTCGCCATCGCGTCGCGCCGCCGTCGCGTTGGCCGACAGCGCGAGCTCGATGCCCTCGCGGCGCAGGACCTCGCCGAGCGCATCGCCCAGGGGCGCCGGCTCTCTCCCGAGCAGGTGATCGCCCATGTTGACGATGACTGCCCCGCCGCCGAGCCGGGTCACGGCCTGCGCCATCTCCACCCCGACCGGCCCGCCGCCCAGGATCAGCAGGCGGCGCGGGACGACCTTCATGGAGGTCGCCTCGCGGCTGCCCCAGACGCCGTCGAGCTCGCGCAGTCCAGGAACGGGCGGAACCACCGGATCGGCGCCGTTCGCGAGTACCACATGGTCGGCCGTGTGGCGTACGCCGTCTACCTCGACGACGCCAGGCCCGGCCAGGCGGCCGGTGCCGCGCAGCAGATCGATGCCGTTGTCGGCCAGCCAGCGCTCCTGCCCGGCATCGGAGTAGTCCGAGACCATGAAATCGCGCCAGGCGAGCGCCGCCTCGACATCGACCTCGGCGGTCGCGGCCGCCTCGCGCGCCGCGTTGACTGCCTCGCCGGGACGCAGCAGGGTCTTCGAGGGGATGCAGGCCCAGTACGAGCACTCCCCTCCCACGAGCTCGCGCTCCACGATGGCGACGCGCAGACCGCCCTCGGCCAGCGCACCCGCGCAGTGCTCGCCCGGCGAGCCGCCGCCGATCACGATGACGTCGTAGTCGCTGCTCACGTCGGCAGCTCTTCGCCGGCGCGCTCGCGCACCATGTAGAGCGCGTACCAGTCCGGCCAGTTCGCGTCGGCCTCTCCGGTGCGCTCCTCGTGCTTCCCGTGTGCCGCGGCCGCTCGCCTGAGGGCCTCCGCGAGATCGTCCACCGACTCGTACGCCGTGGCCATCTCAGCGGCCCGGGAGGCGCGTCTTGATCTCCTGGAGCAGCCAGCCGTTGCCGTCCGGATCGCTGAAGGCGACGAACGAGCCGTAGTCGGCGTGTCCCGGAGCGGCGCCGCTCACGCGGCCCCTCGGCCCCGGCGTGATGGAAGATCCCGGTCTCGTCATGGAACGGCTCGCTGACGTCGACCCCGCGTGCCACGAGATCGGCGCGCGCCGCGTCGATGTCGTAGACCGAGAGCTGCAGGCCCTCGGCCGAGCCGGGCGGAGCCGCCGTGACCCCGGTCGCCGAAGATGATCGAGCAGCCCGAGCCCGGAGGCGTCAGCTGCACTACCCGGTAGCCGTCATCCACGGGGAGATCGGCGTCGAGCCGCCAGCCCAGCGACTCGTAGAAGCCCTTCGCCCGGTCGACATCCGAGACCGGCACCACCACGACCTCGAGCCTCATCTCCCCCGGCTTCACCGGCGGGCTGCCGGTCGCGCTTTCGCTGCTCACGTCGACGCTGCTCAACTCGGCCTCCAGCGTTCGTGGGCGCGCTGCCCGTGCGACATGCTGCGCCCGTTGGTGGAGGCACTTTTGCGCTCACCGGATTGGAAGTCAACCTACCGGCTAGGTGATGTTCTGTCCGAGTCCGGCGACATCGAAGTGCTTCGCGCGGCCGGCGAAGTCGGTGTGGAAGTACTTCATGGACAGCCGGCTGAGCGCGCCCTGCGCCTGAAGGCGCCGGACGATCGCATTGACCTTCTCCGCGAATGCCGCGACGCTCAATCCCGAACTCCTGTCGATCGCTCCCGCGATGTACGCGACGTATTGATCACCGCCGACGGACCTGAGCGGGAGGCCTTCGGTGATCGCCTTGCCGCCGACGGCAACTCCGCACAGAAACGCAGCGAGCTTCCCGTGCGCGACGTCCGCGAGCCCGTCGTGCTCGACCCCGTAGCCGGCGAACGTCGCATGGTCGACCAGGAACTGGACCTTCTGCCCCGGCAAGTCGAGATCCCTCTGGATGTAGTTCTGCGCGAAGCATCCGGTGCATCCGCCGAGCCGCTTGCCGGAAAGCTGCTGGACCGTCTTGACCGGGGAGCTCTTGCGGACGAAGAAGCGCTCGGCCTCGGCCGAATACGGCTGCGTGAAGTACAGGTTGCGCATGCGTGCACGCGTGATGCCCATGGAGACGAACGCGATGTCCCAGCGGTCGTTCCAGTGACCGCTGATCTGCTCGCTCCAGGTCGGCGTGACGAAGCACGGCTCCACTCCCAGCCCGTGTGCAGCCAGCTTGCTCGTGTCCGCGTCGTACCCCGCCATCTGATTGGCGGTGAGCTGATTCTCGGCGCACTTCGTGTGCGCGAGCCGCTTCGCCCCCTTGACGCGGTACGACTGTGGCGCGTAGGCGGGATCGGTCGAGAGCACGAGCGTCCCGCGCGCGAGTATCTGCGCGAGCTTGTCCGTGGAGGGATCGCCTGCTGCCCCCGCGTTGACGGCGCCTGCCTGCGCCGTGAGAGTGGCGCCGGCCGCGATCAGAAGGAGGGCGGCGAGCGCCCTTGTCCGCGCCTCATGCCATCGCAACGTGCCGACCTCTCCTCGGTGCGTGTGAGCCGGCCGCCGAGGTTACGTGATCGTGCTGTTCGCCGCAAGAGCCCGTTTCGGAAGGCTTGTTGCCGGTTGCGTTCCGGCCCTCCGCTTGTGGCCGTTTCGTGCCGCTCGGCGGAGGGTAAGCACCACCGTCCGGATACTTGACGAACGGGAGGGTTTGCATGTCTGCGCAGCGATCGGGAAAGGGTGCGGGAATCGGAATCGGCGGCGTGCTCGTGATCGCCGGAATCGTGCTCGCGATCATCTGGAGCCTCTGGATCGGCATCGTGGTCGCACTCATCGGACTCATCGCGTTCGGCGGCTTCGTGCGCGGCAAGTGGTACTGAAGACAGGCTTCACGGCTCCCGCCGATCGGCGGGCTGACGCCTGAAACCGTCGCGGCCGCCGCCGATACGCTCGATCAGGTGCGCCGACTGCTCATCACCGGCCTTTCCGGAACCGGGAAATCGGCCGTCGTGTCGGCGCTGCGGGCGCGCGGCGAGTACGCCGTCGATCTCGATTGCGACGAGTATTCGCACTGGGTCGAGGTCGAAGCCGACGATGAGATGACCGCCGCCGGATCTCCGGTCGAGCCCGGCCGTGATTGGATGTGGCGCGTGGATGCCGTCCGCGACCTGCTTGCGGTCGAGCGCGGCGACAGGTTGTTCGTGAGCGGTTGCGCGGCGAACATGGGCCGCTTTCTCCCGAGCTTCGACGAGATCGTGCTGCTGAGCGCGCCGCCCGCCGTGATCGCCGCCCGGCTCCGCGAGCGGCCTCGCGGCGAGTACGGCAGCCGCCCGGAGGAACGCGAGCGCATGCTCTCTCTGATCGACACCGTGGAACCACTGCTTCGCCGCGCCGCAGGCCACGAGATCGACACGAGCGGGAGCGTCGAGCACGCGGTAGCCGCCGTGCTCGAGATCGCACGGACGCCCTCAGCTCAGCCAGGTGGCCAAGACTGATCTACTCGGCGTCGTCGTCCACCTCGGCCACGATCGCTGCGGCCGCCTCGGCCGAGACGAGGTGCTTGGCGATCTTCTCGTAGCCGCCGAGCGAACGCTCGAGCTGCGCGACCATCTTGTCCTCGGCGACCGCGATGATGGCCGACGAGCCGGGCGGCAGGCTGTTGCCGATCGCCTTCAGATCCTCGTCCTTGAAGCCCTTGTCGCGGACCTTGCCCCACACGCCTCCCGCTCCGCCGCCAACCGCCGCCGACAGGATGATGCTGGGAGGGAAGATGAGGCCGACCACACCGCCGGCGATGGCACCGCGCTTCGCCCATTTCTTGCCGCTCGGATCGGCCGTCTCGTCGAACTTGACCTTGCCGGCCGCGGTGTGCACGATCACGGCCGCGTCGATCAGATCGATCGCGCCATCACGCTGCGCCGCCTTGAAATCCTTGACTGCCTCGGCAGCCCCGTCCTCCGTGTCATAGGTCGCGACGAAGACCTCTACCGTGCTTGTGCTCACGTGAATTCCTTGGTTGCGGTTGCTCGTGACGGCAGGCTACCCGCTGTCGCTCCGCTCATGTGAAGGTGCTGGATTTCGGCACAATTTCGGCACACTTTGGCGGGCTGGCGGCTGGTAGTGTACGAACGATGTTCGCTACGCGGATGGGACGGTCGATCAGCAGCGGGAGCGTCGCCGGGAGACGCGTCGCTGCGAGTTGCGCGCGCTGTGTGAGCAGGAGGCGCGCATCAAGGCGCGGGTCACCGAGATCGTGCGCGAGGCCGACGACGAGGATGATTGGCGCGCGGCGGGCTGCTCCTCCAGCGCGCAGTGGCTGGCGCAGGTCGCAAGCAGCGACTACCGCAGCGCCAAGCGCATCACCAGCACCAGCCAAGCGCTGCGCAGCCTGCCGGCACTCGACCAGGCGCTCGGTGCGGGCGTGCTGACGCTCGATCAGGTCGCAGCCGCCGCCGAGTTCGCCACACCCGCCAGCGATGCCGAGCTGGCGCGTGTGGCGGTCGGCAAGCCGCCCAGCGAAATCGCCATGGCGGCGCGCACACTCGCCCCGCCCAAACTCGAAGACGACCAGGCGCTCTACCAGCGACGCTCGCTTGAGCATGACCTGGACACGCGGCAGACGCGAACTCGCCATCAGCGGCCGCCTGCCGCTGGAGCAAGGCGCGGCCTTCGAACAGGCCATCTGGAACATCGCCAAGACCCAACGCGCCGCCGACAAGCAGACCGGCACGGTGCTGGAGTGGCAGCAGTCGGCCGCCGACGCCCTCATCACCCTCGCCCGCCACGCCGGCCACGACGAGCGGCGGAGTTCGGCGCAGCCCCACCACCCTGATCGTGCACCTCAGCAACGACACGCCCCCGCTACTGGAAGGCGCCGGGCCGATCAGCCCCGAAACCGCCCAGCGACTCACCTGCGACGCACGCCACCTCACCATCAAGCCCAGGGACGCGACCTCCTCCACTCACGCATCGGACGCTGCGCCTCCTACCCCCAGCAACGCGCCCTGCACAAACGCTCAGCGCACTGCCAATACCCCGGCTGCAGCGCCGCCCGCGAACTCGAAGCACACCACCTCACCCCCGTCGAACACGGCGGCAAGACCGAACTCCACAACCTCATCCTGCTCTGCCCCCGCCACCACAAACTCCTCCACGACCACCACATCCACACCAACGGCAGCGGCCACCAGCCCGCCTTCACAGACCAGGCCGGACGCGCCATCACCACCAACCAGCCACACGCACCACCCCGTTAGACGGCCCTTTCGACCGCTGCCCGCCGCGTCCGTATCATCGCCTCCGATGAACGCGTTCCGGCACCTCCCCTTGGCACGGCTGATCGCCTTGGCTGCCGTCGTGCTTGCATCGATGACCTGGTCGAACGCGGTCGTCGGTGCGTCGGCGAGCGTCGACTTCGGTGATATCTCGCACAAGGGACTGAAAGACCTGGGGCCGGCGTCGGCGGGGTTGAAGCTCTCGCTCGAGCTGGGTCTGGTCGCCAATCAGTCGGGCATCGCCAACGCCGTCAAGGCTGCCAGCAACCCGTCCTCGTCGAGCTACGGCGACTACCTCTCGTTGTCGACGCTGCAGTCGAAATACGGTGCCACGTCCGCTCGGCGCAGTGCGGTGACCGGCGCGTTCAAGCCGTACGGGGTGACGGCGACCGTCGACGTCACGCACCTGCGAGTCGGCGCGACGATCAGCATCGGAAACGCGCAGAAGCTGTTCGGCACGAAGTGGAACCTGTACGCAACGGGTGAGAGCAACCAGGCCGTGGCGCTCCCGGTGAGCACACCGAAGCTCGGCTCCGGTCTGGCGGGGAATGTCGACACGGTGTCGGGCCTCCGGCTCTACGTCACAACGCACCTGGCCGGCAACGCTTCGGTGTCGCGAGCGGGCCCGGCGCGGGCGGCCGCGGTTGCCGGCGGGACACCCACCCGCACCGGAACGATCAGCCCGGGGTGTGCGAGCACGACGTACCCGGCGAGCGTGATCTCCTCGGCAGGGCTGTTCCCGAACCAGATCCTCAGCGCCTACGGGATCGCGTCGCTGCAGACCGGCGGGCTCAAGGGTCAGGGGATTCGCGTCGCCATCCTCGGCGAAGGACCGACGCCGAGCAACGACGTCACGGCCTACCGCAACTGCTTCGGATTCCAGGGGACGGCACTGACGATCCACGGCGGCTCGGGCATCACGCCAATCCTCGAGAGCTCTCTGGACGCAATGACGCTCGCGATGGTGGCCCCGAAGCTCGCGCGACTCGATCTGTGGGTGAAGCAGCTCGGCCAGAACAATCCACAGGGCGCGCTCGAGTTGCTGGCCGAGCCACTGCAGGCGACGACGAACGGGACACCGCTCCCGAATGTGATCTCCATCTCCTATGGCATCTGCGAGGCGAGCGTGAAGCCCTACAGCGCCGCACGAACGCTCTTCGACCGCCAGCTGGCCGCGACCGCGGCGCTGGGAATCACGACGGTTGTCGCGGCGGGCGACAGCGGCTCGTCGTCCTGTGCGCACGGGGTCCCGTCCTCCCAGCTCACCAGCTTCGACAAGCAGAAGTCGGCCTCCTGGCCGGCGACGTCGCCTTGGGTGCTCGCAGTGGGTGGCACCAACCTGACTCTCACGCCTGCGAATGCGATCGAGTCGTCCGGGGTGTGGAACGACACGAAGTACCCGGCCCCGTACGAGCAGACGGCCGGCGGCGGCGGCGGTGTCAGCACGTTCGAGGATCGGCCCTGGTGGCAGCCGGCCACCTCATCGCAGAAGACCTACCGCATGGTTCCCGACGTCGCGGCGTTCGCCGATCCGAGCCCCGGATACGTGATCATCTGCTCCAAGAGCGTGCAGGGCTGCGGACCATCGTCCGGCCAGACGATCGCCTTCGTGGGCGGCACCAGTGCCGCCACCCCGCTCGTCGCGGGGATGATCGCGCTCTGGACTCAGCAGGCCAAGCAATCGGGCCTACCGAGGCCGGGCTTCGTGCCCCCGCTGCTTTACTCCATCGCCCACAATGCACCCGGCTCGTTCCTCGACATCACGACCGGGAACAACTCGGTCTTCAGCAGCGTGTCGTGCTGCAGCGCGGCCACCGGATTCGACATGGCATCGGGGCTCGGCTCGCCCCTGGCCGATCAGATCGCCAAGCAGCTGCATCACTGAGCGACGAGGCTGCACTCGGATTCTCGCGCCCTCGTGCTCATCGTCGGTTCTCCGATGAGCGCGAATCCGGCGGCGCCGCCTACGGCCTGCCCCGGTCGTCGCCACGCGCGGCCTCCGGCGTGATTAACTCACCCATCCGGGAGGTATCGACATGCAGGATCAGCTTGGACGACTGATGGTGAGCTCTGCGATCGGCGTATGGGACGCACCCGTCAGTGCACGACAGATCGAAAAGGAAGCGACTGCCCTGCTCGAGCAGGTGCCGCTCTTCGCAGGGCTCTCGCGGCGCCATCTCGGAAGAGTTGCGAGCGTCGCGGCACCCAAGCACTATCTCGCCGGCGAGGAACTGGTGCGCATCGGCGCACCGCCCGACGCCTTCTACATCATCCTCGACGGCGATGCCAGCGTCGAAATCCCGGGCGGTGCCATCCCTCTCTCGGCCGGCGACTTCTTCGGCGAGATGGCTCTCATCGATGGGGAGCCGCGCACCGCGACCGTCTCCGCCGTCACGGACGTCGTGGTGCTCACGATCCCGCGGGACAAGTTCCTCACGCTTCTCGTCGCCGAGCCGAAGGTCACGCTCGCGATCATGACGACGCTCGTCCAGCGCCTGCGCGCGGCGCGGGCCTGAACCCAACGGGGAGGTTCAGCCCGTCGCGAATGATGCTGAGATGAGCACCGAGGTCATCGTCGTGGGAGGCGGCCTGATGGGGCTCGCGACCGCCTACCACCTCGCGCGCGCCGGCCGGAGCGTGCTGCTGCTCGAGGCGCGCGGCATCGGGCATCGCGACGGGAGCTCGCACGGACCGTCCCGGATCATCCGGCTGACCTACCAGAGCGAGGACTACATCGCTCTCGCCCGCGCCTCCTTCGCGCTCTGGCGCACGCTCGGCGAGGAAGCGGGAGAACCGCTGCTCGTGGAGTGCGGGGGCTTCGACTTCGGGCCGCCCGACGCGACGCATCTCGCCGCGCTCGGCCAGGCGATGACGCGTGCCGGTGTAGTGCACGAGGCCGTCGACGCCGCGGAGATCAGGCGGCGCTACCCGCAGCTCACACCGCCCGACGACGTGGTCGGCTTCTACCAGGCCGACTACGCGATGCTCCCGGCCGACCGCTGCATCGAGCTGCTCGCAGCGGGGGCCCGAGCCGCAGGAGCGGAGGTGCGGGAGCACGAGCCGGCGCTCTCCGTCGACCCGAGCGGCGGAGGCGTCGAGGTGCGGACGCACGTTGCCACCTACCGCGCCGACAGCGCAGTGCTCGCCAACGGCTCCTGGATCGGGCCATTCGCCGCCGCGCTGGGCGTGCCGCTGCCCCTGACGGTGCTGAAGGAGCAGCTCGCGTACTTCGAGCCCGCCGATCCGGCCGAGTTCGCGCCCGGGCGCTTCCCGCTGTTCATCCATCGCTTCCCCGGCTCGCGCACGTTCGGCTCGGGCTTCCCCCTGCTCGGAGAACCGCCGGGCGTGAAGCTGCTGCTCGACCGCCTCGGCCCGGCCGTCGAGCCCGACGATCCGGACCGAACGATCGAGGCCGACATCCTCGCAACGCTCGAGCGCTACGCGTCGGCGATGGTGCGAGGCCTCACGGGTCGGGTGCTCGCGGCCACGAGCTGCCGCTACACGCTGACGCCCGACGAGCACTTCATCATCGACACGCATCCCGAGCACGCGCAGATCGTGATCGCCTCGGCCTGCTCGGGCCATGGCTTCAAGTTCGGCATCGAGATCGGCCGCATCCTCGCCGCGCTCGCTCTCGGTCAGCCGCCGGGCAGCGACCTCGGGCGCTTCGCTCTCGAACGGCCGTCGCTGACTGGCGCGTGGCGCAACGACACCGGCTGCAGGTGACGACCGGAGTCGTCACCTGCAGCGGTCTGGCGCGCCTCAGCTCGTCGCGGTTGCGACCTGGACGAGTCGCGTGCCGGAGATGCCGGCGAGCGTCGGATCGCCCTTGCGATAGGCCTTGACGAAGAACTGCACGCTGTAGCCGTTCTTGAGCGGGAAGTCGGAGCGGGGCTTCACGGAATACTTGACCTTGCCGTCGGTGGCGGTCTTCGCATCCGTCGGCGTCTCCGTGAGGAGCGGCGTCGAGCGGAGGTAGACGAACGCGTTGCGGACGTAGTACCCGCGCGTGTCCTTCACGGTGACCGTGATCGTGATCGGCGCAGTGCGCGAGCGCACGGGATTCGGGCTGAACTGGACCTTCTGCACGATCAGGCGCTCGCCGGCAGGCACGTCGGCTGCGTCGACGGACTTGCCGCCGTTCGGCAGGTTGATGATCCCTCCCCCACCGGAGGCGTCCTGGACGACTGCCGTCTGGGTCGAGATCGCACTGCCGTTGCCACGGCTGTTCGCGGCGATCACCTTGATTCGCACCGTCGTGCCGACCTGGCTCTGTGCGAGTTTGTACGAACTGTTGACCGCGCTGGAGATCGGCGCGCACGCGTTGCCGCTCTGGTCGCACTGCAGCCACTGGTAGGAGTAGGTGATCGGCTGATCGCCGACCCAGGAGCCCGTCGTCGAGGCCAGCGCGGTGCCGACCGTGGCGGTCCCCGAGATCGTCGGGGGTGCGCTGCTGGCGGGCTTGCCGTTCCCGGTCGTGATCTCACCCGTTGGACTGGACGCGAGGGTGGTCTCACCTGAGCTGTCCGTGGCCGTGACGGCGAACCGGATCGTCGCCCCCAGGACAGCGGACGTGACGTTGTACGTGGTGCCTGTCGCACCGGCGATGCCGGCGCAGCCTGCTCCATTCGTGTCGCACCGCAGCCAGGCATAGGAATACGTGATGCCCGTACCGGTCCAGCTGCCGCGGCTGCCCGTAAGCACCTTGCCGATGATGGGACTTCCGGAGACCGACGGTGGAGTCGTGTTGGCAGGACCTGCTGCCGATGCGGCGAGCACGGATCCGGCCGACAGGACAGCCAGAGCGATGACGGCAACGCCGCCCCCGATCCAGCGCCATCTCGTGGCTGAGCTTCGCTTGGGCATGAAGTCCCCCTCTGGTCCTGTCGAACCGCTTGGCTTCACGACGCCACCTGTAGCCGTGAGCGGTTCAGGTATGAAGCTTCAACCTAGTCGAAGCCGCGACGCGCGCGAAATACCGTTCTCCCGATACGGGGCGACCCCACCTCGAACGCTTGTGAAACCTGCGGCCTCGTAGCCATTCGGATACGGTGGCGTTGATGGCTGAAGTGGTCGAGACAAGCGACCTCACGGCGCCTTCGCAGGATGGCTGGGCGGTCGACTACCGGATCCGCCGCGGCGACGGCGAGGAGCTCCACGCCGAAGTTCGTTGCTGGCAAAAGGCCCACGCCGCTGCCGATCGGGCAGCAAATGCCGAGGCTCTCGCCGCGATTGCAGACCGGGGTAACGCCGCCGCGCTCGAGTACGCGGAGCTGGTGGAGTCTCCGGCGACGCACGGGGCAGTCGTGATCTCGATCTGGTTCGACCCGGTCGACGCTGGCACGCTGCGCCGCCGCGTCAGCTACGAACGCGCTCCCGAGTAGCTCATCTCATTCCGGCCGGGACCACAAGGGCTCGCCGAGCGGACATCACTCCGGCAACTCGGCTGAGCGAGCGCCGATGGACTGCAACCACTCGATGACATTGTCCTGTCGAGTCCCGCGATCCATGGCGGCATCCAACGCCGTGCCTGCGGCATAGCCTGGCACCCAGTTGAGATCAGCGCCCGCGGCCAGCAGGCGCTCGGCTGCGCGGCGTTGGCCGGCGACGCAGGCGTGCCAGAATCCCTGTGAGATCAGCTCCGGGTCGATCTCGGGCACGAGCAGGTCATCCAGGCGATCCAGCATGCCGAGAGCACCGGCGTGCCAGAGCTTCTCGACCCGGGCGCCACGCGCGACGAGCAGGCGGGCAACGTGCCAGCAGGCGTATCCCACCGCGTTGTCGAGAGGTGTTCCAATCGAGCCGTGCGGCGTTTCAAGATCGGCGCCGCCGTCGATCAGCGCGACTGCCACGTCCCAGTCGTCGCTGCTCGCGGCCCAGTGCAGCGGCGTCTCAGACGGTGCGGGGGTGGTAGCGGCGTTGGGATCGGCCCCGGCATCGATCAGAACCTTCACGATCTCCGGGCCGCTCGGAAAGTACCCCGGCCAATCCGTCACGAGATGGAGCGCCGTACGCGTACCGCCCCTCACCTCGAACCTGGCCCTGGCCAGTTCAGGGCTCTGTGAAAGGAGACCGCGCACCCGGCCAACGTCGCCACCGCGCACGGCGTGCAGCAACTCGACCGCATTCGGATCGCTGGAGGGGAGCGTGACGGCAGCGCCATGAGTCACGACCACGATGATGGCAGGCTCGCATCGAGCGAGGGAGGCTCGAATGTTCACCCGGCTGAGAACTCGACCGCGCCTGGCACCCCTCGAGGCCTGCCCGCTGTCGGCCGGGCCTGAAGCTGAACTGCTATCGCACCCAGATCTGGTCTTCCAGCACGCCCCATTGCGTGTTCGCCTGCACGTTGCCAACGCGCCTGGAGACGACCATGACGTCCCGCGTGTTCGCGATCGGCACCCAGGGAGCGAGGTCGGTGACGAGGCGGTCGACGGCGCTCCAAGTCGCGTTCGAGGCTCCCAGTGCGTCGGTCGTCTGCCGGCTCAGCGCCTGATCGACCGCTTGGTCGAGCCGTCGGTTGCAGATCTCGGGAGCATTCAGGTTGTACACGCTGCCCGGTTGGAAGGAGCGGCACGTGAAGAGCGGCGCGAAGAAGCTTGATGCGGCGGGGTAATCGGCCTGCCAGGCCATGAAGCCGGCCTGCGCCCGCGTCCGCGAGTCGTAGATCGCCTCGAAGTACTTGTCGTCGTCGCCGACGACGTTCCACGAGGCGCGGTAGCCGAGCCGCTTCAGCGTTGCCACGGCCAGCCGCCCGACCGCCAGCTCGAACGGGAGCGGGCCGGTCCAGAAGGTCACCTTCTGCCCTCGTGTCCCGGAGGCGGCAACCAGCCTGAGCGCTCGGGGTATGTCCGGGCCGGTCCAGACCCCGTGGCTCGTCGGGTTGAGCGTGTAGGGGCAGTAGGGCCGGTAGGCAGGTGTGCCGGCCGGCAGTATCTGGCACGTGACCGACCTGGCGTCGACTTCGCCGAATCCGGCGCTGGCCTTGCTCCGGTCGATTGCGTAGTTGAGTGCCCGCCGCGCCGCCAGGTTGTTGAACGGCGGCACTCTCGTGTTGAGGAAGAGCGCGTAGGTGCGTGCGGCGGGAAAGACGTGCACCTGCGCTGCGTAGCGGCTCGTCACCTCGTCGAGGCGCGGCGCGGGCGGTGATCGCATGAGATCGGCCTTGCCGTGCTCGACAGCGGTCAGTTGCTGGTCACGCGTGCCGCCGTAGACCGAGATGAGCTTGTCCGGATAGCCATCGGGCTGTGCTGCAGCGGACCATTGCCGGAAATGCGGATTGCGCACGAGCACGAGTTTCGAATGCCCGTAACTCTGGATCATGTAGGGCCCGGTTCCAGGAGTGCCGAGCCGGGCGGGCTTCGTGAGCGAAACCCGGGGCGGAACCGGCTCGGCGTAGGATTGCGCGAGCTTGTACAGGAACTCGGGGTCCGGCTGTCCGAGATGCAGCGTGACGGTGCCCGCGAGATCGTCGGTGACGACGCCGCGAGAGAGGTCGCAACGCGACTTCGAGCACGCCTTCGCGCCGATGAGCCCGCCGTAGTAGATGACGCCGGGCGAACCGAGCCGGAAGTCGCGCTCGAGCGCGCGCCGCACGTCGCTCGCGCGCAACGGGTCGCCGTTGGAGTACCGAATGCCGCGATGCAGCTGGAAGGCATACGTTCGGCCCCCGTTGGTTGGCCGGGGAAGCGAGGTTGCGAGGTCCGGCACCAGTGAGCCTCCGTCCAGCCCACCGACGCGCTTGAAGCCGACGAGGCCGTCACCGACGGCAGCGTTCGCGTACCCCAGCGCCGCGTCGAAGGGCGGGACGGCGGGTATGACGTCGAAGATGCGCAGCGTGCCGCCGCGGTGAGTGCCGGTGGCGGCGCGCGCGCTCACCCAGACGCGCCCCCCGATCGAGGCGAGACTCTGGGGTCTGCTTCCGATCGCGATCCTGCGAACGACGTCGTTGGTCGCGGGGTCGATGCGGACGACTTCACTGCCATAGCTGTCGGCAACCCAGATCGCGCCCTCGCTCGCGAGCACCGCCGACGGGCCCGGCCCGACGCCGATGACAGCCGACTGCGTGTTGCTGGCCGGATCGATGCGGGAGACGGTTCCGTCGAGGCTGTTCGCAACCCAGACCGCGCCGTCCGCGATCGCGACAGACTCCGGCCCGTTCCCGACACCGACCTCCTGGAGTTCCCCGCTGTGAGGATCGAGACGCGTCACGCTCGAGGACGACTCGTTGGCGATCCAGAGTGCACCGAGGCCGTAGGCGATGTCGCTCGGGGCCGCCCCTGCAGCGAGCCTCCGACGCACATCGCCGGTCTTGGCATCGATCTCGCTGACGCTGTCGTCGAGCCGGTTGGTCACCCACACCGCGCCGGAGCCGAGCGCGAGGCCGCTCGGACCGTTCCCGACCGGCACCCGCTGCACGGGTCTGTTGAGTCGCGGGTCGATCCGATCGACGCTTCGCGAGCCCGTGCATGCGACCCAGACGAAGCCCGCTCCCGCGACGATCGCAGTCGGATCGGCGTCCACCGTGATCGTCTGCTGGACGTTTCCGCTGACCGGGTCGATGCGAGAAACGGTGCTGTCGAAGGCGTTCACGACCCAGAGCGACCCGAACCCCGCTGCAACCCGCCCGGGCCCGGCTCCGACACCCACCTGATCCACGAGCCGGTTGCTGCCCGGATCGATCGCTCCCGCCGAGCTGGCGTCGATACGCGCAAGTCCATGCCCCGAGCCTGAGCGGCCGACGGCGAAGACGGTGACAGCGAGCGCGACGGCGAGCAGTGCGCCGGAAACCCCCGCCGCCCGCGTCCAGCGCCTGCGGGCTGGAGTGACGCTCGCCATGCGCTCGCGGGTTCGCGGCCGCGGTGCCGCATCCAGCGCCGGATCCTGCCGCAGGATCGCTCGCTCGAGCCCGCGGAGCTCCGGGCCGGGCTCGATTCCCGCGTGCTCGACGAGCATCGTGCGCCCTTCGCGATAGCGCTCGAGCGCATCGGCTTGCCGTCCCGCCCGATAGAGCGCAAGCATGAGCTGGGCACGCGGCCGCTCGCGCAGCGGCTCGTCGCGGACGCGCCGCTCGAGTTCGGGGATCAGCTCCCGATGCCGGCCCAACGAGAGCGCGCTGTCGAAGCTCTCCTCGGCCACGAGACGGCGTTCCTCGTCGAGTCGCGCAACGTCGATCTGCGCGCGGCCTTCGAGCTGCACGCCCGCCAGCGCCTCCCCCCGCCAGAGTGCCAGCGCCTCCTCGTACGAACGAAGCGCCCGTGCATGATCGTGGTCGCTCGCGGCCGTGCGGGCAGCTGCCGTGAGTCCGGAGAACAGCCGAGAATCGAGCTCCCCGTCGGCACAGGTGACGACATACCCGGGAGCGCGCGTCTCGATCCGCGAGGCATCGCCGAGCGCGATGCGGAGCCTCGAAACGTACTCGTGAACCATGTGCTTGGCACTGCTGGGAGGTGACTCGCCCCAGACGTCGTCGATCAGGCGCTCGACGCCGACCACCTCGCCCGCGTTGAGGAGGAGGACGCCGAGAACGGCCCGCTCCCGTCGTCCAAGGGCAACCACTCGCTCGTCGCTCAAATCGACTTCGAGTGGCCCCAGGATTCTGAAGGCGGGCTGCATCGGTGCGTCGAGGATCGCACGCCGCCAATCGCGGCGTCCACTTCGCCTGCGCCCGGATGCCGCTCATCGCGTCCTGCAATGCCGCTCGCGGAGCACGCATGGAGTGGCGCGGAGCAGACGTTGAGCCGCGTGCGGGCACTCTCGAACGGTCGAGAGACGTCGGGCTCGAGCCCGCAACCAGAGGAGCGACATGCCGTACGACGAGGGGCGTAACAGCACGAGAGCTCGTTCGGCGCGGATCCGCGCGAGCCACGACTACGAAGCCACACAACTCGAGGAGATGCGGCGGCGCTCGGCGGCACCCGATGTGCGCCCTGCGCGCGCGCCGCTTCTCACACGCGTGTCCGCGGTGTTCCTGCGGGCTCGTGGCGCCTCTGACGCCAAGGCACCCGACGCCATCGTGAGGGCGGGTCATGTCGAGTAGCAATCCACGCCTGAGGAGGCGCACCATGAACGTCCGGCGAATCAGCCTGCTCTCCACCGCACTCGCGCTCGCAGCAGCGCCCATCGCGCTCGGAGCGAACCCGCCGCGAGGAAGTCACGGGCAGGAGACCGACACACCCGCCGCGATCACGCCCGCGGCGTATTCGCGTGCCGTCAGCCACATCTGCGCCCACGCGTCACTCTTCGCGCATGAGCACTCGATCGGCACGCGCAAGGGCGCGATGGCAGTCGCCGACGACATCCGGGCCTCGACGCAGCGTCGCCTCGTGTGGGTCGCCGCCCTGCCGACGCCTCCTGCGCAGCAAGCGGCCGTCGTCCGCTGGCTGGCGCTCGAACGGCGCCTGGCAGACGCCCACGCCATGAACTACCTCCGCATCTACGACCTCATCGCACGCGGGCCGTCCCAACAGGAACGAGGAGCAGCTCGCCGGCTCGCCGGCCTCATGCGCGCACCTGATCGCCTGCGCCGATCCGCCGCACGCCTCGAGCAACAACTCCGCGTGCCCGATTGCACGGGGGGCTGACGAACCGACGGCCGGAGCCGGCCGGGCGGCGCCGCGCCGCCCGGCCGGACGGCTCACGGACCGACGTAGGACAGCTTGATGCGGACGAGGACATCGTTGACCCGCTGCATCTGCGCCGCATCGAGCACGCCGGAGGCGACGACTTCCCGCGTATCGATGGAGCCGGATGCGACGCGCGCCTGCATGGCATCGGCCTGATCCTGCTGGATCGCCCCGCCGGCGACCAGCTCGTCCAGCGCGAGCCGCGTCTGCGCCAGGAGACCCGCAGGGACGCCGGCGTCGGGCGCGCCTGTCTTGGCGACGACCGGCTTGGCCGAGGCCGCGTTCGGATCTATGTCCTTGGCATTGCCTCCGCCGGCGGTGGCGATGCCCGCTCCGCCCGCGAGAATGGCGACGGCCAGCAGGCCGGCGATGGCAGCGGTTCCCCGCCGCAGCGAAAGAGACGGGATCAACATGCGAACCTCCTTGCTCGGTGGCGCGGACAGGCATGTCCGCCCCTGTCACCGATCACACTCGCCTACAGGTCTGAAGCAGCCCTGAAGGCCGCGGGATCTTCAGCCGATCTTCAGCCCGTAGACGGGATAATCGGATCGTGAGCGAGCACGCCGGCCAGGCTCGGATCGCCGTCGTCGAGGACGAGGACGCGCTACGCGACGCGGTCACGGCGGCGCTCCGCTCGGACGGCCATGCCGTTACGGCGTTCGCCAGCGGCCGCGTGCCCGACCGCATCCTCGCGACGGCACCCGATCTCGCGGTGCTCGACGTGATGCTGCCCGGAGACGACGGCTTCGTCGTGGCTCACCGGCTGCGTGCCGCGCGGGATGTCGCGATCGTCTTCCTCACCGCCCGCGACGGCCTGGACGACCGGCTCGCAGGGTTCGCAGTTGGCGCCGACGACTACCTGGTCAAGCCATTCGCGCTCGAAGAACTGCTGGCCCGGGTGCGCGCCGTGCTGCGGCGCACCGGCAGACTCGCCGAGCCGCTCGAAGCCGGTGACGTACTCGTGGACGAGGCTGCCGCCATCGCAACGCGCGCCGGCCGTCCCCTGACGCTGACGCCGACGGAACTGCGGCTGCTTGCGTTCCTCATCCGCCACCGCGGCCAGGTGCTTTCGAAATACCAGCTGCTGAGTCAGGTCTGGGGCTATGAAGCGTACGACCCGAACCTCGTAGAGGTACATACGAGCGCACTGCGGCGAAAGCTGGAGGACGGCGGCGGCACACGGCTCATTCACACCGTGCACGGCGTCGGTTATCGCCTGGGACCAGCATGAGCACAGGCTCGCTGCGCGCCAGAATGACAGCCGCCGTTCTGGGGCTGTTGCTGATCGTCATCCTGGCGTTCGGCACGATCGTCACGCTGACCTACCGGCAGAGCCGCGAGGACGATCTGCGCCACCGGCTGGTGGCAGGCGGGAGTGCTCTCCGCGAGTCCTGGGACAACGCCGGCGCCAAGCAGCTGGTCGCCGCGCTCCACCTGGAAGGCATCGACGTCGTGGTGCGCCAGCCCGGCGACCCGGGCGACGGGGCGCCGCCCGACGACAAGCCTGCCCTGGAGTCGCCTCGGAAGCGGACCTCTTCGTTGCTCACGCTCCGCGTTCGCGTGAACGACGAGGTGAGCGCCACGCTGACCGCGAGCAGCGCCGGGATCGACCAGGACGTCCGGCGCCTGATCGAGCTCGAGGCGCTGGTGGCTGCCGCGATTCTGCTGCTCGGAGTGGTGGCCGTGTGGCTGGTCACGCGCGCTGCGCTTCGCCCGCTCGACCACGTCGCGATCGTCGCTGAGGGTATCGCGGCCGGCGACGTCGACCGCCGTCTCCGGCCCAGCCGCGTCGATACGGAGCTCGGGCGGATGGCGGCCGCATTCGACAGCATGGTCGATGCCCTGCAAGAGGCGCTCGACCGCTCCCGAGCCTCGGAGCTGGCGACGCGCAAGTTCCTGGCGGATGCCTCGCACGAGCTGCGCACCCCGATCGCCCGCCTGCAGGCGACCGCCGAGACGCTCCTGCGCGAGCAGCCTGTCAGGCCGGACAGGGACGCGCTCGAGGCGCGCCTCGCGGGCGACGCCGCGCGCCTCGGCCGGCTGGTCGCCGACCTCCTCGACCTGGCCCGGCTCGACGGTGCACCGGCGAGCGCGGCCGCCGAAGTCGACCTGCAGCTGGTGACGCGGGCCGCTCTCGACGAGGCCGCGAGCGACCCTGCCCGGGTGCTGGTAGACGTCGCTCCGGGCGGGACTCCCCGGGTGCACGGCGATTCCCGGGCGCTCACGCGGGTGCTGCGCAACATGCTCGACAACGCGGCGACGGCCACCGCCTCCGATGGCCATATCCGAGTGACGCTCGAAGGCACGTCAACGGAGGCGCGAGTCTGCGTCGTGGACGATGGCCCCGGCGTTCCGCCGGCCGAGCGGGAGCGGATCTTCGATCGGTTCGTGCGGCTCGACCCCAGCGGGGGACGGCCCGGCGCCGGCCTTGGCCTGGCGATCGCTCGCGCCATCGCCCGCCAGCACGGCGGCGACCTGCGCTGCGACAGCGTCGAGCGCGGTGCGTCATTCACCCTCGTGCTCCCTGCCGCGGGCGGCTGACTCGCCGATCGCCCCCGGGAGTTCTGCCGAGCCTGGCACCTCAATCCCGAAGCGTTAGGTTTTTGCGCGCGCGGGGAAAGGCCTGCATGGCTGAGTACGCGCTCAATTCCTCAGCGGTCAAGAGAGCACAGCAGCTCCTCGACGCGAGGCAATATGTGCTCGATAGCGACTGGGGCGACTGCCAGCCCGACAGCGAGTTGGAGAACGCATTTCTCGAGAACCACTCCTGGGAGGAGTACGCCGCTTGGCACCTCGGCTTGACGCGCGGCGCCAACGACGGGACAAAGGCGCGCTATGCGTTTGTCTACGGCGACTTTCGCAGAGTTCATCGCACCGCCCTGATCGCGTGCGTCTACAGAGCCGCAGAGTGGCGCCATAAGGAGATCGAGTTGGCAGCACACGATCTGCTGCAGCGTCTCGACACTGCTGCATCTCGCTAGGTTTGCCGCTCTGTGGCCCCCACCGCTCGCTTTGGATCACGGCATCGGCCTCGATCTGCACCATTGCCTCCGAGCGGTAGTGTCGCGCTTGTGATTCCCGACCTCGTCAATCGGTTGGACCGCCTCGTCGGGGACTCGATCGAGCATGCGATGTGCGCGCATCACCGGAGGCGCGTCGGAAAGGTGGGATGGGAGCACGCCTTGTCGGCGTCTGACGCGGACTGGGCGGTCGGGGGTGCGCCACCTCGAGGGGACAGCACCATCGAGGTTCTCGTCGACGGCCAGGAAGCTCTGCCGAGAATGGTGGATGCGATCGCGAGTGCCCGATCTCACGTCCACATCGCGGGCTGGTGCATGACGCCCGGCTTTGCGATGTCGGCAGACGTGCACCCGCTCAGGTTGCGTGATCTCCTTGCCGATGCGGCGCGCCGCGTTCCCGTACGTGTGCTCCTCTGGGGTGGTGCACCCCTGCCGTTCTACCCGCTCTCTCGGCGCGTCGTACGCGACGTTCGCGAGGAACTCTGCAAGCAAAGCAGGATTGAGTGCGAGCTCGACACGCACGAACGCCCGCTGCATTGCCATCACGAAAAGCTCGTCATCGTCGACGACGACGTGGCCTTCGTCGGGGGTATCGATCTCACCGACTTCGCAGGCAACCGGTTCGACTACACGGGCCATCCGCCCCGCGCGAGTCTCGGATGGCACGACGTCGCCACCATCGTCCGAGGGCCAGTCGTCTCTGATGTGGCGCGGCACTTCAACCTGCGCTGGAGCGAAGTTTCCAAGCGGCGGCTGCCCCCTCCAAGCGAGCCAGGCCGAGCGGGTGATGAGCAGCTACAGATCGTCCGCACCGTTCCCGAGCGAATCTACGAGGGGCTGCCGAGAGGAGATTTCTCGATCCTCGCGAGCTACGCCGGTGCGTTGCGTTCGGCCAACCACCTCATCTACCTGGAGAATCAATTCCTCTGGTCGGCCGAGATCGTCGAGATCCTCCGCGAAAAGCTACGCAATCCGCCGAGCGAGCGTTTCCGCCTGCTACTCCTTCTGCCGGCCAAACCCAACTCGGGAGCAGACGACACCACCGGCCAACTCGGCGTCCTCGCGGAGGCGGACCATCACGGCCGCATGCTCGCCTGCACGCGCTACGCCGTCGGCGACCGCGCCACAGACCGCGTCTATGTACATGCCAAGGTCGGCATCGTCGACGACCACTGGCTAACGGTCGGCTCGGCGAACCTGAACGAACATTCGCTCTTCAACGACACCGAGATGAATGTCGTGAGCCATAACGCCGTGCTGGCCCGCCAGACGCGACTTCGCCTGTGGTCGGAGCACCTCGCACGCCCGCCGGGATCTCTGGACGATGAGCCTGCCACCTTGATCGATGAGGTTTGGCGCCCACTCTCGACCGAGCAACTCGAGCGACGCGAAGCAGGCGCCGATCTCACGCACGGCCTCGTAGGCCTTGCCCACGTCTCGCGGCGCTCGAAACGGCTGCTCGGTCCGCTACAGAGCCTGCTCGTCGACGGCTGACAGCGGACACCGGCGCAAACGGGCCCTGGGACGAGAGCGCAACTACCCCTGCTGATGCGTCGTGGCGTGCGCGAGCACCGCAAGCTCTCCCAAGTGTTCCACCAGATCCGCAGGCGTCGCGTGAACCTGCAACGCGCCGGCTTCCCGGAGTTCACCTTCGGCGTAGCCGCCGCTCAGGACGCCGACCGTGCCGATCCCTGCGCGCGTGGCCGCGACGACGTCGTGAGTAGAGTCGCCGATGAGCAGCGCGTGAGGTACTCCCGCGCGACGCAGAGCGGCCTGCACGAGATCGGGCTCCGGTTTTGTTTCCTGCACGTCGTCGCCGGTAGTGGCATTTCGTCGTAACGCTTGAGCGCCGAGGAGGCGGAGATAAAACTCCAGGTGGCGTTCCGGAGACGAGCTCGCAAAGACGACATTCCAGCCGCTCTCCCGAGCGCGCCGGATCAACTCTCTTGCGCCTGGCAGCGGGCGCACCTCCGGCAACAACGGCTCGTAGTGCTCCTGCCACGCCAGGCGCAGTTCGTCGCCCCGATCACGCTCCGCAGTCTCACCCAGAAGCGCGGTCACGAACTGGTCACCGCCCATCCCGATCAAACGGTGGATTCGATACGTGGGGACGTCGAAGCCCTTTGCAGAGCATGCTCGGTGCCAGGCAATCGCATGCAGATAAGCAGAATCGACGAGTGTTCCGTCGATATCCAGAAGGAGCGCTACGTCGCCGCCGACGGGCATCAGTACCACTTGCCGCGCACAAACCCACCGAACGCCGCGAGGGCTCCCGCACCCAGCGGGAGCCCTCGCTCGGCCACGACCGGAATTGCCGAGGCGGTAGGCATGCGCTAGGCGCTCGCGCCGGCGAGTCGCTTCGCGGCCTTCTCGAGCTTCGCGAGTGCGGCCTCTTCCTGCTTCAGGTTCTCCTGGAGCAGCGGAACCGCGTCCTTCTCCCCGAGCGCCTCTGCCATCGTGATGAGACCGTTGTAGGCAGCGATCTCGTAGTGCTCAGCCCGGGCACCGGAGCCAGTCAGGAACATGTCGCAGATCGCGGGCGACGGGTTCTCCTCGCTCATGAACTCATCGTGCTCTTTGGTGATGCCCTCGATCGCAGGGCACTTCTCGGCCTTGGCCGGTTCGCCGACTACCTCGAACACCTGCTTGAGGTTGGCGACGTGCCGCTTGGTTTCCTCGAGGTGCGACTCGAAGCCCTTCTGCAGCTCGGCGTCACTGGCTTCCTTGGCCAGCTTCGGGAGGGCCTTGATGAGTGTGTTCTCCGCGAACAGTAGGTCGCCGAGTTCGTGCAGGAACAATTCGCGTGGCTCGTCCATCTTGGTCGGCATCGCGCCTCACCTCCACCATTGGGGTGCATTGACGTTGAGTGCCTACCGCGTGCTCCAACTCGCGAAACCTGGACTCCTCCGCCCGAGCATCGCTGCCGCTGACTACTCTGTGGGGCTTGGCCGACGCCATACCCGTTCCGTAATGATCCTGTAAAGGTCGCTCGAGGGGTCGTGTGCCCTCGACGAGGCAGGGTACCTACGGCGATCATGGCGAAGCCAACGACGCTACCTGACGAAGCGCGCAACCGGATAGGGATCCATGAATTCGCCGGCGGCGTCGTCATTTCCCTGAGGGGCGATCACGATCTCTCGATGAAGCCCCAACTTGTTGCGGCACTCGCCCGCCTACGTCGCAAACCACGAGCCGCAATCGTGATCGATCTGCGGCAATGCACCTTCGTGGATTCCACCATCGTCGGAGCGATCCTGGCAACTCGCCCCCAAGACTCCTCGCAAGAGGCGAGCATTTCAGTCGTGCTGCCCGACGACACGAGCTACGTCTACCGCGCGCTGTCCGTCATCGGCCTAACCGACCTGGTGCCGGCTCGCCTTTCGATCGAGGCCGCGCTCGGAACTAGCCCCCAGCCCGAATCGTGAGGGCTCGCCGATCTCGGCCCTGAACCTCCTTCGAAGGCGCGCGGCGACCGCCCCGTAAGTCCCGCTCGGCTTTCCCGTTCCGTCACCTGCCGAGCGGGACACTTGCTGCCCGTATGCATGCTTCGTATAATCCGCTCGCAGACTCCCCCTTGACCCCCGCGGAGCCGCAAGCCCAGTCAAGACGAAGCACCCAGGGGCCTCCCATGGCAACCGACGAAGTTGGCGCGAAGCCGCGCCCCGAACCGGGCACCGTCGCCGTCGAGATCCACGCTCCGCACGTCGCGACGATCATCCTCCGCGGGGAGTGCGACATCAGCACCGCTCCCCGACTCTCGGACGCCTTCGAGCGGAGAAATCAGAGCACGCACGCGATCGTCGACCTGTCCGAATGCGAATTCATCGATTCGACGATCGTCGGCGTTCTCGCGGCGGCACTGCAGGACGCGCAGGCGCAAGGAAGGCAGTTCTCACTGGTATTGCCCGCGACCGCGAGCCCGGTCGTCCAGCGCATCGTCGACGTGATGCGCCTGCGAGACATCATGCCCGTCTACGAAAGCTCGGAGGCCGCGCGACCGGCGCCACCCGCGGTCTAGCCAGCGCCTGATCCGGGCGGCAAACGCAACGAGCGGTCAGTGCGTTTAGGCGCAGCGGCAATGCGGAACCAAACCCTACGGGGCGGCCCCATATCGGGCCAGCGAGACCTGTACCTGCCCACCGGCCGCCCCGACATAGGGCGAGGCGCCTCGAGGCCCCACGATTGTGTGGGGCCTCGGCATGTCCTCGCGTAAGCTCAGAGAGCCGCTGGAGTCCTCCCGATTTCCGGCCAGGCCCTCGAGGCCCTCGCGCCACTCTCCCCCGGGGCGAGGGCCTCGTTGTCTCCCCCGCTGCGTCTCCCCCGCTGGTTTAGTCGCACGCGTTCGTGGCATTGCCCGGCCTCGACTGCGGCATGCTCGACAACGACCGTGTCTTTGCGACCGCAATCCGGGCAAGAGCGCGCGATCACGGACAGGCCATCGATCGGCCCCACGACTGCGAGCAACTGCAGCGACGGGCCGTCGCAGTCGCGACACCGAACCAGCGGAAGGGACGTAGCTCTCAGCACTGTGAACAGATCGTGACGTGCGGTTCGAATCGTTCCATCGGCGGATTCGCGTGTTCGCGTGTTCGCGTTTGCGGATTTACCGTTGCACACCGCGCGGGTCGGCTTGGCGAGCATATGGAATGCCTCAGGAGCCGCCTCACTCGGGGACTCCGTGGCAAGGCGGCTCCCTGCGGGCTCATGCCTCGTCTGCCTCGACCTCGAGCTCGAATGCGAGCGCGCGGGCCATCTTGCCCATCGCCGCGACAGTCCGTGGCGTGCCGACGATCGGCGCGACCGCGGCAAGGACGCCGCGTACCTGCTCGGCGTCGATCTCGAGCTCGCTCGCCGCTCCGAGGTTGAGGAGGTAGGACGCCGCTGGCGCATCGACTGCCACGAGTGCGGCGACGCGTACGAGCATCAGTGTTTCCGCGTCGAGGCTGGATGCTTCGATCGAGTCCTCGGTCATGCTCGCGAGCAGATCGAGAACCGGGGTATCGCTCTTCTCCGTCATGGAAGTCCCTTTCGCCGTGGGTTGCCTCATGCGACCAGAGTCGCCGACGACCGGCGGGCGTTCATCAGGGCCGGCCCGCGCCGGGGAGCGGGTAACCCGCAATGACCCGTTTCGTCCGTTCGGTCCGCGACCCCAGATCCCCGGCGGCCCGTGGCGCGAACTTCGCCCTCGGCACCCACGGCTCGTCAAGGACCGGCGTGCTCGTGAAGCTCGGAGAGGGCATCCCCCAGCAGTCGCGCGAGGTCGCCAGGTTCAAGATCATCACGACCGGCTCGCTTCTGACCTTCTCGATTCCGCGCCAGGCTCTCGGCAACTAGATGAACGGGTTGGCAATCAAGCTAGCCGTCCCTGGCAATGCCCCACGTACTGACGAACGACTCGCCCGGCCGCAGGTGGATGAGCGCCGTGCCGGTGCGGAATGCATTGGCAGGGCAGGTCATGGGCTCGACAGCGAGGCTGCGTCTCGCCACATCGGGGAGCGGGTCTCCCGTGAAGACCATCAGGTAGGGGTAGGTCTCGTCGACCCAGAGCGCGAGCGCGGCGCCACTCTCCGGATTGCGGAGCTCGACGCGCGCACGTCCGTCGTCGCCCCGTTCGAGGTCGGTGAAGCAGCTGTCGAGCACGGTCGATCCCACCGGCGTCGGAGCGCGAAAGTCGTAGGGGGTGCCGGCGACGGACTCCGTTCCGATCGGGAGATCGCGCTCGTCGGAGAGCAAGACCGTGTGCGCCGGCACGCGCAAGAGCACGGGATCCACGGTCGCGGTTCCGATCGTCAGGTAGGGATGAGCCCCGATCCCGTACGGGCAGGCTTCGCGACCCATGTTCATCGCCGTCGTCTGCACGCGCAGTCCCTCCTGCGACAGCGAATAGTCGATGCTGAGTGCGAGCGAGAAGGGATAACCGGGCTGATGGTGGATCATGTGCGTCATCACGACGCGGTGCCGCTCCCGCGCGAGCACGGACCATGAGGCCCAGCGCACCAGGCCATGAATGGCGTTGCGGTGTTCCGGCTCGCTGAGTGGGAGCTGGTACTGCCGCCCGCCGAACTCATAGCGACCGTCCTCCAGCCTGTTCGGCCATGGCGCCAGCACCTGGCCGCGCCCTGAGGTGCACGCCTCCTCGAGCCCGTAGCCGTCGAGGAGATCGTGGCCGCCTGCCGAATACGTGCGCAGCCCGCCGCCGACCTCGACGACGATGGCCTTCTGATCGGCGTGGACGAGCTCGAACTGCTCTCCCGACGGTGGTGTCGGTTCGTGACCCGGCATCAGCGCATCCGCGTGAGCAGGTGATCACCCACGCGGAGCGCGTTCGCCATCGCCGTCAGTGCCGGATTCACGGCGCCGATGCTCGGGAAGAAGCTCGTATCGACGACGTAGAGGTTGTCGACCTCGTGCGCGCGGCAGTCGGTATTGAGAACCGACGTCGCCGGATCCGCGCCGAAGCGGGCGGTGCCGGCCTGATGGGCGCACCCCGCAACCGGGATCTCATTCTTCATGTACGCGAAGCGATGAAGGAGATGATGCGGGTTCATGTCGAGCTTGCCAAGGATCGACTTGAGCTTGTCGTAGAGCTGCTGCTTGGGCACGTCGTTGCTGGGCGTGTAGGCGAGGCGCACGTTGCCGTCGCCGGCCAGGGTGACGCGGTTCTCCGGGCGCGGCAGATCCTCCGTCGAGAGCCAGAAGTCGATCGCGTGGTGGGCTGTGCGCTCGAGCGTCCACTCCGGAGCCAGCCGGGTCTCGCCGGGTTTTTCGCCCCGGAACATCTCGGCCTGCGACTTTCCGACCATCTGGATGTTGCCGAGCGGATAGTCGAACTCGTCGCCGGCGAGATAGAAGTCGTTGAGGCCGAGCGTCTTCTGGTAGACGGTCGCGTTCTCCTCGCGCGAGAGCGCGAGCACGGCCTGGCTGGCGTGGAACATGTAGTTGCGCCCGAGCTGGTCGGAGCCGTTCGCGAGCCCGCCCGGATGCTTGTCGCTCGCCGACTGCAGAAGCAGCTTGGCCGAGTTCGCCGCACCGCAGGCGATGACGACGACATCCGCGGCGAAACGCTCCTCTCGGCCCTCGTGTTCGACCAGCACCTCGGTCACGGCCGAGCCTGCGGCGTTCGTCTCCAGCTTGACGGCCCTCGCGTTCGTCAGCAGCGTCACGTTCGGGTGCTCGAGCGCAGGACGAACGCCCAGCACTTCTGCGTCGGACTTGGCGTGCACGAGGCACGGGAAGCCGTCGCAGGTCGAGCAGCGGATGCACGAGCTGTAGGGCATGTTGCCCTCGTCGAGCATGATCCCGCAGGGCGCGTGGAACGGCTGATAGCCGGCTTCGGCGAGCTGATCGGCGAGTTGCTGGATGCGCGGCTCGTGTGAGACGGCGGGGAACGGATAGGGCGCACTCGCGGGCGGCTCGGTCGGATCTTCCCCGCGTGCCCCGTGCACGCGGTACATCTGCTCGGCCTGCGTGTAGTACGGCTCGAGCTCGTCGTAGGAGATCGGCCACGCCGGCGAGCTGCCGTCGTGATGCCGGAGCTCGCCGAAGTCCTCCTTACGCAGCCGGTAGAGCGCCGCGCCGTAGAGCTTCGTCGCGCCCCCGACGAAGTAGTGGACCTGCGGTTGGAACGGCGTGCCACGGTCGTCCAGCCACGTATCCGGCGAGATGTAGCGGTTCTCGACGAAGACCTCCCGCGTGTCCCAGTTCTGCGGCTGGCGCGGCAGCCAGTCGCCGCGGTCGAGCAGCAGGATCCGCTTGCCCGAGGGCGCGAGATGCGCGGCCAGCGTGCCGCCGCCCGCGCCGGTGCCGACGATGATGACGTCGTAGCGCTCGGTCATGAGATCTCCTCCATCATCTCGGCGATGATGATCCGGCCCGCCGCCTCGATCAGCGCGAGGTGCGAGAACGCCTGTGGGAAGTTGCCGAGGTGGTAGCCGGTGTCCGCGTCGAACTCCTCCGCGTAGAGGCCAAGCGGAGAGGCAACCCGGAGCAGCCGCTCCATGAGATCGCGCGCCTGCTGCATCTCACCGACGATGACGAGCGCGGACACGAGCCAGAAGGAGCAGATCAGGAACGTCCCCTCCTTGCCCGACAGCCCGTCGTCGGTCTCTTCCGTCCGGTAGCGCAGGACGAAGCCGTTCTCGGTCAGCTCCTCGCCGATCGCGAGCACCGTCTTGTGCAGGCGCTTGTCGTCGGCCGGCAGGAAGCCCAGGATGGCGGCCAGCAGGATCGAAGCGTCGAGCGAGTCGGTCTCGTAGTGCTGCCGGAGGATGCCGCGCTTCGAGACGCCGTGCGCGAGGACGTCGGCGTGGATCTCGTCGGCCGTCGCGCGCCACGTGGCCTGGAGCTCCGCATCGCCGCGGATCTCGGCCAGCTTGGAGGCGCGGTCGAGCGCGACCCAGCACATGAGCTTCGACGAGACGTAGTGCTGCGGCTTGCCGCGCGCCTCCCAGATGCCCTGATCGGGATTGCGCCAGACCGCCGAGGCACACTCGGCCTGGGCGCGCACGAGCGGCCACAGGCGCTGCGGCAACCGCTTGCTGCGCCGCGTGTGCAGGAGGATGGAATCGAGCGCCGCGCCGAACACGTCGTTCTGGCGCTGGTCGAACGCGCCGTTGCCGATCCGCACGGGCCGGGCGCCGGCATAACCGGAGAGCTCGGCGATCGTGGACTCGCTGAGGTCGCGCCGGCCGTCGATCCCGTACATGATCTGGAGCCCGCCGTCGCTGTTGGGCTCGACGTCGGCGACGAATTGCATGAACTCGTCCGCCTCCCAGTCGAGGTTGAGGTAGTGCAGCGCCTGCAGGGTGAAGGTCGAGTCGCGAATCCAGGTGTAGCGGTAGTCCCAGTTGCGCTCTCCGCCGGGGGTCTCCGGGAGCGATGTCGTGAGCGCCGCCACCGTCGCGCCGGTCGGCATGTAGGTCAGCCCCTTGACGGTCAGGGCGGAGCGCTGGATGGGATCGCGCCAGCGGTGATCGGGGACGCGCGCCTTGCCGAGCCAGTTGCGCCAGAAGCGCGTCGTCGCGGCCAGCCGGGCCTCGGCGTCGGCGAGATCGGCAGGGCCCGCGAGCTGCTCGGCCCAGGAGAGGGCGCAGAAGGCCTTCTCGCCTCGCTCGAGCGTGTGCCGCGCCCGCACGCGGTTGCCCTCGATGCCGAGCGCGAGATCCGTGTGCAGGCGGATCGTCTGTCCGGCCCCCGTGGCGTCGGCGATGTGACGGCTGCCGTCGACCAGCGTCCACTCCGCCTGTGCGCGGCCGTAGTCGAACGCGGGCTCGCAGATGAGCTCGACCTCGACCCGGCCCTCGAGGCACTCGACGGTGCGCACGAGCATGTGGTCGGCGTCGTCGTCGGCGGGCGGCCGCGTGTGTGGCGTGATCTCGTCCTCGTGCGTGTGCGGCCCCATCGTCAGCGCGGTGCGGACGAGCAGCCAGCCGGTCGGCGTCCGCCAGGTCGTCTCGAGGACGTTCGTGCCGGCCTCGTAGCCGCGTGACGTCGCGTGGTGGATGCCGAAGGGCGACAACCCGAACGTGCCGGCGCCGCGATCGAGCAGGCAGCCGAAGACGCTCGGGGAATCGAAGCGCGGGACGCACAGCCAGTCGATCGCTCCGTCGGGCGCGACGAGGGCGCCCGTATGGCAGTTCGAGAGGAACGCGTAGTCGGCGATCGGCGTGAACGGCGAGGGCGCGGCCGCGCTCTGCGTCTTCTTGTCGGGACGCTTCGTCGCCTTGCTCATGCCGGCACCCAGGGCTCGTGCCAGCGGCCGTGGCCGGCGACGATCTCCTCGGCCTCTGCCGGGCCCCACGAGCCCGGCGCGTAAGGATGCACCGGTCCCGGCGTGTCGAGCAGCGGCTGCATGACCCGCCAGCACTCGTCCACGGCGTCCTGGCGGTTGAAGCGCGACGCATCGCCCACCATCGCCGCGTGCAGGAGCACCTCGTAGGGCGTCGCGCCCTCGCCGCCCTGCGCCGCGAACTCCACATCGAACGTGATCTCCCCCGCACCGGCGACGTCGCCCCTGTGCGCATCGAGCTTGAACCGCACGCCCGTCGTCGGGTCGAGCTTGATCACGACCTGGTTGGACTCGGGATGACGGTCGATGTTGGCGAAGCCGAGGCGCGGCGGTTGCCGGAACACGATCCGCAGCTCGGTCTGCGTGATGGGCAGGCGCTTGCCCGTGCGGATGAAGAACGGCACACCCGACCAGCGCCAGTTCTCGACCTCGAGGCGAAGTGCGCAGTAGGTCTCGGTCGTCGAGTCGGCCGCCACGCCTTCGATGGAGCGGTAGCCGTCGTACTGCCCGCGCACGTAGTGCGCAGGGTCTGCCGGGCTGATCGAGCGGAAGGCGGCGAGCTGCGCAGCCTTGATCGTCTCGGGGTCGCCCCCCGAGGGCGCCTCCATGACCGCCACTGCGACCACCTGCATGAGATGGTTGACGACGACGTCGCGCAGGGCGCCCACCGGGTCGTAGAAGTGCCCGCGGTCCTCCACTCCGAAGTCCTCGGCCATCGTGATCTGCACGGCGGCGATGAAGTTGCGGTTCCAGACCGGCTCGAGCAGCGCATTCGCGAAGCGCAGATAGACGATCTCCTCGAGGCCCATCTTGCCGAGGTAGTGGTCGATGCGCAGGAGCTGCGACTCGTCGATGTACTGGTGCAGCTCGTCCGCGAGCGCGCGGGCGGACGCAGTGTCGTTGCCGAACGGCTTCTCCACGACGACGCGCGCGTTCGTCGTCAGCCCGGCATCCGCGAGCCCCTTGACGACCCTGCCGAAGAGGAACGGCGGGATCTCGAGGTAGAACACCGGCGCGGCAGCGCCGTTGATGGCGGCCCCGACGCGCTCGTAGGTCGCCGCGTCCCCGAAATCGCCCTGCACGTATGACAGCCGCTTCGCGAAGCGCGCGAAGATGGTCTCGTCGAGCTGCTCGCCCGTTCCGACGATGGAAGAGCGCGCACGTTCGACGAGCTGCTCTCGCGTCCAATCGTCGACGGCGACGCCCACGATCGGGCAATCGAGCAACCCGCGTCGCTCGAGTCGGTAGAGCGAGCGGAACGTCATCACCTTGGCGAGGTCGCCCGTGATCCCGAACACAACGAACACGTCGGCCGGCCTGGTCACATCCGACGGGCGCGGCGGAGCCGGCCTCGCGGCGGTCTGGCTCATCAGCGGTGCTCCTGAATCGATTGGTCTTGTGCATGCACGTGCACCGCGGCCCGCCCTGACTGGGGCAGGCAGACCACTCGAAGCGCGACGCTACCACATGCAGGGCTCAGAACCAGGGCGGTCGTTGGCGTTAGAACCACGGATAGAACCACGGGGGCGCTATCCCGCTCGCGATGACCCCATCACGTCCGCGAAATCTAAGGTGGTACCCGTCATCGCGCCGTGGTCACGCGGCTAGGCGTTGACCGGGTAGCTGGCGCCAACCGGTCCGCGTGCGCGCGAGGGGTCGGGCGCTTCGCATGGTTGAGTGGGGCACGCGCGGAATCGTTTGACCGTTCCTTGACCGCTGGACGCTTACGCGCGTCGTCTGTGCGGGCGCGCTGGACGGCGGATTGGCGACGACGGGTCGTCCTGGCGCGCCCTAAGCGCGCTGCCAGCGGCGCGCATGACGCGCAGCACCGGCTTCGCGATAAGCGGCAGCCATCGCGTTGCCCGCCATTCGGGCACGCATGGGTCGCCGGCGAACAGGCGCGGACCGGGTGTTGACGGCTGCATCGTCGAGGCGGATGATGCGCTCTTGTCACCGGTCCAAGGGGGAGCGATGCCGAGCAAGACCCACCTCATCCGTGCACGCGATTCGATGCACGCATGAGGCTCGTGACGTTCGAGCGCGAGGGCTGCCGAGCGCTCGGCGCCGTCGACGGCGACCACGTCGTCGACCTGCGGTTCCCGGGCGACATGGTCACGTTCGTCGCCGGCGGCGACCAGGCGCTGGCCTGGGCGGCGAGCAAGCTTGCCGATGCCGGCGAGGACGCGTACCCGCTCGGCACGGTGCGACTGCTGGCACCGCTCGTCCCCCCGGTCATCCTCAACTCCGGGCAGAACTACTGGGACCACCGAGACGAGAAGCCCGAGGTCGACCAGAAGGAGCCCGAGTTCTTCCTCAAGACGCCGTTCGCGGTGATCGGGCCGGACGAGCCGGTGCTCTACGACTCCGTCGTGACGAGGAAGCTCGACTACGAGGTCGAACTCGCGGTCGTGATCGGCAAGCCCGGCCGCCACATCCCGGTCGAGCGCGCTCTCGACCACGTCTTCGGCTACACGGTCGCGAACGACGTCACGGCCCGCGACCGGCAGGCCGTGCCGCACCCCCAGGGCGGCTGGGAGTACGCGCTCGGGTCCGGGCAAGAACTTCGACACCGTCGGCGCCGCTCGGCCCGTGGATCGTGACGCGGGACGAGATCCCCGACCCGCAGAACCTGCAGCTGCGCACGTACGTCAACGACGAGGTCCGCCAGTCGAACTCGACGGCCAAGATGATCTGGAGCGTCGCCGAGATCGTGGCGTTCTTCTCGCACTTCTACACGCTGCAACCCGGCTTCCTGCTCGAGACGGGCACGCCGGGCGGCACCGCATGGGCCACCGATCCCGAGATCGGCGGCAAGCCGTTCGATCGCGACGACGTCGTCCGCAAGGGCTACCTCGAGGTCGGCGACGTCGTGCGCGTCGAGATCGACGGCATCGGGTCCCTCTCGAACCCGATCGTCGCGGCGCCACCGCCGCAAGCGCTGAAGGAGGACTCGATGAGCCTGCTCATCCCCGACCCGCCGACGCTGTTCCTCAACTGCCGTCTGATCGACGGCTACGGCGGTGAGCCGGTCGAGAACGCCGCCGTCAAGGTCGAGGGCAACCTGATCACCGCCGTCGGCCGCACCGAGGACTTCGGCGAGAACCCGAACGGCAACATGCGCGTCGTCGACCTCGAGGGCAAGACGCTCATGCCCGGCCTGATCGAGGGCCACTTCCACATCTCGTTCTGGGGCGTGCGCGAGCTGCCCGACCTCGACCTGAAGCTGCCCGCCGAGCGGACGACCGTCTACGCAGTCAAGAACGCCGAGCTCGCGCTGCGCTGCGGCTACACCGGCGTCGCGAGCGCCGGCGCCCTGCACCGGATCGACGTGACGATCCGCGACATGGTCAAGGAAGGCGTCATCGCCGGGCCCCGCATGGCCGCCTCGGGCCGCGACATCTGCGCCACGTCGGGCATGCTCGACTGGAACCCGTCCTTCTGGAAGCTCGGCATGGACGGGCTCGTCGATCTTCGCCGACGGCGTCGACGAGGTGCGCAAGGCGGTGCGCCAGAACATCAACGAGGGCGCGGACGTCATCAAGCTCTACGTCACGGGCGAGGGCCTGCTGCGGCCGGGCACGCCGCCCGAGGAGACGATGTACTCCTTCGAGGAGATCGCCGTCGCCGTCGACGAGGCGCACAAGCGCAACCGCCAGGTCGCGGCGCACGTCCGCGGCAACGACGGCGTCAAGCTCTGCGTCGAGGCCGGCGTCGACGTCCTCGAGCACGCGACCTACGCCGACGACGAGGCGATCGCGATGATCGCCGAGCGGAAGGACGACATCTTCGTCGTGCCGGGCCTCGGCTACCACTGGGGCATCCTCGAGAACGGCCCGGCCTGCGGCATCACGCCCGAGCACCTGGCCGCGACCGAGTACCAGGAAGAGTGGGATCTCGGCTGCATGGCGATGGACAAGCTGCGCCAGGCCGGCGTTCGCGTCGTGCCGGGCGGCGACTACGGCTTCGTCTGGTGCCCCCACGGCCAGTACGCGAAGGACATCGAGCTGTTCGTCACCGACATGGGCTTCTCGCCGATGGAGGCGATCGTCGCAGCGACGAAGCACGGCTGCCGAGCTGCTCCGGCTGGAGCACGAGTGCGGCACGATCGAGGAAGGCAAGTGCGCCGACATCCTCGTCGTCGACGGCGACCCGCTCGCGGACATCGCGATCCTGCAGGATCGCTCGAAGCTCGCCATGGTGATGGCGAACGGCAAGGTCATGGTGAACACGCTCGGGCTCGCCGCAGGAGCTCACGCACATCCCGGACTACCTGATGGACATCGAGCACATCCAGAACGCGAACGCCGCCGTCCCGACGATGCCGACGGCGGCCGAGGTGCAGCACTGAACCTCGAGCTGAACGGCTACCGCGCGCACGTCGAGGAGTTCGGCTCCGGCTCGCCGGTCGTGCTCGTCCACGGCCTGGGCGGCACAGGCGCCGAGCATCTGGAAGCGCCAGATCGCCGATCTGGCGGCGGAGTTCCGGGTGATCGCCTACGACCTGCGCGGCTCGGGTCAGAGCGAGGTCACGCCCGGGCCCGTACACGATCGACCTGCTCGCCGACGACCTGCGCGCGCTCGTCGACGCGCTCGGACTCGGGCGAGTCGCGCTCGTCGGCCACTCGATGGGCGGCTCGATCGCCCTCGCGTACGCCGCGCGGCTACCCCGGCGACGTCTCGCGCCTGGTCGGGATCGGCGCGCCGGCGGAGCTTCCCGATCAGGCGCGTGCGGGACTGGCGGCGAGAGCCGAGACCGTCGAGGCGGAGGGCATGGCGCGCGGTCGCCGAGACGGTCGCGACGAACGGCGTCTCACCGACCTTCCGCGAGGCACCAGCCCGAGCGAGTTCCGGGAGCTCATCGCGATGCTGGCCGCGAACGACCCGCACGGCTACGCGGCGCAGTGCCGCGCGCTCGTCGGGCTCGATCTCGCCGATCGGCTCGGCCGAGATCGCGGCGCCCGTGCTGTCTGATCTCGGGCGACCGCGACGGCGTCTCGCCGCCCGCCGTGACCGAGGCGAACGCGGCGCTCGTCCCGGACGGCCGGAGTTCGCGATCGTCGAGGACTGCGGCCACATCCTGACCTGGGAGAAGCCCGAAGCGCTGGCGCGCAAAGCCTGGCCGTTTCTGCGCGAGCACCGCTGACGAGAGCGAGCGAGATCGTGGAGGGAATGGTCGAGCTGCATCGATATGTGCTCTGCGTGATGCCGGCACCTCGGCGATGGAGCGCGCCGACATTGCCGCGAAGGACGCGCGCGTGATCCCATGAGGGCAGTGGACACACTGTGCACATTCCGGAATTGGCTCGTAGCCGGGCAGACTGTGAGCTGGTCGGCTTCAGTTCGACGTACGAACTGACCGCCTCGACCTTCGCCGCGCAAGGTGACCGAGTCTAGTCAGACATTCCGTGGATCCTCGGAGAACGTTGCGGAGGTTGCTGGCAACACGACTTGTATCGTTTGCCACCCAGTGCGTACCGTGCCGGCATGCCACAGGTCGAAGTCGACCGGCTCACGATCAATTACGACGTGCAGGGCGAGGGCGAGCCACTCCTGCTGATCCCCTACCTCTCGGCGGATCACGCCTGTTACGCGTTCCAACTGCCCGCCTACACCGAGCACTTCAGCTGCATCGCCCTCGATCTGCCCGGCTCGGGCGAGAGCGACAAGCCACCCGGTCCGTACTCCACGGCCGACTACGCCGATCAGGTTGCCGCCTTCCTGGGCGCCATCGGGGTAGAACGCGCGCACGTCGCGGGTGTGTCGCTCGGTGGAGCAGTGGGCATCCACCTGGCCGCCCGTCATCCCGGGCGGGTGCGGTCGCTCTCGCTGCACAGCAGCTGGCCCGCCGGCGATGACTACCTGAAGGTCGTCGTCGAGCAGTGGCGCACGCTCGCGTCGTCCCTGCCGACCGTCGCCGAAGTCGTGATCCAAGGCATCTTCCCATGGTGCTTCACGCCTGAGATGTACGTCGAACGGGCGGAGTTCGTCGGCGGCCTCGCCGACTTCGTGCGTAGCCGCCCCGCGCAGCCCGTGGAGGCGTTCCTGGCCCAGTCCGAGGCGGCCATCAGCCACGACGCCGGCGCGTTACTGGGCGACGTCGCTGCTCCGACCCTCATCACCTTCGGAGCGCACGACCTCGTTTGCTCCACGCGCTTCGCGGAGCCCCTCGAGAGCGGGATCCGCGAGAGCGAGTTGGTGGTATTCGAACATCTCTCACACGCCGGGCTGCACGAGGATCCCGAGACGTTCAACCGCGCGACGCTCGACTTCCTGCTGCGGCGGCGCTCCTGAGGTACCCGCAGCCGCACTCACGCGGTCGGTACCAGCAACGCCACGCGGTGGCCGCTGAGGTGGCCGCGCACGGTCAGCGATCCGTCGTGCGGGAAGAGCGGCCCGCTGATTCGCAGACGGCCGATGCCGCGGCCGCCCACGCTCACGGCCTCCGGCAGGCAGAGAAGCGGTCGTTCGACGGCGCGGCCCGACCTGGAACTCGATGCCAAGCACGACGCCGCGCTGAAGGCGGTCGTCGCATTCGAGACCGCCGCCCGCAAACGCGTCGAAACGCAGTAGCAGAGTCGCCAGCTTGCGCGCGCCGTCCGCGTCGAAGAGCGCCACTAAGACCACAGCAGAACGACGGGACCCTGCCGCGGCACCGAATTTGGCTTACCTAAAAGGGTGAGAGACGGGATTCGAACCCGCGACCTCCCGGACCACAACCTGACCGATCCAGCGTCACGTGGGCTCCGTCACGCATGGTTGCGTGATGCTGGGTGCTCTCAGTTCGCTCAGATCACGCTGATTTAGAACCACGGATAGAACCACGGCGCAATGTGCGTGGCCGCGAGCAGCCCACAGCCGCGACTCCGAGTGTCGCCCGGAGGCGGCGGAGGTCTCTCCTCGTGAGAAGTGCTTCAGGACGTACGCTCATGGATGGTCTGGTAAGCAACTTGCTGTTCCGAGCTGTGGTCGCCGGCGGTGGGCGCCGCTCGCGCGGTCGGACGCCACCGATGGAGAGCAACTGGAGGGACCTGATGCGGGCACTCATCGCAGGTGGAGGCATGGCGGGGCTGATGACCGCTCTGGCGCTGCGGGAGTCGGGCGTCTTCACGACGATCGACGTCTTCGAGCAGACGCGCACGCCGAGCACCGCGGGAGCGGGGCTGAACATCCCCCCGAACGCCGCACGGCTGTCGCGGTGGCTGGGCGTCGACCTCGACGGCGGGGACGCCAAGGGCCCGGACGGGGCAGTCGACGGCGGCAGGGCGGCGATCCTCAGCGAGACGCGGATGGTCTGGGAGGACGGCTCCATCACGCGGAAGCCGCTCGACCACAACACGTCGGCCAACGACAACGCCGGCTTCCACCACATGCACCGCCTCGACCTGCTGATGTGCCTCCACAAGCGGGTCCTCGAGTTCGCGCCGGAGACGGGCGTCAACTGCCCGATCCAGGTCCACATGGCCAAGCGCCTGGAGGCCGTCAGCCAGGACGAGGAGTCCGTGACCGTGACGTTCTCCGACGGCACGACGGAGACCGGAGACCTGCTGATCGGTGCCGACGGCGTCAACTCCCAGGTGCTGGAGGCGGTCTGGCCGGGCGTGTCGACCAAGCGCTGGACCGAGGTCGTCGTCTACCGCGGTCTGGTCCCGAGGGACAAGGTCGCCGCGGCGCGCAAGCCCGACGGCAGCCCGCTCGACTACAACCCCATCGAGACGATGTCGATGGACAGCCGCGAGACCCCGACGGCGCAGCATCTCACGTACTGGGTCCGCGGCGGCGAACTGCTCAACGTGTGGCTCGCCTACTACGAGCCCAACGCCGAGGAGTTCGAGCGCGAAGAGGGCGACTGGTTCCCCGCCGACCGCGATGAGATGGTCGGCAACATGAGCAAGGCGTTCGAGGGCGATCCCCGTCACGACGACGTCGTCGCACTCACGAGCCTGATCGAGAACCCGACGAAGTGGGGGCTCTACGACCGGGACGCGCTCGAGAACTGGACAGAGGGTCGCGTGGGCCTGGTGGGTGACGCCGCTCACCCGATGCTGCCGACCTTCGGTCAGGGTGCCGCGCAGGCCTTCGAGGACGCCGCGGCACTGGGCAAGTGCTTCGAGCTCCACGGCACGGACATCTACCGCGCGCTGTTGCACTACGAGCGCGTGCGCTACTACCGCGCGACGCGCTTCCAGTTCGCGTCGAAGTTCCTCTTCAAGCACCTCGAGCCGGAGGACTCACCTCAGCGCCGGAAGATCCTCGCTGCGGTCAACGAGCGGGACTACCTGTCTTCGATCACACGGAGCGTGCGGGCAGCGACGACTCGTGGATCTACGCGTTCGACGCGCGCGGGATCGGCGACAAGCTGCCGATCAGGAAGCTCGGGCCGTGGGACTTCCGCTCGCGGGCGGAGGCACTCAAAAGCGCCCGCAGGGAGGTCGCCACCAACCTCTGGAAGCCGGCGGAGCCATGGACCGGCGACCGGCCCGTCACGCGCGAGGAGCTCGCACAGCACGCGACGTTCGACGACTGCTGGGTCGTCATCCGCGGCAAGGTCTACGACTTCAGCGAGTGGAAGGACCACCACCCGGGCGGGCCCTTCGTCGCGCGCATGTACGGCGGCAAGGACGCCACGGCGGAGTTCGGCGAGTACCACAGCCGGCTCGCCGAGCGGCACATGGAGCACTTCTGCGTCGGGCCGCTCGTCGGAGCCCCCGCCGAGCGCGCCGGCTCGCGGCAGCCTCTCGCCTAGGAGCGGCTCGCGGAGCACGAGGAGAGCGGGCCTCGCACGATGATCTGGGGTCGAGCCATCGGCTGTCGAGCGGACATCGGCCTCGACGCCCCAGACGTTCGCAAAGAGGTTGGGCGTGAAGAGATCGGCCGGCGATCCGGTTTCAACCGTCTCAACCGAAATCTTCTTTCCAGTCATTGCTGGTGATTGGGTAAGGAACTGCCGCGTTCCGCCACTCACTGTTCAGGAAGCACACGAGGACAGGAGTCGATGATGGATGCCGATTGGCGCATGGCTCAGGCCGCGCGACAGATCTTTGTAGTGCTGCGTATCGGGTTCGTGGCGGTTCCGATCCTGTTCGGGCTGGACAAGTTCTTCAACTGGTCGGTGGAATGGCCGACCTACCTCGCGCCGTGGGTGAACGACATCGCTCCTGGCTCCGGTCAGCAGTTCATGTACGCGGTCGGCGTGATCGAGATCGCCGCGGGCCTGACGGTGGCGCTGGCCCCGAAATTCGGCGCTCCGCTCGTCGCGGCCTGGCTGTTCGGTATCGTCATCAACCTGCTCACTGTCTACCCGCCGCGCTACTACGACATCGCGTTGCGCGACTTCGGCCTGCTCCTGGCCGCACTGGCGCTCACGCGCCTCGCCTGGGCCGCATATTCGAGCGAGCGCTCGCCGTCGCGCGTTGCAGCGGTAGCACCGGCTGCGAAGGCCGTCCGGGTCGATGCACGCTCTGGAACGCGATCCCCGGAACAGCCGTGGACACCGGCACGCCGCCTGGCGCCGCGCGCTCCTGCGCTCGGCCGGGCTGCCGGAGGAGCTCTCGCGTGCGGTCGCGGCGAGCGACGCGCACGATGTGAACCGCCTGCTCGGGCTGCTGCAGCGCGGCTGCCCCGTCGCGACGGCGCTGCGTATCGCGGCCCGTGACGACGGCACCGGCGCATGAGCGAGCCGCCGGCAACCGATCCGCCGAGCGCGCCGCGCCGGACGATACGGCTCACGCGACGCCCTCTGCCGCCGGCCCGCAGGACGACGACGTTCGCTGGCTGCGACCGCTCGCCTCGGTCGGGCCGCGCCCACAACGCGGCGGTCGCGGAGATCTGCACCGGCTGCTCCTGCGGCGAGCCGGTTCGAGGTGCACCGGCGCGCGGCCGCGCTCGGCCTCGCGGCGAGATCGGAGCTCGACGACATCGCGCAGCAGGCCGCCGACGACGCGCTGCTGGCGGTCATGTCGCGGCTCGACGCTTCGAGCGTCGCAGCAGATTCACGACCTGGGCCTACAAGTTCGCGATCCACACGGCGGGCGTCGCGGTTCGCCGCCACGCCTGGCGCGACGCAGCCTGGCGGCGGACTCCAGGCGCGGCGCTGGAGCGCCTCGCCGACCGCTCGCAGACCCGGCCGAGGCGGCGCAGAGCCGCGAGCTGCTGCACGCGCATCGGCGCGGCGATGGCGCTAGCTCACCCCCCACCAGCGCGACGTCCTGCTCGCGCTCGCGGTCGACGGCGTGCCGATCGACGTGCTCGCCGATCGGCTCTCGACCAATCGCAACGCGCTCTACAAGACGCTGCATGACGCGCGCACGCGCCTGCGCGGACTGCTGGACTATCAGGAGCGACACCATGACCACTCCGACGCCACGCATCGTGGCCGCGCTGCTGGGTCCAGCAGGGCCGCAGATCGGCTGCGACGAGTGCTTCGAGCGCCTCGACAGCTACGTCGAGGCCGAGCGTCGCCGGCGGGGACGCCGAGGCCGCGACGCCGGGCATGCGCACGCACCTCGCGGGCTGCCCGGCCTGCAATGAGGAGCACGACTCGCTGCGCGCGCTCGTGACGACCGCTCGGGAGGCGGCGACCATGCGTGACGCGCCCCCGCACGCTCCGACGTCGTGGTCGCCGGCGGCGGCGTCGCCGCCGGCGCATGCGTCAGCACGCTGCGCGAGGCGGCTACGACGGCAGCGTTCTCGTCGCCTGCGCCGAGCCGCACCCGCCCTACACGCGGCCGGGCCTCAGCAAGCAGGTGCTGCGCGGCGAGAAGCCGCCCGCAGCCGCTCTCTGGCGGCCCGCCGAGTGGTATGGCGAGCAGGGCGTGGAGCTGCTGGCACGGGCCGCGGTGACGGCCATCGAACCCGGGCGCGCGCACGCGCGCATCGCGGGTCGCTCCGTGACGTACGGCTCGCTCGTGCTCGCCACGGGCGCCGAGCCCGGCACCTGGCTTCGTCGCGGCCGAGCTGCAGGTCGCGTCCACGTCCTGCGGTCGTTCGCGGACGCCGACCGGATCCGCCCGCACCTCGGCGCGGGCACGCGCTGGCTGGTCGTCGGCGGCGGCTTCATCGGCGCCGAGTTCGCGGCCTCGGCCGCGCTCACCGGGAGCGAGGTCAGCCTCGTCATGCCGCAGGAGGTCATCCTCGAACGCGCCTTCGGTCCCGAGGTGGGCGAGTGGTTCGACAGCCGCCTGCGCAAGCGCGGCGTGCGCGATCCACAGCGCGACGACGGTCGCGTCCGTGCACGTGCGCAGCGGCGGGCTCGACGTCCGCCTCGCCGGCGGCGAACGACTGGTGGTCGACCACGTCGTCGTCGGCGTGGGCGTCAGTCCCGAGTACGCGGCCTCGCGGCTCGCAGGCGGGGCTCGACCTCGCGCTCGGCGGCATCGCCGCGGACTCGCACCTGCGCTCCAGCGCCCCCGGCGTGTACGCGATCGGGGACGTGGCGGCATACGAGAGCGAGCTGCACGGGCGGCGCGTGCGCATCGAGCACTGGGACGTCGCCCGCGCACATGGCGTGCACGTCGCGCGCGAGATCATGGGACGCTGACCCGGGACCGTTCCGCGCCCTGCCTTACTTCTTCGGCACGCTCGGGGACTGGGCGTTCCTCGAGTACGCCGGCCTCGGCGGCGGCCGCGCCGTGTTCCGCGGCAGCCCGCACGGCGAGGACATGAGCGCGGCGTTCCTCGCCGAGGACGACGTGCTCACCGGCCTCATCTCGGTCGGCCGACCGGACGACCTGGCTGCCGCGCGCGACCTCGTCACGCTGCGCGCGCGGCTGCAACCCGCCGCGCTGGCCGATGGCGGCATGCCGCTGCGGTGAGTGTGTGCTCGACGTCCCCGTGGCGATCCGATGACGACGTCGACCGCACGGCGGGCACGCTCCAGCCGCAGGACTGGCACGAGGTCGGCTCGCCGCCACCCCGCCTCGCGCAGGCGGCAGGTGCCATGGCCGGGCGCGTACGGCGCGGGCGTGCTCGGACCGGGCGAGCTGGGCGAGCTCGTGACGAGCCTCGCGCCGGTGACCGCGTTGTGGGCGCCGCTGCTCGTGTGCGACGCCGCTCGCCGGCGCTACCGGCTGCTCTTCGAGGACCGGCGCCTCGACATCTGGGTGCTGAGCTGGATGCCCGGCCAGGCGACGGGCTACCACGACCACGGAACCTCGAATGTCGCGCTCGACCGCGCTGCAGGGCAGCGTGCTCGAGCAGCAGATCCGCCTCCGGGGCCGGACGTCCGGCGCGAGCTTCGCCCCGGTCCGGTGCAGTGCGGCCCGGCCGGCTACATCCACTCCGTCGCGCACCTCTCGGGCCGGCCTGCCGCGACGCTGCACGCCTACTCCCCGCCGCTCGTCGAGGTCGGCCAGTACCGCGCCGGACCGGCGGGGAGCTCGTCCGCGAGTCGCAGCATGGCCGCCGCGAGCTGCTCGACCACACGATCGCCGCGGCCGACGGCGACTTGAGCGGAGCAGCCAATACCGACATTTGTAGTGTCGCAATATCGTCAGTCCGTCGACCGAGCCACCGCCTCCGGGCGCCGCTCTGCGATCTCCTCGGCATCCGCCACGCCCTGTTGCTCGCGGGCATGGCCGGAGGCCCGAACACCCCGGAGCTCGTGAGCGAGGTCTCGCGCGCGGGCGGACTGGGCGTACTCGGCGTCACGGGCATGACGGTGGACGCCGTGGCGCGCGCGACGCAGGCGGCGCTCGCCGCGCCGGCGGCGGGCCGGTGGGCGTGAACGTCCAGCTCGCGCCGCGCAGCCCGGCCACGGGTGAGCGCGAGCGGATCGCCGCCGTCCTGGCGCCGTTCAGGGCGGAGCTCGGCCTCGATCCCGAGGCCCGAGCCGCGGCACGCGCCGCCGCCCCGCTGGCACTCCTCGAGACCGCCGTCGCGGCGGGCGCTTCGGTGATCACGACGTTCGAGGACCCCACGCCGGCGATCCCGTCGCCCGGCGGGCCGGCATCCCGCTGCTCGCCATGGTCACGACGCCGGGAGGAGGCCGTGCGCGCCGTGGCGGCCGGGGCGAGCGGCGTGATCGCGCAGGGCAGTGAGGCCGGCGGTCACCGCAGCGCCTTCGTCGGAGTCGACGTCGATCCGCCTCGGCCCGAGGTCGGCACCCTCGCCCTCGTTCCCCAGGTCGTCGACGCCCTCGGACCCGGAGTGCCGGTCGTCGCCAGCGGCGGCATCATGGACGGCCGCGGGATCGCGGCCGCGCTCGCCCTCGGGGCGGCGGGCGTCTCGCTCGGCACGAGGTTCCTCGTCGCACGCGAGAGTGGCATCCCCGACTGCTACCGGCGTGCGCTCGCCGAGTGCCCGGCGGACGGAACAGTCGTGACCGAGACACTCAGCGGCCGTCCCGCGCGCTGGATCCGCAACCGCATCGTCGATGCGCTCGTCGCCGCGCAGGTCGGCACGCTCGGCTGGGGCGGTCAGGGCGCGATGGGTGGCCGACATCCGCCGTGCCGCCGGTGCGCAGGAGCGCGTCGACCTGCTGCCGATGCTCGCGGGTCAGGGAGCGGGTCTCGCCGGGGAGCCGCAAGCCGCCGCCGAGATCGTCGCCGTGTTGCTCGAGCAGACCGGCGCGGCTCGCTCGTGAGCGCGCCGGTCGATCTGGCGGCGCCGAGCGGCGTCGGGCCGCTCTGGGGCATGCAATCGGAGGAGCTCAATGCGACCCTCCTCGAGTGGCCGCCCGGCGGCGGCGTCGCCGAGCACGTCAACGACGAGCTCGAGGTCCTCGTGCTGGTGCTCGCGGGCTCTGCATCCGTCCGCGTCGACGGCACCGAGCACCAGCTCGCTGCGGGCGGGCTGCTGCTCGTTCCGCGGGGATGTGCGCGCTCGGTCTCGGCCGGGCGCGAGGGCGTGCGCTATCTCTCCGTCCACCGGCGCCGCGGGCCGCTGCTGCCGCGGCCTCGCCCGGGCTGTTCGACGCATGAGCCGCGCCGAGCACGTCATCGCGATGGCGCTGCCGTTCGTGTGGCTCGGACTCGTGGCCGGTATCTCGGCGATCGAGGCGCCGCTCAAGTTCAGGGCGCCCGGTATGACGACGCCGCTCGCCCTCGGGATCGGCCGGCTCGTCTTCCGCGCGCTCAACGCCGTCGAGCTCGTCCTCGCCGGCGTGCTCGCGATCGTCGTCGCCCACACGGTTCGCGACTGGCCGCTCGCGCTCTTCTGCGTGATCGCCGCGTTCCTCCTCGTTCAGGTCTTCATCCTGCGGCCGAGGCTCGACGCGAGGGCGGTGCGCGTGATCGCCGGCGACGATGTTCCGCCCTCGCGCCTGCATGTCGCCTACATCGCGCTCGAGGGCGCGAAGCTCGTGCTGCTTCCGGTGCTCGGCGCGTGGCTGGCATGGCGATGGCTCGCCGAGGACGAAGCGTGACGGGCGCGAGCGCGCTCTGCCGCGCGCTCGCAGGGCGGCGAGCGGCCTGTCGGCGCGCGAGCTGGTCGCCGCGACCGGGCTCCACGAGAACGCGGTGCGCCGGATCCTGACGCTGGTGACGAGTGGCGACGTGTCGATCGAGCGGGAGTCGTCCGGCTCACGGGGGCGGCCGCTCCTGCGATACCGGCTCGTGGGAGCGGCCGACGCGCCATTCCGGCGGCTGGTGCCGATGCTGCTCGACCTCCTCGGCCAGTCCGGCGACGCAGAGAATGCGTATGCCGCCGGGCGCCGCCACGCAGGGAGCCCGGGCGAGAGCTCGGCCGGTGCCCGCGAGGCGATCGTCGACTCGCTCGTCACGCTCGGGTTCGCGCCGGTGGCTCGTCCGGCAGGGCGGGCGCACCGTCCTCGACCTCACCCGCTGCCCGTTCACGGACGCGGTGACGGCCTCGCCCGACGGTCGTCAGGTCTGCCATCTGCACCACGGTCTCCTGGCGGGAGTCGCAGCGGCCACGGGCGGGGAGGTCGACGAGTTCGTCATCAACGATCCGCGGGTCTGCCATGCCGCGTCGGCTTCCGCGCCGGGAGCCGGAGCGCCGGCGTGAGCCGGGGTGCGCCCCGGCGTCGAGGTGCTCGAGCGCTGGGAGGCGCACGGCGCGACGTGGCGCAGTGCTGATCCTGACCGAGAAGCGCGCCGTCGTCGAGTTGTGCACCTGCCACGGCGAGCATGTCGAGACGCTGCGCTCCAGCGATCCCGAGCTCCTGCGCTACCTGGTCGAACGTTCCACCGCGCGCTGTTGGAGTTAACCATCCACCCATGCCAACGTTGGAAGGCTGCTTGCACGTTGAGGTCGATGTCTCCGTACGCCAGAGGCAGACATGACCGGTGGCGCCGTCCGCGGTAGCTCCCGTTGACGATCCCGCCGGGTCATCAATTCGCGGCGCACCAGATCTGGCTTGCCCGTTCGTTGGTGCCGTGCAACTGGTTTCGCTGCGTTAGTCGACCACGAAGCTGATCTTCAGCGTCACACGGAAAGCGACGATCTCACCGCCCTCGACATCGACCTTCTGCTCCGAAACCCACGCGCCCTTGATGTTACGGACGCTCTCGCCGCTCTTGGTGATCCCTTCGCGTACCGCGTCGTCGAATCCCTTCGTCGAGCTGGCGGTGACCTCGATCACTTTCGCTACAGACATTGCGCTCCGCTCCGATCGGCCATCGTCAGCAGGACGGTCGGGCCGTTGGCGTTGTCCCCAAGTCCCTGACGATCCTAGGCCATCGCGCCGGCAAGCGGGCACTGCTAGCACTTCCAGCAACGGCAGCGGGCGCATTCCGGGCGTGCAATTGAGCGGACGTCGTCGCCGCGCCGGAGTCAGTGGCTCATGGTGCCGGCGACGTTGCCGACGTTGACGAGGCCGACTTCTCCCATGTCGACGGCGGCGAAGGCGTGGCTGCACGAACGGGAAGATGCCCGCGGTCGCGGAACTTCACGTCGAAGACCATGCCCCCGCCCGCGGGCACGAGCTGGGTCTGCACGCCGTGCAGAACGTCGGTCGTGGTGCCGTCGAGGTAGACGCGGTCGAGAATGGCGCCGACGACGTGGAAGTCCGTGTCGAGGCTCGGGCCGGCGTCGACCACGTAGAACCGGACGGTGTCGCCGGGATCGGCCGTGAGCGGGTTGTCCTTGTACTGGTTGGCGTATCCGTTGAAGGTCACGTAGTCGGGCTGCATCGTGCGGGCCTTCTCGAAGTTGAGCGTGGCGGGTTGTGCCTTTCCGTCGCCTTCGAGATACCACTCGCCCGAGACGAGCACGAAGCTCTTGGCTACGGGCGGCAAGCCCTGCTTGGGATCGACGACGATGGCGCCGTACATGCCGTTGGCGATGTGCGCGAGGACCGGGCGGGGTGCCGCAGTGGTACATGAAGGCGCCCGCGCGTCTCGGCTCGGAAGCGGAAGTGCAGGCTGCCGCCGGCTGGGCACCGACGCGAACGACACGTCGGGCGCCGTGAGCGCGGCGTGGAAATCGATCGAATGCGGGATCGTTCCGCCGTTCACGAGTGTGACGTCGACCCAATCACCCTGACGCACGTGAATCACGGGCCCGGGCGATGTGCCCTCGAACGTCCAACCCTGATAGCGGACACCTGGGGCGATGTCGAGCACCTCGTCCTTGAGTCGAATCGTGTAGTGATGCTGGGTTCCGGCTCCGACGGGGGGCAGAGCGGCGTCAAACGGCACATGCGGGGCGCTCGTCGCCTTGGCTCCACTCGCGGCCGAACTGCTCCCGGCCATCCCGGCCATCCCGGCCATCCCGGAGGCCGCCGCGGCCGGCGCGGCGACAGCGGGAGATACGACCGGCGCGGCGGGGCCGTCCGGCGATCCGCTGCTCAGCCAGATGATGCCGCCAACGAGCAGGCCCACGCCTGCGACGAAGATCGCCAGCACAGCAGCCGAAGTGCTCCAGAAGAAACTCGATTGGTCCTGACTCGGCGGGCCAACACGTGTCGACATCAGGGCCTCTCTCTCCTCCTCGTAGGTCCCACTACCACGAAGGTAGGCCCGCGCCGCCAGACCGACATCGGGGAAGCGCACCGTGCTCGCCGCGGGAAACTCCGCGCCTCGGCTTCTGCCGAGGACGCTCCGGCGTGTCGAGAGCGTGACTGATTCGCGACGAGGTCGGCCGTCGAGCGATGAGAGCCTTGACCGCGCGGCCTTGATGCTCGCCACGCGCGGCGAGCGCGGTCGCCAATCGTGGTCGTGCGCTCGGCAGGTCGGATGAAGGCGTGCACCACGTGGCGGCACCACTGCGGCGCTCGGGTCGCCGATGGCTTGTCTACAAGGGTGAGAGACGGGATTCGAACCCGCGACCTCCCGGACCACAACCTGCCAAATCCACGTCACGTGGGTTCTGTCGCGCATGGTTGCGTGACGCTGGGTGCTCTCAGTTCGCTCAGATCACGCTGGTTTAGAACCACGGATAGAACCACGCCTACCACACGGCCAGCCCAGCCCAGCGAGCGTGTAGAAACTCGCACTCGCACGTTCAGAGTGCTCTCAGGTGGTCATCACGCTGGTTTAGAACCACGGATAGAACCACGGCTCGGCTCGCGCCCCGCAATCGCGAACTCGGGACGCGAGCCGCCGTCGATGGTCTAGTGGCTGTGGAGCTTTACGATCTCGCCGGGACCCGTGCAGGTATCCGGGATGGGGGTGGTTGCGTGGAAGGGCACACGCCGTTGTTGGCGACGTAGACCGCGCCGCGCTTTGAGACGGCCACGCCCGTCGGGAAACTCAGACCCTGCGCGACGGGCCAGAGAGACATGTCCTTCAACGACAGCTTCATCACGTTTCCGGCGAAGATGTCGCTGAAGTAGACGTTCTTGCCCCACCTGTCGGCTGCAGGGCCAGCGACACTGATCAGGGAGCCTGTGCCTGACAGCGTCTCGGGCTCCGGGAACATCGTCGAGCCGTCGTAGACGAAGACACGCCCATTGATGTCCCTGATGACGACCCTGCCGTCCTTCAGCGGCGCCACGCACGTCGGCACGGCGTCATATGCATTGCCTCCCGGAGCCGGGTTCGGCAACGCGGCCAACACGCTTGGGTCGCCGTGGCGCGGCACCCAGGTGAGCGTATTCGAGCCGCCGTCGACCACGTAGTTCCCGTCTTCCCCGGCGGCCATCGCGTACGGGTTCGCGTCGCCGGGGTTGAAGTCCGGATTGCAGGTGCCGCCGCGATAGGGCGGCTGCATCTGGCAGCTTTGCCAGCCATCCAACGGGATGGTCGCGTTGTTGTCGGCCGTCCATTGGAAATCGAACGCGCCGACGTTCTGCTTCCACTCGACGTCGCCCTTACGGTCAGCGCGCAGCACCCCACCCAGGTTCTGGGCAGCCGCGATTGCGTCGAGGCAGTCCTGAGCGCCGCCACAGACCGAAGCAGGCGGCGCGCCGTTGGGGTTGAGCCCCATGAGCGCGTAGACCTTGCCGTCGTTCACGGCAACGCCCGTCGCGCCGATGGAGAAGGTGCCGGTGTGCGCCGACCAACAGCAGGCCCGTGACGAACGGGCTGATCGTCCCGGCCTTGACATTGACCTTCGTGATCTTGGACGTCAGCCCGACGCAAGTCGTGGCATCGAGACAGAGCGTGCCGGCGTCGCCACTCTCGGCGACATAGAGCACCTTCCCATGAGTCATCGAACGCGATCCCGCGAGGGTTGCCCAGGCCGCTCACGATGCTGTCGAAGCCCAGATCGTTGTTGTGAGCTCCGGCCACGCTCACACCCAGCCCGAGGGCCGCCATCACCATCGCCACGGCGGCCAATAGCCGCCGGCCTGCATGCAGCTTCTTCACCTTGCCTCCCCTCCGCTCTCTGTCCGAGGGCGCCTTTCGAGGCACCCGCCCCCCGAGGTCAGGATCGTGT